>NC_017964.1:2910663-4365995 GCF_000219915.2 Advenella kashmirensis WT001 | reverse complement strand
TTAAGCAGGTTCGACATTTCCCTTGTTATTCAATGGGTTGTGAACCTGGGCTTTGCTGTTGTCGGTTCGCTTTCTGCCATGTTGCTCATGTCCGCGCATGCGGGCTGCAACCGGCACCGGGCACACGACAAGCAAGTCGGTTGCCCAATGGGCGGCCAGGGTCGGGCAGCAAACCAGCCCGCTCATACGGATTGCAAGTGGCAACACGCGATCCTGGAGCGGCGCAGAACAATGTGATGGATCGTCAGTGAAACAGCCAATTAGGCTGGCATGGCGACACAACGCAACAGACAGCCTGCGGTCAGCCTTTGCTGTAACCCGTTATCGGCCGGAACCTCACCCTGTGAGATTTGGCTGCGGGCAGAGTCACCGTATCAATGCTTTTGTCTTGACTAGCGGCGGCGAACAAACCGTCCGGCAGTAGCCGTATTTAACTTTAGCTCTTTATTTTTGGTGGAATTTCCATGAAACGTACTTACCAACCTTCCGTAACTCGTCGCAAACGCACACACGGCTTTCGTGTCCGCATGAAAACCCGTGGTGGCCGCGCCGTGATCAACGCTCGCCGCGCCAAAGGCCGTAAACGTCTGGCCGTCTGAGTGCGATCCGGACCCCGATCCGATCGCGCCTGACCAGGCAGAAGACGGTTCCTGTCCGTTTCATGCAAAGCGCCACCTATCCCAAAGCGGCGCGACTGCACCGCCCCTCTGAATTCACGAATCTTCTGAAAGGAAGACGTGTGTCCCGGGGGGCGTTGTTCACTCTGAACCACGCGCAGCCCTCGCCCCCTTTGCCCGAGCCCACAGCAAGGCTGGGTATGATTATCGCCAAGCGCTTTGCTGTGCGAGCGACAACCCGCAACACCATCAAGCGGGTTATTCGCGAATCCTTTCGTCATCACCGCCTGAACCTGCCGGCCGCAGACTATCTGGTGCGCCTGCACGGCAAGATCGAACCGTGTTCGCTGACCGTGCTGCGGCAACGAGTGCGCCAGGAAGTCGATAGCCACTTTGCACGCGCGCTGGCCCCGCGACCCGAGCACAAGGAACGGCCATGATTCGTCAGATTCTGATTGCGCCGATCCGTTTTTACCGGTACTTTATCAGTCCCTGGGTCGGTCAGTCCTGTCGGTTTACCCCACCTGCTCTGCTTACATGGAACAGGCCATTCACACGCACGGGGCCGGCAAGGGCCTGTGGCTGGGAACCAAACGGCTTTGTCGCTGTCATCCCTTTAGCCAGGGCGGTCATGATCCGGTGCCGCCGGCCAAGGCCTCCACAGGCGCCACAACCGCGGCAAATCATGAATAATTTCAGTAGACTGCCTGCAAAACCGCATTCCCGCAATATGCACTGGGTTACACTAGTGCGTTTTTCCAACCGCTCTTACTGTAATCAGGTTACATGGATATCCGACGCACCATACTCTGGATGATATTTGTTTTCTCGGCATTTATGCTGTGGAACAACTGGCAAACCTATACCGGTCATCCCTCTCTTCTTGGCGAACAGCCCAAGGTCGCGCAGCAGGATAATACTGCACCGGCTTCGGCAACACCGCAAGCCGATACGCCGTCTGCACCAGCAGTGCCGGGTGCGTCAACCACGCCTGCCCAGGCACAGGCTGCCACTAGCGCACCATCCGAGATTGTTGACGTCGAAACCGATGAGTTCCGTCTCCAGTTCGATACGATGGGTGCGCAACTGGTCCATGCCGAACTGCGCAAGCACCGGGATACGGCTGATGAAACCAAGTCTGCCGTTCTGCTGGAAAACAACGAGACCTCGCGCTATACGGTACAAAGCGGTATTGTTGCCCCGGCAGGCCAGAAGAAAAACTATCCTGACCAATACAAACCGTTCAAGCTGGTGTCGACCGAGACAACCATGACCGGCGATACGCTGCCGGTTGTGTTTGAATCCGAATCGGGCGGCCTGAAAGTAACGCGTACGTATACCTTCAACAAGGGAACGTACCGGGTTGACGTAAAGGATGTGATTACCAATACCAGCCAGGAACCGCAACAGCCATCGCAGTATCTGCAGATCACCCGTGACAGCAAAGATCCTCCGGGGGCCTCCAGTTTTTACCATACCTTTACCGGTCCGGCGATCTACACTGAAGAGGGACGCTTTCAGAAATTCTCTTTTTCAGACATAGATAAAAACAGCGCCGAGTATATTAAGCAGGCCAAAGACGGCTGGATCGCCATGATCGAGCATTATTTTGTCACCGCCTGGGTACCACCGGAAGGCAAAGATCGGCTTTATAACCTGCGTAAAACTCCCGAAGGCTTGTACGCGGTCAGCACCGTCGAGCCGCTGGGCACATTGGCGCCTGGTGCCAGTATCACCACCAATGCTGAGCTTTGGGTCGGTCCGCAGGACCAGGATGCACTGGCTTCTGTCGCTCCCGGCCTGGACGTTGTGGTCGATTACGGCTGGCTCACGATCATTGCCAAGCCCATGTTTGCGGTTATGCAATGGATCCATTCGATTGTGGGCAACTGGGGCTGGACCATCGTTCTGCTTACCGTCCTGATCAAACTGATTTTCTTCCCGCTATCGGCCGCCAGCTACAAATCCATGGCGAAGATGAAGAACGTCGCGCCGCGCATGCAGGCCATGAAAGAGAAGTACGGTGATGACCGTCAGGCGCTCAACGCTGCCATGATGGAAATGTACCGTAATGAAAAAATCAATCCGTTGGGTGGGTGTCTGCCGATTCTGGTACAGATCCCGGTCTTCCTGACCTTGTATCGGGTCCTGCTGGCCAGCGTCGAAATGCGCGGTGCTCCTTGGATCGGCTGGATTCACGATCTGTCGGTACACGATCCCTACTTCATTCTGCCAATCTTCATGATGGCCAGTATGTTCCTGCAGATGCGTCTGAATCCGAAACCACCGGATCCGATGCAGGCCAAGATCATGATGTTCATGCCGCTTATTTTCGGCGCCATGATGTTTATGTTCCCGGCCGGCCTGGTGCTGTACTGGTGCGTCAATAACGTGCTGTCCATTGCTCAGCAATGGTTCATTACACACAATATGAACAAGGCAGCCAACGACGCCAAGATAGGCTAAGCCAGCGGCAGATCTTCTGGGTCTGCCGGCAAGGCCGCCCGCAAGGGCTTAAGGACCGCTATTGCAAATGCAATGGCGGTTTTTTTCTGCCCTGCTGTTCGTGTTATGATTTTGCAGCACCTCATGGGTCGGCTTGCGACCACCAGAATACACATAAGAGAGACGCATGAAAAAGCTGGATATCCCTTCCCTGGAAGCCTTTGTTGCTGCCGTAGAGGAAAAAAGCCTGTCCCGGGCGGCGCAGCGCGAAAATCTGGTGACATCCGCAATAAGCAAGCGCATTACCGACCTGGAACAGCATCTGGACAAAACCCTGCTCTCGCGGCACGGCCGCGGGGTTGAACCCACACCGGCGGGCATGTTGCTATACCAGCACGCCAAATCCATCCTGCGCAACTTGCGCCTGACCGAGAATCTGAT
Organism: Advenella kashmirensis WT001; assembly: GCF_000219915.2. Taxonomy (NCBI): domain Bacteria; kingdom Pseudomonadati; phylum Pseudomonadota; class Betaproteobacteria; order Burkholderiales; family Alcaligenaceae; genus Advenella; species Advenella kashmirensis. The sequence continues at coordinate 4,362,492 of NC_017964.1, read as the reverse complement.
TCACGAATTTGCCAATGACGGAAAAGCCCAATTGCGACTGCTGGCCAATCCGTCAACCATATTGCAGTTCCTGCCGCAGCAGATGGCGTCGTACCTTAAAAGCCATAGCCGACTGCGGATCGATCTGGTCGAGTGCCACAGCTACGATGTACACGGCTAATCGCAGAGGATTCGGGCGATATTGGGATTTATCATGCAGACCAGCCAGCCACGGGCGTCGTGTCCTATCCGTACAAACAGGATCGGGTAGGGCTGGTCGTGCCAAATGGGCACCCGCTGGCGCAACGGCAGTCACTGTATCTTGAGGAAGCGCTGGAGTACGACCTGCTTGGCTACTTTCCCCGCCATTCGCTGGACTCTTTTCTGGCCTATGTGGAACCCTCACTGTCGCGCCCGCCCAATGTGAACCTGCAGGTCTCCAATTTTGAAGCGCGCTGCCGGATGATCATGGAAGGCCTGGGTATTGGCGTGGTGCCCGAAAAAATCGCGGCCAACTATTTGCAGCCTATGGGGCTGCAACTGTTGCATCTGAATGATAGTTGGGCACAACGCCAGTTCTATGTCTGTGTCAAGGCCATAGACGCGCAGCAGCCGCTGATTCGCGAGTTGCTGGATGCGCTGATGCAATGATGCGGGTCTCCGGCACCCTTGCGTTCAGTCGTTAACGCGCCAGATTGCGCAATGGCCGCCCCTGAACCCAGTTGTTCAGGTTTCCAGGAAAATGTCGGCGACACGTGCTTCGTTACCGGTGGAATGGCCGGCCGTATGCGGCGATACAATGACGTTTGGCATATCCCACAGCGGTGAATCCGATGCAAGCGGCTCTTTTTCCACTACATCCAGATACGCGCCGCCGATATGACCGCTCCCCAAAGCCTCGATCAGTGCCGCTTCGTCAATGACCTCGCCACGCGACACGTTAACAATACAGGCGCCCGCTTTCATCGCATCCAGCGCCTTGCGATCAACCAGCCGACGCGTCGTTTCCGTCAACGGACAGGCCAGGATCAGCCAGTCGGCTTCCGGCAGTATCCGATGCAGGGCGTCGTATGACACCATGGAAATGTCTGTCGGGGTGGTAACGGCGCTGTTGCGCAATACGGTCACCCGCATGCCAAGCATGTCCAGATAGCGCTGTATGGTTTGCCCTATGGGCCCCCAGCCGGCCAGCACCACGTGCTGCCCCTGCAGATCCGCTGGCATCAATTCATCCAGCAGCGGCGCCCAGACATGCTCGCGCTGTGCCTGTTCCAGAAAACGGAAGCGCCGGTTCAACGCCAACACCGCAGCCAGCACGCTTTGCGCGACAATCCCCGACAGTGCGCCAGTGGCACTGGTTACCTTGAGCCCCTTGTCACGCAAGCGTACATAGACCGGGCGATCCACCCCCGCCGAATGAACATGCACCCACTGCAGGTTAGGCGCTTGCTCCATCATCCGGTAAAAGCTGTCCGTTGCAGGATCCAGTACATACTTGGTTGAACGCCCCGTGATATCCCGTGACACAAATGCAATATCAACCTGCGCCAGGGTCTGCTCATCCAGCTGCCGACCGTTATAGGGTATAAAGTGGATCTGATCCAGGCCGTAGCGCGCCCTTGCAGCCTCGCGCACATACGCCAGCGCCTTTGCCGAGATCAGTACATTCAATGCCTGTGTTGCCATGGTTTTCAAGTGCAATAGAGAGTAAGGAGAAAGGCAGGCAGATACGCCTGCCCATCATGGGAAGATAATGAACCAGTCCGGCCGCAATTGGAGGCGGCAACGGCTTATTTTGCAGAAATATTCATTTCCGCCGTAAATGCCTTCCACTTCTCGTTTTCCGCCTTCACAAATTGGGTAAAGGATTCGGCAGTACCTCCCACCGGCTCGGCACCCTCATTGGACAGCTTGGTTTTGACCGTGGGGTTCTGTAATACGGTATTGATATCCTTGTTTAGTTTCTGAATGATATTGTCTGGTGTTTTTGCCGGCGCAAAATAGCCGAACCAGGATCCCATGGCAAAGTCTTTGTAGCCAGCCTCCTGCATGGTTGGTACGTCTTTAAGTGCAGGCGAGCGTTTCGTGGTAGACACAGCCAGCGGGATTAGCTTGCCTCCCTTGATACTTCCCATGACCGAAGGCAATGTGGCAAACATGAACTGCACGCGTCCGGACATGACATCATTCAAGGCATCCGCGCCTTTATAGGGAATATGCGTGACGGTCAGATTGCGGGTTTTGGCCATCATGGCGCATGATAAATGCGCGGCCGTGCCGACACCGGTAGACGCGCAATTGAATGATCCCGGCTTGGCCTCAATCTGTTTAGTCAGTTCCTGTACCGATTTGACATTCAGTGAAGGCGCCACAACCAGCACGTTGGGTACATCAGCCACCAATACCACTGCGCGCAGATCAGTCATTGTATTAAAGTCGCGTTTGGCGTAAATGTAGGGATTGACAGCGATGGGGCCGATAGAATTCATCAGTATCGTATAGCCATCTGGTTTGGCGCTGACCACAGCACCGGTACCAATGTTACCGGCTGCACCCGGCTTGTTTTCTACGACAACGCTCTGGTCCCACATCTTGCCCAGCTCATTGCTTACTTCGCGCGCAATAATATCGGTGGTGCCACCGGCAGTAAAGGCAACCACCGTTTTCACCGGCTTGGTCGGCCAGTCTTGCGCCAGGGCAGTTGATGCTCCCGCGTGCATGGCCATAAGTGTGGCCAAAACGGCGGCCTGCCCGATCTTTGAATTACACCTGTACATGTTCTGTCTCCTCGTCTTTATTGAAGTAATTACATCTGTAAATTGCTCTTTTTCCCTGCTCTTTTCCCGCACGCAGCCGCAGATATGCGCGCGCGCTCATGGATCACCGCAGTGGCGTCCATATTGCTTGCATTGGTAATACCACAACTCGTTTTGCAGACCGGCTACTGTTCCGCACCGGCGCGCGCGGCTGATCGCGATAGCCGGACACTGCCATACATAAAAGCGCCGGCTCAGTCCATAAAGCTCGGATCCAGCCTTTCCATTTTTCTCAGTAATGCCGGCCACTCCATCAACCCGTAGGGGCGACGCGTGCCGGGCTGGTAATTTTTATAGGTTTCTTCCAGCACCGATGCGCTCACCTCGTTCAACGGTGTATTGCAGGACATGGCGGCAATCTGGGCACGGCAGGCCAGCTCCAGGCGATGCATCCAGTTGAACGCCTCGCCTATGGTGTTGCCCACGGTAAGCAAGCCGTGATTGCGCAGGATCATGGCTTCGGACGCACCCAGATCCCTGACCAGCGACTCCTGCTCGCTCAGATCCAGCACAACCCCCTGGTAGTCGTGATACGCAATGCGCAGAAAACGCATGGCCGTCTGATTCAGTGGCAATAACCCGCATTTGAGCGAGGAGACCGCCATCCCGGCCCAGGTATGGGTGTGAATCACACAGGCCACTTCCCGGCGGCTTCGTGGATCGCACTGTGGATCACAAAGCCCGCCTTGTTTACGCCGTAGTTGAGTTCACCGAAGTCCGGCGAGCTCAACAGATTGCCTTTGTGATCAATTTTGAGCAGGCTGGATGCCGTAATCTCTTCGTACAGCAGCCCATAGGCATTAATCAGGAAAGCATCTTCTTCATCAGGCACACGCAGCGAGATGTGATTGGCGATCATATCCGACATGCCGTAGTGCGCCATCAGGCGGTAGCAGGCAGCCAGATCTACGCGCGCCTGCCATTCTGCTTCGCTGCATGTCTGTTTTGCACTTGCCAGGTGAATCTGACTCATTGTTTGTTCCTTTAAAAATATGTATTCTTTTGCATTCAACAGTATTCATAATAAAACACAGCTGCGCCAATCGCTCATTGGAGTTAACCCTATATCGCAATTGCAATACATATTCTTTGATTGCAATAGGCAGCTTACGAGGCCCGCTGCGAGAATGTTCGTTCGAAAACCCCCTCGGCAATGCGGTTCTTAAGAATCTCGATGGAGCCGCCCGCAATCATCCAGCCGCGACAGCGACGCACACAATATTCCACCAGCGATTCACGGCTATAACCCATGCCGCCCATCACCTGCAATGCCTCGTTGGCCACATCAAAGCCGATCTGGTTGCAATACGCCTTGGCGATGGCCGTTTCGGTAGGTGAAGGAAAGCCGCTGTCTGCGCCAGAGGCCGCCTTGTACAACAGCAACTGTGCGGCATCAAGCTTGATGCGCATATCGGCAAACTTCCATTGAATACCCTGGAACTCGCACAACAATTTGCCAAACTGGCGTCGTTGCAGCGCCCACTGCCTGGCCTCTTCGTAGGCGTATCGCCCCAGCGCCAGGGAACGCGAGGTATTGCCAAGCCGCTCCACATTGAAACCGGCAATCTGTTTTTTAAATCCGCCTTCACCCAGTACGACTTGCTCATCGGGCACATAGACATTGTCCATAAAAATTTCGACCCATTCCTCGTCGGACATAAAGGCGGAGCGTTTGCCCAATCGCATCCCCTCTGCCCTGGTCTCTATCATGACTGAGCCGATACCCTTGGTACCCGGTCCGAAGCGCACGTAGGCAAGAATGAAGTCGGCATGCGGTCCGTGTGTCGTGAAAATTTTTGTTCCATTGATACGCCAGCCCTTGCCGTCACGCGTGGCGGTAGTTTTGAGCTCTGTCACGGCTGAGCCGGCATCTGGTTCGGTCATGCCAACTGCGATTAGCGCCTTGCCTGCCAGCAACGGCTTCAGATATTTCTCTTTCTGAAAATCGGATCCATACTCAGCCAGCACACGGATCGCACCGAAATTGCCCGCCTGAACCACGTCAGCACTGCGCGGACAAACCGATGCCACGGTTTGTATGGCAATCACGGCATCCATCAATGTGCCGCCCAGCCCGCCGTCTGCTTCAGCAATGGTGATGCCAAGCAAACCCTGATCAGCCATGCGACCGGATATGTCCCATGGATAGTCCTGGCTATGTGCACGCGCAACCGCGCCATCGCGCAATTCATTTTCGGCAAAGCGGCGCACCGCCGACTCAAATCCTTTTTGTTCTGTATTGAGTTCGAAATCCATGTCTTTTATACTCCTGCTATAAACTTGTTTGATAGTTATTACAAATGTGATATTTCGCGCAAACGGACAACGGCATCAACCGCGACAACGCCGTCTGCTCGCACAAACAGCGGGTTGATCTCAGCTTCGGTCACCGGTTGAGAGTCGATCAGCGCCAGCCTGGAGATGGCAACAATGGCGCGGGCCAGCGCGTTGCAATCCCCTGGCGGCAAGTGGCGGTAGCCGCGGATCAATTGCGTATGTTTCACTTCATGGATCATCTGCCAGGCCACTTGCTCGGTCACTGGCGCAAGGCGCAGTGAAAAATCGGGTTTGAGTTCAGCCGTGATGCCACCGGCGCCGAGCATCACGGTCGGGCCAACCAGCGGGTCGTGCCGATAGCCCAGCATCAATTCGATCAGGCGGCCTTCCATTTTCTGAACCATATAGCCGTCTATCACAGCTTGTGGGCAATGGGTCTTGACCTGATCAGCCATCGTGTTCAACGCAGCCGCCAGAGATTCGTCCGAATCAATGCCAACCTTGACGCCACCAGCTTCGGTTTTATGAAGAATGTCCCGCGAGACAACCTTCAGTACCACCGGATAGTTAATTGAATGGTCAGGCGCATGCGGTTGCACCATGGCGGAAGCAACCACATCAATGCCCAGCGCAGCAAAGACCGACATGGCCTCCGGCTCGCTCAAGTTGCCGCCAGCCGGGCAGCCGTCTGGCAACATCACAGGCGGCAATGGCCCTGTCTGGCGCTTTACCAGCGGCACGAAAAACGCGGCCAATGCGTCGGCGCATGATTCGGGAGTACGGAAGGCAGCGACGGTGTTTTTTTGCAGCAACTGCAAAGAAGCCTGTGCTTCTGGCGACAGGAACGCCACCAATGGTTTGCTGTTACCGTGCTCGGTTGCAACTGCATTCAGTATGGGCTGGACCGCATATTGCGGATGAAATTGCGCCGAAGAGCCGGCGATGCATAACACCGCGTCGCACCAGTCGGTCTGCATGATTTCGGTCAGCAAGTCCTGGTACTGTTCACTGCTTGCCGCCAGGGTCAGGTCTATGACCGGCGTCTGGCGTATGTTCAGGCCTCGCGAGGCCATATGCGAAATGAATTGCGCAGGCGGAGCAACCGCAACAAACCCGCGCAGGCCCAGGTTATCGACCACGGTTGCCGCGCCCCCGCCGGTGGTGGTAATGACCGCCACACGCGCCGGCGTATCGCACCAGGCCTGTGGCCGCAAATGCGCATAGCGCGCAGCCAGTGGCGCGATCTCAAAAAGCGCTTCCAGCATATTGACGCGTATGACGCCATGCGCCCGAAAATAAGCGTCCATGGCCGCGTCATTGCCGGCAATGGCACCGGTGTGCGATTGCGACAATGCATCTCCTTGCTCCGAGCGCCCCAGCTTGTATGCAATCACCGGCTTGCCGGCGCTGCGCGCCCGTTCCAGCGCGCCGCTTAAGGTGTCTACATCCCTTAGGGTTTCCAGAAACAGCAGTATCACGCGGGTCGCATCATCATCCACCATGGCGTCCAGTATTTCACCAACGGAAATATCGCTTTCATTGCCAACAGAGACCAGGTGGGAAAAACCAAAACCGCGCGCTGCGGCACGGGACATGAGCGAGCCCATCATCGAGCCACTCTGCGAAATAATGCCGATATCGCCCGCTGTCAGATTATCCATTTCGAACGCGGCATTAACAGAAATGACGCCACCGCTGTGCACGTTGGCCAGGCCTATACTGTTGGGCCCCAGCACTCGTACACCCAGACGTCTTGCGGTCACACACAGGTCCCGTTGCCTTTGGATGCCTTCATCACCCGCCTCGGCAAAGCCGTCGGAGTAGATGGTAATCACGCCGATACCTTTACGGGCGCATTGCTCCACCACGTCGGCCACTCCGGCACTGTCAATCATCACAAAGGCATGATCCACGTTGTCGGGGAGCTGGTCGATGTTGCCCCAGGCTTTGACACCATTGATATGCGTGGCTGACGGATTGACCGGATAAATCGTGCCGGCAAAGCCGTGTTTCTGCATGAAATGCAAGGGGCGGGCGGTATTTTTTTTCTGATTGCTCGAGGCGCCAATGAGGGCGACCGACGCGGGATTGAGCAAGGCCCTGTTAAAGGTTCGACGCGTCGAAGAACAAGCGCTGCGCTGATTTGGATCGTCATGTGTCATCATCATTACCACTACTTCATTATGAAATTTTTATTGTGTTTAGCATCAGCCAAGCGACAGCTGCCGTACCTGCAGGGCTTCAAGCATCCAGACCTGCGATTTGAGTGCGGCCGCAGCCTGGCGCCCAGCACCGGCGTGACCAGCTCATCATATTTGTCATTAAGTTCGTTATCGTCTAGCGGACATTCCGGATCCCCTTTACGATCCTGGGCATAGTATTCGTGAGCCTGGCCACTGTTCATCACAATCGTCACACGCGAGGAGCGGTGGCGCGGGAACGCGGCGGTCAGCGCCTCATCTGCAGTCAACGAGATTTTTTTCATCAGGGCGCGCGTATCCGTATCGGTGAGTCGCTCAGTATCGAAGGCGTTCAGCCTGACCGACCCATGACGCAGCGCATGGCAACCACATAGGGCAAGCTGAATTTGCCTTCAAATGCCGTGAGCGGATCCGCATTTCCAGTCACGTTGATCGCCGTTTGATAGGTTGCAATGTGGATCGATGCGATGTCATTCGGCTGGATCCCATGTTCCTGCTGCAGCGCGAGTGCGGCATCGATGGAAGCAAAGGTATGGCCGCAACAGCCATGATTTTTCTGGGTAATGCGGGTAATGTTGTAGTCCACGCCCAGCCCGGCGGTCACCAGCGGAAGATTCAGCGTTCCACCCAATGCCGCAGCAAAGCCAGCCTCACCTTCCAGAATGTCGGCCACGCCGGTTACGCCGGCCGCGGCGGCTGTGCCCGCCCGTATGCCCACCGCGGCAGCATGCCCGGCATGTAGGGCCTTGGTCATGGCGTCGGAGCGGAACGCTTGTTGCAAGCCGGCAGCAAACGTCGCTGCAGTAGCGATCGCATGTTGCATCACGGTCTGATCGCCGGGCGCATACAGCGCTGCCACGGCTGCGGCGGCGCCAATACTGCCAACCGTTCCCGTCGTATGAAAATAGCGATAGTGCGCAGGTTGAATGGCGGCAGCCAGTCGGGTAGATATTTCATACCCCACCACGATCGCCGTCATAAACGCCAGGCCGTCAGCGTCTCGCGTATCGGCCGCCGCCAGTGCTGCCGATATGACAGGGCAGCCCGGGTGATAGACACCATCCCGGAAAATATCATCGAACTCCACCGTATGCGACACACTGCCGTTGATCCAGGCGGCTGTGGCCGGAAAGGTAGTAGTGCCAAACCCAGGCAGGCGGGCAAAACCGACACCGGTTTCATCCGTATGCGCCTGAACCAGTTCTACACCGGGGGACATGCGCGTACCGGGATACAGCGCGGCCAGCCAGTCAAGCACGGCCCGCTTCGTATGATGAAGTACCGGTTCGGTCAGCGTGCGTTCACCGCTTTCCCGGGCGCCGTATTGAGCAAGTTCATGTATGAGCATAGATCGCTTTGTATGTGAGGGCCGCCTTGTGGCAGCAAGCAAATGTAAGTATTCATTCTAGGCAAACGCCGCTGCCGGGCTTTGAAAGTTTGTGAACGCTGCTATCTCGTACCGTGCAAGCAATCACCCGGTTTCAAGCCGCCGGGCAAAAACCCGCGCCGCAGGAGGTGTTTACCCTCGCGCTTTCATTTGTGATTGGAGTCGACCTGACACCACTGGCGGCTACGTTGTCCATGAGCACCTTGACTGCGCGAGCGCCCCCTCGAAGTTGGCGCTCAACTCGCGACCAGCGCTCTGCCATCACCAAAGGTGATGTTGTCCATGACTTTTGGTAGCTTACACAGACGCAAAATCCGGCTTAGACTTCAACCGAAGCTGTTACGGGTGGCCATGGCGTTACAATCGGCGCCTTTCCTGTACGGCAACAGGATTCAATTACAAAATAAACACAGTGGTGATTGCGCCGTGATCACCAACACGGAGACAAACTTTATGCGTCTGAACCCCTCTTTTTTCCTGCTGACCTGTGCCGTTGCACTCGGGCTTGCGCCTGCTGCCCAGGCCGAAGTCAGTTTTTCTGAACGTCCCATTCGGCTGATTGTGCCCAGTTCACCCGGCTCGGGGCTGGATAACCTGGCCCGCACCTTTGCACCCAGCATGGGGCAGGCCCTCAAGCAATCTGTCGTGGTGGAAAACCTGGCCGGCGCATCCAACATATCCGGCACTCGCGAACTGGTTCGCGCCAAACCCGATGGCTATACCCTGGAGCTGATCTCCTCGAACCATGCGGTCAACCCAAGCCTGCACAAGAACCTGCCCTACGATTCAGTGAAGGACATTACCCCGATATCCAATCTGGTGACCTCGCCGCTGGTAATTGCCGTACCCAATACATCACCCTACAAAACCCTGGACGAGCTGATTGCCGCGGCCAGGAAAGAGCCCAAACGCCTCAATTACGGATCGGCCGGTGTCGGCACGGCCCTGCATCTGGCCGGTGTACTTTTCGAGAAGCGTGCGGGTGTGCAAATGACCCATATTCCCTATAAGGGCGGCAATACAATTGTGAATGATCTGGTCTCCAACCAGATCCAGGTCGCCTTTCTGGCCGTGGCCAGCGTTTCGGAACAAATCAAGGGTGGCATGCTGCGCGGTCTGGCAGTAACGTCTTCCAAACGCAGCCAGATCCTGCCTGATCTGCCCACATTAATCGAAGCAGGGGTTACCGACTATGTTTACGAACCCTGGCTTGGCATGATCGCTCCGGCCAACCTGCCCGATGACATTCGCGATAAGCTGCAGGCCACCGTCAAGGATGTGTTTGCCACAGCAGAGGTCAAAGACAAGCTCGAACGCCTTGGCTTCAATATTGTTGTCTCCGATCCTCAAACGTTTGGCAAAACCATTCAAAAAGACATCGACGAGAGCGCAGCGCTGCTCAAATAAGGCAGTTAATACTTGGAGCAGGCCGGGTCGGTAAAATGGCCCTGCCGCGCTCCTGACGGCTTTATCAAGGTAGCCAGGTTGGCGGCTGCTGTGCTCTTGCATGGTTTTTCACTATTTACTTACATGGCTACCGATGCTCTAATCCCGATCAAACCTGATTTTCGCGAGTTTGATTTGTGGTCCATTGATCCTACGTCCCTGTATCTGTTCATCGCCGTGTGTGAAACCGGCAGCATTGCCCGTGCCGGCGAGCGGGAGTTACTGTCTGCTGCTGCCGTCAGCAAGCGCATGGTAGAAATAGAAAGAAAAATTGGTGCACCGCTGTTGTTGCGCAGCCAGCGTGGTGTAACCCCTACGTCAGCCGGTCAGGTACTGCTAAAACACGCCCGCAGTATCATGGTGGACTATCGCAAGCTGCAAAGCGAATTGAGTGAGCACGCCCTGGGCGTCAAGGGCCATGTGCGACTGCTGTCCAACGTCTCGGCCATCATGGAATTTTTGCCGGCGGACCTGACCTCATTCCTGGAAGCCCACCCGAACATCCAGGTTGATCTCGAAGAGCATTTCAGTAGTGATATACCCAGGAAAATTGAAGAAGGCAACGCCGATATCGGCATTTGCCGCGATTTCGTGCCCACCGGCAATACCTGTGTGACGCCCTACCGCTACGACCATTTCGCGATCGTGGTCAACAAGGCGCACCCGCTGGCCGGCAAAAAATCGCTTATGTTCGAGCAAACGCTGGACTATCCGCAAATCGGCTTTTCCATGCAAACCTCCATGAATACGCTGATGTCGCATATCGCGGGCCGTCAGGGCAAGACCTTGACCTATCGCACACATGTCAGTTCCTTTGACGCGGCCTATCGGCTGATTGAAGCCAATCTGGGCATTGCGGCGCTGCCCCGCGAAGCCGTGGAGCGCTATGTCAGGCTTTATGATCTGGAGCTGATCCCGCTGGACGATCCATGGGCGCGGCGCAACTTCGTGCTGTGTACCCGCGCCAACGAAGCGCTGTCGGGCTCGGCCCAGAAGCTCTTTGATCATCTGCAGGCCCAGGCCGGCAGTAACTTGCCCGGGTAGAGCAAAGGCCAGGAGCGCGCCAACCATAACGAAACCTGATGGTTACCATGACCATCCGGGCATTACCGCAGACGGCAATTCGTCGTAGACTGTTCCCATCAATGTAAAGGAACCGTCATGACAGATCATGTCCACATTCAGGAGGTTGGCTTGCGCGATGGCCTGCAAAGCATCGCCACCACCATGCCGACCGAAGCCAAGAAGCGCTGGATCAGCGCCGCATACGATGCCGGCTTGCGCCAGATCGAAGTTACCTCGTTCGTTCCACCCAGGCTGTTGCCCCAGTTGGCCGACGCCGCGCAAATCGTGGACTATGCCCTGCAGTTTGATGGGCTGACCGTCACCGCGCTGGTGCCCAACCTGAAAGGCGCCGAAAACGCCTGAAGGCCGGCGTACACCGCATCGTGGCGCCGATCTCTGTCAGTACGCAGCACAGCCTGGCCAATGTCCGGCGCACACCCATGGAGATGGTGCAGGAGTTCGGCCGTATCCGTGAACTGATTGAAGCCCACGGTGCTCGCACGACGCTGATCGCGGGCCTGTCTACCGTGTTCGGTTGTACGCTGCAGGGGGAAGTGCCGGTAGATGACGTATGCAATGTCGTACGCGGCAGTATCGCAGCAGGCGCCGATACCGTGGCGCTTGCCGATACAACGGGGCACGCCACGCCTGCGCAGGTGCAGCAGGTCATTACGGCGGTGCGTTCGGTAGCAGGCGAGCGTTTGCGCAGCATGCATTTTCATGACACCCGTGGTATGGGCCTGGCCAATACGGTTATCGCATTGCAAAACGGCATCCGGGAATTTGATGCCTCACTGGCCGGCATCGGCGGCTGCCCGCATGCGCCTGGCGCCACCGGCAATGTGGTTACCGAAGACCTGGTGTTCATGCTCGAATCAATGGGCTATCACACCGGTATTTCAGTTCAAAGCCTGCTGACCTGCCGGCAAATCCTCTCACAGGCCTTGCCGCAGGAACCCCTGTACGGCTTTATTAATCGGGCAGGTCTGCCCAACACATTCACGCAGCAAAGAGCAACACAATGAATTCTGTCACATCGCAAGCATTGCCCCTGGAAGGTATCCGCGTCGTTGAAATGTCCCATATGGTCATGGGCCCTACCTGCGGAATGATTCTGGCCGATCTGGGCGCCGAAGTCATCAAAGTAGAGCCGCTTACCGGCGACAAGACCCGCGAACTGCTGGGCGCCGGCGCCGGTTTTTTCCGCACCTTCAATCGCAACAAGAAAAGTATTTCGGTTGACATAAAAGACCAGCAGGCCATTGATGCTGTCCTGAAACTGGTTGATTCAGCAGACGTTTTTGTCGAAAACTTCAAGCCCGGCCGCATGGCTTCACTGGGCCTTGATTACGACAGCCTGAAGGCGCGCAATCCGGGGCTTATTTATGTGTCGCACAAGGGCTTTTTGCAGGGGCCTTACGAGAAACGCCTGGCCCTGGATGAAGTGGTGCAGATGATGGCCGGCCTGGCCTATATGACGGGTCCCGTGGGCCGACCCTGCGTGCCGGCACCTCGGTAAACGACATCATGGGCGGCATGTTCGGTGCGCTGGGTGTCCTGGCCGCGCTATTTCAGCGTAACAGCACCGGCCGGGGCAAAGAAATTCAAAGCGCGCTATTTGAAAACTGCGTGCTGCTCTCGGCCCAGCATATGCAACAGTATGCGGTCACAGGTGTGGCCGCCAACCCCATGCCCGAACGCATCAGCGCCTGGGGTATTTATGATACCTTCGAACTGGCCGGTGGCCGCCTCATGTTTATCGCCGCAACGGGCGATGCGCCATGGAAGGAACTGTGCGAGATTCTGCAGCGCCCTGATCTGTATCTCGACCCGCGCCTGAAAACCAATAACGATCGTGTGCTCGCGCGCGACTGGCTGATTCCAGAACTGGGCGCTACGCTCAAGAATATGGAGGCCGAAGCGCTCGCGCCCATATTTGAAGCCCGGCAAATCCCGTTTGCCTATATTACCAAGCCTGAAGAACTGTTCGATGACCCGCACCTACAGCAAAGCGGTGGCCTGGGCCGTCAGGTACTGGAAGACGGATCAGAAACGCCCATGCCCCTGTTGCCGATCAGCATGGACGGCCAGCGTCTGCAGCCACGGCAGCCCATCGCGCGTATTGGCGAACACACCGAGAGCGTATTGCGTGATCTGGGTTACGAAGCCGCCGAGATCGCCCGCCTGGCGGCAGCCGGGGTGCTGAAGGTAGCGTAATCAATTACGCTACGGGGCCTGGATAGCCAGCCTGTTGCGCGATCGCCTGCAATCCGGCTATCGTAAACGTATGCATGTGACGAGCCATATCTTCGACCGAGTGCGAATACAGCGGCTGTATCGGGGTGGCAATACGCCGGTCCAGTATCAACAGCATCATAACCGGCCCGATGACGCTTAACACGGAGCGTAGCAACTGCGGATCGGCTACCTGCATGCCGGTCAGCTCCATAATGACATCGCGTAATACCTCGAACTTGGGCAGCGTGTCTTCTTCCATAATTTGCGACAGCAAGGGTGAAGGCGCCAGCAATTCTCGCGCCCACAAGCGAATATGCCAGCTTTTGGCATCATAAGTTGCGCGCAACAGCCCTTCGATCAGTAGGTAAAGCTTGTCCGAAGGCGGCGCCGCACTATGGCCGATCTGCCTCACAAAATCCAGGCTCATGACTTCGCGATGCACTTCCTTGAGCAGAACCAGGTACAGGCCATCACGACTGCCAAAATGATAATTCACAGCTGCCATATTAACGCCTGCGGCTTCGCAGATTGCCTTGCTGGTTGTATCCGCATAGCCGCGTTCGGCAAACAGGGCGCCGGCCTGCGCAACAATATGACGCACTGTCGCATCGCCATCGCTACGACTGGCGCGACCGCTGCGAACACTGGAGACTGCCAAGAGGCTGCCTGGGGGCTTTGGCTGGGAGATCTGTTTTTTGCAATCATGAGATTTGGAATCAATATAACGACTGGGTGCTTTACATATAATTCAAATTTGAATTAGAATTATAGCTCATTTGCTCTTACCCGACACACAAGGTGAACGGATTATTTCAATCATGAATAAGAAAATTGCAGTTGTAGTCGTTCTTGGCATCATCGCCATCGCGGCAGGTACTTGGTGGTTTTTTGGGCGCCCTGCCCCAACTGCCAATCATCTGACGCTCTATGGCAATGTCGATATCCGGCAGATTTCACTGGCTTTTGAAAACAGCGACCGGGTACGCGAAATGCGTGTCGAAGAAGGCGACAGTGTGAAGGCTGGCCAGGTAGTGGCCACGCTGGATACCCGCAGTCTGGCACTGCAGGCCGATCAGGCCAAGGCACAAGTAGCTGCACAGGAGCAGGCGTTATTACGTTTGAAAAACGGCACCCGCCCCGAAGAAGTAGAGCAGTTGCAGGCCCAGGTCAGGGCGGCGCAGGCTGAGGCCCGGCAGGCGCAGATCCGCCACAAACGGTTAAAAGACATTGCGACGCGCTCCGGTGGCCAGGCGATCAGCAAACAGGAAGTGGACGATACACTGGCCTCGGCTCAGGTGGCCGAGGCGCAGCTGGAAAACCAGCGCAAGGCCTTAAAGCTGGCGCAGATCGGCCCACGCGACGAGGATATTGCTCAGGCACAGGCCGAATTGGCTGCAGCAAAAGCGAATCTGGCGTTGCTGGAACATCAATTGACCCTGTCCGTCCTTACATCACCCACCGATGCGGTGGTCCGCGCACGGCTGCTGGAACCCGGAGATATGGCCTCTCCGGTCAAACCTGCCTATACCCTGGCCCTGACCTCGCCCAAATGGGTTCGAGCCTATGTGAATGAAGTCCAGCTCGGGCACGTCAGGCCCGATATGCCGGCCACAATCATGACCGACAGCCATCCCGATGAAACCATCTCCGGACGTGTCGGCTATATTTCGCCTGTGGCAGAATTTACACCAAAGAATGTACAGACCGAAGAGCTGCGCACCAGCCTGGTCTATGAAGTGCGTATCCTGGTTGACGATCCGCAAAACCGGCTACGTCTTGGCATGCCGGCAACTGTCAATATTGCACTTGACAAGGCGGCCCCTGATACCGATAAGCGGCTCTCGTCCGGAGTAAACAAATGACCAGCCGTAGTCCTGCAGCTGACGGCAACGCTGCCGCAGCAACGGGTCGTCGTTTTGCCGAAAAAAAAGGTGATGGGGCAGAAAGTGCCGACGTGGCCGTCAGCGCCAGCGGTATCAGTAAGCGTTTCAAGGTGAAGGAGACTGGGTCGACTGTGCAGGCATTGGACAACGTGGATGTGCAGGTAGCCGCTGGCCAGCTCACGGCGATTGTCGGCCCCGACGGGGCCGGCAAAACAACGTTTCTCAGACTTGTATCCGGGCTGATGCGTCCTGATACAGGAACCTTGCAGGTGCTGGGTATTGACGTCACTCGCCATCCACAGGCAGTACAGGACCGCATCAGCTATATGCCGCAAAAATTCGGGCTGTATGAAGATCTGAGCGTGCAGGAAAATCTCGATCTGTATGCCGATTTGCATGGCGTTGTACAGGACGTGCGCAGGGAGCGCTTTGCCAACCTGCTGGAAATGACGGACCTGAAGCGGTTTACCGCCCGCCTGGCTGGCAAACTGTCTGGCGGCATGAAACAAAAACTGGGCCTGGCCTGTACGCTGGTTCGCTCGCCCCAGTTGTTGCTATTGGACGAGCCAACCGTTGGCGTAGACCCGCTGTCACGGCGCGAATTATGGGAAATCGTGCAGCAGTTGCGAGAGCAGGAGCAACTGTCTGTACTGCTGACTACCGCGTATCTGGACGAAGCGGAACGCTGCGCCAGTGTCTATGTGCTGCATGAAGGCAGGCTGCTTTCCAGCGGCCCGCCGGAGATGACCAGTGCACATGCAAGTGACTTGTGCTATCTGGTTACGCCGACCGGCGATGAACACCCTCGCGACTTGCAGGCACAGTTGCTGGATAACACTAGCGTCGTTATTGATGCCGTGCCGGAAGCGGGAGACGTTCGTGTCATACGGCGTCCCGAATCGGAGCCATCACAATTGCAATTGAATGGGCGGCAGCTGGAACCTGCACAGGCGCGTCTGGAGGATGGGTTCATGGTGTTGCTGCGCAGCGGTAGCAGTAGCGATAGCATCGATACGGGCACAACCACCGGTCAGGCTTCCCGGAATATGAATGCTGCTGCAGGGAACCTTGCGAACAACGGTGGTTCGGACCAGATGCCGCCCGCTAACCGTAAGAACGCCGCAGGCACCATAGACCAGCCACGCTTGCAGGACGCCCCGCACACTGCTTCAGGAAACGGTCATAACGGTATTGTGATTGATGTCCGGGATCTGGTCAGAAAGTTCGGCGAATTTACAGCCGTGGACAGCACGACCTTTAACGTCAAGCGCGGTGAGATTTTCGGTTTGCTTGGTCCCAACGGCGCCGGCAAGACCACAACCTTTCGCATGCTTTGCGGGCTGCTGCCTGCCACCAGTGGTCACGCTGAAGTGGCCGGCATGGATATGCGCAAGGCGCGCGCCGAAGCCCGTCAGCGTATTGGCTATGTTTCGCAGAAGTTCGCCCTGTATGGCAACCTGTCCGTGATGGAAAATCTGCGCTTTTTTGGCCGGGCCTATGGCCTCATGGGTAAGCGGCTGGTCCGGCGTATTGCTGCCGTTACCGCGCAGTTCGAACTGCAACGTTACGAGAAGCTGCCTGCGGGCCAGTTACCGGGCGGCGTTAAACAGCGCCTAGCCATGGCTGTAGGACTGCTGCACGAGCCCGATGTGCTGTTTCTGGATGAACCTACCAGCGGTACTGACCCCCTGGCGCGTCGCGGCTTCTGGCAGCGCATAACCAGGCTTGCCGGTGGGGGCACCACAATTGTGATTACAACGCATTTTATGGAAGAAGCCGAATATTGCGATCGTATTGTCATTCAGGACGCAGGCAAACTTGTGGCGTACGGCACACCGGATGAAGTACGTACGCAGGCGGGCGGAACTGACAGGATGACTATGGAAGCGGCCTTCATCCGTATTGTGGAGCAGGGACGCAGCCAACGCCAGAATGGCCAGAAGGTGGCGGCATGAACAGAGATCCGCAGTTTGCGCGGGCAGTGCCTTCGGATCGTAGCGGCGGCTTCTGGTTGCGTCTGATATCACTGACACGCAAGGAATTTCGCCAGCTGTGGCGCGACGCCAGTAACCTGATGATCGGTATCGGCCTGCCGATAGCGCTGATTCTCATTTTCGGCTATGCGCTGACCTTTGACGTACGTGATGCACGAGTGGCGGTCGTGCTGGAAGACTCCTCGCCTGTGGCGCAAAGCCTGGTTTCCAGCCTGGAGTTGTCCGACTATTTTGTACCGGTCAAAGTGACATCCATGCATGAGGCCACCGAGATGATGAAGGCGCATGAATCAGATGCCATTCTTAGAATCCCGTCTGATTTCGCGCGTCGTCTATCTGTCGGAGATGCCCAGGTACAAACGCTGCTGCTC
Organism: Advenella kashmirensis WT001; assembly: GCF_000219915.2. NCBI lineage: Bacteria > Pseudomonadati > Pseudomonadota > Betaproteobacteria > Burkholderiales > Alcaligenaceae > Advenella > Advenella kashmirensis. Next base: position 4,344,835 of record NC_017964.1, on the reverse strand, counting down.
GGGTCAGACCCGACACGCGCCAGTGCCATTAGAAGCTATCTGGAGGGTGCGGTAGCCATATGGGGACAGAAGCAGGCCTCGCGCAGCCACAGTCCGGCCGCGCAGGGCGCGGTGGTGATTGTAGATCGCATGTGGTTCAATGCCGCGAACAACAGCACCTGGTATCTGGTTCCCGGGCTTATTGCACTTATCATGACACTGGTTGGAACCTTTCTGACTGCGCTGGTCATGGCTCGCGAGTGGGAGCGCGGCACCATTGAGGCATTGTTTGTCACCCCGGTGCATCCTGTCGAAATCCTGATCGCAAAAATCATCCCCTATTTTTTTATCGGCCTGTTGGGTCTGGTGATGTGCGTGGTAACCGCCCGCGTGCTGTTCGACGTGCCTATTTACGGCTCAATGTGGGTTTTGGTGCTGGCATCCATGCTGTACATGTTTGTTTCCCTGGGCATCGGGCTGCTGATCTCTGCCATGACCAAGAACCAGTTTCTGGCCAGCCAGGTTGCACTACTGGCAAGCTTTCTGCCGGCCATGATGCTGACCGGATTTATTTTCGATTTGCGCAATGTGCCCACAGCGGTGTACGTCATTGGCCAGCTGGTCCCGGCAACCTATTTTCTCGAACTGGTCAAATCGCTTTTCCTTGCCGGTAACTACTGGCCGCTGATCATCAAAAACTGCAGCGTGCTGGCTATTTACGCTATCGTTTTGCTGGGGCTGGCACGCTTTGTCACCCGCAAGAAACTGGATTGAACCCTATGCTGGCCTTTTTCAACTACCTGCTGCGCCTGGCCAATCTTTGCCAGAAGGAATTCATTGCGGTACTTAAGGATCCTGCCAATCGGGTCATCCTGATCGTGCCGCCGATCCTGCAAAGCCTGCTGTTTGGCTACGCCGCCAATTTCGATCTGACTAACGTTCCCTACGCCGTCCTTGATGAAAGTCGCGGCGGCGCATCCACGGAACTCATCGCGCGCTTTGACGGCACCGGGGTTTTTCATCGGGTCGCAACGCTCGATTCTGCCAGCCAGATTTCAGATGTGATTGACACAGGATCGGCCCTGTTGGTGGTGCATTTCAGTGCTGATTTTGAGCGCCTGCTGTCGGCAGGCCATACCACACCTTTGCAAGTCATTCTGGATGGCCGCAACTCCACAACAGCGGGATCCGCAGCCGGGCAGTTGCAGGCGATCATATCGGCCTATAACCAGCGCGATGGCCAGGATGCCAAACCTGCAGTGACCGTCATGTCACGCGCCTGGTATAACCCTAATCTGGAATCACGCTGGAATATTGTACCGGCGCTGATCGCCTCGCTCAGCATGATACAAACCATCATGCTTGCGGCGCTCTCAGTGGCGCGTGAGCGCGAACAGGGCACCTTCGACCAATTACTGGTCACACCGTATACGCCGCTGCAGATCATGATTGGCAAGGCCCTTCCGTCCATTGCCATCGGTCTCTCGCAAGCGATGCTGGTGCTGGCGATCTCGCTTTACTGGTTTGATATTCCGATGACCGGCAGCTTCTGGGCATTGTTGCTGGCCATGCTGATGTTCATGATCACCATCGTCGGGATCGGTTTGTCGATCTCGGCCCTGTCCGCAAATATGCAGCAGGCCATGCTCTACACATTTGTGCTGATTATGCCACTCACACTGCTGTCGGGCCTGGCAACACCGGTGAGCAACATGCCCCAATTCATGCAAATAGTCACCTACGCCAACCCGCTGCGCTTTGCCATAGACCTGGTGCGAAGAATCTATCTGGAAGGCGCGCCGCTCACGCTGCTATGGCATGACTTTATTCCATTTGTGGGAATCACACTTGTGACCATGCCACTTGCAGCCTGGCTATTTCGCAACAAGCTGTAGAAATGAAAAGCCTGCGCAACAGCGTCCGACTGCAGTCGGGTTCTGCAATGGCGTATTCTTGAGCGCGCTGATAATCTCAAAACAGCAGCTTAAAAGCGGGCATCGCGCCCCTGACCTGCAATGCACCACGCCCGGGCGCAATCTGTCCGTCTGAAAACAATAATGGCGTGACCAGCCAACGCGGATCCACGCCAATCACGTCCTGCTATCGAATCCTGCTACCCGTTAATATCAACGCAGCCAGTTCGGGATCAGGCCGCTGCTACAGCAGCAGTAACAGGCGCGTCCACCGGATGCACGGTTCTGGCGGTCAGCACCAGGCGATTCCAGCCATTGATTGCGACGGTCGCCAGGGTATAGCCGGCAATCTGCGCCTCGGTAAAAAATTGCCGCATGGCGTTGTAATCCTCATCGGGGGCACCGGTTTGTGAAACAAGCGTAATGGCTTCGGCCCAGGCAATGACCGCAAGTTCCCTCGCGCTGAATACCTGTGCTTCACGCCAGACGCAAAGCAGATCCAGTTGTTGTGCATTCAAGCCATCGGCGCGAGCTTCCTGCAAATGCATATTCACGCAGAATGTACAGCCATTGATCTGGGAAGCACGAATCTTGATCAAATGAATGAGGGATTTTTCCAGATCTGGATTCTGCATGACAGCCTCTTCCAGGGCGCGCATGGCTTTGTAGACGGCAGGAGCGGTTTTGGGAAAATCGTAGCGGGCTTGCATAGTGAACTCCGAAAATATGTATGACGGTTGACAGTATGGCGGTTGAGATACACCGGTCCGGCAAACAGGGAGACCGGCCGTCCGGCCGTTTAATCTATATATGGCTTATTTAGCGAGCACGGCTTGCTGCCTGTGCCGTTGCCTGCTGTTCATGCCAAATGAAAACCATGGACGCATAATAAAGCAGCAGACGGCCAGGCAAAAGAGCCAAGAGTGATGATTAACGATAGGCCATAAATGAGCCTGGGCAACATCGCATGCTCAACTGCACGACAGCAGACGCTTATATTTAATTCTGTCCTGCATTGCCCTGCACCACCAATAGTTCGCACGCCAACCTATAACAACGGCAGGATGCGTTCACCCAACTGTCGAGCCATATCGCGCGAGACGACATTGGTAAAACTTATCAACAGGCCATGCGTGACAGGCGGCTTCAGATACCATGAGGAAAGACCATGCGCAAACATGCCCTGCTCGCACATTCTGCGTGCAATCGCCACGTCATCCATACCCGCGCCTCCCGGGGACGCAAAATCAGGTGCATGCCGCCTGGCTGCAGCTCCACATGCAACCGCTCTCCCAATACGTCCATCAAGCCTGCAGCCACCGCTACACGGCGCTCTGCATACAAGCGGCGCATCCGCTGAATATGGCGACTGAAATGGCCTTCTTTCATAAAGGCAGTCACAATCGCCTGCACTAATGCCGGTGCCCCACTGCCATGTATCTGGACAGCATCGTCGAACCGCGTCACCAGTCCTTGAGGAACAACACAGTAGGCCAGACGAAGGCCAGGAAACATGACCTTGCTGAATGTGCCGGAATAAATCACCCTGCCCTCGCCGTCCAGGCTTTTAAGCGCGGGCAATGGACGCCCCAGATAACGATATTCACCGTCGTAATCATCTTCGACAATCCACGCGTTGCTGTGTGCAGCCCAATCCAGCAATGCCAGGCGCCGCGCCAGCGACAGCGACACACTCAACGGACTCTGATGCGCGGGCGTAACGATCGCCAGCCGGGCATCCGCTGCACGCTCTTTACCCTGCTCAACGCAGATACCCTCGTCATCTACAGATACCGGAACCAGCGCCATTCCCATGCTTGCGAGCATATCTTTGGTCGGCCCGTAGCCAGGATCTTCCACCCACGCCTTGTCACCAGCCGCCAGCAACGTGCGCGACACCAGTTCAATGGTGTCTCGATAACCTGATGTAATAAATACCTGTTGCGGAACGCAATTAATGCCACGCGACACCCGTAAATATCCGGCAATGGCCTCGCGCAATATCGTCACGCCGGCAAGGGGCGGATAAACATATCCTGGATCTGAGTACTGCGCGCACAACGGGCAGCCAGACGTGCCAGATTTTGCGTGGGAACGCATCCAGTGCGGGCAGTCCCATCTGAAACGGCGCAACCGGCTGAGTTTGCGGCAAGGCAGGTATTGACGCAGAAGCAGGTTCGACCGGCAATGGCGTCCCACCGATATGCTCCAGTCCGGGCATGACCACCGTTCCGGCCTGCCCTCGCGCCTGTACGTAACCTTCTGAAGCCAGCAAACTATAGGCCGACTCAATCGTGCCGCGCGCCAGGCCCAGCTCCTTAGCCAGCGCACGCGCTGCGGGAATTCGCTGACCCGGCGATATCAAACCGTCAGTGATGGCATTACGCAGGCGCAGATAAATCTGCTGATACAAAGGCATGCCGGCCTGGGGATCCAGAGACGATAAACCATAGCGCTGTGTCTGATTCATGGACTAGTCCGTATCTTGGTTCTTGGCTCTTCAGATTATGGCATAACGGCATTACCATTTTTCCTTGAAGAGCGATCACATTTGAAAAGGAAACCGTAGATGACACAAGCAGCCCGACGCGCTGGCGCTACCGGTGAGCCCAATGGCAACGAAATACCGGAAAAATCAGATACCATCATATTGGCGCACCTGGAAAATGAAACCCAGATCCGCACCGCCTTTGCGGTCATGCAACAATTACGTCCGCACCTGACAAGCGCGGACGATATGCTTGAACGTGTGCGGCGCATGCAGCAAACTGCTGGCTATCGCATGCTTGCCATGTGGAATAACACAGACGTGATTGCAATCGCTGGCTATCGCCTGCAGGAAAATCTCATCTACGGACCGTTTCTGTATGTCGACGATCTGATTACACTGGATACAGCCAGAGGCCAGCGCTGCGGCGCAAAGCTACTGAAAGCGCTGCAAACCATAGGCATGGATGCCGGGTGTGCACGCCTTATACTGGATACCGGCCTGGCCAACTCGCTGGCACAGCGCTTTTATTTTCGCCAAGGCCTGCTGAGCACCGGTCTGCATTTTGGCATGACGCTACCGGCGATCAACTAATGCCTGCGGGAAATAGGCAATATGACATGAAATCTTAGATTCGATGAATCACAACTGTAATAACCAGTATTAGTATTAATCATTATCTCTGTTGCAACCGGACAGATAAGCATTGAACACGGAACACCAATGAAATTATTGCATTTGACATTCAGTCCACGTGGTGAAGAATCGGAAAGCACCCGACTGTCCCAGGCGATTGTGGATCGGCTCTGCAGCCAACACTCAATAAGTAGTATCGTCAGGCGCGACTGGCGCTTGCACGCCTCCTCTGCCATTGATGCAGACTATGCCAATGCATTGGCCAATGCCGCCCGCAACTACGCTGATACGCTGTCGTATGAAGGATCGCTGGAGCAATCAGAAAGGCTGATATGCGAACTTGAAGAAGCAGACATGGTTGTCATTGGCACGCCAATGCACAATTTCACCGTACCCGCCTCGCTCAAGACCTGGATAGATCTTGTCGTGCGTGTCAATCGCAGTTTCAATATCACGCCGGCAGGCAAAGTGGGTACGCTGGACAGCAAACCCGTTTATATCGCGATTGCATCCGGTGGTTTTTTCGGCAGCGAACACAGTCGCCAACCCGATTTTCTGACGCCTTATCTGAAAGCCATTCTGGCAACGATTGGATTACATGATCTGCGCTTTTTTTCGGCTCAAGGAATGGCGCTGGATGGTGATACGGTGAAGGCCGGCAGGCTGGCTGCGGTAAATCGTGTGACGGAGAATGTGTTTATGTCCGCGCTGTAGCAGACCTTCATATTGAATTTTATGATGATGGTGCGCTGTGGATGCCGGACACTAGCGGTATGCTGCAAAGTGATTCCGGCGCCGTCCTTACTCGCCCCCCTGCGCCACGGGAGCCTTTGCGGCAGAGTCAAATAGCTCATGGTTGATGGGAGAACGCAACCTGTCATTATTCAGTAGTTTAAGCAGCAATTCGACCGTTTCCTTCTCAACAATAATCTTATTCTTGACGATCTGCAGCTCCCATTTTTCGGTATTATTAACCTCAATCAGCTTCTGCATATAGTCGGGTTGCTTGTAGTACCCAGATTTGCGGATGGATGAGAGTTTTCTCAGATGGTGCAGATTTGAACCAACGAACTCCTTGATGATCTCCACATTGTCAAAGATATTTAGTTTCTCGAAGTCAGCCAGCACCTCAGCGCCGTTTGCTTTCATCCCTTCTCGAAAATTCATGGCGCTTTCAAATTGCCTTTTGTTGGCAATGAAAGTAATGCCTTCGTAAACAAAGAAATCGTATTGCGGATCGATCAGGAATACTTCCTTGTCTTCGAGATCTACCAGTTTGTGGTCCTGAAAAAACGTCGCATTCTTTGACTTCACTTTCTTTGGTTGCGTGTCAGCATTAATTTTCCGCCAAGTGAAAAATCGCTTTCCGTCTTTCTCGAACAATACGATGTAGGCCCAGGAATTGAGCAGTTCTTCGTAGTTCTTGGCATGTGGGTTGTTAAAGTCATCGTTAATCATCGCGGCGACCTTCACAAAGTCGGTAGTTTCTGTCGCTATAGTGAACAGCACGTCGTCGCCATCCGCATTGTTGAAGTCGTACGCCGAGACATGGAACTCCTTGTCTTGCAATTGCACCTTCAGATATCCTCGGAAACGCTGCTGCAGTTTCACGTCGATATTAACGCGAAGCACTGCATAACTTGCCTCCTTCTGAACGATCTTTCTTTTGACTAACCAAAAGGTTACTGACCACTTGCTAAAGTCGAAAGATTTTATCTCTGCTAGTTGTCTTTTGGCCTTATTACTGCTCATCCTGTTCCCCCGACTGTTTGGGCTCTGGTTGTGCGGCGATGTAAAGATAGTGCGAAAGACGCTCCAATCGACATGAGTCCCCCGCGCTGATCGGCGCCCGCGTGATCACCATGGCCTGGGTTTCTTTCTCGCCCCGTTTAAATGTGCAATCGATCAGCATGTATCCGGCTATCGCAAGAATTGGATTAATAAACACAGTCTGCGTACGATAAGCCATGATGAACAAAATACTCAGGAGAATGGCAAGGCTAAGCACGGTTTGCCAATCTCCCAGGTCGATACGCATGAACGTCAACATATAGGGAATCGTATACCCAAACATATCACCGGACCTGTTCGCCGCCTTGGTAATGACAACCGGAAGTCCTCCATCGATTTCCTTCACGGCCCTGAGTGTAATCACACTACTGCCCACTGCTATCAAGAGGAAGATGCCGCTAAGGACCGGAGATCGGAAAAATATTGGGCTGTGAAGATCAATATCCTTGATGACTAAGATAATCAACAAAGGTGAATATGCGCTCAGGAACAACAATAACGACACCAGCGGGCGTAGCCTCAGAGATGGATCACTCATCGCAGCACTCGTTTCACGTTGGGCCACATCTTTTCCAAAACCCGCAAATCACACCGAGCAGCAAGCATTTCGAACAGTGAATGACGCGATACGTCACGCTCAACCTGCCCCGTAAGCCACCGAGCAAAAAACGGGTTTTGATAACGTGTCAAATGGTGTTCCAAGTTCGTTTCTCCGTATGCTCAAGCCGACCAATACAGACGCTTGAGCAGCACAATCTGTTTAGTATGGCATGCGTCACATCGTAAAGCTCAATCAGTGCCCGGGCGACCTGATCCAACGTCTACATCCCAGAACAGGAGAAGTCTGATCAGCGTCCTATTGAGCATCTTTGGCAAATTCAGCTGTGCTGACGCAGAGCCCGCGATACCTTTCCCATGATCGGAGCTCGGCGGCAACACCTGGGCCTTGCCACCCATTACTGGCAGTACGCCTGCTACCTTGCAGAAGCGTCCCATCTTGGGAACACTTCATCACTTCCCAATACAGAAATTCGAAAATATTTCACCCAGCAAATCATCGCTGGAAAACTGGCCGGTAATACTCCACAGCGACTCATGTGCAAGTCGCAACTCTTCGGCGAAAAGGTCCAGCACGCGATCGTTTTGCGCAGCATGTTCCTTGGCATTAAGCAGGTGTTGTGCGGCTTTTTGCAATGCTTCCAGATGCCGTTCGCGGGCAAGCCACGGTGATTCGGCACCCGGGTTCCAGCCCGCAATCTGCAACAGTTTGCTGCGCAGTACATCCAGGCCGGTTTCGTGAACGGCAGAGATCAGAATGCGCGAAACCTCATGTGTGCTGGCTGTATTGCCGTTTGCCGCGGGTCGCGCAATCAACGCCTTGAGCGCGGTCTCATCAAGCAGATCAATTTTGTTGAATACTTCCAGCACCGGCGTACGTTGCGGCAGCTGCGTGTAATACCAGCATCCAGCTCGTCGTTTGGCGTACGTGCATCCTGCAAGTGAATAATCACATTTGCCTTGGCAATTTCCGCCCAGCTGCGCGCGATGCCGATACTTTCCACGGTGTCGTCCGTGTCTCGCAGGCCGGCCGTATCCACGATATGGATGGGCACGCCTTCGATGTGAATCTGCTGCGTGACTTTATCACGCGTGGTGCCGGCAATCGGAGTGACAATTGCAATATCATCGCCTGCCAATGCATTAAGCAGACTGGATTTACCTACGTTCGGCTGACCGGCCAGCACAACGTGCAAGCCTTCGCGAAGAATCATGCCCTGACGTGCCTGACGCACCAGTTCTGCCATATCGCCAATCAGGCCACCCAGTGTTTCGCGCGCCTGGTATTTTTCCAGAAATTCGATTTCTTCTTCAGGAAAGTCCAGCGTGGCCTCCACTAACATGCGCAAATGAATGATTTGATCCGCCAGATTGTTCACCTGCGCGGAAAAGGAACCACTCAACGAAGCCATGGCGCTACGTGCTGCTGCCTCCGAGGAAGCGTCGATCAAGTCAGCTACGGCTTCGGCCTGCGCCAGATCCAGGCGGTTATTCAGAAAGGCGCGCTGAGTGAATTCACCGGGCTCGGCGTGGCGCATGCGCGATGGCGCGCCCACTTGCAGACAACGATCGAGTATTCTTTTCAATACTGCCGGGCCGCCGTGGCCCTGCAATTCCAGCACATCTTCGCCGGTATATGAATGCGGCGCCCGAAAATAGAGTACGATGCCTTCATCAATAGGCTCGCCTTTGCTATCGCAAAATGGCAGATAATAGGCATGGCGCGCCGCCAGTTCCCGGCCAAACAACTGCGATATCAGCGCGGTCAGATCGGGTCCCGAAATACGGATGACGCCTATACCGCCGCGCCCCGGCGCGGTTGCAATAGCAGCAATAGGATCGTTGGCAGGAGCAGACATAGGCGAAACATCAGTGAAGTTAGCCTATTATATCGGTTATTTCCGGGGCTTATCCTGAAATTTGAGCGCAAGGAACAGCTGTCCCGGCGAAGAAACAATGCGCTGAAAAATACCATCCAGTCCTCCCGCTACAATCAGGTTGCTTTCGCGACTGAAACAGGTTTATGACGGTGAACCGTAGACTTTTTTGCAAATAGTGATAGAATTAAATCTCAGCCACTTGCCCGCACACTGTGCGGGCATTTTTTTCGCCTGTCGCTAGTTCATAGCTTGTGGCAGGCTACAGCATCACTCGTACGCTGTTTTGGCCATCACTGCAGTACGGATTCTGCGTGGCCCGAATGTCGGCACCGCAGAATGCCAACCGCGCCGTTTCTCATAAGTGCGAATCCTGCAGCGGCAAATCCACTCTTAAAAGACCCTCCATTCAATGGGCCCGCCCCTTTTCTTTCCTTTTTTTGATACGTTTTGACACTATAGGACCAATCCACGCCTGCATATATCCCGGCCCAGCGCCGGGGCTTCAATTTTTACTTGGCAAACAACTGGCTCATATCCCTGAATGCCTTGAATTCCAGTGCGTTACCACAGGGGTCAAACAGAAACATGGTGGCCTGCTCGCCAACCTGGCCTTTGAAGCGAATGCCTGGTTCGATCACAAACTTGGTATTACGCGCCTTCAGACGCTCTGCCAGGGTTTCCCACTGATCCCATTCAAGCACGACGCCAAAGTGCGGCACCGGCACGTTATGGCCGTCTACGGCATTGGTATGCGCCTGTTGCTGGCTCGCCGTTTGCGGATGTTCATGAATCACCAATTGGTGGCCGTAAAAATCAAAATCTACCCACTGCTCGCTGGAACGCCCTTCGGACAGGCCGAACACGTCGCCATAAAAATTGCGGGCAGCTGTCAGGTCATAGACGGGGATGGCTAAATGGAAAGGTGACAGGCTCATTGGTTTTCCTGGTTAATACAAGTGAATTGGGTTCAGTACTATCGCTGCTGGCAACATTTATTGCAAATGCCATACGCTTTGGGGAGTACCGGCACATTTGGCTCGGTAATCAATATTTTTATTGTAGTACTGGCATTAAAAAAATAAAATCAATATATATTTGTAATATACACAAATATTATTTATATATTGAGAGCGCAATGATCCGGGAACTCAAAACATTTATTGCGGTATCCCGCGAAGGCACGTTTGCGGCAGCCGCTCAGAAAATAGGCTTGACGCAGGCAGCAGTAAGCGCCCAGATGCAGCGCCTGGAAGGTGAGTTGGGATTTACGCTGTTTGACCGACAAGGGCGGTCGGCGAAAATCAATGCAAAAGGGGCGCAGTTGCTTTTGCAGGCACAGGAATTGATCAATCTATACAGCAACCTGGGTGCCACGCCTGTCGCTAGCGCCAAGACCATGCATATCAATGTGGGCGCCATCGCAACGCTGCAGCGAACAATGTTGCCGGATGCGCTTGCAGACTTTCACAAAACCTGCCCGGGTAGCCATACCCGCATCATTCCCGGTGTATCCATGGACATGGTGAACCTGGTGGATGCAGGTGACGTAGACCTGGCGGCCATTATCCGTCCCCCTTTTCAGTTGCAGGGCGAACTTCAATGGCAAACACTGGCGCGCGAGCCCTTCAGGCTTATCGTTCCTTCACGTGTCACTGATAGCGATTGGGCCCAATTGCTCTCGGAGCAGCCGTTTATCCGCTACGATCGTGCTTCTTTCGGCGGACGGCTGGTTGATCGTTTCCTGCGGCAAATGCATGTCGGAGTACATGAAATTTGCGAATGTGATGAACTTGAAACAATCGTCAGGCTCGTGGCTAACGGTGCTGGTGTCGCCCTGTTTCCGCAAACGGCCGCTTTCGTGCGCTGGCCTGCTCGGGTTCGCGCCATTGACTTAGGCGTCCATACTTTCTATCGCGAGACAGGATTGCTTCATCGACAGGAACAAGGTCTGGCCGAACCGGTACGTCAGCTTATTCAATTTATCATGAAGCGTTCACAAAGCCAGCAACTCACGGGTGCGTCCCGGCCCACGCCAAGCTCATCAATGTGACTGGCCATGGAACTATCCCTGGACTATGCCATTACGCCACACCAATAGCATCATCACTACCCGACAGATCACAATAATTAAAAGAACTATGAAGCATAGCTCTTCATTGGATGTACTCACTGATCATATTCACTGACCCAGACGGATCTGGTTTTGAACCGTCTTGTTCATGGCATGTAAACGACGTTATGTCATGAGTCTTATATAAGACTTTTAAATATAAACAGTTTTCCTTCGCATTTTTTCATTTGAAAACGTACAATGAACGCTTAAAATATGTCAATTATCTTCGGAATATAATGCAGCGCTATTTAGCCGGGTTTCTGTTCGCACTTGCTGGTGCTTTGCTGGCGAACTGGCTGCATCTGCCTCTGCCATGGATGATCGGGCCGTTGCTTGTCACTGCGATAAGCAAGTTGCGCGGTGCACGCACACAGTCGCATGTCGCCTTCCGCAGCATGGGCCAATGGGTAATCGGTACCTCCCTGGGCCTGTATTTCACCGAAGAAGTGCTGCACATTGTGCTGGATAACACAGTTGCCATTGTGCTGGGCATGTTGTTCGCCCTGTTTCTGGGTAGCGCCGGCGCGCTTGTCCTGCGCCGCTGGGCCGATGTGGATTTCAAAACCGCCTGGTTCGCTTCGGCTATCGGCGGCGCCAGCGAAATGGCCAACCTTGCCGAACGCAATAATGCGCGAATAGACCGGGTAGCTTCGGCCCACAGCCTGCGTGTATTGCTTGTCGTGGTGACCATTCCCTTTGTGTATAAGTTTCTTGGGCTGCATGGCCTGACTGTGAATACAACAGCAGCAATTGCATTTTCCTACAGCGGCTTTTTTCAAATGATCGCCATTACCTGCGCATTTGGTTTTGCGTTCGGCAAGCTGCGCATTCCCAATCCCTGGGTGCTTGGTCCATTGTTCATCATGACAGTGCTGACAAGCAATCATATTGAGCTGTCCGTCATTCCCCCGGAAGTCCAGCACGCTGGGCAGATGTTCATCGGCTGGTCGCTTGGTGACAAATTCGGACCGGATTTCTTCAGGCGGGCGCCACGATACCTGGGTGTGGTGGCGCTGGTCTGCGTCGGCTCCCTGTGTCTGGCACTGGTTTTTTGCGCCCTGCTGACACTGATTTCCAATATTCCGCTGGCAACACTGTATCTGGCAAACAGCCCGGGGGGCATTGCAGAAATGACCATTACGGCAAAGGTACTGCAACTGGGCCCGCCGGTTGTCACGGCCTTCCATGTATCACGAATGGTATTTGTTCTCCTCGTTACCGGCCCGCTATATCGGTTACTTTCAAAAAAATATCAACTCACATGAAAAACCGCGCTCCCGTACAGCAAGATATTGCCGTCAAATTAATACCATTCATCGTCGGCTGCGCATTATTCATGCAAATGCTCGACGCAACTGTGGTGGCGACTGCCCTTCCGATGATGGCCGTGTCGCTGCAGTCCACCCCGGTTCGTATGAACGTAGCCATTACCTCCTATTTGCTGGCGGTGGCGGTGTTTGTGCCGATCTGCGGCTGGGCTGCCGACCGGTTCGGGGCAAAACGCCTGTTTCTCTTTGCCATCAGCCTGTTTGCACTAACGTCGCTGACCTGCGCGTTGTCGTGGGATCTGACTTCCCTGACGGTGTCCAGATTCATTCAGGGTATTGCAGGTGCAATGATGGTACCGGTAGGCCGTATCATCATGCTGCGGACGATACCGCGTAACCAGATACTGAAAGCGACCTCTTTTCTCTCCATCCCCGCCCTGCTCGGTCCGATTCTGGGCCCGCCCCTGGGCGGCTTTCTTGTGACCTATGCCTCCTGGCACTGGATATTTCTTATCAATATTCCAATTGCTATTGTCGGCATTGCACTTGTACTCAGATACGTGCTTGAGTATCGCAGCGAGAAAAAACCCCGGCTGGACTGGCTCGGCTTCCTGCTCAGCGGCGTGGGTATGGCAACGTTTGTAATCGGCATTGAAGCCATCGGCAACCATACGCATGGCTATCTGTATCCGCTGTTGTTGCTGACCACCGGGTTGGTATGCACGTTTCTCTATATACGCCATGCCAGGCGCCACCCGGAACCCATTATCGATCTGTCGCTTCTGAAAATCCCCACCTTTTCGGCTGCAGTGATTGGCGGCAATATGACGCGCCTGTCGGTTGGCGCCATGCCCTTTCTGCTCACCCTTCTGCTGCAGGTCGGTTTTGGCTACTCGGCGCTGGCCAGTGGGATGATCACTTTTTCGATGGCCATAGGGGCGCTGATGATGAAATTCATTGCGACAGCGGTATTCGGACGGTGGGGGTTTCGCAAGGTGCTTCTGATCAATGGCACGCTTACCGGGTTAATGACAATCACAAATGCATTTTTCATTGAAAGTACGCCCGTTCTGCTTATGGGGACAGTGCTTTTGATAGGTGGTTTTTTCCGCTCATTGCAGTTCACCGGTGTAAACAGTCTGGCCTTTGCTGACATTGAGCCGGAACAGATGAGCCAGGCAAGCTCGTTTTCAGCCACTGCACAACAGATTGGCATCAGTCTGGGCATGGGTATTGCCACTGTTACGCTGGACCTGAGCATGCAATTGCGAGGGGCCAGCCAGGTTTCAATCGGCGATATCCATAACGGGTTCTGGGTAATCGGGCTGCTGTCCATTGTCGCCGCCTACTGGTTTTATAAACTGGATCCCAAGGCCGGTGAAGGAATTACCGTACACAAGGAACGAAAGAACCGGGTCAGGTTCAGACGCCGGCGCAAACCGGCCACGGTATCGGATCGCCAATCACAAACGAAACCAGCACAGAGCAACAATATAAAGTCGTAGACGCAGTAGACAAGCGCACGGGAACAATTGCCAAATGTTGACCCACTCAATTGGTCCCCGGCCCGCCAGTTCGCTTTTTCCTCATCTTTCCAACTGATCAACCCGTTTATTCATTCAGGGAACAGGCTTGGCAAACATGTGGCTATGTTCATAATATTTCAATTGAAATATTATGAACAACATGGAGCGGCGCTCCAGCACCCCAGTTGCTCTTTGGCCACATATCCTGCGTCGTCAAAGGCCAAATGCATCAAAGCACAGCAGAACCCGGTACAAGGCGGATACACTGTTGGCAAACTTGGCAATCCGAGATACCAAGCTCAGTGAGCCAAACCTTTTATGCTAAACCACACTGTCCATTCCAAAGTACGCTATCAACAGCCCGGTGTCGTCCCTTATGAACAGCATTCTTTCATTGTCCAGACCTTTCTTTCTTTGCGTGCTCGCCTGCCTGCTGGCAGGCTGCTCCCTGCCTTCCCTGGACGGTCGAACAAGCAGCAAGGCGCTGAGCCAAGCACAGGCCAGCAACACCACTTTGGGCCAGGCGATATTGCCCCTGGTTGTGGCGCATCCGGGCAAAAGCGGTATTTATGCACTGGCCGACGCCCAGGAGGCCTTTGCCGCACGCACTCTGCTGGCGCGCGCCGCACAAAAAACACTGGATATTCAATATTACATCTGGCATGACGACATCACAGGAACCCTGCTTCTTGAAGAATTGCGCACAGCGGCCAACAGAGGCGTTCGGGTCCGCCTGCTGCTAGATGATAATGGTACCGCTGGTCTGGATGACGAGCTTGCTGCGCTTAACAACCATCCTAATATTGAAATTCGGCTGTTCAATCCATTTATCGTACGCTGGCCCAAATCCATAGGCTTCGTTACCGATTTTATGCGCGCAAATCGTCGCATGCACAACAAATCGTTTACCGCGGACAACCAGGCAACGATTATTGGTGGCCGCAATGTGGGTGACGAGTACTTCGGGGCGGGTGAAGCCGTTTTGTTTGCTGATCTGGATGTTCTGGCTATCGGCAAGGCGGCCAGCGATGTGTCAGTTGATTTCGATCGTTATTGGGAAAGCAAGTCATCTTATCCCGTGAACCTGATCTTGCCAAAGGTTGATGCCACGATCCTGCCACAGCTCAAAGCCAGGGCCGAGAGCTTGATACGGTCCCCCGCTGCTGCCCAATATACGCAAGCGATCAGAACCTCGCCATTTATCTCGAAAATGCTCAAGGGTAATCTTAATTTCGAATGGGCCGATGTTCGGATGGTCAGCGACGATCCTGCCAAAGGCCTGGGCAAGGCAACGTCAGACAGCTTGCTGATCCATCAACTGGCTGATATTCTCGGACGCCCCACCGGTAATGTTGACTTGATATCCCCGTATTTTGTACCTACCGCCGCCGGCGTCGAGGTGTTTACAAAAATGGCGCACAACGGCGTGAAGTTGCGGGTTTTGACCAATTCACTGGATGCCACGGACGTTGCTGCCGTCCATGCAGGTTACGCCAAACGCCGTAAAGATCTCCTGGCCGCAGGTGTCGAGCTCTACGAGTTGCGGCGTGTGTCGACCAACGACAAACGCAATGAAAGCGCGGGACCTTTTGGCAGTTCCGGATCCAGCCTTCATGCAAAAACATTTGCTGTTGATCATAAACGCGTATTTGTCGGCTCGTTCAATTTCGATCCCCGGTCAACCCATTTGAATACAGAAATGGGATTTGTCATCGAGAGCCCCAACCTTGCATTGCAGATCGAACAGTATTTTGATAACGAGATCATCAAAGCATCTTACGAAGTTCGGCTGTCTGAAGCGGGAAATGTGTATTGGCTCGAACACCGTAGCGGCAATCTGATCCGCTACGATTCGGAACCCGAAACGGGCCTGCTCAAACGCGCCGTCGTCTGGTTTCTATCACTATTGCCTATTGAGTGGCTGCTGTAATAGTGAAAACTTATGAGTGTTTATGACTCGTAGCGGTCATATATTTGACGGGTCGGATCTTCTGTGTCGGGTCATGGGTTTTGTAATGGTTTTTGTAATGGTTTTTGTCGCCATACCCCAAAGTCTGTCCAAAGGGCGTCGCCCCGACCCGTTCATTACTTAACGCCCGGGCCGGACAATTTACTTGATGGCTGCGGCAATTTTCCTGGCAAGTTCCGCGATCTCGTCCATGTCCCCTTTTACACGACCGTGACGTTCCACTTTTTCCCCTATGTATCGGGGAACAAGATGAAAATGCACATGGTAAACGGTTTGACCCGCAATTTCGTTATTGAACTGCGACAGGATAAAGCCATCCGCTTTGGTTACTTCCAGCAGCGCTGGCGCGATTTTTTTTGCCGTAGCAACACATGCCTGGGCACCCTCTACGGACAAATCCAGTAGCGTTTCAGCCTCTTCCTTGGTCAGAATAAGCAAGTGTCCCCGCGTTTGCGGCATGATGTCCATCATTGCATAGGTCTTCTCGTCTTCATATATTTTGAACGACGGTGCCTCTGCCCGGAGAATTTTCGCGAAATATTCTGACTATCGTAGGCCATCTTTGCTCCTCTATCGCCTGATTGAAAACGGATGCGGTCCCGTCAACTGGGGCCTGGATATTGCTGCGTCGCGGCACAATTTGCGACCGCGCCAGACTATCTCGAATTATAAGCAGGAATTGTGAACAACGTGATTGAAGCTATTGGGAAAATGCAATTAGTGTCTACAACGATAGAAACGTCTTATTCACGAAGTTCCTGTTAATGACCAAAGAGTGTGGAATATGCCGTGGCCGGACCGAAAGAGCTCCGAAAAACAACGATAAAAACGAGGTATTACGCTCTCCCTGAGAGGTGTCAGATCCTTTTATTCGGAAAATTTACTACATCCTTACCTGTTCTCCCGTGCAGTGCAGCGCTAGTTTCGTTGCATACCCTCTTTTTAAGCAAACTGCGCTGGTTCTTCCGCAAATAGCGCTCTGCATGCGCCTATCCGGCGTGCTATTGCCTGCATTTTTTGAAGGATTATCAACATAACCAACGGCAAAAATATGCAGATGCCCTGCCCTGCTACGGCCATAGGACCAGCAGTGAGCGTATCTGGTTACCGCTGAGGTCAGCAGACTCCCAATGTCGGCCGTCCCTTAAATCAGTCTTTCCGTACTCATCTTTTTCAAAATCCGGTCCTGTTCGCCCGTTCCTTGCCCCTCCCGTAACAACGCAAATCGCTTTCGGAGATCCTAACCTCCGCCAATATTTCCGCGATAACTACGCCTGCGACGGTTCTGCCCTACCCCGATCTCCAGGGCAGAATTTCCTATCCATGCCACGTTGGTCGGCACAATGGCATATAGAAACCAGATAAAAGGCGTCCAAATCCGTGTTTTTGTTCGATTTTGGCCTGTGGATAAGCTCTGGGAGCGATATTGTGAATAACTTCTGTATCAAAACTTGATAAATAGCGGGAAACTGCGAGGTGACAAAGTTGTTCATTTTTATACACCGGACAAAAGCCCGGTATTCACCAAGCAAATTTCCCGCTAAGTCCATGAATATTGGCGTAAATTCATTCGTTTCAACATATCCACAGAGTATCTATCTCTTAATCTTTTATATATTCAAACAGATTAATAACTAGAGGTGCTTAAGCACCGAAAGTGCCTGTTCCAGGGTTTGCTGTTTTTTTGCAAAACAGAAACGAACCAGCTTATGATTTGATTCAATATCATCAGGATTACGGTAAAAAGCAGACACTGGAATGACAGTCACTTTCTTTTCCTGGGTTAACCACTTTGCAAAAGCAAGTTCCTTGTCCTGCGAAATTTCTGAATAATCTGCCAATAGGAAAAACGTTCCCTGACTACGTATTGGTTTAAATCGAGTGTTTTTCAGACCTTCATAGAGAAAATCGTGCTTTTCCTGGTAAAAAGCGGGCAAATTAAGATAAGTAGACGGGTCTGCTGTGTAAATGCCCAACGCTACCTGCATGGGAGAACTCACTGTAAACACCATGAACTGATGTACTTTTCGTAATTCAGCAGTCAAGCTCGCTGGCGCGCAGCAATACCCTATTTTCCAGCCGGTCGTGTGATAGGTTTTCCCAAATGAAGAGATATGAAAAGTCCGAGCAGCCAGAGCGGGACGCGTACTGAGACTTAGAAACGGTTTTCCATCAAAAACGATGTGTTCATAGACCTCGTCTGCCAGCAAAAGCACGTTTGTGTCAGCAATTATGGTTTCCAGTGCATCCAGATCGCAGTCAGCCAGGGTGATTCCCGTAGGATTGTGGGGAAAATTCAATATTATTAATCTGGTTTTGGAGGTGATCGCCTCCCCTACCCTGTCCCAATCCACTGAATAACTGCTTTGCCCCCCTTTCGGAGCCACCAGCGGTACAAAAACAGGGACTCCGCCAGCAAGACGGATTGCGGGTACGTAAGAGTCGTAGCTTGGTTCCAGCACAATAACTTCATCTCCGGAATTAACCACAGCGAGAATTGCTGCCATTAGCGCTTCGGTTGCACCACTTGTAACGGTCACTTCGGTGTTTTCGTCATATTGGTGGCCATAGAGTGTTGCGACCTTTTTTGCGATGTTGCTGCGCAACTGCTGGTCACCAGGCATATAGGGGTATTGATTGTGGCCGGTTTTCATTGCCTGGGTAACCAGATCAATGAGTTTTGGGTCTGGATCGAAGTCCGGAAAGCCTTGACCAAGGTTTGTTGCCTTAAAATCGGCCGCCATTTTGGTCATAACGGTAAAAATTGTGGTTCCAACAGCGGGAAGTTTTGATGAAATGCTTGTATTCACTTTTTGCGTCTCTTACTGTATTAATTTTATCAACAGGGCTATAATTCTTATTATGCCTGAATGTTGATGATCTTATACACAAACAATACCTATATATTCACAGCATATTCACCGTGTTATCAACATACTTATCCACAATTGTTCCACGTGGAACAATTTAGATAATATCTTTTATGTGCTATTGCGTTTAAAATAGCATTTCCATAAAACGCCTTTTAATGTTCCACGTGGAACATTTCGCTATTCCTACGATTGAAAGAACAAAATGAACTACCCAGACGAATTTGACGTCATTGTTGTTGGTGGAGGTCACGCCGGTACTGAAGCGGCGCTTGCCGCTGCGCGCTCCGGATCCAAAACCCTCTTGTTAACCCATAATATTGAAACCTTGGGGCAGATGTCCTGCAATCCGTCCATTGGTGGAATAGGGAAGGGACATTTGGTTAAAGAGATTGACGCTTTGGGTGGTGCGATGGCCATTGCTGCCGACGAGGCGGGGATTCAATTCAGAATATTGAATAGTTCAAAAGGCCCGGCAGTAAGAGCAACGCGTGTGCAGGCTGATCGGGTGTTGTATAAGCAGGCGATCCGTTCTCGGCTGGAAAACCAGGAGAATTTATGGTTGTTTCAACAAGCGGTGGATGATCTTGTTCTTGAAGGGGATAGGGTAGTTGGCGCAAGAACAAATTGGGGTGGTATTTCGTTCAAAAACAGTTGTGTTGACTGCCGGGACCTTCCTGAACGGCCTGATTCACGTGGGATTGAATAATTATTCTGCGGGCAGGGCGGGGGATCCTCCAGCTATTAGTCTTGGTCAGCGTCTTAAGGAAATGAATCTCCCACAAGGGCGACTTAAGACCGGCACGCCACCACGTATAGATGCCCGTAGTATTGATTTCGGTAAATTGGAAGAGCAACCTGGCGATACAGACCCTATGCCGGTATTTTCCTATATGGGGTCGGTGCAGATGCATCCACGCCAGGTGTCTTGCTGGATTACACATACCAATAGCCGAACGCACGATATTATCAGAAATGGGCTGGATCGATCGCCCATGTATACGGGTGTAATTGACGGGATAGGGCCCAGGTATTGTCCATCTATCGAAGATAAAATAAATCGCTTTGCTGACAAAGACTCTCACCAGATATTTCTGGAACCAGAGGGTTTGCTGACGAATGAAATCTATCCTAATGGGATTTCGACCAGTTTGCCCTTTGATGTGCAGCTGGAACTGATTCACACTCTGCCGGGTCTGGAGCGCGCCCACGTGCTGCGCCCAGGTTATGCCATTGAATATGACTATTTTGATCCACGTGGACTCAAACGCAGTCTGGAAACAAAAGTGATTTCCGGTCTGTTCTTCGCGGGTCAAATAAATGGTACTACTGGCTACGAAGAAGCTGCGGCTCAAGGTTTGCTTGCGGGGCTTAATGCGTCCCGACAGGCGAAAGGCTTGAGTCCTGGACGCCGAAACGAGATGAAGCGTATCTGGGTGTATTGGTAGACGATCTGGTGACGCGAGGCGTGACCGAGCCGTATCGAATGTTTACCTCGCGGGCAGAATATAGACTAAGCCTGCGTGAAGATAATGCAGATTTTCGTTTAACAGAAATGGGGCGACAGTTAGGACTGGTCGACGATGCACGTTGGGACTTCTTCAGTAATAAGCGTGATGCGGTTCAACGGGAAATTTCCAGACTTGCCGGTACCCGCGTATCACCCCGGACATTCAATAATGATACATCCGAAAAGCTTCTGGGTACGCTATTGGAGCGGGATTATTCGCTTGCTGATTTGTTGAAGCGTCCATCCGTGACGTATGCCACGCTAACGACTGCAGCCACCGAAGATGGTTCGGTGCTGGCGCCTGTTGATGTTTTGTCCGATGCGGTCAAAGAACAGGTTGAAATACAGGTGAAGTACGCTGGCTATATAGCGCGCCAGCAGGAAGAAGTGACACGCCAGAGCCATCTTGAAGAACAGAAAATTCCTGCCGACCTGGACTATGACTCGGTGGCCAGCCTGTCATTTGAAGTGCGGCAGAAGCTGAAAGATGCGCGCCCCGAGACTGTTGGTCAGGCGCGCAGAATTTCAGGGGTCACCCCGGCCGCTATTTCCATTTTGCTAATCCACCTGAAACGTTTGCAGCTGTCGGCAAAGACGTTGCGCAAAACAGCACCCATCACGGCCGAAGAATGAGCAGGTGGGCATGAACGAGCATGAGAGAGCAGGGCGGCATGACCGGATAGCAAGAGCAGCCGCCAGCCTGGAGACTGTCCATTACCGATGGCCAGATCCAGCAGTTGATCGGCTATCAGGATCAGTTGCTGCGTTGGAATAAAGTATATAACCTGACGGCCCTGAGGGACCCGGACAAGGTGCTGATTCAGCATGTTTTTGACAGCTTGTCAGTGATTGGTCCCCTGGGTGACAAGTTTGCTACAGGGCGGACAATTTCCGTACTGGACGTGGGCTCCGGTGGTGGTTTGCCGGGGGCAGTCTTGGCTATAATGAGGACTGACTGGCAGGTGTGCTGCGTAGATGCCGTCGAAAAGAAAACGGCGTTTATCCGGCAGGCTGCAGGCGTACTCAAGTTGCCGAATCTGGTATCCGAGCATATCCGTATTGAACGAAAGCCGCCGGCGCAGGCCGACCTGGTTATTTCACGGGCGTTTGCTTCACTGGTGGATTTCAGTGACTGGTCCGGCATGCATGTAGGGAGCCACGGGCACCTGGTAGCAATGAAAGGGCGGTTGGCATCAGAAGAGGTGTCACAGCTGGAAGAAAAGGGCGCGTGGTCGGTTGCGCAGGTTCAGAAACTGAATGTGCCGGAACTGGATGCCGAGCGTTGTCTTGTATGGTTGCAGCAAGTAGGAAAATATGACAAATGAAATAAAATCACCTCGCGTATTCTGTATTGCAAACCAGAAGGGGGGGGTAGGTAAAACGACGACGGCAATTAATCTGGCTGCCAGTCTGGCGTTACACAAAAAACGGGTGTTGCTGGTGGACCTGGATCCGCAGGGCAATGCAACCATGGGCAGCGGCATTGATAAAAATAGTTTAAGCTTAAACATTTATCAGGTGCTGATCGGTGAAGCCACGATCGCTGATGTACGTGTACGCTCGGAAACCGGCGGCTACGATGTCTTGCCCGGCAACCGTGAGCTGTCGGGCGCAGACTTCGATCTTTTCGAACTGGAAAATCGTGAGCATCAGCTGAAAAATGCGATTGCCCAGGTCGCGAGTGATTATGATTTCGTTCTAATCGATTGTCCGCCTACGTTGTCACTGCTGACCCTGAACGGGTTGGCCTGCTCCAATGGCGTCATCATTCCGATGCAGTGCGAGTATTTTGCGCTGGAGGGGCTCTCGGACCTGGTCAACACCATCAAGCGGGTGCACAAGAACATTAACCCGGATCTGAAAATGATCTGGCTACTGCGCGTGATGTATGATTCTCGCGTGACATTGCAGCAGCAGGTATCGGAACAGCTCATGGAGCACTTTGGCGACAATGTGTTCAAAGCTGTCGTGCCGCGCAATGTGCGGCTGGCGGAAGCCCCAGCCATGGCGTGCCCGGTGTGCTGTACGATAAGTCGTCGCGCGGGGCCAAGGCCTATCGGGAATTCGGAGCCGAAGTCATCAAGCGCGTCAAAGCAATGGATAAGGAATAACAGAGGAAATCATGGCAACAGCGTCATCGAAAACGGCCGGCAAAACCGCAGCCAAAAGCACTAGCAAATCGCCCGCAAAATCGGCTGCAAAAACGGTATCCAGGGCAGCGCCAGCAGCGGCCAAGAAAGCCAAGGGCCTGGGCCGCGGCTTGTCTGCGCTGTTGGGTAACGATATCAATGTCATCGAGGATTTGTCCCGGGACGAGAAAAAGGGCCCGGAATTGCCCTCAAGCGTGCCATTGAACCAGATTCGTGCCGGTAAGTACCAGCCACGGACGCAAATGGACGAGGCGGCCCTGAACGAACTGGCCGAGTCGGTACGCAGCCAGGGCATCATGCAGCCAATCCTGATTCGCCCGATAGTCGGTGACCAGCCGGAGAAATACGAAATTATCGCCGGCGAACGGCGCTTTCGGGCGGCCAAACTGGCCGGCCTTGCTGAAGTGCCGGTGCTGGTGCGCGAGGTGGCAGACGAAAATGCGGCTGTCATGGCGCTGATCGAGAATATTCAGCGTGAAGACCTGAACCCGTTGGAAGAAGCCCAGGGCGTAAAACGGCTGATCGACGACTTTCAGTTCACCCATGAGCAGGCAGCCCAGGCAATTGGTCGTTCCCGCTCGCTGACCAGCAATCTGCTGCGTCTGTTGAATCTGGCGCAGCCAGTCCAGAACTTCCTGCTGCAGGGTCAGCTTGACATGGGCCATGCACGAGCCTTGCTGGCCGTAGATTCGGCAACCCAGATCATTCTGGCCAACCAGGTCGTGGCACGCCAGCTGTCCGTTCGTGAAACCGAGAGGCTGGTCAACAGCGCAGGGCAGAGCAAGGCGCAGCCCAAGCCCAAAGCGGTGAATCGGGATGTGGAACGTCTTGAAGAGGCCCTCTCGGACCATCTGGCACCCGCGTCAGCCTGAAAATGGGCAGCAAGGACAAGGGCCAGCTGCTGATCGATTTCCATGGCTGGGAACACCTGAACTCGCTACTGGAAAAGCAGGGTTTGAACAATGTTCTGGAAAGTTGAACAAGCCCGTTTCGTTGCCCGGTTGCGGCAATTTTCCGACAGTTTGGTAAAAAATTGCTGTAAATCGGGTTAATCATCGCTGTGATGATAATTAGTACTTGACAGCCAATCTCAAGTACTACATAATCCGTAGTTCTCTTGGTGGAGTGCCCGAGTGGCTAAAGGGGGCAGACTGTAAATCTGTTGGCTTACGCCTACGTTGGTTCGAATCCAACCTCCACCACCAGCCGAATTTGTTCTTTGTGAAGGCTTTTGTTAGTCATTGGCTGCCGGAGTGAGTGATTTGCCCAGATTTGCAGTTATGCATCTGCCGCAACCGGTCACCCTCCTGCTGTAACAGTGGTGATACTGGGATACGAATAGTACCGCCTCAACAATAACAAATTGCGAATGCAGGAACGTTTCAGGATCCTGCGGGTGTAGCACAATGGTAGTGCAACAGCCTTCCAAGCTGATGATGAGGTTCGATTCCCTTCACCCGCTCCATCCCGCACCGGTTTCCTTTTGTCCAGGCCATATGTACGTTAATTTTTATATGGCCGGGACAAGTTGTTAGAAAGAATTTGCCCATGTGGCTCAGTGGTAGAGCACTCCCTTGGTAAGGGAGAGGTCGCGGGTCCGATTCCCGCCATGGGCACCACAAGCGTTTTAATTATTTATCCAGCCCCAATCTTCAGGAGTCGGTAATGGCAAAAGGTAAGTTTGAACGTACCAAACCACACGTAAACGTAGGTACCGCCCAATTACCGGCTTAATGGCCGTACCGTCGGCGCCGGCGTGGTTGCCAAAATCACGAAGTAATTGCAGTAATCGCCATTGCAGTACAACGCGGTGCCTGGGTAGTGTATAGTTATATATGCACTACCCTCCGCTTCTGAACCGCGCAGAAGACAGGTTTACAGGGGTATAGCTCAATTGGCAGAGCGTCGGTCTCCAAAACCGAAGGTTGTAGGTTCGATTCCTACTGCCCCTGCCACCCATTTGTGGGGCTGTAAACAGCTCAATTTAACATGTCAAATAGCAGTGTAGAAACCGTAACAACACCGTCAGACAAGTATAAGATCGTACTGGCGGTGGTCATTATTGCCATCGGCATTTTTGCATATTCATATTTTTCCGATATGAATATCTATGCCCGCGTTGGCATGTTTGTCGGTAGTCTGGTTGTTGCTGCTTTGATTTTCTGGTTCAGCGAATCAGGTCGCCGCTCAGTCGATTTTGCGACCGGCGCCTATTCGGAGCTCAAACGGGTAGTTTGGCCAACACGTGCCGAAACCATCCAGATGACCGGAATCGTATTTGCCTTTGTCATTGTCATGGCCATTTTCCTCTGGCTTGTTGACAAGCTGATTGAGTGGGTCATCTACGGCGTGTTTTTAGGCTGGAATTAAAGGACAGGCGATGAGTAAACGTTGGTACGTTGTGCATGTCTTTTCTGGCATGGAAAAAAGTGTTCATAAAGCGCTGCTCGAGCGTATCGAGCGGGCTGGCCTGCAGACCTCTTTTGGTCGCATTCTGGTTCCTTCCGAGGAAGTGATCGAAATGCGTGGCGGGCAAAAAGCCATTACTGAACGTCGGATCTTTCCTGGCTATGTGCTGGTTGAAATGGATCTGACTGACGAAACCTGGCATCTGGTCAAAAACACCAATCGTGTGACCGGGTTCCTGGGTGGATCGGGTAATCGTCCGGCGCCTATCTCTGAGAAAGAAGTGGAAAAAATTCTTTCGCAGATTGAAGAAGGTGTTGAGAAACCCCGTCCGAAAATCCTCTTTGAGGTGGGCGAAATGCTGCGCGTCAAGGAAGGTCCGTTTGCTGATTTCAATGGCAACGTGGAAGAAGTCAATTACGAGAAAAGCAAGGTGCGTGTCAATGTGACCATTTTTGGTCGTGCCACCCCTGTTGAGCTGGATTTCAGCCAGGTTGAAAAAACCTGAGCCGTTCTTTTTCATTAACCCCGGGGAGCAGCGCAAGCTGCGATTGAACCCGTAAGGAGCATAGCATGGCGAAGAAAATCGTCGGCTTTATCAAACTGCAGGTACCTGCAGGAAAAGCCAACCCATCACCCCCAATCGGTCCTGCGCTGGGTCAGCGCGGCCTGAATATCATGGAATTCTGCAAGGCCTTCAATGCCAAAACCCAAGGCATGGAACCTGGTCTGCCCATTCCTGTTGTGATTACCGCGTTTGCTGATAAATCTTTTACATTTATCATGAAAACGCCACCGGCCACGATTCTGATCAAGAAAGCCGCCGGTATCCAGAAAGGTTCAGCACGTCCGCACACGGACAAAGTTGGCACGCTGACACGTGCTCAGGCTGAAGAAATCGCAAAAACAAAAGAACCGGACCTGACCGCTGCCGATCTTGACGCAGCAGTACGTACGATTGCCGGCAGTGCCCGCAGCATGGGTATTACGGTTGAAGGAGTGAACTAATGGCTAAAGTATCCAAACGCGCGGCAGCTATTGCTTCCAAAATCGATCGTAACAAGCTGTACCCTGTTGCTGAAGCCCTGACACTGGTCAAGGAAACAGCAACCGCCAAGTTCGATGAGTCTATCGACGTGGCCGTTCAGCTGGGTATTGATCCCAAGAAATCCGACCAATTGGTTCGCGGCTCTGTTGTGCTGCCTGCTGGTACAGGTAAATCCGTTCGCGTGGCTGTATTTGCCCAGGGCGAGAAAGCCGAGGCCGCCAAGGCTGCCGGTGCCGATATCGTTGGCATGGAAGACCTGGCAGACCAGATCAAGGCAGGCCAGTTCAACTTTGACATCGTCATTGCGTCTCCTGACACAATGCGTATCGTCGGTACTCTGGGTCAGATCCTGGGCCCACGCGGCCTGATGCCTAACCCTAAAGTGGGCACCGTGACGCCAGACGTCGCTACTGCAGTGAAGAATGCCAAGCCGGTCAGGTTCAGTACCGTACCGACAAGGCAGGTATTATTCACGCCACTATCGGTCGTGCATCTTTCGACATCGACAAGCTTCAGTCAAACCTGGCTGCACTGGTTGACGCCCTGAACAAAGCCCGTCCGGCTACGTCAAAAGGCGTTTACCTGCGCAAGCTGGCCGTTTCATCCACAATGGGTGGCGGAGCGAAAATCGAGGTTGCCTCTCTGGCAGCCTGATAACAGAACTTTGGGCTGTGCCTGATCGCGCATCAGGCATTGCTGTCAAAGACCGCTGGAGCGGCCTGATCATCACCCTGTGATGCCCCGGCTGCTTAAAACCGGAGATGTTTTCCGGATCCTGCGTAGACGGCGTCCCATGGAAGAATTCTTAGCAGAGCTCGACCAGAGGTACGCCGCATATGGTTGACGCAATTGGGAACTGTTCCCAGCCGCGTCTTTAGATGGAGTGTTCAAACCGTGAGTCTCAATCGTAATGAGAAAGCGGCAGTAATCGAGGAAGTATCCGCTCAAGTAGCGAATGCACAATCCATTATTGTTGCTGAGTACCGTGGTATTGACGTTGCTTCTGTCACCGTATTGCGCAAATCTGCACGTGAATCAGGTGTTTATCTGCGTGTTCTGAAGAACACGCTGGCCCGTCGCGCGATCAATGGCACACCTTTCGAAGGCTTGTCCGATCAACTGACTGGTCCATTGATCTATGCAATCAGTGAAGATCCTGTTTCTGCATCAAAAGTACTGTCTACATTCGCTAAAACGAATGACAAGATCGTACTCAAAGGTGGTGCCCTTCCAGGCAGCATCCTTGATCCCAACGGCGTTAAAGCCCTGGCCACTATGCCTTCTCGCGAAGAGCTGTTGTCCAAACTGTTGGGTACCATGCAGGCACCTGTTACACAATTTGTGCGTACGCTTAATGAAGTTCCAACCAAATTCGTTCGTGGCCTTGCTGCCGTGCGCGATCAGAAGGAAGCCGCTTAAGGCACCTGTTGGTTCTTTCTTAAAGACTAAGCGATACAAAACCCTGGCAATTATTTAAATTTATTCGGAGTTCTAAAATGGCTTTAAACAAAGCAGAAATCCTCGACGCTATCGCCGGCATGACTGTGCTGGAACTGTCTGAGCTGATCAAAGAAATGGAAGAAAAATTCGGCGTGTCAGCTGCTGCTGCCGCTGTTGCTGTTGCTGCTCCTGCAGCCGGTGGCGAAGCTGCTGCTGCCGCTGAACAAACTGAGTTCACAGTCGTTCTGACTGAAACCGGTGCTCAGAAAGTGAACGTCATTAAAGCCGTTCGCGAACTGACAGGTCTTGGCCTGAAAGAAGCGAAAGATCTGGTTGACGGTGCACCAAAACCAGTTAAAGAAGGCGTTTCCAAAGCTGAAGCTGAAGAAGCGAAGAAAAAACTTGAAGACGCTGGCGCTAAAGCTGAACTCAAGTAATCATCTAACGATGATACCCGGAGTGGCTTTAGCCACCTCCGGGTTTTTGCGTTTCTAGGAAAGACGACCTTTTCACTGTCTTGTCGGCAGAATAAATTGAAAGAAGGCGTTTTTCGTGGAGTCGTAAAACCCCATGGATTATGGACAACCCCATAATTCTTACAACCCTCTCGAGTCGGAGTGCTCATGCCTTACTCGTACACAGAACGAAAGCGTATCCGTAAAAGCTTCGCAAAACGCGAAGATGTTCAGGACGTACCTTATCTGTTAGCTACACAATTACATTCCTACCGTACTTTTCTGCAACAGTCGGTTTCTTCAAGCCAGCGCAAAGACGAAGGTCTGCAGGCGGCGTTTAAATCCATTTTCCCTATCGTCAGCCACAACGGCATGGCGAGGCTGGAGTTCGACAGCTATATGCTGGGCGAGCCGGTGTTTGATGTCAAAGAGTGTCAGTTGCGTGGACTGACCTTTGCCTCACCGCTGCGTGCCAAAGTCAAACTGGTTCTGATGGACCGTGAAGTCAGCAAACCTACCGTTAAAGAGATTAAGGAACAGGAAGTCTACATGGGTGAAATTCCCCTGATGACTGACACCGGTTCTTTCGTGATCAACGGTACTGAGCGTGTAATCGTATCACAACTGCATCGTTCTCCCGGTGTGTTCTTTGAACACGATCGTGGTAAAACGCACAGCTCGGGCAAATTGTTGTTTTCTGCCCGCGTTATTCCTTACCGTGGCTCATGGCTTGACTTTGAGTTCGATCCGAAGGACGTGTTGTTCTTCCGTATCGACCGTCGCCGCAAGATGCCCGTGACCATTCTGCTCAAGGCGATTGGCCTGACACCGGAAACCATTCTGGCGCACTTCTACGAATTTGATCATTTTGATATCAAATCCGAAGGCGCGCTGATGCAGATGGTGCCCGAGCGCTGGAAGGGCGAAGTGGCCCGTTTCGATATCACAGACAAAAACGGCACTGTGCTGGTCGAAAAAGACAAGCGTATCAACAGCAAGCACCTGCGCGAACTGGCCAACGCCAAGATCGAACGCATTTCCGTGCCTGAAGACTATCTGGTTGGCCGTGTGCTGGCCAAGAATGTGATCAGTGCGGATACCGGCGAAGTGATCGCCAATGCCAATGATGAGATCACAGAGTCTTTGCTGGTCAAGATCCGTGATGCGAACGTGCATGAAATCCAGACCATTTTCACCAATGAACTGGATCGTGGCGCGTTTATTTCACTGACCCTGCGTACCGATGAAACGGCAGACCAGATGGCTGCCCGCGTAGCCATCTATCGCATGATGCGTCCTGGCGAGCCGCCGACCGAAGAAGCGGTGGAGGCATTGTTCCAGCGCCTGTTCTATAGCGAAGAGTCTTACGATCTGTCCCGCGTGGGCCGGATGAAAGTCAACAGCCGTCTGGGCCGTGGTGACGATATCACGGGTCCGATGACCCTGACCGACGAAGACATTCTGGAAACCATCAAGGTGCTGGTTGCGCTGCGTAACGGCCAGGGCGTGATCGACGACATTGATCACCTGGGTAACCGTCGCGTGCGTTGTGTGGGCGAACTGGCAGAGAACCAGTTCCGCGCTGGCCTGGTGCGCGTTGAGCGTGCCGTTAAAGAGCGTCTGGGTCAGGCTGAAGCCGATAACCTGATGCCGCACGACCTGATCAACTCGAAGCCTATTTCGGCTGCGATCAAGGAGTTCTTCGGTTCAAGCCAGCTGTCGCAGTTCATGGACCAGACCAATCCGCTATCTGAAATTACCCACAAGCGTCGTGTTTCTGCATTGGGCCCGGGTGGCCTGACGCGCGAACGTGCAGGCTTCGAGGTGCGGGACGTGCATCCGACGCACTATGGTCGTGTATGCCCGATCGAAACGCCTGAGGGCCCGAACATTGGTCTGATCAACTCCATGGCGCTGTATGCCCGTCTGAATGACTATGGCTTCCTGGAAACACCATACCGCAAGATTATCGACGGCAAGGTCAGTGACCAGATTGAGTATCTGTCTGCCATTGAGGAAAGCAACTATGTGATCGCCCAGGCCAACGCGGTGCTGGACGAAGAAGGTCGCTTCCAGGATGACCTGATCGCCTGCCGTGAAGCCGGTGAAACCATGCTGACTGCGCCTGAAAATGTGCATTACATGGATGTTGCGCCATCGCAGATCGTTTCTGTGGCGGCTTCGCTGATTCCGTTTCTGGAACACGACGATGCGAACCGGGCGCTGATGGGCGCCAACATGCAACGTCAGGCTGTTCCTTGCCTGCGTCCTGAAAAACCGCTGGTGGGTACTGGTATTGAACGTACCGTGGCGGTTGACTCGGGCACGACAGTGCAGGCAACGCGGGGTGGTATCGTTGATCATGTCGACGCCGATCGCGTGGTGATTCGTGTCAATGACGACGAGAACCAGGCCGGTGAAGTGGGTGTGGATATCTACAACCTGATCAAGTACACGCGTTCCAACCAGAACACCAACATCAACCAGCGTCCTATCGTCAGACGTGGTGATCACGTTGCCCGTGGCGACGTGCTGGCCGATGGTGCGTCAACCGATCTGGGTGAACTGGCTCTGGGCCAGAACATGCTGATCGCGTTCATGCCATGGAACGGCTACAACTTCGAGGATTCAATCCTGATTTCCGAAAAAGTTGTGGCAGATGATCGTTATACGTCTATTCATATCGAAGAGCTGACCGTCGTTGCTCGTGATACCAAACTCGGTAACGAGGAAATCACGCGCGATATCAGCAACCTGGCAGAAACTCAGCTGAACCGTCTTGACGAGTCTGGTATTGTGCATATTGGTGCGGAAGTGCGCGCCGATGACGTACTGGTCGGTAAAGTCACGCCAAAAGGCGAGACCCAGCTGACACCGGAAGAAAAACTGCTGCGTGCGATTTTCGGTGAAAAAGCCTCTGACGTAAAAGATACCTCGCTGCGCGTGCCTTCAGGCATGGTCGGTACCGTGATCGACGTTCAGGTCTTTACGCGTGAAGGCGTTCCCCGCGACAAGCGTGCCGAGGCCATCATTAATGATGAACTGAGCCGCTACCGTCAGGATCTGAATGACCAGTTGCGTATTGTTGAGAACGACACCTTCGATCGTATCCGCAAGCTGCTGATCGGCAAAACCGTTAACGGCGGCCCGAACCGTCTGCCAAAAGGCTCGGTCATTACCGAAGAGTATTTGGACGGCGTAGAGCGCTGGCATTGGTTCGATATCCGTCTGTCTGACGAAGGCGCCGCAGTGGCCCTGGAACAGACCAAGGAATCGGTCGAGCAGAAACGCCATGAGTTTGACCTGGCCTTCGAAGAGAAGCGCAAGAAACTGACGCAGGGCGATGAACTGCCACCGGGCGTGCTCAAGATGATCAAGGTCTATCTGGCCGTGAAACGTCGTCTGCAGCCAGGTGACAAAATGGCCGGCCGTCACGGTAACAAGGGTGTGGTATCGCGTATTACACCTGTGGAAGACATGCCTCACATGGCTGATGGTACCCCTGCCGACATCGTGCTGAACCCGCTGGGTGTGCCGTCACGGATGAACGTGGGTCAGGTGCTTGAAGTGCATCTGGGCTGGAGCTGCCAAGGGTGTGGGTCACCGGATTGCCGATCTCATGAAAGATGAGCGTGCAGTGCAGGTCGGACAGATCCGCGAGTACCTGAACAAGGTGTACAACACCACCGGCGCCAAGGCGCAGATTGATACCCTGAACGATGAGCAGATCATCGAGATGGCACGCAACCTGCAAAATGGCGTGCCGCTGGCAACACCGGTATTTGACGGCGCCACCGAGGAAGAAATTACCAGTATGCTGGAACTGGCTTATCCTGATGATGTGAAGGAACGTCTGCAACTGACCGACTCTCGCACCCAGGCTTACCTGTTCGACGGTCGTACGGGCGAGCGCTTTGAGCGCCCGGTCACGATCGGCTACATGCATTACCTGAAACTGCATCACCTGGTCGACGACAAGATGCATGCACGTTCTACTGGTCCGTACTCTCTCGTTACGCAGCAGCCATTGGGCGGTAAAGCCCAGTTTGGTGGCCAGCGCTTCGGTGAGATGGAGGTGTGGGCACTTGAGGCCTATGGTGCTTCGTATACGCTGCAGGAAATGCTGACCGTTAAATCGGATGACATTGCTGGCCGTACCAAAGTGTATGAGAACATTGTTAAGGGCGATCACGTCATCGACGCAGGTATGCCTGAGTCGTTCAACGTGCTGGTGAAAGAGATTCGTTCTCTGTCACTGGACATGGATTTGGAGCGTAAAGAATGAAGGGATTACTAGGTTTATTCAAACAGATTTCCCCGGATGAGCAGTTCGATGCCATCAAGATTGGGATTGCCTCTCCTGAAAAAATCCGTTCATGGTCCTATGGCGAAGTCAAAAAGCCAGAAACCATCAACTATCGGACATTCAAGCCGGAACGTGATGGTTTGTTCTGCGCCAAAATCTTTGGCCCGATCAAGGATTACGAATGTCTTTGCGGTAAATACAAGCGCCTGAAACATCGTGGCGTGATCTGCGAAAAATGCGGCGTTGAAGTGACGGTGACCAAAGTGCGTCGTGAACGCATGGGTCACATTGAACTGGCCAGCCCGGTTGCGCACATCTGGTTCCTGAAAAGCCTGCCATCCCGTCTGGGTATGGTGCTGGACATGACCCTGCGTGATATCGAACGCGTACTGTACTTTGAAGCATGGTGCGTGATCGAGCCAGGCATGACGCCGCTCAAGCGCGGTCAGATCATGTCCGACGACGATTTCCTGGCCAAGACTGAAGAGTACGGCGACGACTTCACGGCCCTGATGGGTGCGGAAGCCGTGCGGGAACTGCTGCGCACGATCGATATCGATCGCGAGGCGGAGTCTTTGCGCGCCGAACTGAAGGCAACCAGCTCCGATGCCAAGATCAAAAAGATCTCCAAGCGTCTGAAAGTGATTGAAGGCTTCCAGAAATCCGGTATCAAACCGGACTGGATGGTCATGGAAGTGCTGCCCGTGCTGCCGCCGGACTTGCGTCCGTTGGTGCCATTGGATGGCGGCCGCTTTGCGACCTCTGACCTGAATGACCTGTATCGTCGCGTGATTAACCGTAATAACCGGCTCAAGCGTCTGATCGAACTGAAGGCACCAGACATCATTCTGCGTAATGAAAAACGGATGCTGCAGGAATCGGTTGACTCGCTGCTGGATAACGGTCGTCGCGGCAAGGCCATGACTGGCGCCAACAAGCGTCAGCTCAAATCCCTGGCCGATATGATCAAGGGTAAAAGCGGTCGGTTCCGTCAGAACTTGCTGGGTAAACGCGTGGACTACTCTGGTCGTTCCGTGATCGTGGTGGGTCCGCAGCTCAAACTGCACCAATGCGGTCTGCCCAAGCTGATGGCGCTGGAACTGTTCAAGCCGTTTATTTTTAACCGTCTTGAGATTATGGGTCTGGCGACCACGATCAAGGCTGCGAAAAAACTGGTTGAAGCGCACGAGCCTGTGGTCTGGGATATCCTGGAAGAAGTGATTCGCGAACACCCTGTCATGCTCAACCGTGCGCCTACGCTGCACCGTCTGGGTATTCAGGCATTCGAACCGGTCCTGATCGAAGGTAAGGCGATTCAGCTGCACCCACTGGTGTGTGCAGCCTTTAACGCCGACTTTGACGGTGACCAGATGGCTGTTCACGTGCCCCTGTCGCTCGAAGCACAGCTGGAAGCCCGCACCCTGATGCTGGCCTCCAACAATATCCTGTTTCCTGCCAGCGGCGAGCCTTCCATTGTGCCTTCTCAGGATATCGTGCTGGGTTTGTACTACGCAACCCGTGAACGTATCAATGGCAAGGGCGAAGGTCTGTTCTTTGCCGATCTGGCAGAGCTGATTCGTGCCTATGACAATCGTGAAGTCGAGCTGCAGTCACGCGTGACTGTGCGTCTGAACGAATACGAGAAAGACGACCAGGGCGAATGGCAGCCTGTGCTGCGCCGCTTTGAAACAACCGTTGGCCGTGCGATCCTGTCGGAAATTCTGCCTAACGGGCTGCCGTTCAGCGTGCTGAACCGTGCCCTGAAGAAGAAAGAAATTTCACGCCTGATCAACCAGTCGTTCCGTCGTTGTGGCCTGCGCGATACGGTGATTTTTGCCGACAAGCTGATGCAGTCCGGTTTCCGTCTGGCGACTCGTGGCGGTATTTCAATTGCCATGGGCGACATGGTTATCCCAACTGTGAAGGAAGAAATTCTGACGCAGGCCAGCAATGAAGTTAAAGAGATCGACAAGCAGTATTCGTCAGGTCTGGTAACTTCGCAGGAACGGTATAACAACGTGGTCGACATCTGGGGCAAGGCCGGTGATAAAGTGGGCAAGGCCATGATGGAGCAACTGGCGACAGAGCCGGTTGTAACCCGTCTGGGCGAAAATGCCCGCCAGGAATCGTTCAACTCCATTTACATGATGGCCGACTCCGGCGCCCGTGGTTCAGCAGCGCAGATTCGTCAGCTGGCCGGTATGCGTGGCCTGATGGCCAAGCCTGATGGCTCGATCATTGAAACGCCGATTACCGCGAACTTCCGTGAAGGTCTGAACGTACTGCAGTACTTCATCTCCACCCACGGTGCACGTAAAGGTCTGGCCGATACCGCGCTGAAAACCGCGAACTCAGGTTACCTGACTCGTCGTCTGGTTGACGTGACCCAGGATCTGGTCATCACTGAAACCGATTGCGGCACAAGCAACGGCTATCTGATGAAAGCCCTGGTTGAAGGCGGTGAGGTTATCGAACCGTTGCATGACCGTATTCTGGGTCGTGTAGCGGCTGCCGATATCGTTAATCCTGATACACAGGAAACGGCGATTGCTGCCGGCACCCTGCTGGATGAAGATGCGGTAGAGCTGATCGATCGCATTGGCGTGGATGAAGTCAAGATCCGCACACCGCTGACCTGCGAAACCCGTCATGGGCTTTGCGCACACTGCTATGGCCGTGACTTGGGTCGCGGCAATATGGTCAACACCGGTGAAGCCGTGGGTGTGATTGCTGCTCAGTCTATTGGTGAACCGGGTACCCAGCTGACCATGCGTACGTTCCACATTGGTGGTGCGGCCTCACGTGCAGCCATGGCCTCTTCGGTTGAGACCAAGTCTGCCGGTACGGTTGGCTTTGCCGGTTCCATGCGGTATGTGACCAATGCGAAAGGCGAGCGTGTGGCCATTTCCCGTTCCGGTGAAATCGTGATTTTCGACGATAGCAACCGTGAACGTGAACGTCACAAGATTCCTTATGGCGCAACCGTGCTGGTGGGCGATAACGATACCGTGAAAGCCGGTACACGCCTGGCTTCATGGGATCCGCTGACCCGTCCGATCGTGTCCGAATACTCGGGTGAGGTCCGCTTCGAGAATATCGAAGAGGGTCAGACTGTTGCCAGACAGGTGGATGATGTAACCGGTCTGTCCACGCTGGTGGTCATTACACCGAAATCACGCGGCGGCAAAACGCTGATGCGTCCTCAGATCAAGCTGATCAACGAGGCCGGTGAAGAGGTCAAGATTGCTGGTACCGACCACTCCGTGAATATTTCATTCCCGGTTGGCGCGCTGATTACCGTGCGTGACGGACAGCAGGTCAATATTGGTGAGATTCTGGCTCGTATTCCACAGGAATCACAGAAAACCCGCGATATTACCGGGGGTCTGCCTCGTGTGGCCGAGCTGTTCGAAGCCCGTTCGCCGAAAGACGCCGGTATGCTGGCAGATGTCACAGGTACTGTGTCGTTTGGTAAGGATACCAAGGGTAAACAGCGTCTGGTCATTACCGAGACCGATGGTACGGTGCATGAGTTCCTGATTCCGAAAGAGAAACAGGTGCTGGTACACGACGGCCAGGTGGTCAACCAGGGTGAGATGATTGTAGACGGTCCGGCTGATCCTCACGATATTCTGCGTCTGCAGGGCATCGAGAAGCTGGCAATCTACATCGTCAACGAAGTTCAGGACGTGTACCGTCTGCAGGGCGTGAAGATCAATGACAAGCACATTGAAGTGATCGTACGTCAGATGCTGCGTCGTGTGAACATCGTGGATGCGGGCGATACCTCGTTCATCACGGGTGAACAGGTTGAGCGTGCCGAATTGCTCAACGAGAATGATCGTGTGGTTGCCGACAACAAGATTCCGGCGACCTACGACAATATCCTGCTGGGTATTACCAAGGCATCGCTGTCCACCGACTCGTTCATCTCTGCGGCTTCCTTCCAGGAAACCACAAGGGTGCTGACCGAAGCGGCCATCATGGGTAAACGTGATGATCTGCGCGGTCTGAAAGAAAACGTGATCGTGGGACGTCTGATTCCTGCCGGAACCGGTATGTCTTTCCACCTGGCTCGCAAAGCCAAAGAGGAAAGCGAACGTGCCGAACGCGCTGCCGTGCGTGCCCAGGAGAATCCTTTCGAGGAGTCTGCGCCGGTTACGCTGGACAACGTGTTTGCACCTTTGGGTACCAACACCGACGAAGAGCCGCCTGCTGCAGAATAAGCGAACAGGTCATCTGTTGTCATCCCGGCTTCGGCCGGGAACTAAAAGCGCCTTGCAGCTGTCACGCAAGGCGCTTTTTTTCATGCGGGCATTTCATGACGACATGAAAAATTTCACCTCTATTTAAGTGAGCAAGCAGTACATTTGAACTGTTCGGTGGCTTTGCAAGACGCCACCAGCACATTTCGATACAATAAATCTCCCCCACACCCAACTGTCTAAGCGAAGAAACCCATGGAAAAAGTGTCCCTTGATAAGAACAAGATCAAAATTGTATTGCTCGAAGGCGTTCATCAGAATGCGCTGGATGTGCTGCATGCATCGGGCTACAGCAATATTGATTATCACAAGAAAGCATTGGAAGGCGAGCAGCTCAAGCAAGCCGTTGCCGATGCACATTTCGTAGGGATCCGCTCGCGCACGCAACTGAGCGCAGACGTATTGCAGTCGGCCAGAAAACTGGTTGGTGTCGGCTGTTTCTGTATTGGCACCAACCAGGTGGACCTGCAGGAAGCCAAGCGCCTGGGTATTCCCGTGTTCAACGCACCCTTTTCCAATACCCGTTCTGTCGCAGAACTGGTCCTGGCCGAACTTATTTTGCTGATGCGCCGCGTACCGGCAGCCAACGCCGAAGTACACCGTGGTGAATGGGTTAAATCGGCAGCGGGCAGCCACGAGGTGCGTGGCAAGAAGCTGGGGATTATCGGATACGGCCACATTGGCACCCAGTTGTCGGTCCTGGCCGAGGCGCTGGGCATGGAAATCTATTTCTATGACATCGAAAGCAAGCTGCCGCTGGGCAATGCCCGTGCCGTCAGTTCGCTTACAGATCTGCTGAATATTGCAGATGTGGTTTCGTTGCACGTTCCCGAAAATGACAGCACCAAAAACCTGATGAGCGCAGAACGCATTGCGCAAATGAAAGTGGGCGCGCATCTGATCAATGCGTCGCGCGGTACGGTGGTCGATATCGACGCACTGGCCCTAGCACTTGAAGAAAAACGCGTGGCCGGCGCGGCTATTGACGTTTTCCCGTCAGAGCCCAAGTCGAATAATGAAGAGTTCGTTTCACCGTTGCGCAAGTTCGATAATGTGATCCTGACGCCGCATATCGGTGGGTCTACTTCCGAAGCCCAGGAGAACATCGGCATCGAAGTGGCCAGCAAACTGGTCAAGTATTCCGACAATGGTTCAACGCTGTCTGCCGTGAACTTCCCGGAAGTGTCGCTGCCGGAAAACAAGAGCGCACGTCGTTTCCTGCATATTCACGAGAACCGTCCTGGCGTGCTTACGGCGATCAACCAGGTGTTCCAGCAGGATGGCGTCAATATTGTGGGTCAGTACCTGCAGACTGATCCACAAAATGGCTATGTGGTCATCGACGTGGAAACGCCAGATGTGGACAAGGCGCTGGAGCAGCTCAAGGCGATTACCGGCACCATCAAGGCGCGTGTTCTGTATTGATCCTGCCGTTCTGATCAATTTACGACAGTGAGCCCGGCCCGTCACAGCATTGCGCTGCGGCGGGCCTTTTTTTTGGGTTCAGTTTTGCAGGCCGAGGCGAATCAGCTTGCCATCGCCGGTATCGGTCAGGACATAGACGTAGCCATCGGGACCGACCTTCACATCACGAATACGCTCGCCTTCGAAGATTACCTGTTCGTCCTTCAGAGCGGTGCCGTCCACCTTCAGGTTCAGCAGGCGTTGCTGCGCCAGCGCGCCGATAAACACAGACTGCTTCCATGGCGCAAAACGGTCGTGATCGTAAAAGGCCATGCCGCTGATTGCCGGTGAGACTTTCCAGGCGTAAATGGGTTGAGTCAGCCCGGCGCCGTCGGTGCCTTTGGCTTCGGGAATCGGCAACCCGGAGTAATTGATACCATAGGTGGCCAGTGGCCAGCCATAGTTCTTGCCAGGCTCGGGAATATTGACCTCATCTCCACCGCGCGGGCCGTGTTCATTGGTCCACAAGGCGCCGGTCCAGGGATTGAGCGCAGCGCCTTGCTGATTGCGATGTCCGTAAGACCAGATCTCGGGACGCACGCCCTGTTTGCCCACGAATGGATTGTCCTGGGGGATGCGTCCGTCAGGGAACAGCCGCACAATCTTGCCTTGCAACTTGTCCAAATCCTGGGAGGTAGGGCGTTGATCGTTCTCGCCCAGCGCAATGAACATGTAGCCCTTGCGATCGAAGATAATGCGCGAGCCAAAATGATTGCCGACAGACAGCTTGGGTTCCTGGCGGAAAATGACCTGGAAGTTTTCCAGCCTGGTGTTGTCATCGGACAGACGCCCAAAGCCGACGGCCGTGCCCGCTTTACCGTCTTTGCCCTCTTCGGCATAACTCAGATAAATATGGCGCGTTTTGGCAAAATCCGGCGCCAGGACCACATCCAGCAGGCCGCCCTGGCCGCTGGCCCAGACCTTGGGACTGCCGCTGACTACGGCAGGCTTGTCGTTGCCCGGTTTCCAGTAATTGAGACGACCACTGCGCTCGGTAATGAGCATGCCGGCATTGTCTGGCAAGAAGGCCATCGACCAGGGATGCTCCAGCCCTTTAAGAAGCGTCTCGGTGGTGACGTTCCGGGCAACGGGCGCTTTGTCCCCCGGCGACATAGTGGTCGCCTGTGCCTGTGCCGTGGCTACATGAAAGCCGCTGACAATCACGGTTGCCATCAAAATATTGGTAAACGTGCTGCGCGACAGCAGGCGCCTGGCCGGCCGGTATGCGAACGACAAGGGGAGGGATGGTAAGCGCGACGTAGCTGGAACGGCTGGTTTCATACTGAGCTCCTTGACTGGGTGACAATGGGTGTACCGGCGGGCGACTGCCATGCGGCAGCACGATGCCGGCCAGAGGTATGTGACAGACACAGTTTGAAGATGACAACTGGCTGAATGACAATGATGATTAGAATATAAACGAATATGCGTGCAACTGGCAGAAGTTGCTTATGACAATTGAAAATCGATGAGCCGTATGAGGGGGCGGGCGTACACTGACGTTGCGCAGACGATGCAGGGAAAAGCGCGGAATCATGGTTTGCAGGCGCCATCAGTACATGTGAAGCAGGAGAGTCCGAGAGCAAAGTTCGATAGCAAAGAGCGATAGAGAAGGGCGATAGGAAAGCAGGACGTGTCGCAATCGACGAGGGGATCATGCTTCACGCTCGCTGGGGTTGCGCTGCGCGTACCGACAAAGCAGGATTCAACGACAAAGCCGAAGCAGTGGCATGGTTATTGCTATGAGTATATTGACTCGTTCATTAACGTTATTGATTTTTTCGACTCTACGCAGGCAAAGACACGTCATGGAACATTACGCTTTTTCCACCGTCGCCAGACTGGCCAGCCAACTGAGCGGGCAAGGCCTGACGTCGGAGCTGTTGACCACATTTTTTCTCAGGCGAATTGAAAAATACAATCCAATGCTCAATGCCTTTGCGGTCGTGTTCGGCGAACAGGCGATACGGGATGCGAAGGCCTCCGATGCCAGGCGAAAGCGGGCAGGTCGCTGGGGGTGCTTGACGGTATTCCCGTGGCGATCAAGGATCTGATTGATATTGCCGGTGTCGTGACTACCGGGGGATCTGCCGTACACGATGGTCAGGCCAGCAGCAAGACGGCGGCGCTGGTGCAACGGTTGCAGGCGCAGGCGCGATTGTGATCGGCAAAACCCAAACTGTGGAATTTGCCTTCGGCGGCTGGGGCACCAATGCGCATCTGGGAACGCCCCATAACCCCTGGGATGCCAATCGCGCCCATGCGCCGGGCGGCTCTTCCAGTGGTTCAGCGGTCGCCGTGGCTGCCGGCCTGGTGCCCTGCGCCATTGGTACTGATACCGGCGGTTCGGTGCGGATCCCAGCGGCTTTCTGCAGTCTGACCGGGCTGAAAATGACCGCCGGGCAGATGGATATGAGCGGCATTTTGCCCCTGGCGCCTATGCTCGATAGCGTGGGGCCGATTACACATACGGCTGATGACGCCGCCATTTTGTACCGGGCACTTACCTGTGAACCGGGCGAAGTGCTGGATGAGTCGTGTCATCGGCTGCTGGATGATGGTAGCGGTCTGGATGGCATGACACTGGGCGTCATGCCGGATGAGCAATACGATACGGAGGTGCAGCGTTCTGTTCGGCTGGGAGTGCGCGACATGGTGCGCATGGCGGAAATGGCCGGGGCCAATATTGTGCGCGAGCGGCCGCCACTATCGTTTAATACTATTTTCGAGCAGAGCGGGCTGCTGATGGCGGCCTGTGCCTGGCGCTTGCATGGCGCCGTGGTGCAGGACCACAATGCGCCCATGGACCCGTTTGTACGTAGGCGGATGCTGGCCGGCCAGGCGGTTTCACAAACGCAATATGAAGCGCTGCTGGCGGCGCATCAGGCTGCCATGAGCACATGGCAGGCCTGGATGGCGGACAAGGATGCATTCATGATGCCTACCGTGCCGGCGGTCGCGCCGTTACTAACGAACCTGGATGAAGCCGCGAGCCCGGGCTTCTTTACACGTCTTGCCAATTGGACTGGCGGCTGTGCGCTGGCACTGCCGGCCGGCTTTGACCCCGGCAACATGCCGGTAAGTGCGCAGCTTGTGGGCAAACCGCAAGACGAGCGAGGACTGTTGCAGATCGGCAGTGTGATTCAGTCGCTGACTGCCTGGCATTCCTATTCGCCAACCCTCCACGGTTAGGGAGCAGCGGTAATTGGTAGCGGCAATAGTCAATATGTCGTGTTAGCGGCGCCGCGCAATGGCAATGTGAAACGGCAACCGTCGGCCCTACCGATAGCTTTTCAAATGAATGCTGGTTTCGGAGTTGCTGATATTGCGGATCAGGCGGATCCGTTCCAGCGCCTGACCCAGATCGGCCAATGTGCTGGCTTCCAGCTCCGCCAGCAGGTCCCAGCGGCCATTGGTGTCATGCAGGGCCACAATGCAGGGTTCGCCCAGCAGGCTGGCGATCACCTGACGGCTCATGTTCCCTTCAATGGCAATGCTCATCCATGCGCGGATGGTTTGAGTTTGCGTGTCCGGACGCAATTGCACCGTGTAGCCAACGATTACGCTGGCATCTTCCAGCCGCAGCATGCGGTTGCGTATGGTGCCGCGCGACACGCCGAGTTTTTTTGCCAGATCGGCGACCGTATATCGTGCATTTTGGCGTAACAACGAGATAAGTGCCTGGTCAGTTGAGTCCATAATTGCTCATTAAGGTAGTTTGTATTGCCATTATGGCAAAAGAATGGACAAAAGTGTGCAACATTGCCGATATGCTTTGCCACGAGAATGCGGCAAACTTAAGTAACAAAGACACAACCATAAATATAGTGTCGGCGCTGGGCACCCCAGGTTCCGCTAGGCGGTTTTTGAAAACAGCTTGCGGAAAAACTTCATTCGATAGCCACGGCTGTTGGTGACAGGATGAAAGGGTGGGGCGGGTTGCATCAGGGGTGCGCGAGCTTCCCCTTGGCATTGCCCCTTGTGAGTGGCACCGGCAACGCATTAACGGAGATAACCATGAGTCATTTGACACAAACGAATCTGAATACCGGACTGATCCGCCCCCAGGACGTGGCGCGCATCGTGCAGCGGCAAGGCATGAAGCAGACGCTTGACGGCGTAATGAACTATATCCTGTCAGACTATTTGCGCTGGGATGAATTTGACAAGTCATCCCGTGTTGCCAAATATGTGCAGGATGGCGTGATGGAACTGATGCCCATTGCAGACAAACAGAATTATTCTTTCAAGTATGTCAATTGTCATCCACATAACCCTCAGGAAGGCTTGTCCACAGTGCTGGCATTTGGCGCGCTGGTGGACAACAGCACCGGCAAGCCCGAGGTGATTTGTGAATTGACATTGACGACTGCGCTTCGAACTGCAGCCATGTCTGCATTGGCGGCAAAGCACCTGGCGCGCAGCAACAGCCGCCGGATGGCCCTGATCGGCAATGGCTGTCAAAGCGAATTTCAGGCGCTGGCCTTTCATTATCTGCTTGGAATCGAGCACCTGAGCGTTTACGATCTTGATCGTGCTGCATCACAAAAGCTGGCCGATAATCTGCGTCACACCGCTATGACAGTTGACATCGCCGACAGTGTGGCCGACGCCGTTCGGGACGCTGATATTGTGACAACAGTGACCGCCGAGTATTCGCGGGCACATATCCTGACCCCCGAAATGATCAAGCCAGGCATGCATATCAACGCGGTTGGCGGCGATTGCCCGGGCAAGACCGAGCTGCATCCCGACATCCTGCCCCTGACCACCGTGTTTGTCGAATTCGAGCCACAAACCCGGGTGGAAGGTGAATTGCAGAATGTGGCCGCGGACTTTCCTGTCCGGCATTTATGGCAGGTCTTTGGAGGCCAGGCCAAAGGCCGTGAGACTGATACGCAAATCACCCTGTTCGATTCGGTTGGTTTCGCCCTGGAAGACTTTTCGGCGCTGGTCTATATGAGGGATACGGCGCAAAAGCTGGGCCTGATGCAACCTATTTCGCTGGTGCCCGAACTGACCGATCCGAAGGATCTGTTCTCCTATCTGGGTGTCGGCCAGATCCAAAGGGAAGCTGAACCGATTGCGGCATTACCCTGAGTGGGCGGGGCCGGCCTTGCGCCGGCCGCAGAAATGGCCAGACTGCTGCCACTGAACCAAGCTATTGGTATAACAACATGGCATCCGCGTTTTTATCGATTAATTTTCATTATTAAGCCGGTCTGCCAGTCGCGTCATGAGATCCATACGCTCATGAAAAATAGCCACGACCAAAGCGGGGCCGTCTTCACGCGGCAAGCAAAATACATAGTGATGCTCGAAACGAGCCATTCTTAACGCAGGATAAAGTTCGTTCACAACAGTAAATGGACCTTTTCCGGCGGCGAGACTGATAATGCCCTGCTCCAGTTTACCCATATAGCGGCGCACTTGCGTGGCACCCCATTGCTTACGAGTGTATCGGATAATGTCGCGCAAATCAGCTTCGGCCCCCTCTGTAAGAACGTAAGCCCTCAAGTGCGGTCCTCGCCCAGTTCTTCATCAAGGATTTGGCTGATGTTCTTGGCAGATACCTTCCCGGCAAGCCCATCATTGATGCGAGATCCCAGCACGGCCTTTAGTTCCTGCCATGTCTGCTCGGCAGTAGTATCGCCGGGGAACAAGCGTTCAAGGGCGTATTGCTTAATGGTTTTACCTTGCAAGGCGGCCAGCGCCTTCAGGCTTTGGTGTTGCTGGTCAGATAGGTCAATTGTGAGGCGGCTCATAGGGCAGTGCTGGTTTGTTTACACAAACCCACATTAACACATATGTGAGAAATAGGCGATGAAAAACCCCGATCATGGGTATAAGTCATACTCCTGGTGCGTCTGACCTGCTTGTTGCGAAAATGTTGAAACGGTTTTCCGGATGCTTTCCCTGTGTCGGGAGGCAAACTACGGGGCCTTGGTTTCACGTCAAGTGCGCCGTCGCGGTTAGCCAAGAGGGCATCATTGAACCCGAAAGCCGGGTGTGAGGCAGCAATCCATCAAAATCATTTATCAAAGATGCGCCTGCAAATGGCATGAATACGTACAATGGGACCATTGCCATTTCGGTTACGTTGTTCATGCCATTTTCCGTTTCAGATCAGCCGGCGCTGCTGCAACTGTGGTTTGCCGGTCCGGCCTTGCAGGTAGAGTACGACCCGTTGGCGCTGAATCCAGAGGATCGCGCCCGTGAGGCGGCTCGCCTGAGTGCGCGCAAGGCCTACGAATGGCGTGTCAGTCGTTCCTTGCAGCGCCGTCTGCTTGATCCCTATCGGTCATCCAGCCTGTCGCACAGTGCCGGTCACGCCCTGTGGGCGGCATCTTCACAGCATGAGCAGATGGGCGTTGATCTGGAGCGGATACGCGTCATTGATGAGCTGGCCCTGGGCGAGCTTGTCGCCCAGGAGGATGAAATGCGGTTGCTGCGCACACTGCAGGGACAGGACAGGACCCGCTTTTTTTTCCGGCTATGGACACTCAAGGAAGCGCTGGTCAAAGCAGTGGGCGGCGATTTTCCAGCGGACATGCTGCGGGTAGGGATCAGGCCTGGTGCATGCGTCACGCCGGCAACAGGTGGCGTTGCTGCCGCCACAACCGGATCATTGCCCGGGGACGTTGCCCGTGCCTGCAGATGCCACAGCGTAAGGCACATGACGCGCACGATGCATCAGGGGTATCCGCGGCGGGGGCGCAATCCTGGCGTTTGATTGGCCTGGGAGACCGGCAATGGCACGGCTTATCGGCCATGATTGGTGACAATTGGATGATGGCGATGGTGTGGCCTGTTCAGGATCTATGTACGCCAATCAGAAT
Organism: Advenella kashmirensis WT001; assembly: GCF_000219915.2. NCBI lineage: Bacteria > Pseudomonadati > Pseudomonadota > Betaproteobacteria > Burkholderiales > Alcaligenaceae > Advenella > Advenella kashmirensis. The sequence goes on along the minus strand of NC_017964.1, from coordinate 4,299,961 downwards.
GCTCGCCAGGCAGGCAACGCCGGGCCAGGCGCGTATCCTGCCGCTAGCACAGCCCGTGGTTTTTGGTGTCGGGCCGCAGACCCAGGGCTGATGGCAGCGCTCTGTTGACGCGTCCGTTGTGATAATTCCGGCGTGGTGATTGCTGTTTGCAGCTTGCAGGTTTTGGCCCTTCAGCCTTTCCCTTTGGTCTTTTTAGTCTTGCCTGCGAAATATCAGCGAAGTATTAATGCCGCCGAAAGCAAAGTTATTATTCATCACATATTCGGTATCAATTTCGCGCCAGTCATGCTGCAGGTAGTCCAGTTGCGCGCAGCGTGGATCCACATTGTCCAGATTCAGGGTGGGCACAAACGCACGGTCGTGCATCATGGCAATGGAAAACCAGGATTCCAGTGCGCCGCAGGCGCCAAGGGTGTGGCCCAGGAAACTTTTTTGCGAACTGATGACCGCGCGCTCGCCAAACAATGCTGCCGTAGCATGTGATTCAGCGATATCACCCTGTTCGGTTGCCGTGCCGTGACCGTTAACATAGCCGATTTGTTCGGCGTGTATGCCTGCGTCTTCAATGGCAAGGGTCATGGCCCGGTGCATGGTGTCAGCCTGGGGACGGGTAATATGGGCACCGTCCGAATTGCTGCCGAACCCGACAATTTCTGCGTATATGCGCGCGCCCCGCGCCAGGGCGTGATCGCGCTCTTCCAGGACGAACATGCAGGCGCCTTCGCCAATCACCAGTCCGTCGCGATCCCGGTCGTAGGGGCGTGGTGAGGTGTGCGGCGCGCTGTTACGCTGGCTGGTGGCGTACAGGGAATCGAACACGTAGGCTTCGCTGGGGCACAGTTCTTCACCACCGCCGCCGAGCATCAAGGGAATCAGCCCGTATTTGATGGCTTCGTATGCGTAGCCGATACCCTGGCTGCCCGACGTGCAGGCACTGGAGGTGGGGATGATACGTCCCTTGAGGCCGAAGAAAATACCAATGTTGGCTGCCGTGGTGTGCGGCATCATGCGCACATAGGTGTTGGCATTGACCCCATGCGATTGGCCATGCATGAGCAGTGCCGCCAGGGCCCTGACGTCTTCGGTACTGCCCGTGGACGACCCGCAGGCCACGCCCATGGCGCCGGACTGGATAAGTGGATCGCCCAGCAGGCCGGCGTCGGCCAGGGCGCGTTCGGCGGCGTCCACGCACAACTGCGATACCCTGCCCAGGCTGCGCAACTGCTTGCGTTGCCAGTGCGTTGGGTATTGATAGTTGACAATGGGAGCGGCCAGACGGGTGTTCAGTTCAGTATAACGATCCCATTCGGGCATGGCGCATATCGCGCTGCGTCCCTCGGTAAAGGCTTGCCGGATCTGTGGCCAGCTGTTGCCCAGCGCAGTAACGCCGCCGATGCCCGTTACAACGACACGCTTCATCAGCACAACCCTCCGTTGACCGAAAGCACCTGGCGGGTAATGTATCCCGCTTTTTCGGACATCAGAAAGGTGACGGCCGCAGCCACTTCTTCGGGATTGCCGGCGCGCTGGGCCGGAATCATTTTCAGGATTTCTTCAACAGGCACCTGCTGGTCAAGCATATCCGTATCAATCAGCCCGGGCGCCACGCAATTGACGGTAATGCGACGTTTGGCCAGCTCCACGGCCAGCGCCTTGGCTGCACCGATCAGGCCGGCCTTGGAGGCGCTGTAGTTGACCTGTCCGCGGTTGCCGATAAGCCCCGATACCGAGGCCATGCAGACGATGCGGCCCGGTTTGCGCCGGCGAATCATGGGCATGATCAGTGGGTGCAGCACATTATAAAAGCCGCCCAGGTTGGTATCGAGCACCTGATCCCAGTCTTCATCAGTGAAGGCAGGAAAGGCGTTATCGCGCGTCAGCCCGGCATTCAGCACAACCCCATAGAATGCGTCATGGCTTTCCAGGTATGTTTCCAGCGCCTGCCTGCAGGCCTGGCGATCAGATACGTCGAATTGAAGTATGTCTGCCGCCCGGCCCAGGGCCTGGATTTGTTCGGCGACCTGCTCGGCCTCTTGCCGTCGCTGGCGGCAGTGCAGGGTGATATCGAAGCCTGCCTGCGCCAGATCAAGGGCAATGGCTTTGCCGATACCCCGGCTGGATCCGGTGACAAAAATACGGGAAGCGGTCATGCTATTTGCTCCTGTAAATAGTGTTCAATATCTGGCGGACTAAATACGCTCAGTCTGGCCGTGGCAACCGTTTCTGCGCTGTCGGTGTTTGCGTCGCCAGGTTCATGCAGCAGGGACAGGCGACAGTCGAACACGCCAAAGCCGCTGGCCTCGTCACGCGTTGAGGCCTCGACCTGTACACATAGCAGGCTGCCCTGCGCCACGGTAGGACGCAGGATATCGATCTGGCGGCTGCCGAGCAGAAAGCCCAGCTTCGGTGGCTGGCCGGCATCGTGTGCATGACAGCCGGCCAACGCGGCCACGCCCTGCGCCATGATTTCAATGGCGCACCACATGGGTAACTGCCCGTTCTCATCCAGGAATAGGTGATCGGGTCCAATGCGGGCCAGGGCCTGCAACTGCGAATCGGAGTAGGCGACGATTTCGTCAAGCAGGATCATGCTGCCGGCATGCGGCAGTAACGGCGCAAGATGGCGTATGGGCGTCTGCATTGTCAGCCCTCTCCCAATATCAGAACGGCGTTGTTGCCGCCAAAGGCGAAGGACAGGCTCATGCCGATGCGCGGCTGCTTTTGCCAAATGGACTGGCTGTCTGTCAGCGCAATCGCAGGCAGCGCCGGGTCTGCCTGTCCGTCCCAGTGCTGCGCCGGTAACTGTCCGCCTCTATTGTAGTCGGGGTGGATGACACCCCACAGCAGCGCCGCTTCCAGCGCGCCGGCCGCCCCCAGCGTATGACCGGTGAGCGGTTTGGTGCTGGTGCAGGGAACACCTTCTGGAAAGCAGGTCGCCATGGCCAGGCTTTCCATGCTGTCGTTCAGCTCGGTCGCGGTACCGTGCAGATTGACCCAGCCGATATCGTCTGCCGCGCAGCCGGCCTGCGCCAGCGCCTGGCGGATGGCAAGAATGGCGCCGGTGGCCTTGGGGTCGGGCGAGGACATATGCCAGGCGTCGGCGCTATTGCCATAGCCCAGCAGGGGCAGGCCATCGGCCGCTTGCCGGGTCATCACAAAAAGGGCGGCTGCCTCGCCGATATTGATACCCTCGCGGTTGATCGAAAACGGATTGGCAACGCCGGCAGACAGCGCCTGCAGGGAGTCAAAGCCATTGATTGTGAGGTGGGCCAGAGAATCTACGCCGCCGCAGACTACGGCATCGCACAGGCCGCTGGCCAGCAGGCGATGCGCCGTAATAATGGCGCGGGCGCCGGACGTGCAGGCGGTGGAAATGCTATAGACCGGGCCGCCCAGGCCGAAATGATGAGCCAGGAAATCGGCCGGCGCCGACAGCAGTTGGCGCTCGTGCCGGTACAGGTCTTTGTCCCAGTGCCCGTCGTGGGCAAAGGCAAGAAAGGCCGGGTAGTTATCGTCGACGCCCGTGGTGGTGGTGCCGATAATGACGCCAATCCGTTGTCCGCCATACTGAGTGCGGGCGCGTTCGATGGGCTCCTGTAATTGACTGGCTGCCTGCCACAATAGGCGGTTGTTATGCGTATTGAAATGCGCCGGGGTGCCCACAGGCAGCGGCGGGGGCGCCACCGCCGGGCGACCGGTATAAATGGTCTTGCCGGCAACCCATTGGGTTTCCGGTACCAATGGCGATACGGTGGTGTCGAATAGGGCCTGCATGGTGTCTGCAAAGGTCAGCCCCAATGCGCTGACCGTGGCGGGCGGACTCAGGTAACTTCTCATGATCTTGCTGGCAGAGGGGTCAGATTCCATTGGCTGCGGTCCGGTAGCGTAATACCGGTGGTCGCAGCAGCGGTGGTGTCTGTTGGCTGCTTTCCCGTGGTATTGCGTGCGGACGGCAGTTGCAGCGACCAGAGCATTGTCCCCTGGTCACGGAAGGTATAAACCGGTCCGGTGCTGGCCTCTGTCTTGTTGATGTCAATACCGGGATAGGCGGCAGGCCATTGTGCCTGGGGAACCTGCGCGGCAATAATGGCCTCGAACAGCTGGCGAGCACGCCGATTGGGCGGGGCAAAGCCATCGGTCGTCCATTGGCCGTCGCGCAGCGACAGGCGGGCCAGCGGCGCGCCCAATGCATTGGTCTGAATCCAGCGGCTGGCGCCTGCGGCTTCTGGCTGCACGATCAGCAGGCTATCCTCGGTCTGGCCGGGCGCGGTGACCAGGCTCAGTTTGTAGGATTGCAGCTGTGCGGGTTCGTTGTACGGGCGCGGCAGGATCGATGTGGTGGCGCAACCGGCCAATAGCAGCATCAGCAGCATGCCCAGCCAGGCACCGGCAAGGCTGCGATCAGGTATCCAGTTGTGCTTCACCACATATCTCCGCCAGCGCTTTGAGTCGCCGTTTTGATTTTTCAACATAGGGGTTGCGCGTATCCCACGCATACCCGGCCAGGATGGCGGCAATCATGCGCCGGATATCCTGGTTGATTTGTCTGGAGTATATAACATCCTGAAAACTGCAGTCGTACCAACCGGCAACGTAGGTCCTGAAGGTGTCGATGCCCACGCGCAGAGCGTCGGCAAAGTCGGTTTGCCAGTCTGCTGTCTGGCCGCGCAGGGTTTTGTCTATGAGCGCAGTAGCCAGTTTGGCCGAGTGCATGGCAATGGTGACACCCGAAGAGAAGACCGGGTCAAGAAATTCGGCAGCATTGCCCAGCAGCGCAAAGCGCTGACCATACAGGCTTGTTACATTGGCCGAATAGCCGCGCAGCGGATTGACCGGAGTATCCCATTGGGCGTCGGCCAGCAGCTGGCGCAGGCGTGGTATTTCATTTGTCATGGCCTGCAGGAAGGGCAGCGGCTGCCGTCCGTTCATTGCCAGGTGGCTGGGCTCGCCGACGACGCCGATGGAGCAGCGGCCGTGGCTGAACGGAATCAGCCACATCCAGATGGCACGGTCTTGCGGATGGGTGGCGATGACGATTTTTTCACGGTCGAAGGCCGGATCGCTGATATTGTCCTGGATATGGGTAAACCAGGCTTCGCGCATGGGGAATGTCGACGGTTGTTCCAGATCCAGCAGGCGTGGCAGCACGCGCCCATAGCCGCTGGCGTCAAGCACGAAGCGGGCCTGCAGTGTATAGGACTCATCCTGATCGGTAGAGACCGAGAGCGTGGCGTGTTCTGGCGTGCTTGTCATATGAGTGACGGTATGGCCGAACCAGACTTGTACCCCCTTTTTTTGCGCTTCCTGAATTAGAATCTGGTCAAATTTCGCGCGCTCTACCTGAAAGGTCGTGCCCGGCCCAGCCGTGAACTTGTCACGAAAATCAATCACGCTCTCCCGATCTCCCCAGGTGAAGGCAGCGCCATTTTTGATCTGGAAGCCGCCATCATTGACGGCCTGCAACAAATCGGCTTCCTTGAGGATTTCCATGCAATAGGGCAGCAGCTTTCGCCAATGGAAAACCGCGGGAAATGCTGGCGTTCGAGCACGCACACTTGCCAGCCGCGCTGGCGTAACAGGGCGGCGGCAACCGATCCGGAGGCCCGGCGCCGATGATGGCAACGTCGGTACTGGTGGGTAAGCTGGATGTTTTCATTAATAATGACTCATTCAGGGTTCAGATTCAGGTGTCAGAAATGCGCGCATATACCAGAAAGTATATATGACGTTGCATAGCACTCCCAGCACCACACTCAGGCCGAACGTGGCCACGGCGGGCGTGGAACTGAAGTAGAGCAGGCCAAAGGTAATCATCGTGGTGACCGAGGTCATGAAGATTCCGGCGGCTTTTTCTTCGGCAGGCAACGCAGGCGTATAGGCGTAAACCGCATAGTCGATGCCGATGGCGGTCACCAGCAGCAGCCCGAAAATGCAAAACAGATTCAGGGGCATGCCGATCAGCCCCGACAGGCTCATCACCGTGATCGAGGCCGATAGCGGTACCAGCAATATTCGCAAGGCAGGTCGCGTGCCGAATACACGATACAGGATGAGAAACCCGACGGTATAGGAGAGCAGTTTCAGGATGATGGCTTCCAGGCGGGTCTGGGCAAAGAGGGTATTGATATGACTGCGCTGGTCCACCAGTGTCACACCAGGCATGTTTTGCATGAGCGCCGCCAGCACAGCGGGATCCTGCAGGCCGTTCATGGTGATCATGCTGCTGGGCCGGCCCTGTTCGTCCGGTCCCAGCCATAGGGCGCGCCAGGGTTCGGCCAGGGTGCCGCGCAATGACTGTTCAATGGTCAGCACCGGTTGCGCCTGGCGACGCTTGAGTTCGGCTCGCAAAGCGCTATCGGGTACACCCAGCGCACGCAGCGCGCGCCAGGCCTGGGGCTGCTGCGACAGTGTCGCCAGCGTGGCTTTGAGGGCCTGCTGTTCGCTCGGCGGGTTGATCCACTGACTGATGGCGCGATAGTTGCGCAACTGCCCCTGGGCAATCAGTGCGTCCAGCCTGGCAGACAGGCGCTGTTCGGTTTGCAGCAGGCTTTCCTGGTCTGCGGCCTGCACAATGAAGTACTGGCTGGTGGGTTCGATGCCGGTCAGGCGGCCCACTTCCATGGCCTGGGTGAGCAGCGGTTGCGGCGTGTTTACCCAGTTGCGGATATCGTCCTGCCAGTTGCTCAGATACAGCCCGCTACCGGCCACGGCCAGCAGCAGTATTGCGAGCAAGGGTGTATGCCGGATGCGCTCGCCTGCGCCACGTATACCATGGCGCAGGTTGTCCAGAAGCGGCATCAATCCCGGGGTTGGGCGCGGTCGCCAGTGATTGAACAGGGCCGGCAGCAGCAGACGCGTAAACAGAAAGGTACTGATGACGGCGGCCGACGAGAAGACGGCAGTCTGTTGCAGGATCGGCAGGGGTGTTAGCAGCAGGAACAGGTAACCGGTAACGGTAACGGCCAGACTGATGATAAAGGGACGCGCAACGCGCCTGACGGCTGGCCAGGGCTGCCACCGGGCATCAAGCGTGGCGTGGCTGAGCCAATGCAGCGGAAAATCAACCACCAGCCGACCAGGCTGGTGCCGATAATGAGCGTGAGAATGTGAATGGAGCCCAGCAGGGCAATGCAGGCGGCAAAGCCGGCCAGCAGACCGGCCGCCACCGGCAGCGCCAGCAGCAGAATGCGCGATGAGCGGAACATCAGCAGCAGAAACAGGACGGTTAGTGTACTGCCGGTGATACTCATCCAGGTGCTTTCCTGGCCGCCTTCGGCCTTACCCTGTGCGCTGTAGATCGCGCCACCGGCCATCAATACGCGGACTTCCTGCTGTGCGGCCTGCTGTTGGGTCTGGTCGATGAGCGCCAGTAACTGTTCATCGCGACCACGCTGATCGGTGCCGGTCAGTTGCGCGCGCATCAGATACCAGGTGCGATTGTCGGCCTGCACTTGCATGGTATTGCTTGCAATGTCGTAATGAACGGCAGCGCCTGCCTGCAGCTTGCCTGACAACTGGGCGGCAAACCCCAGCCAGTCCTGATCTGCGGCAATCAGTGTCTGCTCGCCCAGCGGCGACATGATGCGCTGCGCACGCTGGCCAAACCACGCCTGCGGGTCGCGCGCCAATGCTTGCCGCGCCTGCGGTGGCAGGCCCGCCTGGTCCATGCGGCGCAGTTCCTGGCGTAGCTGGTCCAGATCGGTGGCCACATGCAGATCCACACGCTCGAACAAGGCGCTGGCGGACCATTGCTGCGCCTGTTTTTGCGCGGCAGCCAGGGCTCGGGCCGGTTCGGTGGCGCCGGTCAGCACAATAATCTGCCGGTTCAGTGTCTGTCGGATGTTATCCTGCGCCTGGTCTGTATTTCACTCTGCGCGCCATCGGGTGGCAGCAGCGTCAACAGGTCGGTATGCACCGGTTGGCGAAACGCGAGCTGCCAGGCCGCGTACAGCAGCAGCCCCAGCAATCCCAGGATATAAAGCGCTGCCCAGCCTCGTTCAGCGTTCAAGCGCATCTTGATCTGTGGCAGGCAGGGGTTGGTTGATGCGCAGGTTCGAAAACAGGATCTCGGTCCTGTCGCCCTGAGTTTCGGCCAGGGTCACCTGCTCGATGGAGCGCGCGCCTTTGATCGTAATGCGCTGGAAAATCTGTTTCAATACCGCCAATGCCGGGTCCAGCGTCAGGGTCCAGCCTTGGGCATCGCCTTGCAGGCTTTGCGCAAATTGTCCCGACAGGCTGCGGGTGTTGCCCGAAAGCAGATCCATGAATAGCCGAATCTGGGTCTGGCTGCCTGCTCCCTGTTGTTGCAGTGGTTGCCAGCGGCCCGCACCATCCTGGTGCATCATGCCCTCCGGCGTAATACGGATCAGGCTGGCTATCGGACTGCGTGTTTCCCAAAGCAGTCCCTTGTCTGCTGCCATCACGAATCGGCCCTGACTTAGTAGTGGCTGTTCAAGTGATCGCAGGTAACGTTTTTGCTGCACGTGGCCCTGCACCGTCTGATGGGCTGACAGCTGCTTTTGCAAGTCCTGTAGCGAGAAGGCCTGTGCGGCTGTGCAAAGCAGGGTCAGGGCCAGTACGGCAGTCATGTGCGATAGGGACAACAGGGATCTGATGATAGCATAAAAGAAATACTCTCTACAAATTTTCAGGCTTCCGACTGCATCGCCCGGCGGATGATGTCCTGCCAGTCTTGCGGGGTGTCAAATTGCATTTCGCGATTCTCCAGCAATACGGCCACCTGAGTGGTTTCGGCCTGTGTCAGACGCTCGCCCGAGGCCGCGTCGGTAATGACATACACGATGCGCAAGCGCGACTCCCATTCGCGAATGTGGGCGTCAACCAACACCTGTTGGCCAAAGACAGCGGGGCGTACATACTTCAGTTGCATGGTCACGATCGGCCAGACATAGCCGGCGGCACGCATGGCGTCGTAGTTGTAGCCCAACTTGTCGAGCAGGGCGCAGCGGGCGATTTCCAGATATTTCACATAATGGCCATGCCAGACGATATGCATCGCATCAACGTCAAAAAACGGAATCGTCATGGGCACGCAAATACTCAGGCCCGGATGCTTAGTCATTGTGCTTCCAGAAATCATAGAAATTGAACCACTGCAGCGGCGCTTTCATGCAGACCTGTTCCAGGCGCTGGGCGTAACGCTGCACCCATGATTGAATCACTTCATCGCGATCCTGGCGTGTCCATTGAATGCGATCGCTCATGCGCTCGATGTGCAAGATGTAGCGGCCTTGCTGACGCGTGCAGAACAATGTATTGACGCTGGCCTTGAGCAGGCCTGCCATCAGCCAGGGACCCTGTGGAAAGGCAACCGTGTCGCCCAGGAACGAGACCGGAACCACCTTTTCGCCACGCACCGGCTCGCGGTCTGCCGCAATGGCGATCCATTCCCCGTTGTCCACCCGTTGTTGCAGCATCATCATGGTGTCGATGTCCAGCTCGGTCACTTGCAGCAGGCGGATGTCGTTATCGGCCCCCAGGTCTGCCATGACTTCGTTATACCGTTGAGCATGCTTGCTGTGAATCAGGATATTGAGCACCAGCCCCTTATGATGAGATACCAGTGCACGGCTGATTTCTGTGTTGCCAGGTGCGAGCAGATCAGTATCTGCCCGCGCCCCTGCGCGTAGAGCATTTCCCTGTGAATGCCTTCAGGGTCTTCAATGACGATATGTTCGTAGCGCAGGCGTTGCTGCCAGACGGCAAAGCGATCGACCAGCGCCTGTCCGAAAGCGACAAATTGCCGGTAAACCGGGGCAAAAGCGGGCAGCAAATCGGATCTGCCGGACCAAGACCGTAAATGCTGCTGGTAATCACGAATATTGCGGCGCTCGGCGGGAGATGTCATAAAGAAGTACAGCACAACGATACGCGACAGAATAGCCAGCAGCCACATGGGGCAGTACCGGATCAGCCGGGCAACCAGCCTGAGCGCAAAGAGATTGCCTCGTTCCTGCTTGGCGGCCCAGTGTTCGCTCATGATTCACCTTTGGAAAAGGCGCGTCGCAACAGCGAGGGCAGAAACGGCAGCATATGCAGGCAACTGCGGGTATGCATGCGCGTAATAAGTACATTGTCGCGCACCATGCGATAGTGCGAGATGCCGTCGGCCGCATAGGAGACGCGGGTTGGGATCCAGCGCAGCGGTGTTTGACGCCAGTACAGGTGCATCAGGATTTCCGGATCAAAATCCATCCAGTTGCCCAGGTAGGGGGTGTCGCTGACGAACCGGACCGCAGCCAGCGGATACAGTCGGAAGCCGCAAAGGGCATCTGGAATGGAACGCGACAGGGTCTGCAGATGTACCCAGAACAGGGTCACCTTGCGGCCGTGCAGTCGCGCTGGGGGGATATCATTGCCATACACCGGCTGCCCGCATATGGCGGCGTCGGGATGTTGTTCCGATAGCGCCAGAAAGGCGGGGATGTCATCCAGATTATGCTGGCCGTCCGCATCTACTTGCAGTGCATGGGTGTAGCCCATTGCATCGGCCAGTCTGAAACCGGTCTTGACGGCGCTGCCCTTACCCCCATTGGCCGGCTGGTGATGGACATGTACTTGCGGCTCGGCTTTGAGCGCGTCCAGTACGCGTTGCGAGGGCGCATCGGAGCCGTCATCAATGATGAGCACCGGCAATCCGTGGCCACGCAACTGCCCGACCACCGATTCGATGGTGTCCGGGTGGTTGTAGAAGGGGATCAGGGCAATCGTGCGATTCATAAGTATTTACCGTAGCACGTCTGTACTGGCTGTTTTTCGTGTTGTCATGGCAGCGGTTCCAAAGATAGGCACGGGATCAGGCAGAATCGGCAAATGCAATGCGTCCCGACGCGGTCATGGCCGCACCGGTGCGCACGGTGAAATAAAGTTTACGCTTGTCATTATCCCATTTTAACGTCATTGTGCAGGGATCGGCGGGGCGTAAAAAATGCTGAAATTTCAGATTCTCAATGCGCTGGGTTTCGCCGCGGCACAGTTTGCGGGCGCGGGCCTGCTCCAGTGCCCAGCCCAGTTGCACCACACCGGGAACTAGCGGAAACGACGGAAAATGTCCCTGGAAATAGACCAGATCCATGGGAATGCGGGCGCTCAGGCTCCATTCGGTGTTTGGCGCTGTTGGTAAGCGGCGCTCCGATGGGTTTTCTGATGGCTTGGCCGATGCGTCGGCTGCACTGCGTTCCCACAGGGGGCCGCGTACCGGCTGTGTAAAGCAATCATGGACCTGCTGCCGGGTGATCTTCGATTGCGCATTGCGCGGCAAGGCCAGCGGAAACCGCCAGTGGCGTGGCACGGCCAGAGGATCTACCGCCTTGCGCACCAGGGCGGAAACTGACTGAATCACATAACGCCGCCCGTGCTGCCGAAAGGCCGCGATGCCCTCGGCCGAGAGTTCGACCATCGCGCATAGCCGGCCGGCCAGCGGACTGGGGGCGCAATGAATGTCGCTGACATAGAGATGGGCCAGGGCGGCCTGCTCCACACGGTTCAGGGAAATGCGCTTGTCTTCCAGCTTCAGAATGCGGTCGGCGCGGCCCAGCAGCGTGAAGCTGTGTTCGTCGCTGCGACTGATGACATCGGCCGTTTGCTCGGTGCCGTCGGTCCATGGTGAGCAAACAGCAAGCCGGTTTTCGCTATCTGTTTGCAGCCGGACACCGGGCAATGGCGTCCAGCCAGATTGCTCGTGTCTTGTGGCAATCACGCCGGTTTCGGTACTGCCGTAAATCTCATGCAGCGGCCATTGACACTGCAGCAAGCGCTTGCGGGTTGTCTCTGCCAGCACGCCTCCGGCTGACACCACGCGGGACAGGCGCGGCAGTATTGCGGACCAGGGCAGGCTGTCGGGCAGTCGCTGCAACAAGGCAGGGCTGGTGATCCAGATGCATTGCTCGTACATCTGCGTCTGCTCGGCCAGCGTTTCGGGGTAGCGCGATGGGATTCGGTCCAGCACCAGGCCGGCATGCAAAGGCACCATGACCCGGAATGTCAGGCCGTACATATGCTGGTGGCTGACGCTGGCGATCAGCGTGGCCGGCAGCGCATGCAGCGACCAGGCACGAATCAGGGTAAGCGCTTCGGCGTGCAATTGGGCAAAGCGCTTGCGGATCACTCGGGGGGCGCCGCTGGAGCCCGAGGTACGCAAAAAGGCGCAGGCATCGGCTGGCAGTGGCAAAAACAGCCCATCTGCATGTTCCTGGAACACATCGGGGGCCGTATCAGGGGTGGCCGGTGCCAGGGCGTCCAGTCGCAATACCGGCATAGTCGCATCGGGTAGCGCCTGATCGCTGATCCACAAGGTAGCCTCAGCCTGTGCCCAGGCACGGGTATCGTCCAGTAGATCGGGCGCCAGCAACACCTGAACGCCTGCGGCCCAGCAACCAAGCAGGGCACAACTGAACAGGGCGGTGTCCTCGAACCACAGGGCGGCATGCGTGCAACCGCGGGTCTGCAACTGCCGTTGCAATTGACTGACAATGGCCTGGAAGTGGGAGCGGCGCATGGCCGGGCGCGTTGCGACCAGCGAATCGGCATGGGGGAAAGGCAACAGGATGCCGTCGGTAGCCTCGTTCATACTGAATGCTTCCGTTTGTAATGTCGACGGTAAAGCCATTCCCCGGCAAACAGCAGTCCCATCAATACATAGGAAATAAAACCGGTATAAAGCGACCAGGCGTGGAAGTAGCCTGATTGCCACAATAGATAAGTGGTGCTGCCGTTCAGGATGAAAAAGGCGATCCAGATCTTTGTCACCGTTCGGGTGTATGGGACGGCCGATTGGGGCAGGTTAGGTTCCTGGCTGCGTGCGATGCGTTCGACGACACTCATGGAGGTAAACAGCTGCCGGCAAAGACCACCAGCAGCACCAGATTGATGACGACCGGGTAAAAATAAAGGAAACCCGATTTGTCGGTCAACTGAAACAACACGACGCAGACCAGCAGCGCCACGGCGACGATCTGCTGCCAGCGCTGGCGGCTTAGCAAGCTTTTCACGCCCCAGAGCAGCAACAGCCCGGCAGTAATCCACAGCGCCCCGATTCGTTCCTTGCCGTAATAGACTAAAAACGGATAGGCGGCCAAAGTCAATACCACCAGCAGATTGAACAGGCGCAGCGCACTGCGCGGCAATCGGAACAACACCGGCCCGCTACCTTTATGCAGGAGCAAGTTTACGAATTACGGCATCAACGACATCCTGCACTGTGCGCACGCTGCGGAAATCTTCTGCCAGCAGCTTGTGGCCGGTGACGCGTTTGATATGGTCTATCAGATCGATGGCGTCGATGCTGTCGATATTCAGATCAGTGTACAGATCGGCATCAGGCCGGATACGCTCGGGTTCAATTTCAAACAGCTCTACCAGTGCAGTCTTGAGCGTCTGATAAATATGGTCTGATGGATTCATGGTAGCCCTCAGGTATGTGGATTGTTTTTCAGTTCATTGACAAACGCAGCAAGTGTATTGATATCTGTGAAATGTTCCCGCAAATTCTGTGTCTTGGTGTTGAACTGGATGCCAAAGTGCTTTTGCAGCGCCAGCCCCAGTTCCAGAGCGTCGACCGAATCAAGGCCAAGCCCCTCGCCGAACAGGGGGGCGGCGTCATCTATATCTTCCGGCGCAATGTCTTCGAGTCCAAGGCTGGAGATAATTAATTCTTTGATTTCCAGATTGAGCGCTGTGGTCATTTCTGTAGTTCTCGTTCAAAATAAGTCTGTAGATGGGCATTCAGTTGTCGGGTTGCCGCTGGCATATGCTTTCCCGACTTCCAGTGGGCCGGATCAATATCATCACCGATGATGAATTCATAATTAACTTTTTCATGCGGGATGTGATACCACGGCTGATTCCGTTTAAAGCAACGGGGGCGCATGCGGATTATAACAGGGGTGATCACCGCAGCGCCGCGCAGGGCGATGGCGCAGGCGCCGCGGTGAAAGCGGATAACATCGTCCTCGCCGGTACGCGTGCCTTCGGGAAATATAAGGACAGACTGCCCGCTGTGCAAGGCGGCGACGGCCCGGTCAATGACATCGGGCGACCCATCGTTGGGAATGAAGCCGCAGGCGCGGATGGCGCTGTTCAGGAAGGGGTTGTCCAGCAGGCTTTGCTTGACGATGCAATTGGACTGCCTGGCATGCGCAAGCATGAAGACCACATCCAGCAGCGAGGGATGGTTGGCAATAATGACTTGTCCGGGGCGGCCCAGCCGGTCCTGGTTGGGGAAGCGGTAGTTGAATCCGCCAATGAGCCGGATGTATCGCAGAAACTGGCGCCACAAAAATTGAATGATGCTGCGAGCCCGCTTCTGGTTTGCCGGCAGGGAGGGGTTCAGCAGCCTGCTGGTGAAGGGCAGCAGCACTATTTTGAGGATGATGCCGAACAGACCAAAGACGACATAGCCGCTGGCGATGGCCAGCCAGCGCCATTTGTGCCAAAGATATGTGCTGACCCGGTTCATGTCTGGCGTGTCCATGTCCAGCGGGCAGGCGGCTGGTTCGTAAGCGTTGCCCATTGGGTATGGCCGCCAAGCAGTCGTGCGCACACCCCTGCGCTACCATCTTCGTTTAGCGGGGCACTGCTGTTGGTGTCCAGGCATAGACGCCAATCTGTCCCCTTATGTACGAGCAGGGCACAGGCCAGTGCAAACGGCCCCCGATCTATGTCGACATCGTATTGGGCGTCCAGCGGATCGTTGGCGTAGAGGACCAGCGCCCGCTCGGAGCCATCCTGCAGCATCAGCCAGGCATCCAGCATGGCGTTTTCCAGGCCGTTGCTGTTGGCTGAAATGGCCGACTGTTCGGCGTAATTGCATGATGGATGGCCAGCTGGCCGGCAATGGCATTATGTACCGACAAGCCGAACGAGGTAGGGGAAACGCCATTGCCTTTGGCCAGTTCAATCAGTAACTGAAAACTGCGGTTGATTTCCCCATTGCGGGATGAAAATACCACAGGGCATTGCGGATGTTGCTTCAGAATGGGCCAGGCTGCCGCAAAGACCAGCCGGGACAGCGCGCTTAAGCGGCGGCGTTGCATGGCCGGCAAAAAATCAAGTACCGGCGGCTCTTGCGGGTTCTGTGCCCGGCTATGCTCTTTTTCCTGCGCATCGCCTGCCTGCAGCCACCGTATCCACTGCGATGCAGTGGACAAACCCGGAGCAAGCGCGATCTGTTCGGAAATGGTCAATTCAAAGGCGAGCATGTGAAGTTAGTGGTCTCAGAGTATCGGCTGAACGAAAAATTATTATAATATGTTTCTTGATGTTACAATAGTTAACATATTTTGGCTTGGAAACGTAAACCCACGGTATGGCCGCGGTCGGACAACCCTGTCCCGGCCGTTCGACCTTCTGGTTCATATACAGTGGCCCCAGCTTATCGGGGGATTCAGAAATATAGTACACATTTGGCTGCTTGCGGCGTTGTGCTGTCTGCATATGTCGCAGTTGAATTCAGATCGTTTCAGGGCGGCCAGGGGTTGTTACATCCTGCCTGACGGCAGTGTAGTGGTTTCTAATATTTTGCTCAGGAGAAATGCAATGCCAGGTAAAATTTCCATCGTATGTCTGACCGCCCTTCTGGCAGCGGCAAGTGTGACGAGTATGCAGGCGCATGCCCGTGATACGCGCTATGACCTGCCGATCGCCCAGGCGCTGGCCGCCCCGGAAGCGGCGAACATCGTGGATCCGTCCATCAAAATGACATTCGGACGCAGCGGGCCGGGGCAGGTAATCCAGGCCGATGCCGTTACCAACAAGAAAACCAGCCGGGTCGGCAAGGGAAGCGATGAAAAAGCCTGCGCCTGGGCTTTTTTGTCTGCCTATAAGCAACTGCAGCAGCGGGCCAGGGAGCTGGGCGGCACAGGCGTGAGCAATATCGTCAGTTATTACAAAAAGAACGTGAATTCGAGCACGGTCAATTATGAGTGTCATGCCGGCGCCTTCGTGACGGGCGTGGCCCTCAGGGGGGATATCGTCCGCTGAGCGCCACGTGTCTACAACGCGATGGTAAAGCCGCCATCCACGGCCAGCGTCTGGCCTGTGACAAACGAGGCTTCCCGCGAAGCCAGGTAGCATACGGCGCTGGCAATGTCGTTGGGGCTGCCCCATTTTTGCTGGGGCACGCGGTCAAACAGCCATTGGTTAAAGTCCTTGTCGTTTTGCAACGCATCATTGAACTCGGTGGCAATGTAGCCGGGCGCGACCGCATTCACGGTAATGTGATGCGGGCTCAGTTCCACGGCCCATTGCCGGGCCAGCGCATGCAGGCCGGCCTTGGCGACAGTGTAAGCGGAAATATCCTTGCGTCCCTGCAGGCCCGTGACCGAACCGGTCACAATAATGCGTCCGTATTTTTGCTGCACCATATGGGTGGCCAGATGGCGGCCCAGTGCCCATTGTGCGGTCAGATTGAGCCAGAGCACTTCTTCGAACTTTTCCTGGGGAAAAGTCAGCAGGCTTTCACGATGCTGCATGGCGGCATTGGCCATGAAAATCTGGATGGGGCCGTGTTCCTGGATCAGTCGGTCAACGGCGGCGACCGACTGCTGGATATCTGCCGCATCAAAAGGCGCTTGGATAATCTCCAACCCTGCCTGGCGCAGGGTGTCTGCGGCCTGCGATACTGTCTGCGCCGATCTGCCATTGATGATGACCCTGGCGCCCTGCTCGGCCAGCGCACGCGCACTGGCCAGTCCGATACCCCGGCTGGAGCCGGTCACCAAAGCAAGCTGCCCGTCCAGAGAGAATCGCGCCGCGCCCTTAGAAATTGACATTAGCCGCACCCTTCAATTGCAGGATCTCGCGCGCTTCGTCGGGGCTGGCAATCTGCAGATTCAGGCCCTCGAGCACCTGGCGTATCTGCGAGACCTGATCGGCGTTAGACTCGGCCAGCCGTTTCGGTGCAATCCAGAGCGAATCTTCCAGGCCAACCCGCACATTGGAGCCCATGCTCGCCCCCATGGAGGCCAGCGGGATCTGGTTACGCCCCGCACCCAGGATCGACCATTGGTAATCCTGCCCGAACAGACGGTCCGCGGTGCGGCGCATATGCATCAGATCTTCCGGATGCGGGCCAATGCCGCCCAGCAAGCCGAATACGGACTGAATGAAAGGGGGCGATTTGACCAAGCCGCGATCCATGAAGTGGGCCAGGTTATACAAATGGCTGATGTCATAGCATTCAAATTCAAAGCGCGTACCGTTGTCGTTGCCCAGGCGCAGGATGGTTTCAATATCCTTGAAGGTGTTTTTGAACACCAGATCGCGGCTTTTTTCCAGGTGCTCGCGCTCCCATTCGTGCTTGAACTCTTTGAAGCGATCCAGCATGGTGTACAGGCCGAAGTTCATGGAGCCCATATTCAGGGAGGCCAGCTCAGGCTTGAAGGTGGTGGCCGGGCGCATGCGTTCTTCCACCGTCATGTGGGGGCTGCCGCCGGTGGTGATGTTTATGACGGCATCGGTTTCTGCTTTGATGCGGGCCAGAAATGGCTTGAAAAATTCAGGGTCCTGAGTGGGACGACCGTCTTTGGGGTCGCGCGCGTGCAGGTGCAGGATGGCGGCGCCGGCACGGGCGGCGGCAATCGCGTCATCGGCAATCTGGTCGGCAGTGACCGGCAGATGTGCGGACATGCTGGGCGTGTGAATCGCACCGGTGACAGCGCAGGTAATAATAACTTTGTGTGGTTTTTTGCTTGTGCTCATAACGTGTTATCCAGTTTCAGAAAATAAGTTGCGGTTCCGATGCTGACGCAGTGCGGGGCTATGGTGCAAGCCCTTGGTGGTCGGTACCGGATCAGTAGCGGGTCAGCAGGGGTCCTGCTTATTGCTGTCGGTGTCTTGGGCATGCTGCTTGTGGGCCGCCAGCGCCATCAGACGCTGATCGCGCCAGGCCCGGCGTGCGGCCAGTTCTGTTTCCGGCAGGTCGGCCCGGCGGGCCGTTGTGACGCTGTCTATCAGCTCGCCTGACCAGGGTCGGGTATCGACCTGGGTTTTGGCCAGTTCCTGATACAGCGGCCCATAGCGCTGGGCATAGTCGCCGATGCCTGTGGCGCGTTCAGGTCGATGGTTTCGAACGGCCCCATAAACGACCAGCGTAGCCCCAGGCCGTTGCTGACCGTGGTGTCCAGATCCTGCACCGAGACATAACCCTGCTCCACTAGCCGGAAGGCCTCGCGCAGCAGCGCGCCCTGCAGCCGGTTCAGAATGAAACCGTCGATCTCCCGCAATACAGTGACTGGTTTTTGGTTTACGGCATCCATGAGAGCACGGGCGCGCTCGACCGTTTGTTCGCTGGTCCATGGGGCACCGCACAGTTCCACCACAGGAATCAGGGACGGCGGTTGACCGGATGGGCAACCAGACAGCGGGCGCGACCGGCCAGCCCCTCGGTAAACGCCGAGGCTGGAATACCCGAAGTGGAACTGGCCAGAATGGCCTCTGGTGGGGCGGCGGCATCCAGCCGGGCAAAAATATCCAGTTTAATGTCCAGCACTTCGGGCAGATTCTCCTGCACATAGCTGGCATCGGCAACCGCCGCTTCCAGGCTATCTGCGACCCGGATGCACGCCATGGCGCCGGGTACATCGTTAATCAGGCCGTACTGCGCCAGCGTATGCATTTGCTGCTCGATCAGCGTGACTGCCTGACGGGCAGCCTGGGCATTGCCGTCCCATAGCGTGGTGACGCAACCGGCGCGGGCAAAGACCACCGCCCAGGCCTGGCCGATCAGGCCGGTGCCGATAATACTGACTGAAGCAATAGGGGCATTCACGATGACAGGGTTTCCGCAAGAAGTGGGGGCAGGGTATGGCTCATGTCGGTGATCGACCGTGGCCATACTGGATTGCCCCCGTAATGGTATGAAAGCGCGTGTTTACAGCTTGCACGCAGCCGATTCGGACTCGGGGCCGTAGGCTTCCTCACCCGGAATGGTGGCAGACACTTTGAAGTAATCCCACTCACCTTTGGATTCAGAAGGTTTCTTTACCTCGTACAGGAACATATCGTGCACCAGCAGGCCGTTAGGCCGCACTTTGCCGTTTTTGATATAAAAATCGGCAATCGGATTTGATTTGAACCAGTTCATGATGGTCTTGCCATCGTCAGTGCCGCTGGCAGCCACCGCTTTCAGGTAGGTTTTGACCGCCGAATAGTCGCCGCCCTGGTTGAAGGTTGGCATGGCGCCGTGTTTTTTCATGAAAGCCTGCGACCAGGTGCGGGAGGCTTCGTCCTGATCCCAGTACCAGGGGGCAGTGCGGTACATGCCCTGGGTTGGCTCCAGCCCCAGCGCATGAATGTCACTGATGTACACCTGCAGGCCGGCCAGCCGCATGCTGGAGGTCACGCCAAAGTCGTTGGCTGCCTTGACTGCCGAGATGAAGTCATTGCCTGAATTGGCCAGGCCCAGAATTTTGGCGCCCGAGGACTGGGCCTGCAGCATGTAGGACGAAAAGTCGGCCGTACTCAGCGGTACTTTGACGCTGCCCATGACTTTGCCGCCCGACTGGTTGACCACTTCGGATGCGGTTTTCTGCAGGGCATGGCCGAACGCATAATCTGCGGTAATAAAGAACCAGTCTTTGCCCCCCTGCTTGAGCACGGCGGATGCTACACCATAGGCCGTCGCGCGGGTATTGTAGGCGTAATGCACGGTGTAGGGAGTGCAGTATTCGTTAGTGATGGCGGTGGCGCCGGCCCCCACGGAAATGAGCGGGATTTGTTTTTTGGCGGCCACGGTGGCGATGGCCAGGGTGGTGGCTGAATTGGTGCCGCCGATGATCACGTCAATTTTATTCTGGTCGATCCATGCGCGGGCTTTTGAGGCCGCCAGATCGGCGCGGTTCTGGTGATCGGCCGTCACAAGCGTGATTTTGCTACCATCAATGGCGCCGCCTACCTCGTCAATCGCCATCTGGATGGCCACGGTGCCGCCCGGGCCGTCGGTATCGGCGTACACGCCGGACATATCGGTAATAAAGCCGATGCGGATTTCCTTATCCGAAATACCGGCTGCGGCATGTGCCAGCGGGGTTGCAGCCAGCGCGCAGCACCCGGCAAGCACTAATGTTGTTGATTTCATCCTGTCTCCTATACACTGCGGTTGCAGAAGGTCGTTGTTGTTGATATAAGTAGACTATAACAACTGTGATCACAGAAAAAACCTTGGTAATTACCCTTATATGAAAAACGAAAGAGAAGTCACTTCCAGCCGGCAAACCCTGAGCGCATCCGTTCTGGAACAGATCAAACAGATGCTGTGGAGTGGCAGGGTCATGCCTGGGGAACAGCTCTCTATCCGGAAAACCGCCGAGGCGCTGGGTGTGAGCATGATGCCGGTGCGCGACGCCTTTTCCCGGCTGGTGGCCGATCACGCGCTGGAAGTGACGCCAAACCGCTCGGTGCGAGTGCCCGTCCTGAGTGTGGGAACTTTCACGGAAATTACCCGGATCCGTTTTGAGATCGAAGGGATGGCGGTGGCCGAAGCAACGGGAAATGTCACTGCATCGCTGCTGTCGGACATTTCCCTGATCAACGATACGTTGTCACGGGAAATGGCCAAGCCGCAGGCCGATACGCAGGAACTGGTCAGTCTGAATCAGCAGTTTCACTTTGCCATTTATGAGGCTGCAGCCATGCCGGTGCTGTTCCAGATGATAGAGAGCATGTGGCTGCGAATCGGCCCCATACTGAACTACGACCTGCGCCAGGGCTCGCCCCGTACCCGCGAGCAGGTGGCCGTGGCGCATCATCGGGCCATGATCGGGGCATTGCAGCGTGGTGATGCCGAGGCAGCCCGGCGGGCCGTGGTTGCCGACATCCGAGAAGCTTTCGAATATATGACCACGCGCATGCCCAGCCTGTTTCTGCCGCCGGATGGCAGCAGCCCCGGCCACTGAAGTGAACTCGCAGGGCTTGCCGGAAGCCCTGGCGGATCAATACAGTTTTTCTGTATGGCCATCCACTGCCAGCGCCTGTCCTGAAATATTCAGGGCTAGATCGCTGCACACGAAGAGCGCCTGGTTGGCGATATCGTCTGCGGTGACCATGGTATGCATGGCCGACTGGGCTTTGTAGGTATCTTCCACCTCGGCGTGGGGTTTGCCCAGCATTTTGGCTTTGGCGCTGATGACCTGCTGAATGCGCGGGCCGTCTACGGCGCCGGGGCAAATCGCATTGACGCGGATGCCGTCGGGCCCCAGTTCATTGGCCAGGGAGCGGGTAAAGCCGATGACGGCCCATTTGGAGGCCGAATAGGGCGTGCGGCCGGCAAAGCCCAGGCGGCCCGCTGCCGATGACAGATTGACAATGGCCGGGTGGGTTCCCTTGCGCAAATGCGGCAACGCATTCTGCACATAAAGAAACTGGCCGGTGATGTTGATGCGCAGGGTATTTTCCCATTCTGCAAGCGTGATATCCTCTACCGGTCCGGTCGGGCCGGCAATGCCGGCGTTGTTGATCAGAATATCCAGTCCGCCCAGTGCCTGGACGGCCTGCTCCACACTGCGCACGACATCGCGCTCATTGCCCGCGTCCGCCGTGACGGCATGTACTTGCGGCAACTGCGACTTCAAGGTTTTGAGCGCAGCTTCGTTGATATCGGTAACAAACACCGATGCACCTGCCTTGGTGAAAACATGCGCCATGGCCAGCCCGATGCCGCTGCCACCGGCTGTGATCAATACACGTCGTCCCTGCAAATCCATATATGTCTCCTGGTTATGGTGAAAATTGTCACTTTATGCCGAGTATCATAACTGGCACAGCGAAAATATTAAAGTGTGATCACAGTAACCGCTGGTAAAAATATCAGAGTGTGGTGCCGATCAGTCGTTTACGACAGGCAGCGGCAGGGCTGTGGCAAGGTCACTTTGCGGTCATGGCCGGTCTCGGATCTTGCACTTTTGCGGTTACAATAAACCGTCGTCAAAAACGCCCTATCAGAGATTGCAGCTGCCGGTCAAACCCTGTCGCGGCGCTGGTCGCAATCGTCAGGAGAAACAGTCAAGTGCAGGATATACGCAAGCAAGTAAGTCTGGTCGGTGTGCCGACCGATGTCGGCGCGGGCCATCGCGGTGCGAGCATGGGCCCGGAAGCCATTCGGGTTGCCGGGATCACACAAACGCTGGCGCAATTGGGCATCGCGGTGCGGGACTGCGGTAATCTGAATGGCCCGCCCAATCCCTGGTTGCCGCCACAGGCAGGCTACCGGCATCTGGAACAGGTTATCGCCTGGAACCAGCTGGCCCATGATGCGCTGTATGCCGAGCTGTGCCAGGGACGATTCCCCATTATGCTGGGGGGCGATCACTGTCTTGGGGTGGGGTCAATTTCTGCGGTATCGCGCTATTGCAGGGAACAGGGCCGCAAACTGCGGGTGTTGTGGCTGGACGCGCATACCGACTTCAATACGGCCGACCTGACACCCAGCGGCAATATCCATGGCATGCCGGTAGCGTGCCTGTTTGGTCATGGGCCGCGAGAGCTGGTGGAAATGGCCGGGCAGGTGCCGGCATTGCAGGCTGATATGTTGCGCCAGATCGGGATTCGCAGTGTGGACGAAGGTGAGAAAACATTCATCCATCAGCAGGGCATAGAAGTATTCGATATGCGTTTCATTGACGAGCATGGTATGCGCCATACCATGGAACAGGCCTTGCATGGCCTGGATGAAAACACTCACTTGCATGTGAGTTTTGATGTGGATTTCCTGGATCCGGATATTGCACCTGGCGTAGGCACTACCGTGCGCGGCGGGCCCAATTATCGGGAAGCCCAGCTATGCATGGAGATGATTGCCGATACCGAATGCATGGCTTCGCTCGATATTGTCGAGCTCAATCCGGCACTGGATGTACGTAACCAGACCGCCGAAGTGGCGCTGGACCTGGTGCGCAGCCTGTTCGGACAAAGCACGCTGGTGCGCCCCAAACACAAAAATGGTTCTGGCAGGCAATAATGCAACAAACAACAACGAGTCAGGAAAAAAACAAGACGGTTCTTGAACGGTTCCTGCACGCCCTTATTTTTGAAGTGCTGGCCATCGGCTATCGGCCCCGCTGGCCGCCGTGCTCTCTGGTCATTCCATGACCGACATGGGGGTGGTGACGGTTGTGATTGCCATTATGGCGCTGATCTGGAATATGGTTTACAACGCCATGTTCGACCGCTTTCTGGCCGCTAGCGGAAAAACCAAGACGCTGATCATGCGGATCTGGCACAGCATTGGTTTTGAACTGGGCCTGTTGGTCATGGCAATTCCATTTGTGATGTGGTGGCTGAACATCGGCTTATGGGAAGCGCTGGTGCTCGACATCGGGCTGATTCTGTTCTATCTGCCTTACGCGTATATCTACAATCTGGTTTACGACACCCTGCGCAGCCGCTACTGGGGGCGGCAACCGCAAGAGTGTTAATGAGGTAAGTGGACCGTGTACCCGGCACCTCCCGAGTCGCAGCACCGTCAGCGAATTATTTCCGTTGTGATGGCAGGGCCCACAAGGCACCAGCCTTCCTGGCCCGGCCGTGCACAGGACAATCCTCATCGTGCGCACCCGCCAGGTAGCCGGTACTCATCAGGAACTCGCCAACAATTTCGCCGCCCGTGAACTTGAATGTTTTGCGAAACAGGCGCACCCATTCTTCTTTATTCATGGGATGGTGTCGATCCAGCCAGGCCTTGAAGGACCCATGTTCTTTTTGCAGTCCCTGAATGACCTGTGCATTGTGAATGGCTGCATTGATCTTCAGGCGATTGCGGATGATCCCCGCGTCCTGCAGTAGCCGTTCGCGATCAGCGTCAGAGTAGGCCGCAACGGTATCAATATCAAACTTGTCATACGCGCGCAGAAAATTCGCTTCCTTGTTCAGTATGGTCGACCAGGACAACCCTGCCTGGTTGATTTCCAGGATCAGCCGGCCAAATAGCTCATTGTCATTGTTCACCGGAAACCCGTAACGTTCGTCATGGTAAGAACGATGAAGGGAAGCCGATTCTGGCGGCAATTGGGCAACGAATACGCAGTAACTCATGGTGTTTCCTGATCAGGCAAAAAAGGGCAGTTGCAAACCACCAGGGTCTGCTAACATTCTGCATTATTCTACCTCCTGGACAGACCTGCAGTGACCGGCCACGTTGTCGGGCTTGCGACCAACCGCCATCATGAGCCAATCTGCACCCACTTCTTTGCTTGCGCTTAATCGCTACGAAATTGCGCTCGTGATTATTACTGTCTTCTGGGGCGCCACCTTTCTGATCGTACAGAAAGCGCTGGTGCACAGTGATCCATTCGTTTTTGTCGGCATGCGCTTTGGCTGTGCCGCGCTGGCCATGATGCTGTGTTCCCTGCGCATTCTGCGCGGATTGACGAGTCTGGAAGTGCGTGCCGGGCTGCTGATCGGTCTGTGTATTTTTCTGGGCTACAGCCTGCAGACGGTTGGCCTGCAGACCATTGCCAGCAGCAAGTCGGCGTTTATTACGGCCTTGTATGTGCCGCTGGTCCCGCTGATGCAATGGTTGTTTCTGAAACGTCCGCCAACGCTCATGAACTGGATCGGTGCCACCATGGCCTTTATCGGGCTGGTATTGCTGGCTGATCCGCAAAGCATGGAAGGCGGGGCGGGTACGGGGGAGTGGCTGACCGTCTTCAGCGCGATCGCGATCGCGGTGGAAGTGATTCTGATCAGCCGTTTTGCCGGTCAGGTGGATCTGCGGCGGGTGACCATCGTGCAACTGGCCACTGCATCATTGCTGGCAGGCCTGACGGGGTTGCCCGAGGCGAGGGCATGCCCGATCTGGCCTCGCCCGTGCTGCTGATTAGTATTCTGGTGCTGGGCCTGGCCAGTGCGGTGATCCAGATCACGATGAATTGGGCCCAGAACCATATTTCCGCCACGCGCGCCACCGTCATTTATGCGGGCGAACCGGTATGGGCAGGTATCATCGGTCGGGTATTTGCCGACGAACGACATTCGGCGCTGGCGCTGTTTGGCGCCGTATTGATTATCGTGAGCGTGGTGGTAAGCGAACTCAGGCTGCGGGTGCGACGACGACCGCCAGCAGCGCTGCCCTGACCCTTGCAGTATCGCGCTCGGGCCGCTGCCTGCGGGACCGGCCCGGGCAATGCGTTTCACGGTCCGTATTTAAGGACCGTATTTTTTGTTCAGGGTCAGTCTTTTTATGCGATCCGTGTAGAGGTTTGATTTACTGCTGCGATTTGGCCATGGCCTGTTCCATTATTTTGGCGCTGCGCTGATAGGCAGGCCGTTGCGTGATGCGGTCCACGTAGGCCTTAAATGCAGGGCGTGGTTCAAGTGCACCGAACTGCATATAAAACCGGATTGCCGAACCCACGTACACATCGGCAGCAGTGAACTGCTCGCCGCAAATCCAGGTGGTGCTGGACACAGCCTGCTCCAGCACATCGACCGTGCGCTCCAGTGTGCCAAAACCCAGCATCGCGCTTTTGTCCGCCGGAATGGGCATACCCAGGGATTTCATGGTGATCGCTTCCTCCAGCGGCCCGGCCGCAAAGAACAGCCAGCGATAATAAGCGCCGCGTGAGGGGCTGTCGATCGCGGGCGCCAGGTTTTTCTGCGGGTACTGATCCGCCAGAAATGCGCAGATGGCCGCGCCTTCGGTAACCACCTGGCCGTCATGCATGATGGCCGGAACCTTGCCCATCGGATTGATGGCCAGATACTCGGGTGTTTTCATGGCTCCCTGATAGTTCAGATAGACGGTATCGTACGGTTCGCCCAACTCTTCCAGCATCCAGTGGATAACCGCAGCGCGGGACTGTGGGTTGGAGTAAAAGGTAATGCGGCTGGCTGACATGATGGAATCCTTACAGGAAAAAAGGGTGATAGGGAAAAAGATTGCGCTTCGCTCTTATCATAGTGTGCAGGTGCCGGGCAGGGCAAATTGAATTGCAGGTTGCCGCTTTGCCTTTCATTGGTCAGGCGGTGCTTATAATGGAATGACAGGGCATGGCAGCGCCATTGCCTAGCGCGGCATTTTCATATTTTGAACGGACGAGGTCAGGCAATGAAAACACGGATCGAGAAAGATAGTATGGGACAACTGGATGTTCCGGCCCAGGCGCTTTATGGTGCGCAGACTCAACGCGCCATTAATAATTTTCCGATCAGCGGACAGCGTCTGCCAGCTGCCTTTATCCACTCCCTGTTGCTGGCCAAGGCGGCGGCGGCCAAAGCCAATGTCAGGCTCAAACAGATTCCACCTGACATGGGTCAGGCAATCGTAACTTCCGTGGATACCTTGCTCGAAGGCGATTTCATGGTGCATTTTCCCATCGACATCTACCAGACCGGATCGGGCACCAGCACCAACATGAACGCCAACGAGGTGCTGGCCACGCTGGCAAGTAAACTGTATGGCGAGCCGGTCAGCCCCAATGATCATGTCAATTACGGGCAAAGCAGCAACGATATGATTCCTGGCACCATTCATATCAGCGCAGCGGTGCAACTGCACAAAGAACTGTTGCCGGCACTCACACATCTGGCCAAAGTGATTCGCAAAAAAGCGCGCGCAGTGGATCGCTATGTGAAGACGGGCCGGACCCACTTGATGGACGCCATGCCGGTACGCATGAGCCAGTCGCTCGAAGGCTGGGCAGTGCAGGTCGAACAGAATATCCAGTTGCTTAAGGCGCAGCAGCCGCTGCTGCAGACTCTGGCGCAGGGCGGCACCGCGGTGGGTACGGGCATCAATGCCCATCCAAAATTTGCTGCTGAGTTTGCCCGCCAGATCAGTACGCTGACGGGGGTGCGATTTAAACCAGCCGAAAACTTCTTTGCCCATATCAGCTCCCAGGATATTGCCGTGGCGCTGTCAGGACAGCTCAAGACCACGGCGGTCACGCTCATGAAAATTGCCAATGATCTGCGCTGGATGAATTCGGGCCCGCTGGCCGGCCTGGGAGAGATTGAACTGGAAGCGCTGCAGCCGGGCTCGTCGATCATGCCGGGCAAGGTCAATCCGGTGATTCCCGAGGCTACTGCCATGGTCGCTGCCCAGGTGATCGGCAACGATGCCGCCATTACCGTGGGCGGGCAGGCAGGCAATTTTGAATTGAACGTCATGCTGCCCATGATTGCCCACAACCTGCTGGGCAGTATTCAGTTGCTGGCCAATGTGTCGCGCCTGCTGGCCGATAAAGCCATTGCCACCTTCAAAGTCAATGAGGCCAGGCTGCAGGAGGCGCTGGACAAGAATCCGATTCTGGTCACAGCGCTCAATCCGGTGGTCGGGTACCTGAAAGCGGCAGAAATCGCCAAGCAGGCATACAAGGAAAAGCGGCCGGTGATCGACGTGGCTGACGAAAACACCGATCTGGGCCAGGCGCAATTGCGCAAGCTGCTTGACCCGAAAAAACTGACCGAGGGCGGACTGTAACCACCATGATGAACATGCCTGGTGAATATGCAGTCTGAAATAGCAATGGAACAGCTCGAGTTTTTCGACATTCCCAGCCCCTGCCGGGGGATATGCGAAGTGAACAGCCGCGGCCTGTGCCGGGGCTGTCTGCGCAACCGGGAAGAGCGGTTTCAATGGCAGACCTTTTCAGACTCCCGCAAGCGCGAAATATTGCGCCTGTGTACCCAGCGCAGGCACAAGCTGATTCT
Organism: Advenella kashmirensis WT001; assembly: GCF_000219915.2. NCBI lineage: Bacteria > Pseudomonadati > Pseudomonadota > Betaproteobacteria > Burkholderiales > Alcaligenaceae > Advenella > Advenella kashmirensis. Next base: position 4,272,298 of record NC_017964.1, on the reverse strand, counting down.
GGAAGCGCTGGCGGCACGGGCGCAGGCAACTGGCGGCCAGGCAGCAGATAACCAGACCGGTATTGAAGACGACGAGCCACGCCTGCCGGGCACCTGATTGATGCGCAACGTCGGTACCGCCTTCTGGCGGCCACGGATTCCGGCACGTGGCGCAACGCCTCTGCTTTCCCTGTTGCCCTGTCGCGCGCCACAATACCCTTGCAGTTGCTAGGCGGTGGAATTGTCGCTCTGGGTTGCGGCATCATTGCCCGGGAACTGCGTCATATCCATCCACATGATTTCCCAGATATGGCCATCCAGGTCATTTATGCTGCGACCGTACATGAAGCCATGTTCCTGGGGTTCCCGGGCTTCGCTCGCACCCAGCGCCAGGGCACGGTTGGTAAACTCGTCTACCTGTTCCCGGGAATCGCGACTGATACAGAGCAGCACTTCACTGCTTTTGTGGGCGTCGGCAACCGGCTTGGGGGTGAAGTCGGAAAACCGCTTTTGTTGAAGAAACATCACACTTGCCATGGGCTGATGGGCATGCACAACGCGTTTTCATCGCAGAACATGGCGTTAAAGGTAAAGCCCAGGCCCGAGAAAAATGTTTTGGTCGCTTCAACCGAGCTGACCGGCAGATTAACGTAAAGCAGGGTGGGGTTGTCTGTATTCATGGTGAACTCCAGTAGGATTATCGGGGTGATTTGCTGCCAAAGTAATTCAGATACCAGATCTTGCCGAACCTGTCGGTAAGCGCCGCGAACAAGTCTGCCCATGGCGCCGGCCCGGGTGGCACGGTAATGATGCCGCCGCTGGCGAGAATCTCCAGGCAACGGCGCAGGTTGTCTTCACTGTCAAGGCTCACGCCGAAGCCGAAATCGTTGCCCGGACGATAGCCTGCGGGACCGTTCATGTCGCTTCCCAGAATCATAAAGTCCTGGTTGACCAGATGTCCATGCATGATTGCCTGGGGGTTGGACAACGAGGCTGCACAGCCAGAGTCGGACGACATGGGTGGGCTGTCGGCCACGGTCTGGAACTTGAGCTCGCCACCGAAGCAGGCATGGTACAGCGTGAGCGCCTGACGACACTGGCCATCGAAATTCAGATAGGGTGAGAGCGTGACGCGCATGAGGACCTCCGGTTGGCTGTCGTTGACATGGTGACACTATAGAGGCGCAACACATGGGCTGAAAAGTGCAGATAACGGCAATTGAGCGGGTTGATTGCGACAACATTCTGCCGTATAGTGGGCGCGTATCCGGTCGTGTGTGCTACCGGAAATCCGCAAGCGGAGTGTGCCATGAAGCAGATTGTTTTTCTTGTACCCCAAGGCGTCAATCTTGCCGGTCTGGAACAGGCCAGGTTGGGTCTTGCCGAAGCCTGCAGCTATCGTAAGCAGCAAAACCTGCCCATGCCGTTCGAGGTATCGCTGGCGGGCGCGCAAAGCGACATACGGGCCGGCAACGGGCATTACACGATCCATCCGGATCATCTGTTGCCGGATATTCCGCAAGCGGATCTGTATATTGTGCCGCCGACCACGCCATCGCCCGCAGCGTTAAGTGAAAACGCCAAGCTGATCGGCTGGATCGGCGCCAAATTTGCACAGGGTGCGCCGGTAGCCAGCCTGTGCATGGGTAGTTCCCTGCTGGCGGCGGCAGGTATTCTGGACGGGTTGCGGGCGGTGACGCACTGGCAGGCCCTGGAGGCCATGCAACAGGCCTTTCCCCGGGTACGCTGGAATGCCGAGAAAACCATGGATTTTGATGGGGGTGTCTTTACCAGCGGCGGCGCGATTTCGGCCAGCCGCCTGATCCTGCACCTGATCGAAATGCACTCGGACCGGGCCACAGCCATCTATTGTGCCAAGGTATTCCAGCTCGATTATGAACGTCACTCACAGCTGCCGTTTTCCATTTTCAATGGCTGGAAGGCGCATGGCGACGCAAGCATCACCCCGGTGCAATCCTTTCTGGAACGGCACTATTCGGAAAAAATTACTGTAGAGCAATTATGCGACTCTTTCGCCATGGGGCGACGCACGCTGGAGCGGCGCTTTCGCAAGGCCACCGGGCAATCGGTATTGGAATATCAGCAGCGTATCCGGGTGGAAGCGGCCAAGCGGCAACTTGAGATGACCAGCAGTACGATTTCAGATGTGATGTACGGGGTGGGCTATAACGACGCCAAGGCCTTTCGCGATACTTTTCGTAAATATAGCGGCTTATCGCCACTGGCTTATAGAGAGCGGTATCAGTAGAACATGGCCAGGGCCAGACCTGACAGACTGTGACATGAGCAGCCACTGGCGCGCCCGTCGTCGCCTGCGCGGCGCGTCGTCGGGTCATCTCGCTAACACAGGTATCGCTTACCGTCGGCTCTGGAAGAGCCCTCGCCGACGGCTTCATGTACAACAAACCCAACCGTGAGCTGCCAACCCCCGATAGTGCAGGGGCGTTGCGTTGGCAAACTCAATAAATGGCGCCCACGCGCGACAGCTTGCCAATTTCTTCGATGGCATGCATGCCTGTTTGCACCTGATTCTCCGATAGAGACTTGCCGTATTGGGCCAGCCCGCGAACCTTTTCACGAATCTCCTCGCGCGACAGGGTATTGCCCGGATCGCCCTTGGGTTCATCGACCCGGCCCTGCAGCGTACGACCATCCAGGGTCACGACCGATACCTTGCCAATCCAGCGCTGTGGGTAGGCGGTGTCAACTTCTTCGTCCAGCTCCATGGCGACCCGGTCGCGAAAGTCTGCGACGGCCTGGTCATTGAGTGCTGCATCGAACTCGGGCATGCCGGCACGCTGGCGCAGAGCGATCAGCGCCAGCACCGTACCCATGGAGAATTTTGACTGATGCACGGTCTCGGGGCGGGTTACCGCGCCCAGAACGTCGATGGCGCCCTGATGCACATGTGTAATTACACGGCTGATATCGGCGGCGGCAAGTCCATGGTCCTGCATGACCTTTGCCAGTGCATCGGCGGCAGGATGCGTATGACGGCACGAGGCGTGGTACTTGAATGAGGTTTCAGCCAGGGCCCAGCGCGAGCCCAGGCGGTCGGTCAGACGGGCCGGATCGGCATCGCTGGACATACCTGCGCCCATGCCCTGTGCGCCTTCGAGAATCTGTTTGGCGCCGGTAAAACCATCGCGCGCCAGCCAGGCGGCGGTCAGGCCATTGGCAGCCGCTTTGGCCGTATGCAGCTGCTTGGAATCGGCGGCAGTACGCAAAAACTCCCACAAGCCGGCGGCCTGGGTGCCGGCCGAGCCGATGGCATAGAGCATTTGCGCAGGCGACAGTCCCATCAACCGGCCGGCGGCCACGGCCGCCGCAATGGTGCCGGCCGTGCCGGTGGTATGAAAGATACGGTAGTGCGAACGCCCCAGAAACTCGCCCACACGAATGCCGACCTCGTAGCCGGCGACGCAGGCAGTCAGCAGATCCCGACCGGAAGCGCCCGTCTCCTGGGCCACGGCCAGCGCTGCAGGAAACACGACAGCCGCCGGATGAAATACCGAGCCGTTATGTACATCGTCCTGTTCCACCATATGCGCCGCAGCGCCGTTGATCAGCGCGGCGAACAGCGGCGAGGTGGTCTGCGTAGAGCCGATGATTTGCGCACTGCCCTGGGCCGGGCCCATGGCCAGTGCAAAATCACGGATCGATTTGACCGGTCGCGCCGGATAGCCTGCGAGCATGGAACCAAAGGTATCCAGCAGAAAATCTTCACAGCGGGCAATAACCGCTGCAGGAATCATCTCATAGCTGAGCGTGGCGGAAAATTCGGCGAGAGTGGCGCTGGGCGTTTGTGTCATAACAGGCTTCCTGGACAAAAAACGGATAATAATGGGCCGGATCAGAACGAACGGGGCAGGCCCAGAACGTGCTCGGCAACATAAGAATAAATCAGATTGGTTGAAATAGGCGCGACCTGATACAAGCGGGTTTCACGGAACTTGCGCTCTACATCGTATTCATTGGCAAAGCCGAAGCCGCCGTGGAACTGCAAACATGCATTGGCTGCTTCCCACGAGGCTTCCGAGGCCAGCAGCTTGGCCATATTGGCCTGGGTGCCGCAGGCCTGTTTGGCATCAAAACGGCGCGCCGCGTCATAGCGCATCAGGCTGGCCGCTTCGATATTGATGAAGGCCTTGGCGATAGGAAACTGTACGCCCTGGTTCTGGCCGATAGGGCGACCGAACACCTTGCGCTCCTTGACGTAGGCGCTGACTTTGTCGATAAACCAGTAACCGTCGCCGATACATTCGGCCGCAATCAGCGTGCGTTCGGCATTTAAGCCGTCAAGGATATATTTGAACCCCTTGCCTTCTTCGCCGATCAGGCTTTCTTCAGGCAGTTCGAGATTGTCAAAAAACAGCTCGTTGGTTTCGTGGTTCACCATGTTCGGGATAGGCTGCAGGGTCATGCCACCCTTGAGGGCAGCGTGAATATCGACCAGGAAAATGGACATACCCTCGGACTTGCGGGTGACCTGATCCAGCGGGGTGGTGCGCGCCAGCAGAATCATAAGATCAGAATGCTGGACACGGGAAATCCATACTTTCTGGCCATTGATCACGTAGCGGCCGTCTTTTTTGACGGCGGTGGTTTTGATTTTGGTGGTGTCGGTGCCCGTGGTCGGTTCGGTCACAGCCATGGACTGCAAACGCAACTGGCCGGTAGCGATCTGGGCAGGTAGCGTTTTTTCTGCTCGTCCGATCCATGGCGCAGCAGTGTACCCATGTTATACATCTGGCCGTGGCAGGCTCCGGAATTACCCCCACAACGGTTGATCTCCTCCATGATGACGCTCGCTTCAGTTAGACTGAGGCCCGAACCACCATATTCCTGGGGAATCAGGGCAGCCAGCCAGCCAGCCTCGGTCAGGGCATTGACAAAGGCCTCGGGGTAGGCGCGTTTCTCGTCAATATCACGAAAATACTCAGCAGGAAATTGGGCGCACAAATCACGAATGGCATCGCGAATGTCCTGGTAGGCGTCAGCTTGATGTTGCATGATGGAAGTCTCGGAAATGTTAACAGGAACAGCCTGTACTTTGACAGATTGCACCGGTTCTGAATATTGATGTTTGCTTAACTAAGACTTTAGCGTTTATTAAGGAGCACCGCAGATGGCGATGCATTTTGACCTCACGGACATGCAACTGATGGTGCACATCAGCGAAGTGAACAGCCTGACCAAAGGCGCCGAGCGCTCGCACCTGTCGCTGCCGGCGGCCAGCAACCGGGTGAAAAACCTGGAAAACAATCTGGGAACGGCCTTGCTGTACCGTAACAGCCAGGGCGTCACGCTGACCCCGTCAGGCGAGGCTTTTGTGCGCCATGCCCATATTGTGCTGCGTCAGCTGGAGCATTTGCGTGGCGATATCCGCGAATTTGCCGAAGGCATCAAGGCAAGGTGCGGGTGTATGCCAATACCACCGCCATGAACGAATTCATGCCAGACATCCTGAGCCGCTATCTTGCCCTGCATCCGGATGTCAGCGTCGAACTGCGCGAACGCCTGAGTTATCGTATCGTCAAGCTGGTCAGCGAAGGGCTGGCCGATATTGGCGTGGTGGCCGGCATAGACGAAGACCAGATCGCCTCTGACGATGGCGTACGTTTCATTCCCTACCGTTCCGATAACCTGGTGCTGGTCACTTCGCAGAATCATCGGCTGGCGGCATACGATGAACTGGCATTTGCAGAAACGCTGTCCTATGAGTTCGTCGGCTTGTCTGAGTGGAGTGCAATTCATGCGTTTTTGAAGCAGGCCGCCGAAACGCTGGGCAGCCCCTTGCGTTTTCGCGTCGAAGTAGGCGGCTTTGAAGCGGCCTGCCGGATGATCGCAGCCAACGCCGGCATTGGCGTGATCCCTGAAACGGCGGCGTTGCGCTATGTGGCCAACATGCCGCTGAAGATTATTCATCTGAGCGACAGTTGGGCATTGCGGCGGTTGTATGTGTGCGTGCGTCGGCTGGAAGATTTGCCGTCTTTCGCGCAGGAACTGGTGGCGCTGATGCAGGCGGATGCGGGCGAGGCGGGCGAGGCCGGTTCGGCCGAAGAGGAGCGCCGCCTGCGCAATCTCAAGCGCGGCAAGCGCTAAGCCGGGACGCAACAAGCGATCGGGGGCGCCGGACCATCGGTTGCGTCGGGCGGCCGCCTTCTTGCCGGTTATATGTCACCTGTCTGCGACTATCCCGTCAAACGCCGGGCTAAAGGCCTGCGTCATTCCCAGGCAATCCCCATTCATGCTCAGGCGAGGTCCGGATAGTGCCCAGGCAATGCCGGCGCATCCCGGACATCGGCCGCCATAGGGTCAGGTAAAGTCCCCCTTTCAGGATTAATAATTCCCTGCGGAGATCCTAAGGGTTATGCTCATGGCTATCAGGTTTTGGCTGGTGGCTCGATTTAGCGCCCGCAGGCATGCCGGGTTTTCATGAATGGCCGGTTCAGGCTCAGGCCAGGCTTAGCAGCGAGGATGAGTCGCCGCGGGCGCGCACAAGCCTATTACAATTGTGCTATTGCAATTGTGCTTGGATGAGCGGTGCTTGTATGAGGCGCGCGCAGAACCAACCGATCTGTGGCGAGCGCCGCATTACCGGGATGCTGCTGCAAGCCAGCCCGTGCTGCTTTCAGATACGTCTATGACACGACGCGCCGGCCGCTACCGAAGAATGTATTATTTTATTATTGTCAGGAAACAGTGCGAATGACTCAGGATGCTCAGCAGTCCAACCTTTCCGACTGGATTGGTCGCCAGGAAGTGGCGCAGGATTTTATTAACCCTTCTCATGTAAGAAAAATAGCGGCCTCGCTGGAGACGACCGCGCCCGCTGCCGGGCAGGCATTGCCTGCCTTGTGGCAATGGGCGCTATTCATTGAGCCGGCGCCGCAGGACCAGCTTGGCCAGGATGGACACCCCAAGCGGGGCGGCTTTTTGCCGCCTGCCGATGATCGCAACCGCATGTGGGCCGGTGGCCGACTACAGTTTCACCAGCCGTTGCTGGTCGGACGTGACGGCGAACGTATCTCGACTATTTCTGCCATTCGCGAAAAGCAGGGCAGTACCGGCAAACTGCTGTTTGTGACCGTGACGCATGAGTACAAACAGGATGGTCAACTGTGCATCCATGAGGAACAGGATATTGTTTATCGTGAACCTGCGGCCCCCAAACTGGGCGGTACCGAAGCGGCCGAGGCTGGCACCTGGTCCGAGCCCGTTATACCGACCAGCACCCTGCTGTTTCGTTATTCTGCGGTAACTTTCAATGGCCATCGCATTCATTATGATCATCCCTATGTCACGCAAGCCGAAGGCTATCCCGGTCTGGTGGTGCACGGCCCGATGATTGCAACCCGTCTGTTGCAGGCGTTTTGCCATGCCAACCCCGATAAAACCGTGACCGGTTTTTCCTTTCGCGGTCACCGTCCGCTGATTGCCCCGGCCGAGTTTCGTGCCCAGGGCGTGATCACCGAAGCGGGCCGCGCCCGCCTATGGGCCGAACAAGAGGGCAGCGTTGCCCAGACAGCAGAGGTAACTTTCAAATGAAAACAGAACAATCAACCGGCGTTCGCCCGCTTGACGGCATCACTGTCCTGAGCCTGGAGCACGCGATTGCCGCGCCATTTTGCACCCGGCAACTGGCCGACCTGGCGCGCGCGTCATTAAGGTGGAGCGGCCCGGTGTGGGCGATTTTGCCCGCAATTACGATGAACGCGTCAACGGCATGGCGTCTCACTTCGTCTGGACCAATCGCTCCAAGGAAAGCCTTACTCTGGATCTGAAAAGCCCACAGGCCAAAGAAGTGCTGGCTCGCCTGTTACCCCAGGTGGATGTGCTGGTGCAGAACCTGGCGCCTGGTGCGGCGGCTCGCCTCGGGCTCTCGTTCGATGCCCTGCACGAACAGTACCCCGGCCTGGTGGTGTGTGATATTTCGGGCTATGGTGCCGGCGGCCCCTACGAGCATAAAAAAGCCTATGACCTGTTGATCCAGAGTGAGAGCGGCTTTGTCTCTGTGACCGGTAGCGCCAATGAACCGGCCAAGGCGGGCTGCTCCATTGCCGATATTGCCGCTGGCATGTATGCGTATTCCCATATCCTGTCTGCGCTATTGCAGCGTGGCAAAACCGGCAAGGGCAGTCATATTGACCTGACCATGCTGGAGAGCATGGTCGAGTGGATGGGCTTTCCCCTGTATTACACCTATGACGGCGCTCCGCCACCGGTAAGGGCAGGCGCTGCGCATGCCGCCATTTACCCTTATGGGCCGTTTCTGGCGGGCAACGGCAAAACCATCATGCTGGGATTGCAGAATGAGCGTGAATGGAAAATATTCTGCGAACAGGTATTGGAAAAACCCGAGTTGACCACAGATGCCCGCTTCGCTTCCAACACGATGCGCACGACCAATCGCGACGCCTTGCGTGATTTGATTATCCAGTCCTTCGCTGCCTATGATGATGAGCAGATCATCGAACGCCTGGAAAAAGCGGGGATTGCCAATGCGCGTGTCAACGACATGAAGGCGGTATGGGACCATCCGCAACTGAAGGCGCGCAATCGCTGGACGCAAATGGGCAGTCCGGTGGGAACCCTGCCGACCTTTTTGCCGCCCGGCGTAAATAACAGCTACGACTTTCGCATTGATGCGGTCCCCGCGCTTGGCGAGCATTCGACCGCGATCCTGGATGAACTGGGCTATGATGAAGACACAGTCAGTCAGTGGCAATCTGCCGGTATCGTCTGACGGCCAGTCAATACACACAAGCGGGGGCGAAAGCGCCGCCGCCCCATAATAATCAAGGAGTTTGCCAGTCATGAAAATGCGATCCGCGCTGTTTGTCCCTGCCACCCGGGTTGACAGAATTCCCAAGGCGCTGGCCAGTGGCGCCGATATTGTCATCGTTGATCTGGAAGATGCGGTGGAGCAGGATGCCAAGCAAAGCGCACGCGATGCGCTGCGCGAATTTGCCACTACCAATCCCGAGCAGCAGTTTCTGTTGCGCGTCAATGATGCGCGCAGTCGTTGGTTCAACGATGATATTGCCGTCTGCGCGAAGCTTGCGAATATCACGGGTGTAATGCTGCCCAAGGCCGAAAGCGAATCGCAGATCAAGGCTGCGGGGATGGCCAAAAAGCCGGTCTACCCGATTATTGAAAGCGCGCTGGGCATTATGCGCCTGCCCGAGCTGTGCCAGGCTCCTGGTGTAGCGCGCCTGTCTTTTGGTGCGTTGGATCTGGCGCTGGACCTGAACATGGATCGCGATTCGCAAGGAGCGCAGCAACTGCTGGCGGCAGTGCGTCCGCAACTGGTAATCCAAAGCCGGGCGGCGGGCATTGATGCGCCACTGGACGGCGTGTTTCCGGATATTGCTGATACCGACGGACTCAGAAAATCAGTCTCGCTGGCCAAAGGCATGGGGTTTGCAGGCGCGCTTTGCATTCATCCTGCCCAACTGGCGGTGATTCATGAGGTATTTGAACCAACGGCGCAGGAAAAGGACTGGGCCCAGCGGGTACTGAATGAACATGAGAAAAGCGGGCGGGCGGCGTTCAAGCTGGATGGCCAGATGGTGGATATGCCGGTTATAGAGAAAGCGCGGCGGATTCTTCAGCCTCATCCTTAGGCAGGCGGACGATAAAAGTAGACCCGACGCCTGGCGTCGACTGTACGCGAATATCGCCATGATGGCGCGTGACCACGGTCTTGACAAAGACCAGACCCAGGCCCAGCCCCCCGGGGTCTTGTTCACGGGCCGCGCCCACGCGGGTAAATAGCGTGAACAGGTGTTGCTGATCTTGCTCGCTGATGCCACATCCCTGGTCGCGTATGCTCACCTCCCAGAAGTCGCCTGCCGAGGCCAGGCTACAGGTAACCGTTGTATTGTCTGCGCTGTATTTGAAGGCGTTGTCCAGCAAATTGCCCAGGCAGCGCATCAGCAAAGACTGATCCCCTTTGATAAAGGCGCATAGCGGTGTGATGTCGCTCACAATCGAAATATTGCGCGCCCGGCTATCGACCCAGAGTTCATTGATGGCGTCCTGCAACAGATCACTCAGATTAAGCGGTACAAATTCGATGTCCGCCTTTTCTGCACGCGTAAACTGTACGAAGTCTTCCACCAGACCAATGGTTCTTTCCGATAAATGGCTGATGCGTTGCAACAGCGTGTCGGTGGGCAAGGCGCGCGTCGCATCTGCCTGCAGATCGATCAATGCCAGGATGGAGTTTTGCGGCGCCCGCATGTCATGCGAGATAAATCGCAAGGTGTCATCACGCTTGCGTTCGGCCTGACGCAGCGCACTAATATCGATCAGGTTCAGGATATATCCCGAGCGGCGATGGCCGGCAGTATAGGTCGGCATGGATTTGAGCAACAGGTCATTGCCGGCGCGATCACGCACTTCGAATCCTTCCTCGGCATGAATGCCGGTTGCCGCATTGTCGGTCTCCGACATTTGCCCCGATAGGGCGCGCTCAGGATGTTCAATGGCTGCCGTCAGTTCACGACATATCGACGCATCGGGAATAATGGCAGTGAGCAAGGTCTGCACCGGCAGCCCTTCGGTCAGCGCCAGATCGCCCAGGCTGGCCATATATCGTTTGGCGCTACCGGTCCACAGCGTGAGCTGATGGCTGGCGTCAAAGACCAGGGCGGGGTCCGGAATGGCGTTGAAGCTGTCGCTGATGAACTGGCGTAGTGAACGCACCCGGTTCAGCGCAAAGCGCAACTCCATGATTCGTTCGTTTAATGACAAATGAAATTTCTGGGGCACATCGGCCAATTCCATCTCTGCCCGTAGCAGGGGGTACTCGCGATTGAGTTCACTCATTTCCCAACTCATCTGGTTCAGGGCAATTTCCTGCGTGCGCCAGCTCCAGACGGGATAGGTCAGCGCAATCCCGCTCATGGCTGCGACAGGAGACACCCAGTAGCTGGCCAGGGCCAGTGTCAGCAGTGAACCGGCCAGCACCAGTAACAGCGCCACCAGCGTGGCAAACAGGACTCGACGGGGCGACAGTTGCCTGATCGCAATTAATAACAACAGCACCGGTACCAGGGAGATCAATGTGTGCGTCCACGTCCCGGGCTCGGTAATCCAGTTGTCTTCACGCGCCGCTTGCAGCACGTTGGCCAGGACTTCGACGCCCGACATATTGTCTACGGTGCTCGTGGCGGTCGGCGTCGGAAAACGATCGCCCATCCCGGTTCCCCATGCGCCGATCAGGACATACTTGTTGTTGAAATAGCTGGCTGGAATACGACCGAACAGCACGTCGCTGTATGAAATCATGGGGAAGGTGAGCGGGGAGCCCACATAGGGGATCAGATAGGGGCGTTGCGTGCTGCGTGCGGCGAGCGAGGCGACCGTGGCGGAATCGCCGCCGGCGGCCAGCATCGCCAGGGCAAAATGCTGTTGCGTGTTGTCCTGGGGCGCGGTCAAACGGATGCGGCGCACCATGCCGTCGGAATCGGGCACAATATTGATAAAGCCAAGCGCACGGGCGGCATCTGCCAGTTTGGCGATGGGATTGACCGGCAATTGCTGGCCGGGATCAGTCAGAAAATTGGCCAGCACCACCGTGCCATTGCGTTCAATGGCCTGCTCCAGCTGTTGATCACCCTGGGGGTCATGGGGGTCGGCATCGGCAAAAAGAATATCGAATCCCACAGCGCGCGCATTGCGCAGCGATGTCAGCAGATTCGCGTGAACATTGCGCTCCCATGGCCAGAAACCGATTTGTGTCAGGCTCTTGTCGTCGATGACGACAATGGCAATGTCCGGCGCGGGCTGCCGCGCTTTTGTGTAATTGACAGCTACATCGTACAGGGTAAAACTGAAACGCGACAGAAGCGAAAACTGGCTGCATACTGCAGTTACGGTCAGGATCAGCAGTGTAACCAGAACCCATTCCCGATGAAAGCGTCGGCCAAGCGTACCCAGCATTACGCCTGCCGCCGCTTAAAACGCGGGCCGCAGCAGGTAGCTGCCGTTACCGACGCCGACGGGCGATCCCTGTCCATCATTGATCGTATTCATCGTTTGCTCGATTTGCAGCACCGCGTGGTCGCCCGTCAGCATCTGCTGGTCAACGGAGCGTACCAGCACGTAGACAGTACCATTGCGTACTGCCGGCAGGGTCGCCGTGGTGCCGGTAATGCGCTGGCTCCACAGTACGTCATAACCCTCGCTGTCTTCAGCCAGGACAAGTTCATAGGCAACGGCACCAGCAACCGGATCAAAACGAAGCTGACGATTGTGTGATTGCGCGCCCATCGGATGTAAAACCGGCGGCGCCAGCAATGCGTATGTTCCCGAAGGTTTTCCGGCAGCGTCGGTTACCGTACCCTGGTTATTACCTAGCCTGGTAAGCGTGGCCCCATCGGCTGGCGAAAAATCGGCCTGGCCCTTGATGATGGCGCTGTAGGCGCCGCCCTTGTCCTGGTGCGTTCCCGCACGCAGGATGGTGCCGCGAACCCCGGTAACACTTACCGGAGTTCGGATTTCAAAGCGCCCCACGCCTTCGCCGCCCGGGTTGACATGACTCTGGACTTCGCCGCGGTCGATGGTGAAGATGGCGTCGATATAGCCTGTGCCCGAAAAGCGCTGCAGCCGTTTTGCGGTGATGGTGCTGTTGACCGGTACCAGAACCTTGCTGTTGTCCGGCAGCGTCAGAGTAACGTTGCTGTTGGGGCCCGTCGTAATGACCGCGCCCTCGTTGATCTGGCCACCAACTTGCGTGATCGGCGAACCGTTAAGAAACGCCTGTCCGCGCAAGTGAGAAATGGTCGCGCTCGCAGGGATCTCGTCAATCAGGGAAAACGGGATTTTCAGTTCAAAGCCGACAGGAATCTTGTATTGATCGGCTATGCCGTTGATTTTGCGAATGGTTTTCCAGTTTTCCTGATTCTGGGTAAAGCGCTGGGACAGCGTCAGCAGAATATCGCCGGGAAGAAATCGATAGGTGAAATAGTCGCCACGCGCGCCCGTTGCCTGACCGAAAGCCGGGCTGCTGACCAGCGCGCCGATCATAAGCAAGGACAGCAGATATACCAGGATTGCTCTGGATGTGTTCATGAGAGACCGGAGACGCGGGTCTGTTTAGGCTGTGCCTGGGTGTCTGTGGCAGCAGGCTCTGTCACCGTTTCCAGGCGATAGCCCAGTGCGTACGATGACACAATGCGTAGCCCGTTCTCGGGGCGAATCTGCAGCTTTTGCCTGACGTTGGACAAATGCGTGTCCAGCGTGCGGGAGGTGGCGGGAATTTCGCGATTCCAGATGGATGCGCTCAGCGCATCGCGAGAAAACAGCCGCCCCATGTTGCGGAAAAACAGAACCGCCAGGTCAAACTCCTTGGGCGCCAGGGCAACCACTTCGTTGTGCAGGCGTACCGAACGCATTTGCGTGTCGATGTGATAGGGGCCGACTTCAATCACGGTATTGTCAACATCGGCCGGATTGGCGCGGCGCAGCAGCGATAGTATGCGCACACGCAGGGCCTGTGTCGTATAGGGTTTGGCAATGTAATCGTCGGCACCGGCCTCAATGGCTTCGACCAGGTCTTCTTCGCTGGTCCGACTGGTCAGGAACAGCACCGGCAGGGAATACCCAATGTTGCTGCGCACCCAGGTCAGGACATCCTTGCCGGTAATTTCGGGCAGTTCCCAGTCCAGAATGAGCAGATTGAACATTTCAGGATCCCGCAGAGCAGACATGAGTTCTTTGCCTGAACTGTAATGTGTGCAGCCATACCCCATGTTTTCTACAGCCTGCACCATTTGCGCCGCCTGGGCGAGATCATCTTCTAGTATGGCAATCTTCATGTGATTTTTTTTCCTAGTATGGCGAGGCGCAGGATCGCTGGCCTGGCGCATGGCCCCGCAAGGCGGGAATTTAGTAGGCAATTATAGCAAAACCGTTGTTTTTTATGGACTATTTCACTAAAGAGCGTAAAGGCCGAAGCATTTTCCGGCCTTTTGTCAGGCCCTGGCTGTGCGATTCTTAAGGGGTGCAACGTACTGTTTTCTTGACGTTTTATAGGGATTGTGTTAATGTGACGGGCTACCTAGTGGAAATAGTGCTAGGTAATAGCAGTAAGACTTGTTGCTCTTTGGTTGTTTTAAGGTCTCTGTTATATGGTCGTTTCGCCGACAGGCGCTTTGTGAAAGGCGCCTTTTGACGCTTTCAGTTGCGTGTGCGTGATATTTGCGCGTGGCTTCTGGGTTTATGGAAAGCTTATGGTTTTCCTGGTGAAATGATGCTGGTTTCGAGTTGGTGTTGCAGCCTGGCGCATACATGCGCTTAGCGCAAGGCGCATCAATCAGGAAGCAGAACATGTAACGCGGCTGGCCCCGGTAATTTGTGGCAAAGCAATATTTCATTGAACGTTTCACGCAAACTTCTCTGGAGCTTTCTTTCACAATCGGGCGCGAAGACATCTTCGGGAGCACAATTTTAAGAGCAGTATCCTGGTCAGAATGTCGTGCCAAAGCAACATGCAGGCGGGCAACACAGCAACGTGCATAAAAGCAACAGTCGTGTTGGTCATCTGTCTAGCGCACAAAGCCTGTACAGGTTTTTTCAGCAAGAGAAAAACCTGTCCGAACAGTCCCGACACGCTCCGGTCATATGCCGGCGCTACCATCGCGACTTTGCTGTCCATTCTTCCCCGGGCGTACATTAACGTCAGTACGTAAAACAGACGCAAATATAAATCGGTACAGGTTTTCTGTACATGAAATAGGATAGAAGGTCATGCCAACCATCAGCCAGCTCGTGCGTAAACCGCGCGTAAGCAGCCATGAGAGCAGCAAAAGTCCTGCACTTGAAAACTGCCCTCAGCGTCGTGGCGTATGCACTCGCGTGTATACCACCACACCTAAAAAACCTAACTCTGCGATGCGTAAAGTTGCCAAAGTGCGCTTGACCAACGGTTTCGAAGTTATTTCGTATATCGGTGGTGAAGGTCACAACCTGCAGGAACACTCCGTGGTTCTTGTTCGTGGCGGTCGTGTAAAAGACCTCCCGGGTGTGCGCTATCACATCGTGCGCGGTTCACTTGACCTGCAAGGCGTCAAGGACCGTAAACAGTCGCGTTCCAAATACGGTGCAAAACGTCCGAAGAAAGCCTAATTCGCTTTTTCAACGGTTTCATCCGGTTTGGTGCTCACGCACAAAAAAATGCTTCCTTCCCACCGGTTGGTAAGCGTGCAGCCGCAGCTGCGAGAAAAAATTATCTGCGGTACGTAAGGGGCTGACCTCTCATATAGGCAGCCACGGCCACGCAAGTGGTTCAACTGAAACAGACACTCTAAGGAAGTACAATGCCACGTCGTCGCGAAGTACCAAAACGCGAGATCCTGCCTGATCCAAAATTCGGCAGTGTTGATCTTGCAAAATTCATGAACGTTGTCATGCTGGCAGGCAAGAAAGCCGTCGCAGAACGTATCATTTATGGCGCGCTTGATCATGTTCAGGCCAAAACAGGTAAAGAACCTATTGAAGTGT
Organism: Advenella kashmirensis WT001; assembly: GCF_000219915.2. Taxonomy (NCBI): domain Bacteria; kingdom Pseudomonadati; phylum Pseudomonadota; class Betaproteobacteria; order Burkholderiales; family Alcaligenaceae; genus Advenella; species Advenella kashmirensis. The sequence continues at coordinate 4,256,785 of NC_017964.1, read as the reverse complement.
TCAACCTGGCAATCAACAACATCAAACCCATCGTCGAGGTCAAAAGCCGTCGCGTGGGTGGTGCCAACTATCAGGTACCCGTCGAAGTCCGTCCCGTTCGTCGCCTCGCGCTGGCAATGCGCTGGCTGCGTGAAGCCGCCAAAAAACGCGGTGAAAAATCCATGGACCTTCGTCTTGCCGGGGAGCTGATGGATGCGGCCGAAGGCCGCGGCGCTGCAATGAAAAAGCGTGAAGACACACACAAAATGGCAGAGGCCAACAAAGCCTTCTCCCATTTCCGCTGGTAATTTAAGGACACAACCATGGCCCGCAAAACCCCGCTCGAACGATACCGCAACATCGGTATTTCTGCCCACATTGACGCCGGTAAAACGACAACAACAGAACGCATTCTGTTTTATACCGGTGTGAGCCATAAAATCGGTGAAGTGCACGATGGTGCAGCAACGATGGACTGGATGGAGCAGGAACAGGAACGCGGTATCACCATTACTTCAGCCGCGACCACCGCTTTCTGGCGGGGCATGGCGGGTAACTATCCGGAACACCGCATCAATATCATCGATACGCCCGGACACGTTGACTTCACGATTGAAGTTGAGCGTTCCATGCGCGTGCTCGATGGCGCCTGCATGGTTTACTGTGCAGTAGGCGGCGTTCAGCCCCAATCCGAAACCGTATGGCGTCAGGCCAACAAGTACAAAGTGCCGCGTCTGGCCTTTGTGAACAAAATGGACCGTACCGGTGCAAATTTCTTCAAGGTTTATGACCAGTTGAAAACGCGCCTGCGCGCCATCCTGTGCCTATCGTCATTCCTATCGGGTCTGAAGATACCTTCACCGGCGTGGTCGATCTGATCAAGATGAAAGCCATCATCTGGGACGAAGCCAGCCAGGGTACCAAGTTTGAATACCTGGATATTCCTGCTGAACTGGTGGATTCTGCCAATGAATGGCGCGAAAAACTGGTTGAAACCGCTGCCGAAGCTTCCGAAGAACTCATGGAAAAATACCTTGAGAGCGGCGAGCTGAGCGAAGAGGAAATCCACCAGGCGATTCGTACCCGCACCATTGCATGTGAAATTCAACCCATGCTTTGTGGTACCGCGTTCAAGAACAAGGGCGTGCAGCGCATGCTGGATGCAGTGATTGATTATCTGCCTTCACCGGCCGATATTCCTCCTGTTACCGGTGAAGATGATGAGGGTAACCCTATCACCCGCAAGGCCGATGACAAGGAAAAATTCTCTGCGCTGGCATTCAAGCTGATGACCGATCCTTTCGTTGGTCAGCTGACTTTCGTACGTGTTTATTCAGGCGTTCTGGCCTCTGGTGATACAGTCTACAACCCGATCAAGGGTAAAAAAGAGCGTATCGGCCGGATTCTGCAGATGCATGCAAACAACCGTGCAGAAATCAAGGAAGTGCTGGCAGGCGACATCGCCGCTGTGGTCGGTCTTAAAGACGTGACAACGGGCGAAACCCTGTGTGACGTGGATTCGCATATCATGCTTGAACGCATGGTATTCCCAGAGCCCGTGATTTCACAGGCAGTCGAGCCAAAAACCAAGGCTGACCAGGAAAGAATGGGTATGGCCCTGTCTCGTCTGGCCGCAGAGGATCCATCCTTCCGCGTGCGCAGTGACGAAGAATCAGGCCAGACCATCATTTCCGGTATGGGCGAGCTGCACCTGGAAATTCTGGTCGATCGCATGAAGCGCGAGTTCAACGTGGAAGCCAACGTGGGTAAACCACAAGTGGCCTACCGTGAAACCATCCGCAAGGTATGTGAAGAAGTTGAAGGCAAATTCGTCAAACAGTCCGGTGGTCGTGGTCAGTATGGTCACGTTGTACTCAAACTGGAGCCGCTGCCTCCTGGTGGCGCCGGTTACGAATTCGTTGACGCGATCAAGGGCGGTGTGGTTCCTCGTGAATACATTCCTGCCGTTGACAAAGGTATTCAGGAAACCCTGTCTGCCGGTGTCGTCGCCGGATACCCGGTCGTTGATGTCAAGGTAACCCTGTTCTTCGGTTCTTACCATGATGTCGACTCGAACGAAAATGCCTTCCGCATGGCCGCATCCATGGCCTTCAAGGAAGGGATGCGCAAGGCCCAGGCGGTTCTGCTGGAGCCGATGATGGCTGTAGAAGTGGAAACACCTGAAGATTACGCCGGTACAGTGATGGGCGATTTGTCCTCACGCCGTGGTATGGTTCAGGGTATGGACGATATGGTTGGTGGCGGTAAAGTGATTAAAGCCGAAGTGCCACTGGCAGAAATGTTTGGTTATGCAACCAATCTGCGTTCTCTGACACAGGGTCGTGCAACGTACACGATGGAATTCAAGCAATACGCTGAAGCTCCGAAGAACGTTGCCGAAGAAGTCATCAGCGCCCGCAGCAAATAAACACAATAGGTGTTGCGCCTGTTCTCTCCAAAGGTTCAGGCAGGCGCAACGTTTTCATATTCAGATAGATTAAGTATTGGATAGATATTATGGCAAAAGGTAAGTTTGAACGTACCAAACCACACGTAAACGTAGGTACTATTCGCGGCCCGCGTTAATGGCCGTACCGTCGGCGCCGGCGTGGTTGCTAAAATCACGAAGTAATATTTACAGATGCATCCGGCAGTCTTCGGACTGTCGGGCGTCTTTGTCGCTACCCTGATCAGGTAGTTCGTTCTTTATAATTGTTCTTTAGGAATTCCCATGAAAAACCAGAAAATCCGTATTCGCCTTAAAGCATTTGACTACAAGCTTATCGACCAGTCAGCTGCTGAAATCGTGGATACAGCAAAGCGCACCGGTGCCGTTGTCCGTGGCCCAGTTCCACTGCCAACCCGCATCAAACGCTACGACGTACTGCGTTCACCTCACGTGAACAAAACATCACGTGACCAGTTCGAAATCCGTACGCACCAACGTCTGATGGACATTGTTGATCCTACAGATAAAACCGTTGACGCGCTGATGCGCCTGGATTTGCCTGCTGGTGTTGATGTAGAAATCGCACTGCAATAAGACATATGGTTGTTCATTGGCCGGTCTGATCTGCCGCTCTGGCGATGGCTCACTGGCCATAAAAAAATACCGTGCCCTGGCACGGTATTTTCTTTTCAGGGCAACGATAGCGGTTGGCGGCCGCGCTGCAAGGCAAGCCAGGCTCATGTGAGTGTGCCGGATTCCGCAACGAGTAAGGGGCGGCTTGCCGCAGAGGACGGGCAGTGAATGAGCATGCGGCAATCGTGCTGCCAGCGTGATTGTGGCAGAATAGCGCCATAGGCACCCCTGTATCAGCACGCTGTAATCAGCAGCCTGCATTGCACATGACGGTACGCGGCCAGAGTCAGGTTGTTCCGGCGCCGCCGTATCAGCAGGGAGCCAGATCAATCGTTGGACCACAGTATCGTACGGATGGGCCACCCGCGTGAGGGTCCGGACGCCGTTTCCTGCTGCTTTGTTTGTTTTCTTGCACCCTGCTTTTTCGTCAATTCTATATACCCATAAGCAATATTCAAATAAAAACAAATTTATACAGGTAATATAAAATTCGTTTAAACCACACCGATTTTCAGAGTATGTACGTTGATTGAGCTAAAAAATATTCATAAATCCTACGCTTCCCGCGACAAAGTGGTCGAGGCGCTGGCCGGCGTCAGTCTGGACATCGCCCAGGGCGAAATTTTCGGCATTATCGGCCGTTCCGGCGCCGGCAAAAGCACCCTCATACGCATGCTCAATCTGCTGGAGCGTCCCACCAGCGGCAGTGTGCTGCTACACGGTCAGGACATCACCAAAATCAGTGAAGCCGCGCTGCGAACCTTGCGTCACAAGATCGGCATGGTATTCCAGCACTTCAATCTGCTTACCAGCCGCACTGTGCTGCAAAATGTGGCCTTCCCCCTGCGCCTGGCCGGAATGGACAAACAGGCAAGAACCGAGAGGGCGCTGGCATTGCTGGAGCTGGTCGGACTGCAAGACCATGCTTACAAGTACCCCAGGCAGCTATCGGGTGGGCAGCAACAGCGGGTGGGCATTGCGCGCGCGCTGGCCAATGAGCCGGAGCTGCTGCTGTGTGATGAGGCCACCAGTGCGCTGGACCCGGAAACGACACAGTCGATCCTGAACCTGGTGCTCGACATTAACCGGCGCTTTGGCATTACCGTGGTGCTGATCACCCACAGCATGGATGTGATCCGCAGCGTCTGTGATCGCGTGGCGATTATCGACAATGGCCGGATCGCCGAATCGGGCGAGGTAGTCGAGGTTTTTTTGCATCCACAGCATGCAACAACGCTGTCACTGCTCTCCGAGAGCGGCGTCGATGCCGATGGCTGGAAAGAATTGATCGAAGGCGTGCCGGGCCGCATCGTGCGCCTGACCTACCGCGGGCACAGCACGGCGCGACCGCTGTTGAGCCAGGCCAGCCGCGATCTGGATGTAAATCTGAGCATCCTGCAGGGGCAGTCGGCAAAATCAAGGATACGCCCTATGGGCAGCTGGTGCTGGCTGTGGATGCCGATCCTTCGCGCTATGAGCCATTGGAGGCATTTTTTCGGCATAATCAGGTCAATTACGAGGTATTGAGAGCATGAATTGGAGTACGCTGGACTGGCCCCTCATCGGAGAGGCCACGATCGATACTTTGCTGATGACCGGCTGGTCGCTGTTGTGGACCGTGATCATCGGCCTGCCGCTGGGCGTTTATCTGTTTTTGACCAGTGACCGCCAGTTGCTGGCCAACAAGCCTATTTACCAGTCTGTGTCGCTGGTGGTCAATATTTTGCGTTCGGTGCCGTTTCTGATTCTGTTGATTGTGCTGATTCCGTTTACCCGCCTGATCATGGGCAGTGCGCTTGGCGTAGGCGGGGCGATACCGCCATTGGTCGTTGGCGCCGCGCCGTTCTTCGCGCGTCTGGTCGAAAATGTCCTGCGCGAGCTCGATCCGGGCATATCTGAAGCATGTCGGGCCATGGGTGCCAATTCGCGCCAGACTGTGCTGTGGGCGCTGCTACCCGAAGCCACAACCGGTATTATCAGTGCAGTGGTTGTTACCACGATCATGCTGATCAGCTATTCGGCCATGTCCGGGGTGATCGGCGGTGGCGGCCTGGGTGATCTGGCCATCCGTTTTGGCTATCAGCGCTATCAGACCGAAGTCATGATCATTACTGTGGTTATTCTGATCCTCATGGTGCAGCTGGTGCAGTCCGTGGGTGATTATCTGGTTCAACATTTCAACCGAAAATAGCAATAAGGAGTATTGCAAATGAACTTAAAACACATTCTGGGTGGCTTGCTTGTAGCCGGTTCCCTGATCAGCCTGTCAGCGGCTGCCAACGAGAAACTGAGTGTGGCCGCTACGCCGGTGCCGCACGCCGAACTGCTTGAGCACATCAAGCCTGCGCTGGCCAAGGAAGGGGTTGACCTGACCGTCAAGGTCTTTACCGACTATGTGCAGCCCAACCAGCAAGTTGCCGATAAGCAGCTGGATGCCAATTTCTTCCAGCACAAGCCTTATCTGGACACGTTCAACAAGGAAAAGGGCACCAAGCTGGTTTCAGTCGGCCTGGTCCATGTTGAGCCGTTTGGCGCATACTCCAAGAAAATCAAAAATGTTTCCGAGATCAAGGACGGCGCAGTTGTTGCCATTCCTAACGACCCGTCCAATGGCGCGCGCTCCTTGCTGTTGTTGCAGAAACAGGGCCTGATCAAACTGAAAGACCCTGCGAATCTGCTGGCCACTGCAAGGGACGTGACAGAAAATCCCAAGAATCTGGAATTCAAGGAACTGGAAGCCGCTACATTGCCGCGGGTGCTCGATGACGTGGATCTGGCGTTGATTAACACCAACTATGCGCTGGAAGCGGGCCTGAATCCGACCCAAGACGCCTTGTTCATTGAAGGCGCCGACTCGCCTTATGCCAATCTGGTGGCAACTACGGAAGACAAAGCCAAATCACCGGCTATCGAGAAGCTGATCAAGGCATTGCAGACTGACGATGTGAAAAAATTCATCGAAGAAAAATACAAGGGCGCGATTGTACCTGCGTTCTGATTAAGTCGCTTTGCTGGCGTGACGGCCCGGGCTGCAACACCTGCAGCCCGGATGTTTGTCGCCCCGCAGCCTGGTGCCGGCGTCTGTCCTGGATGTCTGCAACTGCAATATTTACAGCGCCTGTCTTTGCAGCTTGCGTCTCTTGCGCTTTGAGGCAAATTCGCGTCGCGGGACATCTGTCCATCTAAGTGCCAGCGCGGCGCGCCTGTCCAGGTACACGCGTTCACGCACCCTCGGATGCCTGTAGTAATCCGCTATTACCCCCATTGGCCTGCTCTGCTGCATAATCCAGGGACAGCGAGGCCGGAGGCATCACCGCCAGGCCCGTACATTGGTTTATACAAGGTTACAGGGGGACCACGATTTGGCAAAAGTCATACACGTCATGTTGCGCTGTCTTGATCTGGCAGCATCCAAGGCATTCTACAAAACCGCTTTCGGCCTGGAGCCGGCGCATGAGCTGGATTTCCCGGACTTTACGCTGTCGTACCTGCGAAACGCAGAAAACGATATGGAGATCGAACTGACCTGGAACAAGGGGCGTCAGGAACCGTACTCGCATGGCGATGGCTATGGTCATGTGGCGGTCTGTGTAGACGACCTGGAGGCCGAACATGCGCGTCTTGTGCAGGCAGGCCTGTCTCCCCTGGAGATCAAGCGCTTTCATGATGGCGATACCTTGCTGGCCCGGTTCTTTTTTATAGTGGACCCGGATGGCTATAAAATCGAAGTCCTGCAACGGCACGGGCACTATCAGTAGCGACCTGCTGCAGGCGGATCGTTGCCCGGATAGGCGGTCGCGCTTTGACCGGCTCATGATTCCGCTAAAGTGGTATTATCCAGTCACACGGGTGACCGTGGTCAGGTCCATAACAATTGCAGCGCCAGCGCGTTTTCGCATGGGTGCCATCTCTCGTGCGCCAATGCAGCACAGACCGGGCTTTGTACCGGCCTTGCCGGTTGGACGTCTGCAACAGGAGGCAATATGTGCAGCATTTATTCTCACACGGATCCCATCATGTACGAGTGCCGCAGCCGCTCGGTACGTATCGCCAAAGTGGTAACCAGTATCAAGCTGGAAAACATGTTCTGGGAAGTGCTGGCGGAACTGGCGCGCCGCGATGGCACAACCACCAATCAACTCATTGCCACGCTCTACGACGAGGTTTACGCCTATCGCGGCGAAGCCACGAACTTTACCTCTTTTCTGCGCGTCACCTGTATGCGCTACCAGGCCGTACGCTACGCCACGACCGGTGCAGAGCCGACGGCCCTGCAGACCTGTCCTCCACTGAAGGTGGTCCATGCCGAGAAAATGGCGCTGGTTGGTTAACCGCGGTTTCCAGCTGCCGCGTTGATCGCATCCGTGGGCCACTGCCGCTAAACCACCAAGCCCGTCATCGGTGTCGCTCTGCAACCCGCTATTGCCTGATTAGATCCTCTGTGCGCTTGCCCGCATTCTGCGGGCTTGCCATGGCCTTGTCCTGGCCTGACAGAGGCCTTGGGCTGCCTGATGACCTATTTGTGTCCTGAAAATCATAATGGGCATTGGGGTTTTCCTCTAGACATGTAGTAAATGGGTATTACCCGAGTCCATCGGTAAAGCACATAATGGTCGCATAACTAAACGAAGCGAGCCCTGGCATCAGCCTTCGGTTGTGCTTCGGATGAATGCGACTGCTACACGGAGGAATGATGGATACACCGATCCTGTTAAAAAAGACAAATCCTAATGGCGCCCTGACCCGGCGCGAATTTCTGCGCGGCGCTGCCGTGCTGACGGGGGTGCTGGCAGCTGGTTCCACACTGGCCGTATTTGCACCGTCGCGTGCCTGGGCGCTGGAAACCACGTACCTGAACCAGATACAGGCCGAGACGCTGCTGGCAATGGGCAAGGCGCTGTATCCGCACAGGGACCTGCCCGATGCGGTCTACGCCTTGCTGGTCAAGGATATGGATGCACAAATGGGAGATGCTGCGCAGGCCACACTGTTGGCCGACGGCGTGGCAAAACTCGACAGGCAGGCGAAAGGCGCTTTCTCAAGTCTTGCGCTGGATAAACAAACGGCGCTGTTGCAGAAAATGCAAGCCGATCCGTTCTTTCAGGCGGTACGAGGCCAATGCATCACCTCCATATACGACAACGATATGGCCTACCGTCACTTTGGCTACGAAGGGGAAGTCTGGAGCAAAGGCGGCTATCTTGCACGTGGCTTTGACGATCTGAAGTGGCTGCCCGACCCGCCCCAGAGCGCCAGCCCTTCCATGCAATCATAAAGCGCACCGGCGCTCACAGACAGAGACAGGCAGGACTAAGGAGATAAGCATTATGACAAGTTTTGATCACAAGGACGACAGCGTTGTTGTCATTATCGGCTCGGGCGCAGGCGGTGGCACGCTGGCCAATGAATTATGTCAAAAAGGAATCAGCGTTGTGTTGCTGGAAGCCGGCGCACGGCAAAGCACCGCATCGTTTGTTCAGGATGAATGGAAATCATTCAGCCAACTGGCCTGGCTGGACAAGCGCACGACATCCGGCACCTGGCGCATTGCCAAGGATTTTCCCAATCTGCCGGCCTGGATCTGCAAGACGGTGGGCGGCACCACAACGCACTGGGCGGGCGCCTCTTTGCGGTTCCAGGAACATGAATTCAAGGCGCGGACCCATTATGGGCAGCTCAAGGATGCCAACCTGCTCGATTGGCCCATCACGCTCAAAGATATGGAGCCCTATTATGCGCGGGCCGAAGACAAGATGGGCGTAACGCGCACGAATGGCATTCCCGGCCTGCCCGGCAACAATAACTTCAAGATCATGTACAACGGTGCGACGCGCCTGGGTTATAAAAAGATCAGTACCGGACACATGGCTATCAACAGCCGGGCCCGAGACGGCCGCGGCGCCTGTCTCCAGCAGGGGTTCTGTTTTCAGGGCTGCAAGATGGGGGCCAAGTGGTCAACCCTGTATACCGAAATTCCTAAGGCAGAAAAAACCGGCAAGCTGGAACTGCGTACCGAGTGTCATGTGGCGCGCATTGAGCACGATGCAAAAGGCAAAGTCACCGGCGTGGTGTATTTTGACAAGGACGGCAACGAGCAGCGCCAGTCTGCCCGCATCGTCTGTGTAGCCGGCAATTCCATTGAAACGCCACGCCTGTTGCTGCTGTCGGCATCATCCAAATTTCCCGATGGGCTGGCCAACAGTTCCGGTCAGGTCGGGCGCAATTACCTGCGCCACACCACCGGATCGGTGTATGCGGTGTTTGACGAGCCGGTTCATTTTTACCGCGGCACCACCATGGCCGGCATCGTACAGGATGAGGCCGGCCATAATGACAAGCGTGGTTTTGTTGGCGGTTATGAACTGGAGACCATCGCGCTTGGTCTGCCGTTTTATGCCGCGTTTCTTAACCCGGGAGGCTGGGGCAGCGATTTTGCGTCGTACATGGACGCCTACACGCGAACAGCAGGGTTGTGGATTGTGGGCGAAGACATGCCGCGTGAAACCAATCGCATTACCCTGAATCATGACCAGAAAGACCAGCACGGGCTGCCGGTGCCGAATGTGCATTTTGATGATCATCCCAACGATCACGCGATGCGCGAGCATGCGTTCGGTCAGGCAATTGCCATGTATGAAGCTGCAGGCGCTCGCAAGGCGTTTCGCACGCCGCCATACCCCTCGACGCACAACCTGGGCACCTGCCGGATGAGCGCCAGACCGGAAGATGGCGTTTGCAATAAACATGGCCAGACGCATGACATTGCCAATCTGTTTATATCCGACGGTAGCCAGTTCACTTCCGGCGCGACCGAGAACCCCACATTGACGATTGTTTCGCTGGCTATTCGCCAGGCCGAATACATCGCCGATCAGATGCAACGCCGGCAACTGTAGCAACGGTAGCTGTAGCATCGGTAGCTGTAGTTCGGGCAAGGGGCCTTGGCACAAACCATTGCCCGGGTGCGGCTGTTGTGCGTTTGCGCTAGAATGCATGACGTGCCCAGATTGTCGGGCAGCTTTCCGGGGTTCTGTCGTTATGTGTTTGTCCGCTCTGTCTGTGCTTCATGCTTCAAACGTGAACAGGCGCTGTGCGCCTGCTGTCGCGGCCCGTCTCTATGGCCTGTGGTTGCTGCCGGAGTGCGCACATGAATGAGGTGGTCGCAGCCTTGCAGGCCTTGCCCTTGCTGTGGGTGCTGGTTGCCGCTGGCGCCGTGGCGGGCGCGCTGCTGTGCGCCCTGTTCATGAACTATCGGCTTGCCACTGCCCGGGCGCGGGCAGCAGGCCTGGAAGATCTGCTGGCCGAGCGCGACCGGTTGCAGGAGCAGGAGCAGCATCGCCATGAACAATTGCAGATGCAATATCGAGAGCTGGATACGCAAAAGGATGAGCTCGCCGCTCAACTGGCCGCGGCGCGCAGTGATGTGGCCCATGCCCGGCAACAGAACGAGCAGCACAGCGACAGGCTGACGCAGTTCGAAGCGCAAGTGCGTGAGCTGGAAGCAGCGCGCAATACACTTGAAAAACAGCACATTTCCCTGCAAGCCGATTATGCGTACAAGACGCAGAGTCTGGAGGCCATGCGAGCACAGTTTGACGCATCGCGCGAACAATTGAGCACGGAGTTCCGTAATCTGGCGACCCGCATCTTCGAGGAAAAGGAACAAACCTTCTCGCGCAACAGTCGCCAGTCCATTGAAGGGCTGCTGCAGCCTCTGCGTGAACAGATCGACCGATTTCAGACACGGGTTAACGAGGTGCACGATCAATCGCTGCAGGGGCACAGCATGCTGCGCTCACAGATCGGCCAGTTGATGGACATGGGCATGAAAATGACCCATGATGCGCAGGCACTGGCGCGTGCGCTCAAGGGCGATAAGAAGGCCCTGGGCAACTGGGGCGAAATGCAGCTGGAAAGCGCGCTGGAAGCGGCCGGCCTGCACAAGGGCGCGCATTTTGATACGCAGGTGCTGTTTCGCAGCGAGGACGGCCGCGCCAACTACCCGGATTTCATTGTCTTTTTGCCTGATGGCAAGAACATTGTGCTGGACAGCAAAGTGTCGCTGGTGTCCTATGAGCAGGCTGTGAATGCCAACGAAGAAACGGCGCGACAGGGTTTCTGGACGCGCATCTGCGGGCGGTGCGCACGCATATTGACCAGCTGGCGGCCAAGGACTATACCGCGCTGGCCGGCATGAAAAGCCCGGGCTTTGTGTTGATGTTCATGCCCATAGAAGGCGCCTATATCGAAGCTTTGCGTCATACCCAGAATATTTTTCAGTATGGGTATGAGCGCGGCGTCATTCTGGTATCACATACGACATTGATGCCGATTCTGCGCACCGTGTCGTATTTGTGGATGATGGCCGACAGCAATGAGCAGGCGCAGGCTATCGGCGAACGCGCCAGCGATGTGTACAACCAGGTGGCGCGCGTTGCCGAGCATCTGGCAAACTGGGTGGCACGATCGGCACACTGAGCACGCATTACAATGCCGTCGTGCGTAGTTTCGCCGGCAATCAAGGGCTGACCGGCAAGGTTGACCGTTTCCAGAGCTTGTCGGCCAAGGCCGCCAAGACCATGCCGGAATTGCAGCCAGTCACCACCGAGGTCGATGTGCATCGACTGTCTGGAGTCCTGCAGACAACGCCGGATTCTGCTCAGAACGCTAACCTGAATCGGCATCCGACGCCGTTACAAGATACGTTTGCCGCAGGCAGCGATGCCGTGCCGGACCCGCAAGCTACCGATAGCACAGGCACGTGTGTGACGCCGGTGTCCTCAGGCATGGCAGATCCGGCAGTGAGCGATCAGAGCGATCAGGCAGCCTCAAGGTCGTGACTGCGAGCCTGCAAAGTCTCGGCCAGCCTATGCCTGCGCACCTCTATCGGCCGGCGGTTTCGGCTGGAGGTGGGTGTTGACGGCTTGATTCTGGTGTGTACCGGCGCCGGCGGCCATGCCGGCACCTTAAGCCCCTTGCGCAAGCCGCTGCGTGGCGCGGAAAAGGCGCTCGCACCCCTGAATAATCTGCTCGGGCGTACTCATGGTAAAACTCAGTCTGAAGGCCTGCGGATCGGGTTGTGCTGCGTAAAAAGCACTGCCGGGCACAAACATTACATTCTCCTGTATGGCCAGTGGCAGCAGCGAGGCGGCATCCAGCCCGTCCTGCAGGCGTGCCCAAAGGAACATGCCGCCTTCGGGCTCAAGCAGGGTCAGACTCTCGCCAAAGTGCTGCCGCAGCGACGCAATCATGAGGCGGGCGCGTTCGCCATAGGAGGCGGCAATGTTCGGCAAATGGATCTCATAGCGTCCCGAATCCAGATAATGGGCAGCCACTGCCTGTAAATAGGGCGCCGAGCACAGGTCATCAACCTGCTTGGCCAGGACACATCTGCGCAGAATATCAGCATGCGCCCGCATCCAGCCCAGACGCAGGCCCGGGGCGATGGTTTTTGACAGACTGGACAAATACACGACCTGGTCGGCCACGGGTGTATCGTGAGCCAATTGGGCAAGCGTTGGCACCGGCGTTCCGCAAAAGCGCAACTGGCCATAGGGGTCGTCTTCAATCAGGACGCAGGACGTGCCGGCAAGCAGATCCAGCAAGCGGCGCCTGCCCTGCAAGTCCATGGTGGCGCCTGTCGGGTTCGCAAAGGTGGGCACCAGGTAAAGCAGCTTGGGCTGGTGTTGCCTCAACACGTCGTCCAGCTCAGCCAGATCGGGGCCCTGGGGGCCGCTGCCAATCGTGACAATGTTTGCGCCAGCCAACCGTAATCCCTGAAGGGCCGCAGGATACGTGGGTCGTTCCACGACCACCCTATCGCCAGGCTGGATGAAGCGCGCAACAGCAGCTCAAAACCTTGTTGAGAGCCGCTGGTGACAATCAGTTGCTCGGCCTGGGTAGGAATTGCGCGCTCTGTTGTCAGGCGAGCAAAGGACGCGCGCAGTGCGGGCCAGCCCTCTGTTGCACCGTAGGACAGCGTCGTGCCTAAATTGTGGGCCACTGCAAGTAATGAGGTCTGCAGACCAGCCTCGTCGAACAGCTCCGGCGCCGGGTAGCCACCCGCAAAAGAAATCATGCCCGGTTGCGACAGGTAGCGGAACAGTTCACGAATGGGAGAGCCCTTGACCTGTGCAAAGGGTTCGGCAAAGCGGAAGGTAAATGCCATAAAATTGCTCGCGGTAAACGTAATTTTCGAACCGTAATGTTCGGACAGCGTAACGGTCAGACAGATTCAGCAGTCGGCTGAAATTGACAACAGCTTAACTAAGCAACAGCAAGACAACAGCATAAAGCGGCAGGGCAGAGGGACACTTATTGCATGTGGCATAACATGGCATGCAAGCCGCATTGCCGGAAACCGGGCTTCAAACCCGGACGCCAGCAATGCAGTTGGCATTTGCCATCGTATGCGCTGGTGCTTAGTCTTCGCCGAAGCGGATACCCTGAGCCAGCGGCAGTTCACGAGAATAGTTTACGGTGTTGGTGGCGCGACGCATATAGGCTTTCCAGGCGTCTGAGCCTGATTCGCGGCCGCCGCCGGTTTCTTTTTCTCCGCCAAAGGCGCCACCGATTTCCGCACCCGATGTGCCGATGTTCACATTTGCAATACCGCAATCGGAGCCCGATGCGGACATGAACTGCTCGGCCTCGCGCAAGTCTGTGGTGAAAACGGCAGAAGACAGGCCCTGTGGTACGTCGTTTTGCATCTCAATGGCCTCTTCGAACCTGTCATAGCTCATGATGTACAGAATGGGCGCGAATGTTTCGTGACGCACGACGTCTGTCTGCCCGGGCATTTCGACAATGGCCGGCCGGACATAGAATGCATTGGGGAAGCGCTCTTGCAGTGCGCGCTCGCCCCTGTCACCGTGCCACCCTGTTCGGTGGCCTGGCCCAGCGCATTTTGCATGGCCTCGAAGGCGGCCTGATCAATTAGCGGCCCGACCAGCGTGCCGGCTTCCAGCGGGCTGCCGATGGTGGCCGATGCATAGGCTTTTTTCAGGCGGGCGGTCAGCTCCTGCACGACATCGCGATGCGCGATAATGCGGCGGGTGGACGTACAACGCTGGCCGCAGGTGCCGATGGCGCCAAAAAGAATGCCGCGCACCGCCAGATCCAGATCAGCCGACTGGCTGACAATAATGGCATTGTTGCCGCCCAGCTCCAGCAGGCTACGGCCGAAACGGGCTGCCACGCGTGGTCCTACCTCGCGACCCATGCGGGTCGAGCCGGTGGCCGATACCAGGCAACCTTGGGGCTGTCTACCAGCACCTGGCCCACGTCGCGCTGGCCGATCACCACCTGGGCCAGATGCGCCGGTGCGTCGCCAAAGCGCTTAAGGCGCGCTCAAACAGGGCCTGGGTTGCCAGTGCCGTGAGCGGGGTTTTTTCCGAAGGCTTCCAGATGACTGCGTTGCCGCATACCAGCGCCAGGGCAGTATTCCATGACCATACGGCCACCGGGAAATTGAATGCGGTGATCACACCGACCACACCTACCGGATGCCAGGTCTCCATCATGCGGTGGCCGGGGCGCTCCGATGCGATGGTCAAGCCATACAGCTGGCGCGAGAGGCCGACCGCGAAATCACAAATGTCGATCATCTCCTGCACTTCGCCTTCACCCTCTGCGGTGATCTTGCCGGCTTCGACGGACACCAGACGACCCAGGGCCGCCTTGTGTTCACGCAGCTCTTCACCCAGCAGCCTGATCAGCTCGCCACGGCGCGGTGCCGGAACATTGCGCCATGCCTTTTGGGCAGCAACGGCCTGGTCAATCGCCTGGTTCGTTTGCTGCTTCGTATGTTCCCGAACATCGGCAATGCGAGCACCGTCTACCGGCGAGTGGACCGGCAGCGAACCACCGGTGACCGATTCCTGGGCGATGCCCAGCGCGCTGAATAATTCCTTGACTGAATCCATTTTCGGTTTCCTTGTTTGCCGGCAGAACCGGGATAGATAACGGTAACAATAGACACACGGATCACACATACAGGCGACAGAGCCTGAACTGTCAATAAATGCCAACGAACTTCACGTAGCGCAGCTTGACGATGATTCTGTCCTATATGCTATTGTTAACATAAAAATAATTGCGAACGAAATTTTCAACCAAAACTGTTTGAACAGAACGCTGGCACAGCTTCAACATTGCTTTAATCCGGGCTTTACTGTGCTTTGCACCGCGTTTTAACCACAGCTTTGAATGGGAGGTGCTATCACGCTTAAATGGCAAGCGGCAATGGCCAGCGACGTTACCGGGGTGAGCCGCAAGGGCAATGGTCGTTCAACATTCAATTGTGGTAGCGTACTGCCATCCTTTCTTAAAGTCAAAAAATTTCTTAAAGGAAATTTAACACTAACGGAGGTCTCGTCCCATTCGTACTTTCCCCTGTTCATCATGACTCACTAGACCCTGGCGCCGCTGCCGCCAGTTGGCGTGGCCCGAAAGTGGCACCACTTTTGCTTTGGCAATCCTGCGCAATCAGTTAACAAAGGAAACAGGTATATGGCTCCCAAGTTTTACAATGAGATATGGCTGGAAGAGGCGAAAAAGAAACCGGTCCCCCGCAAGCACTATGAAGAATACCTCAAGTGGCTGGAGCGACAGGAGGCCGATTTGCTGCTGAACAAACGCGAAGAAGCCGAGGCGCTGTTTCAGCAGGTGGGGATTACCTTCTCGGTATCGGGCGACGGCGATGGCACAGAGCGCACCATTCCGTTTGACATCATTCCCCGCGTATTCCCGCAACGAGAGTGGAACGCCTTGCAGCGCGGCGTCGAGCAGCGCGTCAGGGCCCTGAATATGTTCCTGCATGATGTCTACCACGACAAGGACATGATTCGCGCCGGGCTCATTCCTGCCGACCTGATCATCAATAACACGCAATACCGCCCGGAGATGGTCGGTCTGGATGTGCCGCATCAAACCTATGCGCATATCGCGGGCATAGACATCGTGCGCGCCGGTCAGGGTGAGCTGTATGTGCTCGAAGACAATCTGCGGGTGCCGTCCGGCGTGAGCTACATGCTGGAGAACCGCAAGATGATGATGCGGCTGTTCCCCGACCTTTTCAGCAAAATCAAAGTCACACCGATAGCGCATTATCCTGATCTGCTGCTTGAAACCCTGATCGAGTCGGCGCCTGAAGGCATCGACAAACCCACCATTGTGGTGCTCACGCCCGGTATGTACAACTCTGCATACTTCGAGCATACGTTTCTGGCGCAGCAAATGGGCGTGGAGCTGGTCGAAGGCAAGGACCTGTTCGTCAAGGACGATTATGTCTACATGAGAACCACCCAGGGGCCGCAGCGCGTCGATGTCATGTATCGCCGCCTGGACGATGACTTTCTGGATCCCGAGGTGTTTCGCAAGGATTCGGCGTTGGGCGTGCCGGGTCTAATGCGGGCGTACAAGGCGGGCAACCTGACGCTATGCAATGCCATCGGCACCGGTATCGCCGACGACAAGTCGGTGTACCCGTATGTGTCGGAAATGATCCGCTTCTATCTGGGCGAAAAACCGCTGCTGAGCAATGTGCCCACTTATATGTGCCGCAATGAAGAGGATAAGGCCTATGTGCTGGCCAACTTGAAGGAACTGGTGGTCAAGGAAACGCATGGTGCCGGCGGTTACGGCATGCTCGTGGGGCCGGCGGCCACGCGCGATGAGCTGGCCAGGTTCGAGCAGCTGATCAAAAAGGACCCGGCCAAGTACATTGCCCAGCCGACGCTGGCGTTGTCCACGTGCCAGACGTTCGTTGAGGCCGGCATCGCGCCACGTCATGTGGATCTGCGGCCGTTCGTGCTATCCGGCAAGACGATTCGCATGGCTGCGGGTGGATTGACCCGCGTGGCATTGAAGGAGGGATCATTGGTGGTCAACTCGTCGCAGGGCGGCGGCACCAAGGATACCTGGGTCATCAACCGGCGCGGTTAGGAGCACCGGCCGGACGCAAAGCGGGTGGATGCCGTCTGGCTGACCGCGCCGTCGCGCTGCAGCAGACCGCATTGTCGTCGAATCAAGAATAAGGAAGAATCATGTTAAGTCGTACCGCCGATCATATTTACTGGATGTCCCGTTACCTGGAGCGGGCAGAAAATACCGTGCGTCTGCTGGAGGTCTGTTACCAGACGACCCTTATGACCAATGACGAAGACCATTCGGACTATAGCTGGCGCAGTGTGCTGGCGACACTGGAAACGCTGGAACAGTATGAGGCAGAATGCGGCGCCATCAGCGCGGATCGGGTGATCGATTTTGTCGTCAACAGCAAGAACTACACCTCGTCCATCGTTTCATGCATCCGGTTGGCCCGGGAAAATGTGCGGGCGATACGCGGCACTGTGACATCCGAAGTATGGGAAACCATCAATGCTACCTGGCTGGAGATGAACCGCCTGCTCAAGACGCCGATGCTGGCCAGCAATCCGACGCGGTTCTTCGAATGGATCAAGACTCGTTCCCTGCAGACGTTGGCGCCCAGGAAGGTACCATGCTGCGCAACGAAACGTACAATTTCATGCGGCTGGGCACCTATCTGGAGCGCGCCGACAATACTGCGCGCATGCTGGAAATTCGTTTCTACCTGGAAAATGCGGCCGACGACAAGCGCAAGCTGGTCACCCAGCTCTATCACTGGACTGCGGTGCTGCGTTCGCTCTCCGGCCTGGAAATTTATCGTCAGGTGTTTCGCGAAACGGTCGACCCCAAGCGGGTGATCGAGCTGATTGTGTTGCATCCGGACATGCCGCATTCATTGGCCCATTCCTCATGCGAGCTGCTGGCTCATTTGCAAAAAGTACGCAATGCCAAATCCGATGAAACGCTGCGCCTGGCTGGAAGGCTGGATGCGGACCTGCGCTATACCACGATCAATGAAATTTTCAAGGCGGGTCTGCATGACTGGCTGACCAGGTATCTGGAGAATATGGAGGTGATCGGCCAGGGTATCAATGACGATTTCCTGTGGCAGCCGGTGCAATAGCATCATCGGCTGCTGCAGGCCTGAAGAACATGCAACGGCGCTGGCGGGGCGCAATCGGCTGCGGCAGTACGCGCGCCAGGGCGTGTGTCCCAGCTGGCACGGGGTGTGGTGCAGGTGCATCGTTGTCGCCGATTAGTCGAAACAAGGGGTAGGCGTCTGGGCGAAATTGCGTACAATGACTCATTGTAAAGTCATCATCAATGGTTGCATGGACTTTTCTCTTGATCAATTACTGCGTCCTTCCCCGGATGGAGCGTTTTCCGAGCTGCGTGACCAGGCCCAGCACCTGGCGCCGGAGTGGGAGTCTGTGCTGTCTGCGCTCAGGAATCTGGCTCCCGCTGATCTCAAGGGCTTTCTGGCATACATCACCGAAAACATCCAGAACCGCGGCAGTATCTACAATGCCTATAGCGAAGATGGCAGTACCGAGCCCTGGGAGTCGCTCAGTGTTATTCCATATGTGATTTCTGAGCAGGAATGGGACTTCATCGAGCTGGCGGTGGCCCAGCGCGCGGCGGTGATCAACGACACGCTGCGCGATATTTACGGCCCGCAGCAATTGATTCGGCGGGGCCTGGTGCCTCCTTCGCTCATATTCGGCCAGCGCGGTTTTCTATGGCCTTGTATCAATACCCTGGATACGCACGAAAATCACCTGCATATGTACGCGGTTGATATTGCCCGCGATGCGCAGGGGCAGTGGCGGGTGCTGAAGGATCGGACCCAGGGGCCGCTGGGTGCAGGCTATGCCCTGCAGAATCGCCAGATCATGAGTACAGCGTTGCCGGCACTGTTTAATCAGTTGCGGGTTCACCCGCAAACCGATTATTTCCGCGCGCTGCGCCAGACCCTGCTATCGAGCATGTCGGTCGAAGACGGTAACGTGGTTACGGTGCTGCTCTCGCCCGGCCCCAAACATCCGGCATATTTCGAACATGTTTTCCTGGCCCGGCAAATGGGGGTGCCGATTACCGAGAGCCTGGACCTGACCGTACGCAACGATCTGCTGTATCTGAAGACGCTGCGGGGCCTGCAGCGGGTGCACGTGGTGCTGCGTCGCCTGGAAGACAGCGAATGCGATCCGATGGAGCTGTATGGCAGCGACTATCCAGGTATTCCTGGCCTGCTGCAGGCCATCCGCAAGGGCAACGTGACGGTGTGCAATGCATTGGGCTCGGGCGTACTCGAATCTGCGGGCATGCTGGAATTTTTACCCGGCATCTGCCAGCATCTGCGCGGCGAACCCTTGCTGATGGATTCGATCCGCAGCTGGTGGTGTGGCGACGAGGCCAATCTGGAATATGCGCGCAAGCACTTTGATTCGCTGATGTTCAAATCCAGTTTTTCATCGATGCGCGCCAGCCCGCAGTACGTGCCAGATCTGAATCAGGTGCAGCGCGAGGCGCTGTTGCAGCGGCTGGAGACCAGCCCGCGTTCGTTGGTAGCGCATGAGGTAATGCCGCTGGCCCGCATCCCGGAAATTGATCTTGAATCGCAGCAGCTGCAGATGCGTCGCTTTACCATGCGGGTGTTCGCCACTCTGACCCATGATGGTTCCTATCAGGTCATGCCCGGCGGGGTGGTACGGGTCGAAGACAAAAGCAATACGCCGGTATTGTCTTCGCGCAACCGGCAGATCAACAAGGACCTATGGGTCTGTCGAGCGGGCCGTTCTGCCGTGCCGACGGAGGTTACCGTGCCGCCGGTTCGCGCCCGGGTGCGCAGTGTACCGGATGCGTTTGAGGCCAAGCCGCTCACGCTCGAACAATTGCTGGCGGCGCATACGACCACCCCGGCCCGCATTGGCGAGAATCTGTTCTGGATGGGGCGCTATGGCATCCGCGCCGAACTGTCGGTACTGCTGCTGCGCACCATCATCCGCAACCTGACCGAACGCGTGACCGAGAAGGAAACACTGATCACGTTGCTGTATAAGCTGGCAACGGATCTGCATGTACTGCCTGTGCCGTCGGCGCAATCCATCGGCGATGACGATACCTATGACATCAATTTCATTCGTCATCAGCTGGGCGCATCGCTGGCGCCTTCATCGCTCAGCGGCGCGCTGAACAATAATGTGAACTATCTGCATCAGTGTGCGTTCAATATACGGGAAAGGCTGTCGCTGGATGTGTGGTGGGTGGTCAACTACATGCCCGCCTATCTGGGTACCACCGAATTCGATCTGACCGTGGTGCAGCAGCGCATGCAGGAACTGTTCGCCAGTTGCTCGATCCTGTCGGGTTTTACGCATGAACAGATGACGCGTGATGAGGGCTGGAGCTTTCTGCTGTTGGGCCGTCTGATCGAAAAGCTGGGTCGCATGAGCGATACGCTTGGGTTTTTCCTCAAGCAGAGCGAGCATGACAAAACCATTATGCTCGAGTCGCTGCTGGAAATCGCCTACAGTATCGTGACCTATCGCGCCCGCTACCATCGCGAAGAAGAGATGCTGGCCGTGCTGTATCTGCTGGTGTTTGACCGCAGCAATCCTTATTCACTGCGCTACCTGTGCCAGAGCCTGCTGGATAACAGCGCTGCATTCAGTGTCCAGGAGGCGCAAAGCAGGCAAATCCTGCAAAAGGCGCTGGGCGATATGGATGCGATTGATCTGGCGCGCTTTGCAGTGGGAACGCCTGCAGCCGACCAGATTTATCAGCAACTGGCCAATGTATGCGCCGATATTTCTTACGGGCTGTCCATTTACGCCAACAGCATCAGTCATCAGTATTTTCTTGTTACCGAGACCATTACGAGCGATACCGGTCTTGAGGCGGCCAACAAGGAGTTCCTGTAAATGGTGACTTATCACATTCAGCATGACACGGAATATGATTACCACTCACCGGTGACCCAGTCGCGGCAGATACTGCGGCTTTCTCCGCGTATATTGCCCTGGCAGGGACCCGAGTCCCACACCATCAATATTGAGCCGTGTCCGGACAAGATCGACTTTTTGCTCGATTGCTTTGGCAATCCCCTGCAGTATTTCACCCTGATGGGTGACCACAACCGGCTGGCGGTGCGGGCGCATTCAGTGGTCAGCCTGACTCATCGGCGGCTGCCGGACAGCGCAGCTACGCCGCCCTGGGAAGAGGTCGTGAATCATTTGCGCTATATGTCGGGAAGGACGTATCTGCCCTATGACTTCGAGGCCACCCAGTTTCGCTTCGAATCGAATCACATCCGCCTGCTGCCCGCTATTGCCCAGTGGGCGCGTCAGGCCATCCGTCCCGGCATGCCTGTGCTGGCCGCGGTGGGAGCGTTGCAAGCGCGTATTTTCAACGAATTTGTGTTTGACCCGCAGGCCACCACCATTTCCACCCCGGTGCAGGAGGTCTTTCAAAAGCGTCGCGGCGTATGCCAGGACTTTGCGCATTTCATGATTTCCTGTCTGCGCGCGCTCGGCCTGGCTGCGCGCTATGTCAGCGGCTATCTGCTGACCCACCCGCCGGCCGGCCAGCCCCGGTTGGTCGGGGCAGACGCCTCGCATGCCTGGGTGTCCGTCTATATTCCAGGCCATGGCTGGGTAGACTCGGATCCGACCAATAATGTGTTTCCCGACCAGGAACATATCACCCTGTGCTGGGGCCGCGATTTTTCCGATGTCTCACCAATTCGGGGCATGATGTACGGAAGTAGTGCGCATAGTCTGAAAACCTCGGTTACGGTCATGCCGGAAAGTGAAATGCCGCGTTAAATTGCCTCTATTTCAGTTGTGATAATCGTAAATTTCCTGTCGGAATTATTTTTTCATCAGGGTTTTCCATAGGATTCGGTCGATTTTTTATATTCGCAAGTTATTGATTTATAACAATAAAAAATAGCGCTTAAAAATTTACCTTTAAACTTAAAAAAAAATTATTGACGAATTTTTTTTCTTATGAGAATTTAGATATATGTCTTAACTTCTTCCCGGAAAATTCGGTGTGAATAGTCAATATGATGTCGTGATCGTTGGTGGTGCAGCCACGGGCAGTTCGCTGGCCTATTTCCTGAGCGCATCGGCTTCCTTCGACGGTTCAATCCTGGTGATCGAAAAAGATGCCAGTTATCAGAAATGCGCAACGGCCCTGTCAGCCGCTTCCATCCGGCACCAATTCTCAACGCCGGAAAATATTCAGCTCTCGCAGTTCGGCACCGAGTTCCTGCGTCACTTCGGCGACACACTGGCCGTCGATGGCGATCGCCCCGATGTGGGCTTCCAGGAAAAAGGCTACCTGTTTCTCTCCACCCCTGGGGCGAGAAGGTCATGCGTGAAAACAATGCGCTGCAGCGTAGCCTGGGGGCCGATATCGTTTTGAAAACGCCTGCAGAACTAAAGGCAACATGGCCCTGGCTGAACGTGGAAGACCTGGCGCTTGGCTCCTACGGCGTAACAGGCGAAGGGTGGCTGGATGCCTATGGCATGATGCGCGCGTTTCGCCGCAAGGCTATCGCCCAGGGGGTCACCTACATTGAAGATGAAGTCGTTGCCATCAACAAAGCCGGCAGAACCGTGACAGGCGTGACCCTGAAAAGCGGCAGGCAAATTGCCTGCGCCACGCTGGTCAATGCGGCCGGAACAGGGGCGGCGGCGCTCTCGGCGCAGGTGGGCGTGGTGTTGCCGCAAGAGTCGCGCAAGCGCTGCGTCTTTTATTTCACCTGCCCCGAAAAAATTGCCGATTGCCCCATGGTGATCGATCCGAGCGGCGCCTATTTTCATCCGGAGGGTGAAGGCTTTATTGGTGGCATACAGCCCCCGCAGGATCAGGATCCCGAATGCTTTGACTATGACGTTCAGCATGAGTTGTTCGATGAGCTGCTGTGGCCGATTCTGGCCGCACGCGTTCCGGCCTTCGAAGCCCTGCGCTGCGAGCATGCTTGGGCGGGCCATTATGACTACAACACGTTCGACCAGAATGTGATTCTTGGGTACCACCCAGCTGTAGAAAATATGGTTTACGCTAATGGTTTCAGCGGACATGGTATGCAACAATCACCCGCTGTTGGTCGCGGGCTGGCTGAACTTATCGAATTTGGAAAGTATCGCAGTCTTGACCTCTCCCGCATGAGCTGGGAACGTGTTTTGAACAATCAGCCCATTGTGGAGCAGAATGTGTGGTAGTGGTGGTAAGTAGCGTGACCGGCGTGTGCCTGTCGCATATTCAAAATTGGTTTTGCCTCGTGCAGGACCCATGCTCGTCGATCAGGAGAAAAGCATGAATAAAATGTTGAAGAGAGTATTTCTGGCCTCCGCGCTTACCGCTGCCTTCGGGACGCCGGCGCTGGCCGCAGATGAAATCAAAATCGGCCTGGGCGCGCCCATGACAGGGGGCAGCGCAGCGTTTGGCAAGCAGTTGCAGACCGGTGCACAGGCAGCCATTGATGCCATCAATGCCAAGGGCGGCGTTAACGGCAAGCAGCTCAAACTGGTTACCGTTGATGACGCATGTGATCCCAAGCAGGCGGTCGCTGCCGCCAATCGCCTGGTTGATCAGGAGAAAGTCACGGCCGTGATCGGTCATTTCTGCTCGTCCAGCACCATCCCCGCTTCCGAAATCTATGACGAAGCCAACATCCTGAACATCACGCCGGCTTCGACCAATCCCAAGGTGACCGAAAGGGAACTGTCAACGATTCTGCGCACTTGCGGACGCGATGATCAGCAGGGTGAAGTGGATGCGCAATTCATGAAGGATGTGCTTAAGGTCAAGCGCGTTGCGATCATCAATGATAAAGATACTTACGGTGTCGGCCTGGCCAATGCCACGCGCGATGCTGCCAAGAAGCTGGGTATTGAAGTGGTGCTTGAAGACGGCGTGACACGCGGCGAGCGTGACTACAATGCGCTGGTCACAAAAATCAAGGGCGCCAACGTGGATGCCGTCTTCTTCGGTGGTCTGTATGCCGAGGCCGGTGTGCTGGTCAAACAGATGCGTCAACAGGGTCTGAAAACGCCATTCATCTCTGATGATGGTATTGCCGATCCCGCTTTCGTGACTGCTGCAGGCGGTATCCAGAATGCAGAAGGCGTATATATGAGCTTTCTGAAAGACCCGCGCAATGACCCGGCTTCCAAAGAAGTCGTTGATGCGCTGAAAAAATCGGGTAGCGATGCCGAGGGCTTTACACTGTATTCCTATGCTGCAGTACAGGCTGTCGCAGCGGCACTGGCAGCCAACAAGGATGAGACAGACGGCACCAAGCTGGCCGACTGGCTCAAGGCCAATCCGGTTCCCACAGTAACGGGTAACAAGGGCTGGGATGAAAAGGGTGACCTCAAATCCAACGACTTCGTGCTGTATGTCTGGAACAAAGACGGCAAGTACGTAGAGTATAAAAAGTAAGGTCTGAACGGGACGGCGCATGACATCAACATGCGCCGTCTGCATTTACCGCATAAATACTCCCAAGAAGCGATGGCTGTTTTTTCGCAAAACACCAGACCTTTGTCTTCACCCTGAAAAGGTACAATCATGGATTGGTATATTCTGGGCCAGCAATTGGTAAATGGCGTCACGCTGGGCGCTATTTACGGCTTGATTGCAATTGGCTACACCATGGTTTATGGCATTATCGGCATGATCAATTTCGCCCACGGTGAAATCTACATGATCAGTGCTTATATCACTGCAATTGCATTTGCCGTATTCACATTTCTTGGCATAGATTCGCTGGCGCTTTCCTTGCTGCTTACCCTGATGGTCACCATGTTTATTACCGGGCTGTATGGCTGGTATATTGAACGCACCGTGTACCGTCCGTTACGCACGACCAATCGCCTGGCCCCGCTGATTACGGCCATCGGCGTTTCCCTGCTGCTGCAAAACTATGTGCAGGTCAGCCAGGGGCCCTATGTACAGGGTGTGCCCTCGGTTATTCAGGGTGGCTTTACTATCGGGTCTGATGCCGGCTTCTTCCAGATTCGCTATATCGATCTGCTGATTGTGGTTGTCAGCTTTATTGCCATGATGATCCTTACCTGGGTGATTCAGAAAACCAGCCTGGGCAGGCAATGTCGGGCGGTTGAACAGGATCGCAAGATGGCGACCATCCTGGGAATCAATACCACCCGAATTATTTCAACTGTATTTGTCATCGGTTCGGTGATGGCGGCGGTGGCCGGTGAACTGGTCACATTCAACTACGGCTCTTTCGATTTTCATATTGGCTTTATTCTGGGTATCAAGGCGTTTAGCGCGGCCGTGCTGGGCGGAATTGGTTCGTTGCCCGGCGCCATGCTGGGCGGCCTGATCCTGGGTGTGCTCGAATCGCTGTTCGCCGGCTTCGTGAGCAGTGACTACAAGGATGTGTTTTCCTTCAGTGTGCTGGTGCTGGTGCTGATCTTCAAACCGAGTGGCCTGCTGGGCCGGCCTGCCGTGGAGAAAGTGTAATGAGTACCACGCAAACTACAACCATCGATTTTGGCCATTCATTGCGCGACGCTGTGGTTGCCGGCATCTTGACCATGCTGGTATTCAGTCCGATTACCAATTTCGTTCTCAAGCAGTACTCGTTCACGCTGGACTGGTTCCGCAGCCCGTTCTTTCTGAATGGCGTGGCTATCGGCCTGATTGTCGCGTTCGTGCGCTTTTTTGTATCGGTGGGCGCGCAGACACAGACCGGGCAGAACTTCATCCAGAACTTTATCAAGACCGAACACGGTGTTGAGGTGGAAGATGAGTATGCCGATGGCGGCAAGCGCCTGAGGCACGTACTGCTGTGGGGCGGCGGCCTGATGGCACTGTTCCTGGCGCTGGGTCTGTCCGGCATCATCTACCGGGCGCCGGCATTGCCTGGTGCTGGTCGTGCTGTTCGTCATGATCGCCATGGGTGTGCGTATACCGAAGCGCCGGGGCAAGAAACATCCGTGGAAGGGTGCGCTGCCGGTGTTGTTTCTGGTGGGCCTGTTGCTGCCTTTGTTGTTCTTCTACTTCGGCTGGTTCGGCAAAAGCTGGATCAATAACCTGACCCTGGCCATGGTGTATGTATTGCTGGGGCTGGGTCTGAATATCGTTGTCGGGCTTGCCGGTTTGCTTGATCTGGGCTTTGTGGCGTTCTATGCGGTCGGCGCCTATTTTCTGGCATTGGGCGCCGAGTACCTGGGTATCGGTTTTTGGACCGCGCTGTTTCTTGCGCCTTTGCTGGCGGCGCTATGCGGCGGGCTGCTGGGGTTTCCGGTACTCAAGATGCATGGGGATTATCTGGCCATTGTGACGCTGGGTTTTGGCGAAATTATCCGCCTGGTACTGGTCAACTGGATCAGTTTTACCGGCGGTCCCAATGGCGCATCGGTTCCGGACCCGACTATTTTCAATCTGGAATTCGTACGGCGCGCACGCGGTGACGCAGTGGCGTTTCATGACTTTTTCGGTCTGCCGTACAGCAGTGACTATCGTTATCTCTTTGTCTATTTGTTGCTGTTTGTGATCAGCATGATTGCGCTGCGCTTTTTTACCCAGTTGCGCGTCATGCCCATCGGGCGATCCTGGGAAGCCTTGCGGGAAGACGAAATTGCCTGCCGCTCACTGGGCATTAACCACGTGACGGTCAAGCTGTCCGCCTTCATGCTGGGCGCGATGATCGGCGGTCTGGCAGGCGTATTTTTTGCCACGGCACAGGGCTTTATCAGTCCGCAATCGTTCAACTTTTTCGAGTCGGTGCTGATTCTGTCTATTGTGGTGCTGGGCGGCATGGGATCATCCATCGGCGTGATCATCGCTGCCTTTACGCTCACGCTGTTGCCTGAATTCCTTCGCGAATTTGCTGGTTATCGCGTGCTGATTTTCGGTCTGCTCATGATTTTGATGATGATCTGGCGGCCCAACGGCCTGTTGCGGCCGAAACGATCCGTATTCAGAAAAAGCGAGGTGGCATGATGGCCCAGGACGTGAAAGAGGACGCGATACTATCGGTTCAGCACCTGACACGCCGATTTGGCGGCATTATTGCCAACAATGATGTCAGTTTCGATGTACGCAGGGGATCGATTACGGCGTTGATCGGCCCCAACGGCGCCGGCAAAACCACGGTCTTTAACTGCATTACCGGCTTTTATACGGTCTCGGCCGGACATATCTACCTGACCCAGCCTGACGGACAAGTGGAAATCGGCGAACTGCTGGGCCGCAAGGTAACCGGTGGTTCATACCTGGTTGCCCGTGCCGGTATCGCCCGTACGTTTCAGAACATCCGTCTGTTCAAGGATATGACCGTGCTGGAAAACCTGTTGGTGGCGCAGCATCGCAAGCAGAACCGTAACCTGTTTTCCGGCCTGCTGGTCACCTCGGATTTTTCAGACAAGGAAGAGGCCACGCTGGCCCGTGCTTTCGAGTGGCTTGAGATCGTTAATTTGTCCGAAGACGCCAACCGGCTGGCGGGCGAACTGTCCTATGGTCGCCAGCGTCGCCTGGAAATCGCGCGCGCCATGTGCACCGATCCGGCAATTATCTGTCTGGATGAACCGGCCGCCGGCCTGAATCCGCGTGAAACCCGGGAACTTTCAGCGCTCATCCGCAAGCTGCGCGACGAGCATAAGGTGACCGTTCTGCTGATTGAGCACGATATGGGCCTGGTTATGGAGATTTCCGAGCATATTATTGTGATGGATCAGGCAAGGTGATTGACGCCGGCACGCCGGAACACATTCGCAATTCCGACGTGGTGATCGCTGCCTATCTGGGCACCGAAGTGGAGGACTAAGCATGGCAGACACCCCAATTCTTGAAATCAAGGATGTGAGCTCCTACTACGGGCAGATTCAGGCACTCAAAAACGTGTCGCTGCATATCAATCCGGGTGAGATCGTTACGCTGATCGGCGCCAATGGCGCCGGCAAAAGCACCCTGCTCATGACCATTTTCGGCGCGCCCCGGCGCGCACCGGGCAGATCCTGTACAAAGGCAATAACCTGTTGCGCCTGCCGCCGCATAAGATTGCCACCCAGGGCATTGCCCAGGTGCCCGAGGGTCGCCGCATCTTCCCGAAAATGACGGTGGAAGAAAATATCATGATCGGGACCCTGCCTATTGGCGACGCCCATCTGGACGAAGACCGGCAGCATATGTTTGATTTGTTTCCGCGCCTCAAAGAACGGCGCAACCAGCGTGCCGGGACGCTGTCGGGCGGAGAGCAGCAGATGCTGGCTATCGCCCGCGCACTCATGAGTCGGCCCGACATGATTTTGCTGGATGAGCCCAGCCTGGGGCTGGCGCCGCTGATTGTGCGCCAGATTTTTTCAGTGCTCCGGGAATTGGGCAAAAGCGGCAAAACCATTTTTCTGGTTGAGCAAAATGCCAATCACGCGCTCAAGCTGGCCGACCGGGCTTATGTCATGGTAACCGGCGAGATCAGGATGACGGGTACCGGCGCAGAACTGCTGGCCAACCCGGAGATCCGCGACGCTTATCTGGGAAGCCATTAGGATGGCTGCCCGCGAGGAAACGCCGCTGATGCAGCGTCTGCGTGCCGTGCGCCAGGCCAATGACCTGACGCTGGAGCAGGCCGGACGGGCCTGTGGCATTGCGGCCTCGACGCTCTCGAAAATCGAGAACGGGCTGATGTCGCCCACCTACGATGTATTGCAGAAGCTGGCCATCGGTCTGTCGCTGGATGTTTCCGAACTGTTTACGCCGGCGCGCGAACCGATGGGGGCGGGCCGTTGCGTGGTTGATCGCAGCGGGCAGGGCAAGGTGCACAAGACGCGGTATTATGAACATCTGCTGCTGTGCTCGCAGCTCTCGCACAAGCGGATGATGCCCTTTCTGACACGTATTACAGCCAGGGACCTGAGCGCATTCAGTGACTGGAATCGTCACGAAGGCGAAGAATTCGTTTATGTGATCAGTGGCCAGATCCAATTGCATACGGAATTTTATGCCGAGGCAACGCTGGGGCCGGGCGACAGTTTTTATATTGACAGCCGCATGGGGCATCGCTGCATCAGCGTCAGCCAGGAAGATGCACAAGTGCTCTGGATGGCGACCCAGCGCCCCGAGGCAGAATCAGGAGAAGTAAATGAGTAGTCCGGTGCCACGTGTGTTCAGTGCCGAAGAAACGCGCCAGTTAATCGCTTTCGGGCCGTTGCGCCAGCATATCCTGGATGCGGCCTTGCAATACGCGGCAGGCCAGATTCACAGCCCGATCGCCAGGTGCTGACAGTGCCTGGCAGCAAGGATGGTGTGCTGCTGTCCATGCCTTGCACGGCCCAGGATATTTGCGCACATAAGCTGATTTCCCTGCTGCCGGACAATCCTGCGCAAGCTCGGCCCACCATCCAGGGCATGGTGTCAGTGCTCGACAGCGCCACCGGTGTCCCGCTGTTCGTGCTGGACGGCCCCACGGTGACCGCAAGACGTACGGCCGCACTGTCCATGGCCGGCCTGCAGCTTTTTCTGGAACAAGAGCCGCGCACCATTGTGATCATTGGTGCCGGGAGCCAGGCCGATGGGCACGTGCAGGCCATAGCCGAGCTGTATCCCGATGCCACGGTGCATATTGCCGCACGCGAGCAATCCTGGGCAAAGGCCCAGACCTTTTGTGAACGCCACGCCGCCCTCGGCATCCACTTGCAAGTGACCGATCTGAATCAATTGCCGGAACAGTTTGACGCGGTCATTACGCTGACTACGGCTGTTGAACCGGTTTATCATGCGCCTCCGCTGGCCGGGCGCCTGATTATCGGCGTGGGCGCCTTTCGCTCGCATATGGTGGAGGTGGCGCCGGAAACGGTGATGAACAGCGTGTGCTATGTCGACGATCTGGTCGGAGCACAGCATGAAGCCGGCGATTACATTCAGGCGAAAAAAGACTGGAGCGACGTGACTACGCTGGCGCAGGCCATTGAAAGCGACATCGATTATTCCCGTCCGATCATGTTCAAGACCGTCGGCTGCGCCGCCTGGGATCTGGCGGCAGCGCGTTGCGCAAGGGCGGCGGCGGGCCTTTAGTGGGGGCTTGAGGGGCGTTAAGTGAGCCGCGATGAGCAAACGGTCCGTTCATGAATTATTGAATGACTCCCCTATACCGCGCCTCGGTCCCCTCTGATTTTTTAGCCGCTTTTTTGGATGAACGAGAGTTCGCGCTCGATACGACAGCGCCTGCCCCTGTCGCAAATTTCTGACATAAATGATTGATTCGGCGTGGCTTTTTTGTTCATTGCCAGTAAGTTTTCTTGCCAAACGGCTCGCGCAATGCTATAGTCACAGGCTAACCACTGTAGTTGGGTTCACTGATTGACCGGCTTTTGAACTGGTTTCAGGCGCTAAACAAGTATCAAAGAAAGATTTTAAAGATGGGCGAAGCGGGCATGGAAAGTGCGGCGCGGCGTGGTCTTTATGCCTTTTCTTATACCTGTATGCGCCTTGATCTGTTTGGTCAGTTGCTGGTTTTGCGTTGTCATTTTTTTGGTACCGCAATGCCGCTGACAGCACTTTGAATTGAACCTGCATGGGTATTGTTGTCCGGGAAGGCAATGCGTTGCAGCCTTGAGTTTACCGGATGAATCATATTAAATTTAGCCCCAGCCAATCGTAGCTGGGAATTGGAGAAAATGATGTCGAATACGACACCTACGCCTGCCGCTTATCGGCTGGGACTGGTTGGTCGCAAGGTTGGCATGATGCGTATCTTCACGGAAGAAGGCGAGTCAATCCCTGTCACCGTGCTGGACGTATCCAACAACCGAGTTACCCAGGTCAAGTCTCTGGACACAGACGGCTATGCTGCCGTTCAGGTAGCCTACGGCGAACGCCGTGCAAGCCGTGTGGTCAAGGCACAAGCAGGTCACTACGCAAAAGCCGGTACAGAAGCCGGTTCCATCCTTAAAGAATTCCGTCTCGATCCTGCAAAAGCCGCTGAATTTACAGCCGGCGCCGTTGTTGCTGTCGAAAGCGTATTCGAAGCCGGCCAGAAAGTCGACGTGCAAGGCACAACGATCGGTAAAGGCTTCGCAGGTACCATCAAGCGTCACCACTTTGGTTCCCAGCGCGCTTCTCACGGTAACTCCAGGTCGCATCGCGTGCCTGGTTCTATCGGTCAGGCACAGGATCCAGGTCGCATTTTCCCTGGTAAACGCATGTCCGGTCACCTGGGTGATGTAACCCGTACCGTTCAAAATCTTGATGTTATCCGTGTTGACGCCGAACGTGGTCTTCTGATGGTCCGTGGCGCAGTGCCCGGTCACAAGAATGGCGACGTCGTGGTTCTGCCGGCCATCAAAATGTCTGCGAAAGGAGCCAAATAATGGATCTTAAGCTCCTGAACGATCAGGGCCAGTCTGACGCAACCGTCAGCGCACCTGACACAATCTTTGGCCGTGACTTTAACGAAGCACTGGTTCACCAGGTCGTGATTGCCTATCAGGCAAATGCACGTGCCGGTAATCGTGCCCAGAAAGATCGCGAACAGGTCAAGCACAGCACGAAAAAACCATGGCGCCAGAAAGGCACCGGGCGCGCTCGTGCCGGTATGACATCTTCCCCAATCTGGCGTGGAGGTGGTCGTGCATTCCCGAACTCTCCTGAAGAAAACTTCAGCCAGAAAGTCAACAAAAAAATGTATCGCGCGGGTATCCGTTCGATCCTGTCTCAACTGGCTCGCGAAGGTCGCATCGCCGTTGTTGACGCTTTCACTTTCGACACGCCAAAAACAAAACTGGCTGCGTCAAAACTGAAAGCCATGGGTCTGGATTCTGTTCTGATCATCACCGATACTGTTGATGAAAACACCTACCTGGCAACTCGCAACCTGCCAAACGTAGCTGTTGTAGAACCGCGTTACGCTGATCCGCTGTCTCTGGTCCACTACAAAAAAGTGCTGATCACCAAAGCAGCTATCGCTCAATTCGAGGAGATGCTGGGATGAAAGCAGAACGTTTATTGCAAGTGATTTTGGCACCCGTCATCACCGAGAAAGCGACTTTCATCGCCGAATCTGGTGCGAAGCCCCAAATCGCGCTGCGTGTTGCACCCGATGCAACCAAGCCCGAAGTGAAAGCAGCTGTTGAAATGCTGTTCAAAGTTGAAGTTGATTCCGTCTCTGTACTGAACCGTAAGGGTAAGGTCAAGCGCTCAGGCCGTTTCGTCGGTCGCCGCAAAGCCAACCGTATTGCCTACGTTTCACTCAAGCAAGGTCAGGAACTCGACTTTACGGAGGTAAACTGAGATGGCCTTAGTTAAAACAAAACCAACCTCTGCCGGCCGTCGCGGCATGATCAAGGTTGTGCATGCGAACCTGCACAAAGGTGCTCCGTTTGCAGCCCTGACAGAACATCAGAAACGTGGTTCCGGCCGTAACAACAATGGTCATATCACTATTCGCCATCGTGGCGGTGGTCATAAGAGCCATTACCGTCTGGTCGATTTCCGTCGCAACAAAGATGGCATCCCTGCAAAGGTAGAGCGTCTGGAATACGATCCTAACCGTACAGCACACATTGCCCTGCTTTGCTATGCAGACGGCGAGCGTCGTTACATCATCGCTCCTCGTGGTCTGGAAGTCGGCGCATCACTGTTGTCCGGCAAGGAAGTGCCTATCCGCGTGGGTAACACCATGCCGATCCGCAATATTCCTATCGGTTCAACCATCCACTGCATCGAAATGCTGCCAGGCAAAGGCGCGCAAATCGCCCGTTCCGCCGGTGCATCCGCTGTACTGATGGCCCGTGAAGGCATTTACGCCCAGATCCGCCTGCGTTCCGGTGAAGTTCGTCGTGTGCATATTGATTGCCGCGCGACAATCGGTGAAGTCGGCAATGAAGAACACAGCCTGCGTCAATACGGTAAAGCCGGTGCGATGCGTTGGCGTGGTATTCGTCCGACCGTTCGTGGTGTTGCCATGAACCCGGTTGATCACCCACACGGTGGTGGTGAAGGCCGTACAGGTGAAGCTCGTGAGCCGGTCAGCCCATGGGGTACACCGTCCAAAGGCTTCAAAACCCGCCGCAACAAGCGTACTGACTCAATGATTGTGTCACGTCGCAAGCGTAAATAAGGGGCGAACTAAATGTCACGTTCTATTAAAAAAGGTCCTTTCGTAGACGCCCACTTGCTCAAAAAAGTGGATGCCGCCGTCGATGGGAAAGAGAAAAAACCGATCAAAACCTGGTCGCGTCGTTCAACCATCCTGCCTGATTTCATCGGCTTGACAATTGCTGTTCACAATGGCCGTCAGCACGTGCCTGTGTATGTGAACGAAAATATGGTTGGTCACAAGCTTGGCGAGTTTGCTCATACCCGTACATACAAGGGCCATGCTGCAGACAAAAAGTCTAAGAGGTAAGCGATGGAAACTACAGCCGTTATTCGTGGTGTACATATCTCTGCGCAAAAAACCCGTCTGGTTGCGGACATGATCCGTGGCAAGTCTGTGGCACATGCGTTGAATATCCTTACATTCACACCTAAAAAAGCCGCTGGTATCGTCAAGAAAGCGCTGGAATCCGCAATTGCGAATGCCGAGCATAATGATGGTGCCGATATTGACGAACTGAAAGTGACGACAATCTATGTCGACAAAGCTCAGTCAATGAAGCGATTCTCCGCAAGGGCCAAGGGCCGCGGTAACCGTATCGAGAAGCAGACTTGCCACATTGTGGTCAAAGTCGGCGCATAAGGAGTCACAATGGGTCAGAAAATTCACCCTACCGGGTTCCGTCTCGCAGTTAACCGTAACTGGAGCTCACGCTGGTACGCTGACGATAAAGACTACGGCGCCATGCTGGCCGAAGACGTCCGCGTTCGCGAGTACCTGAAACGGAAACTGAAAAACGCATCCGTCGGTCGCGTCCTTATCGAGCGTCCTGCAAAAAATGCACGGATCACTGTATTTTCTGCACGTCCCGGTGTTGTCATCGGTAAACGCGGCGAAGATATCGAGAGCCTGAAGTCAGACCTGCAACGCCTGATGGGTGTGCCGGTTCACGTTAATATCGAAGAAATTCGCAAGCCTGAAACCGATGCTCAGCTGATCGCTGATTCTATCGCTCAGCAGCTGGAAAAACGGATCATGTTCCGTCGCGCCATGAAACGCGCGATGCAGAACGCCATGCGCCTGGGTGCGCAAGGTATCAAGATCATGTCCGCCGGCCGTCTGAATGGTATCGAAATTGCCCGTACCGAATGGTATCGTGAAGGTCGTGTGCCTCTGCACACCCTGCGCGCCATCATCGATTACGGCACCTCTGAAGCACAGACTACCTACGGTATTATTGGTATCAAAGTCTGGGTCTACAAAGGTGATCTGCTGCCAAACGGCGAAATGCCTGCTGAAGTGGCTGCTGCTCCTCGTGAAGATGAGCGTCGTCCACGTCGTCCTCGCGGTGACCGTCCTGATGGACAGCGTCGTCCAGGCGGCCGTGGTCGCAGCAGTGGTCGCAAAGCAGGTGATGCTGCAGCGCCAGCCGCAGCAACTGCGACAGAAGGAGAATAATTATGTTGTCACCAGCACGCAGGAAATACCGTAAAGAGCAGAAAGGCCGCAATACCGGTCTGGCTACTCGCGGTACCAATGTAAACTTTGGCGACTTCGGTCTGAAAGCTACTGGTCGCGGTCGTCTGACGGCTCGCCAGATTGAGGCAGCCCGTCGTGCCATGACCCGTCACATCAAACGTGGCGGTCGTATCTGGATCCGAATTTTCCCAGACAAGCCGATCTCTCAGAAACCTGCTGAGGTCCGGATGGGTAACGGTAAAGGTAACCCGGAGTACTGGGTAGCCGAGATCCAGCCTGGTAAAGTATTGTACGAAATGGACGGCGTCAGCGAAGAGCTGGCACGTGAGGCGTTCCGTCTGGCAGCTGCCAAGCTGCCAATCGCGACAACGTTTGTCACACGTCACTTCGGCGCATAAGGAGAGATTCATGAAAGCAAGTGAACTCCGTTCGAAAGAGACGACCGAGCTGTCCAAAGAGCTCGAAAGCCTGTTGAGGGCGCAATTTAGCCTGCGTATGCAGCGCGCTACTCAGCAGCTGTCCAACACCAGTCAGTTATTGAAAGTGCGTCGCGACATCGCGCGTGTACGCACCGTCATGACTGAAAAAGCTGCAGGTAAGTAATATGAGCGAAACAACGCAAACGACACCCGCAAAGCGTCAGCGTACCCTGATCGGTAAAGTGGTTAGCAACAAGATGGACAAATCCGTTGTCGTTCTGGTAGAACGTCGCGTGAAGCACCCCATCTACGGCAAAATCGTGGTCCGTTCAAACAAGTACAAAGCGCATGACGAATCCAATGAGATTAACGAAGGCGACACAGTAGAAATTGCTGAAGGCCGTCCTATTTCACGCAGCAAATCGTGGAGTGTTATTCGTCTTATTGAAGCAGCACGCGTCATCTGATGCTTCACCGGCGCTAGGCAAGTCATTGGCCTGTGCATTATGCAGGCCTGCGACAGCATAGTTTGCCGGTATGCGAAGAAGAAGTACCAAAGCCATCCTTTTGAAGGATGCTTTTTTGCGTATTGCCAACAGATCATACGTTCGCAGCACCGTTTATCGGGGTAAACCCCGGGCCCAGGACGAGAGGCCGGGTTCATATGGCCATTTATCGTGATGCAGTCAGCGCTGATTGACTACAATCAACCTATTTTTATCAAAGGAGATGGCATGCGTCTGATTCTACTTCCGGCGGTCCTGGTCAGTATGGTTCTGCCCGGTTGCGCGACCGGCTCGGCGGACGGCAACAGAGATGGCAGTAATTCTGGCCGCACACAGCAGTCCGTTTATACCTGCAAGGGTAAGCTGCAACTGGGCGTGGCCTATGAGTTCGTCAACGACAGGGCAACCAAAGTGATTGTCAGCGACAAGCGCCGAACATATGAACTGACGCGTGCAGACCAGACCGACGGCGACGCTACGGCGTTTACCAATGGAACGGTCACGTGGATTGCCAGCGGCGAGGTCACGCCGCAATCCATAAATACCCATCAGGGTAGTCGTCTGCTCAAGGTGGGGCGCAACGGCAGAGCGACTGCCGCAGCCAGTGACTGCAACCCGGCCTGAATACGTTTTAACTTCAGTACATCACGCCACGCCTTTTGCAAGGGTGGCGTTTTCATTCATCCATGATGATGTCCAGCAGGCTGCCGGCCAACGTCGCCACGAATAATGACGCATTAACGTCGTTGCCGGTTGAGAGATGGCCCGCTAGGACATGCGACAATGCGATCCTTTGGAGGCAGTTTAAAGAATCAATTACTGCATCGTCATTCAAGTTACAAGGATTTTCCATGGCGTCACTAAAGATAACGATGAAAGGACAGGTCACCCTAACGCGGGACTTACTGCAGCATCTTGGTATCAAACCGGGGGAACGGATCGACTTTGACAAGATGCCGGGCGGTGAGCTTCGGCTCAGAGCTGCGCGTCCTGCAGGTACGATTGAAAATTTTATTGGGCGGCATGCCGGCAAAGTTAAAACACCAATAACTATCGAGAAAATGAACGAGCTTGCCGCCGCTGGGCCGACATATAAGCGGTGATCAGCTGCAGGTGGCGGTTGCAGGGTGGTCAATCGTATAGAATAAATCTTCTGTCATTTTCTGCGATCCCCTCTTTTTCATGTCTGATTCCTTTATCTCCCAATTACCGGCAGAACTGAACGTTTTGACGGACCCGGCTTCGCTCGTACGATACAGCAGCGACGCCAGCGGTTTGCGGGCCGGCGCTCCGCTACTGGTGGCGAGGCCTGCCACGGTCGAGCAAGTGGCCGCGCTGGTTGCCCTGTGCGCCAGGCATAACAGGAAAATCACCATTGCCGGCGGTGGTAGCGGATTGGCCGGTGGGGCTGCGCCCGACGACGGCGATGTGGTCATTTCGCTCGAACTGCTGAACCGAATTGAAGATATTGATGAAGCGGGCGGTACCGCGCTGGTGCAGGCTGGTGTTGTGTTGGAGACGCTGTGTGCGGCGGTGGAAGAAAAGGGCTGGTACTTTCCGCTGGACCTTGGCGCGCGCGGCTCCTGTCAGATCGGGGGCAACGTGGCGACCAATGCCGGTGGCAATCGGGTCCTGCGTTATGGCACCACCCGGCAACTGGTGCTGGGCCTGGAAGTCGTGCTGCCAGACGGCACTATCATGACCGTGCTGGATCGCACCCTTAAAAACAATACTGGCCTGGATTTGAAGCAGCTGTTCATCGGCACCGAGGGTACGCTGGGCATTATCACACGTGTGGTTGTGCGCCTGTTTCCCCGTCCGCAGACAAGGCGCTCGGCCCTGGTTGGCCTGGCTTCGTTCGCGCAGCTCGCGCCCTTGCTAAAGGCGGCGCGCAGCGCGCTGCCCGAGTTGTCCAGCTTCGAGGTGATGTGGGCAGACTATGTGGCCCAGGCTGCCGGCGTTACCGGCAGGGCGATACCCTTTGATGGCCAATGGCCGCTGACCGTGCTGCTTGAAACCGAAGGCGCCGACACGCCCATGTTTCATGCCGGTTTCGATGCCTTCCTGGAATCCATGCTTGAGAACGACGCCGTGCAGGATGCCATTGTGCCGCAAAACCTGGAACACGCAGCAGATCTATGGGCGATCCGCGATGGCATTGGCGAGCTGTTCACTTCGCTGCGGCCATTCGTGGCCTTCGATATAGGTATTCCCTTAAAAGATATGGGCGCCTTCATAGAGCAGGCCATGGCTGAGATCAGCCGGCGCTGGCCGCAGGCCTCTAACCTGCTTTTCGGCCATCTTGGCGATGGTAATTTGCATCTGACGACCGGCCATCTGCAAGCGGACGATATTGTGCCGGTGGAAGAGGCGGTATACGCCCTTACCTGCAGGTTTAATGGCAGCATTTCGGCCGAGCATGGCATTGGCCGTCTGAAGAAACCGTTTCTCCATTACAGTCGTGATAATACCCAGCAGCAGGTGATGCGTCGCATCCGCGACGCACTGAATCCGCAAGGTGTGCTGAACGCGGCACGTATTCTTGATTGATATTTTTTAAGGCCACAACGCCATGGCATATAGCCCAGCTACCCCTGTTTCCAGCGCGCCCAGGCATCTTTGCGAGACGGCGCGCGCTGCTTTTGTTGCCCATTTCGGCGAACGCTTCACCACCGGTGCGGCGGTTCGTGATCATCATGCGCGTGATGAATCGGCGTACCCGCCGGTGCAGCCCGACGGTGTCTTGTTTGCCAGGGACACCGACGATGTGGTTGCCGCAGTCAAACTATGTACCCAATTCAATGTGCCGCTTATTCCATTTGGCATCGGTTCATCCATCGAGGGCCATGTGCTGCCCATCGAAGGCGGCATCACGATCGATTTTCGGGACATGAACCGGGTGCTGGCCATTCAGCCGGAAGATTTCACCGTAACGGTGCAGCCGGGGGTGATTCGCACTCAGTTAAATGATGAAATCCGCCATACCGGTTTGTTCTTTCCCATCGATCCGGGTGCGCACGCATCCATCGGCGGCATGACCGCGACCCGCGCTTCCGGAACCAATGCGGTCCGTTACGGCACCATGCGCGACAATGTACTATCGCTCAAAGTGGTCACGGCAACCGGCGAGGTCATCCGTACCAGCAGTCGCGCCCGCAAATCATCGGCCGGCTATGATCTGACGCATTTATACGTGGGTAGTGAAGGCACGCTGGGCGTGATAGTGGAAATTACCCTGCGAGTGTATCCGCTACCCGAGGCGGTGACTGCCGCGGTGTGTTCGTTCCCGACATTGCGCCATGCCGTGCAGGCCGTGACCGAGATCATGCAAAGCGGTGTGCCCATTGCCCGCGTCGAGTTCATGGATGAACGCGCCGTACGTGCCGTCAATGCCTACAGCAAAACCGCGCTGGCCGAACAGCCGCTGCTGCTGTTCGAATTTCATGGATCGCCTGCAGGCATTGCCGAACAGGCCGTGATCGTACAGGAATTGACGGCGGGGCAGGGTGGCACGGCGTTCCAGTGGGCCGAAAAACCCGAGGAACGTACTGTGCTGTGGACGGCCCGCCACAATTACTATTTCGCCTGCCTGCAGCAACGGCCTGGTGGACGCGCCATCACCACCGATGTGTGCGTGCCCATTTCGCGTCTGGCCGACTGCGTGACCGACACCGCGGCCGATTTGCAAAGCCTGGCCTTTCCCTGGTCGATTGTCGGCCATGTTGGCGATGGCAATTTCCATGTGGTCATGATGATTGATGCAGATAATGAGCAGGAATGGCATCAGGCAGAAGACATCAACAACCGCCTGGTGCTGCGCGCCATACAGATGGACGGCACCTGCACCGGCGAGCATGGCGTGGGCATTCACAAGATGGGTTTTCTGAAGGCAGAACATGGCGAGGCAGCACTGCAACTGATGCGCAACATCAAGCACGCCTATGACCCCAACAATATCTTCAATCCGGGCAAAATCGTCAGTTGGTCGGCCTGATCGACCAATGGCAAATGTGATCGTCGCGCCACGCCAGGCGTGCCAGCGCAGATGATGCAGCAACCAGACAAAGGCAAACAGTAATCTGGTTTTCTGTTCATTTGTGATAAGCTGATCGCCGCCAGGCACATGGTGTCATGTGCCCGATAGTGCTGCAGGCACCCGAAAGAACACCATATGCGCCGGCGCAATAACAGGAGAAGAAGACAAAATGGTTTCGCGTTATCTCGCAGCAGACTGGGGCTCAACCAATCTGCGTCTGTGGTTGGTTGAAGACGGCATTGCCGTGAAAAATGCGGCATCGCCCTTTGGGATTACGCGGATGCAGAACCAGTCGTTTCCCGCTGTTCTGCAGGGCCTGCTGCAGCAAATGCAGATTGCGCAGTCCGACATTTCACGCGTTTACATTGCCGGCATGGCCGGCAGCAATGTGGGCTGGCAACAGGCGAACTATCTGCACTGTCCGGTATCGCTCAACGCCCTGGGCACAAGCCTGACGCCGGTGGATCCGGGTTGGCCGGCGCAGGCCGGCATTATTCCCGGGGTGTGCGTGCCCGGCCCGGATGGCGCCGATGTGATGCGCGGCGAGGAAACCCAGTTGCTGGGCGCACTGCAAGAGACGGCATCAGCCCTGTTTATCCTGCCTGGAACGCACAGCAAATGGGCGCGCGTGCATCATGATGTCATCCACAGCTTTACCACGGTCATGACCGGGGAACTGTTTGATGTACTGCGCCACCATTCCCTGCTGGGTCGGGGTCTGCCTGCGGCAGCGCCACACCCCGAGTCTTTTGATCGCGGCGTCATGGCCGGGCTGGCTGCCAGCGATACCATGACCGAACTGTTTACCGTCAGGGCGCGGCATATTTTGGGTCATCTGCCCGCCCAGCAGGTTGACGACTACCTCTCGGGGCTGCTGATCGGCTCCGAAGTGCGCGATATGCGCCAGCGTTTCGAGGTTTCGGCCGATACGCCAGTCACGCTGGTGGGTAGCGGTTCGCTCTTTACACGCTATGATCGCGCCCTGCATCTGGCGGGCATTGCATTTACGACCCAGGACGCCGATACGGCCATTTTGAACGGAATAAGGAAAATACATGACTCCCTGGACTCCTGAGCTGCCGCTGATCGCCATTTTGCGCGGCATCGGCCCTGATGAAGCGCTTGACCACGTGCAGGTGCTGCATGAGGCTGGCTTTGACGCCATTGAAATTCCCACCAACTCGCCAGACTGGCAGGTGAGTGTGCAGCGCGTGAGCCAGGCCTTTGGCGAGGCGCTGATGACCGGGGCCGGAACGGTCCTCACATCGGAGCATCTGGCGCAGTTGTCTGCAGCCGGCGGCAGGCTGATGGTGACACCCAATACTAATCCAACGCTGATCGCCGAGGCTGTCAATACCTACGGTTTTCAGGTGTGCGCCGGGTTTGCCACGGCCAGCGAGGCGTTTGCCGCCATGCAGGCGGGTGCGCAGGCGCTCAAGCTGTTTCCATCCAGCGTGTTCGGGCCGGATTACGTCAAGGCGCTCAAGGCCGTATTGCCCGCACACGTGCCGCTGTATGCGGTCGGTGGCATCAACCCCGGGAATCTGGCCAGCTATCTGGACGCAGGTTGCATCGGTGCGGGGCTGGGGTCCGATCTGTATCGGCCCGGCCAGCAGGTGGCCGTGACGCGTGAACGCGCACAGCGCTTTGTACAGGCCTGGCAGGCTGCGCGACCGCAGGCAAGGTAAAGATGGATGTGTCCGCGCTCAGGATTCTGCTTGCGGTAATGCCTCTTGCGAGTTGTGCCCGGGGATAACAGGCGTTTTGATATCGCGCGGCAACACGTGCTGTCCGGGTTGGTACAGAATCAGAAAACACAGACAATAACTGGAGAATAGAGACATGGCGACATTTGATGTGGCGCTGTTTGGGGAAATGATGGTGCTGCTGGTGGCTGCCGATCCGGGGCCGCTGGAAGCGGTGCACACCTTTCACAAAATGACGGCCGGCGCCGAAACCAATGTGGGCATTGCGCTGGCCCGCCTGGGCGCAAAGGTCGCCTGGGCCAGCCGGCTGGGTGACGATACCATGGGCAAGTATCTGAAAAATGTCATGCAGCAGGAAGCCATCGATTGCTCGCGGGTGCTGATGGTGCCGCGTGAACGCACCGGCTTTATGCTCAAGGGCAAAGTTACCGAGGGCGATCCGCCAATTGAATATTACCGTTCAGGCTCTGCCGCCAGCGCCATGACGGCGGACGATCTG
Organism: Advenella kashmirensis WT001; assembly: GCF_000219915.2. Classification (NCBI taxonomy): domain Bacteria; kingdom Pseudomonadati; phylum Pseudomonadota; class Betaproteobacteria; order Burkholderiales; family Alcaligenaceae; genus Advenella; species Advenella kashmirensis. The sequence continues at coordinate 4,215,135 of NC_017964.1, read as the reverse complement.
GATCCTAACTGGCTGGGCCAGGCCCGGCATTTGCATGTCACCGGCATTTTCCCGGCCCTGAATGCCGGTACCTATGCGCTGACCGTCGCCGCCATGCAGCACATGCGTCGCGCGGGGGGAACGGTTTCCTTTGATCCCAATCTGCGTCCGGCCTTGTGGGGGTCCGCCGAGCTGATGCGCGCGCGCCTTAATGAGCTGGCCGGCCTGGCAGACTGGGTCTTGCCCGGACTGGAAGAGGGCCGAATCCTTAGCGGTGCCGACAGTGAAGAAGGGATTGCGGCATTTTATCGGGGTCTGGGTGCGCAGGCCGTTATTGTCAAGCTGGGTGCGCACGGCGCGTTTGCACAGGCTGGGGAGCAATCGTTCCGGGTCCCGGGCTATCCCGTGGAAAAAGTGGTGGATACCGTGGGCGCCGGAGACGGGTTTGCCGCCGGGCTCATCAGTGGCCGACTCGAAGGGCTGGACTGGCAGGCCAGCGTGCGTCGCGCCACTATCATCGGCGCCTGTGCTGTACAGGTCGCTGGGGATACTGAAGGCTACCCCGACCGGGCCAGACTGGCGGAACTGGACAAGGTTTAAGTATTCCCGCATTACGGATTCTCCTAATTTCACTCCTTTTTCTGTGCTGGTATAATGTACGTTATAGTGTACAAAAATTTGTATAAATGGGAGCAATACCATGGGAATCACTTCCGGTGACGTCATTTCGCTATCCCAGGCCCGGGCAAATTTGTCCGAACTGGCCGATCAGGTCAAGGGGGGCGCTGAGAAAATCATCACCAAAAATGGCGAAAGCTATGTGGCTATCATTGATGCCCAGCGACTGGATTACTATCATCAATTGGAACGTGAGCGCATCCACTTGCTGCTTATTGATGATGCCAGCAAGGGGCTGGCAGATGTCGCCACTGGAAAAGTGAAAGATGCTCAGTCTACCCTGGCGGCAATCAAACGCCGTCGCAGCGCAGCAGGCTGACGGTGCATATGGCGCAAACAGCTCGCTATACCATCAGGCTGACAGCCCACTTTGAACGCAACCTTGAACAAATTGAAGCTTTCCTGTTGGAGACCGAAGCGCCTCAGACGTTTGACGCGCTTCTGGATGAACTGACAGATACCATCATTCCGAATCTTGCGCGTTTTCCGCATATGGGCCGTGTGTTCTCGGCCCGACCCGCACGCTCGGTCGAAGTTGCTAATGGTATTGAACGTCTGAGCGCACAATTTGACGTCATTGCCAATTCAGGCGATCAGTTGCGCGAATATGTGATGTCGAACTATTTGCTACTGTATGCAACAATCAATACGACCGTCTACTTGCTCTCCATCCGGCATCAACGCCAACTGTCTTTCGACTTCGCAAATCACTGGCCGTCCTGAAAATCAGGGCTTTTTTGTCCTACCTAGGGTTTTCTACAGTTGCGGCATGTCATTCAGTGGTCTTACCATTGAACGCTAATTTGAGATCCACCGTTTAACCGGGGTATTTCAGGCAAGCGGCCCAGCCAAAACAGAAAAAGCGAAAAGAGACAAGTGAAGTTCGAAGCCATCAAATCCCGCTCCGTGTCGGAACTGGTTGCCCAGCGATTGATCGATATGATCCGCAAGGGGCAACTGGTTGCCGGCCAGCAGCTGCCGCCAGAGCGGGAACTGGCGGTGTTGTTCGATGTGGGCCGGCCTGCTGTACGTGAAGCCATCCGCGGCCTGTCGCTGCTGGGCCTGGTCAAGATCCAGCAGGGCGAAGGCAATTTCATCAGCTCACTGAATGTGGAAGACCTGATTGAGCCGCTCAGCCTGCTGATTGACCTGCATTTTGATCAGATCAACGAACTGTTCGATGCGCGCAAAATCATTGAAGGCGGCATTACGCGCCTGGCTTGCGAGCGGCTGACCGAAGCCGAAGTTGAACGCCTGCGCGTCAACGTTGAGGAAGCGCGTGCCGCGCTGGCCCGCAATGACCACGAGGCCATTCGTCATCTGGATATCGAGCTGCATCAGACCATCATCAACGCCTGTGGCAATGTTTATCTGCAGCGGGTGGCGCAAAGCATTAGTTTGCTCAGCCGCAAGAGCCGTACGATCACAACCGTCATTCCGTCGATCTTGCAGTCCACCTTTGACGATCACGAACATATTGTGCAGGCCCTGGCCGAACGCAATCCGGCCAAGGCTTCCGAAGCCATGTACCGGCACCTGGACCATGTGCAGAAGCACTACAACGACTATCAGCAAGCCGGCGCAACGACGCCGACACACACAAACCAACAGGAGTCAGTATGAAACTCATTCGTTATGGGGAAAGCAAGCAGGAAAAACCGGGCATCGTCGATAGCGACGGCCGTATCCGTGATCTGTCCGGCGTCATCAGCGATGTCGACGGCAGCACCATCACAGAAAGTGGCCTGGCGCGTCTGCGTGGGCTGGATATCTCGACCCTGCCAGTTGTCGAAGGCAATCCGCGCATTGGTCCCTGCGTTGGCAACATCGGCAAATTTGTTTGTATCGGCCTGAACTATTCTGATCACGCGGCTGAGTCTGGTCTGCCGGAGCCTTCCGAGCCCGTGGTATTTAACAAGTGGACCAGCGCCATTGTGGGCCCCAATGACGACGTGGCCATTCCCCGCGGTTCAAAGAAAACCGACTGGGAAGTGGAGCTGGGCGTGGTTATCGGCAAGGAAGCACGTTACATCAGCAAGGAAGATGCGCTCTCGCATGTGGCCGGCTATTGTGTGATCAATGACGTATCGGAGCGGGAATACCAGACCGAGCGTGGCGGCACATGGGATAAGGGCAAGGGTTGCGATACGTTTGGTCCTATCGGCCCTGGCTGGTAACGGCAGATGAAGTGCCCGACCCGCAGGCATTGAATTTATGGCTGGAAGTGGATGGCAAACGCTATCAGGACGGCACCACCGCCAAAATGATTTTTGATGTTGCCACGATTATTTCGTATCTGAGCAATTTCATGAGCCTGCAGCCAGGCGATGTGATTTCCACAGGTACGCCGCCCGGCGTTGGCATGGGCGTCAAGCCTGAACCTGTTTACCTGAAGGCTGGCCAGACCATGCGTCTGGGAATTGAAGGCCTGGGTGAACAGACACAGAAAGTGGTGCAGGCCTAAGGCTGGCACAAGCGCGGCGCGAAGGAGGCGCCGCGTTGCTTTAATCTGAATGGCGCTTGCGATATTCAGGTTGTTGATGAAGTCGGGCGTCCGACCGCCGGAACAAGGTTGGTGCGATGCCAGACAGCAGTAGTAGATGTATAAAAACAGAACCGTCCGTCGCGCAATTCGTGTGTACGGACACCACATCTCAGGAGCCCGGCTGCGCCGGGGTTGCCTGTAAACGGAGACAGACATGAACAAACGCAATATGCTCAAAGGGTTGCTGGGATTGACGTTGACAGTGGGCGCAGGCATGGCTCACGCGGCCTACCCCGAGCGTCCTATCACCATGATCGTACCCTGGGGTGCCGGTGGCGGCACAGATGCCACGGCCCGTATGATCGCCACCCTGCTTGAAAAAGAACTGGACAATCCGGTGAACGTGGTCAATCGTACCGGCGGCAATGGTGTCGTGGGCCATATGGCCATCTCCAAAGCCAAGCCTGATGGTTACACGCTGGGCATGCTCACGGTGGAAATTGCCACCATGAAGCACTTGGGCCTGACCACCATTACCCCGGCCGATTACACGCCGCTGGCCCTGATGAACGAGGATCCTGCCGGCGTGACAGTAAGCGCCACGTCTGAATATAAAGACATGAAAGGCCTGATGGAAGCCATCAAGGCTAATCCCGGTAAGCTGAAAGCCTCTGGTACCGGACAGGGCGGCATCTGGCATATCGCCATTGCCGGCCTGGTCAATAAAGCCGGCCTGCCAGCCAATTCGGTGCCTTTCGTTCCTTCCAACGGCTCTGCGCCTGCCATGCTCGAGCTGGTTGCCGGTGGCATCGATATCGTGCCCACATCCCTGCCGGAAGCGCGTTCAATGATCGATGCCGGTAAAGCTAAACCGCTGGCCATCATGTCCAAAGAGCGGTCACCCATGTACCCGGACGTGCCAACGTTGAAGGAAACCACTGGCAATGACTGGACCGTGGGCGTGTGGCGTGGCATTGCCGGTCCCAAAGGGCTACCCGATGACGTGACTACCAAGCTGGATGCCGCGCTCAAGAAAGTCAATGAGAGCAAGGAGTTTCGTGATTTCATGGCCAAACGCGGCTTTGGTGTTGCCTACGCCAGCGGCAAGGAATATGGCGATTACATGGCCAAGTCCACCGCTGATTTCGGCGAAGTGCTCAAAGCCATCGGAATGGCCAAATAAACTGATATGAACCGGGTAGTCGGTTCTGTGCGCCTGGCGCGCACGGAGCCGCACTGCCGACCCTGTGGAAAATTCCCATGAAGATCAGTGATACCCTTTCCGGCATTATCATCGGCATTTTTGCCATTCTCGTTTTTGTAATGGCGCTGTCGTTTCCCCCTACACCCGGCCAGGAATATGGCTCGGGACTGTTCCCTCGTCTTATAGCTATCGGGTTGCTCATTTGTTCAGTGTGCCTGATCGTGCAAAGCCGGCGTCGGCGGGACCACCAGCAGTGGCTGGCCTGGCCTGGCCTTAATATGGTGACTTTTCTGCGCTTCTGCATGATCCCGGCAGCGCTCATTTTCTATTTTCTGACGGCGGAATCGCTGGGCTTCTTTATTTCATCCGGCATTATCCTGATGGTCTCGTTCCTGGTGTTTGGCGTCAAACCCTTGCGCGGCCTGATTCTGACCGTAATCAGCGTGCTGGTCATCCACTTTTCCTTCTACAACATTCTGCAAGTCCCGCTGCCGTGGGGATTGCTGGAAACTTTCGCGTGGTGACCCTATGTTCATGAGCAATTTTACTGCTGCACTGGGTCAGGTAACCGACCCGTTCGTGCTGGGCGTCATTCTGGTGGCGGCGATTTTCGGTCTCTTTGTGGGTGCCATTCCGGGCCTGAGCGCCACCATGGCCGTAGCCCTGCTGGTGCCCGTGACCTTTTTCATGGATCCTGTTCCGGCCATTGCCATGATGGTCACCTCAACCGCCATGGCCATTACTTCCGGCGATGTGCCCGGGTGCCTGTTGCGGATTCCCGGCACCCCGTCGTCGGCGGCGTACACGGATGAAGCCTACAACATGACCCGCAAGGGCATGGCAGACCAGGCGCTGGGCGCCAGCATCGTGTTTTCTTTTGTGGGCGGTCTGTTTGGCACACTCGTGCTCATTACCTGCGCCCCCATGCTGGCCAATTTCGCGCTGAATTTCTCTTCATATGAATTTTTCTGGCTGGTGGTATTGGGCCTGTCGTGCGCCATCGTTATCACGCCGGCCAGCCAGCTCAAGGGTTTTGTGTCGTTGCTTATCGGCCTGTTGCTCGCTTGTGTGGGTATGAATAACCCGGCAGCTATCCGCGCTTTACCTTCGGCAACGAAGACCTGATGAACGGAGTGACATTGCTGCCGATGATGGTGGGCATGTTCGCCATTGCCGAAGTCCTGCGCTATGCCGTTAACTCACAGGACAGCATCGGTGAAGTCAAGACACAGATCGGCAATATCTTTACCGGCATGTGGAAACTGACAAAGAAATATCCTGCGTCCATTTTGCGTGGCAGTGTGCTGGGAACCATCGTGGGCGCATTGCCGGGCGCAGGTGCCGACATTGCCGCCTGGATGTCTTACGGCATTAGCAAGAAATTTTCCAAAGAACCGGAAAAATTCGGCACCGGACACGTGGAAGGCATTGTCGAGGCTGGCGCTTCGAACAATTCGGCACTGGCCGGCGCCTGGATCCCGGCGCTGGTTTTCGGGATTCCAGGAGATTCCATTACCGCGATCGTAGTGGGTGTGCTGTACATGAAAAACCTCACACCGGGACCCATGATTTTTACCAATAATGCAGTTGAAATGTACTCCATTTTCCTGGTGTTCATTATTGCCAATATTCTGATGCTGCCGCTGGGCTATGCGCTGGTCAAGATTGCCAGAAAAGTTCTGCGGGTGCCGCGCTCTCTGCTGATGCCCATTATTTTGCTGTTCGGTATTGTCGGTACCTTTTCCATCAACAATAGCCCGTTCGACGTGATCATCATGATGCTCATGGGGCTGCTGGCCTATGTCATGGAAGAGAACGACTTTCCCATTGCACCGGCCGTGCTGGGCGTGGTGCTGGGCGGCATGCTGGAAGAAAACTTTATTTCATCCATGATCAAGCTGACGGTGATTTTCTCATGTTCTTCAGCCGGCCCATTGCTGCCATTCTGGGCGTGGTGGCCATTCTGATCTGGACCATTCCCATTATCAAACTGTTCCTCGGCAAATCCAAGCCGCCGGCCGGCGGCACTGGAGATCCGGTGACCAAACCAGGAATCACGACATGAACCAGACCACCAACCCCGCTAAGCAACAGGCCGACGAGCGCTATGACGCCGAGGCATTGCGCGAGTTTGCACGTGCGCTGCTGGTGGCCGCTGGCGCCGCGGATAACATTGCACGCACTGTATCGGACGTATTGCTTGACGGAGATCTGCTGGGCCATACCACGCACGGGCTGGCGCTGCTCAATCCGTATTTGCAGCAGATCGAACAGGGCAAGATGAGCACGCAAGGCAGCGCCGACATTATTTCCGACAAAGGGGCATCGTTGTTGCTGGACGGGCGGCGTCTGCCGGGACCGTGGTTGGTGAATCAGGCTATAGATATGCTGCTGCCGCGTGCGCGGCAATACGGCAACGCCACGGCAGTGATTCGCCAGAGCCATCACATTGCCTGCCTGGCCAGTTATTTGCTGCGGGCGGTTCGTGAAAACATGCTGATTGTGCTCAGCTGTTCCGATCCGTCAGGCGCCAGCGTTGCACCTTTTGGCGGCACCCGCGCTGTGTTCACACCGAATCCGATTGCGATTGGTATACCTTCGGCATCGCCGTTCCTGGTGGATATTTCTGCCTCGATTACCACAAACGGCATGAGCGGCCGCCTGGCCAAGGAAGGCAAGCAATTCGAAGAAGAATGGCTGATTGATAGCACCGGCAAGCCCACACGTGATCCCGCTGTACTGTCGCAAGAGCCGCCAGGAACCATCCTGCCGCTGGGCGGCCTGTCGGTAGGACACAAGGGCTTTGGACTTGCACTGCTGATTGAAGCGCTCACCGGTGGCCTGGCCGGCCATGGCCGGGCCGACAACGTCCAGGGTTGGGGCGCGACCGTTTTTGTCAGTCTGTATGATCCCGAAGCATTTGGTGGCAAAGACCAGTTTGCGCGCCAGATGGACTGGATTGCCGATGCCTGCCGCAACAACCCGCCCCGCGAGGCTTCGATAATGTGCGCATGCCCGGAGACCGTGGCCTGGCATTGTATGAACAACAGAAGAAAAACGGCGTGCGCTTGCATCCGTCCATTACGCCACTGCTGCAGGAATCTGCGCAAACCTATGGCATCGGCATGCCGGCCACACTTTAATTTACGACAAGGATAGACAATGAGTCAGAACAGTTTACAGAACCGGGTAGCCGTTATTACGGGCGGAGCACGCGGTATTGGCCTGGCTGCCGCCAAACGCATGCTGGAATCGGGCGCATCGGTCGCGCTGTGGGATCTGGATGCCGATCGGCTGGCGCAAACGCGTCAGCAACTGGAAGCGCTGGGCAAGGTGACTGCGCATGCGCTGGACCTGACAGATCTGGCCGCGGTGGAAAACGCAGCGGCTGACACGTTGCAGCAACATGGCAAGATCGACATTTTGGTCAATAACGCCGGCATTACCGGCGGCAACGGAGTGACCTGGGAGCTGGATCCGGCCGTATGGCAGCAGGTAGTGCAGACCAATCTGATGGCTCCTTACTATACCTGCCGCGTGCTGGTGCCTGCCATGCTCAAAAACGGCTACGGTCGCATCGTTAATATCGCCTCAATTGCCGGTAAAGAGGGCAATCCGAACGCCTCGCATTACAGCGCCTCCAAGGCTGGGCTGATCGGACTGACCAAATCGCTGGGCAAGGAACTGGCCGAACGTAATATTCTGGTGAACGCGATTACCCCTGCGGCGGCAAAGACTGAAATTTTCGATTCGATGTCGCAGGAGCATATTGACTATATGTTGTCCCGGATTCCCATGAAGCGGTTTCTTGCCGTGGACGAGGCCGCCTCCATGATCTGCTGGCTGGCTTCGGAAGAGTGCGCGTTCAGTACCGGCGCCGTATTCGATCTGTCAGGCGGGCGGGCAACCTATTGATGACACCATAGCGTCACAAACCCGTGCGATTGTGTTTCATACATGGAATGCAAAGCAGAAAAATGATACATGCAGCCAGAAGCCGCATGGCATCTTAGTATAAGGAGATATTAATGACGATCCTTGAAAGTTCGTTATTTCGGTCAGTGGCAGCGATTACGCGGACCGTGGAAAAGGCGCTAACTTATATGCTGGGCCTTTGCGTACTGGTGATGGTGGTGCTGGTGTTCGGCAACGTTGTCCTGCGGTACGGCTTTAACTCGGGTATTACCATTTCCGAAGAGGTCGCCCGGATGTCATTCGTCTGGCTGATTTTCCTGGGCACCGTCATCGCGTTTCGCACCAAGCAGCATCTCGGCGTGAACATGCTGCTGGACCGCCTGCCGATCATGCTGCAGAAAGTCATCCACATCCTGCGTCAGCTCATCATCATGTGGGTCCTGTGGTTGCTCATGCAGGGCGGCTGGGACCAGATGGTAATTGGCATGAACACCGCCTTGCCGGTGACTGGCTGGTCGCAGGCCCTGTTCAGCGGCATGGTCTGGTTCAGTGCGGTGGCCATGTTTGTCCTGGCTATCGGCGACATTGCAATTGCAATCATGACGCCGGCGGACCGCAGCTATCAATATCGTTTCAGAACTGCGGTCGACCATGTCGACGACGCCGGTTAACGCAAGTAACAGGAAACCAACATGACCGTAACCATATTTCTTTCCGTGTTGCTGGGCTTTATGGCATTTGGCATGCCAATCGCCTTTGCCCTGCTGCTCTCGGCCATTGGCCTGATGTTTTATCTGGACTTCTTTGATGTGCAGATTCTGGCCCAGAACATGCTGGCCGGCGCCGACAACTTTTCCTTAATGGCTGTCCCCCTTTTCATGCTGGCCGGTGAAGCCATGAATGCCGGTGGCATGTCGCGCCGTATGGTGGCTCTGGCCAGTTCTCTGGTGGGCCACGTACATGGCGGACTGGGCTATGTCGCCATTATGGCAAGCGTGTTGCTGGCTGCGCTCTCGGGTTCGGCTGTCGCCGATTCGGCAGCACTGGCTGCAATGCTGGTGCCCATGTTGCGCAATCGTGGCTATGATCTGAAACAGTCCTGCGGGCTGATCGCTGCCGGTGGCATTATTGCCCCCATCATTCCACCGTCCATTTCGTTCATTATTTTTGGCGTGGCCGCCAATATTTCGGTTACCAAGCTGTTCATGGCCGGCATTGTGCCCGGGCTGCTCATGGGCCTGACCCTGGTTTTGGTGTGGACGTTCGTCGCGCGCCGCTCCACCAGCTTCAAGCCCTTTCCAAAAGAACCTGGTCTGTCAGGGCCAAGGCCTTGCGTGAATCGGGCTGGGCGCTGGTGCTACCCGTTATCATTATCGGCGGCCTGCGCTTCGGCATTTTCACGCCGACAGAGGCGGCAGCGGTGGCAGCCATTTATGCGCTGTTCGTGGGCATGGTTGTCTATCGCGAAATCAAGCCCCGAGATCTGATGAAGCTGCTGGTCAATGCGGCCACAACCACCAGTGTAGTGATGTTCCTGGTGCGGCCGCGCTGGTTACATCCTATATGATCACGCTGGCCGATCTGCCCAAGGAACTCATTGCTTTGCTGGGCCCGCTGGTTGACTCGCCTACGCTGCTGATGCTTGTCCTGGTGGTGCTGCTTGTGCTGGTTGGCACAGCCATGGATCTGACACCGACTATCCTGATTCTGGCGCCGGTGTTGATGCCGGTCATCAAGGAAGCCGGTATTGATCCAACTTATTTCGGGGTGATTTTCATTATGGTCGGTTGTACCGGCCTGCTGACCCCGCCCGTAGGAACTGTGCTGAATGTGGTCTGCGGCGTAGCCCGCATTCGTATGGAAGATATCATCAAGGGCGTGTGGCCATACGTGACGGCCTACACCCTGCTGATTCTGCTGCTTGTGCTTTTCCCGCAGATTGTCACGGTACCGATGAACTGGTTCTATTGATCTGCAACTATACCTATATCCTGGAGATGAAAATGAAGACATTGAAAAAGACCGTTGTGGGCCTGACAGCAGTAGCGCTGCTGGGCATGGGTTCGGCGGCCGTATGGGCCAAGGACATCAAGCCACGCATTATCCGCTTTGGCTACGGCCTGGCCGATGACAGTCCGACCGGCAAGGCGTCGGCACACTTTGCCGAAGTGGTCAGCAAGCTGAGCGACGGCAAAATGAAGGTCAAGACTTTCGGCAATGGCGCCCTTGGTCCTGATGAGCAGTTGATCAATTCATTGATCAGCGGTTCCGGCGAAATTACGTTTGTATCTACGGCACCGATAGCCAGCCTGATCCCCGAATTCGGCGTGTTTGACCTGCCGTTCCTGTTCGACAATGAAAAAGTGGCGGACGCGGTACTGGACGGTCCCGAAGGCCAGAAGCTGCTGGACAAACTGCCGGCCAAAGGCCTGATCGGACTGAACTACTGGGAGAATGGTTTTCGCAATATCACCAATTCCCGGCGTGAAATTTCCAAACTGGAAGACATTAGCGGCGTCAAGTTGCGCGTGATGCAGAACCAGGTCGCTCTGAGCGTGTTCAAGGGCCTGGGCGCCAATGCTATTCCCATGCCGTTTACGGAATTGTTTACTGCGCTGGAAACCAAAACGGTAGATGGCCAGGAGAATCCGCTGTCCACGATCCAGACCAGCAAATTCTATGAGGTGCAGCCCTACCTGACACTGTCCAACCACGTGTATACGCCTTTTGTATTCCTGGCCTCCAAGAAATGGTTTGACCAGTTGTCCCAGGATGAAAAGGACGTCATTGTGCAGGCAGCCAAAGACAGCCAGGCATTCCAGCGCAAAGCCAGTCGCCAGGGCAATGAGGACGCACTCAAGTACCTGAAAGAGCATGATGTCAAAGTGGCCGAATTTTCTACAGAGGAAAAAGAGAAGATTCGTGAAAAAGTGGCACCGATTGTAGAAAGCCTGAAAGCCAAGATTGGCACAGAAACAGTGGAAGGTGTACTGGAAGCGGCCAAAAAGGCTTCCGGCGCCTGAGTATTATTACAATTGAAATAGAAGGAACCCGTTATGTCTAAGTCAGAAAAAACGCCTTTGCGCAGCCGCCGGTGGTTTGACAATCCGGCCAATCCAGGCATGACTGCCCTGTATATCGAACGCTATATGAATTACGGTATCACCAGGGAAGAACTGCAGTCGGGCAAGCCCATTATCGGCATTGCCCAAACGGGTTCCGATCTATCTCCGTGCAACCGCCATCACCTGGAGCTGGCTACGCGGGTGCGTGATGGCATTCGTGATATGGGCGGAATTCCGCTGGAATTTCCGGTCCATCCCATACAGGAAACCGGCAAGCGCCCGACCGCGGCCCTTGATCGCAACCTAGCCTATCTGGGGCTGGTTGAAATCCTGCATGGCTATCCGCTGGATGGCGTGGTGCTAACTACAGGCTGCGACAAAACCACGCCAGCGTGCCTGATGGCAGCCGCCACCGTTAATATTCCTGCCATTGTGCTCTCAGGCGGCCCCATGCTCGACGGCTGGTGGAAAGGCAAGTTGGCCGGTTCCGGCACTGTTGTCTGGGATGCGCGCAAGCGCCTGTCTGCTGGCGAGATCGGCTATGACGAATTCATGAATAATGTGGCCTCATCCGCCCCGTCGGTCGGCCACTGCAATACCATGGGCACGGCGCTGTCCATGAACTCTCTGGCTGAAGCGCTGGGTATGTCGTTGCCCGGCTGTGCCGCCATTCCGGGACCACATCGGGAACGAGGCTGGATGGCTTACGAAACGGGTCGCCGTATTGTCGATATGGTCCGGGAAAATCTGCGTCCGTCCGATATCATGACGCGCGCTGCCTTTGAAAATGCGGTTGTCGCGGCCGCGGCGCTGGGCGGCTCGTCCAACTGTCCGATACACATGGTGGCCATTGCCCGTCATATGGGCGTTGATCACACGCTGGCAGACTGGCAGCGTCTGGGTCCGGACATCCCATTGCTGGTAGACTGCCAGCCTGCGGGGCGCTTCCTTGGGGAAGCATTCCACCGTGCCGGGGGCGTGCCGGCGGTCATGAAAGAACTGCTGGATGCCGGTAAAGTAGATGGCACGGCCATGACCGTGACCGGCAAGACACTGGCCGATAACCTGGCAGCGGTACCTGTCCCGGATCGTGAAGTGATTCGCGCCTACGACACACCGCTTAAAGAGGCGGCCGGCTATGTTGTGCTCACCGGCAATCTGTTTGATAACGCAGTAATCAAGACCAGCGTGATCGATGATAAATTCAGGGCCCGTTTCCTGTCTGACCCGGCTCATCCGAACGTGATGGATTTGAAGGCGGTGGTTTTTGAAGGGCCTGAAGACTATCACGATCGTATTGAAGATCCGGCGCTGGGGATTGACGACAAATCCATACTGGTGATTCGCAACAGCGGCCCGGTAGGCTATCCGGGGGGCGCAGAAGTGGTCAATATGCAGCCACCTGCCTATCTGCTTAACAAGGGAATCGATACGCTGCCCACCATGGGAGATGGTCGCCAGAGCGGTACCTCGGCCAGCCCGTCCATTCTGAACGTCTCGCCCGAGTCAGTGGTCGGTGGTGGACTTGCCTTGCTGCGCACCGGTGATATCGTCAGGGTAGATCTGAACACCTGTCGCGTCGATGTGCTGATTCCCGATGAAGAACTGCAGGCGCGCCGCGACGCGTGGGTAAAACCGGAGCTGCTGAACATGACGCCGTGGGAAGAGATCTACCGCGGCATGGTGGGCCAGCAGGGCGATGGTGCATGTCTGGAAGCGGCAACGGCCTATGTGGATATTATCCAGACGCGGGGCGAATCGCGCGATAATCATTAATGCCAGTTGTCGTGACTATTGGCTTGCTATTTCGTCTGCGCTATTGGTAACGAAATGGCTAGCCGATGGTGGCCAAATGGCAAACCAATGACAGTGGTGCTGTAGCAATGCCCTGGAGGGCAGGCCCGTACAAACGCCAGCCGCTTGGCGCTGCAGTACCACTGCCGGCAGGCATGAATCATGTCTGTCACTTTTCATTCATTATTGACGCCTTGCCTGTGTGATACAACATAGAGTCAACAGCAGGGCAGCGAGCATACTATGACAGTTCTGGACAAGAAAGCCATTCGTACTCTTCCCGAAGCAGCCATTGCCGCTTTTCGCCAGCGCTTCGGTGAACGTTTCATTACCTCCATGGCCGTGCGAGAGCACCACGGTACCGACGAATCCCCGTACCCCGTGTGCCCGCCCGAAGCCGTCATCTTTCCGCGCGACACCGATGAGGTGGTCGACGCTGTCAAGATCTGCAATCAGTACAAAGTACCGGTCATTCCTTTTGGCATTGGTTCTTCGCTGGAAGGGCACGTGTTGCCCATCGAGGGCGGGGTTACGCTGGACTTTACCGAGATGAACAAGGTGCTGGCCATCAACGCCGAAGACTTTACCGTGACCGTGCAGCCGGGCGTGATTCGCACGCAGCTCAATGATGAAATCCGGCACACCGGTCTGTTCTTTCCGATCGATCCCGGCGCGCACGCGTCTATCGGAGGCATGACCAGTACGCGCGCTTCGGGGACCAACGCCGTGCGCTATGGCACCATGCGCGAGAATGTGGTCTCCATGAAAGTGGTGACAGCCACCGGCAAGGTGATTCGTACCAGCAGCCGCGCCCGCAAGTCTTCATCGGGCTACGACCTGACCCGCCTGTTCGTTGGCAGTGAAGGCACCCTGGGCATTATTGTCGAAGTTACCGTACGCGTCTATCCGCAGCCCGAGGCGGTGACGGCGGCCATTTGCAATTTCCCCACGCTGGAGTCTGCGGTGCAGTCGGTCATTGAAATCATGCAGTCAGGCGTGGCGATTGCGCGAGTCGAGTTCATGGATACACGGGCGGTCAAGGCAGTTAATGCCTATAGCAAGCTCACGCTCAAGGAAACACCGCTGCTGCTGTTTGAATTTCATGGCAGCGAAACCGGCGTGCGTGAGCAGGCCGAGATTGTGCAGGAAATTGCGAAGGACAACGGCGGCATGGACTTTGAGTGGGCCGAAAAGCCCGAAGATCGCAAACGCTTGTGGACGGCCCGTCATAATTCACATTATTCCGGCCTGCAATTGCGTCCTGGTTCGCGTTCTGTTGCGACCGACGTATGTGTGCCGATTTCGCGGCTTGCCGAGTGCGTCAGCGAAACCGCCCAGGAGCTCGAAGGCATGCCCTTTCCGTACACCATCGTCGGGCATGTGGGCGATGGCAACTTCCATGTGCAGATGCTGATCGACCCGGACAGCCGTGAAGAATGGGATATGTCCGAAGGCATCAATCGCCGGCTGGTATCGCGCGCCATTCGCATGGACGGCACCTGCTCGGGTGAACATGGCGTGGGCATTCATAAAATGGAGTTCCTCAAAGAAGAGCATGGTGAGGACGCACTGCAATTGATGCGGCTGATCAAGCATGCTTATGATCCCAACAATATTTTCAATCCAGGTAAACTGGTTTCCTGGAATGCGTAAATCACAATTGAACTGATGGCGCGGGCGGTTTTCAGCAGATTGCTGCCCGTGTCTGGTTCAACATCACGCCCGTGACGCGCCATCTCGTCGAAGCGAGCCTGTGCCGGGTGAGATTAATCACAAAGGAAATACTGTCGTGGACACACTTGCCATTCTTAAACGGGGCCCGGTCATGCCGGTCATGGTCATTCAGTCGGTTGATGAGGCCCTGCAGGTCACTCGTGCCTTGCTGGATGGGGGCATTAACACATTTGAAATCACACTGCGCACCCCCGCTGCACTCGACGGCGTGCGCGAACTGGTCGCGGCATTTCCGCAAGCATTGATCGGTGTGGGCACGGTACGGGACGCAGATCAGCTGGAAGCGGCGCTGCAGGCAGGTGCGCGTTTTGCCGTGTCGCCCGGCCTGCCCGCGGCTCTGTTGCCGGCGCTGGCCGCCAACCGGGTGCCGTTTTTGCCAGGGGTTGCCACGCCCACCGAGGCCATGAACGCCTTTGATGCCGGCTTTGCGGCCCAAAAGCTTTTTCCGGCAGAGGCCGTAGGCGGCGTGCCATTGCTCAAGTCGCTGCACAGCCCCTTGCCCGATATTGTTTTTTGCCCTACCGGTGGGATCCACGCAGCCAACGCAGCGACTTATCTGGCGCTGCCCAACGTCGCCTGCGTCGGCGGCTCCTGGCTGGCGCCCGCAAATCTGGTGCAGGCAGGCGACTGGGCGGGGATCACAGCGCTGGCCGCCGCCGCACTGGCCCAGTCGCGTCAGGGCTGACAGGCTCACCCGGTCGCAGCCAGCCCGGCGGCGTGCCGCTCATCGGTGGGATGGCCGACTCCGTTTTACGCCCAAATCCGCTTTATTAACCCTGTTATGCTCGTCGATAACAGGCGGCCCAGCCTGGACAAGACTGCTTTTTGTCGCCGCATGCCACCCTATTTCCATTAAATCCCATGCACGTGCCGAAAAATTGCCGGTACGCCTGGCGATCTGCGGCAGTGTCCGCTCTTCCTGAATTATCATTAGGCTGAAGCAGGTCGTGTTGCGCATTTGTCGCAGCACCGCCCAGGATCACACACAACAATATGGACGAGGCAGCATGAGCACAATTTCACTTTCTTCCCTGATCACCCTGGCGCAGGATACCCTGGCCGCCGCCGGTGCCAATCCGGTTATGGCCGAGACAACGGCCAAAGCATTGGTGTTTGCAGATGCGCACGGGATTGCCACGCATGGCGTTTCGCGCGTGCCTAGTTACGCGCTGCACCTGTCTTCAGGGCGGGCCGACGGGGGAGCTGAACCGGAAATTGTGCAGGAAAAAGCATCAGCGCTGCTGGTTGATGCGCGCACCGGGCTGGCCTTTCCAGCCTGCGAGCTGGCCATTACCGCAGCGATAGAAAAGGCCAGGCAGACCGGCATTTGCATTGCCGGCGTGACCAACAGCCATCATTTCGGCATGGCGGCCTATCATCTGGAGCCGGTGGCCCATGCCGGACTGATCGGGCTGGCCTTCAGCAACTCGCCTTCGGCGATCACGGCGTGGGGTGGCAAGCGGCCGCTTTTTGGTACCAACCCCATCGCTGCGGCTTTTCCGCGCGAGCAGGCCGAGCCGGTGGTAATTGATCTGTCTTTGTCGCAGGTGGCCCGGGGTAAAGTCATTCTGGCAGCACGCGACGATAAGCCCATTCCCGATGGCTGGGCGCTCGATAGCGAAGGCCGGCCCACCAATGATGCCAAGGCGGCCCTCAAAGGCAGTATGCAGGCTGCTGGCGGCGTCAAGGGGTCAATGCTGGCCCTGATGGTTGAAGTGCTTTGCGTGGCGCTTACCGGGGCTAATTTCGGCTATGAGGCCGATCCGCTTTATGATGACACCGGCAACGAACCCAGGCTGGGCCAGGTATTTATTTTGATCGATCCGCAAGCCCTGGCCGGCCAGCAGACCTATTTCAATCGTCTTGAAGACCTGATTGCCGCCATGCTGGAAGATGACGGGGTCCGCCTGCCTGGCGCGCGCCGTCATGATCTGGCCAATACGGCCCGGGAAGAGGGCATCACGGTGCCCGACAGCCTGTTGGCACAAATGGGATACCAGTGATGTTGAAATTTGCTGCAAATCTGTCCCTGCTGTACACCGAGGTGCCGTTTCTGGATCGCTATGCGCTGGCGGCGCAGGATGGCTTCAAGGGGGTTGAATGCCTGTTCCCTTATGATGATGAGGCCGATGCGATTAGCCGCCGACTGCAGGACCACGGCTTGCAGCAAGTGCTTATCAATGCGCCACCGGGCGTTGCGGCTGCCGGTGAAAAAGGGCTGGCCTGTCTGCCGGGCCGTCAGGCCGAATGCCTGGATGGCGTGAAAAAAGCCATTGATTACGCATTGATTCTGGGCGTGCCGCGCATCCATGTGATGGCCGGGATCGTCCCTGACCAGGCCGCCCAGGCCGCTGCGCAAGACCAGTATCTGGATACCCTGTCCAAAGCGGCCACGCTGCTGCAGGGCGCCGGTCTGGACCTGATGATCGAACCAATCAATCCAGTCGATATGCCCGGTTATTTTCTGTCGCGTCAGGCGCAGGCACGCGATGTGCTGGCGCAGGTCAACATGGATAACCTGCGTATCCAGATGGATCTTTATCATTGCCAGCGCACCGAAGGCGATGTCACTCGTCATATTGGGCAATCGCTGGGCGCCGGGTTGGTCGGCCATATGCAGATTGCCGGCGCACCGGACCGGCACGAGCCCGATACGGGAGAATTGAATTATTCGTATATATTCAGGCAGCTTGAGGCGGCCGGCTACGATGGCTGGATCGGCTGCGAATATCGACCGGCGCGCGGCACTCGTGACGGACTCGGCTGGCTGCAGCGCTATTGGGCTGCTGGTGCAGCGACAGCACAGAGCGCATGAAGCTGATATATACATTGCACATAAAGGACACGGAATGAGTAAAACGAAACTGATTACCCTGCGTGCCGACCAGGCCGAATTGATCGTCGCGCCTCACATCGGGGGTGCCATTTGCGGCTACCGGCATCGCATTGATAACGTCATATGCCCCTGGTTGCGCGATGCTTCCCGACAGGCGATTGACGAAGGTCTGGTCTCGGAGATGTCCAGCTTTCCGCTGCTGCCTTGGTTCGGACGGCTGCGCAACGGCACCTTTGAGTTCGAAGGCCAGCGCGTGACCTACCCTTCAGCCAAGCCTGACTCACCGCACAGCATCCATGGCATTGTGCGTAACAAGCCCTGGACCGTGGAATCACAGCAGGAAAATGAACTGGTCATACGTTATACGCATGCGCCGGATGCCTGGCCGTACGCGTTTGTTGCCGAGCAGCGTTTCGTACTGGAGCCGCTACGACTGAAGGTGCACCTGACGGTGACCAATACCGGTCACCGTGTCATGCCGGTGGGTATGGGACATCATCCTTATTTCGTGCGTCATTCCAATACGACACTGACCGCTGGCGTGGGGCAGGCGTGGATCAGCGATGAGGAGGTCATGCCGCTGAATCTGGCCATGCACCCGGATACCGATGCGCTCAAACAGGGTATTGCAATCGACCGGCATGTTTTCGATCATCCTCACTGCCTGGGATCATGTGGCCGACATCCACTGGCCCGACGAACGCCGGACCTTACGCATGACGGCAACCCAGCCTCTGGATTTCCTGGTGGTCTACAGCCCGCCGGGCAAAGACTGGTTCTGCGCCGAGCCGGTCAGCAATACGTCCGATGCCTTTAATCTGAACGCCACCTACGACCCGACACAGGTGGGTGGACAGCCGCTGGAGCCGGGGCAATCGCTCACCTCGGTGATGACATTCGATGTGGCCTTCAGCGAGTAGTGTCTGTCAGGTTAGCGCAGGACTGAAAAAATGCCGGGTACGGTAATTCGCATCACAGATGCCATCGCCGGCAGGCACCGCTGACATATTCATAATGTCACCATTGCAATTACATCTGACATAGCGGCAGGGCGTGTTGTAATACGCTCGCGCCAGCAGAAAAAAAGCCTGCCAGAATCGGGTTCACAGGCGCAAGTCCGGCGGCCCATGCCACCGGATTTGTGCATCCATGCGATTTAGTTGATGCTGATGTTTTCTGCTTTCAGGATAGGGCCCCATTTGGCCACTTCGGCGGCAAGCCATTTGTGCAGCGACTCGGGGGTCTGGCGCTCTGGGCTCACAATCTGTGCACCCAGCTGCTCCATCCGTTGCACAAACGCAGGGCTTTCAGGGCCACCTTCAAAGACTCGTTCAATTTGTCTATGGCTTGCTTGGGCGTGCCTTTAGGCGCGTACAGACCATGCCACACTTTAACGTCGAATCCTTTGAGCCCTTGTTCGGCCAGTGTCGGCGCATCGGGTAACTGTTTGATCCGCTCGGGCGTAGTCACGCCGTAGAATTTCAGATCCTTAGCCTTGATATGCGGCAGGGTCTGCGTGGTCTGGTCACACAGCACGTCGACCTGCTTGCCCATTAAGGCGGTCATGGCGGGGCCGGTGCCTTGGAAGGGGACGGTGGTAAATTTCACACCCATGGCCTGCTGCAGCAGCGAACCACAAAGCTGGGAGACCGCGCCCGGGCCGGCATTAGCCAGATTGATCTTGTCGCCGTTGGCTTTGGCGTAATCGACAAACTCCTTGAAATTGTTCGGCGGCAGATCGGCGCGGGCCATCAGGGTCATGGGCACGTCGACCACTTCACCAATATATTCAAAGCTCTTGAGCGGGTCATAGCGCAGCTTGCTGTACATGGCGGGGGCCGTTGCCATGCCGGTGTGGTGCAGGAAAATCGTGTGGCCGTCAGGCTTGGCGGCTGCAACGTAGCCTGCCGCCAGTGTGCCGCCGGCGCCGGTCCTGTTTTCCACCACCACGGTTTGCTTGAGCACCTTGCCCATTTCGTTGGCAAGAGACCGGGCGACAACATCGGTCGGGCCACCAGCGGCAAAAGGCACGATCAATGAAATGGGCCGTTGCGGATAATCGGCAGCGGCGGACAGGGCGGGGGCAACCAGCAGGGCCAGCGTGGCAGTAAGGCGCAGGGGTGTTCTCATATTAGTGTCTCCGTATGGGGGCGTGGGCGCACAATGGGGCACGCGAATTAGTCAGCGGGGTAGTATGTCGAAAAATGCCCTGAAGGCCTATCGTTAAATCCGAAAGGCAGGCTTTTTCATTTTGATAACCCCCTTCGGGCAAGTGCTGCCTAGGGTTCGCCGGTAGACCCCTAGATAAGGGAGGGCAGCCTGGAGCATCCGGTTACATTCG
The DNA here is from genome assembly GCF_000219915.2 of Advenella kashmirensis WT001. Lineage (NCBI taxonomy): Bacteria > Pseudomonadati > Pseudomonadota > Betaproteobacteria > Burkholderiales > Alcaligenaceae > Advenella > Advenella kashmirensis. The sequence goes on along the minus strand of NC_017964.1, from coordinate 4,195,104 downwards.
TGATGGACCAGACCTGTATAGGTCCATCGTTGCGGCAAAAAAAAACGTTTGCCTGTTCGATTTTCCTGTTATACACTAAGTGCAACTATATGGTTGCACCTAAACAGGAGGATCACATGTCTTCAAACCAGATTGAAAAAAGCGTCACGCTGGCCGCACCCGTCTCCCGGGTGTGGCGTGCCCTGACCGATGCGCAGGAGTTCGGGCAGTGGTTCGGGGTCGCGCTCGAAGGACCCTTTATCGAGGCCGAGACAGTCCGGGGAAAATTCACTGGCCCATTGGACGAGGCTGTTATCGAGCAATACCAGCGTCAGGCTGGCCTGGAGCCGGCACCCGTCAATCTGCCGCAAGAGAGTTCGACATTCTGCACGGTGCAGACGATCGAGCCGGAGCGATACTTCAGCTTTCGCTGGATCCCTTTCGGTATTGATGCCCAAGCGGATCCACATAACGAACCTACTACACTGGTCGAGTTCCGCCTGGAGCCCGTTGCTGACGGCACCCAACTGACGATTACCGAATCGGGGTTCGACAACGTGCCCGCACATCGTCGCGCCCGTGCTTTCCTGATGAACACGGGTGGCTGGGAAGGTCAGATCCGCAATGTGAAGCAATATGTCGAGCGTGATTGATCAGGCCACTGCCGATGAGCAGAGCTTTGCAGATGTGTTTGCTGCGCTTGGCGATGCCACCCGGCTTGCGCTGGTGCAGCAACTGGTGGAGCAGGGCGCGCAATCGGCGACACGTTTGTCCGAGAATGCACAGGTTACGCGCCAGGCCATCATCAAGCATCTACAGGTGCTCGAAGGCGCCAACCTGGTGCAGCACCAAAGGCACGGTCGCGAAGTACGCTATGCACTGAAAACACAACGGCTGCAAGAAGCGCAGGCCTTTCTGCACGGCATCTCGGCAGGCTGGGATCGTGCGCTCGAACGCTTGCGGCATATGGTAGAGGGAGATGTGTAAAAAAACGGCCTGTGATGCCCACGCACTGGACGCCGTAGACATCGGCGACACAGGTTAGCGAGTTGGCAAAGCCTATGTTCTGGCCCGCCTGCGTGCCGAAAAAATATGACAATTGCAATAGTCGACGACTATTGACTTTCACCTCGCCAAAACGGCCTGCCAGGCCAGCAATGCCTGGAGTTGCGAAAAGCGTAGTAAAAGTGATGCCTTGGCGCATTCGACGATTTTCTGATTCGCCGCGCCAGCAATTGTCGCCTATGCGACAGACAATGTTTCTAAAATGGTCTTTTTTTATCCAATCGTCTCTGAATTTGCCGTGTAGTTTCATTAACTATTGCCGTCAACAATTCACCTATGGTTAGCACTAATAGCAAATTGACGTGTTCGTAAGCATACTGTCTGCTACATACGGCAGCGGGTGAACTACCTGCTTTCTTGCGGGTTTCACAAGACAAGAACATGACAGATCTAATATTAGAGACAAAGAAACTGACCAAGGAATTTCTTGGTTTTGTGGCGGTAAATGCTGTTGATCTGCAGGTGGAAAGAGGGTCCATCCATGCGTTGATCGGCCCTAACGGCGCGGGCAAAACAACGTGCTTTAACCTGCTGACAAAATTTATTACGCCAACCTCCGGCGAGATTTTTTTCAACGGCCAGAACATTACATCTGCAAAACCTGCACAGATTGCGCGCAAGGGAATCATCCGTTCTTTCCAGATTTCCGCCGTGTTTCCGAACATGACGGTCCTTGAAAATGTACGCATCGGGCTGCAGCGTGAAGAAGGCACGTCCTTTCATTTCTGGAAAAGCGATACCTCGCTGGACAAGCTCAATGACCGGGCCCGTGCGCTTCTGGCAGAAGTTGATCTGCTGGATTTCCAGGATCATATTACTTCCAGTCTGCCTTATGGCCGCAAGCGTGCGCTGGAAATCGCCACGACGTTGGCGATGGAACCCGAATTGATGCTGCTGGACGAACCCACGCAGGGAATGGGGCATGAAGACGTGGATCGCGTTACGCAATTGATCAAAAAAGTCAGTGTCGGGCGCACCATTCTGATGGTTGAGCACAACATGAATGTCATCGCTTCTATTGCCGATCGTATTACAGTGCTGGCGCGCGGAACCGTGCTGGCCGAAGGCGATTACGCCACGGTTTCAACCAATCCAGCCGTTATGGAAGCCTATATGGGCACCGCCGACGCCGCTTTGCAAGGAGCGCATGCATGAGCGCCCTTGCCCTTGAAATAAAAGATCTGCACGCGTGGTATGGCGAGTCGCATATTCTGCATGGCGTAAACATGAGCGTGCCCAAAGGCAGTGTCGTGACCCTGCTGGGCCGTAACGGCGCCGGCCGCACCACGACCATGCGCGCCCTGCTGGGTCTGACCGGCAGCCGCAAGGGTTCTGTGCGGATTCACGGCCAAGAGGCCATCAGTCTGCCGACCCACCGCATTGCTCACCTGGGTGTTGGCTATTGTCCGGAAGAGCGCGGTATTTTTGCCAGCTTAAGCTGTGAAGAAAACCTGCTGCTGCCGCCGCCGCTGAAAAACGACAAGGCCGCGGCCAATGCCATGTCGCTGGATGAAATCTACGCCATGTTCCCGAATCTGAAGGAACGTCGCAATTCACCCGGCACCCGCCTGTCGGGCGGCGAGCAGCAGATGCTGGCAGTGGCGCGCATCCTGCGCACTGGCGCCGACATCCTGTTGCTGGACGAAATTTCCGAAGGCTGGCGCCGGTCATTGTGCAGGCGCTGGCTCGCATGATTACCACGCTCAAGCAAAAGGGGCTGACGATCATCATGGTCGAACAGAATTTCCACTTCGCCGCGCCTTGGCAGACCATTTCTATGTCATGGAACACGGTGAGATCGTAGAAGCTTTTCCGGCTGCACAACTGTCTGCAAAACAAGATACGTTGAACGAGCTGCTTGGCGTTTAACGTTTCAATTAACAACAATTAATCATATCTATTGGAGAGTAACGATGAGACTCACAAAAACGCTTTGTGCGCTTGCACTGGCTTCGCTGGGCACCCAGGCCATGGCTGCGGGCATTTCCGATGATGTTATCCGTATCGGCTTCATTACCGATATGTCAGGCGTCTATTCTGATATTGACGGCAAAGCCGGTGTGGAAGCCATCAAAATGGCCATTGAAGATGCTGGCGGTGCGATCGATGGCAAGAAAATCGAACTGCTCAGTGCCGACCACCAGAACAAGGCCGACGTGGCTTCGGCCCGCGTGCGGCAATGGATCGACCAGAATAAGGTGGACATGATTATCGGTGGGACCAATTCGGCTACCGCACTTGCGTCTGCCGCTGTGGCTGCCAACAAGAAAATCCCTTATATTGCGATCGGCCCCGGTAGTACCGCGCTGACCAATGCCAACTGCACGCCTTACACCATCCACTACGCCTATAACACCAAGGCGCTGGCCAACGTAACCGGTGGCGCCGTGGTCAAACAGGGCGGTACCAAATGGTTCTTCCTGACCGCCGATTATGCATTCGGTCACGCGCTTGAAGCCGATACCACCACGGTAGTCAAGGCGAACAAGGGTGAAGTCGTGGGTTCGGTCAAGGTGCCGCTTGGCACAACGGATTTTTCGTCCTACATGCTGCAGGCGCAGTCTTCTGGTGCACAGATCATGGGTCTGGCCAATGCCGGTGGCGACTTCATCAACTCCATGAAAGCCGGCAGCGAATTCGGTGTTTTCCCCGCGATCAAGCCGGCCGGGCTGCTTGTGTTCATCAACGACGTGCACTCGCTGGGCCTGAAAACCACGCAAGGCCTGTACCTGACGTCCTCCTGGTATTGGGATCAGGACGATGAGTCGCGCGCCTGGTCAAAAAAATTCGAGGATAAAGTCAAACGTAAGCCTTCATTCCTGCAGGCTGGTGACTATGCTGCGGTGGGCACTTATCTGAAAGCCGTGGCTGAAACCAAGACCGATAACGGTGATGAAATCATCAAATGGTTCAAATCCAATAAAATCAACAACATGTTCATGAAAAACGGCGTGACCCGCAAGGACGGCCTGGTGGTACATGACATGTATCTGATGCAGGTGAAAACACCGGAAGAATCCAAAGGACCTTGGGATTACTACAAGGTTGTGGAAAAAGTCCCCGGCGAAGTCGCCTACGGAGCGGAAAGCGAATCAACCTGCAAGCTCTGATTCTGCAGGCCTGTTCTGACAGGCGCGCCAATCGCGGCGCCTGTCAGATTCATGAATGTTATTTAAACTGACGCAGTCGTTGAAATATGATTACCATTTTTGGCATACCCCTTGCTGCTTTTCTGGGCCAGATTCTTCTGGGCCTGGTCAACGGCTCTTTTTATGCAGTGCTATCGCTTGGCCTTGCCGTGATCTTCGGCCTGCTCAACGTGATCAACTTTGCTCACGGCGCACTGTATATGCTCGGAGCATTCGTGGCGTGGATGGGCCTGCAGTTTCTGGGCCTCAATTACTGGGTCATGCTCATTGTCGCCCCGCTCGTGGTGGGCCTGCTCGGCATTATCATTGAACGCTTGCTGCTGCGTCACCTGTACAAGCTGGATCATCTTTATGGTCTGCTGCTTACGTTTGGCCTGACCTTGCTCATCGAAGGCATTTTCCGCAGCATGTACGGCGTATCCGGACAACCCTATCCCACGCCGGAATCATTGCGCGGCGCGGTCAACCTGGGTTTCATGGTATTGCCTATCTATCGCGGCTGGGTCGTCGTCGCCTCGATTATCGCCTGCCTGGTCACCTGGTACGTGATTGAGCGTACCCGCCTGGGTGCATTGCTGCGCGCCGGCACCGAGAATTCCAAACTGGTGGAAGCGTTCGGCATCAATGTGCCGCTCATGGTGACGTTAACCTATGGCTTTGGCGTTGCCCTGGCTGGATTTGCCGGCGTGCTTGCCGCACCAGTCCTGCAGGTATCTCCGCTGATGGGATCGAATCTTATTATTGTCGTGTTCGCTGTTGTGGTGATTGGCGGCATGGGGTCCATTATGGGCTCTATTGTCACCGGTCTCGGACTGGGCGTTATCGAAGGGCTGACCAAAGTATTCTGGCCGGAAGCGTCCAGTACGGTCGTCTTCATTATTATGGCAATTGTCTTGTTATTGCGTCCTGCCGGACTCTTCGGGAAAGTGAAATGAACCGCCAACTGCTTGCCTTGCTGGTTTTTGCCCTGGCACTGGCCTTTCTGCCTGCTTTGGGTATCTATCCGATTTTCGTCATGAAAATCCTGTGTTATGCGCTGTTTGCCTGCGCCTTCAATCTTCTGCTGGGTTACGTGGGCCTGCTGTCCTTTGGTCATGCCGCCTTCTTTGGCGGTGCCGCCTACGCTGCCGGCCACGCCATCAAGGTCTGGGGCCTGACGCCGGAACTGGGTATTCTTTTTGGCGTCATCATTGCAGCCCTGCTGGGATTGATTGTGGGCTGGCTGGCCATCCGGCGCAGCGGCATCTATTTCACCATGATTACGCTTGCCATGTCGCAGATGGTTTTCTTCTATTTTCTGCAGGCCCCCTTTACCGGCGGCGAAGACGGCCTGCAAGGCGTACCGCGTGGCAAGCTGTTCGGCATGATTGACCTGAGCAACGATCTGAATCTGTACTATTTGGTGATTGTCATTTTCCTGATTGGTTACTTCATCTGCTGGCGCACCGTGAAGTCGCCTTTTGGTCAGGTGCTGCACGCGATCAAGGAAAATGAACCACGCACCGTTTCACTGGGATATGACGTCGAAAAGTTCAAGCTGCTGGCCTTCGTGTTGTCTGCGGGCCTGGCCGGGCTGGCCGGCGCCACCAAGACCCTGGTGTTTGTTTCAGCAACGCTGTCTGACGCCATGTGGCAGATGTCGGGCACGGTTGTACTCATGACCCTGATCGGCGGTGTGGGCACCTTTACCGGACCGGTGATCGGTGCGCTGATTGTGGTGTTCATTGAGAACAAAATCGGCGATATCGGACGCATGCTGGCCAGTTCAACCGGCATTCAGTGGTTCCAGACGCTGGGCGAGTCGGTCACTATTGTCATGGGGCTGATTTTCATTCTGTGCGTTATGGCGTTTCGCAAAGGGATTGTCGGTGAGCTGCTGGCCCTGCTGCCGGCAAATCGGAAGAAGCACTAGCCACCCCACGCGGCGCGATCACAAACGCCGGCAGCCCGCGCCAGATCGCTTCAGCGGGCTGTGATTTGCTGCTGCTAATGCGCGCACGCCCAGTCCGGCCTGGGTGGAATGCCTACTGTGTGCATAAACCGCATGCATCGTCCTGCCGGTCGTGACATACTGGCTCACCCGGGGCGTATCGGGCGGACAATAAGCGGCAAATTTCGTGTTGTGCTGACGGAACGCAAAGGCCAGGGAGTGGCGCGGCGCAATTGGCGCAATAAATCGCAGGCTGGCGCATGACCGGCGCAGAGGACCCAACACGGCAGTATAGAAAGATCGGATATCAGACAAATGGAATTGAGTGGCAGGACCCGCATTAGCCCATGATTTCACATACGTGCAAAATTGACGGCGTTTCACGTGCAATGGCCGGCAATTGCGGAAAGCATATCCATATCAGTTGTAATATCACGCATGTCGTATACCCGAAGGCCTGCGCGAACAGGAAGCACCATGACATCACATTACTGCACGGTTACATTGCATCAATGTCTCCGCAATTACCCTAGGTTCAAATATTAGGGCTTGCTTCCAGTGCATGTTCCTTAATACTATCTTGTTTTAATTGAAGCCAAGTGCGCGCAATCCGCCACGGTGTTTGAATTAAATCCGCCAGGATTTCATCTGTAATGATGCCATCTCCGAGAATTCTATAACTAAGGAATGTCAATGAAAAAGCGTACCCTTTTTTCAGTTGTTACATCCGCCCTTTGCCTGAGTGCTGTAGCCGTGGGCTCTGCACATGCACAGGCAGCGGATTACCCAAGTAAACTATCCGCGTCATTGTGCCGTTTGCACCAGGCGGCTCTACCGATATCGTTGCTCGTGTAGTCACGACAAAAATGAGTGATATCCTGGGCAAACCCATGGTCATCGAAAACAAAGGTGGCGCAGGCGGTGCACTGGGCGCAACTGAAGCGGCCCGCGCCAAACCAGATGGCTACACGCTGTCCATTGCCACCGTCTCCACCATGGCGGTCAATCCTGCGTGCAAACCCACCGGTCTGGGCTACGATGCGCTTAAAGATTTCGCACCCGTAGTCAATTTCGCCAATGTACCCAACATCCTGGAAGTGAATCCCAAGTTTCCTTCCAAAGACTTCAAGGCTTTCCTTGAAGAAGTTAAGGCCAATCCTGGCAAATATTCCTATGGTTCTTCGGGCACCTGCGGCGTGCTGCACCTGTTCGGAGAAGCCTTCAAGCAAACCACCAAAACTGATATCGTGCACGTGCCTTACCGTGGCTCGGGCCCTGCCGTTACCGACGCTGTCGGCGGACAGATACAAATCCTGTTCGACAACCTGCCTTCATCATTACCCCAGATTCAAGGTGGCAACCTGCGGCCTATGGCAATCGCCTGGAAAGAGCGCTTGCCAGCCTCAAAGATGTACCCACTTTCGCTGAACTCGGTTATGAAAACCTGAATCAGCCTGTCTGGTATGGCCTTCTGGCTCCAGCCGGCACACCCAAGGAAGTGATCGATAAACTCAACAGTGTGGCTGTAGAAGCACTGAAAGATCCCAAAGTTGTTGAAGCTCTGGAGAAACAGGGCGCATTTGCTTCCGGTAATTCGCCTGAAGAATTCGGCAAGGAAATTCAGCAACAATTCGATTGGGCCAAGGACGTCGTCAAGAAAGGCAATATCAAGCTCGACTGACGCATCAGGCTGACCGTCAAGTGCAACCGGGACTGGGCATCCCGGCGGCACCGTGACCGCAGCATTGCCTTGCGCAAAGTAAATTAAAAACGAAGGTTTAGTATATGCACATCAAAAGTCAACAGGATTTTTGGGCAGGAATCATGTTCGTCGCTATCGGAGTGGGCTTTGCCCTGTTCTCCGGAGCGTATGACATGGGTACTCCAGCCCGCATGGGTCCGGGTTATTTTCCATTCTGGCTGGGCGTCTGCCTGGCGTTGCTTGGCGCTGTCGTCTTTATGACCTCCCTGCGCGGCGAGGCTAAAGAAGACTCCGACATCGGCCATTTCGACTGGGACATTCTTTTTCTGATCATCGGTTCGATTGCCGTATTCGCGCTCATGCTGGACCATCTGGGACTGTACATTTCGGTTCCATTGCTGATTATCTTCAGCAGCCTGGCCAGTCATGAATTTAGCATCAAGATCGCGATTTTCAATGCCATTTTCCTCACATTGTTCACCTGGCTGGCGTTCATCAAGGGGCTTGGCCTGATTTTCCCCTTGCTGCCAGTCCCTTTCGGCGAATGGTCCCTGCTCGCGCAGATCTTCGTCCCTCTGTCACTCATTATCGCTGTTGTGACGCTGGCACGTCGTCTCAAAGGAAAATAACATTATGGAACTATTTGAACACCTGGCGCTGGGGTTTTCGGTGGCGTTTACGCCTGAGAACCTGCTGTATGCGCTGCTCGGATGTATTCTCGGAACTTTGATCGGCGTATTGCCTGGTATCGGCCCCGTCCCTACCATTGCGATGCTGCTGCCGCTTACCTACGTTCTGCCCCCTGTTGCCGGTTTGATTATGCTTGCCGGTATTTACTACGGCTCCCAGTACGGGGGGTCAACCACGGCCATTCTGGTGGCGCTACCGGGGGAAACCTCGGCGGTGGTCACGGTGCTCGATGGCCACCAGATGGCCAAGAATGGGCGAGCGGGAGCGGCGCTGTCGATCGCGGCGCTGGGCTCTTTCTTTGCCGGTTGTTTTGCCACAGTCCTGCTGGCCGCATTCGCACCGCCACTGGCTGAGGTCGCCTTCAAATTCGGGCCTGCAGAGTATTTCTCGCTGATGGTGCTGGGTCTGATTGGTGCCGTGGTCCTGGCCTCAGGCTCCCTGCCCAAGGCGATTTGCATGATTCTGCTGGGCCTGTTGCTAGGCATGGTTGGTACCGATGTAAACTCCGGCGTTGCCCGTTTTGACTTCGGTATTCCTGAGTTGCAGGATGGGATCGACTTTGCCGTGGTCGCCATGGGTGTTTTCGGCCTGGCTGAAATCATGAACAACCTGGCGCAAAAGGAAAATCGCGTCAACATTACCGACAAGATCGGCAGCCTGTATCCAAACAAACAGGAATTCAAGGAAGCGGCGCCCGCTGTTCTGCGTGGTACGCTGCTGGGTTCATCACTGGGTATTCTGCCTGGGGGCGGTGCAGTATTGTCGTCCTTTGCCTCCTATACCATGGAGAAAAAGCTTTCCAAAAATCCGGAACGCTTCGGCAAGGGCCATCCCGCCGGTCTGGCCGGTCCTGAGACTGCCAAGCAACGCGGCGGCGCAAACCTCGTTTATCCCGCTACTCACGCTGGGTATTCCGGGTAACGCGGTGACAGCGCTGATGGTGGGTGCGATGACCATTCACAACATTCAGCCAGGCCCGCAGGTCATGAGCAGCAATCCCGATTTGTTCTGGGGTCTGATCGTGTCCATGTGGATCGGTAACATGATGCTGGTGATCCTGAACCTGCCGCTGGTCGGTCTGTGGGTCAAACTGCTTAAAGTGCCTTACCGCATGCTGTTCCCGGCCATTGTGCTGTTCTGCTCGATAGGTGTGTACTCGTTGAACTACAACGTGTTCGATATCTATGTGATGGCTATTTTCGGCATCATCGGCTATTTCTGGAGCAAACTCAAATGCGAGGGCGCGCCGCTGTTGCTGGGACTGGTACTGGGCCCGATGATGGAAGAGAACTTCCGTCGCGCCCTGCTGTTGTCACGAGGTGATTTCACTACCTTTGTCACGCGGCCGCTGTCCATGTCACTGCTTATTGCAGCAGCCATTCTTGTGGTGATTGTGGCCATTCCATCGATCCGCAAGAAACGTGAGGAAACCTTCGTCGAAGAAGACTAACCCCGCGTTCTGAAAGAATAATCCCCGCCCGGGTCTGTAGTTAAAAACAACAGGATCCGATCAGGCGGGGATTTTTTATGCCCTCCGATATTGGGAACAAGGGTCAGGGCAATGACGGCCGACGCATTAAAGTAATAAAAATAATAAAGCGTGCCACCGGCCAGGTGAGCACGCTTTACGGTTTCCTGACGGGTCACCGCTGCATTATGATCTGCAATGCAGCGGTAATCCATATTTTATGCGCTGCACCGTGGTGGCCAGCGCCGTTACAACAACCAACGTGCCGATCAGATGATGATCGTGAGGGTGGATGCCGGTTCAGTGAAGCTGGCATGCGCCATTATAGCGACCAGCCGCCATCAATAATCTGTGTGGTGCCGGTCGTGTAAATGGACTCATCGGACGCAAGGTACAAGGCAAGATAAGCAATTTCTTCAGGACGGCCGACGCGGCCGATAGGCTGGCGCGAGACAAAGTTAGCGCGCATCTCGTCTTCAGACGTGCCATATTTTTTGGCCTGACCGGCAATGCGGTCCTTCAGTGACGGCGATTCCACGGTGCCCGGGCAAATGGCATTGCAACGAATACCCTGGCCGACGTAGTCGGCTGCTACCGCCTTGGTCAGCCCGATCACCGCTGCTTTGGTCGTACCGTAGACAAAGCGGTTGGGCACGCCTTTGACGCTGGATGCCGCAGAGGCCATATTGATGATGGAGCCCTGTTTTTTCTCCAGCATACCGGGCAGGAAGGTGCGAATCATGTAATACATGGAAGTCACATTCAGATCAAAGGAAAACGCCCAATCTTTAGGCTCGCATCCCAGAATATTGCCGTCATGCACATACCCGGCGCAATTGAACAGGGCATCCACGGCGCCAATTTCCTTGTGCAGCGCGGCAATCTGTTCTGGTTTGGTCACATCCAGCTTGCGCGTTTCGCAACCCTTGAGCTCGGCCAGCAATGCCTCGTTAATGTCTGTGGCATACACTTTGGCGCCTTCACTGACGAACAGTTCCGCTGTTGCCCGGCCTATGCCCTGGCCTGCTGCGGTGATAAGTACGGTTTTTCCTGCCAGACGCTGTCCCATGGGGGATCCTCCTTGCGTTTTCATTAATAAAAATAGTTTTGATATATAAACAAAGGTTATCTTACCGGAATAGTGGTAACGCTTCAATCACTGGCGTATTTCTGTCACTGAGGAATTACCCCAATGCCTGGCCGGCCCTGGGCAAAACCTCGTATACTCTGTCATCACTTTTATCAGTAAAAAATGACTTTTATGATTGGAAAGACCTCGGACGCCAACCCATCGCGTTATTCGGCCCCCGCGCTGGAAAAAGGGATGGCCATTCTTGAAGTGCTGAGCGAGAGCACCCAGGGCTGCACCATGAATGAATTGAGCGCCCGGCTTGGACGCTCGGTGAGTGAAATATTCCGCATGGTGATTGTGCTGGAAAAGCTCGGCTATATTGCCGCCGATGCCAGCGATCGCTACACACTGACGCTACGGCTATTTCATCTGGCCCACCGGCACTATCCTGTTCGTCAGCTGACCGAATGTGCCTTGCCCCTGTTGCAGGAGCTGGCCGTGCGCAGCCAGCAATCCTGTCATATGAGCATTTACCGCCAGGGTAGGCTGGTGATCATTGCCCAGGTGGACAGTCCGGCCAGATGGTCGCTCAGCCTGAAACTGGGAACCGAAATGGGCTTGGGCGATACCTCGTCCGGACAGGTGCTGCTGGCCTTCTGCGACGACCAGGAACGCGAGCGCATGCTGCAGACTCATGTTCCCACGGACGGCGAACTCCTCTTGCCGGAGGAACAATTACGCCGGCAACTGGCCAAGGTCAGGAAAGCGGGATATTCGGTTATGAAAAGCCGACAGATCCAGGGCGTGACCAATATCGCCGCACCTGTGCGCAACGAGCACGGACAAGTCATTGCTGCTATCAACGTGCCGCACATCGCCCGTATCGATGCCTTGCATACGCCCTCGGCGGACGCCATACGCCCCATGCTGCTGGATGCAGCGGAACGCATTTCGCGCCGGCTGGGGCTTGAATAACGAGCTGTGGGCAAGCAGGGGGTATTGGCACGGACAGTTTGTGCCGGTAAGTGGAGAAGGGACTCTGTCGCCAGCTGTACCGGCTGCGGCAAAGTCCCTGTTGCTCCGGCGAGTTACTGCGCCAGTTTGTAAGCCATGACGTAGTCGCCCAGTTTGGTGCCGACCGAACCGTGACCGCCGGCAACCAGTACGACCATCTGCTCGTTTTTACTGTTTAGATAGGTCATGGGAGTTGCCTGTCCGCCAGCTGGCAGCCGGGCGTTCCACAGTACCTTGCCGGTCGTCAGATCGTAGGCCCGCAGATAATCATCTACGGCAGCGCCCATGAAGACCACGCCGGAGCCGGTGATCATCGGGCCGCCAATGCCCGGTACACCCATGGTTATGGGCAGTGGCAGTGGTGACAGGTCGCGAATGGTACCGTTTTTGTGTTTCCATGCCGTCTGGCCAGTACGCAGATCTACCCCGGCCACAAAGCCCCATGGCGGTTGCTGGCAAGGCACACCCAGCGGCGACAGGAACGGATGCATATTGACTGCATACGGCGCACCCTCATTGCTGTTAACGCCCTGTTCGCCCACGTTCATCTGTACGTCTTTACCCAGTTCTTCCTTGGGTACAAGCTGGGACACGAACGCCAGTTGCAGGGGCATGCCGAACATAACCTGGCGTTTCGGATCGACCGCGACCCCGCCCCAGTTAAAGGCGCCGAAGTTGCCTGGATACACAATCGTTCCCTGCAGCGAGGGCGGTGTGTACTGGCCTTCATAGCGCAGCGATTTGAACTGGATGCGGCACCACAGCTGATCAAACGGCGTGCCGCCCCACATTTTGCCTTCGGTCAGGGGATCGGGTTTGAAGTTCAATGCCGATTCCGGTTGAGTCGGCGCGCTGTGCTCGCCTTCAATCGTACCTTGTGGCGCCTGCACTTCGCGTACCGGCAATACGGCTTCGCCAGTACGACGGTCCAGAACGAAAATATCACCCTGCTTGGTGGGCACGACCATTGACGGCACCACGCCCGCGGCGGTGTTGATGTCCATCAGGCTGGGCTGGGCAGGCGAGTCCATGTCCCACAGGTCGTGGTGAATGAACTGGTGAACCCACTTGGCCTGGCCGTTGTTCAGATCCAGAGCGACTACAGACGTAGCATATTTTTCCTCATGCTCGTTGCGGTACTGCCCCAGTTGATCTGGCGTGCGGTTGCCCATGGGGAAATATACCAGGCCCAGTTTTTCGTCGACACTGCCCACAGACCAGCTGTTGGGCGAGCTCGCCGTATATTTCTGATCCGGGTTGTTCGGATCAAACGGGGCGGTATCATCAGGGTTGCCCGAATCCCAGTTCCACAACAACTGGCCAGTGCGAACGTCATAGGCGCGGATCACGCCGGAGGGCGAGTTGATATCATAGTTGTCATTGACTGCACCCGCGACCACGATCTTGCCATCGGCAATCACCGGTGGTGAAGTGGAGTAATAATATCCGTGCTGCTTGAAGGGCATATTGTGCGTCAGATCCAGTTCGCCGTTATTGGCAAAATCCTTGCAGACTTCGCCTGTTTGCGGATCCAGTGCGATCAGCTTGGCTGTGGCGGTTGGCAAAAACAGACGGGTGCTGCAAGCGGCGCCGGTATCGGCGACTGTCGCAGGCGCAGCAGGGCGGGAGCGGGTGTTGCACTTGTTGCCGCAGTGGCCTGGCCATTGTCGGTGGTTGCCGTGGCGGCCTCGCCTGCTGTTGTGGACGCGGCAGCGCCGGTTGCGGCACCATCACCGGCCCAGTAAGACAGGCCGCGGCAGGTTTGGTGTTGACGCTGGCCATCGGCCACTACATCGGCCTTGTACTCCCACTTTTTCTCGCCGGTATCGGCGTCCAGTGCGATCGCCCAGTTATGCGGCGTGCACAGATAAAGCGTATTGCCTACCTTGATCGGCGTTGCCTGGTAGGTAAACTCGTTGGTATCGCCTTCGAGCTTGACGTCGCCGGTCTGATAGGACCAGGCCAGTTTCAGCTTGCTGACGTTATCCGGTGTAATCTGGTCCAGCGGCGAGTAGCGCTGGCCGTAGCCCGTGCGGCCATAGGCGTGCCAGTCGCTATCGCCGGTATGGGCGTTGTTGCCCATGTCCGGCTCAGCACTCACGACTGCATCGGGCAGGGTTCCCTCGATTTCATGGGTGGGATTGAAGATGCTGCCCAGTGTGCCAATGGCAATCACGACTGTGATAACGGCGAGTACGGCCTTGGAATTGGTCGTCTCGTTGGCGGCCATGCGGCGGTCGGATTCAAGACGGCTGCGCTGCGGGCGAGCCACGCCGGGCAACAGCAGGATCAGGCCGAGAATCAGGAAAAAACCCAGGCGGGCTGCCAGCGGCCACCAGTCATAGCCGGATTCGAAAAACGCCCACACGGCCGTGCCGATCAGGAAGGCTGCGTATAGCACGAGTGCAAAAGGGCGGCGTTTGAACAGAAGAAATGCCGTGATCAGCAGGACGATACCCGCAGCCACATAATAGATGCTGCCTCCAAGTGACAACAGCCAGCCGCCTCCGACGGCAAGTGCCAGGCCGGATAGTAGCGTGAGTAATGCCGCGATGGCGTTCATGATCTGCTCCGTTTGTTGATAATACATTTGTCATAGACACTATGCTCACTTACAACATGTCCTGAAAACAAAGCAGCAGGCATGGCCAGCACCGTGTCAGATCCGATTTTGTCATTCTAGCACCGCTGTATGTCAAATAACCGAGTCGTGAGCGCGGACATTCGTTCCCATATGTTAATTGACATGAGCCTGAATGGCCGGCCATAAAAAATTCCTCATTCAAGTTTATCGTGCACGTCACGCAAAAGCCTGAAACCGCTTTAGGGGCAATAGGCGTCTTCGTGGCGCTGGCCGCAACGGTTAGAATTTTGCTCAAAGCGTTATTTTATGTAATACTAAGTGTTATATAAATATTGTTGAAATAGCTGTATGAGGGTTTTCAAAAACGCGTGGTTTGATCGTTTTGCTCGAAAACACGGCATTACAGACGAAGCGCTCTTGGACGCCATTGCCCGCGTAAAGCGTGGGTTAATCGACGCCGATTTAGGGGCAGGCGTCCTCAAGCAGCGTGTAGCACGGCCTGGTCAGGGCAGGTCCAGTGGTTTTCGCACCATCATTGCAGTACCGCATTGCAGAGCGCGCTTTCTTCGTGTATGGATTTTCTAAGAACAACCGCGACAATATCGACGATGATGAAGAGGCCGCGTTCAAGAAAGCGGCAGGATATGTGCTGGGGCTTTCAGATTCTGATCTGGCCGAGCTGATCGATCAAAAGCAATTTACGGAGGTACATGATCATGACAAAGAAACACCGAAGTGACGCCTATGCAGCCATCCACGAAACAATGGAGTCGCTACACAACGTCGGCGCCATCAACAAACAGACCATGCGGGAATTCGACGAAACCTGCCTGACACCGGCGCTACCAATGGCGCCTGAAAGCATACGTGCCCTGCGCGAACGGGAACACTTGTCGCAGCCCATCTTTGCACTTTATCTTAATGTCAGCAAAAACCTTGTCTCCGACTGGGAGCGTGGCATCAAGAAACCGGGTGGACCTGCGCTGCGTCTATTGAGCATAGTAGAAAAACACGGTATTGAGGCTATCGCCTAACGCCCGATCCGCACGTGTCCAAGTATATGGTTTCTTTTTTCGAGAACTGTTACGGTCAAGGTTGGAACTGCTTCGTGTGCAGTTTTTCCATACCCGTTCACATGGGGAAATAAAAAACCGGCGTCCCTTGCGGGAGCGCCGGTCATATACCAACAGCAAATGCACGACATCATTTTGACCTGGCCGCAAGGACCGGGTCAGGCGTCATCATACCTGGGTAATAAATTTGGTTACCAGGTAACCGTCAAAGGTTTCGGTACCGCCTTCACTGCCGATGCCGCTGTCCTTGACGCCGCCAAACGGCGTTTCGGGCAGGGCCACGCCGAAGTGGTTGATGTTGACCATGCCCGCTTCGATTTCATTGGATGCCTTGGTGGCGGTCTGCAATGAGGTGGTGAACACATATGAAGAAAGGCCAAAAGGCAGGCTGTTGGCGCGCTTGATCACTTCGTCCGTATCGGAAAAACGCACCACCGGCGCGATCGGGCCAAACGGCTCTTCGGTCATCAGGCGCGACTCGTCACTGATATTGGTGACCACGGTCGGCGGGAAAAAGTATCCCTGGCCGCCCAGCGGATCGCCGCCCAATTCGATGGTAGCGCCCCCCTTGCGGGCATCTTCGACGAAAGAGGAAATGGCGCCGACACGACGCTCGTGGGCCAGCGGCCCCATTTCCGTGTCCTTGGCGGTGCCATCGCCTACCTTGACGCCTTTGAGTGTTTCGACAAATACAGAAAGGAACTGGTCATAGGCCTTTTCCTGCACGTAGAAGCGAGTTGGGGAGATGCAGACCTGGCCGGCATTACGGATCTTGAACTTGGCAAGCATCTTGGCTGCTTTTGGAATATCCGCATCGTCAAACACCAGCACCGGAGAGTGTCCGCCCAGCTCCATTGTGATGCGCTTCATGTGGGCACCGGCCAGCGCGGCCAATTGCTTGCCCACGGGAACGGAGCCCGTGAAGGACACTTTGCGCACGATCGGCGAGCGGATCAGATAGTCGGATACTTTTGGCGGATCGCCCCAGACAATATTCAGAATGCCCTTAGGCAGACCGGCGTCATGGAAAATGCGGGCAATGGCCATCACGGCACTGGGCGCGTCTTCCGGACCCTTCAGGATGATGGTGCAGCCTGCGCCGATGGCGGCGGAAATCTTGCGGATCGCCTGGTTGAACGGAAAGTTCCATGGGGTGAAGGCAGCGCATACGCCAATGGGCTCGCGCACCACAAGCTGGCGTACTGCCGGATTGCGTGGTGGCACGATACGGCCATAAATACGGCGGCATTCTTCGGCGTGCCAGTCGCAGTGGTCGGCGCAGCTGATAATTTCACCTACGGCCTCGGCCAGTGGTTTGCCCTGGTCCCGTGTCAGATTCAGGCCAATGTCCTGGGCCCGTTCACGCGCCAGTTCGGCTGCCTTGCGCAAAATGGCCGAACGATCCATGGGAGAGCTGTGTTTCCAGGTCTGGAATGCGCGATCGGCTGCCTTGAGCGCGCGGTCCAGATCTGCCTCGCTGGCATGCGGCAATTGCGCCAGCACTTCGCCGGTAGCGGGGTTGACGACATCCTGCGTGGCTCGACCGTCTCCTGAAAGAAACTCACCATCAATGTAAAGACTGAGTGCTTCATACTGGCTCATTACTTATCCTTTCTGTGTCTATGGAATTTATATAAAAATGCGCCGCACCATCGCAAGCGACAGTACTGCATAGGGTTGGTTTTTTTTATATTCTTGTGCCTATCCCGATAATAAACGGACTGGCGCAATTTTGCATGCGCTGCACGCGGTAATGAAATATTTTTCATTTGATTCAACCACAGACTGACCGCGGGCAAACCCAGCATGGTCGTCTTGTGCGCTTGTCCTGGCCTGTTGCCAGACCGCCCAGGACAGTTGCAGTTCATGGCCCCAGGTTCATAATCGCCCCATTCAATCTCCTTCGGCTTGCCGGGTGTAAGGTCTTTTCTGTATGCCTGTGCTGTATCGCAACAATGAGAATATTACTTGTAGAAGACGAACCGTCCCTGGCCAAATGGCTCGCCAAAAGCCTGGCACGCTATGCGGGCTTTATTGTCGAATGGGCCGACGACGGGCTGCTGGCGGTACGACGCCTGGAGCTTGAGGAGTACGATGCGGTGATTCTGGACCTGGAGACTGGCCGGGGCTGGACGGCGCCGGTGTACTGGCACGCATGCGAGCCCGCGACGATCGCACGCCCGTCTTGGTATTGACTGCGCGTGATTCCCTGAACCAGCGCATTGATCTGCTGCATCAGGGTGCCGATGATTTTCTGGCCAAGCCATTTGAAATGGGCGAGCTGGAAGCGCGCCTGACGGCGCTGATCCGGCGCAGCCGCGGCAAAAGCCGCCCGCGTCTGCAATTGGGCAACCTGTCGCTGGATGCCGGTCTGCAGCAGTTTTATCTGGCCGAACAGCCGCTGGCCCTGTCTCCTCGGGAAACTGCCGTGTTGCGCGTGCTGATGCAGCGTAGTGGCGAACCGGTGAGCAAGCAGTCCATACTGGACCGCGTGGTGGCCGACGATAAGGAAGTCAATCTGGAAGCCATTGAAGTGATTGTGCATCGGTTGCGCAAGAAATTGGCCGATAGCGGCGCGCAAATCGTGACGGTGCGTGGTGTGGGCTACAGCCTGGAAGCGTTGGCGGCACAGGCATGAATCTGTTCTCGCGCAGCCTCAAATCGATTTTGCTCTGGCTGCTGGTGCCGGCGCTTTTGCTCACCATGCTGACTGCGCTCGGATTGTCCAGCAAGGACCTGCGCAAGCAAATTACGGTGGCCTACGATCGCTCCCTGGTCGGTGCGCTTAATTCGCTGAACCATAATATCTCTACCCAAAGCGGCGGGCTCTCGCTGGAGCAGCCCTATACTTTGCTGGAATTTTACGAACTGACAGCCAATGCCGACGTGTTTTTCAAGATTGCCGCCGACGACGGCCTGTCGGTAATTGGTAATGCCGATCTGCCCATGCCGCAGATGGCCCTGGAGTCGGGTAAAGCGTAATTTTTTGATACCGATTACCTGGGCGAGCCGGTACGCTCGGTGGTCATGGCACGCGAAGCCGTGCCGCCCCTGTATGGCGATAAAAGCGTGCGCATCATCATCCAGGTGGCCGAAGGCATTGGCGACAGGGAATCCTTTATCAACCGCATGTTATGGCGCTCGGTGTTGCGGGATCTGCTGCTTATTTCTGTTGTGATGATTATTGTGATTGTCGGTGTTATTTTCGCGGTGCGACCGCTGGAGCGCCTGCGCTACGAAATGCGTTCGCGCACCATCAATGATCTGCGACCCGTGAGCACGGAGGGGATGCCCAAAGAGGTCAAGCCGCTGGTTAATGCAATCAATCAGCATATGCAGCGCTATACCGAGCAGGCCGACCGGCAGCGTCAGTTTCTGGATGACGCTTCGCATCAGCTGAAAACGCCGCTGGCGGTCCTCAAAACACAGCTGGATTACGCCTTGCGCGAGTCGGACCCGCAGGAAGTGCGCGAGGTACTGCTATCGATGACTGAAGGAGTGGATCGGGCCATTCGCATGACCAGTCAGATGCTGGCGCTGGCGCGTGTGCGCGATTCGCTGGATACCCAGGTATGGCAGGATAGCGCCTCGGTCGATCTGGGCGAACTGGTCAATGAACTGGTCCGGGACTTGTGGCCGGTCATACGCGAGCGACGTATTGATCTGGAAGTCATACCTCCCGCGACCCCGCTATTCGTGCGTGGGGTAGCCTGGCTGTTGCAGGAAGCGCTGCGCAATGTGCTGGATAACGCCATCCGCTATTGTCCGCGACAGGGCGCGGTGGTTGTTTCGCTCACGCGTCTGGACGATACGACTGCCCAGGTCGTGATCGAAGATAACGGCCCGGGGATGTCCGAAGAGGACAGGCAGAAAGCCGGCATCCGCTTTCGGCGGGGCAAGGCGGGCAAGCATTTGCCGGCGCCGGGCTGGGGCTGGCCATTGTCAGCACCATCGTGCAAATGCATCAGGCCCGGATGGTGCTGGAGCCGGGCGAGCGGCTCAAGGGCTTGCGTGTGCGCCTAGTGTTTACCCTTAATTTGAGGCCTTAAACGGCATTGCCGCCGCTTTTGAAAGGCAATCGAAAGGTTCCATCTGTAATGTACGCAAAGTTCCGTGGTCCTGTGGGTTATGCGGTTGCCTGATGCGCAGGACAGGCTTTGCCAAGGGTGGGTGCACATATGGGTGTGCCAGCGCAACCGGCAAAACCGGACGGCAACGGCTGGTCAGGCTGCAGGCCCGGCCAATCCCTACCATTTAATTATAAAGATGAGACTAACCATGCGTTCTTCTTTCCTGTCCCGAGCCTTTGGCGCTTCTGTCCTTGCTGCTCAGCTTGCAATGGCACCAGCCGCGTTTGCCGACGAACCCCGTCGTCCTGAATGTATTGCACCGGCGCAGCCGGGTGGTGGTTTTGACCTGACCTGCCGTCTGGCGCAGGAAGGTCTTAAACAGACCGGCGCCCTCAAGGCCCCGATGCGCATCGTGTATATGCCCGGTGGTATCGGCGCGGTCGCCTACAACAACGTGGTTGCGCAAAAACCATCTGAAGGCGGCAATATCGTGGCATTTTCCGGCGGCTCATTGCTCAATCTGGCGCAGGGCAAGTTTGGCAAGTACAACGAAAACGATGTCCGCTGGCTGGCTGCCGTGGGCACCGACTACGGGGTGGCCGTTGTACGCAATGACTCTCCCTATAAAGACCTGAAATCACTGATGCAGGCATTCAAGGACGATCCGACCAAGGTCGTGCTGGGCGCCGGCGGCACCGTTGGCAGCCAGGATTGGATGAAAGCGGCGCTGACTGCCAAGGCAGCGGGCGTGGATTACAAGAAAATGCGTTTTGTTGCCTTTGAAGGGGGTGGCGAATCCCTTACTGCACTGCGTGGCGGGCATATTCAGGCCTATATGGGCGATGCAGCAGAAGCCTTCACCATGCTCGAAGGTGGCGCGCCCATCCGAGTGCTGGCCGTATTCAACGACAAGCGTCTGGAAGGCAAGTTCAAGGACGTACCCACCGCCAAGGAACAGGGCTTTGATATTCAGTGGCCGATTATCCGTGGTTATTATGTTGGCCCCAAAGTGTCCGACGCGGATTACAACTTCTGGATTGATGCGTTCAAGAAGATGACCGCCGATCCTGGCTTTGCCAAGCTGCGCGAACAACAGGGACTGTTCCCCTTTGACAAAACCGGCCCCGAGCTGGATGCCTATATCAAGGAACGCGTTGCCGCGTACCGCGAACTGGCCGATTCCTTTGGCCTGATGAAAAAATAACAGTGCCGCCTGATCCGCTGCCGCCAGCTCTGGCCGGCAGCGGCCGGCGCTGTTGCGCCGCGCCAATCTCTGCCTGGAACTACCACCATGAATGATCGCATATTGGGGATTGTATCCCTGGGGCTTGCCATATTCCTGACCATCTTCGGCTGGAACCTGCATGCACCCGTTTCCTACGAGCCCGTAGGTCCGCGCGCCTTTCCTTTGCTTATTGCGCTGGTCATCGGCCTGTGTGGCCTGTGGCTTATCTACAAAAATGAGTTTACCGCCGAGGCCAACCCGCCCGGCGCCAACGGCCGTATTTTCCTGATGATACTGGTCGCCATGGGTTACGCATTCCTGTTTCAATGGCTCGGCTTTATTATCGCAACTGCACTTATGACCGTGCTGGTGGGTCGCCTGTTCGGCGGCGCCTGGATCAAGTGCCTGATCGGCGGCGTTGTCATGGGTGTTTTGTTTTTCCTCCTGTTCGATCGCGCGCTTGATGTGGTGCTGCCGACAGGTATTCTGGAGGGCCTGCTATGAGCGGCTTACTCGATCACTTATCTATCGGTTTCGGTGTTGCACTCACCTGGAGTAATCTGCTAATTGCTGCTGCCGGTGCTTTCCTGGGTACGCTGGTGGGCGTGCTGCCCGGCCTGGGACCCATCAACGGCGTGGCTATGCTGATTCCGCTGGCGTTTGCCATGAATTTTCCGCCTGAGTCTGCCATGATTCTGCTGGCTGCCGTCTATGTTGGCGCCGAATACGGCGGACGCATTACCTCTATTTTGCTGAACGTGCCTGGCGAAGCCAGTGCGATCATGACCACGCTTGACGGCTATCCGCTGGCGCGCCAGGGCCTGGCCAACGTTGCGCTGTCGTTGTCGGCCTGGTCTGCCTTTTGCGGCGCCATGGTGTCGGTGGTCGGCATTATGCTGCTGGCGCCGTTGCTGGCACGCTGGCCCTGGCCTTTGGCCCGCCAGAGTATTTTGTCCTGATGATTTTCTCGTTCTGCTGCCTGACCAGCCTGCTGGGTAAAAAACCGGTCAAGGGAACGCTGGCGGCCATGCTTGGTCTGGCCATTTCCGTGGTCGGCGTAGATGCGAACTCCGGGGTCTATCGCTATACATTTGACTCCGTGCACCTGGCCGATGGTATCGAGTTTGTGGTTGTCGTGATTGCGCTGTTTGCGGTGGCCGAATTGCTTGAAATGCTTGAGAAGGTCATGGGCGGACAGCACGTGGAAGTCGATTCCAGCGGCCGTAAAATGTTCAACCTGAAAGAGCTGGCCTTTACCTGGTGGAGTGTCGTGCGCAGCGCCTTTGTTGGCTTTTTCGTGGGCGTGCTGCCCGGCGCCGGCGCCAGTGTGGCCGCCGCTGTTGCCTACTCACAGGAGAAACGCATTATCGAGGGCAAGGACCCCAATGCCAAGTTCGGCAAGGGCGATATGCGCGGCCTGGTTGCACCGGAAGCGGCCGCAACCGGCTCGGCCATTGGTTCCTTTGTGCCCATGCTGACCCTGGGCGTGCCAGGTTCGGGTACGACAGCGGTAATGATGGGGGCGCTCACGCTCTATAACATTACGCCAGGCCCGGTGCTGTTCGACTCCAAGCCCGAGCTGGTGTGGGGGCTGATCGCCTCGCTGTTCATTGCCAACGTTATGTTGTTTATCATGAACGTACCAATGGTGCGAGTATTCTCCAAAGTTCTTGCTGTGCCAGGCTGGCTGTTGGTTCCGGGCATTTTGTGCATCAGCTTTATCGGGGTATATGCGATTAACGCGGGCAGTTTTGACCTGATGATGGTTGTGATAGTCGGCGTGATCGGCTACTGGCTGCGCAAGATGGAAATTCCCATGGCGCCGTTGGTGCTTGGGGTGGTGCTGGGTGACATGATGGAGCAAAACCTGCGTCGTGCCCTGTCCATTACCAATGGCGACGCCACAATCCTGGTCCAGAGCAATATTTCAATTGGTTTGTGGATCGCATCGGCAGCGGTTGTGCTGCTGCCTGTGCTGTTGCGCAAGTTCAGCAGTAAAGGCAAAAAGCTGCTGGCGCAGGCTGCAGACGACGGCGAATAAGTTGTCCTGATCGCTTTCTGTCGCAGTATATAAAAGGGCGTCCTGCAAGACGCCCCTTGTTTTTTGCAGCAGGCAAAGCGTGATGGCTGCAGGTTATTTCGTACGTGACAGGGGCCACGCCCCGTTTGCCCGAATCAATTACATTTTTGCGTAGCGCAAGGTGGTTTCCAGCGCCTGCTGCAGCAGCGGCGTGACTCTGGCCGCCTTGGCCTCGTCGTAGGCAAAGGGCCGAGACTCCTGCATATAGGCAATTTGGGTCAGTTCCAGTTGTACTGCGTGAACGCGCTCGGCCGGGTTGCCGTACTGCCGGGTGATATAGCCGCCCTTGAAACGGCCATTGGCTGCAGCGGTAAATTGCCCATCCTGTTCGATTTGTTGCGCCAGCACTGCACACAATTGCGGGTGGGCGCTTTGGTTATTGGCAGTGCCGAAGTTGAAGTCTGTCAGTTTGCCGGGAAAGAACCGGCTGATCTCGGAACGGATGGAATGCGCTTCCCATAGCACGGCAAACCCGTGTTCCTGCTTGATGCGTTGCAGCTCTGTTTGCAGCGCTGCGTGATACGGCTCCCAGAACAACTGTCGACGCCGGATCTTTTCCTGCTCTGACGGTTCACGTCCGGCCAGATAAAGCGGTTCTTTGTCAAAGGTGTCCACGGGGCATAAGCCGGTGGTGTCCTGGCCCGGATACAGATTTTCATCATCGGGCGGACGGTTCAGATCAATAATATAGCGCGAATAGACGGGTGTCAGAAAAGAGGCGCCGCCATCCCGGGCGAATCCGTACAGCCGATCCAGATGCCAGTCGGTATCGTCCACGAATCCGGCCACTTGTGTGAAGTTCGTGGCAATTTGCGGATCCAGCCGGTCCCCATGTGGGGAATGGAAATGAGCAGGGGAATAGCGCCTTGCTGCAGGGAAAAAATAGGGTCCGGCATGATTACTCCGTTTGTTCGTTCATCGCTGTTTCAGAAACCGACGGCCTGGCCATCGCGGCGGGAGTCGGATGCTGCGTAATAGCCATGCTTTGCTTTATAAATCAGCTGCGCGGAGCCAAACTCAAGGCTGTCGGCAGGCGCTACCTCTACCCGGTGTCCACGCGCCTTCAAGGTCTGGACTACGGTCTCAGGCGTATGGGCTTCCAGATACACAATAGGACCATTTTCTACGCGAAAGCGCGGCGCATCGCTCATGGCTTGCGGGTTTTGTGCGAATGCGCCCAGGCGCGCCACCATTTGCGCATGACCCTGCGCCTGCATGCTGCCGCCCATCACGCCGAATGACATCAGCGGCTCGCCATTGCGGGTAATAAATCCGGGGATAATGGTGTGCATGGGTTTTTTCTTCGGGCCGACACAGTTGGCGTGGCCTTCGCGAACGTTGAAGCCGCAGCCGCGATTATGCAAGGCAATGCCGGTGTCCGGGACAACTACGCCGGAGCCAAAGCCGTGATAATTGGACTGAATGAACGACACCATCGTGCCATCCTGGTCAGCGGCGGTCAGATAAACCGTACCGCCACTGGCGGGCATGCCGGCAGCTGGCGTGGATGCCTTTTCCATATTGATCAGACGAGCGCGTTCCTTCAGATAGGCAGGCGACAGCAGATCTGCCGTAGTCATTGTCATATGGGCAGGATCGGCAATATGTTCGTGCAGATCGGCAAACGCCAGTTTCATGGCCTCAACGCCCACATGATAAAAGTCGGGGCTGTCTAGGCCCATGGATTCAAGGTCGAACTGATCCAGGATACCCACGCCCATCAGGGCGGCAATGCCCTGGCCGTTGGGCGGAATCTCGTGCAGCGTCAGGTCACGGAAGTTGGCGCTGATGGGTTCTACCCATTCTGCTGCCGCGCTGTCCATATCGGCGGCAGTCAGATAGCCACCGGTCTGCTCGGCAAAGGCAATGATTTTTTCGGCAAGTGCACCGCGGTAGAAGCTTTCACCGCGGGTCTGGGCAATGTCCTTTAGGGTCGCGGCCTGTTCAGGAAACCTCCACAACTGGCCAGCCTTGGGGAACTGGCCCTCGGGCATAAACGCCTGGGCAAAACCGGGCTGGTCTTTGCAGGTCTCGCCCTGCGCAGCCCAGATGCGTGCAATGTTCGGTGAAACCATAAAACCCTGTTCCGCATAGCGGATGGCCGGTTCGAACAGCGCCTCAAAGGGCAGTTTACCGAATCGTTCCGACAGGGCGCGCCAGCCGGCTACCTGCGTAGGCACCGTTACCGTGCCCCAGCCCTTGCCGGGCATGGTCGGCTGGTCCTTGAACAGGTCATACGTCCATTTTTCGGGAGAGTGGCCACAAGCGCTCAATCCGTATAGTTTGCCTTCATGCCAGATTTGCACGAACAGATCGCCGCCTATGCCGTTCATGACCGGTTCCACCACTGTCAGGGCGATTGCGGTAGCCAGCGCGCTGTCGACCGCGTTGCCGCCACGGTAAAGCATGGACAGCCCGGCCTGCGCGGCTAGCGGTTGCGACGTGCTGACAACGTTGCGAGCGAAAACAGGCATTTTCTGTGAACGGTAGGGGAAGGACCAGTTTAAATCGGACATGGGAAATATTTCACTTCTGTTAATTAGAGGGAAGCAGCGCTCAAAAGAGATGCCATTTGTGTTATATCAATATGAACATGATAATCATAGCTTATTATCAAGGCAAGGCACGTCCACAAAGAAGAAACAGGGGGCCGCATTTGCGTGAACAGTCTGGTCTCGCGGCCGGCATCCATTGCAAGCGGTGGGGCGCTCGCTTGTGCCTGGTCTGCGACAGTTCCTTTGGTGATTTCCCGGACAATAGCCGGCGTGCTCGCCAAGCTGACAGATAGTATGGATAATAACTATGAACCAGACGTAACCGATATTGGAGACACAATGAGCAATTCAATTTCACAGCAGGGCAGTGACGACATCGCCTTTCACATGCATCCCTATACCAACGCGATCACGCATGCCTCACAGGGACCATTGGTGATCACCCGCGGCGATGGCATTTATGTTGAAGACGAAAATGGCAAGAAATACATCGAAGCCATGGCTGGCTTGTGGAGCGTTGCTGTCGGCTTCAGCGAGCAGCGATTGGTGGATGCAGCCATGCGTCAGATGCAGACCCTGCCGTTTTATCACTTGTTTACCCACAAAACACATGAAGCTGCAGTCCGTTTTGCCAAAACCCTGATTGACCTGGCGCCGGTGCCCATGAGCAAGGTGTTCTTTACCAATTCCGGCTCAGAAGCCAATGACACGGTCATGAAACTGCTGTGGTATCGCTCCAATGCACTGGGCCAGCCGAACAAGAAAAAGCTCATTGCACGTCATAAGGGCTATCACGGGGTCACCATCGCATCGGCCAGTCTGACCGGCCTGCCAGGCAATCATAAAGGCTTTGACCTGCCCATTGAGCGCGTGTTACATACGACATGTCCACACTATTGGCGCGAAGGCAAAGATGGCGAAACCGAAGAGGACTTTGCCACTCGCATGGCAGCCGATCTGGAGGCCTTGATCCAGAAAGAAGGCCCCGATACCATTGCGGCGTTCTTTGCTGAACCGGTCATGGGTGCGGGCGGGGTGATTGTGCCGCCAAAAACCTACTGGGAAAAAATCCAGGCCGTACTGAACAAATATGATGTGCTGCTGGTGGCCGACGAGGTCATTTGCGGGTTCGGACGCACCGGCAAAATGTTTGCCAGTGAAACCTATGACATCAAGCCCGATGTGATGGTGCTGTCCAAACAGATTTCCTCTTCGTATCAGCCGCTGTCAGCCATCTTGCTCAACAGCCGCATGTTTGATCCGATTGCAGATGAAAGCAACAAGCTGGGCGTACTGGGCCATGGTTTTACCGCCGGTGGTCATCCGGTGGCGGTAGCTGTGGGTCAGGAAAACGTGAATATCATTCGTGAAAGAAATCTTGTACAAAATGCAGCTGTGACAGGTGCACATCTGCAGCAACGGCTTGCCGGCTTGAGTGATCATCCGCTGGTGGGCGAGGTTCGCGGGGTGGGGCTGATTGCTGGCCTTGAGCTTGTGACTGACAAGGCGGCCAAAACGGCATTGGCCAGCCCCGGGCAACTGGGCACCGCTGTTGGCCGCAAGCTGCAGGAATTGGGCGTGATTACACGCAATATCGGCGATACCCTGGCATTTTGCCCGCCGCTGATCATCAACGCCGAGCAGGTGGATACGCTGGTCGACGCGGTCACGCAGGCGCTGGATGCTACCCAGCAGTCGCTCAGATCCTGAGCCTGATCCACCCGGGCTGCAAACCTGAAGGGGGTGCAGCCAGGCAAACACATTTGCAATCTTTCAGATGTGTTTGCCATGTGCAATACAATGATATGCGCCGGTTGGTGGCGGGGTCGTCGTAGGCGGGACCTGTCGCTGCATGAGTGATACTGGGAGAAGCAAGGCTTATGTCTGCAGCAACTGCGAATAACAACAACCCTCTGGTGCGTTTTAAAAACGTGCGCAAGAGTTATGATGGCAAAAACCAGGTCGTCAGGCACCTGAACCTGGATATCCGGCAAGGCGAATTTCTGACGCTGCTGGGCCCGTCCGGATCGGCAAAACCACCACGCTCATGATGCTGGCTGGTTTTGAAACACCCACCTCTGGCACCATTGAACTGGCCGGCGAGCAAATTGATAACCTGCCGCCTCACAAACGCAATATCGGTATGGTTTTCCAGAATTACGCCCTGTTTCCACACATGACGGTTCAGGAAAATGTGGCCTTTCCCCTCAAGGTGCGCAAATTCGATGCCGATACCCAGCAACAAAAAGTAAAAACGGCGCTGGCCATGGTGCAGCTCGACGGGATGGAAAAGCGTTATCCCGCGCAATTGTCTGGTGGGCAGCAGCAACGTGTGGCGCTGGCGCGGGCACTGGTTTTTGAGCCGGAGCTGGTGCTGATGGACGAACCACTGGGGGCGCTGGACAAGCAGTTGCGCGAACATATGCAACTGGAAATCAAACGGCTGCATGGCGAACTGGGTGTCACGGTGGTTTATGTGACGCACGATCAGGACGAAGCCTTGACCATGTCGGATCGTGTCGCCGTCTTCCATGATGGCATGGTCCAGCAAATCGGTTCTCCACAAGATATATATGAAACGCCCGATACCGCATTTGTCGCCGGTTTCATCGGTGAGAATAATCGTACCCATGGCACCATTACGCAGGCCGGCGTGCGCCAGGCCACCGTCAATCTCGATAGCGGCATGCAAATCCAGGGTACGCAACAATTGGGGATGAAGGTTGGTGACCGAGTGTCGGTTTCCATTCGTCCCGAACGTATTGCGCTCAATCCGGCGGAAAACTCCACGGACGTGCGCTGCCAGGGCAGGGTACAGGAAGTCATTTATCTGGGAGATCACGTTCGTGTTCGACTGGTCATCAATGGCGATCCTGATTTTGTGGTGAAGCAGCCAGTGTCGCAGGTGCGGCAAAAAATAACGGTAGGCGAGACAGTTGATCTTGGCTGGAATCACGAATTTGTGCGGCTTCTGGATCCCATCGAGAAGCCGGCGGCGGTATAACAACCATTGATATGGAGCGAGACAAATGAAAAAGACAACAATTAAAGCTGCCGTGTTGCGCACGGCAGCCATGGCCTGTCTGGGGTTGGGCATGGGCAGCGTGTATGCAGCCGATAGCCTGACACTGGTCTCCTTTGGCGGGGATAATAAAACCGCGCAGGAAAAAGCCTATTACGGCCCGTATGAAAAGGCAACGGGCACCAAGATCACGGCTGCCGAATACAATGGCGAGCAGGCCAAGATCAAGGCCATGGTAGATACCAATAGCGTCAGCTGGGATGCGGTGGAAGTTGAAAGTCCGGAACTGGTGCGCGGTTGCGAAGAAGGTTTGTTCGAGCCCATCGACTGGAGCGTGATCGGCGACAAGGCAGATTTTATCGAAGCGGCGACTGACAAGGATTGCGGCGTGGGCATGTTTGTGTGGTCTGTCGCGCTTTCCTATAATGGCGACAAATTCAAGGACAACGCCCCCAAGAGCTGGGCCGACTTCTGGGACGTGAAAAAATATCCCGGCAAGCGGGGCCTGCGCAAGGGCGCCAAGTACACACTTGAAATTGCCCTGATGGCCGATGGTGTGCCGCCCAAGGAAGTATATAAAGTACTGGCTACGCCGGAAGGGGTGGATCGCGCCTTCGCCAAGCTCGATCAGCTCAAGCCCAATATCCAGTGGTGGGAGTCCGGTGCGCAGCCTGCGCAGTATCTGGTGTCCGGTGACGTGGTCATGACCTCTGCCTATAACGGCAGGATCTCCCAGGCTGCCCGCGAAGGTAAAAACCTGAAAGTGGTCTGGGATGGCAGCGTTTACGACCTGGACTATTGGGCGATTCCCAAAGGCAGCGCCAACAAGGCAGAAACAATGAAATTCATCGCCTTTGCCAGCAAGCCTGAAACCCAGAAAGTGTATGCGGAAAATATCGCTTATGGCGCGGTCAATAAAAAGGCAATCGACCTGATCGACAAAAAATACCTGGCCGATATGCCGACGGCGCCGGACAACGAAAAGAACGCCATTGCACTGGATGTGAACTTCTGGATCGACAACGGTGTTTCTCTGGAGCAGCGTTATAACGCCTGGGTTGCCAAATAATGGGCGGGCCACGCAAGGCGCTCTGGCTGGTTATGCCGCTGTTGCTGTTTCTGCTGCTGACCTTTGTGGCGCCGATCGCTTCGTTTCTGGGCAAAAGCGTGGCCAATCCCGAGGTGGTCACGATCCTGCCGACCACCGTCAAAACACTTAACAAGTGGGAGCCGGGCACGCCGGTAAGTGAAGACATGTACCGTGCCCTGCTGATGATCTGGCCCGGGCGCGGGCCGAGCAGGCCATGGGGCCGCTGATGCAGCGGCTCAATTTCGAGCGGGCGGGGTTCCGTACGCTGATCGCCAAAACAGCACGCCGGCTGCCGTTCAAGATAGATCCGCCCAGTTTCCAGAAGGCATTCGAAGAGATCGACCCGCGCTGGTCGGACCAGGATTATTGGGGCATATTGAAAAACAATGCCCGCGCGCAAACGCCATACTATCTGCTGACCGCCCTGGATCTGAGGCAGGCTCCCGATGGCAGTATCGCTGCGGCACCGCCGGATCAGGGCATTTTCAAAGCTATTTATTTGCGCACGTTCTGGATGGCAGCCGTGGTCACCCTGGTGGCGCTGGTGCTGGCGTATCCGCTGGCCTATCTGCTGGCGCGGTTGCCCGCGCGCACCAGTAACTTGTTGATGATTCTGGTGTTGCTGCCGTTCTGGACCTCATTGCTGGTGCGTACGGCAGCCTGGATCGTGCTATTGCAAAATGGCGGTCTGATCAATCGCCTGCTGATTCAGATCGGGCTGATTGATGCGCCAATGCAATTGGTGTTCAACCGCCTGGGCGTTTATATTGCCATGGTGCACATCATGCTGCCGTTCATGATCCTGCCTTTATACAGTGTGATGAAAGGCATTTCGCCCACCTATATGCGTGCGGCGGTGTCGCTGGGCTGCCATCCCCTGCGCAGTTTCTGGGCGGTGTACTTTCCTCAAACGCTGCCTGGCATTGGCGCAGGCTGCCTGCTGGTCTTCATTACGGCAATCGGCTATTACATTACACCCGCGCTGCTGGGCGGGCCGAAAGACCAGATGATCAGCTACTTTATTGCCTTCTATACCAACGGCACCATCAACTGGGGCCTGGCCGGGGCATTGGCGGCCATGCTGCTGCTGGCGACATTAATACTGTATGCGGTCTATAGCCGGCTAAGCGGCTCCACCCGCCTGGGGGTAGCATAAATGGCGCAGGAAAATATCATTCGCACGCCGTCCGAGCGCATCTGGCGTGTGGTCCACTGGCTGCTGGCCATCCTGGTGTTGTTGTTTCTGATTGTGCCGGTGCTGGTCATTGTCCCACTGTCCTTCAATGACAGTTCCTTTCTGGTGTATCCGCTCAGTGGCTTCTCTTTGCGCTGGTATGAGAATTTTTTCCAGTCGCCTGAATGGATGCTGGGCCTGAAAAATACGCTGATCGTTGCCCCGCTGGCAACGGTCATTGCCACGGTATTGGGAACGGCGGCTGCGCTGGCACTGTATCGGGCACGTTTTCCGGGCAAAGGGCTGTTGCTGGCGCTACTGATTTCTCCCATGGTGGTTCCGGTGGTTATCCTGGGTGTCGCTGCGTATCTGTTTTTCGCGCCAATGGGCCTGGCCAATAATCTGGGCCTGCTGGTAGTCATGCATGCCGTGCTGGGCACGCCCTTTGTGCTGATCACCGTGATGGCTACGCTGGAGGGCTATGATACCAACCTGGGAAGGGCAGCAGCCAGCCTGGGCGCCCCGCCCTTGTATGTATTCCGTCGGGTCACTTTGCCGCTGATTGCGCCGGGCGTGATCTCGGGGGCGCTGTTCGCCTTTGGCACCTCGTTCGATGAGGTCGTCATGACGCTGTTCATTGCGGGGCCCGACCAGTACACCCTGCCGCGCGTCATGTTCAGCGGGATTCGCGAGAATCTGAATCCGACCATCGCTGCTGCAGCAACATTGCTGATTCTGTTCTCTGTTCTCATGCTGCTGACGCTGGAATGGCTGCGACGGCGCGCCGAACGGTTGCGTATGGCAATGCCCCAAGCGTGAACCAAATGCGTGTTGGCGGTGATCAATGGGTGCATGAGGGTGAAGCATGAAAATAAGATACATGATAT
Organism: Advenella kashmirensis WT001; assembly: GCF_000219915.2. Taxonomy (NCBI): domain Bacteria; kingdom Pseudomonadati; phylum Pseudomonadota; class Betaproteobacteria; order Burkholderiales; family Alcaligenaceae; genus Advenella; species Advenella kashmirensis. The sequence continues at coordinate 4,163,335 of NC_017964.1, read as the reverse complement.
TATCTTAAATAATGATAACAAAATGCTAATCTGACTGCTAACGATGCTGCGCAAATATGACTATCGCGAAATCTGTAAAAACACGGCGGCGTGGCGCCAGGCTTGAGCAGGCCATTATCCAAGTGGCCTGGGATAAACTGGTCGAGCATGGGTACACGTCGTTAACCATGGAAATGGTTGCCAGCGCAGCCCTCACCAGCCGCTCGGTGCTCGCGCGGCGCTGGACCAGTAAAGCCGCGCTGGTGATGGCGGCCATTAAATATCAGCTGTCCAGGCAGCCGCCGCAAGTGTCCGACCAGGGCGATGTACGAGTAGAACTGCTGGAGTATCTGCAGCGACTTGGCAACTTTGCGCCCATCTTCGCAACTGTGAACGCTTGCTGTCGAACGACATGTTTCGCAAGGCCTTCGCTACGCCGGAAGAGGTCAGGCGGGCGCTGAGCGCCGGCAGACCAGACAATTTGAGCGTGATTCTGGACCGTGCGGTGGCGCGCAACGAAATTGATCCGGACAAGTTGATCCCGCCCGTAAAGACGCTCTTGCGGGATCTGCTGCGTCATCATGTCATGATGCATCGGGTCGCGCCGTCCGAACAATTGCGCATCGCCTGGGTCGATTCAATTTTTCTTCCGCTGGTGCGGCGCGCCTGAACCGGAGAACTCGGTGTTGCCCGGTCCGGTTGCTAGAACCGATAGGCAACGCCAAGGGCGCCCACTGCCTGCGATTTGCGTCGGACCAGCGGGCTGTCGGCCGCGTCTCCCATGAGGCGGCTGACGCCGGCAGCCCCGGTAATGCTCCATGTTTTTGTCAGCTCATAACTGAAGCCAACCCGCAGGGACACGTCCTTGAATCCGGCCGACGGTCGGTATTCCGACAAACCGGAGCGGGCTGCCTGCTGCGCGTTAATGCCGAAGTAGCTTTTCATGTACTTGGCATTAGCCCATTCGACCGATACGCTGGGAATGACTTTAAACCGCTCCGACACGGAATAGGGATAGGAGACGCGTGCGTTGGCAATGAGCCCGCGCTCGCTTTTGCTTATTGCCTGGGTGGCCGATACCGTGAGAATCGCAGCCCAGGCGTTTGTCGATACAAAAACACGTGCACCGAGGGTATCGGATAGCTTGCCGATGCCTTCGGGCACGTCGCTTTCGCTATATCCATCCATCATGTTCAGGCCGGCGCCGATAGTCAGCTGCGGGGATTGCCAGATATTCAAGCCAAGGCCATCGCCTGAGCGCGCAAAAAAACGCCCGTACTGGGCATCCACTACGGGAAAGGGCTGCATTCGATATTCATCGGCGCCTTCATAGCGCGGGGCAATGGCTGCACCCAGGCCGAGTTTGAAATGATCGTCATCGGCGGCATGGGCGGCCGCGGCCGTCAGGCTCAATAAAGCGAACAGGATTCGGGACGGTATGTTAACGGGTAGATCGGCTTGTGCATTTGCAGGGATTGAAACGGCACGCTTCATGCTGGCTCCAGAGAGGTTGACACTTGGGTTTAAGGTTCGTGAAAGAATCTTAAATACAATCGCCGGGCTTGTCAAAGTACGTCAATGTATCTTATTTTGCCTGTCTCACATGCGAGATAGCGTGTTCGACGGGTCCGAACAGGAGCCTGCTATATATAGATAGCGAATGCGTTGGGGGGCAGAACAATGGCCTTGATCTGCAGATGGTCAATGAATGACCGGGCGGCAGCGGCCGATGCGCAGGTGAAGGCTTATGAGCGGCAGGCTGCAAACGGCTTCACTCCGGAAGTATTGAGCGGTGCCAGCCAGCGGGGCGGCCCATCACCGATGCGGCGCAGGCTATCCTTAGTGTTGTGCCCGATTAAACCTGTCACATTCGTCTTTGCCGCCCCAGCCACGCTTTTTTCGAAAAAGTTGTTGTTTTTCAAGTAGTAATTAGCCTTTTTAAGGCGTTTTGCACTTGCATCCGGTACCCAGATAGGATATATTAGAGGACTTCGTTCGTTTACGGGCGGAGAAACTATTTAAACAGATTTCAACCCAGGGTGGCGCACAAACTGATGGGCGCGGCCTGACGGGACCAAAACTGGTTATATGAATAGCATCTGGTGCTTGCTGGCCTGCCTGACGTGCTGATTTACCTTGGTGTTTATATGGGTAGATCGAAAACGAAGTGGGTCGAAATACCAGAAATGGCAAACGGGCTGTCGGGAGACCGACAGTGTATGTAACTAAGTTGGAACAGGAATAATCATGATCCAAATGCAAAGCACGCTAGACGTGGCTGATAACACCGGTGCGCGCCGTATTATGTGCATCAAGGTGTTGGGCGGCTCAAAGCGCCGTTACGCAGCCATCGGTGACATCATCAAAGTGACTGTCAAGGATGCAGCTCCGCGCGGACGCGTCAAAAAAGGCGAAATCTATAACGCGGTCGTCGTACGTACCGCCAAGGGCGTTCGTCGTAAAGACGGTTCGCTGATTCGTTTTGGTGGCAACGCAGCAGTGCTGCTGAACGCCAAACTTGAACCTATCGGTACACGTATTTTCGGGCCTGTTACGCGTGAACTGCGTACCGAGCGCTTCATGAAAATCGTGTCACTGGCACCTGAAGTGCTGTAAGGGGCAGATAGATGGAAAACATTCGTAAAGGTGACGAGGTTATCGTCCTTACCGGTCGTGATAAAAAGCGCCGCGGTGTCGTACTGGCCCGTGTTGACGCTAATTACGTCCTGGTCGAAGGCGTGAACGTTGTCAAAAAACACACTAAACCTAATCCGATGAGCAACAATCCCGGCGGCATCATTGACAAAACAATGCCTATCCACGTTTCGAACGTGGCATTGTTCAATCCTGCAACCGGCAAGGGCGATCGCGTAGGCGTCAAAGAAGTCGATGGACGTAATGTCCGTATTTTCCGTTCTAACGGCGAAGTCGTTGGCGCGAAAGCGAAAGGGGCGTAATCATGGCTCGTTTGCAAGACTTATACAACAGCAAGATCGCTGGCGAAATGAAGAAGCAGTTCGGTTACAAGAGTGATATGGAAGTGCCTCGCATTACCAAGATCACACTGAACATGGGCGTTTCTGAAGCCGTTGCTGACAAGAAAGTGATCGAACACGCTGTTTCCGACCTGACAAAAATTGCCGGTCAGAAACCTGTGATTACTAAAACCAAAAAGGCGATTGCCGGTTTTAAAATCCGTGAAAACTATCCTATCGGCTGCATGGTGACATTGCGCGGTCAGCGTATGTACGAGTTTCTGGATCGTCTGGTTACGATCGCATTGCCTCGTGTACGCGACTTCCGTGGTATCTCCGGTCGCGCGTTCGATGGTCGTGGTAACTACAACGTCGGGGTGAAAGAGCAAATCATTTTCCCTGAAATTGAGTACGACAAAATCGACGCACTGCGTGGCCTGAATATCAGTATCACAACGACAGCTAAGACAGACGAAGAAGCCAAAGCGCTGCTAACAGCCTTCAGCTTCCCGTTTCGTAACTAAGGGGCGATGACGTGGCAAAACTTTCACTCATCAATCGCGATATCAAGCGCGCCAAACTGGTTGAGAAATTCGCAGCCAAACGTGCAGCACTGACAGCGATCATTAACGACACATCGAAATCCGACGAAGAGCGCTACGACGCACGTTTGAAATTACAGCAATTACCGCGTAATGCAAACCCAACTCGTATGCGTAACCGTTGCGTTATCACCGGACGCCCACGTGGCGTGTTCAGCAAATTTGGTTTGACCCGTCACAAACTGCGCGAGATGGCAATGCGCGGAGAAGTGCCCGGTATGACCAAGGCTAGCTGGTAGGAGAATAAATTATGAGCATGAGCGATCCAATCGCCGATATGCTGACGCGTATTCGTAACGCGCAGCAAGTCGAGAAAGTCTCGGTATCGATGCCCTCCTCTAAGCTGAAAGTGGCTATTGCCACCGTGCTGAAAGAAGAAGGTTATATCGAGAGCTTTGAAATCAAAGGTGAAAAAGCCAAGCCTGAGCTTGAGATTTCACTGAAGTATTACGCGGGACGTCCCGTGATCGAACGCATTGACCGCGTATCACGTCCTGGACTGCGCATCTACAAAGGCCGTACTGCCATCCCTCAGGTGATGAACGGTCTGGGCGTAGCCATCGTCTCCACTTCACGTGGCGTCATGACAGACCGCAAGGCTCGTCATGAAGGCGTGGGCGGCGAAGTTCTGTGTTACGTGGCATAAGGAGAAGAATATGTCACGTATAGCAAAATATCCTGTTGAAGTCCCTAAAGGTGTTGAAGTTAACATCACGGACAGCAACATTCATGTTAAAGGCCCTTTGGGTGAACTGAACCAGCAACTGGGCGGCGAAGTCGCTCTCAAGCTGGACGACGGCAAAATCTCTTTTACCGTGGCTGATGATTCCCGCCATGCAAAAGAAATGTCCGGCACTCTGCGCGCCTGGTAAACAATATGGTTACCGGCGTCAGCAAGGGTTTCGAACGTCGTCTGAATCTGGTTGGCGTGGGTTACCGTGCCCAGGTTCAGGGAGATTCACTCAAGCTTCAACTTGGTTTCTCGCATGACATCGTGCACCCGCTGCCAAAAAGCGTGAAAGCCGAATGCCCAACTCAGACCGAAATCGTTCTGAAGAGCTTCGACAAACAGGCTGTTGGCCAGGTTGCCGCGAAAGTCCGCGCCTATCGTCCACCAGAGCCCTACAAAGGCAAAGGTGTTCGTTATGCTGACGAACGCGTCATCATCAAAGAAACCAAGAAGAAATAATAGCGCAGGCAAGGATATATCATGGACAAAAAATTATCCCGTTTGCGTCGTGCAGTGGCGACTCGCCGGAAAATTGCAGAGCTCGGTACATACCGTCTGGCAGTTCACCGTTCGAATCTTCACATTTACGCAAACGTTATTTCGCCGGAAGGCGACAAGGTGTTGTTAACCGCTTCTACGCTCGAGCCCGAAGTCCGCAAGGAACTGGCCGAAGGCAAGAAAAATGGTGGCAACGTTGAGGCAGCCGTCATTGTTGGAAAACGGGTTGCCGAGAAAGCCAAGGCAGCGGGTATCGAGTCTGTAGCATTCGACCGTGCCGGTTTCCGTTACCATGGCCGCGTCAAGGCGCTGGCCGAAGCCGCGCGTGAAGCCGGCCTCAAGATCTAATCGAGGAATTGTCAAATGGCAAAAGCACAAGGCAAGAACGCCCCTGAGCAAGAACGCGATGACGGTTTTCGCGAGAAGATGATTGCGGTCAACCGTGTGACCAAGGTAGTAAAAGGTGGTCGCACAATGAGTTTCGCAGCCCTGACCGTAGTCGGTGATGGCGATGGCCGCATCGGTATGGGTAAAGGTAAAGCACGCGAGGTGCCCGTCGCAGTTCAGAAAGCAATGGAACAGGCCCGTCGCGGCATGGTTCGTATCGCGCTGAAAGAGGGTACCCTGCATCACACCGTCGTGGGTAAACATGGCGCATCTACCGTTCTGATTTCACCGGCTGCCGAAGGTACCGGAGTGATCGCAGGCGGTCCAATGCGCGCCATCTTCGAAGTGATGGGTGTACGCAACGTGGTTGCCAAGAGCCTGGGCTCAAGCAACCCGTACAACCTGGTACGCGCAACATTGAACGGTCTGAACGCCTGCCTGACACCTTCCGAGGTGGCAGCCAAGCGCGGCAAATCGGTCGAAGAGATTCTGGGGTAAATGATGGCACAGAAGAAGCAAATTAAAGTCACGCTTGTTCGGTCCGTTATCGGCACCAAACAAAGTCACCGCGATACAGTGCGCGGGTTGGGTTTGGGTAAAGTAAACAGCAGCCGCGTGCTGGTGGATACACCGGAAGTTCGCGGGATGATTCGCACAGTCGATTATCTCGTGTCCGTTTCGGAAGCCTGAAGCCTTATCGTAAAGGAATAGAGATGTCCGAAATGCAACTCAACTCATTGTCCCCCGCTGAAGGCAGCAAGCATGCCAAGCGCCGTGTTGGTCGCGGCATTGGTTCAGGCTTGGGTAAAACAGCCGGTCGTGGACACAAAGGTCAGAAATCACGCTCAGGCGGCTTTCATAAAGTCGGCTTTGAGGGTGGTCAGATGCCCCTGCAACGTCGTTTGCCAAAACGTGGCTTTACGCCTCTGGGTCAGCACCTGTACGCAGAAGTACGTTTGTCTGAACTGCAGAAGGTCACTGGCGACGAAATCGATGTTCAGGTGCTCAAGCAGCAAGGTTTTATTGGTCAGCAAGTACGTTACGTGAAAGTCATCAAGTCTGGTGACCTTTCCCGTAAAGTATCCCTCAAAGGGCTGACAGCAACAGCCGGTGCCCGCGCAGCGATCGAAGCCGCTGGTGGTTCACTCGCTGAGTAAAAGGGGTAAAAGTGGCTAAAGCACAGGCAGCAGGAAAAGCAGGTAGCGGTAAGAAATACGGCGACCTCAAGCAGCGTCTTGTGTTCCTGATTCTCGCGCTGATCGTGTATCGGCTGGGTACGCATATTCCGGTACCGGGTATTAATCCCGATGCCATGCGCCAGCTGTTCAATTCGCAATCGGGCGGGATTCTGGGCCTCTTTAACATGTTCTCGGGCGGCGCGCTGTCGCGCTTCTCTGTATTTGCTCTGGGTATCATGCCGTATATTTCGGCATCGATTATCATGCAGCTGGTCAGCTCCGTAGTACCTTCTCTTGAGGCAATCAAGAAAGAAGGCGAGGCCGGCCGCCGCAAGATCACCCAATACACACGCTATGGCACGGTGTTGCTCGCGTTGGTGCAATCCTTTGGTATTGCCGCTACGCTGCAGGCTCAACCGGATCTGGTCAATTCACCAGGACCCATGTTTGTCTTTACGACAGTGGTCACCCTGGTAACCGGAACCATGTTCGTGATGTGGCTTGGAGAGCAAATTACCGAGCGTGGTCTTGGCAACGGTATCTCAATCCTGATTTTTGCAGGTATTGTGGCTGGTCTGCCTACCGCTCTGGCAAGCATGTTCGAGCTGGTCAGTCAGAATCAGATCGGAACAGTGTCCGCACTGTTTATTCTGGTCCTGGTGGTTGCAATTACCGCTCTGGTGGTGTTCGTTGAGCGTGGTCAACGCCGAATTACGGTGAACTACGCGAAGCGTCAGGTCGGCAACAAGGTTTATGGTGGTCAGAGTTCGCATCTGCCCCTGAAGCTGAATATGGCAGGTGTGATTCCTCCCATCTTTGCTTCATCCATCATCCTGTTTCCGGCGACCATTGCCAGCTGGTTTTCGCAATCAAGTAACATGCGCTGGTTAAGCGACACGGCAGCCGCGCTGCAGCCTGGTCAACCCCTGTATGTAACGGTATTTACCGCTTTGGTTGTGTTCTTCTGCTTTTTCTACACCGCGCTGGTATTTAACAGCCGGGAAACGGCAGACAATCTGAAGAAAAGCGGCGCATTTGTTCCGGGTATCCGTCCGGGACTGCAGACATCAAAATATATCGACAAAATTTTGATGCGCCTGACACTGATCGGTGCCATTTACATCACGCTGGTGTGTCTGGTTCCCGAATTTCTCCGGATGCAGTGGCAGAATGTACCGTTTTATTTTGGCGGCACCTCGCTGTTGATTATCGTAGTGGTAACAATGGACTTCATGGCGCAGGTACAGGCCTATATGATGTCACACCAGTATGATTCGCTGCTCAAGAAGACAAGTTTTAAGGGTTCGAGCTTACCTATGAGATAGATCATGGCCAAGGATGACGTCATACAAATGCAGGGTGAGGTTGTCGAGAACCTCCCGAACGCAACATTTCGTGTAAAGCTCGAAAACGGACATGTGGTTCTTGGCCACATTTCCGGCAAGATGCGAATGCACTATATTCGGATTCTTCCGGGTGACAAGGTAACCGTGGAACTCACGCCCTATGACCTTTCACGTGCAAGAATCGTCTTCCGCTCCAAATAAGCGGAAACAAAACTAGGAGTCAACCATGAAGGTAATGGCATCGGTAAAAAAGATCTGCCGTAATTGCAAGATCATTAAACGACACGGAGTTGTACGAGTAATTTGTACAGATCCACGTCACAAGCAGCGTCAGGGTTAATCCTGGCGCATCGATTTAACGAGGAACAGACATGGCCCGTATAGCTGGCATTAACATTCCGCCGCATCAGCATGCTGAAATCGGTCTGACCGCTATTTTTGGCATCGGACGCACTCGCTCTCGCAAAATTTGCGAAACAGCCGGTGTGGCCTTTGACAAGAAAGTGAAAGATCTGACAGATGCAGAACTCGAGAAAATCCGTGAACAGGTTGGTCAGTTCACAGTCGAGGGTGATTTGCGTCGTGAAGTACAACTTTCGATTAAACGTCTGATTGACCTGGGTACCTACCGTGGTCTGCGTCACAAACGTGGTCTGCCCGTTCGCGGTCAGCGCACACGTACAAACGCACGTACACGCAAGGGCCCACGTCGTTCAGCACAATCACTGAAGAAATAATCGGGGTAGATTATGGCGAAAGCTTCTGGCGGCGCTGCACGCGCACGCAAAAAAATTAGAAAGGTTGTATCGGACGGTATTGCACACGTTCATGCATCTTTCAACAACACAATCATCACAATTACTGACCGTCAAGGCAATGCCTTGTCATGGGCGACGTCGGGTGGCGCGGGCTTTAAAGGCTCACGTAAATCGACGCCTTTTGCAGCGCAGGTTGCAGCCGAGTCAGCGGGCCGTGTAGCATTGGAATATGGTATCAAAACACTGGAAGTACGCATCAAGGGCCCTGGTCCTGGTCGTGAATCTTCAGTGCGTGCATTGAATGCACTGGGTATCAAGATTTCCAGTATCTCAGACATCACGCCAGTCCCGCATAACGGTTGCCGCCCTCCTAAACGTCGTCGTATTTAATTTAGCAAGGGAAAATAATGGCACGATATACTGGACCAAAATGCAAACTTTCGCGTCGCGAAGGCATTGATCTGTTCCTGAAGAGCGCACGTCGTTCACTCGACTCCAAATGCAAGCTTGACTCCAAACCCGGTCAGCACGGCCGCACCTCTGGTGCCCGTACGTCCGACTACGGCCTGCAACTGCGTGAAAAGCAAAAACTGAAACGTATGTACGGTGTGCTCGAAAAGCAATTCCGTAAATACTTCGCTGAAGCTGAGCGTCGCCGTGGCAACACTGGCGAGACCCTGATTCAGTTGCTCGAATCGCGTCTGGACAACGTTGTATACCGTATGGGTTACGGTTCAACACGTGCAGAAGCCCGTCAACTGGTTGCCCATGGTGCAATCGAGCTGAACGGTCACAAGGCAGACATTCCATCAATGCTGGTCAGCAGCGGTGATGTTGTTTCTGTTCGTGAAAAGTCCAAAACACAGGCTCGTATCAAAGAGTCTATGGATCTGGCATCCGGCAACGGTCTGCCACAGTGGGTTGAAGTGGACACCAGCAAATTGACTGGTACCTTCAAACAGGCGCCGGATCGCGCTGATGTCGCTCGTGATATCAACGAATCCATGATCGTCGAGCTGTACTCACGTTAATGCATCAAAGAAAACAGGGAACCAATATGGTTTCCTGTTTTTTGCAATTTCAAGTTTTTCCAGGTTGTATTTATCTTATCCATCAGCCTTATCGGTGTAACGAGCCGAGGGTATTGAAAAGGACACAGAGTTATGTCTCAAGGTTTTTTGAAACCCCGTTCCATTGAAGTCACACCGGTTACCGAAAACCACGCCAAAGTGGTAATGGAACCGTTTGAACGTGGTTATGGCCACACGCTGGGCAACGCGCTGCGTCGCATTCTGCTGTCTTCCATGACAGGTTTTGCGCCTACTGAAGTGCAGATCACAGGTGTGGTTCATGAGTACTCTACGCTGACAGGCGTGCGTGAAGATGTCGTTGACATCGTTCTGAACCTGAAGGGCATTGTATTCAAACTGAACAACCGTGAAGAAGTGACCGTTACGCTGCGCAAATCTGGCTCCGGCCCGGTCCTGGCCAGCGATATCGATCTGCCTCACGACGTAGAAATTATCAATCCGAATCACGTGATTGCGACGCTGACAGAAAACGGCAAGCTCGAGATGCAAATCAAGATCGAGCAGGGCCGTGGTTATGTTGCCGGCAATATGCGCGCACTCACCGACGAGCGTTCGCACACCATCGGCCGTATCCAGATGGACTCCTCGTTCAGCCCCGTTCGCCGCGTCAGCTATGCTGTCGAAAGCGCCCGTGTTGAACAGCGTACCGACCTGGACAAGCTGATTCTGGATATCGAAACAAACGGCGTGATTTCTCCTGAAGAAGCCGTGCGTCAGTCTGCCCGTATCCTGATGGACCAGATTTCCGTATTCGCAGCCCTGGAAGGCGCCAGCGATACATTCGAAACACCGGTCCGCGGCGTACCGCAAATTGATCCTGTGCTGTTGCGTCCTGTTGACGATCTCGAACTGACCGTTCGTTCGGCCAACTGCCTCAAAGCAGAAAACATCTATTACATTGGTGATCTGATCCAGCGTACTGAAAACGAGCTGCTCAAAACACCTAACCTGGGCCGTAAATCTTTGAATGAAATCAAAGAAGTACTGGCTGCACGTGGCCTGACCCTGGGCATGAAGCTGGAAAGCTGGCCGCCACTGGGTCTTGAGCGTCCTTAAGGTGCAATCTTGTTGGCTGCAGGCCTCAAAACCTGCTGCCTGCATGAGCCCAGGCTCATATTTGCTGTAAAATTGCTGGTTCCCGCAAGGGGCCAAAAGAACCGGATGGTTTCAGGCTTATCATATTTCAAATATGGTCACCCGATTCTGTTCTTATACCAACCGGACCGCCAGTTATGACAGCCGTCATAGCAGGATAGAAGAACCGGTCAAACAGACGGCATAAGCTGTCTTTAACCTAGATTCAAAGGAAATTATTATGCGTCACCGTAGTGGTCTACGTAAGCTGAACCGTACCAGCAGCCATCGCCTGGCGATGTTCCGCAACATGTCTGTATCTCTGATTCAGCACGAAGCGATCAAAACAACATTGCCAAAAGCCAAAGAGCTGCGTCGTGTCATCGAGCCTCTTATCACCCTGGCCAAAGAGCCGACCCTGGCCAACAAACGCCTGGCATTCGCCCGTCTGCGCGACCGCGATGCTGTGGTTAAACTGTTTGCTGAAATCGGTCCTCGCTATAAAGAGCGCAACGGTGGTTACACCCGCGTTCTGAAAATGGGTTTCCGTCAGGGCGATAACGCGCCAATGGCATTCATGGAACTGGTTGACCGTCCTGAAGTTGCCGACGAAGTGGTTGACGCCGAGTAAGGCTGAAATCCCATAGTCGACAGCCGGTGTGCATGCACCGGCGGGCGTCGCAGTATTTCTTTGCCGGGGTATCACAACACCGGTAGCAAAAAGGCATCTGTCTCGGCAGATGCCTTTTTGCGTTGTGTTCAGGGTAAGTCTGGACCTCAACCCGCAATTGTACGGCTGGAGCAATGGTTCACACCTCTCTTGCCTGAATGCAGCGGCTTGGTATTCTGATTTGATCAGATGCATTTTTATATTTCTATACGAATGTATATGCATTTGTGTATGCAATGGGCAAGCGATTATCCGTTACAGGTTTTGATTGGGATTCGACCTATGATTTATCCGGTTTCAGGCCCATGAGTTTCGAAGTGCAAAATAAAACGGCTGCTCTTAATCTGCGGTTGCCGCAAAGTATGCTGGATGCGATTAAAGTGAAGGCAAAAAACAAAGGCATTCCGTATACCCGATATATCAGAATGCTGATCGAACACGATCTTGCACAATAGATGCAAAAGCGTCACAGATGGCGCCAACGCTATTGCTACAAACATGATGTTCTGTGAAGTGGCGATCTGCTAACTCGCTGCGTTCAAAAATGCTTGGCTCTCTTTGAACCCACCGTTCTTTTCTCCATAATCTATTCTTTCAGATTCATGACAGTCGTGCCCGCGCTACAATAAGGCCTGCAAAAATTTCCCCCCTTTCTTTTCCCCAACAGGAACGAACAATGCGTGCTTCGTCTGTGTCAGGTCTTGCTGCGCCCGCAGAACGTGACTACCAAAAAAATGCCAGAAAAGCCATCTGGGCTTCATCAATCGGCTATGCCCTGGACGGATTCGACCTGCTGATCCTGGGTTTTATTTTATCGGCCGTTAGTGCAGGCCTGGGTCTGACCAGCACCGAAGCAGGTTCGCTGGTGACCTGGACCCTGGTGGGCGCGGTCATCGGTGGCGTCGGCTTTGGCCTGCTTAGCGATATTTACGGTCGGGTCCGGGTGCTGACCTGGACGATTCTGCTGTTTGCTATTTTCACAGGAATGTGCGCCCTGGCGCAGGGTTATTGGGACTTGCTGGTATATCGGACTATCGCCGGCCTGGGCCTGGGCGGCGAGTTCGGCATTGGCATGGCGCTGGCCACTGAGGCCTGTCGGCCGTCGCAGCGCGCCCGTGTCTCTTCATACGTCGGCCTGGGCTGGCAGGCAGGTGTACTGGCCGCAGCGCTGCTAACGCCGCTCTTGCTGCCCATCATTGGCTGGCGCGGTATGTTCGCGGTGGGTGTGTTGCCGGCCATTGTCTCGTTTTTTGTGCGCTCCTATATCGGTGAGCCCGAACACTTTGTTAAATCGGCCCCGGTGGCAAAGTCATTTACGCTTGCGCCCCTGCGCTTGCTGGTGGCGGATGCCGAAACCATAAGACGTAGTATCGGGGTGATTATCCTGTGTTCGGTGCAGAACTTCGGCTATTACGGCCTGATGATCTGGATGCCTTCGTACCTGTCTACCCAGTTTGGCTATTCGCTCACCAAATCGGCCAGCTGGACGGCCATGACCGTGCTGGGCATGAGTCTGGGCATCTGGCTGTTCGGGCAACTGGCAGACCGCATCGGTCGTCGCCCCAGTTTTCTGCTCTATCAGGTGGGTGCCGTCATCATGGTTTACGTCTACTCACAGCTGACCACGCCGACCGCGCTGTTGTGGGGTGGGGCGCTGATGGGCGTTTTCGTCAATGGTATGATTGGCGGGTATGGGGCGCTGATTTCCGAGTTGTATCCCCGGGCTGCCAGAGCCACCGCGCAAAACGTCCTGTTCAATATCGGCCGGGCCATCGGTGGATTCGGGCCCGTGGTAGTCGGTGCGCTGGCGACGGCATATTCCTTTGAAGTGGCCCTGGCGTTGCTGGCGTCCCTGTATATACTGGATATTATCGCGACTCTGTTTCTGATTCCTGAACGCAAGGGGATGGAACTGGAGTAATTTCACCTATTCAGGAGTTTCCGATGACAACTGACTGCGTGGTCATGTACACCACCGTCCCCGATACGCTGCTGGCAAAGCGTATCGCGCATTTGCTGGTCGAAGAACATCTGGCTGCCTGTGTGAACTTAAGTCCCGCCGGTCTGTCTATTTATTTATGGGAAGAGAACGTCGAAGGGACCGAGGAAATCACCCTTACCATCAAGACCTCCAGCCGGGCCAGTCTGCGCTGCCAGGAGCGAATCGTGCAATTGCACCCCTACGACGTTCCTGAAATTATTATCCTGCCCGTCCTTGGCGGGCATGTGCCGTACCTGGACTGGGTGCGGGCGCAAACATCGGTATAGAGAGGTCGCGTGTTCACGTCGTCGGATTTGAAGGGCCGCATTATGTGGCTGTTGGGGCTCATGGCCATGCTGTTGCTACTGGCAGCCCCTGCTGTTCATGCGGAAGAAGAATTTCTGGATCCGGAGCAGGCGTTTGTCTTTTCTGCGCAAATGCAGACGCCCTCCGAGTTGCGTATAGACTTTCGCATCGCGCCCAAATACTATATGTATCGCGAGCGTTTCGAGTTTCATATCAAAGGCGATGCGGACAAATCCCAGGCGGCCGCCCTGCTGGGCACACCGGTGCTGCCTAAGGGAGAAGTAAAGTACGACCCGACCTTCGACAAAAACATGGAGGTCTATCATAAGCAGGTAAGCATCCGTCTGCCCCTCCTTAAGCAGACAACGCCGTTTACCGTGCAGGTGGTGGGACAGGGGTGCGCCGATGCCGGCCTGTGCTATCCGCCCATAACCTATGACATCGTCCTGGAGCCCGCGCCCGGCGGCGGCATGAGTATTAACGGCGGCACGCCTGGCGTCAAAAAAGGCGCTGCACCGGCCGCTGCAGTTAGCATGCCACTTGCAGGCAATAATGCCTCTGGCATGGCACAAGAACAGTCATCTTCCGCCGCAAACGATGTTACAAATACCCTTACCGGCCAGGCCGGCACAGGCTCCAGCGCAGTTCAGGCAGCGCAGCCGGGCGCTGGCGCGAGCTCCAGCACCGGTGCCATTTCTACTGTGGCTTCTGCCGAACCCGATAACGCCTCGCTTTTTGATGCCGGCGATACCACCATCGCCCAATGGCTGTCAGAGGCGGGCCTGGCGCGCATTTTATTGATCTGCTTCGCGCTGGGCGTGGTGCTCTCGTTTACCCCCTGCGTCTTGCCCATGCTGCCTATCTTGCTGTCCGTCATTGTGGGTGACCAGAAGGCACGCGGGGGTGTGCCATCCAAAGGGCGCGGCTTTGCACTCACGCTCATGTATGTGCTGGGTACGGCCGTTGTGTACACATTGCTGGGCATTGCGGCTGCCTCTGTCGGTTCGGTGCTGGCAGCCTGGATCCAAAACCCCTGGGTACTTTCGGCGTTCGCGGTGGTGCTGGTTATTCTTGCCATCGGCATGTTCGGTGCTTTTACCATACAGGTGCCGGTGTCCTTGCAGACTTCACTGAACAGCAAAGTGTCGCGGATGCCGGCGGGCGCTATGGTGGTGCTTTCGGCATGGGCATGCTGTCGGCGCTTATTTGCGGCCCCTGCGTTGCGGCGCCGCTGGCCGGTATTTTGCTGTTTATCTCGCAGACAGGTAATCTGGTACTGGGAGGCCTGGCGCTGTTTGTGCTGGCCTGGGGGCAGGGCTTCTCGCTGCTGATCCTGGGCGCCACGTCGGGTGCGCTTATGCCCAAAGCGGGCCCCTGGATGGAAGCGATCAAGTATTTCTGCGGCTTGTTGCTTCTGGCAACGGCACTGTGGATGCTGATGCCTGTGTTGCCCTGTGGGCTCAAATGCTGGGCTGGGCGTTTCTGAGTATGTGTCTGGCGGTGCTGCTGGGCGCCTTCCGCAGTGACACCGGTCCTGTCGCCAGCGCCGGCCCTTGCGGCTCATATTGCGTGCGCTTGGCCTGCTGGCTGCCGCGTGGGCATTGCTGTTGCTGGTGGGTCTGGCAACCGGCAGCCGGGATCCGCTGGCTCCCCTCAAAGGGATCGCGCAGGTAAACGGAGCCGCGCAATCGAGCGTTGCCAAAGTGCAGTTCGAAAGGGTGCAATCACTGGCGGAGCTCGAAGCGCGCATTGCGGCGGCCGGCAAACCAGTCATGCTGGACTTCTACGCCGATTGGTGCATTTCCTGTCACGAAATGGAAAAATTCACCTTTTCCGATAGCCGGGTGGCCAGTGCCATGAACGACATGCTTGTATTGCAGGCGGACGTCACCGGCAATAATGAGCAGGATCGCGAACTGCTCAAGCGCTTTCGCCTGTTCGGCCCGCCGGGCATTATTTTCTTTGACCGCAATGGCCAGGAAATGAAGAGCAATCGCGTGGTCGGTTTTCAGAAGGCGGACAAATTTCTGAAAAAATTGCAGCTGGCGCTACGCTAGGAACAGCGCGGCGGCCAGTCGCCTCTTTTCGCAAGACACAGGCATGCCCTGGCAAGTGAAAGATTGCAAAAGAGGGGGCTAAGAATATTGCTATCCGGGTGTGACAACACGCCGGATGTGGATGCAGCAAGAGGAGAGGATTCAGTCCAGATCGAGCCAGCTACGGTTCTTTTCCGAAAGACCGATGCCAGCCCATTTATTTCCCAGTTCGATCACCAGGAGGCTGTCGTTGGTATCCAGGGCAGGCAGCAAAAGCTCGCGTACCTGCGTGACCCCCAGATTGGTTGCCACGATATAGCTCGAATCGTAGCAATGCCAGCGACTGGGGAAATGTTCATCTATGAGCTGTTTTAACTTGGTAAATCGGGTACCCAGCAGACGGCGGTCATACGTGATCAGCACTTTCATCTCATTTCCCCTGACTATGAAAAACCATTCCCGATATAGTAATACAAATCCGCGACAATGGGCCAGATAGTTGCGGCAAGTAGTGGTCCCTCTTCTGCTGCAGTGATTTTTCCGTAATGCAATAACAGTTTCCTGTTGTCATTTACTGTCACATGCGCATCGTTTCAGCCGCTTTCAATTTGTTAATGCTGCAAGGCGGTACATTACACTAAAATCCCTATGTCTCGCGGGCGAAGCGGGATGGCCCCCAACTCCAGACAGAGAATTGTTCATGCTAAAAATGTGGATCAAATCCAAACAGTACAAGCCAGGAAATTATCCCTGCTCACCGGCTGCTGTCCGCTCACCAAGTCGTGTATCGAAATTTGATGACGTAATGACACGAAGCAGTGCATGGATTGTATTGGTTTTCGTTCTGCTGTTGTCCACCGTCGCTCCGGCATTCGCTGCGCTGTCTGCCGAGGATCTGGCATGGATAAATCGAGTCACTTATGGGGTCAATAAACAGACGGTGATGGAGTACGAAAAGCTGGGTCGCGATGCTTTTTTGAAAAAGCAACTAAACCCACCTCAAGACGATAAGGTTGATAAAGAGACAGCTACTGAACTTAATCGTGGGTATCGTTCTCAAGAGGTGATGATGGAGGATATTACCGAACGGCGCCAGAAGTACCGTCGGCAAGTGAAAGACGAGAAGAAACGGTCGCAATTTAATACTATTTTGCGACGAGAAGGAAATAAAGCGGTGGCCATAGCTGAGCGCCGTCACTTGATGCGGGCGATATATTCTCCATGGCAATTAAAAGAACAAATGGCTTGGTTTTGGCTTAATCATTTCTCTGTATTCGTTAAAAAAGCGAACATTCGATGGCAAATCGCGGACTATGAAGATAAGGCTATTCGGCCCTATGCATTAGGTAAATTCAAGGATATTTTACGAGCTACGATGACCCACCCAGCAATGCTCGATTATCTCGATGCTTCTAAAAAATAAAAAAAACCAACCTAATGAAAATTACGCGCGTGAACTTATGGAATTACACACATTAGGGGTAAACGGCGGATATACGCAAAAGGATGTGACAGAAGTGGCGCGTGTTCTTACGGGCATAAGCGCAGCTTTCGGACCCGTTTCAAATAAACTCGAGCAAGATGCGGGAGTTGGTTTTTCCGAAAAAATGGTTTGCAGTTTTCTCCAAAAGATCACGACTATAAAAACAAGAAAATTATGGGTTCTACTATTAAAGGCACCGGCTGGGATGAAATTGACGCCTTAGCGACGATGCTGGCCGGACAGCCGGCCACAGCAACCCATATCAGTACAAAATTGGCCCAGTTTTTCATGGGTGACAAGCCGGATGCTTCACTAATTAAAGAGATGAGTGAGCGATTTCTCACCAGTGAAGGAGATATTGAACAAACGTTGGAAGTCCTATTTAATAGTCAGGCGTTTCTGTCTTCGTTAGAACGTAAGTTCAGAACTCCCATGGAAGTTGTAGTGTCGACCGCACGGTTGGCTTATGAAGACAACAAAGTGCAGAATTATGTACCGTTGGCGTCGTTCCTGGGAAACCTAGGCCAAGGGCTTTACCAAAGGGTTACTCCAGACGGCTATCCTATGGAAAAAAGCATGTGGGATGGTTCAAGTCAGCTATTTAAGCGTTTTGAGGTTGTCCGTTTCCTAAGTAGTGGTAGCCCACGGTTTTTTCAATATGGAAGTAAGCCTGTAAAGGTCAAGGCGGCAGTACCAGAGTTGAATAATGAATTTTTTGACCAAAATATCAAACCCCATTTGTCTCAGACAACGCAGGCTGTTTTAAAGAAGACGGAGAAGAATCCGGTCTTATGGAATGCAATGCTATTTTCCTCACCCGAATGGATGAACCGGGAGTTTACACAATGAACAGACGTGATTTTTTAGCAGCCACCATGCTGGCTCCACTCACTGTGAACAGTCAACAGCTTTTTGCAGCGGAAGGCACTGACATTAAAGTGTTGGTTATTTTTCTTCGTGGCGCCTATGACGCCTGTAATTTTCTGGTGCCTTATACCAGCGATGACTATTATGAAACCCGACCGCGTATCGCGATCGCGCAGCCTGGCAGTGGAGAGGGCGCGGCACTGAAACTGAATGATAATTGGGGAATGCATCCTGCGTTTCAGCACACTCTACTGCCGTTGTGGGAACAGAAACAGATATCGTTTATTCCATTTGCTGGCACTGCTAATATGTCTCGTAGCCATTTTGAAACGCAGGACTTCATGGAAAGTGGACAGCCAGCTACCGGTTCGCGTGAGCACGGATCAGGCTTTTTGAATCGGCTAGCTGCAGTGCTGGGAGCCAAGGCTCAACCAGTTTCTTTCACGAACAACAATCCGCTCATCATGCAGGGGCCGGCGCGAGTTCCGTTGATTGCCCTTAGCGGCTCGGGCAAATCCATTTATAAAGACGAGCAAATTTCGCTCCTAGAAGAACTATACAAAAACACGAAGGACCAACAAACCGTTGCAGAAGGCGTGGCCAATCATCGTATGATGCTCGAAGAATTCGAAAAGGAAAAGGAAGCGGCCAGCAGGAATGCCATGAATGCTAAAGGTTTTGATTTGCAGGTCAAACGCATGGCTACCCTCATGAAAGATAAATACAGTCTGGGGTTTCTTGATATTGGCAATTGGGATACGCATTTCAGCCAAGGTGGCGCTACCGGTATGCTGGCCAATCAGTTCAAGAGCCTGGGCAGCGGCTTAAAGACATTCGCCGAGGAAATGGGTCCGAAGTGGGACAAGACGGTTGTGTATGTGATGTCTGAATTTGGCCGCACCTTTCGTGAAAACGGCAGTGGGGGCACCGATCATGGGCACGGCTCGGTGCATTGGCTGCTCGGAGGCGCTGTTAACGGGGGCAAGATCCTGGGCGAACAAACCGATGTCAATATTGCCTCCCTGAATGAAGAGCGTGATTACAAGGTGCTCAACAATTCGCGGGATGTGCTTGGCGGATTGTTCAAACAGGTTTATGGTCTGAATAATGCGCAACTGCAAAAGGTCTTTCCTTCATCAAAAGTGTCGGCAATCAAGCTGGTCTGATAGTGCAGTTCAAAGAGTGATGGTTCGCGCAAGTTTGCCTGGGTACGCTCGATGAAGCGGCACAGGCCTGCTAGCGGACTTGAGTAGTATTTCGCTCGCAACACGCTTTGGGGCAGCCAGCCTTACTCAGGCCTGGTGGGGGCCCTACATACAAATGAAATACCCGCGCATTACAATAAAAAAATCTTTGCGGAAATTTCATATGACCATTCCAGCCAGCGGGCGCGTACTGTCTGTCTCCCAAGACGATGTACATCGCTTTTCCAAAACCCCCGTATCAGAGATATGCATCGTGACTGGCCTGGGCGTGCAGGGCGATGCGCATGCGGGCGTCACCGTCAAACATCGATCAAGGGTTGCAGCAGATCCGATGCAGCCGAACCTGCGCCAGGTTCATCTTATGCATGCCGAACTCTTTGCTGAGCTCAAAAGCCAGGGCTTTAATGTGAGGCCCGCTGATCTGGGTGAAAACATTACCACTGAAGGCGTAGATCTGCTGTCTTTGCCCAGGGACACGTTGCTCAGAATTGGCGACGATGTGCTTTTACAGATAACGGGCTTGCGCAATCCTTGCGTGCAAATAGACCTGTTCCAGCCAGGTCTGCTCAAGGCGGTGTTGCTGCGCCAGCCCAATGGTGAGTTGATCCGCAAAGCTGGCATTATGACAATTGTGATAGCGGGAGGAACGGTTCGCGCAGGGGATTCAATCCATGTTCAATTGCCCGCGCCTCCCTACCTGCCGCTGGAGCGCGTGTAGGCGTACTTTTTTCGCTCTTGCCTTTGTTGATCAGCAGGTTTGCTGGTGTGCCAATTATCGTGGCTGCTAGCCGGAAATAATGCCCAGGCGCTCGTCGCCGTATATGTCTTTTACCTGGGCAATCACAACTTTATATCCGTTGAGCCATTTGGCCTGGTTGGCTTTTGCCTGACGATGTACGGGATCATGAATGAGCTTTTCCAGCGCCTGCAGCGACGCCCAGTAATACACATTGGACACCAGCCCGGTAACAGGATTTTCCCAGGCCTCTTCACCCAAATAACCGTCTATATTGCGTGCTATTTCAGCAATGGTTTTGTCCAGACTGTGAAACTCGTCGTCAAACTGTTTTTTTGAGAAAATAAAAGTGGATGAGTACATTGAGAGAAGTGTCATTGAGTAAGTGTGCATACGGATTCTAGCATTACTGAACGCGTAGAGGAGGCCGCAGCACTGGCAAATATGGGTGCGCCGGCAACCAATGCGGGCGATGGAAAAACGATAAGTCACCCGGGTCCATGCAGTTGCATTAGATTCTCGGCAAGTTCATTTAAATATATGATAAGTAAGGTATTTTTGTTATAATGATATGGTTGCTATTTCAATATTTAAAGGTCTTTAATGGACGTGCAGTCAGAAGAGTTTCGGCAGGAAATGCAATCAGAGATTGGCTCTCTGGCCCTGGAAGGGCTGATCCCGGATGCGCAGGCGCTGGCCGACCTGGAACTGGTCATGCAGGGCAAATTGACTATTGAACAGGCAAAGCAGAACGTGTTTGCCCGGATCAGGAATGGCAAAGTATAGCAGCAGCCCCGATTCCTATGTTTATCCGGGTACAGATGTCCTGATCAACAAAGAGGGCATTAAGGACGCCGCGACATTATGCATTGCCGAATCCAACAGTTATCTGTTTGCTTCGGCCGCCTTGAAAGCGCATCCGGTCAAAGGCAACTTTGACTTCAATCATTTGCAGCAAATACATCAACGGCTTTTTGGTGATTTATACGAGTGGGCGGGCCAGGCCCGGACCGTGGATATTTCCAAAGGAACGTCCAGATTCGCTAACCATCAATACATCGAGCAATCGGCCAGGCAACTGTTGCGCCAGCTGCAGGATGAAAACTATTTGCGGGACCAGCAGGCCGACACGATAAGCGAAAGGGCTGCGCATTATCTCGGCGAACTGAACGCAATCCATCCTTTCCGGGACGGTAATGGCAGGGCCACCCGGCATTTTATCGGCCAGCTTGTCAAAGAGGCCGGGTATGCAATCCAATGGGAAAATATCAGTCAGCAGCAAATGACCGATGCTGCCATTCTGTCTTTTCATGGCGATGTGAGCGAGTTGGCCAGCCTGATCAAAGATAACTTGAAAGCGTTGACCGTAAGAAAATAAATACACGGGCTTAAACCCCCGGTTTGTGCAAGGACCAAGGTGCCCGGCTGCAAAAAACCTTGAGCAACCGCGATCCAGGCGCCGGCCCACAATGCCTCGCACCAGCACTCACTCACAATACATCCTCCTCGTCCGACCAGCGCGAGGTAGTATGGCGTGTCCGTTTTGCAGCAGACTGTTTATGTCAATTGTGATAATGCCGAACGCCACCATGGTTCGTTGTCCAGAAACCAGTCAACGGTTTTGATGATGCCCGCGTCAAACGGTTCGCTGGCGACAAAAGCCAGTTCCTGTTCAATCTTTGTCGGATCCATAGCGTAGCGCCGGTCATGGCCGGGGCGATCCTGCACATAGCGGATCAGCGACGCGCTATTGCCCGCCTGCGCCGCCGTTGCCTGCGCAAACCGCTGCCGCAACGGTGGCCGCGTTGCAAAGGCCCGGTCCATAATCTGGCACAACTGATGGATGAGCTGCAGATTGGTCAGCTCGCAGCGGCGCCGACGTTCCAGGTGTCGCCAGCCTTGCCTTGTGCCAGAATCGCTTCGATGGCGCGAACGTGGTCCAGCACGTATAGCCAGTCGCGCACCTGCTGGCCATCGCCAAAAACCGGAATGGTTTTGTTGTGCAGGATGTTTGTCAGTGTCAGAGGGATGAGCTTTTCGGGATAGTGATAGGGGCCGTAATTGTTCGAGCATCGGCTGATGGTCGTGGCCAGGCCATAAGTCTGGTGGTAGGCCCGCACCAGATGATCAGCTGCGGCCTTGCTTGCCGAGTACGGCGAGTTCGGCGCATAGGGTGTGTCTTCGGTAAACGCCGGCTGGCCGGCCGCCAGGCTGCCGAATACCTCGTCGGTACTGACGTGATGAAAGCGATGCGGCAGGGGGGCTTTTTTTTGCAGCGCCGGCACCTCTATCCATACCTGGCGCGCCGCCTTGAGCAGACTGTGGGTGCCGGTGATATTGGTGCGGATAAAGGTATCGGGCCCTGGATGGATCGATCCACATGGCTTTCTGCAGCCAAATGCACGATGGTGTCCACGTTGTGCTGTTGCAGCAATGCGATCACCTGGTCGGTATTGCAGATATTGCCGTGTACAAATGTGAAATTGGCGTGGCGTTCAAGCCCGGCCAGACTGCTGCGGTTGCCCGCATACGTGAGCGCATCCAGCACGACCAGCGTATCGTCTGGATGCGCTCGGAGCCAGTAATGCACGAAGTTGGCGCCGATAAATCCGGCGCCACCGGTAACAAGCAAGGATGCCATTGCGTTCAGGGCCGTTATGTGAAAGTTGCAATGATTCATGATAACAGGACCGGTGTAAACCGCGAAGTCTGTTGTTGGCGATGGTGATGGCCTATCAGTTATAATCAGCGTTGATGCAATCCATTGGGGCTTTGCCCGATACGCATGAAAACAGAACGCCTGGTTATTCCCGATGTCCTGCTGATCACTCCCAAAGTGCATCGCGACGAACGCGGTTATTTTCTGGAGGCCTGGCGCCAGCAGGTGCTTGATGAGGCCCTGGGGCGCGAACTACGCTTTATTCAGGACAACGAATCACAGTCGTCTTATGGCGTGGTGCGAGGGCTGCATTACCAGTTACCGCCTTATGCCCAGAACAAGCTGGTGCGCGTGGTGGCCGGGCGGGTGCGCGATGTCATCGTAGATTTGCGCAAGAGTAGCGCGACCTTCGGACAGTCTCTGCAAATTGAACTGGATGCCGTGGGCAAGCAATCGTTGTTTATTCCTGCCGGCTTTGCACATGGTTTTGCCGTGCTCAGCGAACAGGCTATTTTTACCTACAAAACCGATGCCGCCTATGCCCCCGATTACGAACGTGGTCTGGCCTTTGATGATCCACAACTGAACATTAATTGGCAGGTGCCACGCGAACATATGATACTGTCTGACAGGGATCGGCGTTTCCCTGTGTTTGCCGGCCTGCAGGACTTATACCCCTGAGCGCTGCGGCTTTTATCATAAAATGGCGTTATTCGATACGTCAATGAGGTTTAAATGAATCCGATCCGTAAAGCTGTATTTCCCGTCGCAGGCCTGGGCACCCGCTTTTTGCCGGCGACCAAGGCCATGCCTAAAGAGATGCTGCCCGTTGTGGATAAGCCCCTTATCCAATACGCAGTGGAAGAGGCAGTCAAGGCTGGCATTACCGATCTGATTTTCATTACGGGGCGGCACAAGCGCGCGATCGAGGATCATTTTGACTCCATGCCCGAGCTGGAATCCGAACTGGAAGAAAAGGGCAAGCAGGAGATGCTGGAGCAGGTGCGGCAGGTCATTCCATCCAACGTCAATTGCATTTACATCCGCCAGCCGGCACCGCTGGGCCTGGGCCACGCCGTGCTGTGTGCTGAACCTGTAGTGGGCAATGAGCCGTTCGCTGTGTTACTGGCCGATGATCTGATTGATTCGAACGTGCCGGTGACCCAGCAACTGATTCAGGCTGCCCATGCCAATAACGGAAGTGTGCTTGGTATCCAGACCATTGCTCGCGAAGACTCCAATAAATACGGGATTATCGCGGGTAAATCGGTGTCGTCCAACACGATCCAGGTGAACCAGATCGTTGAAAAACCGGCGCCGGCCGATGCCCCTTCAGACAAGGCCGTGGTGGGTCGCTATATTCTCGAACCGGAGATTTTTGAATACCTGCGCCACATCGGCAAGGGTGCCGGTGGCGAGATCCAGCTTACCGACGGCATTGCTGCCTTGCTCAAAAGCCGTAATGTATTTGGGTTTGCCTACGAAGGTACGCGCTACGATTGCGGTAGCAAGGCAGGCTTTTTTGCCGCCACGGTAGCGCTAGGCCAGAAATACCACGGCTTCAAGCTGTAATTCATTCCTGGCAAGGCAGTCACGGCTAGCGGATATCCCGTACCCGTGATTGCCTGTCAATGAACCAGCCCAGGCCGCAATCGGCCACAGATCGCACACACCGAGCGCGTATGCGATGGCAGGCTGCAGGTGGTTTACTGACGCCCGGTCAAAATGCGGGCAGCTTCAATTGAAAAGTATGTCAGGATACCGTCGGCGCCGGCGCGCTTGAAGCACATCAGCGACTCCATCATCACCTTGTCATGGTCCAGCCAGCCGTTTTGCGCGGCCGCCTTGATCATGGCGTATTCGCCGCTAACCTGATAAGCGTAGGTGGGCACGCGGAAGGTGTCCTTGACCTCCCGTACGATATCCAGATAGGGCATGCCTGGCTTGACCATGACCATATCGGCGCCCTCGCGGATATCTGCTGCAATTTCCCGCAGCGCTTCGTTGCGATTGGCCGGATCCATCTGGTACGTCATTTTGTTGGATTTACCCAAATTGGTGGCCGAGCCAACCGCATCGCGAAACGGCCCGTAAAAGGCGCTGGCGTACTTGGCAGAATAGGCCATGATGCGTGTGTAGATCAGCTTTTCCTTTTCCAGGGCCTGCCGGATGGCGCCGATGCGGCCGTCCATCATATCGCTGGGCGCGACATAGTCGGCGCCGGCGCGGGCCTGGGTCAATGCCTGCTGCACCAGGATATCGGTGGTCTCATCATTCAGCACGTAACCGTCTTCGTCCAGTACGCCATCCTGCCCGTGGCTGGTGTACGGATCCAGCGCCACGTCGCATAAAATACCCAGTTCGGGGAACGCTTTCTTTAGCATGGCAATGGTACGCGGAATCAGGCCATCTTCATGCGTGGCGGCAATACCGTCGGGCGTTTTCAGTGACGGGTCGATAGATGGGAACAACGCCATTACCGGAATGCCCAGCGAAACACAGGTCTCGGCCACTGCCAGCAGCGTGTCGGGGCTATACCTGTTGACGCCTGGCATGGACGCCACCGCTTCGGTCACGCCCGTGCCCTCCTTGATGAATACCGGGTAAATCAGATCATTAACGGTCAGGACGTTTTCCTGAACCAGCCGGCGCGAAAAATCGTCACGACGGTTGCGACGAGGGCGGGATGCGGGAAAATCGGCAGTGATTATTGAAGTCATGGTGTTATCCGTATTGCAATCGGCACCGCAAGGGTGCAATGTAAAGGTGAAGCAAAAAAAGGAGATCAGAAATCATCCACAGGGTTGTGCCGGTTCAGGGCAAGCGAGCAAGAGGCGGTGGGCGCGGCAATCATATCGGTTGCCAGGGCAGGCCGCTTTCCGGTCCGGCGGTTGCGGGCAGGGCACGGCAAGCAAATGTCTTGAACAGGTGTTCTGAAACAAACCCAAGTACGCGATTGTGTTATCAGAGTGCCTGTTGCCCGAAAAGTTCCGCCTGCTCTGCCCGTTCACCTAGGGGCGTGGCGATCAGGGTACGACCTGCGGAGAGATCCAGTTGACGATGCTGCGGTCAGCCTCTTCCAGCCCAATGCGTTGCGTGGCGGAAAACGGCACCGCATTCAGGCGCCGATATCAGCCAGCTCCTGTTTCACCGCAAAGACCGCTTTGATGCGCTGCCCGTAAGGCAGTTTATCGGCCTTGGTCAATAGCGCCAGCACCGGCTTGCCGGTAGGCGCGATCCAGTTGGCCAGGCGCTTGTCCAGATCGGTCACGCCACGGCGGATGTCGATCAGCAGCACCACGCCGGCCAGCGAGCTGCGCTGGCGCAGATAGGCGCCCAGCACTTCAGCCCATTCTTCGCGGGCGTCGCGGGCGACAGAGGCATAGCCGTAACCGGGCAGGTCGGTCAGAAAGCCCAGCGGCTGCTCCGGATCCAGCGGATCGGGGATGCCAAACAGATTGATCAGCCGGGTGCGTCCGGGCGTTTTGCTCGAAAACGCCAGGCGTTTCTGGTTGGCCAGCACATTGATAGCGGAAGATTTGCCGGCGTTGGAGCGGCCCACAAAACAGACTTCAGGCGCCCCTGGCGGCGGCAACTGGTCGAGCCGGGCGGCTGAAGTGTAAAACGAGGCGCGATGTAATATTGACACAAAGGGTTCCGGCAAAAAAAGATTCGTCCTCTATTGTATAATTGCTAAGCCAAAAAATGCCTAAATTCATGTTTGAGGTTTATACTTCCGTGTTTATACGCATTTGTCTTTTAAAATACGGGCCGTGGCTGCTAAAGTGCGCCCCAGATCCATGGGATCACAGAGGATATTCATGAAGCGAGTTTTAACAAACATTCTGGTTGCCGGCAGCGTTTTGGCTGGCATGGCCTTCGGTACGACAGCTTTCGGCGCAGAAGCCGCTGCTGCATCCGCTGTTCCTGACGCCGAGAAAGGTGCAGCCCTTTACACAAAGGGTGATACATCTCGCGGCATTCTTGCCTGTGTTGCCTGTCATGGCGCCAACGGCAATAGTGGGGTTGCCATGTACCCGAATCTGGCCGGCATGCCTCATGAGTACCTCACGCTTCAGCTTGAACACTTCAAGGCGCCCGCCGACAAGGTTATTCGCGGCACGCCAGACGGCAAGCCTACAGCCATGGCGCCTATCGTAGCGCAAATGACCAAGGAAGACATGCAGAACCTGTCGGTCTTCCTGAGCAAACAGCAACTGACTCAACCGGCCAAAGCCAAGCAGGGCGACAATCGGAAAGTGGTTGAACGTGGTCGCCAGATCTGGCGTGCCGGTATCCCCGACCGTGGCGTTCCCGCCTGTGCATCTTGTCACGGCGCGACTGGCCAGGGTATCCCATCGGCCTTTCCCCGTTTGTCCGGTCAGCATCCAGAGTATCTTGAAGCTCAGTTGCATGCCTTTGCCGATGGCTATCGCACGCAGGGTGGCGCGGAAAACATGATGGGTAAAATTGCCAACCGCATGAACAAGGCAGACATCCAGGCCGTTGCAGACTACGCAGCCGGCATTCGCTGATTCAACAGCCTGACGGTCAGCGGCCCCTCGCAATTGGCCGCAACCGACAATTTCTGACCTGTGTTATGGAACTTTTCCGTAGCAACGGGTCAAAGAAGGGGTAACGCGCATCGTGTGCCCCTTTTTCTTATGACAAATTCAGTTTCTAGACCCACTACCAGAGCCTGGGGCGCCCAGCTCGTTGAATTGCTCGGCTCCATGCGTTTTGCTGTGAGCCTGCTCATGTTTATCTGCGTGGCCAGCATTATCGGTACGGTCCTGCAGCAAAACCAGCCTGATCTGACCTACACCGACCAGTTCGGTATGTACTGGTATGCTGTTTTCAGCAAGTTCGGCGTGGCGCAAGTCTATAACACCTGGTGGTTCCTGCTTATCATGACTTTTCTGGTGGTCTCCACCAGCATCTGCCTGATACGCAATGCGCCCAAGATGTTCAAGGACATGCGTTCGTTTCGCGAATATATCCGCGAAGGCAGCTTGCGTGCCTTTCCGCATCGCATAGATATCCAAACCGGCCTGACCAGTGCTGCCTCACTCGCGCGGGTGCGGGGCTGGCTGAAAAAAGAAGGATATGCGGTCAAGGAAAAAACCGACGCCAGCGGCACGCTGCTGGCGGCCAAAAAGGGCAGTGCCAATCGGCTGGGCTATATTTTTGCGCATTCGGCCATTGTGATCGTCTGTATCGGCGGGCTGCTCGACAGCGAGTTGCCCAACCGTCTGCAAATCTGGCTGGGCAGCAAACAACCCATTCCCGACACCGCCAGATACGTTTCCGATGTGCCGGACGCAGCACGTTTTTCGCCGGGCAACCCCAGTTTTCGCGGCAATGTCTCCATCGCAGAAGGCAATTCGTCCAACACCGGTATTCTGGCGCTCAGCGGCGGGCAGTATTTGCAAATGCTGCCCTTCGATATCAAGCTCAATAAATTTATTATTGAGTACTACGAAACCAATGGGACGCCCAAGCGTTTTGCCAGCGAAGTGACGATCACCGACAGGCAACCGGCCAGGTGACCAACGAAACCATCGAAGTCAATCATCCGTTCCAGATGCATGGCATTACCCTGTATCAGTCAAGCTTTCATGATGGTGGCTCCAAGGTGTCAGTAACCGGCTATCCGCTGGCAGGCAGCGACAGCGCGCCGTTTGAGTTGTCCGGCGTGGTCGGAGAGCAGACACGCCTGACCACAACCCTCAATGGTCAGAGCAAGAACTACACCGTGACCTTCGATGACTTCAAACCCATCAACGTCGAAGATCTGTCCGCGCCGAACCCGGGCGCAGCCCAACCCAAAACATTCCAGGAAGACATCCTGGCCGTAACCGGCAGCGCTGCCGGCAGGAGCGAAAAGAAATTGCGCAACATTGGCCCCAGCGTGTCCTATACGCTGACCGATGATCGCAATCAGTCCATCAAGTTCAATAACTACATGCTGCCGGTCATGCTTGAAGACTCACCGGTTTTCCTGATCGGTATGCAACTGCCTGGCGACTCGATGTTCCGTTATGTCCGGATTCCTGCAGATAGCAAAAGCACGGTCAACGAATTTCTGGCCATGCGTGCGGCATTCAATGACAAGGCGCTGCGCCTGAAAGCGGCCACGGCCTATGCAGAAAAGAATCAGGATGGCCGGATTGATAAAGCGGTCATCGTGCAACTGGCCGAGCGCGCGCTCAGTGTCTTTGCAGCCGACGGCTTTGTCGGTATCGACAATTATGTTGAAGGCCAGGGCGTGCCGGAAAGCGACCGGGTTCCTGCCCAGTTGCGCGAACCCATGAAGAAAATCCTGCGCGAGTACCTGCTATTTAGCGCCATTGAGCTGCGCAACCTGGCGCGCGAACAAGCCGGTCTTGCGCCCATCGTTTTCGAAGGGCCGGATGCCCAGGCACAGGCGCGCTGGTTTGATCTGTCCCTGCGTGCCGTCTCTGATCTGGCAAACTACCCGGCGCCCATGTTTCTTCAGCTGAAAACCTTTCAGCACATTCAGGCCAGTGTTTTGCAGGCCACGCGTTCCCCGGGTAAACTATTGGTCTATGGGGGATCAATCCTGCTGATGCTGGGTGTGTTTTCCATGTTCTACATCCGTGATCGTCGAATCTGGATCTGGGTCAAGCCCGGGCAGGATGATCAGGATAGCCGTATGATGGCAGCAATGACCTCGCAAAAACGCACCCTCGACTTCAATCGTGAATTCGAGCGCTTCCGCCATTACTTTACCGGCAACGAAAAAGCCTAGGGGCAAATATGTC
The DNA here is from genome assembly GCF_000219915.2 of Advenella kashmirensis WT001. Taxonomy (NCBI): domain Bacteria; kingdom Pseudomonadati; phylum Pseudomonadota; class Betaproteobacteria; order Burkholderiales; family Alcaligenaceae; genus Advenella; species Advenella kashmirensis. Next base: position 4,133,989 of record NC_017964.1, on the reverse strand, counting down.
AAATACCGTTGTGACCGCATCAGGAGCCGCCGACCAGCTGGTCGATTGGGAAAAGAATATTACCGAGTCCGGTGACAGCCGCGTGCTGCGCGGTAAACCCGACCTTTCAGACCTTTTGTTCCTGCTGGTGCTGCTGGCAGGCGCCGTCTACGCCATCATTCAGTACCCCGATTCGATGGATTACTACGAGAAAGCCATTCTGGTCGGCATGACATTTGCGGCCACCTGGATTGGCTGGTTGTGGCGGCCCGCGCGCAAGCTGATGATCGCCTGTGCCCTGGCTGCCGGTGTGGCCATATGGCTGTATGACGGCCAATTGGCACATGCGGAAAGCAATTTCCTGCTCAAATACCTGCTCTCTTCACAATCGGCCATTTTGTGGATGTGCGCACTGTTTTTCATGGCCACTGTGTGCTATTGGATCGGATTTGTCAGTACGACTGGCGCCTGGATGGGGTCAGCCCTGACCTGGACCGGCGTTTTTGCCGGCTTTACCGGCCTGTTGGTGCGCTGGCGCGAGGGTCATCTGATTGCGCCTGATATGGGCACATCCCTGTCAGCAATCTGTATGAAGTTTTCGTGCTGTTCTGCCTGATCACGGCCCTGTTCTACCTGTATTACGAAAGACGCTACAACACGCGTGCCCTGGGCGGCTTTGTGCTGCTGGTCATCTCGTCTGCCGTCATATTTCTGCTCTGGTATACATTTGAGCGTGACGCTGCCGTGATTACCCCGTTGAATAACGCCCTGCGCAGCTGGTGGATGAAACTGCACGTACCGGCCAATTTCATTGGTTATGGTTCCTTTGCGTTGTCCGCGATGGTCGGTTTTGCCTATCTGGTCAAGCAGCATGGTGCCACCACCAGCTGGAAACCCATGATTCCGCTGCTGGTCGTGGGCGGCGCCATGGTGTCGGAGCTGTTCATTTTCCGAGACAAAGACAATATGGGCTTCTGGTTCGTGTACTTCCTGGGCAGCCTGGCCATCGTGGCGGCCATTTTGCTTGGACGTCGCGTCATTGCTGCCAAATTGCCGCCGCTGGAGGTGCTGGACGATATCATGTATCGATCCATCTCCATCGGCTTTGCCTTTTTCACCGTGGCCACCATTCTGGGCGCGTTCTGGGCCGCCGATGCCTGGGGCACCTATTGGCAATGGGACCCGAAAGAAACCTGGGCCTTTATCGTCTGGCTCAACTATGCCGCCTGGCTGCACCTGCGCCTGATGAAAGGCATGCGCGGGACATTTGCCGCCTACTGGGCGCTGGTTGGTCTGGTTATTACCAGCTTTGCCTTCCTGGGCGTCAATATCTTCCTGTCGGGCCTGCACTCCTACGGAGAGCTGTAAGCCACAGCTGGCGCCCCGCGCCGGACAGCCAAAAAAAGGGATACCCGGTTATACGGCAACCAGGTATCCCAACAGGGAAAATCATCAATTCATTCATCTGCACTCGCGCTGGCGGGCGTTTGTGCTGCCTACTGCTGTGTGCCCCAGCGCCGCACTGTCATTTTTTCCAGGGTTCTGAACACCAGGTTTTCAACCACCAGGCCCAGGATCACGACCATGACCAGTCCGGCAAACACCTGAGCGGTTTCCAGTTCATTCCGGTGCTGGAACACATACCAACCCAGGCCGCCTTGGCCCGATGATGCGCCAAAGACCATTTCAGCTGCGATCAACGTACGCCAGGCAAAGGCCCAGCCAACCTTCAGGCCGGATACGATGGAGGGCAGTGCGGCCGGAATCAGGATCTGCCAGACAAACCTGAGCCCGCGCAGTCCATAGTTCTGCCCTGCCATGCGCAGTGTTTGCGGCACGCTCTGAAATCCGGCAAAGGTGTTCAGGCCAGCGGCCACATAACCGAATGCACCAGTACGAACAATAAGCTGCTTGTGCCCAGTCCGAACCACATCAGCGCCAGTGGCAGCAGCGCAATGGCTGGCAAGGGATTAAACATGGAGGTAAGGGTGGACAGGATATCCCGGCCAAGTCGGGTGGAAATGGCAAATGTGGTCAGAAAAAACGCCAATATCACGCCCAGCGCATAACCTTGCAGCAGCACCGACAGTGAAATCGCCATGCGGGCAGGCAACTCGCCGTTGATCAGGTCAGCCCACATGGCGCCAACGGTGGCGGTAAATGTGGGTAGCAGCAGTTCATTGTCCTGCCAGCGACCGACTATTTCCCAGATCGTCGCCAGAACTGCCAGGATCAGGATTTTGCGCACGCCGTCATGATTGGCCAGGCGATGCGTGAGGCTCAGGGGTTCACGCAGCGACTCGGCCTGTGCTGCGGGCGCCAGTGCCGAAAGCGGATATTCGAACTCCGGTCGGTAAGGGGGTTCGATGCGCAAGCTAGGCTGGTTCATGAGAATGCTCGGCAAGCGTGGAATCTGCTTCGAAGGCAGGCAGCTCCTCGAATAGAAGGCGGTGAATTCGGCTGGTTGCCGCCTGAAACTGCTCGCTCCCCGCACTATCCATACTGAATTGGTGACTGTTGAGCTCTGCACGTACGCGGCCCGGATGCGGCGACAGCAGCAAAATCCGATTGCCGACCACCAGCGCTTCTTCTATGGAATGGGTGACGAACATCAATGTGACCCGGGTTTCTTCCCACAATTGCAATAATTCTTCCTGCATTTTGCGCCGCGTAAGCGCATCCAGGGCGGCAAAGGGCTCGTCCATCAGCAGCACCGCCGGTTCCATCGCCAGCGCGCGTGCAATTGCAACGCGTTGCTTCATACCGCCCGAGAGCGTATGCGGATAGGCATGCAAAAAATTGCCCAGTCCGACCCGGTGCAAATAATGCTCAGCGCGCTCCCTTGCCTGCACCTTGTCCAGCGTACGCGAGGCGCGCAAGGCGAAGATGACATTCTGCAGTACCGTCTTCCATGGGGCTAGCTGATCGAATTCCTGAAAAACCACCACCCGGTCGGGTCCTGGCCCGGAAATGGCGTTGCCATTGAGCGTAAAAGCGCCCGATTGGGGCTTGATAAATCCGGCAGCCGCTTTGAGCAGGCTCGATTTGCCACAACCGGACGGGCCCAGCAGAATGAACCGGTCGCCTTTGTAGATGGAGAAACTAACGTCGCGCGTCGCCTGTACGATGGCATCGCCGGTCTGGTACCGCAGGTTTACCCGCTCTGCACGAAACAGGGCCTCGGGCAGGCTGGCTTCTGGCAGAACATCGCCACGTGGCAAAGACGCCTGTCCTGCCGGACCGGTGGGGGCGCTTTGACTAGCGGGTTGTGATTTTTGCAGCACTTGCGCGGGAGTGGCAGCCAGTCGCAACGACGTGTTTTTCAGTGCATGGGTCATATTTCAACTGCCATTGTGGTTGTGTTCATCATCAAAAAAGTAATCCTGATAGGATGCCGGGCGGTTTTTGATGGCGCCGACATCGCCCATGAACTGAGCCAGCGGGAAGGTGTTTTCCGGCGCCAGCTTGACCTGGATATCGGGATTCCTGATGATCTCAATCAACAAGTTGCGGTCGATATTGCTTTTAGCCGTCCGAATATACGCATCGGCCGCGCCTTCAGGGTTGGCTTTGATAAACGCCGCCGCTTCTTTCAGCGACGCGACAAAGGCGCCATAGGTCTTGGGGTTGTCCTGGCGAAACTTCTCTGTGGCGTACAGCACGGTTGATGTCGACGGTCCGCCCAGCACGTCATAGGATTTCAAAACAATATGCGCGTTCTTGTTGCCCTTGAGTTCCTGTTCCTGATAGGGAGGCGTGGCAAAATGGGCGTTGATTTCCGTGCCGCCCTTGATGATGCTGCCGGTCGCTTCCGGGTGCGGCAGGGTCACCGTCAGCCGATCCAGCTGTTTGAACGCCTCCTTACCCCATTGCTTGGATGCAGCCAGTTGCAATATGCGTGCCTGGACCGAAACGGTTGTTGCCGGCAGCGCAATGCGATCCTTATCGCTGAAATCTGCAATGGTTTTAACGTCTGGATTATTGCTGATCAAATAATACGGAAAGTTGCCCAGGGAGGCGACGCCTTTGACATTGTATTTGCCGCGAGTTTTATCCCAGATGGTCAGCAACGGGCCCACACCGGCGCCTGCGATGTCGATTGAGCCGGACAACAGGGCATCATTAATTGCCGCGCCGCCCGACAGCTTGACCCATTGGGGTTTGATCTCAAGCCCCGTGGTCTTGCCGTGTTTTTCGATCAGTTTCTGATCCTGCACAACCTGCAGCAACAGATAGACGATGCCATGCTGCTCGGCGATTCGCAACTGACCTTCGGCATACGCCGTGGTGCCGGCAAATGCCCAGGCTGCCAGTGCAAGCGCTGCGGTACGCATTGACAGAAAACGAAACGGGCGTCTGGCAGCATTGATACTCATGATGGACTCTCTGGATAAAGTGAAGATTGAAATGTTGTTATTGACGGTCGAGTATGCGGCGTGTTTATTGGCGGGATCAGAACGGCGTACGGGCTAGCTCTATTGTGTTGGCAATTCAGGCAATCCTGCAGCGAGGCGACTACCGGTTCGGGTGCAACTGGCAGATTCACCCGACCCAGGCCGCATCGCGTATTAACACAGTTGTGATCAAACTGGCGCGGTTCCTTCCACTGTGGTCCGGTTCAGGCGGCGACGCTGATCGTCGGGGGTGCCGCCGGCCAGATGGATGACCGAGCGGTTATCCCAGAAAACCATATCGTCCTTCTGCCATTGATGGGTATAAATGAATTCGGGACGGACACTGTGCGCAAACAGTTGCTGCAGCAGATCCTCACTCTCATCCTGCGGCAGACCGACAATACGCGAGGTGAAGTGTTCGTTTACGAACAGGGTCTTGCGGCCATTGTCAGGATGGGTCGTGACTACCGGATGGACCACTGGGCGCACTTCATCCAGCTGCGCCTGCGTCAGTGCCGGGCGCCACGGCGCCTTGGCGCGCTGTTCTTCGTAGCGCTTGATGTAACTATGCTCTGCTTTCAGCGGCAGCAACACTTTTTGCAGCGATGCAGGCAGGGTTTCCCAGGCCAGGTGCATATTTGCAAAATGGGTATCGCCGCCGGAGTCGGGCAACTCACGGGCATGCAGCAGCGAGCCCAGACTGGGCACCGCCTTGTACGACAGATCGGAATGCCAGAAAGCGCCGGCATCGCCCAGGCCGATCGGCTTGCCGTTTTCCCGGATATTGGATATTTGCAGAATTTCTTCGTGGCCTGGCAACTGGAACTGTCTCAATACATGAATCTGCAGCGGTCCGAAGCGACGACTAAATTGCACATGCTGCGCCGGCGTAATGTCCTGCTTGCGAAACACCAGCACATGGTGATCCGAAAAGGCTTGCCTGATACGTGAGAATGCCTCGTCGGACAGTGGTTGATCAAGGTTCAGATCAAGCACCTCAGCGCCAAGCGCTGCGGCCAGTGGCCGTATCACAAAAGGTGATGCAGAGGACTCGGGCTGGCCAACAGGCACAGGAGAAGACGAGAGTGAAGCGTAGACGGCAGACATAGATGACCAAAGACAAAATGGGGGATCAGATATGGCTACTGTATATAAGGAATTCTTATACGTAAAATAGAAAATTCTTATTTATATATTCGGATATAAGGACCTAACTGGAGCCCATAAAGCGCTGGAGGCTTCCTGGGGGTGATACTGTTTCTTGCCAACGGTACAACCGGAGCCTGTTTGATGGGCGCATCGCGCGCGCGGGTGATTGTTGTTGCGGGGGCAGGTTAGATGCAGCGCTATATCTGTCGCTGGACGCGTTATGGCCGTGACTGCATTCCCTATGCCAGTTGTCATAATGAAAAAAGCGAATGCCGGATTGCGGCACTCGCTTTGATTGATTCTCCGGGGGCAAGGGCCGGCGGCAGGTAACCTCAACCAGGCAGCATCTGCTCCGAAGCGAACAGTTCTTCGATGGTTTCGCGGGGGCGGATCAGATAAGTCTGATCCGCGTCGACCATCACTTCTGCACACCGCGGCCGCGTGTTGTAATGGCCCGACATGACAAAGCCATAAGCCCCGGCCGATTCGATTGCCAGCAGGTCATTTTGCTGCAATTGCAACTGGCGGTCGCGCGCCAGCCAGTCGCCGCTTTCGCAGATCGGACCGACAATATCGTACACGCGGGCTTGTGCCGCATCGTTCACGTCGCGTGTATTCGACGGGCTGACAACAGGCAGCACCCCATGCCAGGCGTCGTACAGGGTCGGGCGCAGCAAGTCGTTCATGGCGGCATCCACGATGGCAAAATTCTTGCTTTCGTGATGTTTCAGGTATTGCACCCGGGTGACCAGGATGCCGGCATTGCCAACCAGGGAACGCCCGGGTTCCATGATCAGTTGCAGATGTCCATAACCGCGTTCTTCAAGTCTGGCGAACACCTTGTCCAGCAGCAAGGCTGGCGCAATGGGTGTTTCGTCCTGATAGCGGATGCCCAGACCACCGCCGATGTCCAGGTGTGCCAGCCGGATATCCAGGCCGGCCAGGGTATCAATCAGATTAAGCAGGCGCTCCAGCGCATCCAGATACGGCTCTATCTGTGTGATCTGAGACCCGATATGACAATCAACACCGACGATCCGGATGCCGGGCAGGACGGCAGCGCGCTGGTATACCTGCGCTGCTATTTCAATTGCAATGCCAAATTTGTTGTCCTTCAGCCCGGTGGAGATATAGGGGTGGGTCTTGGCGTCCACGTCCGGGTTCACGCGCAGTGATACCGGCGCGGTGCGTCCCAGCTGGCTTGCGATAAGAGAAATGCGTTCCAGCTCGTCGGTAGACTCCACATTGAAACATTTGACGCCTGCTTGCAGTCCGGCTTTGATTTCCCAATCCTGCTTGCCCACGCCGGAAAAGACAATGGTGTCGGGGCGGGCGCCTGCTTTAAGGGCTCGGGCCAGTTCGCCGCCGGAAACGATATCGAAACCGCTACCCCATTGCGCAAATTGCTGCAATACGGCCAGATTGGAATTGGCTTTCATGCCGAAACAGACCAGTGCGTTGCGATTGGTCAGCGGCTGTGCGTAGGACTCCCAGGCCGCCTTGAGCGCTGCACGGGAATAAACGTACAGCGGTGTGCCGTAGCGTGCCGCCAGCTCGGAAACAGAGACCGACTCTGCCATGAGTTGCGAGCCGTCGTAATGAAAAAAGGGTGCACCGCCGGGGCATTCAGTTCAGACATGATAAACAGTAGTTAATGAAACAATTAAAAGGGTGAAGTCATACGGGGATGACAGAAATGGGGTCAGCACAGATGATGACTGGGTTATAGAAGCACTATAGAAGCATAAAGAACGTCACGCTATCAGGTCCCCAACCGGTCGGCGTTGCCGAGCGGGCGACGTGTCCGCTTTCATTGGGTGGGCTGTGGTGGCCTGTCTCGTGCAGTAATAAGGATCAAACTGCGCCAGGTCACCGTGCCACAGCTCACAGCGCAAGCGCTTTATCGCGTACTTGCAATGCGCTATCACGGTGCGGCAGTTGAGCTGGTGCCGCCAGCGGGTTGCGCGGTGGCAGCGTTTTTGGCCGCTTGCCGCTTCGCCTGTTTTTCTGCTTCGGCCTTCGCCTTGCGGGCTTGATGCGCTCTTCACGTTCCTGCAGCTTCTGTTTTTGCTCGGCAGTGGGAAGATACAGTGGCGCTTTATAGCCGCAAGCCGTTAAACCCACACTCCCGACAAGGAGGGTTACAATAATGGCTAAAAGGCGTTTTATACTTGGCGCAGACACGGCACACCCTATTAAATTTTTTACAGAACCATATTATGACTGAATCAGAATTTCTTGCACGCGCAGATGCCATCCTGGACAAGATCCATGAACAAGCCGACGACTGGTTTGAAACACTGGATATTGACCTGGATGCCAGCCGCAGCGGTCAGGTACTCACTATCGTATTCAATCAGAAAACCCACGTCGTGGTCAACAGTCAGGCACCGCTTCAGGAAATGTGGGTAGCCGCGCCGTCCGGCGGATTTCATTACAAGTTCGATAACACCAACTGGGTGGACACACGCACCGGGACGACGCTTCAGGATAACCTGAGCAGCATTTTTTCCGATATTACCGGTCGCGCGCTCACCATAACCCTCTGAAGCAGCGCGGCATAATCGCTGTATTTCAGGCCGGATATCGCCGCGATCACAATTGTGGCGGCGATCTATATGCCAGGCCGCGTGCAGGTTGAATCGTTCCGCGCGACCCGGAAGTAAAAAGAGCAATAAAAAAAGGGGTTCATGCATGAGATGTGCATGAACCCTTTTTTATCCGTGGCCAAACCGGTTGCCTGCTACTTCAGATCATCAGATCCTTGCCTTTGGGGCCATAAACCGATTTGGGGTGCTTAAAACCGTATGGGTGGCCCACCCATGGGGTTGAACGACTCCAGGGCCTTGCCGATGGCGTCACCCGATGGCGAGCCTGCCGGTTTGGCAGCATTCGAATCCCGAGCACCGCTGCCCGACACACCTATATTAGCCAATGCCTTGCCCTGCGGAAATTCAGAGAAATAGTAGTTGTCACCCACTTTGGTCAACCCTTCAGGCATTGGGCCGGGCTGGGTCACAGGCACTTTTTTGAGGGCGGTTTGCATGTACGTGAGCCAGATCGGCATGGCCGCGCCGCCCCCGGTTTCCTTGTCGCCCAGTGATTTGGGCTGATCAAAGCCCAGCCAGGAAATGCCTACCAGTTTGGGTGTAAAACCGGCGAACCAGGCATCAAATGACTGGTTGGTGGTGCCGGTCTTGCCCGCAATGTCATTGCGTTTGAGCGTGGCCTGGGTTCTGGCGGCGGTGCCCGATTTGGCCACGCCGCGCAGCAGTTCATTCATCACATAGGCTGTACGGGGATCCAGTACGCGGTTGGCTTCGTCGCCGGCCACGGCTGGCTGGGCCTTCATGATGACGCGTCCCGTGGCAATATCCACAACGGAATCAATGATGTACGGATTGATACGATAACCGCCGTTGGCAAACACCGAGTAGGCACTGGCCATTTGTAGCGGCGTTACGCTGCCGGCGCCCAGCGCCATGGTCAGGTACGCGCTTTTGGGCGGCTGACGTGCCGGATCAAAGCCAAAGCGGGAGATGAATTCACTGGCGAACTCCGGACCCACCGTTTGCAGAATGCGGATGGATATCATGTTTTTGGATTTATACAAACCCTGGCGCATGGTCTGGCTGTAGGAGTACGAATTACCGTAGTTCTTCGGGCTCCAGGGTTTACTACGCGTCTGCGCGGCGCTCAGATGAAAGGCTGATCCGAAATATTGGTGCCGGGTGTAATACCGCGTTCAAGACCGGCTGCATACACGAAGGGCTTGAAGGTAGAACCGGGCTGGCGCCAGGCCTGGGTGACGCGATTGAAATCGCCCCGGTTGAAGTCGAACCCGCCGATCATCGATTCGATGGCGCCATTTTGCGGGTTCAGGGAAATGAACGCGCCTTCGACCGTCGGCATATTGATAATCGTCCAGGTGTCGTCCACTTTCTGCAGATAAATGACTGAACCACGCTGGATCCGACGGGAAACCGGTCCGGTTTTGACCAGGGCCCGTTTCACATAGCCCAAAGACTTGCCGCTCAATTCATAGATCTGTTCCGGCGTGCGCGCGGCGACCACTTTGGTGGCGCTGGACGAGAGCACCACGGCTGTCACCAGGTCATCGCTGTCGCGGTATTTATTGCGGATTTCTTCAAGGGCAATATCAAACCGTTCCGTATCATTCTCGATCCCTTCAGGCAGATCAACCTGAGCCGCCGGTCCGGGATACGGTTTTCTTCGCGTATACGACATGATGCCTTCGCGTACCGCATGATAGGCCACTTCCTGGTCTTCCGAGCGGATGGTCGTGTAAACACTCAGGCCACGCCCGTATACATTGTCTTTGTAAACGTTGTACATGAGCTGCCTGGCCAGTTCTGCAACGTACTGGCCATGACGGGCAATGTTGGTTTCCGGTGTTTCCTGCGTATTGTCACGCAGGACGATTTTCTGCGCCATGGCCTGCTGATGCTGTTCGGGTGTAATGTATCCCAGCATTTCCATGCGATCGAGCACGTAATGCTGACGTGCGACAGCACGTTTCATGTTTGCGCGCGGATTGAAGCGGGAAGGCGCCTTGGGAATACCGGCCAGCAGGGCGGCTTCGGCAATGGTAACCTCTGACAGCGGCTTGCCGTAGTATGTGCGGGAAGCGGCGGCAAAACCATAGGAACGATGCCCCAGGTAGATCTGGTTCAGATATAGCTCAAGGATCTGTTCCTTGCTCAGGTTCTGTTCGATCTTGTAGGTGAGCATCAGTTCGTAGAACTTACGGATGAAGGATTTTTCCGAGGACAGGTAGAAGTTTCGTGCAACCTGCATGGTAATCGTGCTGGCGCCCTGTGATTTGGCGCCGGAAACCAGGTTGGCAATAACTGCACGACCCACGCCAGACCAGTCGACCCCGCCATGACTGTAGAAGTTATCATCTTCTGCCGCCAGCAAAGCCTGTTTCATAACATCCGGAATTTCATTGAAGCGCAAGACGTTACGTCGCTCTTCGCCGTATTCGGCCAGCAGGACTTTATCTGCCGTGTACACGCGCAACGGCACCCGCGGGCGATAATCGGTCATCGCCTTCAGATCCGGCAGATTCGGCCAAGTCAGCGCAACGGCAAGGGTACCCAGCAACAAACCGCAAAGCCCGAGGCCAATGCAGAATATGACGGATTGAAAAAGGAACCGGCCTATGCGCGAGCCTGCGCTCGGGCGCTGCACAGTTTTACGAGGGGAGTTGGGTTTACGTGTACTCATCGCAGGCAATTTTAATACCTTCTAGCAGGAAAAGCTGAATTTTTCGGCTCTTTCTGTAACTGAATTGTGCTGTGTGGTGTACATGTGCTATGTTGCAACAAATAAACGACAAATCCTTGAAAACATGGTGTCATTTCTTTGACAACTGTCATAGAACGTCTGTATTTTTCACGCCCCGGCGTAACCGGGAGAAAAACCTTTTTACGTACATGCAGCATACAGAACAGGACAATTCCCATGTCCGCCACACCGGTCAGGCGCCCATTTTCCTTATCGGCATGATGGGCGCCGGCAAAACAACCATCGGCCGAGGCTTGGCCCGCTCGCTGGGTCGCGAGTTTCTTGATCTTGATCACGAACTCGAGGCCCGTTGCGGGGTCAGTATTCCAACCATCTTCGATATCGAAGGCGAAGCCGGTTTCCGGCGTCGGGAAACCCAGGTACTGCAGGAGATCACCTTGCGGCGCGATGTGGTCCTGGCCACCGGCGGTGGCGCCGTTGTGGCGCCCGAAAATCAGGAACTGCTGCGCGCACGCGGTATCGTGTTGTACCTGAAGGCGGGCAGCGACGAGCTCTTTCGGCGAGTCGCAAAGGATAAAAATCGCCCCATGCTGCTGACGGCCAATCCTAAAGCGCGTATCGTAGAACTGTTAAAACAGCGCGAACCCATTTATGAAAGCCTGGCCGATTTCACCATCGAAACCAGCCACGGCTCCATCAATACGGTACTTGACGCGATTGACCGTCTATTGAAAGATTATCAACAACGAGGTGAAAGAATCTGATGGCCCCAGTTAACGTCGCTACATCTGCCGGACAATACCCCATTCACATTGCGCCGGGGCGCCTGCAGCATATTGCCGAATCGGTCCCGGCCAATGCAACGCGGCTGGTCATCATCAGCAATCCTGTCGTTGACGGGCTGTACGGAGACGCATTGCGCCAGGCACTGGCCGGCCTGAACAAACCGGTGCTCACCATCATTGTGCCTGATGGCGAATCCTTCAAATCACTGGATACGCTCAATACCATTTACGATCGCATGCTGAGCGAAAAACTGGACCGCCGCGCCGTCGTGCTGGCGCTGGGCGGTGGTGTCATCGGCGATATGTCCGGGTTTGCGGCAGCGACCTATATGCGTGGCATTCGCTACATGCAGATTCCGACAACGCTGCTTGCCCAGGTCGACTCCTCGGTGGGCGGCAAAACCGCGGTCAATCATCCGCTGGGCAAAAACATGATCGGCGCCTTCTATCAGCCATCAGTGTCGATATCGACATCAATGTCCTGCGCACCCTGCCGGCCCGCGAAGTGTCGGCCGGACTGGCTGAAGTGATCAAATACGGTCTGATCATGGACCGTACGTTTTTTGAATGGTGCGAAAGCAATGTCGCGCAACTGGTGGCGCTTGATGCAGACGCGCTGGCCTATGCCATCGCACGCTGCTGTGAGCTCAAGGCGCAGGTCGTCTCAGAAGATGAAAAGGAAACCGGTCTGCGCGCCATCCTTAACCTGGGCCACACTTTCGGTCATGCGATCGAGGCAGGTCTGGGGTTTGGCACCTGGCTGCATGGTGAGGCAGTGGCCTGCGGGCTGGTTCAGGCTGCCGTGCTCTCGGGCAAGGTGCTGGGCCTGCCTGAAACCGATATCGCGAGGGTACGCGCGCTGGTGCACGCCATCGGCTGTCCGGATATTGCGCCGGATCTGGGGGAGAGCACGTGGCTTGACCTGATGCAGGGCGATAAAAAAACCGAGGCGGCGAAATACGTTATGTACTCATGCCGGCAATCGGCCAGGCGGTGGTTCAGGCTGCTCCATTAAAGCAGGTTCAGGAAACGCTCAGCGAGACGGTCGGCGATATTGCCATCGGTCGTCGCGCAGCTCAGGTTTCCGATATGGCCGGCACCCAGGCATAAAGCATGACAGTGACCACGCTAGCGCCCTACGCGACCCATCCTGCCCACTCCAGGGGGCGGCAGCATCAGGAAGATGCCGACCCGGCGCGCGACCCTTTCCAGCGGGATCGTGACCGCATCATCCATAGCGGGGCCTTTCGCCGGCTCGAATATAAAACACAGGTTTTTGTTAATCACGAAGGTGATTTATTCCGTACCCGCCTGACCCACAGCCTGGAAGTGGCGCAAATTGCACGGGCGGTGGCGCGCAATCTGGGATTGCACGAAGACCTGACCGAAGCGATCTCGCTTGCCCATGACCTGGGTCACACCCCATTTGGCCACGCCGGACAGGATGCCCTTCACGATTCCATGCAGACGCTGCGTCCCGGGGCGGGCGGCTTCGAGCACAATCTGCAAAGCCTGAGGGTGGTCGATGAGCTGGAGGAGCGCTATGCCTCGTTCAACGGCCTGAATCTGACTTTTGAAACCCGCGAGGGAATTCTCAAACATTGTTCGCTGTCGCACGCACGCCAACTGGGCGAAGTAGGGCAGCGCTTTATTGATAGAAAGCGACCGGGCCTGGAAGCGCAACTGGCCAATCTGGCCGACGAAATTGCCTATAACAATCATGATATTGATGACGGCCTGCGTTCCGGTCTGATCACGATTGAACAGATGCGTCAGGTGCAACTGTTTGCCACCTACCATGATGAAGTGAGTCGTCTGTTTCCCGACGTGACCGGGCGCCGGCTTATTGCCGAAATTATCCGGCGCATGATCAACGCGCTGATCGTTGACCTGACCCACACGACCCGGGACAATCTGCGCATTCATCACATTCAGACACGTGAAGACGTGACAGAAGCGCCGGCGTTGCTGCAGTTTTCAGACGCCATGCGTACGCAGGCAGACGAACTCAAATCCTTCCTCATGCATAATCTGTATCGCCACTACAAGGTGATGCGCATGGCGAACAAGGCCAGCACCATTGTCCAATCACTGTTCAAGGCTTTTGTGGATGATCCGCGGCTGATGCCGGCAGACTACCGGCACGATGATGAACGCAGGCAGGCGCGCGCTATTGCCGACTATATCGCCGGGATGACCGATCGTTATGCGATCAAAGAATACAAGCGTCTCTTTGTCGTATAAACCGGGGTATTGCACGGCAAATTGAATTGACTGACATTAAGAATTATTCATAAAAGTACAATTCATTCTTTTTTCAAAAAGCATCAAGAGTATTTTCAAAATAGGAATTGTGCATCTTGTTGGAAAATGATTTCGCATTTTCAATTTAGTTAGTCAAGCGAAATCCTATGGACAGTCCGGCCCCACTCTTGCGCAGCTCTCATGCTCTGTTTGTCGATGGCAATATGCAGAGTTTGCACGGCGTGCTTGCTGCCATGCGCAGCGCTGGTTTCCGTATCACAGTTGCATTTGATGGGCTGCAGGGATACGAAAAAGCCATTACGCTGCAGCCGATGTCGTTGTTTCGGAATTGCACTTGCCCCGACTTGATGGTCTTCCGCTATGTCGTCGGCTCAAGGCCAACACGCTCACCACAGATATCCCCGTGCTCTTCTATAGCGATCTGGACGATCCGCAATCGCGCCTGCAGGCACTGGAATATGGGGCCTCCGACTTCATCTCCAAGTCTCATCCGTATGATGAAGTAGTGGCGCGCATCCGCATTCATGCGGGTATCTCCCAGCGGTTGCATAGTGTGCGGCAACAGCGGGCATCCATGTCCCTGCCGCAGGGCCAAGACCCGCATCCGGGTACCATAGACAGCGATGATGAAGTGGCCGTGCGCATCGTCATGCAATATGCCCAGGAGCATCTGTCTGAAGACCTGAGTCTGCCCAAATTGTCAGCGCTGGTGTCCATGAATAAAAAGCGCCTGAATCGCGCCTTCTACAATGTTTGCGGTTGCAGTGCCTTTGAATACATTCGTGATTTACGTATGCGTACAGCAAAACACCTGCTGGCCACCACGTCGTTGCGCACCCTAACCATTGCTGAAGACGTGGGGTTTTCCAATGCCGCGAATTTCGCTACGGCATTTCTGAACATGCAGGGCATGACGCCGTCGGAATACCGGCGGAAAACGAAGCAAATACGGGTTTCCGAGAGTGTGAAAAACGTGAATGACGTATAAGCGACGACAGCGAACCGATATACAATAAAAAGAAAAGGAGACCTGCCTTGCTTATACGCCATGCAACCTATGCCGCAACAGTATCGGCTACCCACTGGAATGTGCCGCAACACTACAATATCGGCATTGACGTTTGTGATAAATGGGCAGACGGAACCGGCCGCCTTGCCATCATTCATGAAAAGTCGCCCTCGGATATCCAGTACTACACCTTTGACCAGTTGAAAGCCTATTCCAACCAGTTCGCGCATGTATTGCAACAGGCTGGGGTGGCGCGTGGCGATCGGGTGGGTATTTTGCTTGCCCAGGGCATTGAAACTGCGATTGCGCATATTGCCTGCTACAAGCTGGGACTCATTGCCATTCCTCTGTTTTCACTGTTCGGCTCCGATGCGCTGGCTTATCGTCTGTCCAATTCCGGCGCGCGAGCCTGGTAACCAATGCAGATGGGGTGGCCAAGCTGGGCACGATTGCGACACCCTTGCCCGAACTGAAAACGGTTGTGGATATTGACGCCACGCAAAATACAGCGGCAACGCTGGCATTCTGGCCATCGCTGCAACAGCAGCCCGATACCCTTGAGCCGGCG
The DNA here is from genome assembly GCF_000219915.2 of Advenella kashmirensis WT001. Taxonomy (NCBI): domain Bacteria; kingdom Pseudomonadati; phylum Pseudomonadota; class Betaproteobacteria; order Burkholderiales; family Alcaligenaceae; genus Advenella; species Advenella kashmirensis. Next base: position 4,118,569 of record NC_017964.1, on the reverse strand, counting down.
CGCACCCTGGCTAATGATCCGGCCGTCATCATTTACACGTCTGGCACAACCGGCAAGCCCAAAGGGGCCCTGCATGCGCACCGGGTCTTGCCGGGGCATTTACCCGGCGTTGAAATCTCCCATAATTTCTTTCCCGACAATGCCAAAGTCATGTGGACACCTGCAGACTGGGCGTGGATCGGCGGTCTGTTTGATGTCCTGATGCCGTCATTGCATCACGGCATTCCCGTGTTGGCCTGCCGCTTCTCTAAATTTACCGCCGAAGCCGCTTTCGAGATCATGTCGCGGCACCAGGTCACGCACACCTTTTTGCCGCCAACGGCGCTTAAAATGCTGCGCCGGCTGGAAAACCCGCGTGAGCGCTGGCCGCTGGCGCTTCGTTCCATTGCCAGCGGGGGTGAAAGCCTGGGGTTGGAATTGATAGACTGGGGGCGCCGCAATCTGGACATTACCATCAACGAATTTTATGGGCAGACCGAATGCAATATGCTGGTGTCATCCTGCGCCGATCTGTTCGAACCCAAAATAGGCAGCATGGGCAAGGCCGTGCCAGGGCATGACGTGCAGATTGTCAACGATCAGGGGCAGGTGTTGCCAGACGGCACCGAGGGCAATATCGGCGTCAGAAGTCCCGATCCGGTCATGTTCCTGGGCTACTGGAATAACCCGGAGGCTACCCGGGAGAAATTTGCCGGCGACTTCCTGGTCACGGGAGACATGGGCGTGCGGGATGAAGAGGGGTTTTTCCGCTTTGTCGGTCGCAATGACGACGTGATCACCAGCGCGGGTTATCGCATTGGCCCGGGCCCCATCGAAGATTGTATTCTGGGGCATCCGCTGGTTAGCATGGTTGCCGTGGTGGGGCTGCCCGATGACGAGCGCACCGAAGCGGTGACTGCTTTTGTCGTGCTGAACGAGGGCGTGGCGCCATCGGACGCGCTTAAAAAAGAAATCCAGGAACACGTCAAAACGCGCGTCGCTGCACACGAATATCCGCGCCGCGTTTATTTTGTCGACGCGCTACCCATGACCACAACCGGCAAAATCATTCGCAAGGAACTGCGCAATTACACCGAAGCTGCCGGGTAGTTTTGGGCACAGGTGCTCACAGGGCTACCCAGGGACCGGTGTTTATAACGCTCAGGCATCCATCACGCATGGCCAGGTTCGATCAGCCGTTGATCGAACACAACTAAGCCCTTGGTCATCTATCGCGTCGGTCTCGCTTGAGCATCGTTCTCGCTGCAAGCGCGCAGCCCCTGCTGAAATCATGTAGGGCTGCTCAGGCCTTTTCTCTTTCCAGCAGGGGTTTCAGGTAGCGTCCCGTGTGGCTCTTCGGGCTGGCGGCAATATCGGCGGGCGTGCCCGTTGCCACGATCTGTCCGCCACCCTGGCCGCCTTCTGGGCCCATATCAATAATCCAGTCGGCGGTCTTGATCACATCCAGATTATGCTCAATAACCACAACTGTATTACCTGCATCCACCAACTGGTTGATCACCTTGAGCAATAGTGCGATATCGGCAAAGTGCAGGCCGGTTGTAGGTTCGTCCAGAATGTACATGGTCTTGCCGGTACTGCGCTTGGACAGTTCCAGCGACAGCTTGATACGTTGCGCTTCCCCGCCCGAGAGCGTGGTGGCAGACTGGCCCAGGCGGATATAACTCAGGCCCACGTCCATCAGGGTCTGCAGTTTGCGATTGATCACCGGCACCGCGCTGAAGTATTCCAGCGCCTGCTCCACTGTCAGATCCAGCACATCGCTAATGGTACGGCCCCGGTAGCGGATTTCCAGGGTCTCGCGGTTATAGCGCTTGCCATGACAGGTATCGCAAGGGACATACATATCGGGCAGAAAATGCATTTCAACCTTGATAACGCCGTCGCCCTGGCAACTCTCGCAACGCCCGCCTTTGACGTTAAAGGAAAAGCGCCCGGGATCATAGCCGCGGGTACGCGACTCTGGCGTGCCCGCAAACAACTCACGGATTGGCGTAAACAGGCCGGTATACGTGGCTGGATTGCTGCGCGGCGTACGACCGATAGGGCTTTGGTCCACATTGATGATCTTGTCAAAGTGCTCCAGCCCCTCTACCGACGTAAAGGGGGCGGGCTCGGTCTGGGCGCGATGCAATTCATGTGCCATCAGCGTTGCCAGCGTGTCGTTGATCAGGGTGGATTTACCCGAACCGGATACACCCGTGACGCACACCAGTTTGCCAGCAGGTACCTGCAGTTCGACGTTTTTCAGATTGTTGCCCGAGCAGCCGCGTATTTTCAGCCATGCCTGCTCCTTATCCAGCTTGCGCGGATTATGCGCCTTGATGCGCATGCGTCCACTCAAGTAAGCCCCGGTCAGCGATGCTTCATCATTGGCAATCTGGTCCGGGTGCCGGAGGCAATGATCTGGCCGCCATGCTCGCCTGCTCCCGGGCCCATGTCCACCACCCAGTCTGCCGAGCGGATCATGTCTTCATCATGCTCGACCACAATCACGCTGTTGCCCAGATCGCGCAAATGCGCAAGGGTCTGGATCAGCCGGTCATTATCACGTTGATGCAGCCCGATAGAGGGTTCGTCCAGTACATACATGACGCCGGTCAGTCCGGATCCGATCTGGCTGGCCAGCCGGATACGCTGCGCCTCGCCGCCGGAAATCGTATCGGCGCTGCGATCCAGCGACAAGTAATTGAGGCCCACATTGTTCAAAAACTCAAGTCTGGCACGGATTTCCCGCACAATCCTATCGGCAATTTCCTGCTTGGATCCGGTCAGATTCAGGTTTTCAAACCAGTGCAGGCATTCGGACAGCGCCATGGCCTCCACTTCATAGATTGCCATGCCTACCCGCGAACCGCCGCGAGGTTCATTGCCGATCAGCACATGCCGGGCGTCTTCACGCAAGCGCGAGCCGCCGCAATCGGGGCAGACCTGCAGGCTGCGGTACTTGCCCAGTTCTTCACGCACGGTATTGGAATCGGTTTCCTTCCAGCGACGCTCCAGATTGGGAATAATGCCCTCGAATGCATGCTTTTTGACCGAGCCGCGGCCCTTGTCGTTCAGGTACACAAATGAAATTTCTTCGCTGCCCGAACCGTACAGCACCGTTTTCTGAATCGCCGGCGGGAGCTCTTCAAAAGGTACATCCATATCGAATTCGTAATGCGCCGCCAAGCTGGTCAACAGTGAATGGGTAAACGCATTGCGCTTGTCCCACCCCTTGATGGCGCCGCTGGACAGGCTCAGGGTGGGGAAGGCCACAACCCGTTTCGGGTCAAAGAACCAGGTGTGCCCCAGGCCATCGCAGGTTGGACAGGCGCCGACCGGGTTGTTAAAGCTGAACAGGCGTGGTTCCAGCTCTGCCAGCGCATGATTGCAAATGGGACAGGCATAGCGGATAGAAAACGGCTGTTCGTGCTCATTGTCCATATCCAGCACCAGCACGCGGCCATCTGCCAGCTTGAGTGCGGTCTCTATGCTCTCGGCCAGCCGTTGCTTGCTTTCTTCCCGTACCCGCAAGCGGTCAATGACCACATCAATCGAGTGTTTTTCGTTTTTATTCAGAACAGGGCGCGGCTCCAGCTCGGTCATCTGGCCGTTGATGCGCACCCGTACAAAGCCCTGGGCCTGCAACTGGGCAAAATCGTCTTCATAGCTGCCCTTGCGTTCCCGGGCGATGGGGGCCAGGATGGCAATGCGCGTATCGGCAGTCATGGCCAGAATGTGGTCCACCATATGTGCAACCGACTGCGCCTGCAGGGGTTCGCCATGGACGGGACAGTAGGGCGTTCCTACGCGGGCATACAGCAGCCGTAAATAGTCGTGGATCTCGGTAATGGTACCCACGGTGGAGCGGGGGTTATGGCCCGCCGCCTTCTGCTCAATGGAGATCGCCGGCGACAGGCCTTCGATCAGGTCCACGTCGGGCTTGTCCATCAGTTGCAGGAACTGCCGGGCATAGGCCGACAGGCTTTCCACATAGCGGCGCTGCCCTTCTGCGTACAATGTGTCAAAGGCAAGCGAAGACTTGCCTGAACCGGATAAACCGGTCAGAACGACCAGTTTATGACGGGGGAGGTCGAGCGACACATTTTTTAAATTATGCGTACGGGCACCGCGAATGCGGATGGCATCCATGAAATTATCTTTTCCTGTTGAACGAACTGGGTTTTTCTCGGACTAATCCATTACTATAACGCAGGTGTCAATCCCAGTTATACCTTCCTCCCACTTTGTCTTTTTATTTGCTGAATGAATTCCGCTGCGCCAAGTCAACCCGCTCAAGCAGATGCTGCCAAACCGGCTAAACTCAAACTTACGCCCACTGAACGCCGTGCCAGCACGACGCTGGCGCTGCTTTTTGCAGTTCGCATGCTGGGCCTGTTCCTGCTGACACCGGTTTTTGCCGATGCGGCCAAAAGCCTGAGCGGTGGCAGCAATGCGGCCCTGGTAGGCGCCGCCATTGGTGCGTATGGCCTGACCCAGGCCATTTTGCAGATTCCGCTGGGCATGGCTTCGGACCGTTTCGGACGCCGCCCGGTCATTATTGGCGGTATGGTGCTGTTCATCATCGGCGGCATTATCTGCGCCCTCAGCGATTCGGTGACCGGCGTTATCATTGGTCGTTCCATCCAGGGGCTGGGGGCCATTTCTGCAGCCATTACCGCCTGGGTGGCAGATGCGACACGCCCGGAAGTGCGCACCCGCGCCATGGCCATGGTGGGAGGCTCCATTGGTATTTCGTTTGCCCTGGCGCTGGTGCTCGCGCCCCTGCTGGTCGAATATGGCGGTTTGTCGGGCTTGTTCTGGGTTATTTCCCTGCTGGGCTTTGTCAGCCTGCTGCTGGCCACGTTTATTGTGCCGGTGGCGCCCTTGCAGACACCCGCCATCCAGTCCCGTGCGCAAGATGTCCTGAAAAACGGCGACCTGTTGCGTCTGAATTTTGGCGTGTTCTGCCTGCATTGCATCCTGATGTCCATTTTCGTGGTGGCGCCGCCACTGCTGATCGGGTTAGGTGGGTTGACCACAGGTACGCTCTGGAAAGTCTACCTGCCCGTGATTCTGGCCTCGTTTGTGGCCATGGTGCCGGTCGTTTTCTACACGGAAACGCGGCACGTGCACAAGCAGAGCCTGGAGTGGAGCGTAGCCGGCCTGGCCATCGTCATGGCCATCATGGCTTTTGCAACCCATTCGTTTGCCGCCATTGTGGTGCTCTTCGTGGGCTATTTCGTTGCATTCAATATTCTGGAAGCGCTGCAGCCGTCGCTGGTATCGCGCGTCGCCCCCGCAGAGCACAAGGGGCTGGCCCTGGGGTTCTATAATATGTCCCAGGCGTTGGGTGTTGCCGCCGGGGGCGCGGTGGGCGGTCTGCTGGCCCGCTACACGGGTGTGCCGGCCGTTTTTCTCATGGGAGCGGCACTGGCTGCCGTCTGGTTCTTTACTGCCAGAAGCTTCAAATCTCCTACGTAAAGCCCGCGGTGGCTATAATGACCCAATTGTGCAAGCCGGTAAGGGCAGTTAAGATACTGTCCTGATTACCATCTACAGTCAGGATTTAACCATGGCATCAGTCAATAAAGTCATACTCGTCGGCAATCTGGGACGCGACCCGGAAGTGCGCTATTCTCCAGATGGCGCGGCGATCTGCAACGTCTCCATTGCCACTACTTCAAACTGGAAAGACAAGAATTCGGGCGAGCGCCGTGAGGAAACCGAATGGCATCGCGTGGTGTTCTATAACCGCTTGGCCGAAATCGCCGGTGAATACCTCAAGAAAGGCCGCTCGGTTTATGTCGAAGGTCGTCTGAAAACCCGCAAGTGGCAGGATAAGGACACAGGCGCAGACCGTTTCTCAACCGAAATCGTGGCAGACCAGATGCAAATGCTGGGTGGTCGCGAAAGTACAGGTACGGGCGGCATGGACGATGGCGGTTTTGGTGGCGATGAGTCTTATTCCGCTCCGCAACAACGCCAGGCACCCCAGCAGCGCAGCCAGGCACCGCAACAGCAGCGCCCCGCGCAAAAGCCTGCAGCCAATATCATGGATATGGACGACGATATTCCGTTCTAGCGGATACCTACTCCACTTTGCAAATAAACCCCTGTAATAACCAATATTGCAGGGGTTTTATTATTTATATTTTTTGATGGTATCGCATATTATAGAAAATATGCGATACCTTTTGAATGTGTAAACAATGAACGCAAGACATAAGGTCAAGTTGGCTTCTGGAGAGTAATTTTGCTAACCGCAGTTCTGATTGCAACCCCCAATACTGCGCATTATAGGCCAAGTCCCGAGGCGCTTGCTCACCCTTGGTGCCCAGCGTCACGATCGAATTCAAGATTGTATGGTTCTTTTCGCCTTATCAATCGTACGGCTCCTCGTTGCACCAGAAAAGGGCAATGATTGTACCCACAGGCATGAACCACGAGACGAGCTGATACCAGCCGCTTCTGTTTGTGTCGTGCAGGCGACGTGCGGCGACGGAGTGAAACGGTATCAATGTAAAGGCCAGCAAGATTGAAAGAACAAGGTCTGAAAGATTGAGCAGGCCGAGCATCAATAGCAGCAGCACATAGAAAAGCATCGCATACCAGAATTCCGTACGGCTAGCTCTGCCCGTAAAATTAAAGTATCCGGTAAAAAACCTGCGCACCGCCGTTGTAAAGCTGACTGGCGAAGCCGTCTTGCCAAAGCGGTTAGGGCCTTGCGATGGTCTGCTCTTGTAGGAAATTACAAAAACAACAAGCAGCGAAGCCAATATACCAAATGCGAAAATCCAATGCATTAATCCGAAATCTCCATTCTTATGATTATGGGTAGGTTCCAATAGGGCAAGACGACGTTGCAGCCGAAACCAAATCCGGTCCTGCTTTATGCCTGGACGAGATAATTTATTTTTCTAAATTAGGCAGATTAGCTATTGTCTCAAGATGCGTAACTGCTGCTGCAACGGCTATTAAGATTGCCGGCTGAAAGGCGGCTGAGGCGATCCCACCGAACAGGCCGAGCCAAAGCATGACTCCAGATCTTGGCCCGGAGTGCAGCATTTCAATAATTCCCATGACCACGCCCAGGGCCTGAATGACAAATATCACTATAGCGACAATGCAAAGTAGTTGCGGTGCTGTTCGAATTAGTTGGGTGGCAATTTGGCCCATACTCCACTTCTGACCTGATCTCTGAGTAAATATATTTATACTTTGAATGAATATTCAAAGTATATTTGAGTAATCATCGAACAAATCAGAATCTGTGCCTGTTTTGGTTAAAAACAAGTCCGCTGATACGGACTACTTGCTTAAAGTACGACAAATTAGCCGCTGCGACCTTTTCACATCATTATTCATTGACAAGTAGCTGCCAGGTGCAAGCAATTCCGGGGATTTGTGATGAGTGTAAATTTTTGCCGCTCAGTTACGGGCACGATATATTTATCTTTTTTGCTGGTGGCTGCACATCCGGTTGTCCTGATGCCATTGAGCGCCGTTAGCGCCGATACATATTAAGGGCGGTCGCCCCGTTGCAGCACGCACATTCATGGACAAAATCACCTTGCACGGATATTATTGAGACCCGTTCACCCCAGAAGCAGCCACCACCACGGTCAATGATCCATGGACGATATTGCGCGCACTTTTAATGAGCTACGCCCACGATTGCAGAAAATCGCCTATCGCATGCTGGGATCGGTAGCCGAAGCAGAAGATGTCGTGCAGGACGCTTGGCTGCGCTGGCATGGCGCCGTGCAGGATCACATCGAAAATGTCGAAGCCTGGCTCGTGGCGGTGACGACACGGTTGTCGATAGACCGGTTGCGGGCAGTCAAATCGCAGCGCGAGCATTATGCAGGCATTTGGCTGCCCGAGCCATTCATGACGCAATCGCCGCCCACACCTGAACAGATCAGCGAACGCGCGGACGACGTGTCCATGGCATACCTCTTGCTGCTCGAACGCCTGACCCCAGAAGCGCGTGCGGCGTTTCTTTTGCATGAGGTTTTTGACGCAGACTATGATCAGATCGCGGACATTCTTGGCAAAACCCAGGCAGCCTGTCGGCAGTTGGTGAGCAGGGCACGTACGCAGCTGCGCAATGAACAGCCGCGGTTTACCGTGCCGCCTGAAACGCATCATCGCCTGCTGCAAACTTTCGCACAGGTGCTCGAGCGTGGCGATTTTGCCGGAATCAACGCACTGCTGGCCGAAGATGCCGTGCTGATGGGCGACGGTGGCGGCAAAGTGACCAGTTTTCCCAAACCCATGGTTGGCGGACGGCGTATTGCACAGCTGTTCATGGCTGCATCGCTGCGTTACAAAACCGGGCTTCATATTCAGATGGTTGTGCTCAATGAGCAATGGGCCTTGTTGCGTTACATCCAGGGTCAGCTTGAATCGGCGTTGATGTTCGAAGTGGATGGTGAGCGGATCAACCGCATTTATGTCCAGCGCAATCCCGATAAGCTGGTACGCATTGCAGCAGCAGTGACGCCAAGCTGATCGTCGCCGGCAGTTCCGGTGCAGCCTTCACCAGCGATTTGGTGCCTGCCGGGCAACACGGTGATCCCTTCTACCTACCTACCGCCTTGCCCTCGTATTGCCTACGATGATGCTATTCGGCCTCCCGCCGTATTCAGTGCCCGAACATCCGTGGCGCTGCCTTCTCTCTGGAGCAATCATGACACAGCGCATCAACTATATTCAGCAATCGCCTGAACTGTTCAAAAAATTCATGGAATTTAGCAACGCCCTGGCAAACAGTGCCATAGAAACATCGATTCGCGACCTTGTTTCGATTCGTGCTTCTCAGCTCAATGGTTGCGGATTTTGCCTGGATATGCATGTTAAAGAGGCGCGCATCCATGGAGAACGAGAGTTGCGTATTTATCACTTGGCAACGTGGCGCGAGTCCACGCTTTTTGCGCCGCGCGAACGGGCAGCGCTTGCCTGGACCGAAGTGCTGACCAGGCTGCCCGAACATGGCGTCGCAGACGATATCTATGAGCGGGTGCGGGAACAGCTGAGCGAAAAAGAACTGTCTGACCTGACCTTCGATGTAATGGCTATTAATGCATGGAATCGCGCCAATGTTGCGTTCAAGACGGTCCCCGGCTCTGCCGACAAGGCGTTTGGTCTGGATAAGGCCAATCTTGCCTGAGCCGGGCTCCTTTCATTCACCCGATCGGCATTAGGGTTGTATGCCCGGGCCGTTTTTAGGAACGCTTGTATGCTTAATCTGAAACATGTCGCACTTACCTGATCATGATCCCGCTGATCTATACGGGCAGTGCCCAGGCAGCACCACCCGCAGCGGTGGTCAACAAGGTCATGACCCAACCTCTGGCCGACTATCCCGGCAAGGAAATGCTAATGATTACTGTGGACTACCCGCCGGGCGCGGTAGATCCGGTGCATCGGCATAACGCTCACAGCTTTGTCTATGTGCAAGAGGGCACTATTGTCATGCAGGTCAAGGGAGGCAAGGCAGTGACGCTGGGGCCGGGCCAAAGCTTTTATGAAGGGCCAAATGACATCCATACCGTTGGGCGCAATGCGAGCAAGACCAAGCCGGCAAAATTCGTTGTGTTGTTATTGAAGGACCAGAACGTCCCGTTCTTTATCCCCACGCATTAGCCTGTCTGTTGCAAGCAATTGTAATAATGGCGCAAAGGCGGCAATTGCTGTCACAAACCGTGGTGTTCATACGTCTTGTTCAGTATGGATACTCCGACCTTTCTTCCAATGCAGAGCGAACCAGTACGCCCGGCCCCCGCGCCGACGCGCTTGCCAACAGCTTTGTGACCAGCTACGCTGGGGTAGTGGCTTTTCTGGCTGTTGCCAACGAAGGCAGTTTTTCCCGAGCGGCAGACCGGCTGGGCATTGGCCGCTCGGCAGTCAGCCGCAGTATACAAAAACTTGAAGCACAGCTCGATACGCGTCTGTTTCAGCGCACGACGCGCAGCACCTCGCTGACACGGGAAGGCCAATTGTTTTATGAGAACTGCCAGCCTGGCGTGGAGCGCATCGTTCATGCACTGGAAGAGTTGCGGGAATTGCGCAATGGGCCGGCGCAAGGCCATCTGCGCATCCATGCGAGCCCCGGGTTCGGACGCAAAGTAATTGCGCCGCTGCTGACAAGCTTTCATGCCCAATATCCGGCTATCACACTTGAATTGCTACTTGATGTGCGTCCTGCTGACTTCATGACCGATCGCATAGACGTTTCCTTTCGCGATGGCCGGATGCAGGACAGCGACATCGTGGCACGACAGCTGGTTCCGATGCAGATGTTCGTTTGCGCTTCCCCCGCCTACGCACAGGCTTATGGTCTGCCACGCCAGGTTGACGAGCTGGGCAGCCATCGCTGTATAAATTTTCGTAATGCCCTGGGCCGCATCAGGGAGTGGGAATTCAAGATCGACGGTCTGCCTCACCGACGTATGCTGCCAGCCCGGCATACATTCAATGATCTTGATCTGATGCTGCAGGCGGTGCTGCAAGGTCAGGGCATTGCCCAACTCCCAGGGTATCTGGTGTGTGATTTGCTCAGGGACCATCAATTGCAGCACTGCCTGGCGCAGCATGCGCCTGATGACGGCGGTCACTATGTCTGCTATTTAAGCCGCAAGCAGTTGCCGGCCAGAATTCGCGTATTTGTCGATCATATTATCGAGCACACGCGTGCGCTTGACCTCAATTGCATGCAGGCGCCGCTAACTCCGATCACGTCGTGATCCATTGCCATTGATGCGCCTGATGCAACACCATGGGGCCTTTAGCGGCGCTACCGCGACATCACGCTTCACCCTAGAATTTGCCATATACATCAACGCCAGGAGTATTCCATGAAAATCGTCGTCATCGGCGGCACCGGCCTTATCGGTACCAAAGTCGTTAATACGCTGCAGGCACAAGGGCATCAGGTCATTGCGGCAGCACCGTCAACAGGAATCAATACCATCACGGGTGAAGGCCTGGCGCAAGCCATGCAAGACACCAGTATCGTCATCGATCTTGCCAATTCCCCATCGTTTGCAGATCAGGATGTGCTCGCATTCTTTGAAACATCCGGGCGTAACCTGCTTGCCGCCGAGCGCGCTGCTGGTGTACAGCACCACCTGGCATTATCTGTGGTGGGCACTGAGAAATTGACTGAAAGCGGCTATTTTCGTGGCAAGCTGGTACAGGAGAAGCTGATACGCGAATCGGGCATTCCTTATACCATTGTGCAGTCAACGCAGTTTTTTGAGTTCCTGCGCAGTATTGCGCAGGCAGGCGGCGAAGGTCAGACCGTGCGTATCTCTCCGGCGCTTTTCCAGCCTATCGCGTCGGATGACGTGGCTGCGGCAGTGGTGGACTATGCGCTCGGTGCGCCGAGCAATGGGAGCGTGGAAATTGCCGGTCCCGAATGCACAAAGTTTTCACATATGGTGCAGCGTTACCTGCAGGCAAGCGCCGATTCGCGCACAGTGGTGGAAGATGCACAGGCGCTGTATTTCGGCGCCCGGCTCAGCGAAAATTCCCTTATTCCAGGCACGGCCAATCCGCGTCTTGGAACGGTGAATTTTGATGCCTGGTTCGCTCAATCACAGTTGTCGACATAACTAGCGCACCCCTCAATTCGCATGGCTGATCTGCAACCGCCGTCTTTATCCTTGCTCGACGTCTACCATGGGCGCGAAGCCAGGACGCTGTATTCCACTTGCGTGACTGTAACGGGTGGCGATGCCGGGCACGGACGCGCCTCGGGCGTTGCCCGCTCCGATGATGGCAATCTAGACCTGCATTTGCGCCTGCCTGCCGCGCTTGGTGGGCCGGGCGGGGGAACCAATCCGGAGCAGTTATTCGCGGCCGGCTATGCCGCCTGTTTTCATGGCGCGCTAAGCCTGCTGGCCGCTCGCTCAGGCATTTCTATCCCCGGCAGTTCTGTGCAGGTAACGGTCGACTTCAGCCGCGACCCGGTCGATGGCCTGTTTATGCTGACTGCGTACACCTGTATTCGTCTGCCTGGGGTAGAGCGAACCCTCGCGCAGGAACTGGTGCGCAATACAGAGCGATTCTGTCCATATACAAAAATGGCGCGACACGGCATTACCAATACTGTCGCGCTGGCTTGCCTGGACGAAACAGCTGAGCGCTAACAGCGCGTCTTTCCTGTCCAGCCGGCCCATTCACCCCTTTTTTATGTTGAGTAAAACGATGAATCAATTCGAAAACAAGGTTGTACTGATCACCGGTGGCGGCGCAGGCATCGGTCTTGCAGCCGCTGCAAAATTTGCCGCTGGCGGCGCTCAGGTTATTATTACCGGACGCAGGCAAGCTGCCCTGGCGCAGTCTGCGCAGACCGTCCCGGGCATTGAGTATCTGGTGGCAGACGCCGGCAAGCCAGGCGATGCCGTGCAAACCATCGATCAAGTCATACGTCGCCATGGACGTCTGGACGTGCTGGTCAACAATGCAGGCGCTGGCGCAATCCTGCCGTTGTCAGAAGCCGGAGCCGAGCAGATCAGCGACATATTTTCGGTCAACGTTATCGGCCCGTCTTTGCTGGCCACCGCCGCATTGCCGCACCTGAAGCAGTCGGCGGGCAGTATCATCAATGTGTCCAGCACCTTTGGCCACAAGGCTGCATCGGCACTCTCGCATTACGCCGCCAGCAAGGCAGCACTTGAACATATGACGCGTTGCTGGGCACTTGAGCTGGCGCCCGATGGCATACGCGTGAACGCTGTTGCGGCAGGACCGACAGAAACGGATTTTCTGGCTGAAAGAATGCAGTTGTCTGCTGAGCAGATAGAGAGCGTCAAAGCCGATGAGCGTGCCCGCATTCCGTTGGGCAGGCGCGGGCTACCCACAGATGTGGCCGGCTGGATTGTTGCGCTTGCTTCTGCCGAGTCCGGCTGGGTCACCGGGCAGGTGCTGGCGGTCGATGGCGGCCTGAGCGTGGCGTAACGCGGATCGCTTTTGCACTGCGCCTGCTCGCCCTCATTTACCGAACACTGTTTTGAGCTGGGCCTGCAGGTATTGCGTGAGTGTCTTAATGGCAGCCGATGCCAAGTGTGGTCTGGCTGTTGTCAGGATATAAAGTGTCGCGTCAATACCGCCTATCCGATATTGAGGCAATACCAATTGCAGATTGCCCTCGGCTACATCGCGCGCAACAACGTAACTGGGCAATAGCGCGACCCCAAGATCGTTTTTGGCGGCTGTGAGTAAAAAGCGGAAGTTCTCCGATTGCAGGCCGGGCTGTAGCTTGAGCCTTGTGGCAGTCTCACCGTTCTCCAATATGATCTGCTCGTGGAAACGCCGGTTAGATGAGCAAATGAATTGCAGTTGTGCGATCTGCTGGGGGTCTTGCGCTGCTTTACTATGTGCAGCCAGATAACCCGGAGAGGCGCACATGCGCCATTGCACATCGCATATTTTTTTTGCGACATAATCCTGGGGCGGCTCGGCCACGACCCGCAAGGCAACATCCACCCGCGATTCAATCAGATCGTTTACGCGATTCGAAAACATGATTTGCAGATTAAGCCGCGGATAGGCTTTTTTGAAATCAATCAAAATCGGCTGCAAGATGAGCTCCCCCAAGCCGGTTGGCACACTCAGTCTTACGGTGCCTGTCGGTTCTGCACCCAGCATCAACATTTGGTTGGTTGCGGCTTCCAGTTCACGCAATATGCCCAGTCCGTGCTGGTACAGCACTTCACCCTGCTGGGTGAGCTCCAGGCGCCGGGTTGATCTGCGAATCAGCTGGGTATTTAACTGTGCTTCCAGTCGCTTCAGGCTCTTGCTCACATGTGACTTGGTAATGTGATGGCGTTTTGCCGCCTCGCTGAGCGTGCCGGTGTCAATGATCGTCACAAACAGACGGATCAGATTCAGGTCCAGCTCACTGTAGTTGTCCATTCTGTTCCTTCTCCTTTTCGGTCGAATTTCAGACGAAATATCCGTATTGTTATTGTCAACTCACAGGAAACATATATTAGCTATTTATCCGCATTGTTTCCAGCAGATGACATTGCTACACTCAATTGCACAGGAGACAACTATGCAAAACCAAATTTTTTCAGACAATCTATTTCAGGGTCAGCGCGTGCTGGTAACGGGAGGCGGTACCGGCCTGGGTCTGGCCATGGCCGAAAAGCTGGTCAGCCTTGGCGCACAGGTGCATCTTTGCGGGCGCCGCCAGCACGTACTGGAAAAGGCCGCAGCCAATCTGCAGGCGAGTTTTCCGGACAGCCGTGTTTTTGTTCATTCGGTCGATATCCGGAACTCAGACAAAGTTGACCAAATGGTTCAGCAAATCTGGGACGAGCATGGCGGCGTAGACGCATTAATCAACAATGCGGCCGGGAATTTCATTTGTCCGACCGAGGATATTTCAATCAATGGTTTCAAGGCGATAACCGAAACGGTGCTCAATGGCACATTCTATGTCACCCAGGCGGTTGGCAAACGCTGGATTGCTACGCAGCATCCCGGTTCAGTGGTATCTATCGTTGTCACCTGGGTCTGGACCGGGTCGCCTTTTGTCGTGCCTTCGGCCATGTCCAAGTCCGCAGTCGACACCATGACCAAATCGCTGGCCATCGAATGGGGGCGCCACGGTATTCGATTCAATGCCATCGCCCCGGGAGTGATTCCAACAGAAGGAGCATCGGCAAGGCTGCGTCCTACCGAGAGCAACACTGATGCGCTGGTTAGTCAGAATCCCATGCAACGCCTTGGCCAGTTCAGCGACATTGCCAATCTGGCCACCTTTTTACTATGCCCGGAAAACAGCTGGCTCAACGGCCAGACCATCGCCCTGGACGGTGGTGACTGGCTGGCTAACGGTGCGTACTTCAAGCAGTATTTCGAATGGGATAAAAACGACTGGCAGGTTGCCCGTGAACGTATCCAGGCGCGAACGGCATCCGTTGCGCAAAGCTAAGGAGCGCCAATGGAACCGATAATTGTTATCCAGGACAGAAAAACCAGCAAGGCAGCGCATCAGTCGCGAGCCCGCCGGCTGGCATCCGGCCTGCGCGCACTTGGTCTGAAACCAGGCGACA
This sequence comes from Advenella kashmirensis WT001, assembly GCF_000219915.2. Lineage (NCBI taxonomy): Bacteria > Pseudomonadati > Pseudomonadota > Betaproteobacteria > Burkholderiales > Alcaligenaceae > Advenella > Advenella kashmirensis. The sequence goes on along the minus strand of NC_017964.1, from coordinate 4,103,510 downwards.
CGTTTGCGATCATGTTGCGCAATAGCGAAGCCTTTCTGGAGTCCATTGATGCCAGCAGGCAGGTCGGCACGACATATTGCCCCATCAACTGGCATTTTGCCGCTGCCGAGGTTGGTTTTTTGCTTGGCGATAGCGGTGCGCGATTGCTTATTGTGCATGCCGATTTTTGGGATCGCATACAAGCAGTCGTGCCGCCATCCATGCTCGTGTTGATCGTGGATGAACATCCTGCGTGCACTGGCCAGGCGAACGCGCCGTTGCCCTATGCCAGCTGGCGCGATGGGTTCTCTGAAAGTGACCAATTTGCCGATGCGCCGCGTGGGCACATGGCCTACACCTCCGGCACGACCGGCAAGCCAAAGGGTGTGGTACGACATGTGTTTCCCCCGGAGATTGCCGCAGATCGCAAGCAGGCGGCGCAAAAGTTGCTGCAGCAAACGTTCGGCCTGGCCCAAGGGTGCAGGGCATTGTTGCCGGCACCTATTTATCACAGTGCGCCCAGTCTGTTTGCCCAGAATGCATTGCAAATGTGCGATACCTTTGTAGTGACAGACCGATTCGATCCACTGGAAGTGCTGCAACTGGTGCAGGCGTATCGCATTGAAGTACTGTATCTTGTTCCGATCATGTATGTGCGTATGCTCAAGCTGGACCAGCAGTTGCGCCAGCGCTATGACCTCAGTTCCCTGCGCTTTATTGCTTCCACCGGAGCCCCTTGTGCGCCGGACATCAAGCGGGCAATGATCGAGTGGTTAGGCCCTATTGTGTATGAAACCTATGCATCCAGCGAGGCAGGCCTGATTACATTGCTGGATTCGCATCAGGCACTGGCAAAGCCGGGTAGTGCAGGCATGCCGGCGGGTGAGGCCGTGATCAGAATTTACGACGAGGACGGCAGCGAGTGCGCACCCGGTGTCGCCGGTTATATTTATGTCCGGCAACCGGCATATGCTGATTTTCATTACCGCAATAATCCGCAGGCACGCAACGACATCGATAAAGACGGACTGATCAGCCTGGGAGATATCGGTTACCTGGACGACGATGGCTTCTTATTTGTCTGCGACCGCAAATCCGACATGGTGATCTCCGGTGGGGTCAATATCTATCCTGCAGAAGTCGAACACCAGCTCTTGCAATATGAGGGCATCGCCGATTGTGCGGTTATCGGTGTTCCCGATGCCGAATTTGGCGAGTCGCTGCTTGCGTTTGTACAACCGCAAGCCGGTCAAACGCTGGACACCCAGGCGATCGCAAGCTGGTTGCAGGCGCGCATGGCCAAATTCAAGGTTCCGCGCCAGTTCCTAATCGATGCAGCCTTGCCCAGGGATGATTCCGGAAAAATATACAAGCGCTTGCTACGCGATAAATACTGGGCTGGCCACAGCCGCAAAGTCTAATACAACTGTCATTGTGTGATGGAAAAAGCCCGATAAGTGGCAAAAACGAATAACCAAGGAGACTGTTCATGAATCAACGCATTGCAAACATCATTATTGCAGCTACCGCTACGTTCGGCCTGGGCGTGGCTGCGCCAGCCTGGGCCGCTTATCCCGAGAAGCCCATCAAACTGGTTGTGCCGTACACACCGGCAGGCGCGGCAGACCAACTGGCGCGAGCGCTGGCGCAGAACATGGGTCAGGCACTAGGGCAGGCGGTGGTAGTGGAAAATAAGCCGGGGGCCAGCACCAAAATAGGCGCAACCCAGGTGGCACGCTCGCCTGCCGATGGCTATACCCTTTTTCTGGCAAGCAATTCAAGCATGGTGCTTAACCCCCTGCTTTACAAGAAGTTTCCCTATGATCCCGAACGCGATTACCGTATCGTTTCCATCGTTGCCGATATTCCACTCGTTGTAATCACAAATGAGAAATCCGGCCTGGATAGCATGCAAAAGTTTGTAGACTACGCCAAGCAGCACCCAGGTAAGCTTAACTATGCTTCTGTGGGAAACGGCAACCCTTTGCACCTGGCCACCGAATTATTGCTCGGTCAATATGGCATCAAGGCAACCCATGTTCCCTATAATGGCAGTGCGCCGGCGTTGACGTCTCTCATGAGCAATGATACGCAATTGATGATCGACGTGATCAGCACTTCACTGCCGCTCATCAAGGACGGAAAAATCAAGGCGCTGGCCGTCACCTCGCCCAAGCGTCTTGATGTCCTTCCTGATGTGCCCAGCGTATCGGAAATCGGCAAGACCAACTATCAGGCCTCAACCTGGTTCGGTATTGCCGTGCCCAAAAGCACGCCCGACACTGTCGTGGACGCTCTTCGGATGGCGATTGACACCACACTAAAGAATGAATCATTTCAGAAACGGTTCGAGACACTGGGCCTTTATGTTCAGCAACCGCGCGCGCAGCATCAGGTTGACCAGTTTGTTGACGAGGATCGCGCCAAGTGGAAGACAGTAATAGAAAACAACCGGATTTCGCTGGACTGATAGAAGCGCGCTCAGGCGTCGGGTGCCATTTGGCGGGTCTCGGGCGCTTGGGGTTTTTCTGCCCGTTTCATGTGCGCTGCCGGCGACCATAATCACAAACACAGCCACACATTGCCGGTCGAATTCGGTGACAGTTAGATCATTGGTGTCGCTTACTAATCGACGGGCACAGCGGCGTTCCCGACTGTCTGGCCAGCGCGAAGCAGCCGTAGCAGGCAGGGGGATTTGTCGCTGCCCTGTAAAACAGTTCTGCAATTGCGCGGGGTAATATTTAATCCAAATCAAATATATGATTGACTCCTCACAACAAGCCACGAGCCGACGTGATGGTCTGCTGCACAGTATCAGGGTAAATACCAAGGGATTGGATGCCAATTCATTTGCCCCAGCCGCAGCAACCTCGTCAGGCCCGGCACAGCACTAGTTTTGGAGGAACATCAATGCGCCATATCAAGAGACGCACATTAATAGCTGCTTCACTGAGTGTCGTTATGTCTATCGGATTACCCGCGTATGCCCAGGGAGATGGCAAACCGATTACGATCGTCGTGCCGTATGCTGCCGGTGGTACAAATGACAACTTCGCCCGCCTGCTGGCCGATGGTATCGGCAAGGAACTGGATCGCCATGTAATAGTCGAAAACAAGCCGGGCGCCAACGGCATTATTGGTTCGTCATACGTGGCCCGTGCCCGGCCGGATGGAACCACCTTTTTGCTGGGTGGCTCTGGTCCGGTTTCATTGAATATTCTGCTGCGTCCGGCACTGCCCTATGGCTTTGACAGTTTTGATTCGGTGGCCATGCTGTTTGATGGGCCTTTGACCATCACGGTGCCGACCTCGCTGGGCGTCGATTCCGTTGACGAACTGGTTGCCTATGGTAAAAAACGGGGCAGCCGCTGTTGTACGGCACAATGGGCCCGGGCAGCGTCTCGGACCTTTACGGCCGGATCGTCTCCAAAACCTTCGGTATTCCGTTAACGGCCGTGGCCTATAAAAACAATAACTCGGCGCTCATCGACTTGATGGCGGGGCGCGGCGACATGAATTACGCGACGCCGGTTCCCATGATCCAGAATGCCAAAAATTTGAAGATCCTGGCCCTGAGCACCGAAAAACGCTCATCGCATTTTCCAGACATTCCTTCAGTGGCTGAACTGGGCTATCCGCAATTGAAAACATCCTACTGGACGGCTTTGCTGGCCCCAAAAGGCACACCGGCGAAGATCATCAATGATGTGGCGGCCGCAGCCATGAAAACCGTCAAAACCAAAGCGTTCCAGCAGGTGCTCATAGACAACGGCCAGATCGAAAAGGCCGGCGGCCCGCAAGTGCTTGATGCGCAATTGAAGGCTGATCGCCAGCACTGGGGTAATGTCATTAACGAAAACAAAATCGTCATCAATTAACAGCCGATGCAGCCGTTGCAGTGGGCCGTGGCCGTTGGAAACGGTAGCGATTGCAGCGCAAGCGTAGCGGCCAGTTTGACGGGCCGACAGCCGGATACGGTCAGACAGCAGGATTTCAGGAGAAGCACAAATGTGCAATCAGATGCGGCGCGGCTTGATTGTCGCGGTAATAAGTGCGGTTTTGGCCTGGGCAGCGCCTGCGTTTGCCCTGGATGGCGATAAGCCCATTACGATTGTGGTGCCATATGCGGGAGGGGGAGCCAACGATAGTCTGGCCCGGCTGATGGCTGAGGGAATGAGCAAGGAGTTGGCGCGCCCCGTGATTGTGGAGAACAAGGGTGGTGCCAATGGCATTATCGGTACGTCCTATGTGGCTCGCGCTCGTGCTGATGGCAATACACTGCTTTTTGGCGGGACCGGACCTGTTTCCTTGAACATCATGCTGCGTCCCAAGTTGCCTTACGGTTTTGATAGTTTTGATTCCGTAGCCATGCTGTTTGACGGCCCGCTGACCATTACCGTTCCCACGTCGCTAGGCGTCGATTCGATGGATGAACTGGTTGCCTATGCAAAAAAATCCGATAGGCCGCTGCTATATGGGACGATGGGTCCGGGTAGCGTCACCGATCTTTTTGGATGGATGCTCACCAAAACCCTCAACGCGCCTACCACAGCGGTTTCGTATAAAAACAATACGGCATCGTTGATTGACTTGATGGCAGGGCGAGGCGATCTGTCATTTGCCACACCGATTTCCCTTGTTCAACATCAGCAAGCCGGCGATCTGAAGATACTGGCGCTCACTACCGATAAACGCGATCCATCGTTTCCGGATATCCCTACGGTCACTGAACTGGGTTATCCGCAATTGAAGTCGTCCTACTGGACTGCGCTGCATGCCCCCAAAGGGACGCCCCGCAAAATCATTAACGAGATTTCGGCAGCCGCCGTTAAAACAGTACAGAGCGACGCATTTCGCAAACTGCTTCGGGACAATGGCCAGACCGAAAAAGCGGGGGCCCGACGCGCTGGATGCGCACCTGCAGGCTGATCGTGAGCACTGGGGTAAAGTGATCCGCGACAACAAAATCATCATCAACTAACGTTTTACGTTCTCTCTCGCTTGGCTTATGACTATTGATATTGAACCGCTAGGCTCGGTCCGCGCTGCGCTTGGCGAGTGCCCCATCTGGGATATGGAAAACCAGCGACTCTGGTTCATGGACTGCCGCGCTGGTCTTATTCATCAGATCAATCCGGCAACAGGCGGGCTTGTCGCCTCCAGCGAGGTACCGGCGCCGGCCGGCTCCTTTGCCCTGAACGCAGATGGGCGTCTGGTGGTGGCGTTAAAAGAAGCCATCGCGCTTTATGACCCGGCCACCGGCGTGCTGGAGACCATCGCACAGATTGAAGACAGCCATCCGAATTTACGTTTGAATGATGGTGAGGCCCTTGCCGATGGTTCCTTTATCGTCGGCACCATGCATGTGCTGCGCAACGAAGGGGAGTCGCCCCTGGGTGGTCTTTACCGGCTTTATCCAAATGGCCGGCTCGTCAAGCTGGACAGCAATATTGGCATTACCAACGGACCTTGTCTCAGTCCGGTGGACGGGCGATTCTACGTGAGCGATAGCAGCGTTCGCACCATTTATTCCTATGCCATTGCAGCTGGCGGCGCACTTGCCGACCGGCGTGTGTTTATCAACACCGAGGCATATGCATCCGGTCCGGATGGTTGCTGTTTTGATTCGGCTGGCGGGCTGTGGACTGCCTGGTGCATGCCGGTGCTATTGCCCGTTTCGCACCGGACGGCGTCCTGACGCACAAAATTGAACTGCCCTTGACGCATCCGGCGTCGCTGTGCTTTGGCGGGGCAAACCTGGACGAGTTGTTCGTGACATCCATCCGCGATAGCGGACGCCTGAAGGGGGATAAGCCGCTGGACGGCGCGGTCCTGCGGGTTCGTGGTATTGGTGCGCAAGGGCTGGCACCTGCACACACCCGTATTGGTATGCCGACTTAACCGCTATCCGCCTATCCGCCAAGCTGGCGGTATGCCAGGAACCGGCGGTCGCTGCCTGAGACTTCGGAGGCCACGAAATCCAGGAAGACCCGGATCTTGGCCGGGATCATGGGCGTGTCCAGAATCGTGGCATAGATACCGTCTTCGAAGGAGGAATTGGTTACCCGAAAATCGGGCAGCAGGCGTACCAGGCGTCCCTGGGCAATATCGTTGGCTACCGTATAGTCGTCCAGCAGGGCAATGCCTTCTCCCAGCCTGGCCAGTTCCAGCTGGGCAATACCATTGTTGGTGACGTGGCGCGGGTGCAGGCCACCTCGTCAATGCCCTTGTCAGACAGAAAGCGAAAAACATAGCCTTCGCCCGGTTTCAAATAGCATATCAAGGCATGGTCAGCCAGTTGCGGCGGTGCTGTAAGCGCGGGCATCGACGCAATATAGTCCGGGGATGCCACAAGGTGGCGCTCGCTTTTGAACAGAATCCTGCGCTTTAAGCCGGCTTCAACCGGTGGGGCGATGCGAAAATCAATATCTATTTGCGCCTGGCGCAGATCAGCCTGTGCTTCGGCCAGAATAAGTTCGACGTGAATGTCGGGGTACAGGGTACGAAAGCGCGCGATGAGCGGCGTGAGTACGCCCAGGCCGAACATGACTCGGGAATGGACTCGCAACAGCCCCTGCGGCGAGGTGCTGATAGCGGTAATGCTGTCGTGCGCGTGATTGATGCTCCACAGGATGCCTCCAGCTGATTGGCGTACTCCTGACCGGCCTCGGTCAGCATGACCTGGCGCGTAGAGCGCAGCAGCAATCTGACATTGAGTGCCTGCTCCAGTTCAGTAATCATTCGGGACACGGATGTAGGAGAAATACCGAATTGCCTTGCGGTCTCGGTGAAACTACCGTTGCGTGACACCGACAGAAAAAGCTCCATTGCTTTAAGACGATCCATTGATTACCCCGGAATATGCAGGACAGACAAGCGATTTTTGTCTATTCCATCATCTGGTAATTATAATTTAAGATTGCAGCAAGTCAATCAATACATACTAAAGAGGAATCCTCATGGAATTCGGTGTATTTATTCTTGCGCAACAACGTGGCTACCACCAAACGTCAAAGCAAGTCATCAACAATTCGGTCGAGCAGACCATCGCCGCAGAACAGGCCGGATTCAATAATGCCTGGTATGCAGAACATCACTTCAATAACTACTCGCTGTCGCCTTCGCCGCTTATGATGGTGGCGCACTGTGCGGGCGCGACCAAGCGGATTCGTCTGGGCACCGCCGTCTGCATCCTGCCGCTGTACCATCCGGCTCGTTTCCTGGCTGAAGTCGGTTTTGTCGACACAGTGTCCGATGGTCGTCTTGACCTGGGCATTGGCTCGGGCTACCAGGCGTTTGAATTCGAACGGTTCGGGGTGAAGATGGAAGACGCTTCGAAAATCTATAACGAATTCCTGGACATGATCCCAATGGGCCTGACCCAGCAGACCTTTGAGTATCACGGCCAGTTCCTGTCCATGCCGCCCAGTTCCATTGCCGTACGCTGTCTGCAGGATCCCATGCCACCGCTGTGGATTACTTCGGGTAATCCGGTAGCCCTGGGTCGTGGCGTACGCGAGAATCATAATTTGTTTGTCACCGCTCTGCTCAAGGGCAATGATGCCATCAGAGAGCTGCGCGAGCGCCTGGAGAAGGTGGCTGACGATAATGGACGCGACCTGGATCGCGACGTCAAATTCGGCTTTTTGCGTTGTGGTTATGCATCGGATAACAAGGCGGAAATCGATGCCTATCTGGACAGTGCGCGCTTTCAGCGTCGCATTTCCGAAAGCTTGAAATTTCGTCGTGCCCAGTCAGAAGACGGCTATATGATCAAGGAAGTGCCTTCACAGACAGATGTCACTTTTGATGAGCTACGCAAGAATCTGCCGGTGGGCTCTGTCAATCAGGTCATCGACAAGCTTTTGGAGGAAATCAGCATCCTTAAACCCAACCATATTGCCTTGCAAACGCAGTTGGGTGATTTTGATCAAAAAACCATGCTCAAGCAAATCGAACTGTGGGGTGACAGAATCATTCCGGCCATCAATAAGGAACTGGGTCTTCGGGCTGCTGCCTGACCGACCCGCAGGGGACCACCATGCGCATTCATTTGACAAATACCGGTGCCATCACCGTGCTTGACGCTGCCGAGTTTCGCAAGCTTGATGTTCTGATCGATCCGCTAGCGCCCGAGAAGCTGGAACAGGCGATCTCGAAAATCGGTCGCCGAGAAGATGAAAATCATATCCGGCTGTCGCCGGCGGTGCTGCGGTTCCTGGCGGATCGGGCCGGCGATGCCCAATGGGAGTCCGGGTTTGCGCAAATGATGGCCTATGCGGCCAAGGCGGGTTGGGTGGATGAACACGGCGATGTGCGCGTGCATATCGAGCGCAACGAAATTGACGAGGTCGTGACCGAAGTTGAGTTCAAGGCCGCCATGCGTGCACTGCCTGCAGGCATCAGCGCCGTGACAACGGGCAGCGGAGAAGGCGTGGCCGGACTCATTGTATCGAGCCTGACGTCGATTTCGGCCGAACCGCCTCTGGTTGGCTTCTTTATCAATGAAAGCTCCTCGATCGTGCCCGCGTTGCTGGCCAACGGCCGCTTTGTCGCCAATGTGCTGGGCGAGGCGCATCGCGATGTGATGTCCGCCTTTCTGTGCGAGAAGCAGGGCCCGGCCCGTTTTTCCAAGGGCAACTGGGGCAGCGGTCTGCATGATCAGCCGGTTCTGAATGATGCACTGGCCAGCGTGGAGTGCGACATTGTCAACACCCAGGCGCTGGGCACCCATCGGATGATCGTAGGCAAAATCCGTCGTTCGGTCAGCCGGCAAGCCAGCCCGATGATCAATTTCAATGCCGGCACGCATCGGCTGGAGCCGCTGCCGCTCTAGCTTATCCATTGTTGCCGGATTAACCAGACAAAGCGGCCTGGCGTACTTGTCCGGCACGCGCCACCCCTTTGAGACAGAAATACCATGACTGAAAAATTTGTTCATATAGACGTATCCGACTATGTTGCGGTGGTGACCATGGATCGCAAGCCGGTCAATGCACTGAACCGCGAGATGCGCCGCCAGCTCGTATCGGCTTTTGATGAAATTTCGGCCCGCAGCGATGTGCGCTGTGCCGTTCTGACGGCAAACGGTGCGGTTTTCTGCGCCGGCGCAGACCTCAAGGATCGTCCCGATGAAAACATTGCGGGCGACTTCCTGGAACACAATCGCATTACCCGGGAAACCGGCAACGCGATACGCGAGTGCGCCAAACCGGTGATCGCCGCCGTCAATGGAACAGCGCTGGGAGCAGGGCTGGGCCTGGTAGCGGCCTGCGATATTCTTTATGCTTCTGAAAACGCAACCTTCGGCATGCCCGAAATCAATGTTGGCCTGGCAGGCGGCGCTTCCATGTTGCGTACGCTATTTGGTCGTTCCACCCTGCGCCGCATGTTCTACACAGGCCAGCGGCTGACCGCGCATGAACTGCTGCGTCGCAATGTGATTGAAGATGTACTCAAACCCGAAGAACTGCTTCCTGTCACCATGCGCTGGCGCGCGAAATCGCGGCCAAGGCGCCGCTGGCGACCATCTACGCCAAGCGCGCTGCCAATATGGTCGATGTGATGCCACAGCGTGATGCCTATCGTTTTGAGCAGGAGTTCACCATGCTGCTGGCCAAGACAGAAGATGCACGCGAAGCACGCATGGCCTTTCTGGAAAAACGCGAACCCAAGTTCAAAGGCTGCTGAAATATGGATACATTTATTGCGCCTGAGCCGGGCGCCGGACTGAACGCGTTCTTCATGGCCAGAGGGATCGCCATTGTCGGTGCGTCCGATGACATCACCAAAATCGGTGGCCGTCCCATTTATTTTTTGCGCAAGTATGGTTATGGGGGAACAATCTATCCGGTCAATCCGCGAGGCGGCACCATCCAGGGCCTGCCCGCCTATACCTCTGTGGCCGATCTGCCGCAGGCGCCAGATATGGCAGTGCTGGCGGTTCCGGCCTCGGCAGCCGTACAGGCGCTACAGGACTGTGCTGCGCGCGGGGTGCGCGGGGTAGTCGTATTGTCTTCCGGATTTGCCGAAGCGGGGCCCGAAGGCGCCGTACTACAGGCGCAACTGGTTGCCATCGCCAGAGAGCATGGCATGCGTTTGCTGGGGCCCAACTGCCTGGGCATCATTAGTGTGGCCCAGGGGGTGATCGGCTCATTTTCCATTATTCTTGAGCAGAGCATGCCAGAGGCCGGCCATATGGGCATTGTGTCCCAGTCCGGCAATATCGGCAGCTACGTCGTGCAGAACGTTGCCAGTAAGGGTTTGGGGGTCAGTCACTTTATCGCCACCGGCAACGAGGCGGACATTGACGTGGCCGATGGTATTGCCGCACTGGCCGAGGATGCGCAGACCCGCTTGATCCTGTGTTGCATGGAAACCTGCCGCGATGCCGGCAGATTAACCCGGGCGCTGGACCTGGCACGGCAAAAGAACAAACCGGTGGTGGTGCTGAAAATTGGCTCCACTGACCAGGGGCAGGCTGCCGCCGCATCGCATACCGGCGCGCTGGCCAGTTCCGATGCGGTCATTGACGCGGTCTTCCGGCGCTACGGCGCCTTGCGGGTTGACTCGATCGAAGCGCTGCTGGAACTGGGCCACGCCGCATCCATTTTGCTGCCCGGCGGCCTACCAAAAGGCAATCGGGTCACCGTGCTGGCAGCCTCCGGTGGTTTTGGCATCATGATGGCCGATGCTACCGTCAAAGCGGGGCTCGCGTTAAGCACGCTGAATGAATCCACCAAGGAGCGAATCCGGCAGGTACTGCCGCTGGCCGGTGTCAATAATCCGGTTGACGCGACCGCCCAGGTATCGTCGCGTCCCGAAGTCCTGTTTGGCATGTTGTCGGCGTTGATGGAAGATGATGGCGCTGACGTTACCCAGATCTTTCTGTCGCTGGCTCTATACAACCCCCGTTTGCGCAGCGTGTACATGGAAGCGCTGCGCAATATCCGCGCATCCTATCCGGATCGTCTGCTGGTCGTTACCAGTCAGGGACCTGCTGACGCAGTCAGGGAAATCAATGCGCTGGGCATTCCTGTGTTCCCAGGCATTGACGCCACGGCCCAGGGGCTGGCCGGTCTGCTGCGCATGGCGCAACTGGCCCGCCTGGGTGCGGCACCGCGTTACCAGGATACCGTGCAATCGCTGGAACCCAGCGCCTTTCGCAACGAATATACCGCCAAGAAAGCCCTGGCCGCAGCCGGAATTTGCGTGCAGGATGAAATTGTGGCTGCCAGCGCAGACGAAGCAGTACAGGCGGCACAGCGCATGGGTTTTCCGGTAGTCCTTAAAATTGCCTCCGCAGATATTGCCCACAAAACCGAGATCGGCGGCGTCGTCCTCAATCTTGGCAACGAGCAGGCCGTGCGCGACGCCTACGAGCAAATCATGCAGGCCGCGGCCACGCATGCACCTGCAGCCAGGCTCGACGGCATCCTGGTCACGCCGATGGCCAAGGAGGGCATCGAACTGATCATGGGGGTTTCCAGGGACCCGGTATTTGGCCCGGTCGTGATGGTGGGCACAGGCGGCATTTATGCTGAGATTTTGCATGACGTTGCCGTGCAAACCGCACCGGTTTCTGAAGACGAAGCACATGCGATGATACGGTCGCTCAAACTGTTCCCGATTCTGGATGGCGCACGCGGCCAGCCCAGGGCCGATGTCCAGGCTGCGGCGCATACACTGGCAAGGCTCTCGCAGTTTGCCTGCCGCTACGCATGCAATGTGGCCGAGATCGACATGAACCCGGTACGTATCCTTCCCGAAGGGCAGGGGGCCGTTGTGCTCGACGCGCTTCTGATTCCGATCAACCCTGCAGTATGACATTTTCGAGATCAAGCATGGATTTTCACGCCAACCCGCTGACCGCTCAGCCCGCTATCGCGCCGGACGCCTATCGTGCGCATGCCCGCGAATGGCTGAAAAACAACCTGCCTGCGCATATGCGGGCAGACACTCTGGATTACCGAAGCCCGACGCTGGCCGAATCGAGCCAATGGGAAGCGGCCATGTATCGCGCCGGCCTGGCCGGGATGACCTGGCCGGTGGAATATGGCGGTCACGGGCTCACCCTGCGCGAGCATCTGGCGGTCAACAAAGAAATTGGCGCGCTGGCCATGCCCGAGAGCGTGAGCTCAATCGGCAAGGAGCTTGCCGGCCCCATCATTATGACCGTGGGTACCGAAGCGCAGAAGAAGACCTTCCTTCCTGCCATTCTGCAAATGCAGAACTACTGGTGCCAGGGCTTTTCAGAGCCCGATGCCGGTTCCGATCTGGTGCGGTTACGAACCCGCGCAACACAGGAAGGCGACCAATGGCGGATCAACGGCCAGAAAATCTGGACCAGTGGCGCGGCAAAGGCGCATTACTGTCTTTTGCTGACGCGCACCGGAACGGTGGCCGACAAACATCGGGGCCTGCTTATGTTTGCGGTTCCCATGGATACGCCAGGGATTCGTGTCGTGCCAATCCGTTCCATCGACAACAAAGAATCATTCGCTGAAGTGTTTTTCGATGATGTTATCGTTCCCGACAGCGCAAGGCTGGGCGCACCCGATGAAGGCTGGAACGCTGCCATTCGCGTCCTGTCCATTGAACGAGCCACCAATCGCATGTATCGGCCTTGGCGGTTCGAGTGTGAATTGCGCCAACTGGTTCAGGCGTGCCAATCAGATGCGCAGCTTGCTGGCCGATTGACCGAGAGCTACTATCAGCGCCGCATTGGCCAGCTTGTGTGTGAAATCGACGGGCTCAAGGGACTGGTGGAGCAATCGGTCGACCAGCTGCTTGCCGGGGCCGCCATTGGTGCGCGCGGCTCGCTGACCAAACTATATTGGTCGAATGCCACCAGGCATTCATGGCACTGGCGCAGGAAATCGTCTCACAGGTCGGGCCGTCCTCAAGCCCGCTGGCGCGGCGTGCCCGCGAGCATTTTTGCACTGCCTACCTGTTCTCGCATGCCGAGACTATCTACGCGGGCACGACCGAAGTGCAATTGGACATCATCGCCCAGCGCATTATGCAACTGCCAAAGGATATCTGATCATGAGTCACCAGGAAGAAAATTTGCGCCCCGAAGAGTTTGCCGAAGCGGCTGCCGCTGCGGTCGGTGATGTGCTGGGTCGCGGTGTGCGCGATACCGCCAAGGTGCTGGCCGCTGCCGGCCTGTTTGGTGTGTGCGCCCCGGAGAGCCGGGGTGGCCTTGGCCTGGACCTGGCATTCGGTGTGCCGGTATGTGAGGCTGCCGGTTCCCTGCAATTGCACTTTCCTTTGGTGGAGCAAATGGTACTGGCAAAGGCCTTTGCCGATAGTGACATTGCGCAGGCACTGGTCGACGGTGAGAAAATCGCCACCATTGCCTGGCAGGGCAGCCTCGCAGATAAGACCGCAAGCCATGCCGGGTATGCTGACACGTGCGACTGGATTCTGGTCGCAGACGAAGAAGGAGCAAGCCTTCTTGAAGCCGGCTCGCTGCTCCTGCAGGCCAACGGGACGATGGATCCGGAGTACCCGCAATTTGACGTTGATCTGGCAAACGCTGTGGTCAAGGCGCACCTGTCTGCCGCCGCGTTCGCCACATTAGTGGACGATGCTCTGGTGCTGAGTGCCGGTTTTATCAACGGTCTGAGCGCCGAGGCCTTGACGCGAACAGCACAATATACGTCTACGCGCGTGCAGTTCGGACGCCCGCTATCGGCCAAACAGGTGGTGCGCCATACCCTGGCGCACATGAAGTTGCTGCATGAGTCCTCGACAGCTGCTCTGCGCCGGGCATTGCTCACAAATGAATTCGGTATGTCGCGCGATGTGGCCCCGGCCTTTTCGGGCGCGCTGGGCAATGCCGTATTTATTATCGAAAAAGCCATTCATCTGCACGGTGGCATGGGCTTTACCTGGGAGCTTCCCTTGCATTACTCCCTAAGGGAAGTGCGCAAGATCGAGGCGGCGTTCAATAACGGGCGCAGACTGGAAGGTCTGGGTGCACAGTTCATCGCAACGGTATAAGGAATCAAAGCAATGCAACAGGATATGGCGGGCCGCGTGGCCCTGATCACCGGCGCGGGTAACGGCATCGGCAAGGAAACGGCAAAGCAGATGGCCGCCCGTGGCGCCATCGTTGGTGTTAACGATCTGAAGGAAGAGTTCGTCAGTGCTACCGTACAGGAGATCACACAGGCGGGCGGCAAGGCATTTGACGTGGTGCAGAACATGGCCACGCGCGAAGGGGTGGCTGCTGCCGTCGCGCAGGCGCATCAGCACATGGGACGGCTGGATATCATGGTGAACAACGCCGCCTGGGTGCGCTATCAGGCGGTACCCGACATCATGCCGGAAACCGTGGATCGCATGATTGACATCGGCTTCAAATCCGTGATCTGGGGGCTGCAGGCGGCTGTCGACGTCATGGACCCCGACAGGGGCGGCGTGATCGTCAATGTGGCCTCTACTGCGGCCCTGCGCTCGGCCGCCAATTCAGTGGTGTATTCCGGCATCAAGTCCGGCGTTCTGGGTATCACGCGCGCAGCGGCGGCAGAACTGGGAGCGCGTCATATCCGCGTGAACGCCGTCTGCCCTTCGGCGGTACCCACGGAAGGAACCCAACGCAACCGCAATGCCGAGCGAGATGCCAATCGCATCGCGCGTACGCCGCTGGGGCGCTGGGTACGGTGACCGACATTGCCAGGGGCATCTGCTTTCTGGCCAGCGATGAAGCTGGTTTCATCACAGGCCAGGCGCTGGTTGTCGACGGCGGCATCACCTTTACGAATATCTGACCTTCAGGCGATCACAATGCCCACCATTCTCATTACCGGCGCCGCATCAGGTATCGGTCGCGCCAGCGCGCTGCTATTTGCCAGCCGCGGCTGGCGCTGCGTGCTGGTCGATTGCAATGCCACGGCACTTGCCCAATTGATGCAAACGCTAAGCGCGACAAAAAGTGGCGGCAATGTCACGCATCTGGTGCGGACCGTTGATCTGACGCAGGCGACGCAAATACACTCCCTGGCCGATCCGTCCCTTATTTTGGATGCCATTATCAATAACGCCGGCATGTCCGATACTAGTGGCCTGCAGCTGGTCGATCAGGATCCTGTACACATGGATCGCCTGGTCGCATTAAATCTGCGTGCGCCCGCCTGGTGGTCCAGGCATTGCTCCCACAACTTGCGCCGGGTGCCCGAGTCGTCAATGTGGCTTCAGGCGCCGCATTGCGCGCCATTCCCTGGCGCGGCGCGTACAGCGCCACCAAAGCCGGCCTGCTTGCACAAACCCAGGCGCTGGCTGCAGCCCGGCCTGATCTTGCCGTCAGCGTGCTATGCCCTGGCGTTGTGCGCACCGAACTGGTGGCCGAATTAATTGATATCGGCCGTCTTGAGCCGGCCGATATCGTAGCAAAAGTTCCGCTGGGCCGTATGGCAGACCCGCAGGAGATGGCCGAAGCCCTGTTCTTCCTGGCCTCGGAAGCGGCAGGCCCGCTTAGCGGAGAACGATTCAGCGTGGATGGCGGTTCGTCCATATTTGGTGGTAGCAAGCCTTTCAAACCCGCCGAACTCCCGCCGTTGCCACCCGATAGCCTTGTGGCGTACCGGCCTGCCGGCAACCCGGATGCCGCCTGGGTCGCGGCACTGGCTATCGAAGAGGCGACCCCTGTAAACGCGACCCCTGTAAACGCGACCCTGTAAACGCGCACTACACCGCCACCCTGGATTTCTCCTGCCTGCACGCTCAAGCTGGCCAGATGCTGCACACCGTTCATGAAACGGCACGGCGCTATGCCGGCCAGAACGCAGCGCATAGCAGCCTGACCGTACTCTTGCCGGCGCACGAT
Source organism: Advenella kashmirensis WT001 (assembly GCF_000219915.2). Lineage (NCBI taxonomy): Bacteria > Pseudomonadati > Pseudomonadota > Betaproteobacteria > Burkholderiales > Alcaligenaceae > Advenella > Advenella kashmirensis. The sequence continues at coordinate 4,087,699 of NC_017964.1, read as the reverse complement.
CAGACCGATAGCTGGCAGCAGGCAGGAGACATCGCCGCTGCACGCATGCTGATCGCCAGCCTGGCCTGTGAACTGGGTCCGCGTGCCATGCGCGTTAACGCCATTGAAATGGATCTGGCTGCCGCTCCTTCCGAACTGGTGCCGCTGCTCAGGTTTGTGGCAGGCCCCCGTGCCCAGTTTCTCACTGGGCAGACTATTCGGGCGCATGCGACCTGACGTTGCACGCCTTTGCCCCATCAATACGAACACGAGCCACACATCATGACCGACCATAGCCCCGAGCAGGAACAGATCAAAGCGCATTTCATTGCCCAGCGCGGCTACTGGAGACCCTGGACACAGGCCATCTTGCGCCACAAGCCGCAATTTCTGGACCGTTACGCGTCTTATGCGGGTTATCCGGCGCAGCATGGCCCGTTGCCCGGGCGCCTGGTTGAACTGATCTACATCGCCCTCGATAGCTCCGCAACCCATCTGTACCCGACAGGTCTGCGAACCCATCTGGATTTTGCCCGCAAGGCCGGGGTGAGCGCGGCAGACGTTTTTGATGTGCTGCATATCGTGGCTACCCAGGGACTGAGTCACGTCTATGACGCCGTGGGCATCCTTGCGCAGGAAGCCGGCCTTGAACCCGACGCGGCCATGTCCGTGCAACAGCGTGAGCGCGTGCTGCAGCACTTTCAGGAAACGCCTGCTTTCATGGAGACATTGGCGCAGCTGGACCCAGGGTATCTTGACGTATTGCTCGATTTTATTGAAGAGCAGAACGGCCAGCCAGCGTCGGGTGGTCTGACACCCACAGAGCGCCGGCTGATTGAAGTTGCCCTGGCCGCCTGCTTTACCGGTTTCAATGAAACGATGTTGCGCATTCGCATCCGGGGCGCGCTCAAAATGGGCATCAGCCAGGCTCAGTTGCTGCAAGCCATTCAGCTTGGGGCGCATTTATCCCTCCATGGTACCGCGTTGGGAGCCAATACATTCGAAGAGAGCGTTCAGTCCGGTGTGTCGGGCAATTCTGCAGAAAAATGAAGTGCATTACCGCTCAAGCACTTGGCCACGCGAGGGGGCGCCAGTCAATCTACCTAGCGTAAAGCCCGGTTTGCCCGGCATTAGCGAGCTTTAACCGGGTTTAGCTGGGCAAACCGGCACGTTCGGCAAGCAGTGTAAAATGGCCGTCTATTCAAAGCCAATGCACCTGCGAACACTTTCCTGCTCAATTCAATTGACATATGCACCCGACTCAAACCCAGACTCACTCCCCCAGCGATGCAGTTACGCCTGACGCGGATGTATTGCGTGTATTGCGAGCCTTGAGTCTGCAGCGCATCAGCGGATGGCATCTTCCTGGCTACTATCTGGGTATTACCTATGAATCGGTGGGTCTTGACGAGGCAACGCTGACAATGGATCTGGATAGCAATGCGGACCGCAACGGCCAGCCGCTGCCGGTTGCTCTGTGCATTCTGGCCGATGTTGCGCTGGCGGCCGCCATTCGCGGAGAAGTGGGATTTGCGACCCGGCTGGCGACGGTCAGCGCCCGGCTCACGTTTACCGGTAAATCTGCAACACAGCGGCTTGCTGCCAGAAGCCATACCCGGTTTCGCTCGGACGCAAACACAATTGCAATCCGCAACAGCAGTGTGGCGGTCTTCTCCGGGGATACGGAAATATGTTTTGCGGAAGCCAATTTTGCCGTTCTGAATCGTCCGGCAGATAAACCTGCGCAAGCGCTGCCCAGTCCTGAGTCATTGGAACAAGTTGAGCAAATGGGTATCAATGATCTTACCGATCAGGAAAACGCGTTTATCTAAAAGCACAGAAAGCCAGTGTCGACGGCAGACATCAAAATGGAGACAGCGCGGGCGATCGCGATACAACTGCGACTTTTACAGAAAGGTTCTGGGGGTTGATGCCGCAAGCGCACGGCAAGGCAGCCACATGCGAGATCGAATGCGGCCTTCATATTGGCAATCGGGTTGGTCATGTACAGGGCGGGATACTGCTGGGGCTTGCGATCAGCACCAGCCTGGCTACTGTAGAGCACGGCTGGCGCATGCTGGAGATCAGCGCCAACTTCATTCGTCCAGGAACCGAGGGCACCTTGAAAGCAAGTAGTCGTATCGTTAACCAGGGCCGCAACCTTGCTCATGTCACATGCGATATTACGACTGACACGGGCCGATTGGTGCTTCAGACCCAATCGACCCTGATCAGGAAGTGAATAAGCCAGGCACCGTCCGCTCTATATAGCTCATGAAGGACGGCGTGTATCCGCTAGCATCGCGCCGGTGGCGCAGCAATGAATCTATCAGTCCAGGCGTATGCCCAATGACTTGATAATGGTACCCCAGGTTTTGGAGTGCGCTTCAATCAGTTCGCCAAATGCCGTAGCACTCATCATGCGCGCCTCCGCACCCTCTGTCTTAAACTTCTTGCTGATCTCTTCAGAAGCAATTGCTTCATTGACGGCCGCATTCAGCTTGTTCGTAATGGCGTCCGGTGTTCCTGCTGGCGCCAGCAAGCCGTACCAGGAATAGGCCAGCATGTCTGGCGTACCCGCTTCAACAAAAGTCGGAATGGATGGTGCTGCCTGCGAGCGCTTTTCCGATGTCATGGCGATCGCCTTCAATCGACCGGCCTGAATATGCGGCAGCGATGTGGTAATGGCATCAAAGAAAAGATCGACATGCCCAGCCACCAGATCGGACATGGCTGGCGACGAGCCTTTATAGGGAACATCAAGAATATCGGCGTTCGTGGCCGCACGCAGCATGGACAGGACCAGATGGGTCGAAGAACCATTACCCAGCGTCGCCGCTGACAGTTTTCCCGGTTCCTTTTTGGTCAGCTCAATGAGCTCCCGTACATTATTTGCCGGCACAGATGGATTGGCAACCAGCACAAACGGCGTCAGGGCGGCAAGCGCAACCGGCTTGAAGTCAGAAACTTTATAGGGCAGCTTGCCAAACAAATGTGGATTGGTCGACAGCGTTGTGGTGACGGCCATCAGTAGCGTATATCCGTCAGGCCGGGCCCGGGCGACCGTTTCAGCGCCAATGATGGTCGAGGCGCCTGGTTTGTTTTCGACCACTACCGGTTGCGACAGCTTTTCGGAAAGCTTCTGGGATAACAGGCGTGCCAGAATATCGGTGAACCCGCCAGGTGAATAGGGAACGACGATCTTTATCGGTTTATCGGGGTAGTGGTTGGCGGTTTGCGAATGTGCCGTGGCGGCAGTGAAGGCCAGTACAGATGCACCGATCAGAACGGTACTTCGAAAAAATTTCATGCTTGGTCTCGCTCCAGTTGGAAACTTAGTCATCATTGTCGTAATTGCATCGCCATCTTTGTGGCGAAAGCTTTTTATACACTGATGGCTTTTCCGCGATAAGGGGCACACCCGCAGAACAATACTGCAAATTCAGGAGCAATGGCATGCGGTCATTTTTATCACATGCGTTATTTAACAGGCGGCAACAAAGCGATGACAGCTGTGATTGGTGCATCGGGTTCATTGCTTGAGCGCCTATTGTCTATTGAATGCTCGATTGTGTTTTACGTGATTTGCAACTAGTGTGTGCAACGCATGCCGGATAAGATAATAACAAGCTGGTCGTGGCGCGCCCAGACGCAGGTCACAGCCGGCATACCCAGTGGGCTGCAAGCCGGGATCGTGGCTGCGTGGATACGCTTTTTCGACGAAGCCCATGGCAGTCAGGTGCAGATTCGTTCTACGCAGTCGCGCGTGACCTGTGCGCATAATACATAACCCAGACGGAGCTAAGGATTCAGGATGAACGATACGTGGTTGGATATTACAGACAGGGTCGTAGCAGTCACCGGCGCAAATGGCGGTATCGGTCGAGCAACGGTGCAAGCGCTGCTTGAAAATGGCGCGCATGTCGCCATGCTCGATCGTCAGGCATTACCGCCTGGCGAAGTGGCCCGGTTGCGTGCCAATGCCAAGGGAGAATGCCTGTCGCTGGCCTGCGATGTGGCTGACGATGATCAGGTCGCTGCGGCTGCAGAAACCGTCAGCAGGCAATTGGGTAACTGTTTTGCACTGGTCAATAATGCAGCGGTGTCTGTGCAGGGGCATCTAGATGCGATTGATATCGCAGACTGGCGTCGTCAGATTGACGTCAACCTGACCGGCTATTTGCGCTGCGCTCGCGCCTTTGGCCGGTCCATGCAGGCCCGGGGCGAGGGCGCTATCGTTCATATTGCATCCATCGCTGGTTCAAACCCTCAGCCCTTCAGCGGGGCATACAGCACAACCAAATCGGCTATCCTGATGCTGTCCCGGCAATTGGCGGTTGAATGGGGGCCGCAGGGCGTACGCAGCAATGCGATCAGTCCGGGATTAATTCGCACACCTTTGAGCGAGCCTTACTATGTTGATTCACACGTGCGTGAGCAACGAGAAAACGCCGTGCCTCAACGTCGTATCGGCATGTCAGAAGATATTGCCAATGTGGCCGTCTTTCTTGTAAGCAATCGCTCAGCCTACGTTAACGGCGCAGAAATTGTGGTCGATGGCGGCTTTGCACAGTCGCTCATGAGTCATATTCCGCGACCTCGTCGCACCTGAATCTATCGGCGCTATGCATCGGTGTGAAAGACGTCAATTGCATTAATCGGCCAACGCATTAATCCGTAAGCGGACCAGCGGTTTCTTCGCCGACCAAGTTGACTGTCAGCCGCGCCGCTGCCATACGTTGGCTTACAGCAGGCGTTCTTTGTGTTCAACGGCAAAGACAGGTCCCGGCCTGCCTTTGCCTCCGTTGTTTGGCCAGAAGGATGCAATGAGAAGCATGCCCTCTGGCGAGTGTGATCAGGCGAGTGCAGCCTCATAGCGGCGCGCTACCTCGGGCCAGTTGACCACATTGTAAAACGCAGCAATGTATTCGGGTCGACGGTTCTGGTACTTCAGATAGTAAGCGTGTTCCCACACATCCAGGCCCAGAATCGGTGTGTTGCCCGTCATCAGTGGGCTGTCCTGATTGGCGGTGCTTTCAACAACCAGTTTTTTTTCGGGTGTAACGCTCAGCCAGGCCCAGCCGCTGCCGAAGCGGGAAATAGCGGCTTTGGTGAAGGCTTCCTTGAACTTTTCCAGACCACCCAGGTCCGTGTCGATGGCTGTGGCAAGTTTGCCATCGGGCTGGCCGCCGCCCTCTGCCGACATGACTTGCCAGAACAGGCTGTGATTGGCATGGCCTCCCCCATTATTGCGTACCGCCGCGCGCACGGATTCGGGCAATTTATCGATATCGGAAATCAACTCCTCAACAGCAGGCGTGGGCAGGTTTGCCCCTTCCAGCGCGGCATTCAGGTTGTTGATATATGTCTGATGGTGTTTGGTGTAGTGGATTTCCATCGTTTGTGCATCGATATTGGGTTCGAGTGCATCGTAAGCGTAAGGTAAAGCGGGAAGGGTATAAGACATGAAGTGCTCCTGATGTAATTCAGTGTTAAAGGGATCGATAAACTGAGTCCTCACAGGGGACGTCAGTCGATTGCGGGCGCTCAACCCGCAAAGGCGTGAATGCAAGAGAAAGCCTGTTAATGCATGGCTATGTCAAGTGTGATGCCAGCCGCGCCCTGGCTTGCCGCCAGTTGCGCTTGATTATCTTGCGGGTGCAGGCTCAGAAAACGGGTAAGTTCACCATAGGTGCGCCGGCTGTGATGCATGGCTGCCAATTGCCACACTTGCGGCAGTGCGTGATCATTCATTGCCGCGCACAGTTTCTCGTGTGCCAGGCACAAGTGCAGGCGTTGCAGCGCCTGGCTGCCAAGACGCTCGTAGGTATCGGCCAGATTGTGATGCGCAATCACATACGCGGCAATGGCGCTATCGGCATCGTCGGCCTGACCAAACAAATCCGTAGCCGTGGTCAGGGCAAGATCATAGTGTCCGATAGCTTCCCTGTAGCGGCCGCTGCTGAATGCATCATTGCCATCTGTCATGGCCTGGCGCCAGCGCACGAGATAATCCTGGCCGTTCACCGCGCATGCTTCGCTCTTTATTTCATTCAGCATAAAATCTCCATGCCATATTTTGTATCGCTTATGCAAATAGTAATGATTTTTATTATATATATCAATCATGGCCATTCCGTCAGTAATGTGAATACTCCATTTATCATTAAAAATGAAGGAGTTATGAAACAAAGTATCCTGTATTCAAGCGCATAAATAAATTTAAATATTGGTTATATGCCATGAAAATGAGCAAGAAATAATCGATTTTATTTCTTTTTTGCTTGACTATTAAGATCATAAAATATATCGTACGATATATTGATAAGGGAGCAAAATGAGAAAAGACAAGTCGCCAGCGCATCGTCAGCGCGAACATGGCCGGCATCGCCACGACGCAAACTTTACTCGTGGCCGCAAATTTTCATCGGACGATCTGCAGCTTATGTTGCTGGCTTTGCTTGAAAAACAGCCCAGTCACGGTTATGAGCTTGTCAAGGAACTGGACAGCCGTTCCGGTGGGTACTGGAAGCCCAGCCCCGGCATGGTGTATCCAGCACTTACCTACATCCAGGAAATAGGCTATGCCTCGGTGGCGGTCAACAGCAATAAAAAATCCTATGCCTTGTTGCCCGAAGGTCTGGCATTTCTGAATGAACACCGTGACCAGGCAGAGGAACTGCTAGCCATGCTGGTGCATCTGGCCAACAAAATGAAGTACATCCAGGGCGCCATGGCCGCTGACAGCGATGCCACCGGCAATGACGGCTGGCTGCCAGAGTTTCTGGCCGCACGCCTGACCCTGAAGCGCGCATTGCTGCTTAAAAGCGGGGCCGATCCACAGGAGCAAAAGCGCATCGCCACGATTTTGCAAAACGCCATTGCGCAAATCAACCAGCCCTGTACACCGCCGCGATAACATCAACTGATCAGTACCACTGCGGTACTGCGCTCGCCGAATGCGCGAGCCATTAGATGCACGCACCTGGATGCGCGCCCAACCCTGTTTATCGACGGCATTTTCAACAGATTCACCCTAAGAGTACCCTGACAATGATGCAAACTCCGATTCCTCCCGAACATACGCCCCTGCGCGTACGCCACCCGCTCAAGGCCCGCCTGTTGCAAGTAGCGCAGGTTAGGCGCCTGACGCCGCGCATGGTCCGTGTCACCTTTCATGGCCCCGATCTGGACGACTTTATCTCTGCCTCGTTCGATGATCATATGAAGCTGTTTTTCCCAGCCGATGGCCAGCCCGTCGTCCCGAATAACACTGAAGCCGGGCTGCAATTTCCAGAAGGCGCTGTGCGCCCGCCGGCGCGCGATTACACTCCACGACGCTATCGTCCCGCAGATAATGAACTGGATATTGATTTTGTGCTGCATGGCGATGGGCCGGCTTCAAGCTGGGTGGAAGGCGCAACAGCGGGTGATCAACTGGTCATGGCCGGGCCGCGCGGCTCATTTGTCATGGCATCAGACTTTGACTGGCAACTGTTGATCGGGGATGAAACAGCACTGCCGGCTATCGGTCGGCGTCTTGAAGAATTGCCTGAAGGCGCCAAAGTCCACGTGATTGCACTGGTGGAAAACGCCGACGAAGAACAGCACTTTCAGACGCAGGCCGATGTACAAATCACCTGGCTGTACCGCCGGCAACAGCCGGAGCAAACGTTGATCGACGCCGTGCGCGCCTTCGTGCTACCGGCCGGTGAAGGTTATATCTGGGGCGGTGGCCAGGCGGCCCAAATGCGGGCTATCAGCCAGTACCTGCTTGAAGAAAAGGGCATTGATAAATCGAGAATGCGTATCAGCAATTACTGGAAGCAGGGCAGTCCGCAGGAGTAGGTCAATATTGTGGCGACTGCAGCAACGCTAGCGTGCTATTGCATTTGTCATAATCAACCGCCCCGCAGACGGCCAGACCATTCTGCCCCAGCCTCAGGCAAAACGCTTGGACCCTGCAACACATGCAATGACCGCGACTGTAACGCCGACCATCAGCATGCTGACCGGTTCGTGTAGCAGCGTCGCGGCCAGCGCAAGACCAAAGAAAGGCTGCAGCAATTGCAACTGGCCGACAGCGGCAATGCCGCCCTGGGCCAGACCGCGATACCAGAACACAAAACCGATAAGCATGCTGAACAGCGACACATAAGCCAGGCCTGCCCAGGCCGGAGCGCCGATGCCGGCGAACGAATCCGGCATGGTCAGCAGCGAGAGAACCAGCATGGCAGGCAAAGACAGCAGCAATGCCCAGCAGATCACCTGCCAGCCGCCCAGATTGCGCGATAGCGCCGCGCCCTCGGCATAACCCAGCCCGCAGACAAGCACGGCGGCAAGCATCAGCAAATCCCCGGTCAGGGATGCGCTCAGGCCTTGTGACAAGGCAAAGCCTGCCACCAGCAGCTACCGGTGACAGAAAACAACCAGAAGGCAGGCGCGGCTGCTCGCCGCCCCGCAATACGCCGAACACCGCCGTGGCCAGCGGCAACAGACCGATAAACACAATGGAATGCGCCGACGTGACATGCTGCAGCGCCAGCGCCGTCAGTAGCGGGAATCCCACCACCACACCCAATGCCACGATGAGCAGCGGGACCAACTGCGCCCGTGTCGGCGTTTTTGCCTGAACATCAGCAGCATGATCAGCGCCAGAACCCCGGCGATGGTCGCACGAGCGACCGTTAAAAATATCGGATCAAATTGCAACACCGCCACCCGAGTTGCCGGCAGCGAGCCACTGAAAATCAGCACGCCCAGAAACCCATTGAGCCAGCCGCCTGCTGTATTTGCCTGCCAATTTCCGTGTTTCATGTATTCACCCGATTGAACATCCGTCATCTATCACACCTGCAATTGCGCCTGTAATATTGTGAGACAGCAATGGCAAAATGCAATCTTAGAACTTATAATCATGACAATCAAATTATTGTCATGGATACATCTGCCTATGGCCCGCCTGCGATATAAAACTGTTGTTGACCGGTTTGCGCAGCAAATCCAGGCAGGCCAGCTGGCGCCGGGAACCCGGCTACCGACCCATCGGCAACTGGCCGCGCGCGAGGGCATGTCTCTGGTCACGGCAACCCGGGTCTACGCCGAGCTTCAGGCCATGGGGCTGATCAGCGGTGAAACCGGGCGCGGCACCTATGTGCGCGCCATCGCGCTCACGCCCGGCCAGGGAACGGATCAGCACGTGGTCGCTGCCGACATGATAGATCTCAACTTCAATTACCCTTCGCTGCCACAGCAGACCGAATTGTTGCGCAATGCGCTCCGGCAACTGTCTACCTCGGGCGACCTGGCTTCGTTGTTGCGCTATCAGCCTTATGGCGGCAGGGCCCACGATCGGGCAGCGATGGCGCAGTATCTGGCGCACCGCGGGCTCAGTGTGGATGCCGGGCAGATCCTGATCGTGAACGGCGCACAGGATGGCCTGGCGATGACGGTAATGGCATGTCTGAATCCGGGCGATGTGGTTGCCGTGGATGCCTTGACCTACCCTGGTTTTCGGGTGCTGGCGCAGATGCTGCATCTGGAGCTGGTGCCCATACCGGCAGACAATCGGGGTCCCGATATGGCTGTACTGGAAAAGCTGTGTCGCGCGCGCCGCATAAAGGCGGTCTATACCATGCCCACTATGAACAATCCGCTAGGCTGGGTCATGAGTGAAAATCGCAGGCAGCAACTGGTTGCCGTGGCGCGTAAATACAGCCTGCTTATTATCGAAGATGCCGCCTACGCCTTTCTGGTTGATGAAGCGCCTGCCCCTATTGCCCAACTTGCGCCGGATATCACAATCTACATCACCGGGTTCTCAAAAAATGTGGCGGCAGGATTGCGCGTGGGCCTGGTCGCAGCGCCACCCACTCATATTGCATCGCTGGAGCGGGCCATACGCGCCACGACCTGGAGTACGCCGGGTGTGATGACCGCCATGACAATTGAATGGATTCGCGACGGCACCGTGTTGCAGCTTGAACGCGAGAAACGCGAAGACGCACAATCCCGTCAGGCTATGGCGCGCAAGATCCTGGCGGGTATTTCGTGCGTCGGCCATCCTTCATCCTATTTCCTGTGGATTCCCCTGGCCGAAGAGGTACGCGCAGATCAGATCGCCATGGCGCTCATGCGAGAACAGATTTCCGTATCAACGGCAGAGCCTTTGCTGCCACTATCCACGTGCCCCATGCGATTCGTCTGGCGCTTGGGTCAGTGACGCCGGAAGTATTACAGACGGCATTGGAACGGGTCAGGCATTGCCTGCTGTCCTGTGCATGAGGTGGATTTTTAATCGGGCAAAGACACCATATCCGCAATGAGAGTCAAGGGTTTCAATTGATTGCGGATTCAACCGAAAATTGATTCATTGAAAATTTCGAAGTATTTCGATCATAATAAATCGTTTGAATTGATAAGAGTGCATGCGTAGCATTTGTCCTCACAGGAGGAAATATCATGCAAGTTCAAAACCAAAATGCTTCTCAAGTCGATCTTCGTAAATTTGCCGGCCAGTTTGCCGCTGGCGTAGCAGTGATATCCACATCAGACTCAAATGGAAAAGGCACTGGCGTGACAATGACTGCGGTACTGTCGCTGTCTTTAAACCCGCCTTTGTTCCTGGTCAGTCTCGCGAACAATTCAAATACGCTTGATGCCATCAACGAAAGCGGGCATTTTTGCATCAATTTTTTATCCGACCAGCAAGCTGAAATTTCAAATGTATTTGCCACAAAAGGCGAAGACAAGCTTAAAAATGTAGATTTTACTCATGGCCTGACCGGCAGCCCGTGCATAATCGGCGCCGTAGCCCATGGAGAGTGTGAAGTCCAGCAGCGGTATGTGGCCGGAGATCATACGATACTCATTGGTCGTGTCGTCCGAACAGCGATACATGGCGGGAACCCACTTGTGTATCACAGCGGTAAATATGTTTCGCTGAATCAACTCGAGAAAGCAGCTTAAACCCCAACAAACTTGATAACGAACTTAAGAGCGCGTTGCATACTTCGTGCAAGGGGGCGCTGCGCTCAACATTAACGCTCATCTTACCTTACCTGATATCAGGAGATATACAGTGAAAAAAAAGATTCTTTTTAATGCCTTCGACATGAACACTGCGGTTCATCAGTCGCAAGGACTATGGCGTCATCCCAATGATCGATCCGGAGAATATAAATCAATCAAATACTGGCAGAACCTCGCTCGCAAGCTTGAAGAAGGCATGTTTGACGGACTTTTTCTTGCTGATGTCACTGGTATCTATGATGTATATGGCTCAAATGCGGATGCGGCGCTTCGAAATGCAGTCCAGGTGCCCAGTAACGACCCTTTTTTAATTGTTCCGCCAATGGCTGACGTAACAAAACATCTGGGATTTGGTATTACAGGCTCACTTACATACGAACCACCCTACACATTCGCCCGCAAAATGAGCACGCTTGATCATCTTACAAACGGTCGAGTGGGTTGGAACATTGTCACTGGTTATCTGAACAGTGCAGCCAAAGCTGCCGGCGCTACGAGTCAGACCGGTCATGATACACGTTATGAAATCGCCGAAGAGTACATGGAAATAATGTACAAACTTTGGGAGGGGTGCTGGGAAGACGATGCTGTAGAAAGAAACAGGGAAACCGGCATATATGTGAATCCTTCGAAAGTGCATCCCGTGGAACATGACGGCACTTATTTCCGTCTGAACGGGATCCATTTATCGGAACCCTCTCCGCAAAGAACGCCAGTACTATATCAGGCGGGGGCTTCATCCAAGGGACAAACATTCGCAGGACGGCACGCCGAGTGTGTTTTTGCAAGCAGCCCGACCAAGAAGGTACTGACCTCGACAGTTAAAAAGCTGCGAGCTGCGACCCAGGAACAGGGCAGATCTGGTGACAGCATAGCGATCTTCGGCATGATGACTTTAATTGTCGGGGGCACTGATGCCCAGGCCCAGGAAAAGTTGGCCGAGTATCGGAAATATGCCTCGCATGAAGGCGCCTTAACGCTCATGTCAGGCTGGAGCGGTATAGATTTCTCCTCTTGTGATCCCAACGAGCCGGTTAAGCATATAAAAAACGACAGTATGCAAACAGCCATTGACCGTTTTACGATTTCCGATCCCAATCGTGTCTGGACTGTCGGGGAAGTGGCCGAACATATTGCAGTCGGAGGCTCAGGGCCTTTAATTGTCGGCTCTGCTGAGACCGTTGCAAACGAATTGCAGCAATGGGTTGAAGAAACAGCGTCGATGGATTCAATCTTGCTTATGCTGTTGCGCCGGACACCATCAACGACATCGTAGATCATGTCGTGCCGATTCTGCAAGAACGCGGAGTATACAAAACACAATACGAAGAAGGCACATTGAGGGAGAAACTATTCGCTGCTGGTCCTCGTTTGGCCAAGCCGCATCCGGCAAGTAGTTACCGTAAATAAGCCATTTATAAAAATACTATTAACAAAGGAGGAGTGCCATGACGGTGACTCTAGATATGACAACAAAAATAATGGATACCACAGTCGAAACGGAAGCGTTGTCAGGACTGTCTCTTGAAAAAAGACGCAAATCATTGAAGGCAGCCGCAGTTGGCAATGTTTTAGAGTGGTATGACTGGACAATCTACGGAACGCTAACCACTTATCTGGCCGCCAATTTCTTCCAGAAAGCGGATCCGACATCTGCGCTATTGTCCACGCTGGCTATTTTTGCGGGTGGCTTCATTGCAAGACCGCTTGGTGGTCTCGTGTTTGGTCGTATAGCCGATAAAAGCGGAAGAAAGCTTACTTTGCTGATCACAATGCTGATGCTTGCCGGGGCCAGTTTAGGAATTGCGTTATTACCCACGTATGAGTCGATCGGCGCCTGGGCGTCTTTGGGGCTTTTTATCATGCGTCTGATACAGGGATTCGCCCATGGCGGTGAGTCGGGGGTTTCATATGTATATATCGCAGAGATTGCACCCAATAAGAAACGAGGTCTATGGACCAGCTCTGTATACGTCAGTGTAATTATCGGAGTCATGTTGGCAACAGGCGTTGCGGCATTGCTGACAGGCGTGCTGGCACCCGAGCAGATGCAAAACTGGGGCTGGAGAATTGGATTTGGTCTTGGCGCTCTTTTAGGTGTCTATGTTCTTTTTCTGCGCCGACAAGCGCATGAAACTGATGCGTTCGAAAGCATTCAGAAAGCCGAGAATGACACAGCGGTTGTAGAACCTATCACCAAGACAAAAATACTGAAGATGTCGCTGCTGGTGATTGTGCTGAATGCAGCCATGAATGTCTGGTACTACACCTGGATTGCCTTTGCGCCCGCTATGGTTATAGCGCAATACAAAATGGATCCTAACGGCGCATTCATCGCGAGTCTTTTAGCGCAGGCTTGCACGATCATATTTCTGCCTATATTTGGCATGCTTTCTGATCGTTTTGGCCGACGGCCAATGGTTATTACATTTGCGTTATTGGTAGCGGTTATGGGTATGCCAATCACATCAATACTCACTAGTCAGCCATGGACGCTTTTTGCGGCACAAAGCCTGGCTCTTCTGGTCTGGACAGTGGGCGTTGGTCACTATCCGGCGCTGATGGCGGAATTGATTCCAGCACGAGTGCGTGCCGTTGGCGTAAGTATTTTGACATCACTTGCTATTGGCATATTTGGTGGAACGGCGCCATACCTCATGTCATGGGTGCAGTCCATCAATGCAGGATGGATGTTTTCGGCATATCAGACTGTACTGGCGGTAATTACGATCATCGCGGCATTAATGATGAAAGAGACCAAGGGTATTGATCTTAAGGCCAAATCCTGACAGGCATTACAAACGCAGTTATTTCCGGATTCTTTAAAGGATATTTGATGATTGACATTGGACTTGATAAATCGTTTGCGCCTTACGCCAAAGAGCGATTATTTATAAATGGTAAATGGGTTGGCTCGGCATCCGATCATGTCATTGAGGTAATTAACCCTGCAACCGGGACTATCATTGCTACCATCCCGAAAGGGAGTTCTAAAGATGCAGAAGCGGCGGTGGATGCGGCCACTAAAGCGTTACCCGAATGGAAGTCTCAAACTGGCAAGGAGCGTGCCAGGATTTTGCGAGCCTGGTTTGACTTGATACTGAAACATGAAACCGATCTTGCCCGATTGCTTACCGCAGAACAAGGCAAACCATTGAACGAGGCCGTTGGAGAAATTCGTTATGCGGCTTCCTTTGTGGAGTGGTTTTCTGAAGAAGCAAAGCGTGTATACGGCGATCTCATTCCTGCACCAACACAAGACTCACGAATCATGGTTTCCAAAGAGCCCATTGGCGTGGTGGCTGCAATCACGCCATGGAATTTTCCTGCGGCAATGATTACTAGAAAGCTTGCCCCTGCACTTGCTGCCGGATGTACTGTTGTGCTCAAACCATCGGAATTAACGCCCTTAACAGCGTTTGCATTAGCTGCCTTGGCCGAAGCAGCCGGTTTTCCAAACGGGGCAATAAATGTGGTTGCTGGCGATGCACAGGCAATTGGTGGTGTCTTTACTGCAGATCCAAGAGTGCGCAAGCTTACGTTTACCGGTTCTACGCCGGTTGGCAAAATTCTTACTGCGGCTTGCGCGGCTACAATGAAAAAGGTATCGATGGAACTGGGTGGAAACGCGCCGGTTATCGTATTCGAAGATGCTGATCTCGACCTGTCGGTCACAGAAGTGATCGCCGCCAAGTTTAGAAACACGGGGCAGACATGTGTCTGCGCTAACCGGATTTTCGTACATAGTTCGATCTACAATGAATTCGCTGAAAAACTGAAGAACAAAATTTCAAGTTTCCGTCTTGGAGATGGTTTATTGCATGAAACAGATCAAGGTCCATTAATAAACCAGATTGCAGTCGAAAAAATTGAAAGACATATCCAGGATGCCGTTGGTAAGGGCGCCAAGGTAGCAATGGGTGGCAATAGAATTGAGGGCAACGGAAATTTCTTTGCTCCTACAGTGTTAATTGACGTACCGCAGGATGCCTTACTCAATAGTGAAGAAACGTTTGGTCCGGTCGCGCCGCTGATTCGATTCGATTCAGAACAAGAAGTGATCCAGGCTGCCAATGCCACCCCATATGGGCTTGCGGCATATGCTTTCACAAATGACCTGCGCCGCTTCTGGAGGGTTTCAGAACAGCTGGAAGCCGGTATTGTCGGGTTCAACACAGGCAGAATTTCTACCGAAGTTGCACCATTCGGAGGGATTAAAGAATCTGGATTGGGACGTGAAGGGTCAAAGTACGGAATTGATGATTACCTGGAATTAAAGTATGTCTGCCTGGGGGATGTGCGTTGACGGTTCCGCTTCTTCGATCAGTTTGTCGAATTTGCTGCTCTGTACACATAGACGAGCAATATCTGTAAACAACTCTGGCGAGTTGCTCGCGCAGGAAATGGAAAATGGCATCAAAAAGTATTTCGGTTCCGTCTGGATTATTTTCAATTTGCCATTTCTGATCGCATCTGAATAATGCGAGACAGGAAGAAATCCAATGCCGACACTGGCTTGCGTGAGTGCAAATAACGCGTCAAGGCTATTACACGTCATTCCCGTTCGTTCTCGCACACTGGAAATACCCAGGATTTGCTCCATAATTCCGTTGGTAAAGGAGTTTTTACCCTGATAGAGGATAGGCAACTTACGGAGCTCTTCCAATTTTATTTTCTCCTGGCCGGGAAACATCGTTGGCGAAGACATCCATGAAAATCGGACTCGGCCGAGATCAAAAGCATCGAAGCCGGGTTCTTGAAATTTCCCAGCCAGGATAACCAGATCAAGTCGCCCGTTTCGAATTCCTTCGATAAGAGATGGGTTGAGCCCGACTTCGAATTCTAATTTAATATTGGGATACTCATGACGAACGGCATTCACAAGGTCAGGCAACCAGGAAATGGCAACCAGTTCTGCAACACCGATACGAACAACTCCTGTAAGCGCGTCCTTAGCTCCAATACGAAGCCTGATTTCGGAGGAAAGAGACATGATTTGAGCAGCATAATTGATCAATTCCCGCCCTTTCAGGGTAAGTCTCGCGGTTCGTTGTGTGCGGTCAAACAGCTCGACGCCCAGCACTTGCTCTAGCTCATGAATGCGAGCGGAAATTGTAGACTGCGTTACACACAGGCGATCCGCAGCTGCCGCGAAACTATTTAACTCGGCAATCGCCAGGAAGCTTTCAAGTTGTCTGAAATTCATAGCATCCTCCAGGGCATCGGGTGTCTGTCAGTGAATAAGTTTCGCCCATGATAGTGCAAAGCAAACGAGGATTTCATGAGAATTTCATTAGAAAAATGGCCTGGGCCGATTACTACTATTTCATTAGCGCAATTGTTCGGCACATCGCTTTGGTTCAGCGCAAACGCAGCGAGTGAGGATCTTATGGATCTGTGGCATGTCAGCGTCGCACAAATTGGCTGGTTGACCAGTGCAGTACAAGGAGGATTCATTGTAGGTACTTTGCTCCTATCACTGACGGGTTTGGCTGATAAATTTCGCGCCAGCAACATATTTGCAGTGTCCGCCATTCTCGGCGCTGTGCTTAATTTGCTTTTTGCCCTTCTGGCCAACGGGATATGGCTGGGCGTCCTATTGCGGTTTCTGGTTGGTTTGACGCTAGCAGGCATATACCCTCTTGGAATGAAGATGATCATAAAATGGGCTCCCGAAAAAGCAGGCTGGGGGCTGTCCATTCTCGTTGCGATGCTAACCTTGGGAACTGCTTTACCTCACGGATTAAAGGCGCTTGCCGCCTCTTATCCCTGGTATATGATTGTATCAGCTTCTTCCTGTTTATCCGTTTGTGGGGCATTGCTTATTCTTGCGCTCGGGGAAGGGCCTCATGGGCAAATCAAGCGGCATACACCGCAAAAAAAGGGAAGCGCAATTTTGGGTTTGAAATCGGCTTTCGCGAGGCCTTCATTTCGACAAGCAGCTTTTGGATATTTCGGGCATATGTGGGAGTTATATGCATTTTGGGCGATTGTGCCTTTGTTGATCTCCTCTGCGATTACAAGCAATAGCTCAAGCATCTCTACGATATCGTTCTATACTATCTCGGCAGGGGCTATTGGATGCGTCATCGGAGGTGTTTTTTCACATCGACTGTCAAACCGTTCAGTTGCTGTCTCGGCGCTATCCTTGTCGTGCGTGTGCTGCATCATTTTCGCTGTTATCGGACATTGGATGTCCCCAACGATTACATTGATTTTATTTCTGATTTGGGGGGCTGCCGTGGTAGCGGACTCTCCCCAATTTTCAGCCATGTCAGCTCAGGCTTGCCCTCCTGAGTACGTTGGCTCAGCACTCGCTCTTCAGAATGCGATTGGGTTTGCAATAACGATGATTTCAATTCTTATCATGACCAGAATAATAGAATCGTTTGGACAAATATCTACGCTTATACTTGCGATCGGTCCGGTTCTCGGATTAATTGCACTGGCAATGCCTGCAGATCAGGCAAGCTCGGAAATATCGAATATCGAAGGTGGGGATATTCCGTGACTTGCTCAGCCAGTGCAAGATTGTATATGGTGAGCGCAACTGTAATTTCGCTGCGCTCACCAGGTTCTGGATCAGATGACCGCTTCAATCAGAAACGGTCCCTTGCGCGCCATGGCGCTGCGCAGCACATCCGATAGGGCTGAGGTAGTGGTTACCCGGGCGGCTTCAACGCCGGCCGCGTTGGCCATGTGCACCCAGTCGAACGCCGGGTTATCCAGATCCAGCATGCGATGGGCATTGCGGCCGGGCGCGCCAGCGCCAACCTGCTTGAATTCGTTATGCAATATGGCATAACTGCGATTTGCAAAGACGACAGTGACCACATCCAGTTGTTCGCGGGCCTGCGTCCACAGGGCCTGCAGGGTATACATGCCACTGCCGTCCGCCTGCATCAGGACCACTTTGCGATCCGGGCATGCAACAGCCGCACCGGTGGCCATAGGGATTCCGATCCCGATGGCGCCACCCGTGATCTGCAGGAAATCGTGGGGTGCCGAACCGAAAGTCGATTTGAACGAATCCCTGCCAGAGGTGACAGACTCATCGCAAATAATCGCGTTCTCGGGCAGCAGGCTGCCAATCGCCTGGATCACGGCGGCCGCGTCCAGTGTTCCGGTCGGCAGGCCAATATCAACACGTTCTGCCAGCAGGCTGATCGGTGTTTTGGTTGCACCCACGGCATCAGCCAGGGCCTCCAGGCACCAGGCAGATCGTCGTCCGGCTGAGTCAGTTCAATACGTTTGCAATTTTCAGGAACGAGCTCGCCTGGCTTGCCTGGGTATGCAAAAAAGGCAACCGGCGTTTTGGCACCCACCAGAATCAACTGTTCGGTGTCTTGCAGCGCTTTGATGGCAAGATCAACACTGAATGGCACGCGTTCTATCTTCACACGACCTGCGCCCCGTTCAATGCGGCTATTGGATTGTTGTGCCATCAGCCGGGCGCCGGTACGCTCGGCAATCCGGGCTGCGGTCTCCAGCGCCTTGCTGCGTAGCGCCTTACCGGATAGCAGGATCACTGTATTGCGACCGTTATTGAGCGCTTCGGTAGCCGCTCGCAAAGCTTCCGGCGTAACCTGTGTACGCTTGACCGGTGGTGCTTTTTGTATGGGAGTCGATGTTTCTGTCCATGCGGCATCTGCCGGCAGAATCAGCGTGGTAACGGCACCATAGCCACTGTTTGCCGCACTGATCGCCGCTGCGGCGGCGCCGGATACATCGTCGGCCGAGGCAATACGCCGTACCCAGTCTGACATGGGTGTGGCAAGGCTTTCGATATCGCTGGTCAGCGGTGCATCGTATTGCAAATGATAGCTGGCATGGTCACCCACGACATTGACCATTGGGGTATGGGCGCGCCTGGCGTTGTGCATGTTGGCCAGACCGTTGGCCATACCTGGGCCGCAATGCAGCAGGGTAGCAGCTGGTTTATCGGCCATCCGCGCATAACCGTCGGCGGCGCCCGTGACCACGCCCTCGAAAACACCCAGCACGCAGCGCATCTGAGGTTTGCGATCCAGCGCTGCTACAAAATGCATTTCAGAGGTGCCGGGATTGGCGAAACATACATCAATATCGTTTTCCAGCAAAGTATCGCAAAGACTATCTGCTCCGTTCATGAATCTATAAACCTTTCTCAACTGTGTTCCGTGTACGGAACGGGTTAACAATAAAAATTATTTGGACTGAATATGTTTGTCCTGAATCAGCTTGTTCCAGCGCTCACGTTCCTTGGCCTCGAATGCGGTCAGATCGGCGCCGAATATCGTGCCTGGCTGGGTGCTGGTCTGTTGCAGCTTGTGTTTCAAGTCTTTTGAGGCCAAGGCTTTTTCTGCAGCAGCAACCAGCGTTTTGATAGCTTCGGGTGGTGTGCCGGCTGGGGCATACAGAGCAAACCATGCGTTCACATCAAAGCCCGGCAGGCCCGATTCGGCCACCGTCGGGACATCCGGGATGGCAGGATCCCGCTGCGCACCCGTTACGGCCACTGCACGTACTTTTCCGCCATCTTTCACTTGTGATAACGTGCTGGGCAGATTATCCATCAGGATGTCCACCTGACCGCCGATCAGCGCGGGCATGGAACCGGACACACCTTTGAACGGTACATGCAGCATGCTGATGCCGGCTGCATCTTCCAGATAGGCGCCGGTCAGATGCACCGATGAACCCACACCAGGAGAAGCGTAGCTAAGTTTTTTATCTTTTGCCGCCTTGGCTTTTGCAATCAGATCCCCAAGCGACTTGATATCTGAATTGGCATTGACGGCAATGATATTCGGTGTGGTGCCTGCCAGGGCAATGGGCACAAAATCCTTTTGTGGGTCAAAGGGCATATCCTTGTACAGAAACTGGTTGATAGTCTGTGTTCCGATGGTGCCCATGCCAATGGTATAGCCATCGGCTTTGGCGCGCGCCAATGCGCCCATGCCTACATTGCCGCCGGCACCGGCCCGATTCTCGACCACAATGCTCTGGCCCAGCTCCTTTTCCAGCGCCTGGGCAACATGCCGGGCGATCAGATCGGTTGTTCCGGCAGGCGGGAAGGGCACAATCAGGGTAACCGGGCGCTCGGGATATCCTGCTGCGTGCGCGGCGCTGGCAACACAGCAGGCAGCCAGGGTCGCCAGTGCCAGAGACCGCAGCGGTGTGATCGTATGGGAAGTCAAAGTCATAGCA
The DNA here is from genome assembly GCF_000219915.2 of Advenella kashmirensis WT001. Lineage (NCBI taxonomy): Bacteria > Pseudomonadati > Pseudomonadota > Betaproteobacteria > Burkholderiales > Alcaligenaceae > Advenella > Advenella kashmirensis. The sequence continues at coordinate 4,067,500 of NC_017964.1, read as the reverse complement.
TGTCTCCTGTGGAAGTATTTTTTATCGTTGTGTCGCATTACTTCGGGTGTCCGGGCGGACACTCTCCCGCATAGTGTATCCGCTTCCAGGCCCAATACAAATGAAATATGGACTTGCGGGTTTCATCGGCTCTAATGTCGAAGCGTTATGTGTTTTGCATGGCGGAATACCGGTGACCTACGCCAAGTGCTATTGCATGTGCGATAGGCCAGTTGCCCCGTATCTGCTATGCCAATTGAACAACCGTGCCTTAAGTGCAGGCGCAGCCGCCTGTTGGCGGCCAGCACTTGTGAGTCGCATTCAAGCTGCGCTTGCGCCGCAACAGGATCGAACAATAGGATCCCGCAACAAGTTGCATTCAAATCAGCTCATTCTGCCTGGCCGTAGCCACCGCCCCCCGGTGTTTCAATCACAAATGTATCCCCGGGCTGCAGACTGGCATTATCTTGCGGGCCGAGCTCGGTCACAGAACCATCTGCGCGCTCGATATAGTTCCTGCCGGTCTGGCCCGGCTCTCCGCCTTTCAGACCGAAGGGCGCGTATTTGCGGTTATTGGAAAGAATGGCAGCAGTCATCGATTCCAGGAAACGCATGCGCCTGATGCCGCCATCGCCACCGTGCCATTTGCCCTTGCCGCCGGAACCGTGGCGGATGGCATAAGACTCAAGGCGTACAGGGAAGCGCAGCTCCAGTACTTCAGGGTCGGTGAGCCGGGAATTGGTCATATGGGCCTGCACCAATGACGTACCGTCAAAGCCTTCATCGTCCGAATCCAGATACACGGGTCCGGCGCCGGTGCCGCCAGAGACGGTTTCATAATACTGGTAGCGGGCATTGCCGAAAGTGAAGTTGTTCATGGTGCCCTGGCTTGCGGCCAGTACACCCAGTGCACCATACAGAGCATTCACAATGCACATGGATGTTTCCACATTGCCGGCCACCACTGAAGCGGGTAGTTCAGGGTTGAGCATGGACGCCGGTGGTATCACGATATTGATAGGCTTGAGGCAACCGGCATTGAGCGGAATTTCATCATTCACCAGCGTGCGAAAGACATAAAGCACGGCAGCCACGGCGATCGAAGCCGGCGCATTAAAGTTATTGGTCAGTTGTGCTGATGAGCCGGTAAAGTCGACTGTTACCGATTCACGGTCGTCATGGATTCGGATCGCCACCTGTATTACGGCTCCATTATCCAGCTTGTAAGTGTAGCTGCCATCACGCAGCAAAGGGATCACGCGACGCACCGACGCCTCGGCGTTATCCTGAACATGCTGCATATAGGCTTGCACTACCTCCAGACCAAAAGTATCACACATGGCATGCAGTTCCCTGACCCCCTTCTGGTTGGCGGCAATCTGTGCCTGCAGATCAGCCAGGTTCTGATCGGGATTGCGGGCAGGATACTTGCCCGACATCAGAATGTCCCGCGCTTCCTGTTCGCGGAACCGGCCATGGCGGACCAGCTGGAAATTGGTGAAAAGCACGCCTTCTTCGTCAATGGTCGTCGAATCCGGCGGCATTGATCCGGGCGTAAGTCCGCCGACATCAGCATGGTGTCCGCGCGAACCGACGAAAAAAATGATCTGTTTTTCTTCTCGATCAAACACAGGTGTAATAACGGTGATATCCGGCAGATGGGTGCCGCCGTGATAGGGATCGTTCACCACATAGGCGTCACCCGGGTGCATATTACCGGCATTTTCCCGCATGACCGTCTTGATCGATTCGCTCATGGAGCCCAGATGCACCGGCATATGTGGCGCATTGGCAATCAGGTTGCCCTGGTCGTCGAAAATCGCGCAGGAAAAATCCAGCCGCTCCTTGATGTTGACCGAATAGGCTGTGTTCTGCAGACTCAGACCCATCTGGTCGGCAATCGACATGAATAAATTATTGAATACTTCAAGCATCACCGGATCGGCATCTGTGGACACGGCCAGTGCATTGCGCAGGGGGACGGTCCGCGTCAGAATCAGATGGTCTTTGCTGTTGAGCGTGGCCGACCAGCCGTCTTCCACAATCGTAGTCTGGTTGGCTTCGGAAATAATGGCCGGGCCGGCGACAACGTCGCCTGCCTGCAGCGCTTGCCGCGGAAATACTGGTGTGTCGTGCCAGGTCCCGTTGCTGTACATTTGGCGATGTGAGTCTGCCACAGGCAGGCTGTCATCGCGTCGCGTAATAGTTGCCTCGTCAATTCGGCTGCCCGCAATCACCGCTTCGACCAGCAAGGACTCGACAACCAGTGGACGGTCTTCGATCAGAAATGAATATCGCTGGCGATACTGTTCATTGAATGCGGCAAGCATCTGTCCTGCATCGGCAAAGTCCACTTCCAGGGCGCTATCGGTGCCCTGGTATTTCAACTGAGCGCGCGTGTTCAGCACGATCTGCATCCCTGTGGTCAGTCGTGTCACCAATTCCGCGCTGGCCTGCTCGCCCAACTGCTCGCGTAATTGCTTCAGTTCCGGGATCAGCTCCTCTTGTAGCGGCTTTTCCACGGTCTGCTGACGAATGGCCACCTGATCGGCCAGACCCATGCCATAGGCTGACAGCACGCCGCCCAATGGGTGGGCGAACACAGTTGTCATGCCAAGTGCATCGGCAACCAGGCAGGCATGCTGGCCACCGGCGCCGCCGAACGTGGTCAGCGTATAGCGCGTGACATCATGGCCTTGTTGCACGGAAATCCGTTTAATTGCTTCGGCCATGTTCTGTACGCCAATCGCCAGAAAGCCTGCGGCCAGCTCTTCCGGACTTACCTGCCTGCCGGTTGCCTGGCTCACCTGCTTGCTCAGCACACCGAATTTTCCGGTCACGACCTGCGCGTCCAGCGGTTCGCTGCCATTGGGGCCGAAGACCGCAGGAAAATAGTCCGGCTGAATTTTACCCAGCATGACATTGCAATCAGTAATGGTCAGCGGTCCCTGCTTGCGATAGGAAGCGGGGCCGGGGTTGGCGCCTGCCGAGTCCGGCCCGACGCGCAGGCGCGCGCCGTCAAAATGCAGAATCGAGCCACCACCGGCGGCGACCGTGTGGATGCGCATCATGGGTGTGCGCATGCGTACGCCAGCCACGGAGGTTTCGTAATCGCGTTCATAGACACCGGCAAAATGTGATACATCGGTCGAGGTGCCACCCATGTCAAAACCGATTACTTTCTTGTACCCGGCCTGTTGGCTGCTGCGCGCCATCCCGACGATACCGCCGGCCGGACCCGACAAAATGGCGTCCTTGCCGCGAAAGCGATGCGCGTCCGACAGGCCCCCCGAAGACTGCATGAACATCAGGTTCACGCCGGGCAATTGCGAGGCGACCCGATCGACATAGCGGGCAAGGATGGGCGACAGATAGGCGTCTACCACCGTGGTATCTCCACGCGATACAAACTTGATCAGCGGACTGACATCATGCGAGGCAGATATCTGTGAGAATCCAATCTCCCGGGCAAGCTGCGCTGCCAGTTTTTCATGTGCCGGGTTGCGCCAGGCATGCATAAACACAATTGCAATACTGCGCAGGCCCTGATCGTACGCTGCTTGCAACTGCGCGCGCAGCGCCTGTTCATCCATTGGGAAAATAACTTCGCCGTCCGCATCGATCCGTTCGTCGGCTTCCAATACCTGTTCATAAAGCATCTCGGGCAGGACCACATGACGGTCGAATAAGCGCGGACGATTCTGATATGCAATCCGCAAGGCGTCTGCAAAGCCGCGAGTAGTCAAAAAAACAACGCGTTCGCCTTTGCGCTCCAATAGTGCATTGGTGGCAACCGTGGTCCCCATTTTGACGCAATCGATATTTTTCACCGGGATCGGATCGCCCTTGGCAACGCCAAGAAGATCGCGTATTGCCTCAATCGCGGCATCTTCATAATGGTCGGGATTGTCCGAGAGCAATTTTCTGGTCAGTAAGGTTTTTTGCGGAGTGATTGCGACGATGTCGGTGAAGGTACCTCCACGGTCTACCCAGAATTGCCACTTGCTCATGTTTTGTGTCCTGCCTGTCTCTGATAAAAATATTGATTGTGAAAATTGCGCTCGTCATCATGCTGACGGGCATTATGCAAGTGTATCAGCACAAATCATGCCAGTGTTTGAGGCGGTATTGCCTGGCCGGTATAAACGCAGGCAAGCGAGCCAAAATCACGCCCACTTTCAGTGCAGACCCTATCAGTGTTTTCCCTTTGCCTGAAAATCTTCTCGTGCCCTTGCGACAAAAATCTTATATTCTCTGAAATATGACAGCCATGAGGCTGATATAACCGAAACTACCAGTGCGCCAGACCCTGCCGATGATTTGGCTGCGGCTGCGTAACCCCCCGATATTGCAGTGACCTCTATATTGAAGGATGCCATCCATGAAAAATAATGCTCTGGTTCTGACCGCGCTTGCTGGCGCTCTGTTTAGTGTGAATGCTTCCGCGGCCACGAAATGGGATTTGCCCACGGCTTACCCGGACTCCAATTTCCATACTGAAATTGCCATGAAATTTGTCAAGGCGGTGTCCGATGCCACGGGCGGCGAATTCAAAATTACCGTTCACTCCAACGCATCGCTGTTCAAGGCGCCGGAAATCAAGCGGGCAGTGCAGGGCAACCAGGCTCAGGCGGGCGAAATCCTGCTCAGCAACTTCGCCAACGAAGACCCCATTTATGAATTGGATGGCCTGCCGTTTTTGGCCACCGGCTATGAACAGGCCTGGAAACTGTACCAGGCCCAAAAGCCCTATCTGGAAAAGAAGCTCGAAGCCCAGGGTATGAAGCTGTTGTATTCCGTGGCCTGGCCGCCTCAAGGAATCTTTACCAATAAGACGCTCAATTCGATTGACGACATGAAAGGCCTGAAATGGCGTGCGTACAGCCCGGTCACTTCCAAAATTGCACAGGAAGTGGGCGCGCATCCGGTGACCATCCAGCAGGCTGAACTGTCTCAGGCATTGGCCACCGGGGTGGTTGATTCGTATATGTCATCGGGCTCTACCGGTTATGACACCAAGACTTATGAGTATCTGAAAAAACTCTACGACACGCAGGCCTGGTTACCCAAGAATGCGTTGATCGTGAATAAAAAAGCCTTCGATGCACTGGATGACAAAGAGCGCAAGGCATTGCGGGATGCCGCGGCCGAAGCGGAAAAAACCGGCTGGGCATTGTCGCAGGAAAAAACCAAATGGTACAACGAGCAGTTGGTCAAGAATGGCGTGGAAATCGTCAAACCGTCCAGCGAGCTGATTGCCGGCCTGACCAAAATCGGCGAGAGCATGATTGCCGACTGGACCAAGAAAGCCGGCGCCGATGGTGAGAAACTGCTGAACGACTACAAATCAAAATGAGACGTTTGCTTAACTGTATCTATGAAGGCGCAGCCTGGCTTGCCGGGCTGTTTATGATCGGCATTCTGGTGTTTGTGCTCTGGTCTATCATCATCCGGCAAATGGGAACCAACTTTCCGGGGCTTGATGCCTACGCCGGTTACTCCATGGCCGCGGCCGGCTTTCTGGCGCTGGCCAGCACCTTTCGCAAGAATGAACACATTCGCGTCACGCTGGTTCTGGCTGCGCTCAAGCCGCGCGCGCGCCACTATCTGAACCTGTTCACACTTGTGGTTGCGATCGTGCTGTCTGGTGCGCTGGCCTGGTTCAGCATCAAGCTGGTTATGGATTCATACAGTTATCACGATCTGTCTACCGGAGAAGATGCAACGCCCTTGTGGATACCGCAGTTGGGCATGGCTGTCGGCTGTCTGCTGTTTTGTATTGCGATCGTGGATGAGTTTATCTGTTCGCTCAAAAAAGGCTACTCGCGCACAGAGGAAGAACCGGTGTCCATGCAGACTTGAACCGTGGGAAGGGTACTTCCCCTGGGTAATCCATGCCGGGCAGGAGTCCCGGCAAATCATGCGCATACCGCGCGGAATGCATTATGAATGAATCACTTGTCATTATTGTCCTGCTGGTTGCCATCTTCGGTTTCCTAGGCGCCGGGGTTTGGGTTGGCCTGACCCTGTCGGGCTGCGCCTGGCTGACTATGGCGCTGTTTTCCTCCAGACCGGCGGGCGATGCCATGTCGCTTACTATCTGGGGGGCGTCCTCGAGTTGGACGCTGACGGCGCTGCCACTGTTTTTATGGATGGGCGAAATTTTGTTTCGTTCGCGGCTCTCCACTGATCTGTTTCGTGGCTTGGCGCCATGGCTGGACCGGTTGCCGGGCAAGCTGCTGCATACCAATATTATCGGCTGCGCTATTTTTGCAGCCGTTTCGGGCTCATCGGCTGCAACCTGCGCCACCATTGGCAAAATGACCATTCCTGAACTCAAGCGTCGTGGCTATCCTGACGATCAGGTGCTGGGTACGCTGGCGGGCGCCGGCACGCTCGGTCTGCTTATTCCGCCCTCCATTATCATGATTGTGTATGGCGTTGCCGCCAATGTATCCATCTCCCGGTTATTTATTGCAGGCGTGGTACCAGGCATTCTGCTGGCTGGTTTGTTCATGGGTTACATCATTGTGTGGTCATTGCTGCATCCCGGGGCCATTCCGCCCGAGCAAAGCAAAATGACGTTCCGGCAGAAAATTGCCGAATCGCGGTATCTGATACCGGTCGTGTTGCTGATTGTGGCTGTGCTCGGTTCCATCTATACCGGGATCGCAACGGCTACGGAAGCGGCCGCGCTTGGCGTTGTGGGGGCATTCGTTCTTTCTGTGCTGCAAGGCTCAATGCGCTGGGCCGCATTCAAGGATTCGTTGCTGGGCGCAACACGACTGTATTGCATGATTGCGCTGATTCTGGCCGGCGCCCAGTTCCTTACGCTGGCAATGGGCTATATCGGATTGCCACGCGCGCTGGCCGAATGGATCGCCTCACTGGGGCTATCGCAATTTGGCTTGGTGCTGGCGCTAATGGTGTTCTTTATTATATTAGGCTGTTTTCTGGATGGGATTTCAATGGTGGTGCTCACGATCGGTGTGCTGCTTCCAACCGTACAGGCTGCCGGGCTTGATCTGGTCTGGTTCGGTATCTTCCTGATTTTCGTTATTGAAATGGCGCAGATTACGCCGCCGGTGGGATTTAACCTGTTCGTTTTATCTGGCATGACCAAAAAGGAATTGCCCTATATCGCCAGAGTCTCAATGCCCATGTTCTTTCTGATGATTGTTGGCGTGATGATTATCTACTGGATTCCCGACCTGGTACTGTGGCTGCCACAGAACGTACGCTAAGTGGACGCGGTGCAATATGCGATGCACGTGTTTGCCTTATGTAAATAGTGTAAACACGCATTGCTGCGAATGGTAAATGCGCCGCAAAATGCGGGATTGATCGCCAAAGTAAAGCCAAATAGCTCAAAAATACTTTGTATATATATGTAATAAAGTGTTTTTAATTTTAATTGACATAATTTTATCAAGACTGAAATCTTATGATGGAAGATAACTTTTGTAAGATTTCAATTGCGATTCGCACTGACCGCTAGGGTTTTCACTAGTCTCAATATGAATTTTAATGTGTAACGTGTAGCGAAATGCGCAAATTGTGTGAAGAACAAACGTCACACACGTTTCACAATGCATGTTTAGGATAGCCGGGGTACATGAAAACATTTGATGAATTGTTCTCTGCGTTTAGCGAAGACAACGCTGGCGAGAATCTGGAGTACGATGCCGCTTTTTTGGCGTTACAGCAGGCAGTTGTAGAAAAGCCCGAACAACAGTTTGGCGATACGATTATTGATGCTCAGGCTCCGGATTGGAATCAGGTTGAAAAGCAGGCACTTGCGCTTTGTGACAGAACTTGCGATTTGCGCGTGATTCACGCACTGGTTTGCGCGTGGACGTCGCAAAATGGGCTTGCAGGCTATGCCTGCGGTGTCCGATTGGCGCACGATGCTTTAGAAAAATGCTGGGTGAGTGTTTATCCGCAATTGGTTGAAGATGATTATGAAGATCCGTTGCCACGCATCAACGCATTGAATTCTCTGGCGGATATGCAGGGTGTGGGGCGCAGCGTACGCAGCGCCAACCTGCTCACCGGTGCACATGGCCAGTTGTCATTGCGTGATGCTGAATCCATTATGGAAGGCTCGCGCGCCGATCTGTTTCCCGGTGGCCGGGCCCGATTGGTGGAAACGCTGAACCAGGCTGCCATTGCTGGTGCGCCGGAAATGGTCGGGCTGGGCAGCGCGGCAAAAAGCCTGCAGAGCATTATAGAGCTGGTCACCGAAAAGCTGGGCACCGAGTGGACGCCTTCAGTCTCATCATTGCAGCGAAGTTTTGAATTGATCACAAATGCATTAGGTGCTGCTGCAACATCGCAATCGGAACAACCTGAGAGCACTGCTGCAGACAACAATGGCGGGCAAGGTGTGGTTGAACCCGCCGCTGGCAATACAGCAACAGTGCAACAGCAAGCAGTGGAAAGGCCGGTGTCATGGACGGAAGTACAAATCAAGACGCGCGACGAGGCAATGGTCGCACTGGAAAAAGTCAGCAGTTATTTTGAAATTCACGAACCGAGCCATCCGGCTCCGTTCCTGATCCGGCGGGTTCAGCAGACCATTCCCCTTAATTTTCATGAAATGCTGAAAAATCTTACCCCCGGTAATGCCGAGCAGTTTGAAAACTGGCTGCCCCGCGAAGAGTAAACAGATACAGATAAATATGATCCGCCGGTTCAGCCGGCCAAGAGTTGGAGAGTAAAAGAATGGCTACACGAATGTCGTCACGCAGAAGCGGTCAGAAGTTCATTGCACGAAACCGCGCTCCGCGTGTGCAGATCGAATATGACGTTGAAATCTATGGTGCCGAAAGAACCATTCAGTTGCCGTTTGTCATGGGCGTCATGGCCGATCTTGCCGGTAAATCCGAAGTGCCGCAGGCCGATATCAACGACCGCAAATTTCTTGAAGTAGACATCGATAATTTCGATGAACGCATGAAGGCCATCAAGCCGCGCGTGGCGTTTCAGGTTCCCAACACCCTGACCGGCGAAGGTGTGCTCAGTGTGGACATGAGCTTTGACAGCATCGACGATTTTTCACCGGCACAGGTGGCGCGCAAGGTCGATGCGCTTAAAGAATTGCTGGAAGCGCGTACTGAGCTGGCCAATCTGCTGACCTATATGGATGGCAAAACCGGCGCCGAAGAACTCATCAACAAGGTACTGAAGAACCCGGCCTTGATGAAAACGCTGGCAGCAGCGCCGAACAAGGATACATCTGCCCCCGAGGCTGACAAGCCTGAATCCGACGCAGACGACACCAGTAAGTAACAGGAAGAGTTAAATGAGCACGAGCGTACAGAAAGAAGCGGTACAGTTAGAAGGACTGGAATCCGATGGTCTCGCTTCATTACTGAAAAAAGAATTCAAGCCCAAGACTGACCAGGCGCGCGAAGCGGTAGAGAACGCGGTGCGCACGCTGGCCGAGCAGGCGCTGGCCAACACGGTCACTATGTCTTCGGACGCCTATTCGACCATCCAGGCGATTATTGCGGAGATTGATCACAAGCTGTCCGAGCAGATCAATCTGATTATGCACAACGATGAATTCCAGAAGCTTGAAGGCGCCTGGCGCGGCCTGCATTATCTGGTCAACAATTCAGAAACAGACGAACTGTTGAAAATCCGCGTCATGTGCATCACCAAGAAGGAACTGGGCCGCACCCTCAAACGCTATAAGGGCGTCGGCTGGGACCAGAGCCCGATTTTCAAGCGTGTTTACGAAGAAGAATACGGCCAGTTTGGTGGTGAGCCCATCGGCTGCATTGTGGGCGATTATCACTTTGATCATAGCCCGCCAGACGTTGAGCTGCTGGGTGAAATGGCACGCATCTCTGCCGCAGCCCACTGCCCATTCATTTCCGGTGCGTCGCCTGAAGTCATGCAGATGGATTCCTGGCAGGAACTGGCCAATCCGCGCGATCTGACCAAAATCTTTACCAATTCGGAATATGCCGCCTGGCGTAGTTTGCGCGAGTCAGAAGACTCACGCTATATCGGTCTGGCGATGCCGCGCTTCCTGGCCCGTCTGCCTTACGGCTCACGCACCAACCCGGTGGATGAGTTCGACTTTGAAGAGGACACCGACGGCGCAACGCATGAGCGATATACCTGGGCTAACTCGGCCTACGCCATGGCGTCCAACATCAACCGTTCCTTCAAGGAATACGGCTGGTGCACTTCGATTCGTGGCGTTGAATCTGGCGGGGCGGTCGAAGATCTGCCTTGCCACACCTTCCCCACCGATGATGGCGGCGTCGATATGAAATGCCCCACGGAAATTGCTATCAGCGATCGGCGCGAGGCCGAGCTGGCCAAAAACGGCTTCATGCCGCTGGTGCATCGCAAGAACTCAGACTTTGCCGCCTTCATCGGTGCGCAGTCGCTGCAAAAGCCCCACGAATATAACGACCCGGATGCCACCGCCAATGCCCGCTTGTCGGCCCGCCTGCCGTATCTGTTTGCATGCTGCCGCTTTGCGCATTATCTCAAGTGTATTGTGCGCGACAAAATCGGTTCCTTCCGCGAGCGTGACGATATGGAACGCTGGCTTAATGACTGGATCATGAATTATGTCGATGGTGATCCGGCCAACTCGTCCCAGGAAACCAAAGCGCGCAAGCCTTTGGCTGCCGCTGAAGTCCAGGTTACCGAGATTGAAGACAACCCAGGCTATTACGCTGCCAAGTTCTTCCTGCGTCCGCATTATCAGCTCGAAGGCCTGACAGTGTCGCTGCGTCTTGTTTCAAAACTGCCGTCGCTTAAACAGAACGACAGCTGATTTGTTCCCGAACATACTGCCCTTTGCACAGGGCAGTGACGATTGACCGGCGCATCGAAGCGATGGGCCGGACAAAACCGGATATCCGGCAGTTGGGGGTATCTGCAGTTGTAAGTAGTACGTGAAGCAATGACAGGCCGAAGTGGCCTGATCGCAAATCAAATTAATTAGCTCACTAGGAGAAAATTGTGGCTGTTGATATGTTTATGAAAATTGAAGGTGCAAACGGTGAATCCAAGGATTCAAACCACAAGGACTGGAGCGACATTCAGTCTTTCGCATGGGGTGCAACACAACCCGGTTCCATGGCTACCGGTGGTGGTGGCGGTACTGGCAAAGCCAGCTTTAACGACCTGAATGTTGTTGCCCGTGTTGACCGTGCTGCACCTGCAGTGATGAAACACTGCTCTACCGGTAAACACCTGAGCAAGGTCGAAGTATCTGTATGCAAGGCCGGTGGTACACAAGTGGAATACTCCAAAATTACGCTGGAAGACGTTCTGGTGACTTCTGTTCAATACACAGGCGCACACGACGGTGATGCCATGATGGTTAGCTATGCGTTCCAGGCTGCCAAAGTCAAACAGCAGTACTGGGAGCAAACAGAGCAGGGCGGCAAAGGTGCTGAATCTGTTGTTGCCTATGACGTCAAACAAAACAAAATCGTCGGTTAATCCGCTTTTGTTGCGTTGACAGCAAGGGAGCTTTTTTTGAGGCTCCAAAGGAGCTAACAGGTATGCCCCGTTGGGTATCTGTTAGCTCATTGCATTTTTTAATACGGAATGGATATGACAGGCATCATAAAGGCACTGGACGGCAAGAGCGTTGATGAACAGCTCGATCAGGTGAAGGCTCAAATAAGAAAAAAACCGGCTGACGCCGATCTGCGTGCCCGGCTGTTCCAGTTGCTGGCCGTCAAGGGATTATGGGACAAGGCTTTCGAGCAATTGAAACTGAGTTCGGAAATGAATGCCCAGGCCCAGCCCGTTGCAGTGCTTTATACTGGCGCCATAACGGCAGAGCAGGAACGCGAAGCCGTCTTTCGTGGCGAGAAAACGCCGGCGGTCTTCGAACAGCCGCCCGAGTGGATGGCCATGCTGCTTGAGGCCTTGCGCAGTGACGCCGAGACGGCGCACGCCCTGCGGGAACAGGCGCTGGAAGCGGCGCCAGCTGTTTCAGGTACGGTTGTGGTCAATGACCAGGAACAGGGACAGCCCTTTGAATGGCTGTGCGACGGCGACAGCCGCCTTGGTCCGGTGTGCGAGGTTATTGCCAACGGCCGCTATGGCTGGGTTCCCATGGATATGATCCAGTCGTTGCGCCTGATTCCGCCTGAAGGGCTGACCGATCTGATCTGGGTTCAGGCCGAAATCACGCTTGTGAGCGGTCGTTCGCAGATCGGCCTGATTCCGGCGCGTTATCCGGCGCCTGCCGATAAAAATTATGCCGATCTGGACGATGCCAGCAATCTGTCGCGTCGGACAGACTGGCAGCAGATCAGCCAGGACATCTATTTCGGAACCGGACAGAAAATGTGGATGACCGATGCGGGCGAGTATGCGTTGCTGGATATGCGCAGCGTCACGTTTCATCATGGGCAGTTGAACTGACCCGCCAGCCTGTATCGGAAACAGAAATAGAACAAAAGCAAGATAGTTACAGGTGTGTCGTATATGGATATGGAAGACATTTCAGGTAAACGAACGGCCTTCGGCATGCGTGAGCGTCGCGCAGCCAAGGATCGTTTGCAGCCGGCATTGCTGGATCGCCTTACCGACAATGAACCGCTGAAAAAAAAGGAAAGTCGCGACAGCGTTATGATCACGTACGATACGCTGCGCCATGCGGTGCTGCGTGACCTGCGCTGGGTGTTGAACACGGTCAATATTGAAACCGTGGACGACCTGGATGCCTTTCCCCAGGTACGCAATTCAACGGTCAATTTCGGCGTCGAAGCCCTGGCCGGCAGGCGCATGTCCGAGATTGACTGGGTTGATATGGAGCAGTCCATCAAGACGGCCATTATTCATTTCGAACCGCGAATTCTGTCCGATTCGCTGGAAGTGGCTTGTGTCAGCGAAGTGACCTCGCTGGAGCATCACAATGTGCTCAGCCTGGAGATCCGCGGCAAACTTTGGTGCAATCCCTATCCGCGCGAATTTTTGTTCCGTACCGACATTGATCTGGAAAGCGGTCATATGGATCTGCAGGAACAGGGGGCTGCCTGATGGAACAGCGTTTCCTTGACTATTACAATCGTGAACTTGCCTACATCCGCGAGATGGGTAAGGAGTTCGCCGATCACTACCCCAAGATAGCGGGCCGACTGGGCATGAATGGCATCGAGGTCGCCGACCCGTATGTCGAGCGCCTGCTCGAAGGCTTCAGCTTTCTGACCGCGCGTATCCATATGAAAATGGATGCCGAGTTTCCGCAATTTTCCCAGCGTTTGCTCGAAGTGGTTTATCCGAATTATCTGGCGCCAACCCCATCCATGGCAGTGGTGCAGGTGTCTCCCAGCATGAACGAGGGCAGTCTGGCCAAGGGCTTTACCCTGCCCAAGGGTACGGTCATGCGTGGGCGCATCCCCAAAACGGAACAGACCCCCTGCGAATTTGTGACCGGCCATGCATTGACCCTGTGGCCATTGCAGGTCACGGCCGCCGAGCTCTCGGGTGTGCCCCCCGACTTGCCCTTGAAGCGGATGAATCTGAACAACCGGAACCAGCCTGTGCGCAGCTCGCTGCGCATCCGGCTGGAAATCAAGGGTGGCGTCAAGCTGCACGAATTCAAGCTGGATCAACTGGTATTTCATTTGAATGGTCAGGACATTCATATGCAGCGCTTGCTGGAGCTCATCATGGGACACACCATCACGGTGCTCTGTCATGATGCCGACAAGCCGGTCAAATGGATTAACCGCATCAATGTCAATGACGTGCGTCATGAAGGGTTCGAGGGCGACCAGGCGCTGCTGCCTGCCGAGGCCCGGATCTTTCAGGGCTATCGCATTATTCAGGAATACTTTGCCTTTCCAACGCGCTTCATGTTTTTCAGCGTCAACAATATGCAAAAAGCGCTCAAGCTGCCGGCAGCCATTGCCGCAGGCAGCGCCAACGCAGCGGCTGGCCAGGAAAGCCGCAGCTTTGAGCTGACATTCCTGTTTGACAAAGACATGCCCGAATTGGAAGGCAATGTGACAGCAGAAAATCTGGCGCTGCACTGCACGCCGGTGGTTAACCTTTTTCCCAAAAAGGCCGATCGGATTACGATTTCGCCCAATACCCATGAATATCATTTGGTGGTTGATCGTACGCGGCCGCTGGATTTCGAGGTTTACAACACGACACGGGTAGCGGGCTACTCGAGTGTATCGGATCTGACCGAAAAGGAATTTCGACCCTTTTTCGGCTCCCTGGGCAGCGATACCGACGATTATGGCGCTTACTATTCCATGCGACGTGAACCGCGTCTGCTGTCTGATACCGCTGCACGCAATGGCGCGCGTACTGGTTATATCGGCAGCGAGGTCTTTATTTCACTTGTGGACAAGCACCAGGCGCCTTTTTCCGAGGATTTGCGGCACCTGAGCATGGATGTGCTGTGCACCAATCGCGACCTGCCCATGCTGATGCCCATCGGCCAGAAAAACGACCTGGCGTTGCGCGTGTCGGCACCCATCGAAGGCATCAAAATCCTGCGAGGGCCGTCGCGCCCCCGGCCTGCGCTGGCCCAGGGTGCCTATGCCTGGCACCTGATCAGCCATCTGGGCCTCAATTACCTGAGCCTGATTGATTTGGATACAGAAAAAGGCGCACAAACCCTGCGTGAGATGTTAAAAATATATGCAAATATCGCTGATCCGGCCGTTGCCAAGCAGATCAACGGCGTTCGGCATGTCCGGGTAGAGGCTGTGCACCATCGCCTGCCCGTGCCGGGACCCATCGTGTTTGGCCGGGGTGCGCGAATTCATCTGGAAGTGGATGAAGGGCATTTTCCGGTGTCAGCCCCTATTTATTCGGAGCCGTGCTTGAGCAGTTTTTTGCCCGGCATGTCTCCATCAATATGATGTCCGAGCTCGTGCTGTCTACCATGCAGCACGGTGAACTGGCCCGCTGGAAGCCCGTATGGGCGCCCGGCCAGCCGTCTGAATCGCTGTACGTTGACGATCAACCGCCAAAGGAACAAAAATGTCTTCAGTTGCCCAGCCTAAAACCTACCCCGTCTACGATCCGGTCCATCTGATCGGCGTCGTGAAAAAGCAGGATGAGCAGGAGTTTGTTGTTGAATGCGATGGTCATGAATGGGTCTGCCGTCGTGCTGCCAGCTGCCTGTTGCAGCCCCAGGTGGATGATACCGTGCTGATCAGCGGTCCCGAACGGGCTCGCGTATACCTGATTGCGGTCATCGAACAGGCTCATCAGAACGAATCCACGGTCAGTGTGCCGGGCAAGCTCAATATTTCGGCCGACTCAGTCAATATCCACAGTGCCGCTGCCATGCAATTGCGCGGTGGTACCGCGCTGGATATCAACACCGTACAATTGAAGCTGAGTGCGGAAAAAGGCCAGTGCGTCGTTAACGAGATGCAATATGTCGGTCGTGAACTGAAAACCACGGTTGGCATGATGCGAATCATCGGCAAGGTTTACGAGTCGATCATGGACCGTTTGTCATTCATGAGCCGCACGTCGTTCAAACTGACCGAAGAGGTTGAACACTTGCGGGCCGGCACTATCGATTATCAAGCCGAACAATCTGCCCGCTTGCATTCCAAATACACCATGGTCACGGCCAAGGACCTGGTCAAGGTCGATGGCAAACAGATCCATATGGGTTGATCCGGGGGGCGCGGGGCGACCCGCGCGCGTGTTGCCGAGTCGCCTTAGTGGGCGCCCGAGGCTGCCCCAGGCTTGGCCATGAACGGCGGCCTGGTCAGCCAGACCAGTCCGACCAGCAGCAAAAACAGCCAGCCCAATCCCCAGAAGACTTCGTTGAATGATATCTGCAGTGCCTGCTGATTAATCAGGTTATTAATATTGTAGGCGGCTATCTCGGTGGTTTCACCGTACTGCTTTAACGCTTCTACCGCTGTCGGATTATAGACATTAATATTTTCGTTTAGCTGGGCATGATGAATAACTGCGCGATGGTCCCACAGGAATGTGGTAATCGACGCCGAGAAACTGCCTCCCAGCACCCGCAAAAAAGCCGCCAGGCCGGAGCCGGCAGCGATCTCGTCGGCACGCAGGTCAGACAGCAGAATGGTCAGCACTGGCATGAAGAAAAACGCGACACCCAGGCCCAGCACCAGCTGGGTCATGGCAATATGCATGTAATCCAGATCGGTGGTGAAGTCCGCACGCCAGAACGAGGTGAACGACATCACTATGAACGACAGGGATGCCAGCACGCGCAGATCAATACGATTGGCATATTTACCCACGATAGGCGCGAGAAAAACCGGCAGGATCCCGATAGGCGCCGACACAATTCCCGACCACATTGAGTCATAGTTCAGGGTGCGCTGCAGCCATAAGGGGATCAGCAGGCTGATGGCAAAGAAAGCGGAATAGCCGAAAATAAGGGCAACGGTGCCGAAGGCGAAATTGCGATGCCGAAAGAGCGTCAGATTCACAATCGGATTGGGGTGGGTCAGCTCCCAGATCAGGAAAGCAATCGTGCCGACCACTGCCACGATCGTCAATACCACGATAAAGTCCGAGCCGAACCAGTCTTTCTCATTGCCCAGGTCCAATACCACCTGCAGTGAACCCACCGCCACAATCAGCAGAATCAGACCCATATAATCTACGCCGGCTTTAATGATCGAAACCGGACGAGATCGCATCTGCACAAAGACAATAAAGCTGGCAAACAGCCCTACCGGAATATTGATAAAGAAAATCCATTCCCACGAGTAGCTGCTGGTAATCCAGCCGCCCAGGATAGGACCGGCTACCGGTGCCACCACCGTGACCATCGACAGGATGGACAGCGCCATGCCGCGGCGCGCCGCGGGATAAATGGAAATCAGCAGGCTTTGCGTGATCGGATACATCGGGCCTGCCACCGCACCCTGCAATGCGCGAAAAACAATGAGCTCCGTCATGTTTGTGGAGATGCCGCAAAGAAACGACGTAATCACAAACAGGATGGTGCAGATATTGAACAGGCGCACCTCCCCGAAGCGTCGACTCAGAAAGCCGGTCAGCGGCAGCGTAATGGCATTGCTCACGGCAAAGGAGGTAATAATCCATGTGCTCTGCGACGAACTGACGCCAAGGTTGCCGGCAATGGTCGGCAACGACACATTGGCAATTGTGGTATCGAGCACCTGCATGAAGGTGGCCAGACACAGGCCAGGGTCGTCAGCCACAGGCTGGCCGGGGCGAACGGCTGTGCGGGCGTGCCGGACGGCGCCTTGGGTTTTTCGTTACTCATCGGTGCTGCTATTATCGGAGTCGTCGGTCGCCAGGTTCTGCTGCACAATGTCGGATATCAACCGGTCCGCCGCCGCTACCTGTTGATCGTAAATCGTGGTCAGCAGCTTGCTGTTCGGATTGATACCGCTGGCAAGCACTGCGCCCTCTGTATTGTGCAAATCGGCTTCAACAAACATGGACATGCCAATGCGCAGCGGGTGTTTTTCCAGCTGCTCAGGTTTGGCAAACTCCACGCGTACCGGGATCCGTTGCACGATTTTGATCCAGTTGCCGGTGGCATTCTGGCTGGCAGCAGGGCAAAGGCGCTGCCCGTGCCAATGCCCAGGCTGCTGATCACACCGTCATACACCACGTCGTCACCGTAAAGGTCGGAGGTAATGTGCACCGGCTGGCCGATACGCATGTCTTTCATTTGTGTTTCTTTGAAGTTGGCGTAAATCCATGCGTTTTTCAGCGGCACCACGGCCATCATGGCGCTGCCGGCCGCTACGCGCTGGCCGACCTGGGCCGCACGCTTGGCGACATAGCCATCAGTCGGAGCCGTAATGGTACTGCGCACATAGGTCAGATACGCGGCTTTCAATTTGGACTCGGCAACCAGAATATCGGGATGCTGGTTGATCAGGGTGCCGGCCACCAGAGCATTGCTTACCTCGGCGTTCTGCTCTGATGCGGTCAGTTGGCTACGCGTTGCTTCGAGCTGGCTGATGGCAGACTGATACTGGCTTTGGGCCTGCAGAAATACATCTCTGGCGTGCGCGCTTTCCTCTTCTGAAATGGCGCCGGACTTGACCAGCTTCTGTCTGCGACTATAGTCGGCCTTTGCCTTGTCCAGCGCTGTTTTGGCTCCCTTGACGGCAGACTCCTGCGCCTGCACCAATGCCTGCTGGGCGCCCGATGTTGCCTTGGCGCCGCTGGCCTGACTGTACAGGCTGCGCACTTGTCTTACGGTTTTGGCCAATGCGGCCTTGGCCTCGTTCAGGGCAACTTCGGCTTCGGTCTGGTCCAGGCGGATCAGCGTATCGCCGGCATGCACAAAGTCGCCATCGTCAGCGAAAATACCCACCACGGTGCCTTGAACCTGTGGCGTGATCTGAATGATATTGCCCTGTACATAGGCGTCGTCAGTGCTTTCATACCAGCGACCATTCAGGTAATACATGACACCCGCAATAATGGCAATGATTACAATCGTCAGGAACAACAGCTTGAACAGAAAACCGCGTTTGTTGCCGGCAGGCTGTTTCTTTTGCCTGGCCTTTGCCCCTGTTGCGGAAGAAGCGGAAACGGCGGACGGTGCGTCGGGGTTGACCGTCGTTGAATTTGAATTGGAACTCATGGAAGATGGTAACCGTGATGATCAGCCGGGCAAACACGGGATCAGGCAATGCCAGCGGCATCACCCGATTCCCGAGCGGCTGGAATAATGTAGGTTCAATTAATTGGGTAAGCAATAATTGCTTGGTCAATTAATGATAATCACAGAAAAAATCACGGTCAAATATTTTCTGAAAACGGCCGTGCAATCGACACGATTCTGTTGTGAAAGTTCGGGAAATTCAGTCCTGCGTAAGCCTTGGCGGCACATTTGCGACCGCGCACCCGTAGCCGGTAGCGGCATTGCAAGCGGTTCGGGCAGGTCGGCTGCTGGCATCCACGCCGCTCAGCAGGCGGGCGGTGCCAGGGGCGTAGAATGAAATAGTATGGGGTTGCCAATGTGCGCGCAGGCGTACAAGAGCCGCATTGATCAGAACGATGATCCGGTTGTGCCAGAAAGGCGATTTCCTCTGGCGTGGATTCGCGCCCCAGAATCTCGTTGCGATGCGGATAACGACCGAAAGCGTCAATGATGGCCTTGTGTTTCAGCTCGAATTGATACGATTCGTTTGAACCATATTTGCGAAACAGGCATTCGGCGGCCTGGTGAATCACAGTGGATTCCGAATGCATCATGGGCATCAGCAAAAAATTATTCTCCTGTTGCGTCAGATCGTTAAATTCGGCGGTCCGCGAGGCCTCCTGGGACAGCACCAGCGCCATTGCATCCTGGGCAAAGGCCAGGGGCGTGCCGCGGCCGATGTTGCGTGAGAACTGATCCAATACGATGATCTCGGCCAGGCGTCCTCGGATGGAACTGCGCCAGCCGCTGAGCTCGGCGCGTGAGGCCTGTTGCCATACATCGGTAAAGCGCTCACGAATCGTTGCATCAAATTGCGGATCGCTGGCGAACCATTGCTCAGAAGGGGTGTGTTCGAACCAGAAGTCAAGAATATCCTGTGGAGACATACGCGATCCTTTTATAGAAATAAAGCAATAAAGCGAAGAGAGAATGGCCGGCGACGGAGGCAGCCAAAGGCGGGTCCTGTGTTAACTGCCTCTGGGCGCCGTGACACTGTCATGGTGTCGCCGACCGTTATAATACAGCCTTGATATTACGGGATTCGTCGCCATTTGCGACGTTATATCACCTCACAATAACTGCATCGTATTACGGGACTTTTCATGAGATTACTGCTCGCCATCTTTCTGCCTTTTGTTGCATTTTTTACGATTGGACGCCCAATCGCCGGTATCGTTTGCCTGATTTTGCAGATCACGCTCATCGGTTGGCTGCCCGCTGCATTGTGGGCTGTCTACGCGCTGAGCCAGTATACGACCGATAAAAAAATCGCCTCGGCGCGTCAGCTTTAAACCGCAATCCCGCCGTGCTGCGCAACCGTTGCATGGTATTGAAAGAGACCTGCCATGCACACTGTTAACCTGCCGTCGTTTCGCATATTCGGCATTCAAACCCGCACCCGCAATGCCGACGAAGAGACATTGAAGACGGCAAGGCTGCCCCTGCTCTGGCACGACGTGTACACTGAACTGGTTCCCGAGCTGCCTGCAGATGCCCCCATCTATGGGGTTTATGGGGAGTATGAATCGGATCAGGACGGCCGTTATACCGTGACGGCGGGGGCGGACCAGAAACCAAAAAAATGCAATCTGGATCTGGTCGAGGTCACCGTCCCCTCAGGACAATATCTGGTCTTTAGCGGCAAGGGGAAAATGCCCGAAACGGTCATCCGGGTATGGCTGGATATCTGGGATTATTTCAAACGCGAAGATACGCCTCATCAGCGGGCCTATACCACCGATTTCGAAATATATCGGGGCGCGAGGAAAGGGCGATTGAAGTCAGTGTGCATATCGCCATCAAATAAATCATCACGCTATCGCTTGGCCGGGTGGGCGTGACCTGGCTCGGTTTGACCGCCGCCCAGGGCCAGAGCTCGACGAATAGTTTTGCGACTGCTGCCTGCATGGTAGATTCCCCGGCAAAACAAGCGTTATCGGCAAAGCATGTTGCAGATAGATTACACATTTGCGGCGGTTTTCATTCGGATGTGATAAAACGATTGAAAATTACTGCCGGCCACTTATGATGGAAAGCTCTTTGAGTTCTTTCTGTCCGAAGTCGATACGCGTGAAAAATCCCTATTTACCTCACTATAACAACCATTCCGGCTGGAACGCGCTGCTGCCTGCGCGCACCGCAACCACTGAACCACAAGGCCCGCGAGCCTTTGACTTCATTGTTATCGGGGCTGGCTTTACCGGTCTGTCGGCGGCCCGGCGCCTGGCGGAACTGGCGCCGGAAAAATCGGTGCTCATTCTGGAAGGCAGCGTCATCGGCGAGGGCTCATCAAGCCGCAATTCCGGATTCATGTCTACGTTTCCGCGTTCGGGCATTGCAAAGGATCCGGCGCAGGACGATCTGCTGGGGCGCATGCAAATTCGTGTCTATGAACAGGGGTTACAGTGGCTCAAGCAGACCCTGCAAGAGAACAGGATTGAATGCGACTGGGATGAACATAGCGGTAAATACAATGCATCGGCGACACCCGCCGGCAAGGCATCCCTGCTGTCGGGCATTGATAAAAACAAGCGACTGGGCATTGACAGTGAAGTGCTGAGCCAGGACCAACTGGCGCAGCGACTGGGTACGCGTTATTACGATTTTGGTTATTACACACGCAATAATGTATTTGTCCAGCCTGCGGCCATGCATCGTGGCCTGGCCGATACCCTGCCGGAAAATGTCACTTTGCTGGAAGAAACGTTTGCTAATCGTGTTGCCGGCAGCGCAGGCCGCTACACGGTGTCGACCAGCAAGGGTGATTTTTCCGCGGGCCAGCTGGTGATTGCCAATAACGCCTTTGCCCGCAAACTGGGTTTCCTGAAAGACCGTCTGATTGCCATCTATACGTATGCCGGGCTGACCCCGGCGCTATCGGATGAACAGGCCGCTGCCCTGGGGCCGGCCAGGCAATGGGGCTTGCTGCCGGCTCACCGCCTTGGCACGACGCTGCGCAAGGTGTCGGGCAACCGTTTTATGGTACGTAGCGCCTATTCCTATGAATCAGAGCGCAGTGCTGCTGCGTATACCACCATGCTCACGCATTATTACAAACGGCGTTTCCCGCAAATGGCATCGCATGAGTTTGAGTTTGTCTGGGGAGGAACCACCGCGCTGACGCGTAACGGCGGAATCTTTTTCGGTAAGCTGGCCGATGGCATCTACGGTTCGCTCGGCTGCAATGGTTCGGGCGTGCTGCGAGGCACGGTAAACGGGCGCCTGTTGGCCGAGCTTATGCTGAACCATCAGTCAGAAGAGCTGGATGCGGTACTGGGACTGGGTGGGCCGTCCTGGCTGCCCCCGGAGCCGTTGCGGGCGCTGGGTGTCAAAAGCGCGATCTTCTATCAGGGAATCCGGGCCAGCGCCGAGCGTTAAAAATGCCCACAGAGGCTGCGCCGTTTCGTGCCTCACCATTGCGCCGTCCACTGTATCGGTTATGGCGCAGTGTATTGCGATCGCAATACCTGTGAGATAAATTGCTGTCGCTTAGTTTGATAGCGCCATATGGGGGCTGCCCAGCGCCGGGTCAAAGGGATTCAGACTGCTGCTGATCGCGGCCGCTTCACGTTTCAGAATATCCACAATAAAGGGCAGGCGCTCCTGAGTCAGCCTCTCGGTAAGGACGCTCAACCCGATTGCGCCTACCGGATAGCCAGTGGTGTCGGTAAACGCTACTGCAATACCGCCGATGCCCGTCAGTTTGCCGGGACCGGTGTTCAGCACATAGCCGTTTTGCTGCGTCTGCTTGATTCTTGCGCGCAACTGCGGCTCGTCAATTCCATCGTCCTGGTAAAAGCGCGGAATGTTGAATGCCAGGATGGCATTTTGCTCGCTTTCCGGCAGGGCGGCCAGAATGGCTATACTTCCCTGGCCCAGCCCAATGGGAATGCGCCCGCCAATACCGCCGGTCAGCGATTGAGTGATATAGCTGCCTTCCATTTTATCGATACACACCACGTCATAGCGGTCTCGCAAAAGCACAAACGCCGAATCCTGCAGTGTGCCCACAATTCTGAGTATGGAACTGCGACAGGTGGCGCGCAGCGACGATTCATTGTGATGCGCACGAGCCACCAGGGAGAATAGCTCCAGGGTCAGCGCGTAGGATTTACTTCCCTGGCGCTGCAGCACAAAGCCTTCGGCAATCAGCGTTTGCAAAAGCCGGTGCACCGTAGCCTGGGAAAGTTCAAGCTGGCGGGCAATGTCGGTCACGCGCAACCCTTGCGGACCTGCATCACTGAGCAAGCGCAAAATACCCAAACCTTTGGTAAGCACACCTTGTGCGCCTGCTGATTGCTGATCCATAGTTGTATTTTGTTTAATGAAATTAATATTTAAATATTATATATATTTTTCCATTAAATGAAATATAAATAAAAATAATTTTATTAGTAGAAATACCAATATATAAATCGGCCCATGCAAGGGACAATTATCAAGCTTAAATACAACTGTCATAAACAGCATGACTGTTGCGCGCGCCCTTGATGCATTCTCGTTGTTTGCCGCCGTATCCCCTCATACGATGCCGCATGTGCGAAACAGTGCAGTCTGCGGAACCATATCAAAACGAACGAAGTGAGGACGTATGTCTTTTTTGCAGTTACACGGCCTGACCAAAAAATTTGCGGACACCACCGCTGTCGACAATCTGTCTCTTGACGTTGCCAAAGGCGAATTCGTTTCGCTGCTTGGTCCGTCCGGCTGTGGCAAGACCACCACCCTGCAGATGATTGCCGGATTCGTTGACGTGACCGCTGGCAGCATCATTCTGGATGGCAAGGACATCACGTTTGCAAAGCCCAATGAAAGAGGGCTGGGAATTGTTTTCCAGACATACGCGCTTTTTCCGCATATGACAGTGGAAAAGAATGTGGCCTTTGGTCTGGAAATGCGCAAGCTATCGGGCAGCGATATTGCCAGGCGCGTTAAGGATGCACTGGCCATGGCGCAACTGGAGAAATTTGCACAGCGCTATCCGCGCGAACTGTCGGGCGGCCAGCGCCAGCGCGTGGCCCTGGCGCGCGCCTGGTGATTCAGCCCCCAGTGCTGTTGCTGGATGAACCTTTGTCGAATCTGGATGCCAACCTGCGTGAAGAGATGCAGTTTGAGCTGCGCCGGATTCAGCAACAGGCGGGTACCACCACCATCATGGTGACGCACGACCAGGCCGAAGCGCTGTCAGTCAGCGATCGTGTGGTTGTCATGCGCGAAGGCAAAGTCATCCAGATTGATGAGCCTTACGTCATGTACGAAAATCCGGCCACGCCCTTTATTTCCCGCTTCGTTGGCAAGACCAATACCTTTACGGTCACATTGACGGCGACAGCGCAGGGCCGCCAGTTCGATCTGGACGGTCACAGCATCATTCTGAAAAATGAAGCAGGTATGGCGCCAAGTACAGGCGCCTGCGAAGCACTCATGTCTTTGCGTCCCGAAAAAATCGTGATTGGCCGGCAAGGACAGGGGCGCTTTGCCGGTTCGGTCAAAAACAGCTTTTTCCTTGGCAATTTATGGATGTACGAGGTGCAGACCGCTTTCGGGCTGGTTATCGTATCGGTCATCAATAACCACCAGCAGGTTTATAAAATTGGCGAAAACGTCAGCCTGGACTGGCATGAAGGCGCGCTCAAGGTCCTGACGGCCGAGCCTGCCGGGGATCTGTAACCATGACGCATCCTGATCCCGGCGCCGCGCCGGTGCGCAAGCGGCGCCTGAGCTTTCTGGGCGCCATGCCACTGACACTGCTTTTTATCGGCCTGCTGATCGTGCCGCTGGTGCTTACCATCGTGCTGTCATTCCGGCCCTACGATTACGACCTGGGCGTGCAAGCGGGCTGGACGCTGGACCAGTACATTGAAATATTCACCAGCAACTACACACTCACGGTATTTTGGCGCACGCTCTGGATATCGGGCCTGGTCACAATCATCTGCGTCCTCATTGGTGTGCCCGAATCATATATCTTAAGTCGCATGAAAGCGCCGTGGAACTCTGTTTTCCTGCTGGTTATCCTGTCTCCTCTGCTTATTTCACTTGTGGTGCGGGCGTTTGGCTGGAGCATGCTGCTCAACCCCATGTCGCCCATTGGCAAGCTGACCGAGATGATGGGCCTGGGGTCACTGCTATACACCTCTTCAGCCGTAGTAATCGGCCTGGTGCATGTCATGCTGCCGTTCATGATTATTCCCGTGTGGACGTCGCTTAATAAAATTGATCCGCAAACCATCAAGGCAGCATACTCGCTCAATGCCACCAAATGGCAGACCATCAAGCGGGTCATTCTGCCGCAGGCCACACCTGGCATTTTGTCGGGCAGCCTGATTGTCTTTGGCCTGTCCACCAGCGCGTTTGCGATCCCCGTGCTGCTTGGCGGAGGACGCTCCCGCATGGTGTCCAATAGCATTTATGAGCAGTTCATGATTGATCTGAACTGGCCCATGGGGGCAGCGCTGGCCATGATGTTGCTCATTATGAATCTGATCATTATGATGTCCTACAATCAAATTCTCGAGCGCTCCTATAAGCGCAGTTTGGGGTAAACAATGAAAAACGGACCCCTCTCCCTGTTGTTCAACACGCTGGTCACAATCTTCATTCTTGCGCCACTGGTTATCGTGTGCCTGGTCGCCTTTACACCGGAAGATGTGCTGTCCATTCCCACCACCAGTTTTTCATTGCGCTGGTTCCGGGCTGTCTTTAACGAATCAGGTTTTATCGCCGCCTTCCAGACCAGCCTGTGGGTGGCCTTTGCCAGCGCTTCAATCAGTGCTGCATTGGCACTGCCCGCCGCGTTTGCCATTGCCCGTGGACAATTTCGTTTCCGGCATGTGATCAATGGCCTGTTTCTATCGCCATTGATGATTCCCAGTCTGGTCATGGGTGTTGCTCTGCTGCGCCTGTTTGCGATGCTGGGCGTTCGCGGCAGCCTGTTATGGCTCATCCTTGGTCATGTCATCATTGTTACGCCATATGTGATACGGCTGGTGCTGGGATCTCTGGTGGGCTTTGATAAAAGTATTGAGCATGCTGCCGAGTCACTGGGCGCAGGCAAGTGGACAGTGTTTCGGCGCATTACCTTTCCCCTGATCCTGCCGGGTATTTTCGGCGGGTGGATCCTGGCGTTCATCAACAGCTTTGATGAGCTGACCATGTCCGTCTTCCTGACTTCACCCACCACCATTACGCTGCCCGTCAAGATGTACATGTATGCGACCGAGTCCATCAATCCGATGCTGTCGGCCGTATCGGCGCTCATCATTGTGCTGACTGCGCTCACCATGTTCGTGCTTGATCGCGTCTATGGACTGGATAAAATCCTGATCGGAAAGCAGTGATCATGGCAAATGCAATCATGCAGAAAAAGGCAAGCTGATGCCGGGGCTTTTTATGCGACTGGTTGACCAGCAGCGCGAGCCGTGCCATTTTTTTGTGAATGGCACGCCGTGTACGGCACGCCTGGGCGACACCATCATGACGGCGTTGCTCACCCTTAATGAGCATCTGCGCCTGACCGAGTTCACCGGTTCTCCACGCGCCGGCTTCTGTCTGATGGGCGCATGCCAGGATTGCCTGGTGCTGCAGGAAAACGGCGAGCGCGTACGCGCCTGCTCTACACTGCTGCAGGAAAATATGCGATTTGTAATACCGGGGCAAAACAGGTGAGCGCGCACGCACCGGTCATCGTGGGGGCGGGCCCGGCAGGCATACGTGCCGCCCAGGTCCTGGTGCAGGCTGGGTTGCGTCCCATCGTCATTGATGAGGCATCCAAACCAGGTGGGCAAATCTACCGCCAGCAGCCTGATGGATTCACCAGAACTGGCCGCCAGCTTTATGGTTTCGAACATAGCAAAGCCAGTGCGCTGCACGAGACCGCAAGGCAAATGATCGCGTCGGATCAGATTGATTATCGGCCCAACACCCTGGTGTGGGACGCAGATGCCCACCAGCTGTATGTCATCCGTGATGGTAAGCACGATGCAATTGCTTATGAACGCGTGATCCTGGCAACCGGGGCCACCGATCGGGTATTGCCTTTTGCCGGCTGGACGCTACCTGGTGTATACACGCTGGGCGGCGCACAAATCGCCCTGAAGTATCAGGCTGCGCGATCGGCAAGCGAGTCGTGCTTGCCGGTACCGGACCGCTCTTGTATCTGGTTGCCTATCAATACTGCAAGGCGGGCGCGCAGGTGTCCGCAGTGCTCGATACCAGTCCATTCCCCACGCTGCGCCAGGGTATGCAAGCCTTTGCCGCCGATGCGCCGCTCATGGCCAAGGGGGTTTATTACATGGCCTGGCTGCGGGCCCACGGTGTACCGATGAAGCATGGGGTCGCCGGTTTTGAAGCAGATGGTGTAGCCAGAGTCGACGCGGTCCGTTGGCGTAAAGCGGCCGATTCGGCAATGCAGACCGTAGCTTGCGATGCCCTGGCTTGCGGCTTTGGGCTGCGTTCCGAAAATCAACTGGCCAGCCTGCTGGGTTGCGACTTTGTGTTTGACGAACAGGATTGCACTTGGCAGCCGCAAGTGCAGCCCGGCGGCCAGAGCAGTCGAGCCAATGTGTATCTGGCCGGCGACGGCATGCGTATTGGCGGCGCCGATATGGCCGAACTAACCGGCAGGCAGTGTGCCTACAGCCTGCTGCAGGATCTGGGTGTTCATTGCGATCATAAACAGGTGGCGCAACTGGCCCGGCGTATTGCCCGAGGCCGAAAAACACGGCGTTGTATCGACCATATGTTTGCGCCGCCGGCCCACTGGCTGGATGCGGCCGACGACGCGCTCATGGTATGTCGTTGCGAGGAAATCCGGGTGGGCGAAATCCGACAGATGCTGCGTGACGATCCGCATTCAGGCCTGAACAGAATGAAAGCGCTGTCGCGCGTGGGCATGGGGCGTTGTCAGGGCAGAATGTGTGTGGCCGGGGCGTCCATGCTGTTGGCGCATGAACAGGGCATTGCCCTGTCCGGCGTGGAGCGATTGCGCAATCAACCGCCGGTCAAGCCGATTCCGATAGGTAGGGTGGCATGCAAACCCTGAACACCGATGTCCTGATCATTGGCGCTGGCATTATTGGTGCCAGCACCGCCTATTTCCTGTCCAAACAGGGCTTGCAGGTGTTGCTGTGCGATGCCGGACAAAGCGGCACCAAGGCCAGTGGTGTTAACTTCGGCGGCGTCAGGCGCCAGGGACGACCGCTGTCGCAAATGCCACTGGCGATGCGTTCACATGAACTGTGGGGGCAACTGTCCGAACTCATTGGCATAGACGGTGAATATATTCGCTGTGGGCATCTGAAAGTCGCGTTCACCGAACAGGATATGGACCGCCTGCAGGCATACAACAGCAGCGTGGCATCCTGTGGTCTGGATCTGCAATGGTTGGATGCCGGGCAGGTGCATAGCCGCTACCCGTGGTTAAGCAGGGATATTGTCGGGGCATCGCTGTGTCCGGCAGACGGTCACGCCAACCCGAGACTGGTGTCGCCAGCCCTGTCCTGGGCGGCGCAGCAGTCCGGGACCAGACTCATGGAGCATTGCCGGATCACCAGCAGCTGTTATGACGGTCGTCATTTTCAATCGGAAACGGCAGACCAACAGCGTATTCAGTCGCGCTTTGTTGTCAATACGGCAGGCGCCTGGGCGGGAAACATCGCAGCGATGTTCGGTGAAGCGGTGCCGCTGACCGAGATCTACCCACAGATGGGCGTGACCGAACCGCTACCGTCCATCATGAATGTGGTGCTGGGTGTACAGGGCGGTGGCCTCTATGCCAGGCAGGTCGCACGCGGCAATATTATTTTCGGCGGCAGTCGGGCGCACTCGGTGACAGCCGGTTATGCCCGGCCGTCGCAGCAGAGTGTGAGCATGCTGCTAAGCCGTCTGGCCGGGCTGATTCCCGGCATTGCAAATGCCCATGTCATCAGGTTCTGGAGCGGGGTCGAAGGCGCCACCCCAGACCTGAACCCCTGTCTTGGCCCAAGCAGCACAACGCCTGGCTTGTTTCATGGTTTCGGCTATAGCGGAGCGGGGTTCCAAGTAGGCCTTGCATCGGGAGAGGTGCTGGCGCAGCTAATTGCGACCGGCAATAGCCCGATCCCGATAGAGGATTTTCGAATTGACAGATTTACAGCTGATTCCGGCAAGCTGTAGATCTCTTCATGGAATGCCGGCAAAAGGAACACAGATGAAATCAGTATCAGTAAAAAAACGTCCGATCGTTGCGGCTTGCATGCTGGCTGTGGCCGGAATGCTGACGGGTGTGAACGCGAGCGCGGAACAGAAAACGCTTTATCTTGGCATGAACGGCGGTGATATGCAGCGCGGGTTCGAAGAGCACGTCTTCCCGGCTTTCGAAAAAGCCAACAACGTGAAGATTGTTGTGGTGCCTGGCACGTCCACAGATGTCCTGGCCAAGGCGCAGGCATTCAAGGACAAGCCGCAAATGCATATCATGTTTCTGGATGATGGCATCATGAATCGCGCCACCAGAATGGGGTTGTGCGAACCCATCAAGGATGACAAGGCGCTGTCCGAGTTGTATCCGGAAACGCTGATTGGTAAAAATATGGCTGCCGGCGTGGTCACGACCATGACCGGCCTGTCATACAACACCAAACTATTTAAGGAGAATAACTGGGCGCCGCCGACATCCTGGAAAGATCTGGCTGATCCCAAGTACAAGGGTAAAGTGGTATTTCAGTCTGTGGCCAGCAGCACCTATGGCCTGCATGCCTTCATGATGCTCAACCGCATTGACGGCGGCGACGACAGCAATTATCAGGATGCGCTGACCAAGTTCAAGGACACGGTCGCCAAAAACGTGGTTGCCTATATTCCGAGTTCGGCCAAGATTTCCGAGATGACACAAACCGGAGAAGCGGCCCTGTTTCCGCTGACACCCACAGCCATCTATTCGCTGAAAGAAAAAAATCTGCCTGTGGAATATGTGGATCCCAAAGAAGGTTCCGTGCTGCTGGCGGTCGCCCAATGCGTGATTGCCAACAACAGCGAGCCTGAGCTGGCGCAAAAGCTGGCCTCCTATCTGCTATCGGTGCCTGCACAGGAAGGTGCGCTCAAATTCGGACAGTATCCATCCAATAAAAATGTAGCCGCCAAAACCGAGCACAAGGAACTGCTGGGCGATTTTGAGAAATATATGAAGCACGTGGTTGTTGTAGATTGGGACAGCATCAATAAAGTTCGTCCGAAACTGAATCGCGACTGGAAGGAACAGATCGAACGTTAAGACAGTCAGGACGAAGCACACGCGACAAGGCAGGCCGGACAGATCGCATGCGACATAACGCCGCTGCGGTCAGGCCGATCGGTCAGGCTGGATCTTCAAAGCCGACGACTGCGGCAACCCGCGTGCTCTTCGTGCTACCACTGTCCCGACATCGCTGGTCACACCTGAGCGACCCTTTCCATTTTCTTCAAAAGCATTTAGTATCTGATAAAAATTTACACAAATGCAATAAAAGAAAGAGGAGAGGTCATGTCTGTTGTGTCATCGCGATGGGTCACCACGCTGGGTGCCGTGTGCTGCCTGGTGATTGTCACAGGTTGTGCCGTAACAGGGCAGGATGGTCAGGCTGCCCGGTCCTGCAACGTGCTTAACGGCGCTACCGTACCTGCTGCTTCCATTGGCCTGGCTACGCGCGGTGCGACGGTCACTGCTACGGCGTACCAGCCAGCAGTGTCTGCCTCGCCCAAATCACACGAAGGCTATTGCAAGGTGCTGGGCGACATTGCACCGGTAGATCCGCAGGCGCCTGCCATCAAATTTCAACTGAATTTGCCCGCAAATTGGAACGGCAAGTCGCTGATGATTGGCGGCGGCGGGTATAACGGCGTGCCGGCAAAAACCACAGACCTGCTGCCGGCCGGCCCAGTGAGTAAACCCGACCCCATTGGACTTGGCTACGCCACTTACGGCAGTGACTCCGGTCACCAGCTGGCTGACGATCCGGCCAACCCCGGCAAGTTTGCGCTGAACCAGGAGGCCCTGAAAAACTTTGCCTATGAAGCGCTCAAGAAAACCCATGACACGGCCCAGTACCTGATTGCCGGCCATTATGGCAAGCGCCCACAATTGAAATATTTTGCAGGCGGCTCTACTGGTGGCCGTGAAGCGCTCGCCGTGATCCAGAAATGGCCGGACGACTTCAACGGCGTTATCGCGCTTTATCCGGCCTTTGCTGCCGCCTCGCTGGATCTGCAATTTGGCCGCATTACGCGCGCCCTGGCCCAGCCCGGCGCCTACCCTAATCAGCAAAAACGGGATGTCCTGTATAAGGCCGGCATGCAGGCATGTGATGGGCTCGATGGCGTCAAAGATGGATTAATCAGCAACCAGCGCCAATGCAACCGGATTTTTGATCCTGCCAGGCGACCGTAGACGGACGCCCCTTGCGCTGTGAGGGCGGTGCTGACACGGGCAACCAATGCCTGTCGGACGCGCAGATCCGGGCAATGAAAGTATTTGCGTCAGATATCATATTCAAACCGCCGGTCGGCAGCGGTGAAGTGCGGCATGCCGGCTTTAACACCTGGGGCGTAGACCTGGGGCGACCGGCAGGCGACAGTAAACTGCAGGCCACCGTCAATTACCTGAACCTGGGCTCGATTGCGCCGGCGTATCCCATGCCGCCCAATCCTGCCGGCAGCCAGAGCGTACCCTACCATGCCGGCTTCTGGGATCAATGGGCCAGGTATTTCATCACGCAGGATCCCGCATTCAACAGTTTGTCGCTGGATCCGACGCGACCAGGCAAATGGCGCAAGCGCATTAATGAACTTACCCGGTTACAGGATATCAACCAGACAGACCTGTCTGCTTTTGCCGACCGCGGCGGCAAATTGCTTATTGCCCACGGGGTGGCCGACGGTCTGGTGCCAACGCGAGCGACTGAAGACTATGTACGGCGCGTGCGCGCCACCATGGGTAAACAGAAAGCCGACCAGTTCCTTCGGTATTATGAAATCCCCGGCTATGGTCATGCCATCAGCACCGTGTTCAATGCCAGTTGGGATTCCCTGGGCGCACTGGAGAACTGGGTCGAAAAGGGCGTCGAACCTGGACCGCAAGTGGTGGCCGATACGGCTGGCGTGCCCGGCAGAACCCGGCCGCTCTGTGAATATCCGACATGGCCCAGATACACGGGCAGCGGCGACGTGAACCGCGCGGCTTCATTTGAATGCGCGCGCCAGTAGCAAAGCAGCGTGGGTTGCGGGTGCGCAATAAGTCGGTAGGCTGAGTTATTTTTCATTCACATTTATTCCATTAATAGTGCGTATTTAATACATGCGCGCTGTTAATGGAACATGCCCATTTGTCAGTTGACCATCTGGCCATCTGAGCAATTGACCATGGTCACGCATCGCACACCAACTAAGGGATAACGCTAATATAGTTAACCCTTGCCTAATTCCGCAACATTAAATCCCTATAATGGCAGCCATTATTCCAATAAGCTGGAAAAATCAACTATTTATGGCAGCCTCGGTACCGGAAAACAGCATTTGCTGGCCTTTTTCCCGTTTCCAATAAGCTGTCGCTTTATCCTTACCAAGGGGATTATTTTGTTTAGCATGATATCTATTGTGATATCTCTGGTTCTGCTGATGTACCTGGCGTACCGGGGATATTCCGTTCTGATCCTGGCGCCGCTGATGGCTGGTCTGGCCGTTCTGCTCTCGGGAGATGTTACCCAGCTGCTGCCGATTTATACCGAAACCTTCATGCCGGCGCTGGGTAAATACCTGCTGCAGTTCTTCCCCGTCTTTCTGCTGGGTGCTCTGTTTGGCCAGCTTATGGCAGACTCGGGTGCGGCCGCGTCTATCGCCAACTGGATCATGCGTGTGCTTGGTCCCCGCCACGCCATTCTGACTGTTGTTCTGGCTTGTGGCATTCTCACTTACGGCGGCGTCTCGCTGTTCGTGGTGGCTTTTGCCATCTATCCTATTTCAAAAGTCATGTTCTACATGGCCGATATCCCGAAACGCCTGGTGCCCGCTGCCATCGCCCTGGGCGCCTTTACCTTTACCATGACGGCGCTGCCGGGCACGCCTGCCATCCAGAACACCATTCCCATCCCGTATTACGGCACCAACGCCTTTGCGGCGCCTGGCCTGGGGATTATTGGTGGAGCGATCATGTTCGGCCTGGGTATGTTGTGGCTCATGAGCCGGGCCCGCAAGGCCAAAGCAGCCGGGGAAGGCTACGGCGACCATAACGATGGCGTTGCCAACGAGGTTATCAGCACTGACCACAATATTTCATTTGTAAGCAGCATCATCCCGCTGATCCTGGTGATCGGTATCAATGCCCTGTTTACCTATGGCATATTCGAGGGCATGGATCTGGCCTTCCTTAAGGAAAAATTCCCGGCACTGAATGTGAAAGGCGCGCTGGGCCTGTGGGCCATCATTATTTCACTTGTTGTTGCGTGCCTGTGGCTCATTATTGCCCGGCTGCGTCACTGGACTAACCTGCAAGACACCATCAATAAGCGCGCCTACGGCTCCATGCTGCCCATCTTCAATACCGCGTCTGAAGTGGGCTATGGCGCCGTGATCGCCAGCCTGGCCGGCTTTGCCATTATCAAGGAATTCGTACTGGGCGTCGCGCCCGGCAACCCGCTTATTTCCGAGAGCATTGCCATGACCTCGCTGGCCGGCATTACCGGTTCTTCATCCGGTGGCCTGAGTATTGCCCTGCAAACACTGGGGGCAGATTACCTGCGTCTTGCCCAGGAAAACAATATCAGTCCTGAACTGCTGCATCGCGTAGCGGTAATGTCAGCCGGCGGGTTTGATACCCTGCCGCATTGCGGCGCGATTATCACGCTGCTGGCTATCTGCGGCCTGACGCATCGTCAGTCCTACCTGAATATTGCCGCTGTGACAATTGTGATACCGCTGATCGCTGTGGCCACGGTTATTACACTGGGCACCATATTCGGTTCGTTCTGATCGGTCAGTCGTGACTGCGGCTGATACCCGGTCGGTATGCGAAAAAATCCCGTCCGGCCACCAGTGCTTCGGAGGCCGACCAGAGCGCGGCCGCTACGTCGGGTTGTTGGACATCCCTGGCGTATTGCATCAGCGTGGCGGCCAGCGTATTGGGTTCGTCGGTAAACGTATTTAACTGTGCGTTCAGATCCTGCAGGATGGCACGGGTTTGCGGCGTCCAGCTGTCTTGCATACTCTGCAACTGTGCAATACTGTGCCCGAAATTGAGCGCCGAAATAAGATGCGCCGGCGCCAGGCTATGTCGCTGGCTCGATTGCGCCAGATGAGCAGTCAGGCGCAGCGTCTGGCGAACCGAGCGCGCCATCCATCGCCCGGCCCCCAGTTTATCGCTGTTATTGATCAGCCGGAACAAATCGCGATTGACGGTACTGGTGGCCTCATGCACGTGCCGGTCGCTGCGCCGCGGCAGAAGAATAAAGCCGCCTGCCACAATACATGCCGCCAGAATCATTGATCCGGACTCGGCCATCACATCCATAGACGTAACAACACGGGCCGGTAACATGGCCTGGCTACCCAGCAAAAACGCCATCGTGGCATCCAGTGCCGGAAAACCGAACATCGTGCTGGCCCGCGCCATACCGCCCACCAGCAGAAACGGCAGGATAGAGGCCACAACCAGCCCGGTACTGTGGATATGCGGAAAAATTGCGAGCCGGTAGCCAATCGCAATAATGGAGCCGACAATAATACCCTTGAGCAGGAACGGCGCCACGATCTGCGGCTTGACCATGGAGCCCAGCACCAGTGAAAACATGGCGGTCGCCAGCGCGGTCATCTCACCAATAAAAGAACCCCCCACATAGGCAAGCGATGCCGATACCAGCGTGATCAGGCCGCACAGCAGGCCGGTCTGACGTGCCAGACCCCAGCTGGTTGCCGGCGCCAGCACGGGCGCGTCCGGTTT
Organism: Advenella kashmirensis WT001; assembly: GCF_000219915.2. Lineage (NCBI taxonomy): Bacteria > Pseudomonadati > Pseudomonadota > Betaproteobacteria > Burkholderiales > Alcaligenaceae > Advenella > Advenella kashmirensis. The sequence goes on along the minus strand of NC_017964.1, from coordinate 4,032,929 downwards.
GAACATAAACCGCGCCGACTCCTGGTCTGAAGTGAGCAGCCACTTGGCGCCTTTTAGCAGACGTTGCAAGTGTTGCGCCAGGGTTGGGTCTGTCGCCTTGGCCAGGGCCAGTGCCTCGTCCATGCGCTGTTCGCTCAGTATCTGATTGGCATCTTCTTTGGTTAGCGCGGCAATGGCCAGCAGCGCATCGCCCAACTGCGGCGCCACAGGCTGCCCCGGGCGGTTGTGCGTATGCAGCCGGCGCGATGTCGCCAGCAGGCCGATTGTAGAGACAATCATGGCATTGATCACTCGCTTATGCTGGGCAGCAGCGGGCGACCCGGCCATAATGGCGATGCCCGACGTTTCCAGGCGGCTTATCTTCTGCAGAATCTCGGCTTCCTGTGCAGCGCCGCATTTTGTCGTGCCGTTAAGCGTGGTTCCCAGCAAATAGCAGGCACTTGCCGCCACCTCGCACACAGACAGGTAGAACCGATCACGATCGGCATTGGGTGTGAGCAAGGCAGAAGACAGGGTAATCATCACCACCCCGATAAACGTACACTCCACCCGGGCCAGCGCCAGTTGCATATAGTTCTCTGGCGCGAACATGCAGGGAATGACCACAACCACAGCTGTAATTCCGGCCATCAGCGCTGCGTACGAGTGCACGCCGTAAAGCAGATGGGTCAGGGCGCCAAACACCGCCACCCACAGCGCCAGCATCAAGAGTGAAGCATAGGGGGCATCCTGAATGAAGTGAATCATGCTAAACCCGGCCAATGCCCCCAGTGCCGTGCCTACGAACCGATACAGCCCGCGCTCGAATGCCAGTCCGCGGGTCGCCTGGGCGACAACAAACACCGGCATGGCTGCCCAGAACGGGTTGGGAATGTGCAGAAAAGAAGCAATGGCAAAAGCCAGCCAGGCACTAAGGGCAAGTTGCAGCCCGTAAACTACTCCCCGCCTGTCCAGCCCGATTTTCTGGGCGAGAAAGTGAGGGAGGTTTGCAGTTGTCATAGTACGGTGGGTACGTGGATTCAGCCGTGGATGTGGCTGTCGGTTCGAAACTTGTTCGGTTGGATTGAATCTGCGTCGTTTTTCAGCGCGACCCAGGACAGGCCAGTGGCGGCTTTCTCACCTTTGATGCGCTTGTAGAAATTACCATTGATTTGCGTGGTCGCAATCAGATAGTTACGGAATGAGTCAAAAAGCTTGCTGTCCACTTTCTCGTCCTGTGCCTCACGCCAAAACTCATCCAGGGTCCCTGGTAAGTAAGTCCCTTGAAGTCATACATGGCACGGCCGCAAACCTTAAGTGGAGAGCCGTGTAACAAGGCGGACAGACCCACGGTACTATTTACCACGACAGTACCAATGGCGTGATCCAGTAAGGAAGGCAAATGCTGATCATGAATGTAATGGACGCGACCGGACAAATCGTACAGAAACTCCAGTTGCTGCAGCCAGTTGGAATAATCGTTATAACCGCGGTCCATGGGGTGGTGTTTGATCACCAGGTGGGTGCCCAAAGGCGCATGCTTGGAAAACGACGTAACCACATGACGGATAAAGGTTTCTACCGTTGCAAAGTCAGAATGGGTATGAATCTGGGCATCGTTATAGACCTGTAGCGGCAGCAGGAAATACTGTTTGGAGAGCGTCGTGGTCAGCTTCTTCTGCATATTCCGCTCTGTGATACGGTAATAGGCCTTGCGCAGGAAACTGCGGGTCCAGATATACCCTTCTATGATATGCAAGCGCCGATGATGGCGATAGTGCCAGAAGAAGGGCTTGAGCAGCAAACTACAGACGTAATACAGGAACGCCCACGTCATCATTTGGGGGAAGGCATAGCCCACCTGTTTTTCCCTGGGTGTTGGAATGGCCTTCTGGCTGAAATAAAATTGTGCTTCCCGGGCCGCGCTTGAATGGTTATTCACGCCGTTTTTTTCAAGTGTGATGAAATTTGGCCGCACGTAGCCTTCTTCAAAAACACCGATCTGTACGCCGTACTGGGTTGCGATTTGGTGGGCAACAACGTGAATGGGGCGGCAATCGCCAAACAGGAAGACGATGTCAATATCCAGATCGTTCAGCAGATTCTCAAAAAAACTGCGCCACTCCCGGGGATGGCTGCGAAAATTGATCGCATCCTTACCATTGAAGAGCCAATCGCCGCCGTTGAAATTGATAGCGTGCACGGTTGCACCCTGGCGCCGAAGGTCAGTTGCAAAGCGACGAAAAAAAGGACCCACCGGTCCTTGCAATAGCAAAATGTTCTTGCCGCTGAACGCTTCGATTCCTTCAATTATCACAATTGTTTAGGCGTCCTTTCATGTGAAATATAATTTTATCCGCAAAAAAAAGCGGGGAATAGCCGCTAGGATACTGCAATTATGATCAACAAATATTGTATCACGGCGTAACAATCATGAAACTATATTTCAAGTATTGAGAAATTACAATTAATAATCAGTTACTTAGGTGTGATAAATAAACATCACTTTAACTAAAAAACCGTTGTTCATATCCAAATTTGGGACTGACATCTGATTTTCATTCTACAATCCATCCACGATTAAACCTATCTGCGACCTGTCGATGTCAAATTCATCTCCTAAAAACCGGTTTTTATTTATTGGCATTGTTCTCATCCCTTTTGTGGTGGCAATTATTTATTACACCGTATTTGCGACCAATAGGTATGTCAGTACTGCTCAAGTTGCTGTGCGACAAACAGATAATGCAAACTCCGCGATCAGTAATGCTCCCGGCTTGGCATTATTATTGGGAGCTACAAATCCGACATCCAGAGAAGAGACGTTATTTTTGAGGGAGTATATCGTTTCAAATGACATGTTAAATGTTCTCAAAAAAGAAGTGAATTGGATGGAACATTACGCGTCAATTTATACAGATCCATTTTATTGGTTAGATAAAGATGCCCGTCAGGAAGATGCCCTATCGTATTTTCGTAAAGTTGTGCAGGTGCACTTTGACACCGAAACCGGTTTATTAAATGTGCAAGTCGAGGCATTTGACCCGGATTTCTCAGAAAAAATCCTTGGTGTGATCTTAAAGGAAAGCGAGCATTTTGTTAATGAATTGTCGCATAAATTAACAAGAGATCAACTGGCTTTTGTTGAACGGGAGTTGCAAACTGCACGTACTAATTACGAATTGCGGCGTGATGAAATGTTGGCCTTTCAAGCTAAAAACAATCTTGTTGATGCTGAGGCGACAATTGCTTCACGCTCACAGATGATTGCGGCGATGGAGGCAGAATTGGCGACTGAGAAGGCAAAACTTACAGCACTGCAATCTTCATTAAGTGCAACCGCTCCTCAAGTACAACAGCAGCGGCGTAGGATTGAAGCAATGGCTCAGCAGTTAGCTGCAGAAAACAAGCGATTGATTTCAAGAGAAGGAAGCCATCAATTAAACACAGTAGCAGCTACTTTTCGCGATTTGTCGATTCGAGCAAAAATTGCTGAAGAGGCCTACAAAATTAGTCTTGCATCGTTAGAAAATACCCGCATTGAAATGAACAAGAAATTCCGTAGTCTTGCCGTAATTACCAGCCCCAATATGCCTGATCGAGCGATTTATCCGGATCGCCTGTATAACCTCTTAGCTGTGCTCATCGCCCTTCTAGCCTTATATGGAATAGTACGTTTTGTTATGGCAACAATCGAAGATCACAAGGACTGACATCAAATGTGTACCGTTGTTAATAGACTGCAATTGTTTAATCTTGGTGAATCATAATGTATCCATACACCCAGCAAAGGTTTTCCCGTGTTCGCTGTTTTCGAATGATGAGCGTGCTTTTTTTTACCGCTATGTTGTCTGGATGTGGGTCAATATTGTCGGGAACAGGCCCGTATAGCAGCGCTATTCGCGACGGTGGTGGGCCTGAAACTGATTTACCATACAAGGTAATCGACCTCAGCCCGCTCAATGTCAACGAGTATTCTCGCAAGGCTCCAATGCCTCCTTCCGCCAAAGTATCCAAAACGGGATCTACCACCATAAAGCTGATTCCAGGCGATGTCATGAAAATCATGATTTCAGACTCGGCGGAGGGTGGTGTCTTTGCCCCACTTGCTTCGGGCGGTACAGTTTTCGACAACGTTCGTGTGTCAAGCGAAGGAACAATCACACTCCCATATGCCGGTACCGTGAATGTGCGGGGCAATACGTTAGCTCAAGTGGATAAGGCAATTAGAAAAGAACTAAAAGGGTCGGTTGCTACTGATCCGCAAGTCCATAGTGAACTAGTGGGCGATTTGTCTGGCTCCGTACTTGTCGCTGGAGCAGTTAAGGCACCAGGTCGCTTCTCAAGTTTGCAGGGACCGTTGACAATTTTGGACGCCATTAACATGGCGGGCGGCCCACTGATGGAGCCACACCTCATTAATGTGGTCGTTCGAAATGGCAAACAGGCTTACACAGTTAATTACGAGGATGTATTGGAGGGCGGAAACAAGCAGGTGGCACCACGTTCTGAGATCATTGTAGAACGTGCTCGTCAACGTTTTGTTGCGATGGGCTCGGTTAAAGATCCCGGTCTTAAGGATTTGCCTGCGCGTAACCCCAGTCTATTGGAGGTGCTAGGGTCGGTCGGAGGGTTGGATGAGACCAAAGCAGACCCACAAGGCGTGTTTGTATTTAGAGTAAATCCGGAGCCTAAGGCAGGAGAGCCTGCTGCGGAAGTGTTTAGATTGGACATGCGGAAACCAGAGTCAATATTTTTGGCAAGGGCTTTCCAGGTGCATCCTGAAGATGCGGTTTATGTAACGAATGCACCAGTTTATGAGTGGAACAAAATAATATCTCCAATCGTTCAGACGATCGTGTTGGGTCGGACGATTAATAGATTGTGATTGAGAGTCTCAAATGACGTTTCAAAATCGTCCTCCCATCAAAATCGTCAAATCTGTACTATTTGCACTGATATTGAGGGAAATGCGCAGTATGTTCAGTGCACGGCGGTTCGGTGCATTCTGGATGTTTTTCGAGCCTGTAATGCAGATCGGGCTGATAATGGCGATTTTCTCATTTCGTGATGTGCATTTAGCTAGTGGTATAGAAATGCCCGTGTTTTTCATGTCCGGCATGGTGCCTTTCTTTTTGCTAAGAAATATTGCGTTGAAAGGCATGGAAGCGGTGAATGCCAATCGAGCCTTATTTAGCTACAAGCAAATTAAACCTATCGATACCGTTTTAGCCAGAGCCATAATGGAGACTGCTTTATACGCATGCGTATTTGTTATCTTCATGTTTATTTTGGGATTTTGTTTTGGTTACGATGTCTCTATTCGTGATCCGCTACGTTGGATAGTAGTCATTTTTGTCGGAGTAATGTTTTCGTTTTCATTGGGATTGATTTTTTGCATAATTGGTGAATTATTCGCTGAAAGCAAAGTGATTATTCGAATGCTATTTTTTCCTCTATATTTACTTTCTGGCGTGATATTTCCGATTTGGGTGTTTCCTGCTGAAGTAATGGATTGGCTGTTATGGAATCCATATTTACACATAATTGACGAATTGAGATTCGCGATGTTTGATTACTATCCGCTCCATACAGGCGTCAATATTATGTATCCGATGAGAGCCGCAATATTCACATTGCTCCTGGCAATGGGTCTATATCGATTGCGACGTTTCAAATTGATAGCAATATGATTGAAATTCGTAATATCACAAAATCGTATCAGACTACTACTGGTAGAGAATATATATTTCGCGACCTATCAGTCTTGGTTCCACCGGAGCGTAATGTCGCATTAATAGGACGAAACGGAGCTGGTAAGTCGACGTTATTACGTCTAATTGGCGGATTGGATGTGCCCGATAGAGGGCACATCAAAGTAAGTGGTTCGATTTCTTGGCCGGTTGGATTGTCTGGCGGCTTTCAGGGCACGCTTTCGGCCAGAGAAAACGTGAAATTTGTTGCCCGCGTGTATGGCGCAGAAGGGGAACGTATGCGGCAGATTGTCAAATTCGTTGAAGAATTCGCCGAAATTGGCCGTTATTTTGACCGCCCGGTTAAAACTTTTTCCTCTGGCATGAGATCTCGTGTTGCATTCGGTCTAAGTCTTGCATTTGATTTTGATTATTATTTGATTGATGAGGCGATGTCTACCGGTGATGCGCACTTCAGAAACAAGGCTACTCAAGCATTCAAAGATCGGATTAGTAAGTCTAAGGTCATACTTGTAACGCACTCAATGTCTCAAGTCCGTGCTATGTGTGATTACGTCTTAGTTGTCGACGATGGAAAAGTATATGCATATAACGACATAGAGTCGGGTATCAAGCGATATGAAAGCGAAAGCTGAGTCTGTCAAAATCAAGACATTTAAATTATTTATAATATTACAGTTGCCATCAACGAGTTCGTTATATGGGGCGTTGAGTATGAGGAATAAATGAAAGTATTAACAGTTTTTGGGACTCGTCCTGAGGCGATCAAGATGGCGCCTTTGGTCAAGCTGTTGGATCAACAGCCGGATATTCAAAGTAGCGTGTGTGTGACAGCACAACATCGACAAATGTTGGATCAAGTGCTCGAGTTATTCGAGATCAAACCACATTATGATCTCAATATTATGAAGCCAGGGCAGACTTTGTCAGGCATCACGACCGAAATTTTAGGACGGATAGAAAACGTTCTGTCTAAAGAGAAGCCCGATTTGGTTCTCGTTCACGGTGATACATCTACAACCTTTGCAACTGCCCTGGCTGCGTATTATCACCAAATCCCAGTTGGACATGTAGAGGCGGGCTTACGAACGGGAGATATTTATTCGCCTTGGCCAGAGGAAGCTAATCGCAAGTTAACTGGTGCGCTGGCAAGATTGCATTTTGCACCGACCGACCAGTCAAAAAATAATCTTTTAAAAGAATCCATTGTAGAAAATACGATAACTGTCACAGGCAATACTGTGATTGATGCACTTTTGTGGGTGAAGGCCAAATTGGAAATAGATAGTCAATTGGCACGATCTTTGAATGAGCAATTTGGATTTATACGCGATGGGTGTAAGTTAGTACTTATAACAGGTCATCGACGTGAAAATTTCGGTGATGGATTTGAGCGTATATGTACTGCAATTAGATCGCTAGCACAGAATTTTCCTGATGTGGATTTTGTATATCCGGTGCATCTCAATCCTCAAGTGCGTGAACCTGTTGCGCGCATACTTGATAACGTTTCGAATGTCCATTTAATAGAGCCTTTGGATTATTTGCCGTTTGTTTACCTGATGACCCGTTCATATATTATCCTTACGGATTCTGGCGGTATACAGGAAGAAGCTCCTTCGCTAGGTAAACCCGTGTTGGTAATGCGAGATACAACGGAACGACCGGAGGCTGTGGCTGCAGGTACCGTGCGTTTGGTGGGAACGGATATTAATAGGATTGGAGCAGAAGTATCGCGGCTTTTGACCGATGAGGCGGCATATATACAAATGAGTATCGCACATAATCCATATGGCGATGGAAAAGCGTGCGAGCGGATTGTCTCGGCAATTCGGAAACATGCTGCCGCTTAATGCGAATGAACAGAAAAAATAGGTGATTTAATGATGAACGAACAAAATACAATGACAGTTTCAGTGGTCGGACTTGGCTACATTGGACTTCCTGCCGCAGCAATGTTTGCATCTCGAAAAACAAAAGTTGTCGGTGTAGATATTAGTCAACACGCTATTGATACGATTAATCAGGGGAAAATTCATATCGTTGAACCTGAATTGGACATGATTGTGAATGCTGCGGTTACAGAGGCTTCCTCAGGCGACCAACAAGCCAGAGCCTGCCGATGCTTTTCTAATCGCCGTCCCTACTCCGTTTAAGGAAAATTACGAACCAGATCTTTCTTATGTTTTATCCGCAGCTAAGTCGATAGCCCCGGTTCTAAAGAAAGGCGATATTGTAATTCTAGAGTCAACATCACCAGTAGGAACTACGGAAACAATGGTCGAGGTACTTGCCGCTGCTCGTCCAGACTTGAAGTTTCCGACTGGCGTAGATTGCAAGGATATGGACATACATGTGGCTTATTGTCCTGAGCGCGTATTGCCAGGACATGTTGTTCGAGAGCTGGTTCAAAATGATCGAATTATTGGTGGTTTAACAAGCCTTTGTTCGCAAAAAGCGATAGACGTATATCGTATTTTTGTCGAGGGCGAATTGCTTGTTACTGATGCGCGCACAGCAGAGATGAGTAAATTAACCGAGAACTCTTTTCGTGATGTGAATATAGCTTTTGCCAATGAGCTATCAATAATTTGCGACAAATTGAATATCAATGTGTGGGAGCTGATCAAGCTTGCGAATCATCATCCTCGAGTGAATATTCTTCAACCAGGTTGCGGCGTCGGCGGACATTGTATTGCCGTAGATCCTTGGTTCATTGTTAATAAAACACCGAATGAAGCCCGAATTGTAAGGACCGCGCGAGAGATTAATGATCATAAGCCGAAATGGGTTCAGAATAAGGTAATAGAGGCCGTTAAAACGTTAGTAGATCAGGGAAAGCTCGAAGACCAGATAAAGATCAGTTGTCTTGGGTTGGCTTTTAAGCCGGACATTGATGATTTACGTGAAAGCCCCGCTCTTGCGATTACAACTGCTTTAGCAAAGAAATACCCAGGGCAAGTAACGGCAGTCGAGCCTAATATTCATATCTTGCCTACTCAGCTCGCTGATTCGCAGTTTGAGCTGTCCACACTCGAGGACTCTCTTGAACAGGCGGATATCTTGGTGGTTCTCGTTGATCATAAACAGTTTAAGACGATTAGCCCGGTAATTCGAGCAGATCAGGTCCTTTGCGACACAAAAGGTATTTGGTAGTTAAGTTGAACGAGCCAAAATTATTTTTTGATTTTGGCTCCATTTGCGGTTAATAGATACATAAGTCGCGTAATCATAAAATAGCGAACACTAGGGCGTAATAACTACAAATAGTAGCTATTGCTGAGGAAAGATTCGATATCAGAAATTGTGTGCGAGTGAAGTGCATAGAATTCGACTTGAAGAATTAAGGATAGATAGAAAATGAGCATGTCCGACATCACCACAAACATTAATAATAAAGATCTAGCTATCATTAAGTTGGAAAATGAATTAAATAGGACCATCCAAATTCATAAGTTTGAGGAAAATTTGTGGATTGAGAAAGCTGATTCGTTGAATTCCATTATCTCGGAGCAGAGAAAAGTTATTTCTCTACTTGAGTCTGTTTTGAAAAGCAATCAACAACTCATGGACTCAATGCAAGCAAATTTCCTCTCGAAAGACGAAGAAATAACTTCACTAGCGCGGGAGATAGAGTCTGAATTCGAAAATACTGCTAAGCAAATAGGGTTTCTAAAAGAAAATATCAATAAGCTTGAAAGTATGTTAGCTGAGAAGCAGCATGAACTTGAGGAAAGTCTTCGTTTTAGAGCTTCACTGGAGGAAGACCTTCGCTCTCTGCGGGTTGCGTACAATGCATACGAACAGGAAACCCGAGATTTAATAAAGCAGCGTGACGAGTTGCAGCTTAAAAATGAGCGTGTCGTGTCTGATTATCAGCTCGCGGAGCAGCGTCTCAATGCATACCGAGCTACCGCGACTAAATTGCAGGAACAATATGATTCTGCGAAATTGACGATTGGTCAGGAAAAGAAAAATAGCACTCTACTTATTAAATCGCTTGAGCAAGAGATTGATAACCTGCGACTAACGCTGAAGCGCAAAGATTCTGATTACGAACATGAGAAATCGTTGTTTGCGAAAAATTCTGCTTCCAAGTTAATTAGTGAAAAAGCAGCACTGTTTGATGAGCTTAGAGTTGCGAAAGAAGAGTTGCATTTAATCCAAGTAGAGAAAACTGAATTGATTAGTCAATTTAGTAGTCAAAAAAATTCTTTATCGAATCTAAATGCAGAGTTGCATGATGAACGAGCGCGTAGACTACAGCAACAAGTGGAGTTCAATAGTTTGGAGGAAAAATTCTCAAAGCTTCAAACAAATATTGCTGGGCTGCTGGCTAGGGAAAAAAAGTATAAGACAGTTATCGCTGAGCTTGAGCAAAAAGTAACACGCGAAAAAAGAGCGTGTTTATGGAATGATTTCATATAGAACAGGATTTGCAATATTGCAAGCAACAAAATCATTCAGAGGCTTCATCAATTTGCCAGGGGCTCTCGTTCGGATATACCGTGATGCCAAAATTCGAAGAGAAAAAAAATCTCTGTTGGCGGATAGCCGCGATATGAATAAATCGGCTAGTGTCACGAAAGCACTTAGCCCGCAACTTCTCCTGCGCGAAACTGGTGATCTGCTCGATACGCAACAGGCGCCCGTAAAGCTAAAAATTGCTGCTGTGATGGACGAATTTACGTACCATTCTTATGCACCCGAAGCTGAAATTTTGCAACTCAATCCCGATAATTGGGAAATTCAACTTGAGGAATTTAAGCCGGACCTGCTGTTCATCGAATCTGCATGGCAAGGACTCGACGGACTTTGGAAAACAAAAATTAGCAATGCAAAAGAGGAAATTCAGGGGGCTATTGCGTGGTGTAAGAAGAATGAAATTGCAACTATGTTTTGGAATAAAGAAGATCCCGTGCATTTCGGGACATTTATTCCATTGGCTAGCATGGTGGATTTTGTATTTACCACTGATATTGATTGTATTCCTAAGTACAAGAAAAAGCTTGGACATAGTCGCGTGTATCTTCTGCCATTCGCAGCACAACCGAAGACCCATAATCCGATTGAAATATACGAGCGGAAGGACGCCTTCAATTTTGCAGGGTCGTATTATTTACGTTATCCGGAACGCCAGCGTGATTTTGCATCACTCATTGATACCGTGGAGAGATTTAGAGATGTGGAGATATTCGACCGAAATTTTGATAACCCTCATCCCCATTACACGTTTCCCGAGAAATACAAACGTTTTATCCTAGGAAAATTGCCATTTTCTGAAATTGATAAAGCTTATAAAGGATACCGCTACGGTATCAATATGAACACCATTAAACAATCACAGACTATGTTCGCTAGGCGAGTATTTGAACTGTTGGCATCCAATACCGTAGTGGTATCTAATTTTTCGCGGGGTGTCCGATTGCTATTTGGTGATTTAGTCGTTTCTTCTGATAGTTCAGCACAGTTGCGTTCGCAACTGGAGGCGTTTTGCAATGACGAACTTAGTTTTAAAAAATTCAGACTGCTTGGGTTAAGGAAGGTATTTTCGGAGCATACATATTCTCATCGTTTAGCCTATATTGTCGCAAAGTTATCGGATAAAACCTATTCCGTGACCAGACCGAAAATATTCGTCGTTGCCAAAGTGAATTCTGTTGAAGACTACAATGCAGCTCGAAAATGTTTTAATGAACAATGCTACGACAATAAACAACTATTGATACTTTCTTCGATCGGTACATTAACTCGGTTTGAAGGAGAGAATTATCATTTTTTTGAAAATAAAAATGAATTTGTTTCATTTTTGAATGAGATGGAGTTTGCTGCATTTGTTGCTGTTTTTGATTCGAAGGATTACTACGGCGAGCAGTACTTGTCAGATTTGGCATTGGCTGTCAAATATACACATGTAAACATAATCGGCAAGGGTGCTCACTACTCGTTCCATGGCGACCAAATCGTATTGGAAGGCGACGGGCAACAATATAAACCAGCTACGACACTATGTGCTCGAGCTTCTATCGTTCGGCGAAGTGCATTAACAAATACGCTTGTAAATGATATATATGATGATCCAAGTAATCTAGTCTATGCCAATGGAGACATGGTGGCAACTGACGAATTTCATTATTGTAAAAATGGTGCAGCTGCTGATGTAAAAAAATTGCTTTTTTGGGTAGGTGATTTATCAGTGGAGGATAAAGGTGTATCTTACTCAAATCAGTTGATTTCGATTGCTGAGGGGTTACAGCCTATGGACGAGATGGAGTTTGGCAGTACGGCGCCTCAAAAAGAATTAGGCCTAACTGCTCAACAGCTTTTTGAGTTCATACCAAAACCGGCCTCTAGTACAATTCAATTTTCGCTTGCCAAAGATAAATTTAAAATTGTATCCAAATTACCCGAGAATAAGCACGCGTATGTCTACACCAATAGGAACTTTAGAAGAGATGAGTTAAATTTGGTTCTCAATAGCGAATTCAAATTGCATTGTTCTGGGAGCTTGTCAGTTTCTACGGTGTTTGAATTCCAAGATGAAAACGAGAAAAAAATTGCTCATTCCATAAATAAAGCTGGTGATACTCATGCCCTCGCGATCCCAGAGAACTGCGTGTACGTTCGATTTGGTTTGAAAATTCAGGCAAGCGGTCAAATTTCGCTCGAAAAACTGGTTTGTGGCTCAAAAGGTGAGCGTCCATTTGCTGTGATAGGAAAAAGTAATCGACTAATTGTGAGCAAACAGTATCCCGATTATCATGATCTTTATAAATATGGTTTTCTTCATTCTAGGGTTCGTGCGTATAAGAATAACGCGGCGTTTTCCGATATGTATCGACTAACAAATGACGATGTCAATTGTTATCGTGAGTTCGAGGGTATTGATGTTGCGTCCGGAGACCACAACTTATTGAAATCAACCCTGTCTACGGGCCAATTCAAGACAGTAATGGTGCATATTTTAGACGAGAAAATGTGGGAAGCATTAAGACCGTATCTGGATGCTGCAAAGATAATCGTGTGGATTCATGGGTCGGAAATCCAGCATTGGAAACATCGAGCTTTTGAATTTAAGAATATGGCGCCTAACGAGATTAAGCGGCAGAAAAAACTCTCTGATAACCGTACTAAGTTTTGGAGAGATATTTTTTCTCTTAAGCATCCTAACTTGCACTTCGTATTTGTATCGCAATGGTTGGCGGACACTACTCAGGACGATTTAGGCATTCAGATACCTAATCAGTTTTACTCAGTGATAAGTAATTTTATTGATCCTAGTATTTTCACTTATTCGGCTAAGAATCCAGAAAGTCGTCTTCAGCTATTGTCCATCCGACCTTACGCAAAGCTAGTCTATGCAAATGATTTAACCGTCGCTGCTATCTTAGAATTATCTAAGCGGCCGTTTTTTGAACAATTGAAATTCACCCTTGTAGGTGATGGCGAACTTTTTGACAATACAGTCAAGCCATTGCGGGAGTTTACAAACGTGCAGTTGATAAAGAGGTTTCTGACGCATAGAGAAATTGCCGGTTTTCATAGCCAAAACGGAATTTTTCTGGTTCCAACGCGAATGGATACTCAGGGAGTGTCAAGGGATGAAGCAATGTCATCTGGTCTCGTCCCTATTACAACAAATGTTGCTGCTATCCCGGAATTTGTAGACGACACGAATTGCCTGATTGTTCCTCCGGAAGACCCTATTAAAATAGCGGACGCCGTAGAAGATCTTTACCGCAATCCAGATAAGTTCCTTTCGCTGTCTGCTACTGCAAGCTCACACGTAAATAATCGTAGCAACTTTGAAAACACTATAGGCAAGGAAATTTGTTTATTCGTCTCCTAATAGTAACAAGTGCATCAGTTTTGGGGTATTGATTGCAAAATTTAACTCTTATTATTTCGATAATATTTCTCGTGTATGTTACGGTATTGGTAGTCATTGCCCAACGAATTTGGCATGCCTCAGATATGGGCGGCGCGAAGTACCCATCAGCGAACTCTCCTCCACTCAGAGATTTGACTGCAACTGAGAGCGGAGTAAATTCTGGAAACCTAATCGAAGAAGACAATAGAGGAGGCGCTGACCAAAGTGTTCAATCAACGATAGACCTGTCAAAATGTAGAGTAAACGATAGCATTGGAAGTTCAGAGATCCAGTTTTATATTTCAAAACTCGACTCTATTCTAGAGATCCGTATTTATTATCGAAATTCGAATAACGCAGTAGCCGCAGAAAAATTTCTAAAAATAAAAAAACCTAAACGAGGATTGAACTCAGTTGAACATGCTAGAAATGGGACTAAATACTGGTATTGGATAGCAATTGTGTATAAAGATAGCGAGGAGTCGCCCAGGTTGCCGATCGGTGTTCAACCGGAGGAAACATAGCTTCATCATTTATGCAGTATTTTTCTGGCGCCGCAACTTACACCTATGTCGTAGTTCGATACTTTAAGAGTGGTAGATTGATTATCTTCGCCATTTAAGTATCAATTGATCCCTGAATTCTCCATTGCCTAATTTTCTTATGTTCCTTGTCGAAATTCTGTGCGACGGCCTGAGCTATATTTAAAAATAATTTATGGCCTTTGATCAAAGGCATTGTTACTGAATATGCGAATCCTAATTCATCGCATCGTGCGACAAACGGAAGTAAGTGCTCTCTGACATAGAAAGGATAGTCAAAGGTATTTTGTGTGAGAAAAAATACTGGGGATTTATGTGGTCTGAATTTTGCCAGATATTTGCATAAGTCTACGTGCGGTTCTGTGAATACTGAGTTAGTGCTGAAGGCCCATTTCCGCTTACTCACCAATGGAGAAAAAAATCTCTTGTTCCGGCCATCAGTGTAATGTGTTCCCGCAAGCTTTGTTTGAGGAATATGTGCATATACGGCGTGTGCTTTGCAGGCTAGGCCGTGTAAAATGGCACCGTAGCCGCCCATTGACGAGCCCCAAATATAGATGGCTGGTAACTTATAAATACTCTTTAAGTTTTGGATTATAAGTTGCAGCATGCGATATGTGAATGGATCTTTGTATTCACCAAACCACCACGACCCCAATCCGTCGGTGCCATGTCGGTCCAATGGAATAATGATCGACCAATCATCTGCTCTGAAATTTGCAAAGTTTTGGTTTGCTCCATGTCCGTGCAGAATTACTAAACATCTCGTTCGTTCGGGATTGCTAGACGGGCAAAACAGGAAAGGCATTGTCCGATTATTTTCAATGACTGTGCCTTCGTAACCTCTGAGCGTAGAGTTGTAATTGGTATTTAAAGAGAAAACCACTGAGTTATCCGAGGGTGATCGTGAATATGGTACTGATGCACTAGCTTCCGTGGAAACGAATGTACAATCTAGGAGAATTTACGGTTCGGCCTTTACTCAGTCGCGACGTGTTGTAGATTACTTGCGTTGGTTGAGTTATCGGATAGACGCCCATTAGGAATTCCAGCAAGATCCACTTCCCGCCCGCTACTTAAGGCTTGTATGAGGGCAATCTCATTTGCCCTAGGTAAAGGTTGATGGCCAGACTCCTGATGCTCATATTCGATAAAAAGAGAATTTGCATTATTTGAATTATATTGCTTTTTAAACGGATGAAAATGATTGTCGTAATGATGAACGTCGACGGTGTTTTGCAGGCATACTAAATTAAAGGAGAACGACATGCCTACTACGTTAATTCGTTGAGGGTATTTCTCTTGAAATAGTTTTGGGTCCATCTTGACGAATGCTACGTCACGGAGTTTTTTGAAGTGATTGGGATAATAGTTGAAGATATTCAATTGTGCATTGCCAATACAAGCAACAACGTTCTCATGAGTAATGCGGTTGGCCGCGTGAAGCACGGGGATGCCGCCAGCAGAAGTACCATAGAAAAGCACTGTCTTATATTGTTTGGACGATATATATTCGTTCAATATTTGGCCAATGAGGTCTGCGTAATGCATCGAGCGATCACCCGCGAACCATGCCATAGTTATATCACTAGAGAAATTTAGAGTTGGATCGGCCGTGCAAATTACGTCGCATTCCAAAGAGCTTGAGTAGCTATTGCGCTGAAAAATAGGAAGCGGTTTGTCGCGTCTAGTACTTCCAGGGAAAAATGTTGTTAACGAACTATTCGATGGGTTTTGAATACAAACCCAAATCGGGAAAAGCACTCCTTGTCGAGCGACGTAGAAGAAGCCGTTATTTATATGTGCGACGCCGTCTTTAATGGATTGAAATATTTTCCCTTCGTTCATCGATTGCCCTTGTAGTCATTTAAACTGGCCATTTACTGCAATGAGTTGGCTTCATGTTAAATCGGTAGTTTGTTAGCACAAATTGTAGCCTACCTTAGCAAACCATACCGATAAATGGTTTCTACATAAATTCTCAATATATGCTGTTTGAAATTAACAACCAATCTTTGGCTTTGGTGCACTCAGCGAATGCCACTAAATAATAATCTCAATCCGTTATAATCGCTAGTTAAATTCCGTAAACAATAGTGCACTGTAGAGTGCATGACGACTTCAGGATATTGATGGATAGATTGAGCAAACACTGGTCTGAGGTATTTGGCGACAAGGGAGAGGCAATCCCGTCGATATATTACTTATGGAAAATGGCGCAACCATATGTAAAAAACCAAGAAATTATCACTTCAAAAAAATACGAGAATTTAATTTATTTGCTTCACAATTCGGTTGTTTACCCCGAATGTAAGCTAGGTCTAAATGTTAAATTCGCTTATGGCGGTATCGGCGTTGTCGTGCACAAAGACGCAATTATAGGGGATAACGTTGCCATAGGGCAAAACGTGACAATCGGCGGTTCCCCAGGAAAAGTTCGGGTTGATGCGAATGGTACAAGATTTTTCGCACCATCGATAGAAGAGGGAGTTTATATAGCTGCAGGAGCGCGGGTCTTGGGTGGGTTAGTGGTAGGCAAGTATTCGGTGATAGGAGCGAACGCTGTGGTTACGACGGATGTCGCTCCATTTTCTATCTACGCTGGTCAACCTGCAACAAAAGTTGGGCAGATTACTCCTGACAACTGTTTAAAATATAAATCTTTTTGGACTCATCTGAAAGATTTGAATTCAAAACAGCTGCGTGACTTGTTTTCTAAAATGATACGGGAATCGGATAATGGGACTAGAGTATAAAGGGGATAATTTTTATTATCGTTTTGTTCAATTTAAACCTGTAAAGTTGAGTTTTCCGATTTTTTGGCAACAAAATCCATATAAGAATAGATACTGGCGACATGACTTTCTGTCGCTGCGATGGCTATCGTCGTATTTGCTAAATAAAAACATTGACGCTAAATCACGTTCGCTAGCGGGAAAATTCTATCGGAATTTCTAGCTTACTCTAACGATTATTCAAAGCCATATTGGGAGGGTTTAGGAGACCACACTACGATATTACGTATGCGGTCATTAATCGAATTATGGCGAGCAGGAAAGGCGGTGTTCTGAAACTGAGTAAGGAACAAAATCTTTACATGCAACGAGCAATCCGGCGTCATGCTGCCCGACTTGCCTCTGATGGTATTTATATTGAAAATAGCAATCATGGTTTAATGGTTGATCAGGCGCTCATGGATCTATCTTTACAAGTGCCTGAATTTGATAGAGATTTAGCGCTTTATAAAAAAGGAGCAGACCGCTTCCGAAAGCAAATATTGGGAATATTTGATAATGCGGGTTTTACCAAAGAGCATTCGATCAGTTATCAATGGTATAACGCCATTGTTTGCCAGCGAATTATTGATGACCACCCCTCTCTAATTGACGAGCAAAGTTTAGAATTATTTGAACAGCAAATTGCCTTTAGAACTTTGGTTTTAATGGAAGCCAGTAAGGAGTCTGATGGCTGCTATCTCGCCTTGGGTGAGTCGTCCTATGAGTTTCCGGAGCGCCATCGCTTAAAACTGGAAAGTCTTTTGAACGAAGAGCAAAAGCGAATCTTATCCTTGATAAGACATAATCAGGTATTAAGACTTTTTATTCCACAAGCAGGGTTTTATTTTGATAAAAACGATTGCTATCACTTTTCTTTGACGATTGGTCGACATTCAACGGTACATAAACAAGACGACGATGGGTCATTCACTTATTCTATAAAAAATAGACGAGTACTCATTGATCCTGGCTATTCTGCAGTCAAAGCTAATGTAATCTATAAATCCGACAAGCAACACAATACTGCCGCACTTATTGACGAATCAGGCACTGTAGCGTCTTTCGTTGCCTCTGCTGAAAGCGCTGCAAGCGTACAAGAATTCAGTGATAGGATCTGTTATACCTTTGTATTAAAGGGTATAAAGGGCCAATTACAGCGGGTAATCACAATAAGAAATGATTGCTTTTTTGAGGTTGAAGATAGCGTCTTAGAAAGTTCGCTTTTAGAAAAAGATTGGGCTTTGGAGCAGAGGTTTTGCTTGGCACCCGATATAGAAGTTAGCGAGGTTGCCCCATCGTTTCTAATGTTTAAAGGGCAAGACAATATCCCATTTATGTTTTGTCGATTGCCCCAAGAAACAAGTTGGTCGCTTGTGAACGATGGAATCATGGCTCATGATGAATCACCTAAATTATTCAAGCGGCTGGTCGTTGTTTCTAAGGATCGCTCGGAGCCGGCTCGGGTTGCCTTCAGGCCAATATCCGCTGATGTAACTCACGGTTGGATAGTTCGGGAGCCAGATAAAAAATACCCATTGGGAGAATCTATTCTCGATAGCGAAAAAAATGCGATGTGCTTTTATAGAGTAGGACAGAATATTGAAAAATTAACTTTCGGCGCGCTCTTTGCAGAACCACCCAAAGCAAACCATATTATCGGATCAGATGTGAATGTAACGACAACTAAAGATGATGTTTTGCTGATTTCTCCTGGCACAATGTGTCCTAAATTATTAAACATATTAAGCGATGAAATTGGTCAGCTGCAGCGGAATGAAAATTTTAAGGTCCGAGGTAATGCGTTTGTTAAAGAAGGGGGCTTATGTCTTGGTACATTTAAGCAAGTCAAATTTTCGATTGGAATATGGATCCATTCACAAATCGGACATGGAAATGGCGCTTGCATTGGCTCTCGTTTATAAGCTATATAATCGCTGCTATAACTAAAGAAAATGCCGAGCTTTATCTAAACAAAATTGCATGCGTCATTGAATCTTGGTTTGCTTATGCAAAGAAAGAAAATAAGGACCACGAGTTTGTGTGGCACGATCAAGGTACGGCGCTGCGATTGGAACAAGTATTGATGTTCCTTGCGTTTGCACACAACGAATTTCCCGAATGGTTCAAGGAGCACATTGTCCCGAAGTGGGATTTTTGGAATGAATTTCTAAACAGCCACGGAACTCAATTAGCAGATGATGGGTTTTATTCACGGCATACGAATCATGGTCTAGAGCAAGTACGGGTGCTGCTGCTGTTAGGATACGCATTGAATGCAGATCAATGGCTCAAGACGGCTAACCAACGACTGGAAGATGAATTGACCTATTCTTTTGGTGAGGATGGCGTTCATGTCGAGAACAGCCCGGCGTACCACGTCTTCGTGTTCAAAATTTTTATCAAGATACTTGGCAAGTACCCTGCGGAGGTCTTGGGGGACAGTTTGAGGAACAAGTTTACAGATATAGCTAGCCGAGCGCTAATTTTCTTGGCCAACATACTACGGCCCGATGGAAAATTACCCATATTGGGAGATACAGAAGAATTGCCAATAACAGATGGTTTTCGTCAAATGTTCGGTCGTACGGAAGCCTACGAATATCTTCAATATTCTTTAAGCGCTGGTGTGCGGGGTAAGCCGTTTCCCAAACGTGCAATGTGCTTTAAGGACGCGGGTTGGGTCGTTATCAGAAATTTTTGGCCTGAAGCGCGGAACTATAGGTTTGGACTCCATCTTATATTTAAGGCTGGGAGTGTTAGCTCGTACCATCGGCAGGAGGATGATGGAAGCTTGGTGCTGATGTTCGGAAACGAGGACTGGTTAATTGATTCTGGAATGTATAACTATAATAAGACCGACCCTATTCGCAAATATATGCGTAGTCGTGCAGCTCATAACGTTATGCAACTCAGAAAGGCCGAGCTTAGCGACACTTGGAAGAAACTAGAGAGGAAGTGGAACTTAACAGAAATTGTAGCCAATGAAGACGCTGGCGAAAAAGTTTATCATGCTGAGCTTGATGTGTATAAAAACGTGTACATGAAACGAGAGGTTCATTCTGCAGGTACTCGAGTAAAAGTTGTAGATACATTTAAGTCACTTGCACCGGATTGCCACCTCGCTGCTTGCCTTTGGCATATTCCCTTAGATAAAAAAATTGAAATCTTGAGTGATAAATTACTGAGGGTTGTGTCTAAATCTGGCCGATCCATGATAATGGCTATAAAGTCAGATCGCCCATTTCAAATTCGCACATATAGCGGCAGTGGTAGTAGAATTTGGGAGAGTTTCGTATCCAGAAAATTCAATCATAAGGAAAATAGCCAGGTCATTGTAGTGGACGCTGGGGAAGTGAGTTCTTGGGAGTTAGAGACCAGCATCCATTTTTCTCGATCGTAACTAAGTGAATTGAGTTGATCAGTTGTAAGTCAGGCAAAGCAACCTTGATATAAGCGAAGCGACTACCATCGTACATCAGACCTTGGTTGTCGCCATCGCATTAGTTTTGTGTATTGAAAATAAAATGCAGAGCCATTACGCAAGCAGCGATTGTGAAGCTTCTGCACTTACTTGCTGCCACATCGCTTGACTCTTTAAATTGCGGACAAAAAGTTAACGGCCGCTAACACGGTCGTATTTGCGCGTGTTTTCTGAATGTTTACGTAGGTAGCGCCGAAGTAAATCGGTTTGCCATCAAGCTCGAAGATTGAAATGTAAAATTTTTACATGCAGGATGATCTCGCAGAGCTATTTTTGGTTTCTGAGATAGCTAATTTTTCTAAGCATTCAATATCCCAGTCACTTCTTTCAGGGTCAAGTGACTTCTTTTTCGTTGACTCGATATTGTATCGAAGGCTTTATGCATCGCTCGATAATCATCTATTGTTGGTGTTCGCGAATTGATGTCACGATAGTCGAATTCTCTGAAAAGCTCTAATTTCTCGATCATGAATAACGCGATGAAAAGGAACTCAGGTTCTTCCCCCGCATCAAACCCTTGGAAGGTGATACTTCTCTGCTCTGGGATTCCGGCAACCAATTCATTTATTTCATGATCAGACAGGTTACTGCAAGCTTCTTCGATATTGCGCCACATGGTCAAAATGTCCGCGTCTTCTGCAACTTTCGGCGACTCTTTTCCCTAGTTAGGCCTAAACTAGGACCATATTTCCATGCTAACGCCCAAGATTGACGATACCTGATGGCGTCCTCTATGAAATCTAAATCAAGCTCGTCCAGAGGACTTTTACATGGTTGCGGATTTGACACACCATTGAAAGAATAATTTTTTCGGTGTTGGATTCCATATGTCGCCACTTACATTAGTAATATTTATTAACATAATGATTGATTTTATCATATTTATGTTTCATATTGATTTTCCGATTTGGGCTTTGTCCAATTCTACACAATCTTGCTATAACGATTTTTTCGCTATTTTTTGCGAAATTTCCCATCGAAATGCATCTTGCGGGAATGCTGTATTGACGTTAATTCTCGCAATTGGGGCTTGGAGAGAATGCACGAGGAGACTGTTGTGCAATTTATGATCCATGCAGTCGAGGCGTAAGAAACCTTGGGGCTCACTTGATCGAGTAATGTTCCCGATAAGTTCTCTAAGCCATTGACAAACCGTGCGCCATCGGAAGCGTATGAAAAGGAATCTGCCTCTGCTGGAGACGTGTCGGTACTAGCATGGATAGGTAGCCCGCAACTCTACCGTAGTAAGCTTGAATCAGTCAGCAACCAAGAGAAATGATGTGAGCGCTATGGTCCACTTAAAAGACCTCAGTGCGCTGCCCACGCCCCCAACGGGCGTGGTGCGTGCGAGATCGGATATTGGGTAGATTGATTTTACTGAGTGCTTACCAACTCAAGCCGTTAGGCTCAGATAATCCGCCTTATTGAACGCTTACTATTAAGATAACACGGTCGAATCTTTTACATTTTGAGACTAACATAGATTCTTTCGTAAAATTATAATGTTCATTGCATATACTGCTCTTTCCCAATACAGTGTCGCGTCATGCGGCGGCATCAACTTCATTAACTTTGCCAGAGAATTTCGACCGTGAACCAACCTACCGATGAACCGCGTTTTGCAACTATAACGGCAGAAGGTGTGGATTACCCAATCTATTTGACCTCTCCGGACCGGGACTACATACAGAAAAACCTGGCGACCAAGGGAGTCCCGTACGAATTGTCTATGCTGACCGATATGAAGTCACGGTTAGCTGCCGAATGCACAGTAGTGGATGTGGGGCCAATATTGGGAACCACACGTTTTATCTTGCTCAGGTTATGGGGTGCCAGGTGATTGCCTTTGAGGCGAATGACGAATTGGCCCACGCCATGGATATTACGGCTAGTGAAGCTGGTTTGGAGGAAAAAGTAACTGTTTACGCTTTTGCTTTGGGCGCAAAGCCCGGCTTTGCAGAATTTGACCATGCCATTCCGGAAAATCTAGGCGGTCAGTCATTGCGAACAGGGACCGGCCGGATCAAGGTCAGAACGCTCGACTCTTTCGGCATTTCTGCTCCAGTTTCTGCAATCAAGATTGACGTTGAGGGAATGGAACTGGAAGTTTTGAAAGGTGGAAAAAAAGTCATCGAAAGCAATCTGCCAATGCTCTACGTAGAATCGCAGACAAAGGAAAGTTTCATAGAAATATCTTCTTATTTGAATACTTTAGGGTATTGCTATCGCAATACTTTCAACGCCACGCCTACTCACTTGTTTATCCATAAAACGAAATTGAACGATGACGACCACATGGCATTATCAGCGTTGAACCGCGTAGAACACGAGTATGATCTGCTGGCAGCCAACCAAAGGATAAAAAAAGACTTAGTTGATTGCCAAATGAAGTATCGAGAGATTTGTCAGTTAAGTAGCAGTTTGAAATCGGAGAACGAGCGCTTGCAAGAACAATTGCAAGTAAATACTGCGGCTGCGGATCAGACGGATATTATTCGTTTGCAAACGGAGCTGGATCAGGCAAAGCGCAAAGAAGCCAGTGCCGATCAACTGATTGAGCGTCTGAGAGATGAGATCGCCCGGGAGCGAAGCGAAAAAGAATTCCAGGCGCAGCAGCTGTCACAACGAAGTCACGCAGGCAGTGCCGATATTGAGTTGCGGGAGAGGTTGACTGCCGAAGTGGAGCGCCTGGGGGCAGAGAATCGCAGCCAAAAGGCGTTACTGGATGGTCAACAGGCGTTGAAGTCGGCTCTGGAAGACAGTAAAAAGAAAAGAGAGGAGATGTCCTTTATTCTGGAGAACACTCAGTCTGAGGTGGCTCAATTGCAGGCAGAGAAAGGCAAACTGCTTGCTGTGATCAAGGAAAAGGATGAGGATGCGGCCGAGTTGAGCACAGAAAAAACAGCAGCTGTTGCAGACAGAGAAAGACAAACTGCTTGTTGTGATTAAGGAAAAGGATGGAGATACGGCCGAGTTGCTACGCCTGAGGGTAGAGGTAGGTGAAGCGCAGAAAAAACAACAAGAGTTGCATGCCGAGCTGGAAAAGCGGGCAAGCTTGTTGGCTGCTCATGATCAGCAGAATAAAGAGTTGACATCGCAATTGCAATCACGAGCATCACAACTGGCAATGCTGGAAAAGCAAACGGCGGAACAGGAGCAACAACGTATCGAGCACGCTAAAGAAATTGAGACGCTGAAGTCTGAGTTCGAGGCGTATATCCAGGGCCTACGAGCACTTCAGGAACAACAACAACGAGACAATGAGCAACAATTACATACGTTAATCCAGAAGAAAATGGAAAATCTGGCGCCGCTGCAGGCAAATCAGGAGAAGCTGGATAAGTTGATTGAATACCGTAGCGATATTGAGAAAATATATTCGGAACGCACTCCGTTATTGAAAGACTTGGATAGTGATCAGGCGGCGGAGCAAATCCAGGAGAAAAGAGCTGCCTTGGAAGCTTTGAATCAGCAACTCGCAGAGTTTAATAATAGACAGGTCTTTGCAACCGTAGTTGACTCGAGCGAAGGACCCAGCCGTCCCAGCCACCCGAAATGAGCCCGCACGGTGGAAAAAAGGGGGGTATTACATATAGACAAATAAACTTATAACTCGTAAGATATAAGAGAGTTTTAGTAATTTGTTATAGTCAATAATACTAGCGGATACAACTATTAGACGGGGACTGGCTGGCTGTATGGTGTTTTTCAATAATGCATCGGATTCTGCTGTATGAGGGTTCAGGATCTTGTAAGCAGAGTGCAGAGCCCTGCCGAGCTATTTATTAATGCGGTTTGCGAACAGGCGAAATCCTCACCTGGCCTCCCTTATGTCCTGACTTTTGCCCCGCTGGCTCAGATCAATCCTTTTCAGCGTCTGTTGTACTGCCGCGCCTCCCAAGCGGGCTACGCAGTTGTGCCAACGGTACAGTTTACCGATCTGGCCAGCATAAACTGGAAGGGACGTTCCGTAATTCACTTGCATTGGCTGGCATCTGTACTCGCGGGTAGTGAGACTCAAGTTGAAACGCAAGAGCGCGTGGTAGCATTCGAGCAGGAGATGCTCCGTTGGCGGCGCGGAGGTCACAAGATTCTTTGGACGCTCCATAATGTTTTGCCTCATAACACTCATTTTCCTGAAGCGGAAATAGCCTTGCGCCGGGTGCTGGTAGAAAACTCCGATGCGATACATATTCTTTCAGAACAGTCTGTAGAGGAAGCACGTAAGTATTACGCTGTGCCGGATGATAAGATTTTTTTCGTTCCCCATCCCTCTTATGAAGGTTGGTATGCCAATGTGGGCGACAAGGCGGCAGCCCGCCTGGACTTAGGATTGGAACCAGACGAATTCGCGTTCGTTCAGTTTGGTGCTCTGCAGCCATACAAAGGAGTGCTGCAACTGGTCGATGCATTTCGGTCGTTAAAGCAGCGTTATCCGTTGCGGCGTTTTCGTTTAGTCGTTGCTGGCAATCCCGTGGACAAACAGTATGTCGGTCAAATACTGGATGCGATTGCATACGAGCCCGAGATCCGTCTCATTCAGAGTGCAATGCAGGAAAAAGAGATACAGACTCTTTTCAACGCCGCTGATGTATTGGTTGCTCCGTACGTAAAGACGCTCAATTCTGGCGTATCCTTGCTGGCAGCAACTTTCAAAAAACCTCTGGTTGCACCCAACGTCGCCGGGGTCGCTCAGACTTTTGCTGATGATAGCCATTTGCTATATTCAGGAGGCGATGGAGACAATTTGCTTGATGCATTGGACCGGTCGCTGACCTACCGTATCGATGACAGTGTTTTTGAAAAAATCTTGGAAACTTACCGGCCGAATCGAATTTCCAGCCTTTTTTTTGAGACTGTAACGCAGCGATTGTTTGCTTCTAAGACTGATGTGGAACAGGCGGGCCAATATGTCTGATAGCCAACCGTTGTTAGATGCAAGTAAGGACCAGCCCGCATTTATTAGATCAGAGACCTTCCCCGTGGGCGAAGGCGATCTGTTAAAGATACGTGCGATAGCTATCGATGCCGATGAAGCTGTCAATGAGCGTGCACTGGTCTGTACGATCCGCTTTTTCGACGGTCAGGGTGCGCTTATTGAGCAAACTTATGAAGGCGTTTCAAAGTCAGCGGTTTATGGCAGTTACGTTTATGTAGCTTCAAAGCGAGATAACGAAGCCACACCCTGGATTAAGGAAGTGATCGTTGCACCTGATGGGGCTCGTTCGCTCGAAATCAGACTGTATCCCTGGAAAACGTCACCAGAAATAAAAGTTGTAGGTGCTATCGAATGCTTGGACATCCGCCGCATACCGACAGATGAGATCAGTTGGAATTTGAGTGCAAAAGAATCCAGGTCGGAGACGTATGAAGTCCTGCCCTTCTGGCGGAGCTTATTCTCTTTTGACGTGTTAAGGAAAAAGGCACTGAAGCAGGATGGTATTCGGATCGAAATCAGGTTTCTCGGGCGCGATGCTAATCCATTGGAGGTCAACAGTGTAGTATCGAGCTCAATAGTGGGAATGGTCGATGCGGCAGGGAAGGATGTCCTGGTTGTGACGCCGGTCGCTCAAAAATGTGAATACCAAGATTATGAAAGATTGATTGCACTCATTCAATTAGTTCCTCCGGGCGCAGCCGTTAGCGCGGTGGTGACGCTTGCCAATGATGACGAAATTTATTCCGTACGGGTGTCGCAGCGAATCTTTGCATTTGAGACTTTGATTGAATCGCGTCTCGCCGCAGACTCAGGGGCACTGATCGTACAGGCTGCTAAATTACCCGACGATTTGGGACAACTTTCTTTCGCAAAATTAGCGGAAAAGAGACCTGATGATTTTGCTGTATTTGACGCCACTCTTGAGTATTATTTGGCGCGCGGAAACATAAAAAAAATAACGGCCACCGCCAACAATATTCTGAACCGGTTTCAAGACGCAAGCTTGTGTATGAAGGCACGAAACGCCTTGGCATTGGTAAAAGAGACCATGCCTTCGTGGCGACCTTGTGTCTCGCGTATCGAGCGGGGTCCAGAAACACGGAAAAAGGACGAATTTCAACCGAAAGTTGGTCATCTTCTGAGATATATAGATATTGAAAACAACGACACGACATCAGATCTGGGCTGGGATCTGGTAAGCATTCAGAAGACGCTGGACGGAAACTGGCCTTTTGTCGTTTTGCCATTAGGGTATCCTGAGAAAGGAGAGCAAGGGCTCCCTTGGGAGCGACGCGTTCATGAGAATATCGCGTGCTATTACCTTAATTGCCTGTCTGTAGAGCAACTTCAGCCGATTCCCGTGACTGCCCAGCTTAATTTTGCGGCGGTATTGGCTGCCGATATTTTTGCGAATGAGGGTGCTGAACTGATACATGTTCAAGAGGGCGAGCGTGGCTACGATTTGGCTTTAGTCGGATTGGCAATAGCAAGCGCAATGCGGATCCCGCTGGTGTACCAGAAGCTCGATGCTGGAGTGAATGCAACGAGTTTCTCTGCTCCGACTCATTCATTGAGCCAGGCCAGGACGAAGAGAGATCATCAGTGCATGCTCGATGCAGATGCCATCATCGTTACTTCCGAGGCGCAACGAAGCAGCCTGGCCGACATAGGCATTGCTGCTGAAAAAATGTTTGTTTGGCCGGATGATGGCTATGCAACGGCAGCTGATGATGATGCGGACGCACAGAATACAAAAATTGCAGACATGTGTCGGGTCGCCTACGCATACGCACAAAGTGCCTGTAGAAAAAAGTATGGATATTGATGCATTCTCCACTGGTTTTCGCGTGGGAGTTGTACAGAGAACCTCAGGCAAATTTAGTGTAGGATATTTTTGATACGGCGCTGTGATTGATGCAGGAATCGCAGCACATGTGGAGAAATGGTTGCGGTGTGTCTTGTGTACATCAGTTGTTCGTTATACTGTCGGGGTTAGCCTGCGGCTGAAGGAACTTGATAGCGGACGGCATTTTCGTCAGCTGCAATAGTGATCGATCTGGAAAAAATAATGAGTCTAATAATACCAGTGATATTGGCAGGCGGGGTTGGCACGAGATTATGGCCACTGTCCCGGGAAGCGTATCCTAAACAGTTCTTGACCCTGGCGGGTGAACATTCATTGTTGCAACAAACCTGGCTGCGTATTGCCGAGCTTGCTGATCGACCGCCAATCGTGGTTGCCAGCGAAGAACATCGTTTTATCGTCTCAGAACACCTGCGCCAGGTAAACGTAACGCCATCGGCCTTGTTATTGGAGCCCTGCGGTCGTAATACGGCGCCGGCCGTCGCAGTGGCTGCGCTACGGGCGTTTGAAATGGGTCTGGACCCGCTTTTGCTGGTTCTGCCTTCCGATCATGTGATCGCTTCAACAGACCAGCTTATTGCAGCCGTAAAGCTCGCAGCCGACGCTGCAGAGGAGGGCGAACTTGTTACGTTTGGAGTCAAGCCCACCCATCCGGAAACGGGTTATGGTTATATCAAGCGCCGACTTGGCGACGGTATTCAGCCGGTAGAGCGGTTTGTCGAAAAGCCCAGTTTTTCGGTTGCTCAGGACTATGTAAATAGCGGCGGATATGTCTGGAATAGCGGGATGTTTCTGTTCAAGGCCAGTGCCTATCTAGCGGAGTTAAGGAAATACCGCCCGGATATTCTGGTATTTTGTTATGAGGCGCTTAAGCAGTCCAGCGTAGATCTGGATTTTATAAGACTGAATCGCGAATTATTTGAAAAAATTCCCGCTATATCTGTCGATTACGCGGTCATGGAAAAAACGGCAAAAGCTGTGGTGCTGGATATTGATGCCGGATGGAGTGATATCGGTTCCTGGGATTCATTGTGGGAAACCTCGCATCCGGATGCCAATGGTAACGTAAACATTGGTGAAGTTATTTCCAAAGACTGCACAAACATGTTGACGTTGTCAGAATCGCGACTTGTGGCAACGCTTGGTCTGGATGATCTCATCGTTGTAGACACGGTCGATGCTTTACTGGTTGCGCATCGGAACAGAGCCCAGGACATAAAGCAGATTGTTGCGGATTTAAAAAAATGCGGACATGCCGAGGCAACGAACCACCGTAAGGTGTACCGTCCATGGGGAACATATGAGCTTATTACGAAGGGCCCGAAATTTATCGTAAAAAAAATCGTGGTCAAGCCAGGGGCCTCGCTCAGTATGCAGATGCATCAGCATCGTTCAGAGCATTGGGTTGTTGTCGTGGGCACGGCACAAATTACCAAGGATGATGCGGTGCAGGTGTTAAATGCGAACGAGAGCCTCTATATTCCGGTGGGTGTACGCCATCGCCTGGCAAATATCGGAGATTGCCCCCTGGAAGTCATTGAGGTCCAATCAGGAGAATATTTAGAAGAGGACGATATTATTCGATTTGACGACGACTATGGTCGAGTGGGTGACGAAGTGTAAGGGAAGGGTGAGTTGCGTTAACTTGCAGTTGAATACGTTTGAACATATTTTTTTCGGATCTACCCGTCTTGAATGCCGCATCAACTCTAGAATGTCATATTCCTGAATATACAATGACATTTTTTCTAGGTGTTTACCCTAAAAATAGAGCTAAACAGAGATAATTGTCGCGATAAGCAATCATTCAGGACTATGCAAACTTGTTTCATCAGATTTCCCATGTAATAATCACATACGAAATATTTCAAATGAATGGGAGTCTACCCATGAAATGTTTCCGGTTTTATCGACATATTGAAAATTCGTACGTATAAACGTCTATTTTTCAGGTAGTTGTGTCGAGATATATCTGTATAGCTAGTTGATGTGCTTCGAGTTGCAATTCATGCAACCAAAATTAATAAATTCAACTTTTATGGATAGGTGAATAATGGCTACTATTGACTTTACACTCTTGGGTGCAAGCACTCAAAATTATGATCAAAATCAGGATCCCAACGATTCCGTACTGGACGTCAGCGTAGGCGCTGGTGCCATAGGTACTAAGACGCTGAATATTACCAACGTTGATGATTTGCCTGGTGCTTTGACGCTGAATCAAACTGTAGCGCTTGGATTGGTTACTACGCAAAATGTAAACATCGGCGAAAACGTTGATGTGGTCATGGGCGGTCTTGCTGGCGTTAACATTGGGAACACGTTTAACTACAATTTGAGCGATAATTCTTCGTTTACGATGTCTCCCGCAGCTATCAATCTTGGCGCGCTAAACACGGTCAATATAGACATGGGTGACACAGGTACGTCAACTTTTACGTTTGACTCAGGCGGTTTGACGTTGGATCTGTCGGGTTTCCCTAACCTTACTAATATTTCAGCTGGTGACCAGATTAACGTGGTTGGAGCAACCAGCGGTGAATACGTCAATGGTGATCTGATTTTCCGTGACGCAAACGGTCTTACCGTCGGTCGTTTCAATGCCGATGGTCTGGATCCAACTCAAGTCGTTTTCAATGGTGGTTCCATGACATATGCTTGCTTCCTCAAAGGCACGCACATTGCTACACCTGAAGGCGAAAAAACGGTTGAATCTCTGGTAGCCGGCGACAAAGTTATTACTGCCTCTGGCGGCGTTGCAACAGTCAAATGGCTGGGTCATCGCACACTGTACAAAAACCGTATTCCTGCCAAGGATGCCGTACGCGCATTCCCTATCCTGATCAAAAAAGACGCCATTGCAGACAATGTGCCTCACGCTGATCTGGTCGTGTCTCCTGGTCACCACCTGGAGTTCAACGGCGCGCTGGTTCCTGCAATGATGCTGGTCAATGGCCAGACAATTGTTCAGCAGTTTGATCGTCGCTCATTTGAGTATTTCCACGTTGAGCTGGAGCAGTTCGATATTATCCTGGCCGAAGGCGTGCCTGCAGAGTCTTACGTAGATATGGGTAACCGTTCTATGTTCCAGAATGCAGATGAAGTTGCCATGAATCCGGATTTTGGCCCATCAGAAGGCCGTCCGAACATCGAAGGCATCGTTATTGCACGTGAAGGCGCTGTTGTTGAAGCCATTCGCAAGCAGTTGCTGGCTCGTGCAGAGCTGCTGACAGGTGCCCAGCGCACTACAGACGCAGCCCTGTGCGTAGAAGTGAACGGTCGTATCATTCAGGCAACACCAGAGTTCGTCAAAGAAGGCGTATACCGCTTTGAACTGCCAGAAAACGCCGGTGACGTGCGTATCGTATCGCGCTCTTCACTGGTGCGTGACGTAACGCATCTGGCACGTCGTGACATCCGTCGCGTTGGTGTTGGCCTGTCAGCTATTGCCTTCACAGACAGCAATGGCCGTCACGATATTGATCTGATGGACAGCCGTATCAGCGGCATGAACCAGCCCCAGGACGTAAAAGGGACTGCCATGCGCTGGACAACGGGCTCTGCAGTAATTCCTGCTGGCGTTATTCAGTCAGCCGGTAAAGCTACACTGGAACTGACCGTGCTGCGTACGTACACGTACTGGCTCGAGACAGCATCAGAGAAAGCTGTTAAAGCTGCGTAATGCACGTAAGTTAGTCACCCGATATGTGGGCTTGAGTCATCAATATCAGGACCGCTGTGGGTAAGTAGAAAAATGGGTAAGCAGATTTATCTGCTTACCCATTTGTTATTTGTGTTGTGCTATAGGCAATGCTTTGCATTGATTGAGTCTTTGCGCTCTGAATAAGCGTTACAATTATGACACGCATAATAACAGGCGGAGCGTGTGTTTCGCCTTATAAGTAGCATGGCCTTTTAAACACAATAATTCGTGATAAGTTTTCTTAACTCTCTGAAGTCTCCTTTGGGAGGAACGCCCATCCTCCCCGGTGGTCGTTTTGCCCACCTGAAAATCGCGCTGATCTCTGATGAATTCACGCGTGTCTGTATCAGCCAGAATGCCAGGGTCAAAAACCTGTCGCCCCTGAACTATAAGCATTTGCTCAAATTCTGGAAGCCCGACCTGGTTTTTGTTGAATCGGCCTGGAAGGGAATTGACGAGTCCTGGAAATTCCAGGTTGCCGCTTATCCAGATCATCCGGATCGCAATAATAAGTCTTTGAAAAAACTGGTGAAATATGCCAGAAAGCAGGGCATTCCGACCGTGTTCTGGAACAAGGAAGACGGGGTGCATTTTGAGCGGTTTATCGATTCGGCCCGTTTATTCGATTATATTTTTACAGTGGATGAAACCTGCATTCCCCGCTACCGGCAGCATGTGGCAGAGAATGTGCATGTGGGCACCCTCCCGTTTCCGGTGCAGCCGCTTTTTCATCGTTTTACCGGGTTTGATTTTAAATACCATACGGCCAATTTTGTGGGCAGTTACAGCAAACATATGCATGATGTTCGCCGGTATTGGCAGGATGCTGCTTTCCAGGCCTGTTCAGACTCCGGGCTGGGTTTGATTGTTTACGATCGTAATTCCGATCGGAAGGCGGCTCATTACCGTTATCCGGCATTGCCTTCTGTGCAGGTGCGGCATGCCATTAAGCATGAGGCAACCGCGATGGTGTATAAAGACAACCTGGTAACGCTGAATGTCAACACGATTGTAGATTCGCCAAGTATGTATTCGCGCCGTCTTATAGAAGCTTTGGCTTGCGGCGCGGTCATTGTGTCCAATCCGAGTCTGTCAATGGAACGCATGTTCAGCGACTTTTGCCATGTGGTCAGCACCCGGGAGGAAATGATGGCAACATTCGAACGACTCAAGCATGGCCCTTCGGACGACGATCTGGCGCGTGCCCGTGCGGGTGCAGAGTTTGTCCTGGCTAATCACACCTGGGAAGATCGTTTGCAGCAGTTGGTGCAAACGCTGGAACTGAATGCATGACCGGCAGGCAGCAGGCGATGGTTGATCCGCAGGTTTCATCGTATGTTGTCAGCCCATTGGATATCGGTCTTTGGCGCAACCGCACATTGCCTGCATTTCTGGACGCACCGCTGAAAATTAGCTGGCTTGGCACGGCGAACAAAGCAGTGCGGTTGGGTTGGGGCCGCAAAAATAGCGGTTTACGAGCAGCCCGGTTGGCCGCTTCTGCTGGCGGGCGGTTCTGTTTGCTGGAAGACGGCTTTTTGCGTTCCGTTGGCCTGGGGGTAGACGAACCGCCGTTGTCCGTGGTGTTTGATCACCAGGGGATTTATTACGATGCCGGCAGCCCGTCCTGGCTGGAACATCTGGCCGCGCAACCGCTGGATCCCGCTGCCACCGCTCGGGCACAGGCACTCATCTCGCTCTGGCGCCAGAATCGCGTTTCCAAATACAACCATTTGCCCGAATTTGCCGGTTCGCTGCCCGCCCGATACGTGCTGCTGGCCGACCAGACGTTTGGGGATGCCTCCCTGCGCTATGGTCAGGCCTCGCCAGAAGACTTTACTGTGATGCTCGATTGCGCGTTGCGGCAACATGCCGATTGCGACGTGTTGATCAAGATTCACCCGGATGTATTTGCCGGCCACAAGAAAGGGCACTTTGATCTGGCTGAGCTGCAGAATAACCCGCGCGTTCGGATTCTGGTTGATAATGTCCATCCGGTGCGTCTTATAGAGCAGGCACAAGCTGTGTATACCGTGACTTCTCAGGTCGGGTTCGAAGCGCTGCTATGGGGCAAACCTGTCTTTACATTTGGCATGCCGTTTTATGCGGGATACGGGCTGACCACGGATGCCCAGGCGGCGCCCGTGCGCCGTCAGCCGGCCTCGCTGGAGCAGTTGGTACATGCAGCACTGGTTCGCTACGCGCGCTACCTGGACCCGGAAACTGGCACACGCTGCGAGCCAGAAAGACTGATTGAGTGGATGGGGTTGCAACGTCGCATGCGTAACCGTTTTGCTTCGCCTGTCTATGCACCGAACTTTTCCCGCTGGAAAAAGCCCATCGTGCAGCGGTTTTTCCAGGGCTCAGAGGTTCGGTTCCTGGAAAAAGCCAGCGATTTTCCCGGAGAGGGGACCCTGGCGGTCTGGGGCCGGCCTGCGGATGTGACGCAATTTGCCCGGCAACGCGTGTTTCTGGAAGATGGTTTCCTGCGTTCGGTGGGCCTGGGCGCCGATCTGGTGCAGCCCTTATCCTGGGTGATTGACCGAACCGGCATTTATTATGATTCCAGCCGTGCCTCGGATCTGGAAACTATTTTGCGAACGGCGGTATTTGACGATACGCTGCGCGGGCGTGCCGCGGCACTTCGTGAGCGGATTGTGGCCGCGAACCTGACCAAATATAACGTCGGTTCCGGACGCTGGCAGCGTCCTGCGGGGATCACACGTGTGATTCTGGTGCCGGGGCAGGTGGAAACGGATGCTTCCATCAAATATGGGTCTCCGGTCCGACGCAATATGGATCTGCTCAAGGCGGTGCGCAATGCCAATCCGGATGCCTATGTCGTTTATAAACCGCATCCGGATGTGGTGGCTGGCCTGCGCGACGCCGGACAAAATGAGCAGCAGGCATTGGATTGGTGTAATGAAGTTGTGGTGGATTATCCGATAGGCGAGCTGTTTGCGTCGGTTGACGAAGTGCATGTATTGACCTCGCTGGCCGGCTTTGAGGCACTGTTGCGTGGCCGCAAGGTGGTCACGTTCGGGCAGCCTTTTTATGCTGGCTGGGGGCTGACGGACGACAAGAACCCCGTTGCGCGGCGTGATCGTACGCTGTCCCTGGATGAACTGGTCGCCGGCGTGCTTATTTTATATCCATGCTACGTGAGCCGGCGCTCTGGTCGCTACACCACTCCGGAAAGCGCCCTGGATGAGTTGCTGGACTGGAAGGCCGCAGGGATAAGCGCAATGCCCCCATGGCGCAAGGCGATACGCCCTGCGTTAGGATTGATCGCCCGGCTTCGCGGCAAACGCTAGGAGCAGACCGTCGAGGATGACCGCCATGCCTCCCCCCGAAATATGCGCCAGATAAGCGGAGGGCGCCGCTGCCGTCAGCGGACTCGCACTGCAGCGTGCTCTTCTATTTCCTGCTCAAACGTCTTGCCGCAGAGTTTGCAGCGATCTTCATAACTGGGATCGCAGGGAACTTCGATCATTTCATCGGCATCTTCGAACGCGCTCATTTCAGAAGCCGCACAGGCATTGCACACAAGGACATTTGTATGTACTGCATTGAGTTCCTCCGGCTCCTGGCCTGAGTAGATAGAAAACATCTTCATACCGTCTCCCTTATCACTTATTGTATTTTTAGTATTTCTGTCATTATAGCGGCATGATCAGCATTTGAGTCATTAGTGTTTTTGCTGTGATTTGTGGCTTTTTAGCCTATTAGGCGCCCAACCTTCTGGTTGCAGAATAGGCCAAAATACAACTGTTTCTGTCATTTCCCCTCTAAATACCCCATCACTTTCTCCGCAATCACCCCCGACACCCGCTCATTGGCTTCTTGCGTTAATCCGGCAATATGTGGCGTCAATATCAGGTTTGGCATATCCGGCAGACTGTTTTTCGCCTTTACCGGCTCATCCTCAAAGACATCCAGCGCTGCGCCGAGCAGTTTGCCGGCCTGCAGGGCCGCCACCAATGCCTGCTCATCCACAATCCCACCGCGTGAGGTATTGATCAGAACGGCTTGCGCTTTCATCCTGGCAATGCGGCTGGCATTGATCAGATGGCGGGTCTCCTTTGTCAACGGGGTATGCAGGCTCACAACGTCACTGTGTTGCAACAATTCGTCCAATGACATTTGCATTGCGCCGGTGCCGGCCCAGATAGGGCTGTCTGAGTTGATCATGGGATCGTATGCGGCGATCTTCATGCCCAGTGCGCTTGCCAGCCTGGCGGTAAGCTGGCCTATGCCGCCGAAGCCCACCAGGCCGAGCGTACGTCCTGCCACCTCCAGACCATTACTGAGTTGGGGGCGCGGCCATTTGCCGGCTGTTACCTGGGCACTGGCCAGATAAGCGCCTCGCAGCAGCACGAATGTGGTTGCAATCACATACTCGGCAACTGCCTGTGCATTGGCGCCTACGGCCGGGTAAACGGTGATGCCTTTGTCTGCGCACAGGTCCATATCGATATTGTCCAGGCCAACGCCCAGGCGGCCCACCACCTGCAGCCTGGGGGCGTGCGCCAGCAGTTGGGCATTAACCTGGGTGCGATTGCGTACGATCAGGGCAGTGGCATTGGCCAGACTTTGAAGCAATGCTTCCTGGTTGTCTACAAGTTCCGGCCGATAGTCCACCTGTGCGATCTGGCGCAGGCGCTCTACTGCCGGTTCATCCATAAATTCAGAGATGACAATTGTGTTGGTCATGTTAAATGTCAGATTCCCGGTGTGATTCAGTTGACTTTGATATTGGCATCTTTGATGGTTTTGGCCAGTTTTTCGATCTGCTCATGCAGATAGGTCTTGAACTGGTCAGAGCCCATGGGGTCGGGGATGAATCCGAGTTTGGTCAGTTGCTCACCCATGGCCTTTTCTCCAACAGCGGCCGTTACCTTGTCGCTGATCTCCTTGATCAGGGCCGGATCGGCGCCTTTGGGCGCCATCAGGCCGGTGAAGTTGTCCACCATAAGCTTGGGCAAACCGGCTTCTGCCGTCGTGGGCACGTCCGGCACGGCAGCGGCGCGTTTTTCAGATGTAATAGCCAGCGCCCGCAGCTTGCCTTGCTGTACATAGGACAGCGATTCCGGATAGTTGGAGAACACCACGTCTATTTGTCCGCCGATCAGATCCACCATGGAGGGTGCACCCCCTTTATAGGGCACATGTGTCATTTTGGTGTTGGTCAGTTCCTGGAACAGGGCAGCCGCAATATGCGGGGGTGTACCGGTACCGCTGCTGCCGACGTTGAGCGTTTTCTTCTTGGCGGTGTCGATCAGGTCCTGCAGGGTTTTGATGGGGCTGTTCTGCGGCACGACAACCATGATGGCGGACGAGGCAATTTTTGCGACGGGAACAAAGTCTGTTTCGATGTCGTAGCCGGCCTTGGGTCCGAACAGCGTTTTATTGACCGCATGAGTCATGGTAATGGCCAGCCAGGTGTTGCCATCCGGTTTGGCGCGGGCCGCTTCCGCGGGTCCCAGGTTGCCATTGGCGCCGGCCTTGTTGTTGACCACGATATTCCAGCCGGTTTTATCGCCTACGCCCTTGGCGACCATACGGGCAGCCACGTCGGTCAGTCCGCCAGGAGCGAAAGGAACAATGTAGGTAATATATTGACTGGGCTTGAACTCAGCCTGCGCCGCTGGGGCCACAATCGTGGTACCTGCACAGAACAATGACAACAGTCCGAATTTGAGTATGCTGCGTTTTGTTGCGGTGTGACGATGTTTCATGGGGTGTCTCCTCCACGATTGTGAGTGGCGGCCGGCCTGGTTTTTTATACCGGCCGCCAGGGTTTACGCACTTTCGAACAGACGGGTCAGAACAAATTCGCGATGGCCCAGTGCTTCGGCAGATGTCCAGCGACCGTTGGCGGTTGCCAGCATGCATTCAAGCAGTTTGTCTCCTGCCTGGTCCAGGTTGATTTCACGCTGCAGCAGGCCTGACGTATCCACGTCCACGTGCTCTGACATGGTTCTGACTGTACGCGGGTTAGCGCAAATTTTGATGACAGGCAGGATTGGATTGCCGATCACATTGCCCTGTCCAGTGGGGAAAAAGTGTACGGCATAGCCAGAAGCCGCGCAAAGCGTGACCATTTCTGCGGCGGCCGAAGACGAATCCATGAACCAAAGACCTTTGCCTGTGGGTGCTTCGGCCTTGTCCAGCACGCCATCAACCATGCATTTTTTGCCGATTTTCTGGATATTACCCAGCGCTTTTTCTTCAATCGTGGTCAGGCCGCCGGCAATATTGCCTTTGGTCGGCTGTGATTCGGACAGATCAGACGTTTTCCAGCGATTGATCATGTCCTGATAGCGATTGAACATGAACATGAAGTCTTCGCGCACTTTGTCGTTGGCGCAGCGGGCGGCCACGATTTGTTCTCCGCCGGTCAGTTCGGATGTCTCGCCAAACACAAGTGTATTGCCAGTGGCGTACAGTTTGTCAAAGGCATCGCCTACGGTCGGATTGGCGCCGCAGCCCGATGTGGTATCAGATTCACCGCATTTGGTGGAGACCCAAAGCTCGGAAATGGGCACTCTACACGCTCCAGTGCCGTGGCGTAATGCACAAATTCCTTGGCTTTTTTGGAGGCGCGCATAATGGTGTCGTGATCGCCGTGCAGTTCAATGGAAAAACCCGCTACTGGTTTACCGGTCTGGGCGATGGCATCGACCACTTTCTTGGTCCAGCCTTCTTCAATGCCGATCACGACGACGGCGGCAACGTTGGGGTTGCATCCCGTGCCGATCAGTGTGCGAAAGTGCAAATCAAGGTCGGCGCCAAACTGCAGGCGTCCGTATGGGTGGGGAATGCCGATAGTGCCCTTGATGTTGTTGGCGACCGCTTCAACGGCGGCGTTTGAAATATCGTCTACAGGCAGAATCACAACGTGATTACGAATGCCGACGCGTCCGTTGTCTCTTCTGTAGCCGCGGAATGTGGTGTTTGAATCAATAATGGCCATGAGGAAAATCCTTGCTCTGAATGTCTGTCGATAGCGGTTGAGGCAGTGCGTTCGCAGTGCTTACCAGCGCTTGGTTTTGATGTTGTGCACGTGGGCGTGGTCGCCGGCGCTGATGGGCGCAACCACTTTTCCGATATCGACACTGTATTTGAAGACGGTGTCGCCATCTTTCATGTCCACCAGGGCTACCTTGTGGCCAATGGGGATGTCCTGGGTGGCTTTGACAGTAATGATTTTGTCTTCTTCCATATTCCAGCAGGACAGTTCCATTCCGGCCGTAATGCCTTCGACGACGGCAACGGCAACGGTGTCCTTTGAATCATGCAGTACGGCATGGATCATCGTTTTCTCCTTTGATTAACAATTTGGATGTGTTTCATTGCATAGCAGATTTGATTCATAATAATTGTAATATTCATACAAGTCAACTAGATCATCTATATGAATTGTGCGAAAAATCATCATAAGCGAATTCTGCTGGCGTTGGGCGCGCAAGCCGTGGCATCATTGCTGCAAGTCATTTAAAATCTGCCACCTATGAACAACAAAGATTTCTTTTTGCCGGGCACGCCCCTTTACTTTGCAGTCAAGCAATCGCTGCTGGCGGCGCTCGCACGTGGCGAGTGGCTTCGCGGCCAGGCCATTCCGCCAGAGAATCAGCTGGCCGAAAAATTTGGTGTATCTATTGGTACGTTGCGCAAGGCGGTTGATGAACTGGTCAGTGAACATATCCTGATTCGTCATCAAGGGCGCGGCACCTTCGTTGCCACGCACGAGAGCGATCAGCATTTCTTCAAGTTTTTCCGAATCCAGCGTCGCGATGGTTTCAAGTCATATCCCACCACGCGCTTGCTGAAATTTCGTCGCAGGAAAGCGACACGCGAGGCCTGCGAGCGCCTGCAATTGTCCAAAGATGCCAGCGTGTTTCATTTTTTTAATCTGCTGAGCCTGAACAATGATCTGGTGATGGTCGATGAAATCCAGGTGCCCGAAATACTTTTTGCCACACTCACTGAGCAAAGCCTGGACGAGCGTTCAAGCACGCTCTATAACTTTTATCAGAATAATTTCGGCATCAATATTGTCGATACTCGCGAAAAGCTCAGCGTTTGCCAGGCCGACAGTGCCGTGGCAGCTTGGCTGAATGTGGAGCAAGCCTCGCCCTTGCTCTTGATTGACCGCACCGCATATACCTATCAGGATCGCCCGGTGGAGTGGCGCCAGACGCGTGTGAATACCGCAAAATACGAATACATCGCCAAAGACTGATAGGGCAGCCGGTTGTTTGCGAAGGCGCAGCTCCGATTTTTCGGTTCAGGCCGCGTGTCTCCTTGCACGAAAGACTGACAGGACTTGTGTTGGCGCTGTAGTCTGACCTCTCATCTCGAAGACCGTATTGTCTCTCCGTGGGATATTGAATCGCAAGCTTGCGTTTGCGCCCGTGCTCACGTGGACCGTTCACTGCCAAGACAAATGAAATTTATTCAATGCTTCTGCGATTGACGCAGCTTTTTGTTGAACCAGTGAATAAAACCATTGAATTTGAATAGTGCGTGGCAAGGTTTGCTGTGCAGAAGACACGCCCGCTAATAGTGCACAATCATCGGTTTCGTAAGCACCCATTTCAAAACATAACCTGGAGTATGCAAATTGTATTTTTTGAACTGTTTTATTTACAAAAAATACGAAATAGGTGTTTCAAGAGGGTAGTAATAAGCTATGTTTTATATAGAATACGCCCGTACGAATGATATTCACCTATCCATCGTACTTTTGCGCCCTGGCTCTGAAGAGCCAGGGTATTTTTTTGTCCTGATATACGTGCAATTGCGAGCGCAGGTTAAAGCGCTGCGCTGTCGAGTGCAGGGTGATATATGACAAGTCACAAACAATCAACGCGTCTTGAATAAACGTCTGTCGTTGGCCCGGTCCTGCTGGCAATACGCTAAATACAGTCTTATTGTCTTCGGATGTCCTATCAGCAGGCTTGTTTGCGCGCGGACGCGTGCAGGGG
Organism: Advenella kashmirensis WT001; assembly: GCF_000219915.2. Lineage (NCBI taxonomy): Bacteria > Pseudomonadati > Pseudomonadota > Betaproteobacteria > Burkholderiales > Alcaligenaceae > Advenella > Advenella kashmirensis. The sequence goes on along the minus strand of NC_017964.1, from coordinate 3,993,073 downwards.
TTCATGATGTGCTGATTGTTATCTGTGTTCGTTGTTCCAGCTGTTTTGCAAGCGCCTTGCGGTCGACTTTGCCGACCGCATTTTCAGGAAGGGCATCAAGCACAAAAATTGCAGCGGGCTGATAGATCCTTGCCAGGTGAGTTTTAAGCAGGGCGTGCACCTCTTCGATGTTGATGTCGCCGTTTCTTGCCGTGATAAAGGCTACAGGCACTTCGCCCAGGTCTTCATCGGGCTGGCCGATCACGCAGCAATTGGCGACGTCTGCATGCATGGCAATCACGTGCTCTATCTGCGATGGTGAAATGTTTTCTCCGCCACGAATAATGACATCCTTGATGCGGCCTGTAATGTACAGAAAGCCGTCCTCATCGGCGTAGCCTATGTCGCCGGTGCGCAGCGGCCCGAGCTGCGGATCCAGCTGGCCTGGTGCAGACACGCCCACATAACCCAGCATCAGGCTATCGCCGTCTATACAGATCTCGCCATTGGTATGGGCTGCAGTAATGCGTTCACCATTTGCCGACAGCAGGAAGACGTCCTGGTTGTTCAGTGGCTTGCCGATAGAGCCGATTTTTCGTAGTGCCGGCGGGTTCATGGTAGAGGTGCAGGTGGCCTCGGACAGGCCATAAGAGATGACCAGCGGCTGTCCAAGATAATTTTCTATTTTTTTGTGTAATTCAGTTGTGATGGGTGCAGAGCCGCAGCGGGCCAGCCGCAAGTTTCGGATAGCCTCAGCAGGCAAAGGATGGGCCAGCATGCGTGAATACATGGTGGGCACACCGGTAATAATGGTCGGGCCCACGGTTGCCATCAATTGCGGCATGGTCTGGGCAGAAAAGCGTGGCGCAAAATAAATGCAGGCGCCAACTGCCAGCGGGCTAAACAGCTGATTGTTCAAGCCATTGGTGTGATAGATAGGCATCACATGTAGCAGTATGTCGTCTGCCGTCAGTTCGGTCATGGCGATCACGCCACGGGCGTTGTTCAGTACGCCGCGATGGCTTTCCAATACGCCTTTGGGTTTGCCGGTACTGCCCGATGTAAACAGCATGAGCGCGGGACTCGACGACGGTACGCTGCCTGGCCAGTACGGTTGCGCATCGGTCAGGGTCAACGGGTTTATGACGCGAATATCATCTGTAGTGGCATCACGCAAGGGATCGTCCGAGAGCAGCCAGGTAAGCCCGCCGCTATGCAGGCGCTGCCCTCGTTCTGTTGAGCTCAACCCAGGTTCCAGCGGGCAGGGGCAGGCGCCCGCGACCATCACCGCCAGCAGCGTTATCACGGCGTCCAGTCCGCGTTCCATATTGATGGCCACGCGCATGTGTTCGCCCAGGCCGGCGGCCCGCAGGCGTCCGGCCTGCTGCGATACCAGTGTGTATAGTTGGCCGTAGCGGATGCGTGTACTGGCGTCCTGCAGGGCAATGCGGTTTTCAATCGACGCGCTGCGCCAGATTGATTGCCAGTCATTCAGAATGGTTGCGGTTAGCGCCATCAGTGATCTCCTAGCGCAGCGCGACAGCGGCGTCTTTTTCGAATTGTCCGTCCGGGTCCAGCGCCTGCAATGCCGCGATCTCTGCGTCTGTGGGCGCAGCGGTGGGTTTGGCTCCGCCGTGGTCAAAAGTAAATCCGGTTCGGCTCACGACTTCGTCGATGGATGATTCCGGATGAAATGACTGCAGTGCCAGTCGTCCGTCTTTTTTTATGAAGACAGCAATGGGTGTGACCACGCCATGAAAGCCGCCCCATGAAGTGCGAAAGTCCAGTTTTTCCACAAAGGTGCGTGTCGAATGTTCGGTACGCCAGGTGCAGGCGCGCCTTGCGGTGGGCAGCATAACGGCGCCGCCACCGCCGCCGGGTAAGCGCACCTTGGGCGAATGCCAGTCGCCGATGACCGAGTTATTGGCGTTGCCTTCGCCATCGATCTGGGCGGCGCCAAGATAGGTTAGGTCCATTTTGCCGCGAGTGCACAAGTCATAGAAGTCTTCATTGGCAAAGATGGAGGCCGATTGCTGTGCCAGCACCGGATCGGAGCTGGATAGGGGGATCATTGAAGGCGTCGGGTCCACGCCGCCCGCCACGTTGATGTAAATGAAATCCCACTCATAGGCTTTTTTGGCCATCAGGCAGGCCAGCATGGGCATGGTGGAGTTAACGCCGCTGAAGGTGATTTCGTTGGGACGGATAAAGCGAGCGAGGTTGGTAACGATGTAGGAGAAGGGTGACCAGTTGTTTTGCATTATGCGTGTTCCTGTAATTCGGGGGCGGCATTCAGATGCTGGTTGAAAGCGGCCTGGTCCGGATCCAGATAGGCCTGCACTGCCGGATAATCGATCTCGTAATCAGGCCAGCATGAACCCGGCCAGGCGCCGTTTGGCACAATGCTGAAGGCTTCGACCATGAAATACGGAATAAGCGTGGTCTCCGGGTTGTCTGTAAAGACGGTGTCTTCCACCATTTTCTCGGCAACAACCAGCACGCTTTTGGCTGAACGCGACATGATACGGTCCCAGTGATAGGTGCCCAGCACGCGCACGTTGCCCTTGCGGTCCACTTCATTGGCGTGTATTACGGCGTAATCGGGCTGTATTGCCGGAATTACCCACACCTCTTTGCCGGAACCATAGGGGTCGGCAATTTTTACCCAGTTGTTCAACTGGGCCAGTTCGCTGCCTTCGATGCCACCGCAGGGTTGAAACGGGATGCCGAAAGCGGCGGCGCGCAGCCCTGCCGTCAATGTTGCGCAGGCGTGCTCTTCAAGCGCCAGTCGTTGCTGCTCGACGGCCTTGCGATAATACTGGGCCAAGCCGAAATTGCCTTCCATGGCCACAATGCCGGCGCGCGCTTTGGTGGCGGTGCCGGTGCGGCACAGAATATCAATGTCATAGCCGGGAGACTGTTTGATAATCTCCAGGTCCTGCTTGTTTTGTCGAATAAGTTCACGCACAAACGAAAAGGGGCCGCGATGCAGAAAGCTGCCGCCCAGTGCCAGCGAAGCGCCATTGGGAACGCGGCTGACCAGGTCCTGCAGCGATACGCATTTATCAGCCTGGTTAAATCCTGATGTCATGATGGTCTCCAGATTATTAATTGGGTTTCAGGTAGGCCCGGATCCGGTCCTTTAGGCCAGGCGCTGCCGCTGAGCGCACCAGAGCCGCCAGGTTCTGGTCCGACTCCGCATTGGCGTACAGCACCTTGTATAGGTTGCGGCGGGTGATGTCGGACAAAATGGCGTTGTTGGTCTGGGCCTGTTCAATCACCTGCGGCCACTGGTCCTGGTCCTGTAATGCCTGCATGAAGCCCATACCCAGGGCTTCGCTGGCGTCGAAGGTGCGTGTGCTGGACAGGATATCCAGTGCGTTCTGGGTGCCGACGATATTCTGAAATCGTCGCGTACCCAGAATCAGACCGAACTTGATGCCGGGAAAACGGAAGGTGGTGCCGTTGGCGGCAATGCGCCGTTTGCACGAGGCGATAATATCGGCGCCGGCGCCAAAATTGCGTCCGTGACATAAGGCCAATGTCATGGCAGGCGAGGTAGCCAGCAGGTCCAGCATGATTTCGATCTGCACGATACGTTGCAGCAGGTCGCCCTCGCTTGCCGTTTCCAGATCGGTGAAGTCAAACCCCGCACAAAAATTCTTGCCATTGCCTTTGAAGATCAGAAGTGAAATATTTTCCTGATGGGCTTGTTGTATGCCATCTGTGAGTGCCTGCACCAGGGCCGGCGACAGGGCATTCATTTTCTCGGGCCGGTTCAGGGTGAAAGTCCACCACTGTTCGTTGCGTTCAATAATCAATGGTTCGCTCACGCGCTTTCTCCCTGAGTTGCAATGGGCGACAAAATTTCATCGTTGTGCTCGCCCAGCGCTGGCGGCCCCGCTGCGATCCGGCTGGTTTGTCCGTCAAAGCGGATGGGCGAGGCAAAGGTTTTGGCGGTCAGCCCGTTGGGCAGGGGAATGCTTTGTACCCAGTCCATATGTGCTACCTGTTCATCGGCCAGTACATCCGAATATTGATTGATGGGCGCGCAGGGCACGCCGGCCGCACGGAACTGTTCAAGCCAGTATTGCGCATCTTCGCAGGCAAAGATCGATTCCATGATTTCCAGCAGGGCCTGCTGGTGCTGCGCGCGCAGCAACGTGCTGGTGAACCTTTCATCATCAAACAATTCAGGCGTCCCACCACCTGGCATACCGATTTCCACAGCGAGTTGTTGCCGGCGGCCATGCCGAAGTATCCCTGCTTGCAGCGAAAGACCTGATAGGGGGCGTTGCGCGGATGTGCCGAGCCCAGCTTGCGTGGATTGTTGCCGCTGCCGAAATACTCGGATGTCTGTAATGCTGCGATGCCCAGTGTTGCGCCCAGCATGGAAATATCAATATGGGTGCCTTCCCCGTTGCGCTCGGCCATGCGCAAGGCAGACACGATGGCAAAGGCAGCGTACAGTCCGGCAGAAAAATCACACACCGGCACACCGCACTTGACTGGCGGTCCATCGGTTTCGCCGGTCACGCTCATGAGCCCGCTCATGGCCTGTACGGTCAGGTCGAACCCGCCTTCCTGGCTGCGCGGACCACTCTGTCCGTAGGCGGAAATGGAACAGTACACGATTTGCCGATTCAGTTGCCTGATATCGGCATAGCCCAGGCCGAGTCGGTCCATGACGCCCGGGCGATTGTTCTCCAGCACGATATCGGCCGCACGCATGAGCTGGCGGGCAGCCTGCACGTCGGCGGGGTCCTTCAGGTTAAGCGTGACCGATTTTTTGTTTCGGTTCAGCGAAGCGAAATTCTCGCTGTAGCCATCGCTAATGGGAGGCCAGCTTCTGAGCGTGTCGCCCCCTCCGGATGCTCAATCTTGATCACGTCTGCGCCCATATCGGCCAGCAGCATACTGCAGAAGGGCCCCGCAGCGACGTTGCAGATTTCGATAACTTTTACGCCTTGCAGCGTGGCTTCTTGCTTCATGTTTAGTTGCTCACAGAATGGTTTGAATTAGTTTGATTCACCAAAATAACCACGTCGATATCCCGACTCACGGGATATGTCGCGGGCGGCGTCCAGCACCAGTGGCGACCAGCGCTTCATGTTTTCAATTGTCAGTCGTTCTAGCGGCCCCGAGATGCCCAGGGCGGCAATGACCTTGTTGTGTCCGTCAAAAATGGGCGCGGCGATCCCGCCGACGTTGCTGCGCCACTCGCCTCTGTTGATAGCGTAACCAATACGTGTGATGTTGGCCAACTCGTCTTTGAGCGCTACCAGCGAAGTGATAGTGTTTTCGGTATGCCGGATCAGATCGGCTGAATGACGGTTGAGATATTCCTCATTCTGGAAGGCCAGCATGGCCTTGCCGGTTGCCACAGCATAGGCGGGCGCACGGCCGCCGATAATGGAATAGGCGCGCACCGGATTGGGGCTGTCGATTTTGTCGATATAAATGACATCAAGCTGGTCCAGTACCGACAGGTGTACGGTTTCCTGCGTCTGCAGCGCAACGCGGCGCATTAGCGGCGTCGCGATCTTGCGTACATCAAGGCGGGCGAGCCGTTGTGCCGCCAGTTCGAACACCTTCAACGTGGGCTTGTAGCCACCCGAATGACTGCTTTTTTCCACGTAGCCAGCTGCAATCAAAGTCTGCAGGGTACGGTGTGTATTGCTTTTGGTCAGGCCGGATGCAACCGCAAGGTCATCAATCGTATTGGGCTGGTCTTCCTGGGCGCAAATGATTTCAAACAGCCGCAAACCCTTCAGCAAGGTTTTATCCATATAAATCTCAAATATTGAAACTAAAAATCCTATTTCTTAACAATCTAAACTTAGAACCATTAATTCGTTGACCGCATTTTTATTATATGCGATTCTATTTTTTATACAAGAAATAGAATTCAAATTCTGAATGTTAGGATTTAATAAAAAGGAGCGAGACAATGAAATGGTTCTTGAAGACAAGCGGGGCGTTGTGCCTGATCTTTTCCAGTACGCTGGCGCTTGCCGCAGACTGGCCGGCCAAGCCCATCACGCTGGTCGTGCCATATCCGCCAGGAGGCGCAACAGATTTCTCGGCCCGGATGTATGCGCAATATCTGCCCAAGCTACTGGGTACGACGGTGGTGGTGGAAAATCGTGCCGGCGCGGGCGGAGAAATTGGCGCGGAAGCCGTTTCCCGGGCCGCACCCGATGGCTATACGATGCTTTTTGGCGCTATCGGCAGCCATGCGATTAATTCGGTATTACCGTCCAAGCCCAAGACCTATAAATTTCCCGATGCCTTCGAAGGCGTGTCGTTTGGCACGGCTGTCCCGCTCGTAGTTGCGGTAAGCAACGGCCTGGGTGTCAATACGCTGGACGAGCTGGTGAACAAGATAAAGCAAACGCCGGGCAAGATAACCTATGGCTCGGCCGGAGTGGGGTCTTCCCAGCATATGGCCGCTGAAAAATTTCAACTGGCAACTGGCACCAAGTTATTGCATGTGCCATACAAGGGCAGCGGTCCCGCAGTCACAGATCTGCTGGGCGGACAGATTGATATGGTGATCGATACCCTGACTACGCTCTATCCGCAGATCAATAGCGGCAAAATCAAATTCCTTGCCGTCACGACCGCTGATCGTGTTCCCACCATTGCAGATGTGCCCACGTTGAAAGAACTCAACGTCAAGGATTATGTGTTGACCACCAACTACGGCTTGCTGGCGCCGGCCGGCACCCCCAAGGAGATTGTGCAGAAGATGTCCGAGGCGATGCAGACAGTGGCTGCCCAAAAAGAAGTACAGGACAAGTTGATCGCTTCAGGCGCCAAAGCCTATGCCACCACTCCGCAGCAAACGGAACAACTGCTGCTGGATGAAGTAAAGAAATGGTCCGACGTTGCCACTCGCGCAAAAGTTGAATGACATCGTTGAATGACATCGGAGTAATACCATGGATGCAATGTGCCGCTTAGGCATCGTTGGCGGCGGGTCGGTCGGCATTTCATTTTTGGCGCAGTTTATCGCGCATCTGGAAAGTGGCGCAAATAGGGCAGGCAATGTGCCTGGCTGTCACATTACGCTGTTTGAGCCAGCCGAAAAAATCGGCCATGGCACCGCCTACCAGCATGATCTGAATACCAATCTGCTCAATGTGCCGGCGGGCAATATGTCGCTGTATGACAAGCACCGCGCTCACTTTGTACAGTGGCTGGCGGCGCAGCCCGAGGCGTTTTTGCAATCGTATGGCATTCGCGATATTGATCCCGCGGCATTTTATCCTCGTCCGCTGTTTGGCCGATATGTTCATGAGCATTTCGATCGCCTCGTTGCGCAGGCCGCAGCGCTTGGTGTGCAGGTGCAGGTGGTGCGCAGCGCTGTTGTAGCGATCGCCCGCCATGCGGCTGGCCAGGAGCAAGGACAACAGCAAGGACAACAGCAAGGTCAGGACGGTCACGGACAAGGTCAGTGGCCCAAGGTACAGACGCCGATTCAACTAACAGACCATGCCGGTACAAACCATATTGTTGATCACCTGGTCTTGTGTAATGGCAACCTGGCGTCCGACAAGTTCGAAGCGCTGGTGCCGTGTGCAGGGTTCTTGAATAGTCCCTATCCGGTCAGCGCCTTGTCACAAGCCGTTGCCGCCAACGCTACCGTGGCGATCCTGGGAACCAATCTGAGCGCCATTGATGCCGTTGTTGCATTGAAGGCGCACGGGCATGAAGGGCAGATTCATTGCTTTTCCCGGCAGGGCGTGTTGCCGGCGGTACGCAGTGTGCACCCTACCGTTATGCCATACCGACTATCACGGGCAGACGTGCACGCATTGGCGCTTGCCAACGGAGGACGACTGGGCCTGGAGGATGTGGTCGGGCAATTGCATAAGCAGATTCTGGCGGTTGACCCCGGCTTTGACATTCGTGATATTGCCGGCGGCGGTTCAGATGCGGTGAGTTTGCTCAATCATGATCTGGAGGCTGCGTGCAGCGGACCACGCCCGTGGCAGGCGGTGCTGGCGGCAGCTAATGAGGTGATCGATTTACTGTGGTTTTATCTGGACCAGCCGGCCAGACGGCAGTTTCAATCGCGCTGGCGCTCGCAGTGGATGTCGCGTCGTGCCATGTTTCCGGTGCAAAATGCCCGTCAATTGCAAAGTCTGATCGAGAAAGGGCAGTTGCATATTCATGGTGGTTTTCAGATGTGTGAACCGCGTGCGAATGGACACGGTTTCCTGTTGCATCATCGTGATGTCGCAGGCGCATTGCAACAGCACGCATGTGATGTCGTGATCAACGCAACGGGATTTTCCCAGGATGTACGCCAGTCGTCGGATCCGCTGATCATGCAATTGCTGCAATCGGGCCAGGCGCGCGCCAGCGAGTATGGCGGCTTTGAGCTCGATTTTGACACGGGATGCCTGATCAGCGCGAATGGCACTATTGCACATGACATGACGGTGCTGGGTAGCCTGGCTTGCGGCACCTATTTCTGGACGGTGTCCATGGATGTGAATGCCCGGCTGGCCAATGAGCAGGCGGCACGCCTTGCGAGCAAGCTGTGCCGGCAGCATGCGACAGTGGCCGCTGGCGTGGTAGTAACTGCAGACGTTGCTACATAAGTATAAAAAACCGTCTGCATGCATAAGGCAGTACAAAGCGGTATATGAATTCCAAAACCAATGAGCGAAAAGCAGTGCACGAAAATCAGCAGCAATAAGAATAGAGCTAAAAGCTATTTTATTAAATCACTGTTTGTCTGTATAAACCATATTCTAATTGAGAGAAACTGCCATGACACTATTGAGAAAATTGACTGCGCAGTGGCTTAACGCCATGTGTGCGTTTTGCGCATTGAGCGGCACGTCGGCGGCCATTGCTGCTACTGCGGACCCGGACTACCCCAATAAACCGATTCGGCTGATTGTGTCCTACCCCGCCGGCGGCAGTGTCGACGTGGCGGCTCGCATTCTCCAGGAGCCGCTGACCCAGGGGCTGGGGCAAAGTGTTGTGATCGAAAACAAGGGGGGCGCCGGCGGCACTATCGGTACTGCACAGGTAGCCAAAGCGGCGCCCGATGGCTATACGCTGTTGTTGACGCTATCGTCGCATACGATCAATCCTGCCATTTATGCGCAATTGCCCTTTGACACAGAGAAGGACCTGGATCCTGTGTCCATGGTGGCCTCCGCACCTCAGGTGCTGGTGGCACACCCTTCTTTCAAACCGTCAACGGTTGCCGAGCTTATCGCCTACGCCAAGGCTGCAGACAAGCCGGTAATCTACGGTTCCGCAGGGGTTGGTTCGCCTAGTCATATTGCAGGCGAATTATTCAAAAAACTGGGGCAGGTTCAATTGACCCATGCGCCGTATCGCGGTGGTGGTCCGGCAACAGTGGACGTGCTGGGCGGGCAGATACCGTTGCTATGGGTATCACTGCCGGCAGTGACCCAATATATTCGCAATGGCAAGCTCAAGGCGCTTGCCGTCTCCACGAAAGAGCGCACGCCAGTGGTGCCGGATGTGCCATCGATGCCGAAACCATTGACGGTTTCAATGTGGATTCCTGGTATGCCATGTTCGCGCCGGCTGGCACGCCGCGACCAATCATCGACAAAATTCAGAAAGTGCTGGCAGACGCCGCCGGCAATAAAACCATACAGCAGGCTTTCCTGGCCCAGCGCGGTCGCGGTGGGTGGAACGCCACAAGCGCTGGAAGCGGTGGTGAAAAAGGAAATCCCTGCCTGGAAAACGTTGGCAAAAGAGGCGAATATCAAAATTAATTGACTGGGTGATGCTTGGCGGGATGTTCAATGGAGTGCAATGTCGCAGCAGGTATTACCGCAAGGTAAAAGCAGCGCTGCCGGAATCATCCCGGCAGTGTTTTTGCTATCCTCATGGAAGCGCCCAATGGCGTGACGCAGCCAGCCGCATAACGAACTTTAATCGAGCCTGATGTTGTTCTTTTTGGCCACGGCGTCCCAGCGTGTCAATTCGTTTGCAATAAACGACTTGAATGCCTCGGGTGAACTGCCTTCTACCTGCATGCCCAGATTGTTCAATTGCCTGATGGTTGCAGGGTCTTTGAGCGCCGTGCCGATGGCTTCGGACAGTTTGCTGATGACCGGCTCGGGCGTGCCGGCCGGTGCGAAAATGCCATTCCACTCGCTCACATCCATTTTTACGCCTTGTTCTGTCATGGTCGCCACATCAGGCAGATCGCTGCTTCGTTTAGCTGCCGTGGTTGCCAGCGCTTTGAGTTTCTCGCCACGGATGTATGACATGGCCGAGGCTGCATTGGCAAAATAGGTATCCACGACGCCACCCATGACATCGACCAGGGCAGGCGCGCCGCCCTTGTAGGGCACGTGCACGATATCAATGCCGGTTTCCTGCTTGAGCAACTCGCCCACAATGTGGACCGGGCTGCCAATGCCGTAGGAGGCAAACGTCAGTTTACCGGGCGAGGCCTTGGCGGCATCAACATAGGATTTGACGCTGTCATAGGCAGAGTTAGTGGGCACGACCATCAGATAGGGCGAGCTCACGACCTTGGAGACGGCAATAAAATCCTTCAGCGGGTCATACGGCAGTTTGCGCAATACCGGATTGATGGAAAAAGAGGATGCATCATACAGCAGGGTGTAGCCATCGGCAGGCGCGCGCGCCACTTGGGTCGCGCCGATAGAGCCACTGGCGCCCGGCTTGTTCTCTATCACAATGGGTTGCTTCAAGGTGTCGCCCAGGGTTTTGGCAATAATGCGTGCAGCATTGTCGGCACCGCCGCCGGCAGAGTAGGGCACGATCATGCGGATGGCCTTGTTGGGATAGTCTGCAGACCAGGCTGAGCCGCTGGTCAGCACGCCACAGCTCATGGCAAAAACGATAAGGGTTTTATTCAATGACATATGCATTATGTCCTCCGTGATAATTATGATTATGTAACTGTGTTGTTGTCATGCTGGGACTGCACTTGACTATACGGTTGCTACGGGGTTGACCGGTGCCCCGACCATGCCGCGTAAGTATATGGGCGGTGCAGTCAGAAAGAAAGCATGGCGCTCGTGCTCCCGCAACCATTTGGCCAGAATCGATAGATGCCACAGCTCGCCCAAAGGCATGCCCAGTTTGACCAGGCAATGCTCATGCAGCGGTAGCAGCGGTCCCTGGTCTTTTTTCAGCGTGTAGTTGCGCTTTTCCACCGCATGGTTATCGGCGGCAAGTGCAGACACTTGTGATTGTGTGATCCACTCCAGCAATTTCGGATCGTTGCCGTCCAGCGCGCAGCAACTGTTTTTCAGTATCTCATGGTCGTCCTGGGCACTCAGGTTCAGCGCAATATCGGCCAGGCCAGTATGAAAGCATACGATGTCGCCTTTGTTCAGGACAATACGGTCGGCCTTGATGACCGCTTCGATATCGGCAAAACTGACCAACCGGGCTTCGTCGCCAAAGTGATGGCGCAAATCGATCAGTACGCCGCGTCCCTGAATCCCGTGCTGCGCCATGGGATCAATGGACAGCGCGGCAGCGCCATTGAAATGGTCACTGGCCGCATGTTGATGCCCAACGACACGAAAGCCGTTGTAGCCAACCGGCGCTGCCGTCCCCGATCCCTGTGCGTCAAAACAGGAGCAGACATGCCCGAGTGCATCCCATTGTGTTGAATACTGCGGTGACATGGTCACCACATCGTCGCTTACCACATCGGTGGCGCCGGGCGTATCGTTGCCCAATGGAAAGTTGAAAATGGGCACGCCATTTTTCATTGACGGGCGTATCACAGGGCCGGCGCGGCGTGGATTCAGAACCGGCTGTCTGGGAACATCCAGCGGCAGGCTCAGGGCAAAGCTGAGTCCCGTCTGTATCTCGCGGGCGGCTCGCACGCGCGCCTGGGCGTCAATCCAGTTCAAGCGGCCCAGTTGATCGTCGGGGCCGAAGTCTCCCCAGTTTGCTCCAGGCGGGCGCTGTTTCCAGTGAGTGGTTGTAGTCATGAGATTGCCTGTTAACGCACGATGCCGCGCTGTCTGAATAGATCGATTTGCTGCTCGGAATATCCATATTCGGTGAGCAGCTCGCTCGTATGCTCTCCGAAGTCGGGCGCCGCACGATCCGTGGCGCAGGCCGCGTGGTCCATTTTTATCAGGCCGGTAATACTCTTGTATTTGCCGATTTTGCTGTGTGAAAATTCGCGTACCATGCCTTCGGCCTGCACTTGTGGGTGTTCGAACATGTCGTGCACCGGCCGAACCATGGCGCAGGGCACCCGGGTGCCAAAATGCGCTTCCCATTCTGCGGCGCTGCGTTGCTGTAAGGCCTGGCGGATAATGGGCACGATAACGCTGGCGTTCTCGGCGCGTTTGCGCACTGTGTTGTAGCGTTCGTCGGTGGCCAGTGAGGCCAGCCCCAGCAGGGTGCACAGCGCTTCCCAGAAGTGCGGCGTATTGGCCGACAGGTAAATAAACCCGTCCTTGGTGGGATGAATGCCGGTAATGCCGCCCGAGCGCATATCCCGTTCAATGTTCCTGGGCTCGCCTTCTGCCCACACCAGGCGCGTAGACTGCATGGTCAGCGCGCTGGCCAGTAGCGAGACTTCCACATAGGAACCCTGGCCGGTGCGTTCCCGCTTGAACAGCGCCGCATTAACGCTATTGGCGATCATCGCACTGGCGTAGAAATCAACAACAGAGCCATACACAATTTCCGGCTCAGCCTTGCCCATGCCTTGCGAGTCGCAAATACCCGACATGGCCTGCAGCACCTGATCATATCCGGCATTGTTGGCCATGGGACCGCTCGAGCCATAACCGGTCATGGCGCAGTAGACCAGCTTTGGATTCAGTTGTGATAAGGTCGGAAAATCGATCTTCAGCCGCGGCGGCACCGTGGGGCGAAAATTATGCACCAGCACATCAGCCCCACTCAACAGTTTCAGGAATATTTCATAGCCTTCGGCGCTTTTCAAATCCAGGCTGATCCCGCGCTTGCCCTGTTTACGCCGATAAATGCCCGGCTCTCGGCTTGCAGCGTGGATGGATATTTGCGCAGATTATCACCTTCGGGTGGCTCAATTTTAATCACCTGCGCGCCCAGGTCGGACAGCAGCGCGCAACCGTAAGGCCCGGCGATATAGGCGCTCAGATCCAGCACCTGGATGCCGGCCAGGGGCAATGCATTGTTTCCTGAAGTTGTTGATGTCATAAGGCTGATCCGTGTTTATTTCTGTACGTGAATATCGCTGTCCCTGGCGACTTTTTTCCAAAGAGCGATGTTGTCGCTGATTTCCTTGTCAAAATCGGCGGGCGTCATATAGGTGGCTTCGGCACCTTCCTTGAGGAAGAATTTTTTCAGCTCCTCGTCGGACGTTACCTGTTTAAGTGCGTCATTCAGTTTTGCGACAATGGCATCGGGCGTGCCTTTGGGCGCCAGAATGCCCCACCAGATCTTGAAGTTGTAATTGGGGACATCGGCTGCGATAGTCGGCAGATCAGGCGCTACCGGGCTTTTCTGGCTGCTGGTTACTCCCAGAGCAGTGGCCTTGCCGGTGCCAACGGCGGGTAAAAGCGACGGGCCGCTGGCGATCAATACATCCACCTGATCGCCTATCAAGGCATTGGTGGCCGGGCCCATCCCTTTGAATGGCACATGTGTCATCTGTATTTTGGCCAGCGAGTTCATCATTTCGGTGGCAAACTGGTTGCTGCTGCCCGGCCCGGATGAAGAATAATTGAGTTTGCCGGGATTGGCCCTGGCGTAGTCAAGCAGCTCGCTGACCTTGGTGAACCCGAGTGTTTTGCGTACGGCAAGAATGAAGGGGCCTTCGGCCATCAGGCCCACGCCGCGCAGATCGCCAATGGGATCAAAAGGCAGTGAAGGCTGGATTGCAGCATTGGTTGTAAAGCTGGAGGATACGGCCGCCAGCGTATAGCCGTCCGGCTTGGCGCGCGCCACCTGCATGGTGCCGATAGAGCCGCCGGCGCCGCCTTTGTTTTCAATCACAACCGTCGTCTTAAGCAGTGTGCCCAGCTTCATGCCCACGGCACGGGCGAACGTATCATTGGAGCCGCCGGGTGGGTAAGGCACGACAAGTGTGATGGGCCGATCGCCCGGAAAGCTGTCCGGGCCGGCCGCAACGGCGGCCGTCGGCAGTGCGATCAAGGCGCCGAGCAATGCGGCGCCGGCAGCACTCATAATATGCCTATGATTCAAGGTTTTTTTTCTCACTTTTGTCTCCTGGGGATTGTCGATTATTCGCCGATCTGGCGCAGAATCATTTTTGCTTTGTTGATAAATGGAACATCGATCATCTGGCCGTCAAGAACATAGGCGCCATGGCTGGCCTGGCCTGCGGACTCGACGATTTTTCGCGCCCAGTCAACTTCTTCCCGGGTTGGCGTAAATACTTCATTTGCAATAGCAATCTGGGACGGGTGAATACAGGTTTTTCCCAGGAATCCGACAGCTTTGGCCAGCAGCGCTTCCTGTCGGTAGCCTTCGCTGTTGCCGATATTGGCATAGGCGCTGTCATAGGCGTACACGCCTGCGCTGCCCGCCGCTAATCGCAATTGCACCATGACATGATGGACCGTGGCCGGTTCGTAGCGATGGATGCCCAACGGCTCAAATAAATCGCCAAGGCCCAGCTGCAGGCCGGCAATGCGCTTGTCTGTCGCAGCAATGTCTGCAGCGTTAACCAGGGCCAGGGCAGTTTCAATGTTGACCAGGATTGCCGGTGGTTTGTCCAGGGCACTGGCGGCTTTGTCGAAAGCCAGGAAAAAATCCTGCATCTGTTCAGACGACTCGATTTTCGGGATATTGATCATATCCACCGTATCAATCATGCATGCCAGCAGGTCTTCGTCGAACCAGGCAGTACCCATGTCGTTGATGCGCACGATGATGGTCTTTTTCTGTGACCCTGGTTGCAGTGCTTGCAAAAAATCGTTCAACTGTTGCCGGGCCTGGTCCTTGTGCGGTTCCAGTACGGCGTCTTCCAGGTCAAAGGAGATGCCATCGGCCTGGCTGTTAAGGCTTTTTCGAACAATTCCGGTCGTGATGCCGGCACGAATAATTTGCTTTTCATCTTCTCCTCCTTCTGTATCCGCAGATAATAAGTGAAGAAAGATAGAAAAAACGCCTGTATTTTTATCTTAAAAAGATATAAATTATGTCTTTTTGGTTGGACTGTCCGACCACAGACCATGACAACTGAAATAGTGCTTGACCTTCCCATTGTGGCAATGTTTATCCTTTGACCATGACCAATCACAAAGGGAATTTACGCATATGCAATTTCAAATCGACACCATGACCTGCGGCGGATGCGTTCGCCGGGTAACAGCGGCAGTCCAGTCCGTTGATTCGGATGCCACCGTCATCGCCAATGTGGGCGAACACCGCGTAGACATCCAGTCTACAAGTACCCAGCAAGCGCTTATTGCGGCATTGGAAAATGCCGGCTATCCAGCCAAACCGTTGGCATAGGCGGTTTGCCGGCGGCACCACGCAGTTGAAAAAACGCGCGTTGCAAGCGCGTTTTCTCGCTTTATATTGAAATGGGAACTTATCGGGGCATGGGCAGACAAACATTCATTCTCTTTTGCAGGGTTTTTTAATGAAAACGTTCATAGTTTCAATGGCGCTTTTAACCGCAGCTTCCGGGGCCTACGCTTCGGAAAAGTCGGTCACTGTGTATCACGATCCAAATTGTGGCTGTTGTACTGGCTGGGTACAACACATGCGCGATTCCGGCTATACCGTAAACGCGATTAAGACCGCAGATATGTCCGCCATCAAGCAAAAACTCAAGGTGCCTGCTGCATTGGCGTCCTGCCATACTGCCGTGGTCGATGGTACCGGCCAGATCGTGGAAGGGCATGTGCCGGCAACGGTGGTTGATAAGTTGGTCGCCAAGCGCGCCATCCCCGGCGTCGCTGCGCCAGGCATGCCCGTGAACTCCCCTGGCATGGGACCCATGGATGGCAATCTGGTCACCGTAGATTTTTCCGGTAAGCCATTCTCCCGAGATTAGCCAGCTAAAAACCGGCGTGTTCATATGCGCCACACTTGCAATGCAGCCAGTACGCTGAATATCTATTTTTTAACTGTTTTGAAGGAATGATCATGCACCAACATCCATTGCCCTGTTTTGCCAGAACATTCGTCGCTCGCGGCCTGGTTGTCGCGGCACTTGCGGTAAGTGGTTTTGCCATGCCGATGGCAGCCCACGCCCAGGCTGGCGGACATGCGCATATGAACACCGGCGATGCGCCCAAGGATATGCATGCTTCCATGATGAACATGCAGCAGCAAATGGACGCGGTAAAAGCGTCCGGCGATACCGATTATGATTTTGCCGTGATGATGCGGATCCATCATCAGGGAGCAGTGGATATGCGCAAATGGAATTGGATAAAGGCAAAGACCCGCAATTGCAGGCCATGGCCAAAGAGATCATTGCTGCTCAGAAAAAAGAAATCGCTCAGTTTGATCAATGGATTGAGCAATACGAGAAACAAAAGAAATAAGGCCGCTGGCTTTTGCCTGCCTTGTCCTGTATTGGCAGGGCATGCGTCCGCGGGACTTGCTGCCCAGAGCATAGTCTGTGAGGCTGCCGGCGCCTTGCCTTCATTCTGTGCTTAAATAGCTGACACAGCACCCGGCAGGCTCAACGCAGCCTGCCGGGATTAAGTGCCCTGATCGCGAATCCGTTATGCGCGAATCCATGATGCGCCGACTCATGTTGCGCGGAACAATGATGAATACAAACTTTATTCGCACTTTTCTTTTGGTTCATCAGCTTGGCTCCATGGCCCAGGCTGCCAGAAAGCTGAATGTTACGCACGGGACGGTAGCGCAGCAGATTGCGGCGCTGGAAAAAGAAATCGGTGTGACACTGGTAGCGCGCGCCGGTAAAACCGTGCATGTGACCGAAGCGGGTCTGCGTCTGCTCGACAGACTGATGCTGATCATCAATGAAATAGATGCATTGCCAGGGCTGGCCAATTCAAATGAAATACGCGGTGAGCTCAGAATCGGCGCTGGCAATAGCGTGCTCAACAGTATCCTGCCCGATATCCTTAGCCTGCTGGTGCGACGTTATCCCGAAGTCAATGTAGTCGTGCAGCCCGGAGTGTCACCGGATTTTTATCGTGACATTGAAAATGGTAACCTGGACGCGGCCATTGCGATTGAGCACCTTATGCCTTGCCCAAAACCCAGGAATGGCTTTTGCTTCGCGAAGAGCCATTTGTGTTGCTTGCGTCCGAAGTGCATCACGGGAAAAAACCGACACAGTTGCTGCGTTCAGAACCCTTCATTCGCTATGACCATAATAGCTGGAGCGGCAAGCTGATAGAACGGTATTTGCGTGCCGTGGCGATCGTTCCGGTTGAGCGCTTTGAGTTGAACGCGATTGAATCCATTGCCCTGATGGTCAATCAGAATCTGGGCGTTGCCATCATTCCCGATTCAGCCAATCTGTATAAACGGGATCTGAAAATCATCAAATTGCCATTGCCGGAGGTGAGTGCGCCGCGCCGCTTTGGTCTGGTCTGGTCGCGCAAATCGGCGCGCATCAGGCTGGTGCAGGCGTTTCGCGAAGCGGCGCAGATGGCCTATCAATCCTTGAATCGCCAGGGGTGACACTTGTCTGCCTAAGAAACAACCGGGTTGTTACGGGCGCTCACACTGTTATTAAAAACTCAATGCAATATATCGGCCATGAACTTGCGGGCACGCTCGTGCGTGGCCTGGGAGAAGAAGGCGCTTGATGTTGCGTCCTCCAGAAGCTGCCCCTGATCCATAAACCAGATGCGATCGGCCACCTCTCGGGCAAAATTCATCTCATGGGTGACGCAGACCATTGTCATGCCGTCGGCAGCCAGTTTTTTCATCACGGTTAACACTTCACCGACCATTTCAGGATCAAGTGCACTGGTCGGTTCGTCAAACAAAATAACCGGCGGCTGTTGCGCCAGCGCCCGGGCGATGGCCACCCGTTGCTGTTGCCCGCCCGAAAGATTGGCCGGCATTTCATCTTTCTTGGCATACAGGCCTACTTTGTCCAGCAATGCTTCGGCAATCTCATAGGCTTGCTGCCTGGATTGCCCCGCGACTTTAATCGGAGATAAGGCGACATTGTCCTTTACCGACAGGTGTGGGAAAAGATTGAAATGCTGAAAGACAAAACCGATCTTGGCGCGCAGCTGATTAATATTGACGTGTTTGTCGTTGATGCACTGGCCCTCGATGCTGATCGAACCGCTGGCAATGTCTTCCAGCTTGTTGATCGTGCGGATCATGGTTGATTTACCGGAGCCGGATGGTCCGCAAACCACCACCACTTCACCGGTATTGATTTGGCCATTGATATCGCGCAGAGCATGGTAATTTTTATACCATTTGTTGACGTGTTCAAATTTGATCATGATTGTCTCCGTAATTATGGGTCAGGTGGCAGCGCCCAGGCGTTTGGCATTCAGATGGGCTTCCAGGGTCTTTGCCAGTCTGGAAAGCAGCGCGCATATGAAAAAATAAAACAGCGCCAATACAAGATAGGTGCGCAGCGTCCCTGTCAATTCAATACTGTTGATTTGCTGCGCTGAAAAAGCCGCCTCATTGACGCCGATGATATAAACGATAGAGGTAGCCTTGATCGTTGAGACAAATTGATTCAAAAGGGATGGAATCATATTGGTCAACGCCTGCGGAATCTGGATGGTAAACAGGGTTTGAAAATATCCAAGTCCCATGGCTCTGGCGGCCTCTACCTGGCCGGCAGGCAGCGCCTGCAATCCGCCGCGGATGATTTCGGCCAGGAACGCCGATTCATAGATGACAATGGCCGACACGGCAGTCCAGAACGGCGGGATCTCCGTCTCCATGATGGTGGGAAGCAGAAAATATGCCAGAAGATGATCATGATCAGGGGAATGGAACGGAACACGTAGACCCAGATGGTGGACAGGGCACGAATAAGCTTGATTTCGCAGGTTCTGCCGGTACCGATCAGCAGCGCGATCGGAAATGCAGCAGACAGGCTGAGCGCAGCCAGAATCAGTGTTCCGGCAAAGCCGCCAATGGGCCGCCCGGCCAGGATCCCACCAGGAACATCATGCCGTAGGTATTGATAAAATCATACATATAAACGTGCTCCTATCTTCTGAAGTTTGCCGGGTAGCGACGGGCGATCTGCGCGCCAAGCAGAGCAATCAGCAAGGAAATAGCCAGGTAAAGGACTGTCGAAATCAGGAAGATCTGGAAAGTCTGGAAGGTAATGTTTTCAATGCGCTTGACTTGATATGTCAGTTCGGTCACGCCGATGACCATGGCCAGGCTTGTGTCCTTGAACAGAATCAGGGAGCGGTTGATGATGGGCGGCACGGCGATACGAACCGCCTGTGGCAGCACGACACACTGCAGCGCCTGTACTGAACTCAATCCAACCGCCCTGGCCGCTTCGAGTTGGGTACCGGCGATGGCCTTGATCCCTGACCGAATGTCCTCGTAATAATAGGCGCTGACATTCAGGGACAAAGCGATCAATGCAAAGGAGAACTCTGAATTTCCCTGGTTGATCCAAATCTTCAGCGCTTTGGGCAGAACCTCGGGCATGCCGAAATACCACACCATGATCTGCACAACAGTGGGCACATTCCTGTGATATTCCACGTACAGACTGATAATGGCCCGCACGATACGCGATGGGATCAGGTTGGCGGCGGTCAGTAGCAAGGCAACAACAAAGCCGCAGACAAGCGCCCCGAAAAAAAGACGCAATGTCACTGACAGGCCCGTTAATAATAGTGCAACGGTTTCAGGATCAGAGAGCAGGGAAAGCGAAAAATTCATGGTAAGCCCGGTAATGGTTGTTCCCGGATCCTCCTGGTGGGTGTATTGCCTGCGTGGACACCGCCACGCACCGGTAGCGCCACTATCACAGGATTGATATTATTTTTTCGTGCCGGTATCCAATTGGGCAACGGGCACCACTTTGAACGAACGCGTCAGCTTGTAGATGGAGTCGTTGCCGAGCCATTTATTGAATATGGTGTCCAGCTCGCCGGATTTTTCCATCGCGGTCAGCGCTTTGTCCACTGCGGCTTTCAGTTCGGGCTCGCCCTTGTTCATAATGATGCCGATATGCTCTGTGGCCGTGGATTCATCCAGCAGCACGGCTGGCGTATCGGTTTTCTGAGAGTCATTGGCAAACCGCAGCAATACCAATTCTCCCGCGGTCATCGCCTGGACTTTGTCGTTTTGCAAGCCCAGATAACATTGAGAGATGTTCTGATAAGTGAGAATATCTGCTCCCGGTATGACTTTTTGCGCAATGGCTGCCGAGCTGGATCCCGATGAGGCGCATACTTTTTTTCCTGCCAGATCCGCCAGCGTTTTGATGCCGGCGTCTTTTTTGGTCAGTACCTTGATATTTCCCTGTAGATACTGCAAGCTGAAATCCACTTCTTCGGCGCGTTTGGGTAGCCAGGCCACCGAGCCCGCCACAATATCCACACGTCCCATTTTTACTTCAGGGATACGGGCTTCGGTGGACAACGGCTTATGCTGCAGCTTAACGCCCAGTTCACTGGCAAGCGCCTGACAGATATCGACGTCGTATCCGACATACTTACGTTGTTTCGGGTCCTGATAGCCGTAGGGTGAACTGGCATTTTGTGTTCCGCAAATCAAGCTGCCACGGCTTTTGATATCGGCAAGGCGGTTGGCAAAGGCGCTGCTGCTCCAGGTTGAGGCCAGCAAGGCAATCAGCAGCCATGCATGCTTGTTGCCGAACTTAGGGTTTGTCAGGGTGCTGCGGTTTTGTCTCTTCATCGTTCGCTCCAGTGGTGTTTTAGTCAAATAAGAACGTCTGGCGTTCCAGGTCGTCGATCTGCGATATGAGATTGGTTTCCCATTCGAGATATTTTCTTGCTGCTTCCTTGTTTCCCTGATGACGGTCGTGAACAAAAAACAAAAAATCAATACATTGTTCATCAGGCAGTACGGTTTCGTCCGTGCTCACTGCAAGACCACTTTGGATGATCTGTTCATGATCCATGCAGGCAGAATAAATTCGGGTGTGTCCTGCGCGCTCCAGATCGGCCGCAAGAATGTGCAGTTTTTCCTGTCGTTCACCAATGAGCAGAATCGCTTTGTCTTTGTCCTTGGGCGCAACCGCCGCTATCGTTGGACGGATGGCCCAGGTGGCGCCTGCTAACCGCAGTTTTCGAAATTGCATACTGGGCCGGGTATCGATGATCTGTGCCGCAGGATGGGCGATGACAAATGGTGCGATCTGTTCGTTGGCAAGCACGGTTGTGTTGCGCAGGGCCGGACGGTGCGCGGCAGCCGAAGCTGTAATCTGCAGATTTTCCGGGTGCTTCAGAAGATACACTTCCCAGCCCAGTTGCCTGAGCCAGCTTGCAATGACCGGGGCGCGCACACCGTCAAAATCCAGGAGAACCAGTCGGGATTTTCTGACGCCCACATATTCGTCGGTCGCCTGGATAAGCTGACCGCCCGGAGTGTGTTGCACGTTGGCAGGAAGGTTGTCTTGCCTGAACTCTTCGGGCGTTCTGATATCGCACAGGAATGTTGTGCGATCTGATTGAGCCAGCCATTGCGCTACCTGCGCGGTATCAACCGCCTGAACGTTATGGCGCGTGGCAATTGCTGCCGAGCGCTTTTGCAACATCGGCAGGTTCTTGTCCGGTATGGATGGTGGGTATAGCCTGTCAGACTGATGCTCCAGCGGCAGATCGGCCAGGTACCAGCCCTGCGTACCGTTCTCCAGCGCATATACTTTGTTGGGAATGCCTAAATTGATCAGGGTTTGTGCGCCCACGATACTGCGTGTGCGGCCTGCGCAATTGATGACAATTGTGGTTTCAGGGTCCGGTGCAAGGTCACTGGCGCGCAGGGCCAGTTCGCCGTTCGGACAGCATACCGACCCCGGGATATTCATTTTCCTGTATTCGGGCACAGGGCGGCCATCAAGCACAATGATTTTATTGCCGTCATCCGCGAGCAGCGCCTGCAATTGCAGTGCGGATATTCTTGGTGTGTCGTAAACATGTTCTGCCAGTTCGCCAAAGGTCTTGCTGGGCAGGTTTACACCGGAGAACGTGGCGTAACCTGCGGCTTGCCATCCCTGTACGCCGTCTTGCAGGATGCTGATATCGGTGTAGCCCAGTGCGGTCGCGGCAAGATGCGCGCGTTTGACAATCTCCTCTTCATGCTTATTACCGTACATCACAATCCGGGTGTTTTTTCTGGGAACCAGCCTTGCGATTTCCAGCTCCAGTGCGCTATAAGGTAGAGAGACCGCAAAAAAAAGATGGTTTTCTCCATATTGGCCATGCTCACGTATGTCCAGGACTGCGATTTCTTCGGCGTCATGAATTTGTTTTTTCAGCGCGTGGGCGTTGATATATTTCATTGTCAGTTCTCGTGTCTTGCTCGAAAAGGGTTTATAAGTATTGGTGTTGCGACGGACTCGTGCCCGCTTATGTGATGTGGTTGAGCATGCTGTCAAGATCGCGCATGAGGTCTGCAGGATCTTCCAGGCCGATGTGCAGGCGCAGGAGGTAGCCGTGTTTGCTATCGCGCAGTCTGGTGCGTTGCGGGTCGACGGGCAGGACCAGGCTTTCATAGCCTCCCCATGACGAGCCGATGCCAAACAGTTGCAACCCGTCTATCGCCTGTTCGATTTTTTCCGTGGCCAGTGCGGGATCAAATTCTATGGTCAGCAGACCATTGGAACCGGTGGCATCTCGCTGCCACAGGGCATGGTTTGCATCCCCTTGCAGGGCGGGGTGAAACACGTTGCGTATAGTCTGATGCGTGCTCAACCACTGGGCAAGGTGCAGGGCGCTGCTGGCATGACGTTGCAGCCGCAGTTCCAGCGTGCGAAGCCCGCGCAGCACCAGGAAGGCATCTTCGGCCGAGACAGTCTGTCCGAGATTGATGCTGGCCTGTTCTATCTGGGCAAAGCAGGCCTTGCTGGCTGTGACCGAGCCCATCATCACATCTGAATGGCCGCCGAGGTACTTGGTAGCCGCCACGACCGAAATATCGCAACCCAAATTGAGTGGCTGGTAGTTAATGCCCGAGCCCCATGTGTTGTCTGCGCAAAGCAGAATATTGCGTTGTTTGCACACGTGTGACAGTGCCGGTAAATCAAGCATGTCATAAAGCAGCGAGCCCGGAGATTCAACATAGACCATTTTTGTCGTCGGCCTTAACTGACGCTCCCAATGTGGATCAGTCGGCGAAAAATCACTGTATGTGACCCCAAACTTGGCCAGCTGCGTTTCGCACAGCAGGCGCATTGGCTCATAGACGCCGTCTGAAATCAGCAAATGGTCTCCTGATTTCAGGCATGCAAACAGGGTGGTGGCAATCGCGGCCAGGCCGGTTGGAAAAAGCTTGCTGCGATACCCGCCCTCAATTGCGGTGATGGCATCTTCCAGCGCATAAACCGTTTCGTTGCCGCGGGCGCCGTAGGACAGTACCCTGTCGGTCTCGCGTTGTGCGCGCGCGGCGCGCCATTGGCCCAGGGTGTCGAAAAGATAGGTGCTGCCTTTGACAATGGGCGTATTGGCCCATCCAGATTCTGGACGCCCCAGCGAGGCCAGTTGGGTTGCTCTGGAGACAGCTGACATCAGCCCTGGCTCCGCTGGGTTTTGACGCCCACGTCCATGATCTTGCAGGTGTTGTTGGTGGTGTCGAAAGCCATGCGCTCGGTCAGGGTTTCCAGCGCTCGCCCATACATATGCAGGTGACGGATATTATCGTCTTCGATACGCACGGCATGAATATCATCGGGCATCAGGGCAATGCCATGGCCAGGCTCCACGGCCTGCATGCCCGTTTGTACAACTGTGGCATGGCCCGGCACGCTGCCATCGTCGGTGCGTTCATACAGATAGTTGCTTTCCACGCCCTCGACCGCAGCAATACAGGCCCAGGTGGTGTGATTATGCGGAACAATTTTTTTACCTGGCTTCATGACGTTCAGATAAAGCGCATAGCTGTCATCGGGCTCAGAATGAATCAGATAGCGCGCTTGCAGATCTTCGCCGGTTGGCGCAGGGTACGTGTCCTGTCCCCACCACGCTTTGTGCGCCGCAATTTCAATCAGGGCATCGCGTATTTTGGCGAGCTTTTCCCGGTCCAGTTGATCCTGGCCGAGGTCTTTGGCGACACTGATAAATTTCTGGATGGCAACCTGCTTGTCTTGCTTTGCGTTCATTTATTTCTCCTGTGATTTTTTCAAAGTATAGATAGTTCAACCAGTCTTTACTAATTAGAAATTTTTGAAATCATATAAGCAGTGCTAATATGTCCTCTATGAGCGGTATTCTTTCAAGGGCTTGTTTTTAAGGGTATTCCCTATGAATAATCTGGATCTTGGCTTGCTCAGAACGCTGGTAACTGTCGAAAAAACTAATACATTCTCCGGTGCGGCACAGGTTCTGTTCAAAACCCAGTCGGCGATCAGCCAGCAGATGCAAAAGCTGGAACAGCAAATGGGATATCCCTTGTTCCAGAAAAAAGGAAGACGGCTGGTGATGACCATGCAGGGCAAGCAATTGGCCGAGTATGGCAGGCGGTTGCTGGCGATCAATGACGAGGTGCTGCGTACCGTTGGTCAGCAGCAAATGGAAGGGCATATTCGCCTGGGGGCGACGCTGGATGTGGCGGACACTATTTTGCCGCTCATGCTGACCTATATTGCCCGGCAGGCGCCCAGGGTAAAACTGGAGATCCAGGTTGATCGGAGTCCTTCGCTCATGGTTTCACTGGAGGCCGGCGATATTGATTTGACGATTTCAACTCGCGATGATCCGGCCTTGAACGGGTTTGTGTTGCGCACTTCGCCCACAGCATGGGTATGTGCCGCAGATTTTCCGTATAACCGCCGGGCCCCGTTGCCGCTGATCCTTGCCGATGAACCCAGCATTTTTCGTCGTCTGGCGCTCAGTGCGCTGGAGGGCACACAGATAAAATGGCATATCAATTACCTGGCCCCTTCGCTGGTCGGAATTAAGGCAGCGGTGCGTGCCGGGCTGGGGGTGACGGTCAGAAGCGTTGAGTTTCTGGGTCCGGATATGCGTGTGCTGGGCGAGGCCGAGGGCTTGCCGCCATTGCCATTCGTGACGTACCGCCTGCTCACGCGCAAAGACACCATCAGCCCGCTGACGCTCCATATCTATGAAATGTTGCGCGCCCAGTTCGAATATGTCGACAGTTAATCTTCAGGACCAGGGCGCCGCTTGCTGTCCTGCCGCCTTGGGGGTCTGAAAAAAATAAATTGAGATATCATGTACTGGTTCAAATTTTTTGCGCTGTTTGCATCTGGTGTGTTGTGAAAGCTGGTACTACCGTTAAAGAGATCTCAGTTCTTGCCTGGCCGCTGGTTTTGATGCAACTGGCCTCGATCGCGCTTACTACAACCGACTTGATTATGATGGGTATGCTTGGCCCGACCGAGATCGCGGCCGGCGGCATTGCCATTACGCTTTTCGGGCTGCTTAGAACCTCTAGTGTCGGGCTGGTCACGCCAATGGGCAACTTACTTGCCCAGACCTGGGCAAAAGGCGGTATTAGCGTCAGGGCTCGTCTGGCCGCGCAGGTGCGACTTGGCCTGCTGCTGGCAACAGCGTGTGGCGCGCTGATGGTAGGGGTCATGCTTATCGCTTTTCCTTTCCTGCGTTTTCTGGGTCAGGATCCGCAACTGCTGTCGCTGGGCTATTCGCTGCTGATTTTTCTGGCCCCTAGCCTTATTCCGCTACTGTGGCTGCAAGTGCTGCGCAATGCGGCGGTCGCGCTCAAGCGTCCGGGCCCGTTGCTGTTGATTACGCTGGTCGCCGTGCTGGTCAATATCGGATTGAACTTGCTGTTTGTATTCGGAATTGGTGCCTGGACCGGTATGGGATTGCCGGGCGTAGGACTGGCAACCCTTTTTACGCAGACGCTGATGGCCGTCGGGTTTTATGCGCTGGTTCGCAGGGACGCGCTGCTTGCACCGGTGCTGCGGCTGCCCACGCCTGGCTCCGTGTCATTGCATTCAATCAGCGCTCGTTTGTTCATCCGCGACACCCTGAGGCTGGGGTTGCCTACCGGGGCGGCCTATGCCAGCGAAGCCGGGTTTGTTTCGGTGCTTACTCTGGTTGCCGGTACACTTGGCGCAGCAAGCCTGGCGGCCCATACGCTTGCATTCCAGTATGTGAATATTGCATTTATGGTTGCCATCGGTTTGTCCCATGCGGTCTCCATTCATATGAGTCATGCCTTGCCGCAGCGCGATACATCACGCTTGCGATTACTGGCCAAGGCAATTATCCGGATGGGCTTTGTGGCGATGGGCGCGGTAGCTATTATTTATGTGACCATACCCCAGACCCTGATCGGCCTGTTTCTGGAAGAGAATACGGATAATGTCAGCAGCGTTCTGCAGATTGCCGTTCCTCTGCTGGCATTGGCTGCGCTGCTGCAATTTGCCGATTGCCAGCAAAACCTGGCCGTAGGTGCCATGCGCGGTATTCTCAAGGCGCGTGATACATTTTTATTGACCATGGTGGGGTATTGGTTAATTGGTGTCCCTGTTGTGCTGGTATTCACCTATGTCCTGCACATGGGCGTCAATGGTATCTGGCTGGGGTTTTTCATCGGGCTGAGCGCCACTGCGCTGTTGCTCTGGTGGCGTTTTTATTATTATGTACGTCAGATGGAGCACCAGGCCCAGCGCCAGCGTAAAGCGCAATCGTAGCGCCAGGGCAGGCGTGACGGCCATAAGCGCGTAAGACCGTATCCGAAGCGTTATCTAACATTGGGAAGTGAGATCATGAACCACGCTGTCAGCAACGAAGATGTGTTGAAAAGGGTACGGGGCATTCTGGCCCGGCAGCCGTTTAGCGCACTATTGAAAACCGAGGCCACGCGTGCGCTGGCTGATGGCACATGTGAGTTCCGGATCTCCATTGACGACAACCTCATGCAGCATATGGGCATGGTGCATGGCGGCGTGCTCGGCTATGCAGCCGATACTGCGCTTACCTTCGCTGCCGGTATTGTCTACGGGGCGCCGGTGATCACATCTGAATTCAAGATCAATTTCTTGCGGCCCGTTCTCGGGCAGGCGCTCATCGCCAGGGGGCATGTAGTCTATAAAGGGCGTACCCAGACCGTCACGCGTTGCGATCTGTTTGTTGTGAGAGACGGCGCAGAAAAACTGTGCGCCACGGCGCAGGGCACGATTGTGGTACTGGCCGAGTCTGCCGGTACCGGAGTCTGAGGTCGTTTACAACGCCGATTACGCCGCTTGTCCGCCGCTATCGCGCTGTTCGACCACGTCCACGCAAACACCGGCAGGGTCCGACAACATAAAATGGCGCTGACCCCATGGTTCGTCTTTCAGGGGCAGGAAGATGTCACAATCGTGGCCGTCGGTCAACCGGCGATATTCCTGTTCGGCATTGTCAACCTCCAGGCTCAAGACAATGCCCGCACCCTGGTACGCAGCATGCAGTTGCGGCGGCTGGCTGGCGCTGTTCGGGGCCATGAATGCCAGCTCGGCTCCGCTGGCTTCATGCACAAGATGAACATACCAATCTTCCTGGAAGACGATGTTGAAAGCAAAATGGCGTGTGTAGAAATCGGCACAAGCCTGCAGTTTTTCGGTAATCACAATTGAATAGATTTTTTTCATCATGGGCTCCTGAATCTCAGGCCTGATCATAGGCTGTCCGGCGTTGCCTGTATTGTATATTTTGGCCATGGTTGCCTGAATGCGGGCAGGACCGCTTGTCTGGTACAGGTGCTTTATTGCTAGCGGTATTGCTGCCGGAATGCCACAGGTGTAATACCCGTGATGCGCTTGAACTCGCGGATGTAATGTGATTGATCGGTATAGGCGTCAATACGTTGATTGGCCAGCGCCTGGTGAAAGCGCAGGATTTTCAGAAAGTCGTGGGCCGAAAATCCGGTTTTTTCAGGAAAAAGTCGCTGCAATTGCCTGCGGCTGTAGCCGGATATCCGGACCAGATCGTCCACACGCGTTAAATGGTCCGCTTGCGCCAGCAATTTGGGCATCCAGGCCGCGCCGTTGACGGCCCCTTGCAGGGTGAGTTGGCGCACGAGGTTTTGCAGCAGCTGTTGCCGGTCCCCTTCTGGAGATGCGCTCAATTGACGGGTGAAGGCAGGCATATTGATGTCGCCCAGCGAAGAAAAGGTCTGTGATTGCGCGATAATATGCTGCGATCCGCGCCAGACGCCGGGGTATAGCCGGATGCCGCAATAATGAAATTGGCGCCCCAGATTCAAATCAAGCGCCCGTATGCCGGGCGACATGACCAGAACATCTTTTGTCTGTCCGAACAGATCAAAGACCAGATCAATACATGCATCTGGTACCACCAGGTAGTGGCAATCGGTGGGCAGTATGCAAGTTGTGCGCAATTGCCAGAGACAATAGATCTGGTCTCGGAATGCAGAATCAGGATGGTGTTCCTGGTAGAAAACACCATCCTGCAAAAAGCGAGGGATGCCGGGCTGGACGGGCGTATGCATGAACGCCAGTTTACCGGCCCCGTATTCAAAGTGAAACTATTTTGCCGTTGGCATGGCAAATTCCGCGCCTTTGTCAATGCTTTGCGGCCAGCGCTGCATGATGGATTTCTGCCGTGTATAAAAGCGTACACCTTCTTCGCCGTAGGCATGCATATCGCCGAACAGGCTTTTTTTCCACCCGCCAAAGCCGTGCCACGCCATCGGTACCGGAATGGGCACGTTGATGCCGACCATACCAACCAGAATACGACGTGAAAACTCTCTGGCCGTATGCCCGTCACTGGTAAAGCACGATACGCCATTGCCGAATTCGTGATCATTGATCAGATTGATCGCTTCACCCAGGTCTTTGACCCGGATGCAAGCGAGCACGGGGCCAAAGATTTCTTCCTTGTAGATGCGCATGTCGGCCGTGACATTGTCAAACAGCGTGCCGCCGGTGAAAAAGCCGTCTTCATTGCCTTGTACTTTATGGCCGCGTCCGTCAACGACAAGCTTGGCCCCTTCTTGCACGCCAATCTCAATGTACGATTCGATTTTTTCCAGCGACTGGCGCGTGACGATGGGACCCATTTCCGCTTTGGGATTCATGCCATCTGCAATAACAAGCTGTTTGGCCCTTTCGGCAACTCGTTCCACAATCTTATCGGCAATGTCGCCCACCAGCACGGCAACCGAAATCGCCATGCAGCGCTCGCCGGCAGATCCGTAAGCGGCGCCGATCAAGGCGTCGACGGTCCGGTCGATATCTGCGTCAGGCATGACGACCATATGGTTCTTGGCGCCGCCCAATGCCTGTACCCGTTTGCCAAAGTGAGCGGCGCGCTCGCTGATGTAGTGCGCGATCGGCGTGGAACCAACAAAACTGACGGCAGAGACATCGGGATGCTCCAAAATGGCATCTACTGCCGGTTTGCCGCCCTGGACCACGTTGAAGACGCCGTCAGGCAGGCCGGCTTCCTTGAACAGGCGAGCCATGAACAGGGAGGCACTGGGATCACGCTCGCTGGGTTTAAGGATAAAGGTATTGCCGGCGGCGATGGCTACCGGGAACATCCAGCACGGCACCATGCAGGGAAAGTTAAATGGCGTAATGCCGGCAACGACACCCAGGGGCTGGCGCATGGTCCAGTTGTCGATACCCGTGGATACCTGATCCGTGAAGTCGCCTTTGAGCAGTTGAGGAATACCGCAGGCAAATTCGATGACATCGATACCGCGTGCAACTTCGCCCTGGGCATCGCTGAAGACTTTGCCGTGTTCCGCCGTAATAATGGCCGCCAGTGTGTCGGCGTGTTCATGCATTAAACCGAGAAACCGGTTCATAATGCGCGCCCTGCGAATAGGGGGAACATCGGCCCATCCTGCGGCCGCTGCCTTGGCTGCGCTGACCGCCTGGTTCACCTCGTCTGCGCCGGAGAGCACAACGTGGCGTGCCGTTTTACCGGTGGCAGGATTGAACACGGCCTGTTTTTCCGTGGACTGGGGTGTAACGGCGCTGCCATTGATATAGTTGACGACATCGCTACTGTCTGTGAAAGCGGCGGTGGATGGGGAATTCATAGTTGGCTCCTTGCTGATGATGGCACCAGTATAGACACGGCAAAGCAACGCGATCAATAGGCCAGTTGTGGATTAATTGTTCAAAATAATGGACAATGCAGGTATGAAAAATTTGAAAAACGAACCCTTGTGGTCTCATATCTACTGGCTTGGCATGCTGGAGGTCGCAGGCAGTTATACTGCTGCAGCCCAGCGGCTGGGGGTGAGCAAGGCGGCCATGAGCCAGCGTATTCAGGAACTGGAAAGTGCCCTGGGAATAGCGCTGGTCCAGCGCACGACGCGCAGCGTGAGGCTGACCGAAGCCGGGCGCGAACTGGTTGCCGAAACCAGGCCGGCATTCAGCAGCATTGAAACCGGATGTGCCCGCATCCGCGAACTGGCCGATACACCCCAGGGCATTATCCGTCTGACCGCGCCGGTGGCGCTGGCCCGCCAGCAGATTATTCCGCGTTTTCCGGCGTTCATGCGCCAATATCCGAAAATTCGCATCGAGATAGAGCTGTCCGATCATATCAGTCCGCTGGCGCAGGAAGGGTTTGATCTTGCCATTCGTCATTCTTCCACCGTGCCGGAAACCTATGTTGCCTGGAAGCTTTGCACCACCAGAACACTGCTGCTTGCCAGCCGGGAGTATCTGAAAACGCATCCACGGCCGGTGCGGCCGCAGGATCTGGTTGATCACAACTGTCTTACCTATTTGCGCTCCGGCGGGCAGCCGGCCTGGCATTTCGAGAGCCGCAGATCATCGTCGCGGCGGGTGAGTGTGCAGGTTAATGGCTCGTTCGCAGCCAATAACAGTGAAACACTCCGGGAAATGGTGCTCGCGCATCAGGGTATCGCGCTGGTGCCCGATTTTTCGGTGGCAAGAGAGCTGGACCGGGGTACGCTGGTGGAGCTGCTGCCGCAATGGCAGTCGGTTAGTGTTTTTGGCGACCATATCTATGCGCTGCGTCCGTATAGCCCGCATGTGCCGGGCATTATCCGCCTGCTGGTGGATTACCTGAAAGCGTCGTTTCGGGAACAATCGTTTCTGTAGTGTCTGCATTGGGGCGGGCAAGGGCCGTTTTCTGCACGGCAGCGGTGCCCATTATGCCCGGCCGCCGGGCTTTTCGGTTATGGCGCGAAAGCGGCTTTCTCGTTGAGCCGCGTGTACGCCGCCCAAAATAGCGGGCCTTCCGTACTACGTCCTGTACTCCTTTTTCTTGCTTGGCTCCTGTTGTTTCAGCGGGGCTCTTCGCAACATTTTCCTGCTGTCAGCCCGCGATTGCATATGTAATCCCGCCACGCAAATGATCAGATGTGTTGCAGTTGCATTGTCCAGTATGCGTTGCATTGTACAAAACGCCATTGCAAACAACGAATCGCATGGATAGGATTCGTTCAGCTTCAATGCGATCGTAATAATCAGAAAATGACGGAGACAACGATGAAAACAGGTTCAAAACTGATCTTGGCACTGGCGTGCGCGCTTGCGGTACCGGCCGCTTATGCACAGAGTTATCCGACCAGGGCGGTCAAGCTGATCGTGCCATTCCCGCCGGGTGGCGGAACGGACTATATTGCCCGCGAGCTGGCCTTGCATATGGGTAAACAAAAAAACTGGAACGTAGTGGTAGAGAATCGGCCTGGTGCGGGTGGAAGCGTGGGGCTGGGATCGGCAGCCAATGCAAAGCCCGATGGTTACACCATCGTATTGGGGCAGACCAGCAATCTGGCCATTTTGCCTACATTGCAACCCAAAATCCAGTATGACCCGGTCAGCAGTTTTACTCCGGTTGCATTGGTTGCCGAAGCGCCATTGGTATTTGTCGGCCCCAGAGAGGCTACTTATTCGAATGCTCAGCAATTTATCGAACAGGTTAAGGCAGCGCCGCCAAATAGCATGAATTTTGGTATTCCGGGTATTGGCACAGTGGCGCATTTGACCTCGGTGCTGTTTCAGCAGAAATCAGGTATCAAGATTGAAAATATTCCCTACAAAGGCGCGGCCGACGGCATTCCTTCGCTGATCGGTAATCAGATTCAGGCGTATATGTCATCGGCGTCCACCTTGACTGGCGCGATTGAAGATAAGCAGATTAAGCCGCTGGGCGTCACCTCCCTGACCCGTATGAAGACCTTGCCCGATGTGCCGACGCTGGATGAATCCGGTTTCAAGGGGTTTAACGCCACCACCTGGTTTGGCATTCTGGTTCCCGCGGCAACGCCAGATGAAATCGTGCAAGTGCTGGGACAGGCCATCCGGACCGCCATGGACGATAAAAAATTCCAGACGCAGATCGAGAACTCCGGCGCGATGGTTGTTGACGGCGATCAGCGAGCCTTTGCTGAAAGAATAAAAACCGACACTGCAATGTGGGCCGATGTCATCAAGACCGCAAATATCACACTCAAGTAACAGGAGCAGGCAAGCGTCATGAAGTACTTACCATTTATCCGCAAGGACATTCAACGGCCGGATCCGGAGCTGGTCAGGCGTGCTGCGCAGTTTCAGGCAGCCATCCTGGCCGACGTGGGCGGGCGTCGCGGCACATTGGGCGGCAGCATACAGCCTCGGGCTTCGGGAATGAAAGTTGCCGGACCTGCGTTTACGGTAGAAGTGCGTCCGGGCGACAATCTGATGTTTCATGCCGCACTGGCCATGGCGCAGCCCGGAGATGTCATTGTGGTTGAAGGCAAGGGCGATCTGACGGCGGCATTGTGCGGAACCATTATGGTTACCCAGGCGCAGGCTGCAGGCCTGGCTGGCTTTGTCGTTGATGGCGCGACCCGCGACACTGAAGAAATTGCCGCAGGCACGTTTGCCGTATTTTCGGCAGGAACCAATCCCAATGGTCCGACCAAATCGCTTGGTGGGCGCATTAACTGGCCGGTTACGCTGGCTGGCACGACCGTGAACCCGGGCGATCTGATTGTGGGCGACGATGACGGCGTGGTTGTGGTTCCCCAGGAAAATATTGAACAAATGCTGATTCTGGCAGAACAGAAAGTACAAGCCGAAGCCAGACGGATAGCGCAAATTAAGGAAGGAAACCTTGGGGCGCCTGGCTTGAGAATGCTCTGATGCTGGCTGGTGTGCTACGCCAGGGAGAAGCGCTGTGACAACCGCCCGTCCCAAGATTCTGGTTACGGGCGCCGACCTGGCCGCCCAGGCGCTGCATGTGCTGCAGGACTATGAAGTAATTTATACCGGCGCTTTGCCGAGTGAGGCGCAGCTTATTGCACTTGTCAAAGCACATGATCCTGTCGGCATCATTGTGCGATACGGCAGAATTACCAGGAGTGTCATTGAGCATGCGCGCGGCCTGAAGGTTATCTCCAAGCATGGCAGCGGCATTGATACGATCGATGTGGCGG
The DNA here is from genome assembly GCF_000219915.2 of Advenella kashmirensis WT001. NCBI lineage: Bacteria > Pseudomonadati > Pseudomonadota > Betaproteobacteria > Burkholderiales > Alcaligenaceae > Advenella > Advenella kashmirensis. The sequence goes on along the minus strand of NC_017964.1, from coordinate 3,959,611 downwards.
CGGCCAAAGACAACGGTATTGTTGTATGCGCAGCTGCCGGCGCCAACGCTGCTGCGGTTGCCGAGCATGCTTTGGCGTTGTTGCTGGCGTGTGCAAAATCCATTGCACAACAGAATGCGCGCATGCATGACGGCCATTGGGATAAGGCCAGGCACAAGAGTATTGAGCTGCGGAACAAAACTATCGGTTTGATTGGGTTGGGCAGCATCGGGCGCAAAATGGCCACGATGTGCCGGGCCATGCAGCTCAATGTGATTGCCCATGATCCTTTTGTAACGCATGACGACAACCTTACCCTGGTGCCACTGGAGCAAATCTGGTCTGAAGCGGATTTCATCTCGCTGCACTGTCCGCTCACCGATGACAACCGTAATTTGATCAATGAAGTCACGCTGGCCGCATGCCGCAAGGGGATCATATTAATCAACACGGCCCGTGGTGGCCTGATTGATGAAACGGCGCTGCTGGCTGCGGTGCAGTCCGGCCAGGTGTTTGCTGCCGGGCTCGACAGTTTTGCCCAGGAGCCGCCTGCCAGCGATCATGCATTCTTTGGCGAGTCGCAAATTATCCTGAGCCCGCATGTCGGCGGGGTAACCGGTCAGGCGTACATCGATATGGGCGTGGCTGCCGCAAAAAACCTGTTGCGCAGTCTTGTCGATAGCGGCATTCAGAGTCGAAAACAAGAGACCGCATAGCGCGTGATTCGCATGACATCATCAAATGTATATAAACTGATGCCATGGTTTGTATGATGGATACTTCAGCTTTTTTGACGGCGTTTATGCGGGCTTGGGAATGTCGTAACATTGCATTGGATGAGCGGATCGCAGGCTGGTGTGCGCATGTGTACAGTTGGTGGACAGGAGGGCTGGCGTCTTGAAGAATAAAAAGGATCAGGAAAAAGATGGCGAGAACGTGATTGCCGTGTCGCGCGCCATCGGCCTGCTTGAAAGTTTTCAGCCGGATGATGAGTTTCTGTCGTTGCTGCAACTGAGCACCAGAAGTCAGTTGCACAAGTCCACAGTGTTGCGCATTGCGCGGACGCTGGCGCATCACCGCTATCTTGTGCAGCGCGAGGATGGCGCATGGCGCCTTGGGCCCGCGGCCGGCTGGCTTGGCGCCAGATACCGCTCGTCGTTTGACGTTTCGGCTGCCGTAGAGCCGGTCTTGCAGGAGTTATCGGCCTTGTCCTCGGAGAGTTCTACTTTTTTCGTACAGGAAGGCGAGGCGCGGATTTGCCTGTATCGCATTGAAGGTCCGCAGGCGATCCGGTTTCATATCAGCGTGGGGCAGGTGCTGCCGCTAGACAAGGGGTCGCCGGGCAAGGTGATTCTTGCTTTTTCAGGAAAGCCCGGCCGGCAATACGATACCATCCGTCGCAATGGCTACTATATTTCAATTGGCGAGCGCGACCAGGATGTGGCCAGCATTTCTGCACCGGTTTACGGCGTCAATTGGAAACTGCTGGGGGCCATCAGTATTTCCGGACCTTCCAGTAGATTGTCCCGTGCCGTTCTCAAGGGGTATGCCGACACCCTGATCGCCAAGGCCAACCGATTGTCCCTGGCCCTGGGCGGTAAGCACAAGGGCCTGCCGGCCAGCACACAGCGGACCACCTGGCACCCGTAACGGCGCGGTTTGCCCGCGGCGATGTAACCATCGTGAGAGCCCTGCCGGCCATCGTTATCGCCGGGTGTGGCGCAACACGAAATACTTGTTAAAATCAATACATCAAACCCGTAATGACATTGATACCGGCAGGTGCAGATGAAATACGTTGATTATTACAAAACCCTTGGTGTAGAGCGCAATGCGACCGAGGCGCAGATTAAGAAGGCCTATCGCAACCTGGCTCACAAATATCATCCCGATGTATCCAAGGAGCCCGATGCCGAGACTAAATTCAAGGAAGTAGCCGAGGCCTACGCCACGCTGAAAGACCCGGAAAAACGGGCCGCCTATGACAATCTTGGTCAGCACCGGCAGGGCGATGATTTTGTACCGCCCCATCAGTGGCAAGAACATTTTCATGAATCACCGGATGCGTTTTCGGATGTGGATCTGTCCGATCTGCTTAAGGCATTTGCCGAAGCGCAGCGTGAAGGGCGGCCCGCTACGCCAATCGTGCACGTCATGGGGAAACCTTTGAGTTCACCATGCCGATTACGCTGGAACAAATCTATAACGGCGCCGAGACAGAGATCTCGATGGCTGTCCCCGATTATGACAGCCAGGGTCTGTTGCACCGTGTGCCCAAGACTTTTCGCATTCGCATCCCCAAGGGGGCGGCCGATGGCCAGCGCTTGCGCCTGGCTGGCAAGGGCGGGCAGGGCATGAACGGCGGTGCGCCCGGAGACCTGTTCGTCGTTATGAAGTTGCAACCGCATAAGCATTTTCAAGTAAATGGTAATGATCTGACGCTCGAGGTGCCGCTGGCCCCATGGGAGGCGGTACTGGGGGCGAGCGTGGAAATTCCCACGCTGGGCGGTCCGGTGGCGCTGACCATTCCGCCCGGTACGGTCGCCGGACGCAAAATGCGCCTGTCCAAACGAGGTCTTCCGGGCAGTGGCAACGTACAGGGCGACCTGTATGCGGTTATCACAATTGAAGTTCCCACATCGGTGAGCGAACGTGAGAAAACGTTGTACACCGAACTGGCTGCCGCATCGTCGGGGTTTGAGCCGCGCAGGCAGCGATTTGCAGGAGGCCAATCATGAACGTGCAAATGACTGAAACCATCTGGCTGAACCAGGACGAAGTGTGTTCGCTGCAGCATGTGGCAGCTGTTTCAGGCCTGAGTGAAGCCGAAGTCCTGGATCTGGTTGAGACCGGCGTGCTCGCGCCCGTGAGCGGGCAAACCGGCTCGGGCATGTTTTATTCCGAATGTATTGTCGTGGCGCGCAAGGCGCGGCGGCTGCGGGATGACTTTGACCTGAATGCCGATGGCGTAGCGCTGGTGCTTAATTTATTGCGTCGGGTGGATGCGCTGGAATCCGAATTGCTGGCATTGCGGCCGGCGCCCGGTCGGCACCGCCAGGCAAAGTAACCACAATTGCAATTTTGAGCGGGATGCGGTGTGGCCCGGGCCGAGCCGTGTTCTGCCATGCTCTGTACTCAGTATTGATAGCGCTCCTGGGAATAGGCGGAGCGGTGTTTTATGCAATAGTCCTTGAGTGACTGGACAAAGCGCGTATCTACATCACGTTTGTGTCTGTCCTTCAGGCTGAACAAGGCGATGGGCGACAGCGTCCACTGCAGCGACCAGGGAACTACGGCCACGCCGGCAATGCGTACCAGTTCTTCGGCAATATCATTGGGCACGATTGAGACCACATGATCTCGCGCGGCAATGATTTCACCGGTCAGCTTGGCCGACAGGCTTTCGATGAGCGGCTGCGGAGGTACCACGCCGGCGCTCAGAAACATATCTGCCACCTGCTCGCGCAAGGGCGCCGGGGCCGGTTCAAGAATCCAGTCCAGTTCTGCCAGATGTCGCCAGTCGGCCCGGCGCTGGCCAAGCCGCGCCGCCAGTTCGCGATTGGTAATCAGACGGGGCGACTGATAATAAAGCACTTCCTGCTGCAGCCCGGTCATATCCAGGGACGCCGATGCCCGCCCGATCACAAAATCCAGCGCATGCTCCCTGAGCATCTTCATCAGGCTGCGGCTGGTGCCGTCATGAATGGTAACGGTCATCCGTTGGCGGTCGGGCAGGGTGCGTTCGAGCGCTGCCGACAGCATTTGACCGGGAATAAACGGGATGCGCCCACATGCAGGTGGGCAACGCGGCCGGCATTGACCGCTGCCATTTCACGGGAGAGCGCACTCACGTCGTGCAACATGCTGCGGGCACGCGTAAGCAGTACCTTGCCTGCTGCTGTCGGCGTCATGCCGCGTCCGGTGCGCTCAAACAGGGGCACGCCGAACATATCTTCCAGTTCTGCCAATGCATGGGTGACGGCCGGCTGGCTGGTGCCCATTTGCTGGGCAACACGGGTCAGCGCACCCAATTCTTCGATGTGAAGCAGCAAGGTGAGGTGGCGCATTTTCAGACGACCCGCGAGTCTGTGTTCAAGCGTATCGGCAGGGGGCGTGTTCAATTTTTAAGCAGATATAAGGTAATTGATATAGCACTATCATAATTGAAAATAATTTACTTATGAAGAAAGCCTAAACTAGGTGCAAAATCAATTCGTCAGGAGGCTACCGCCATGAGTACTATCGATCGTCAATCCGCGCTGGATTATCATGAATTTCCCGTGCCAGGCAAGATATCCATTACCGCTTCCAAACCGCTGGTTACCCAGCGGGATCTGGGGCTGGCCTATACGCCGGGTGTGGCGGCTGCCTGTGAAGAAATCGTAGCCGACCCTCTCAATGCATTCCGCTATACCGCGCGTGGCAATCTGGTGGGCGTGATCAGCAACGGCACCGCTGTGCTTGGCCTGGGAAATATCGGCGCACTGGCCTCCAAGCCAGTTATGGAAGGCAAGGCTGTTCTGTTCAAGAAATTTGCCGGTCTGGATGTTTTTGATATCGAGATCAATGAAACCGATCCGGACAAGCTGGTGGAAATTATTGCGGGGCTTGAGGCCACCTTTGGCGGCATCAACCTGGAAGACATCAAGGCGCCGGAGTGTTTTGAGGTAGAGCGTAAACTGCGCGAGCGCATGAGTATTCCCGTATTCCATGACGATCAGCATGGCACCGCGATTACTGTTGCGGCGGCCTTTATCAACGGCCTGACGGTGGTCGGCAAGGATATTACAAGTGTGAAGGTGGTGTCGTCCGGAGCAGGCGCAGCAGCGCTGGCATGTCTGGATTTGATGGTGGATCTGGGTCTGCCGCTGGAAAATGTATTTGTGACGGATATCGACGGGGTGGTTTATGAAGGCCGTAATACGCCCATGGGCCCTGAGATGCAGCGCTTTGCGCAGAAAACCGAGCACCGTACGCTGGCCGATGTGATCGATGGCGCCGACGTTTTTCTGGGCTTGTCCGCCGGGGGCGTGCTCAAGCCCGAAATGGTCAAAACCATGGCGGCACGCCCGCTGATCCTGGCGCTGGCCAATCCGAATCCGGAAATCATGCCGGAAGTGGCATTGGCAGTGCGTGACGACGTGGTCATGGCCACCGGCCGCTCCGATTTTCCCAATCAGGTCAATAACGTACTGTGCTTCCCGTATATTTTCCGTGGCGCGCTGGATGTGGGCGCCACCACCATTACCCGTGAAATGGAAAAAGCCGCGGTTTATGCGATCGCCGGGCTGGCCAAAGAGGAAATCAGCGATGTGGTCGCTACTGCCTACGGTGGCTATGATTTGTCATTTGGCCCGGAATATCTGATTCCCAAGCCTTTCGATCCTCGCCTGATTGTCCGCGTGGCGCCTGCTGTGGCCAAGGCGGCCATGGAAAGCGGTGTGGCAACACGGCCGCTGGATGATCTGGAGGCCTATGCCGAAAGACTGCAGCAGTTTGTATATCATTCCGGTGCTTTCATGAAGCCGCTGTTTGCTTCGGCCAAACAGATTGTTCGCGATGGCGGCAAGGCCCGCATTGTCTTTACCGAAGGCGAAGATGAACGCGTATTGCGTGCGGTGCAGGTTGTGGTCGATGAAAAGCTGGCGCGTCCGATCCTGGTGGGCCGTCCTTCTGTTCTGCTGGCCCGCATTGAAAAATATGGACTGCGTCTGAAGCTGGGCGAGGACGTAGAGGTAACCAACCCGGAATTTGACTCGCGCTTTCATCAGTACTGGACCAAATACTGGGAAGTCATGTGCCGCCGTGGTATCACAAAGGAAATGGCGCGCGTGGAAATGCGCCGCCGCCTGACCCTGATCGGTGCCATGATGGTACATGTCGGCGATGCCGATGGCATGATCTGCGGCACGGTAGGCTCCTATCATGACCATTTGCGTTTCGTTGACCAGATGATCGGTAAAAAACCCGGTACGTCTTCGTATGCCGCCATGAATATCCTGCTGCTGGATCAGCGCATGGTGGCGCTGGTCGATACCCACATCAATGATGATCCTACCGCCGAACAGATTGCCGAGTACACCCTGGCTGCGGCGAAGGTACTGGCGCAGATGGACGTTGTGCCAAGGTGGCCTTGCTGTCGCGGTCCAATTTCGGCTCGGGCAGTTCAGCTTCTGGCGACAAGATGCGGCGTGCGCTGGAGCTGGTGCGGGCACAGGAGCCGGAGCTGGAAATTGACGGTGAAATGCACGGTGACTGCGCATTGAATGAAGTGCTGCGCGAGCGCATTCTGCCTTCATCGACATTGAAGGGATCAGCCAACTTGCTGGTCTGCCCCAACGTCGACTCGGGCAATATTGCCTATAACCTGCTCAAAACCGTGGCCGGGGGCAACGTGGCGGTCGGACCGTTCCTGTTGGGTGTGAATGCGCCAGTGCATATCCTGACCTCAAGCTCTACTGTTCGACGCATCGTTAATATGGCTGCACTAACGGTTATTGACGCGAATCGCGTCGAGGGCTGATCGCCCTGGCCGTTTCCTGCAATACCCAGTAAACTATAAAGAACCGATAATCGCCTAGCATTGTCGCCGCCGGTCATGGTCAGATAACACGCTGGTCATGCTGTGCGGTTATGCGGGCTGTGAGTTTTGCCTGCAAGGGGCATGCAATAGCAACGGATACAGCGCGACGGTCATGGCGCGCCTGTATACTTATGCGCAGGCACCATGCTGCAAATACACTATAGAGGTAATGGGCAATCCGGGCCGGATAACGTACTCGTTTGCTGGTTTGTGTGTTCAATCACAAATGTAAATGCCGCTTGCTCTTGCCGTTCTGACTGGATCAGGAGGATCATCATGTTGGAAAAAAGCGCCATTATTCCCTGTCTGCGGTACAAGGATGCGCCCGCAGCGATTCGTTTTCTGTGCGAGGCATTTGGGTTTACCCGCCATGCGGTCTACGCAGACGAAAAAGATCCGAATATCATTCATCACGCCCAACTGGTTATTGGCAACAATATGATCATGCTGGGCAGCGACCGGGAGTCGCCAGCCAAAGATCTATATCACTGGCTGACACCCGATGAAGCGCGTGGCATCACCATGTGCATTTGCATGCATGTTGATGATCCTGATGCCCATGCTGAGCATGCTGCCAGGTGCGGCGCCGTTATTATTCAGCCGCCTTACGATAACCAGGCTACCCGGGGCGTTCCTATGACGCCAAAGACATGGAAGGCAATATCTGGAATTTCACCAGTTATGATCCGTGGCAGCCATTGTGACCGTACCGCGCTAACACAAGCGCAATAAGGAACTCACAATCCGATACATCATTTTGCCGTAAACCGGGTGGCCGGCTATTGTCTATAGCGCCGATCTACAGTAAAACCATGGCTTGGGAGCCTGTCAGCATAAAGATAATATGACCGAAGAAACGGCAGACAACCGGCTGACCTATGCGGCGTTTATCAGTTACAGCCACGCTGATAACAGACAGGAGGGGCGCAAATGGGCAGACTGGCTGCATCACGAACTGGAAACCTACGAGGTGCCTGCCGATCTGGTGGGCAGACCCAATCGCGCCGGCAAACCGATAGCGGCGCAGATCTACCCCGTTTTTCAGGACGAAAAGGAACTGTCGGCCAGCGCCAGCTTGTCTTCGGCGCTGACCGCAGCGCTTGATGCCTCATCTTATCTTGTCTACTTAAGTTCACCACAATCGGCCCGTTCTGTTTATGTAAGCGAAGAACTGCGCCGTTTCAAACAAACCGGCAAGGGCGATCGGATTATTGCGTTGATCCTTGCCGGGGAACCGGAATACGGCACAGAGTCTTCCGCGCAGCAGTGTTTTCCGGAAGTGCTGCGATATCGTGTAGATGAGTCCGGCAATATCGATCACAGCGTAAGTCAGGAGCCCATCGCTGCGGACGTTCGTCTGCCCGGTACGCAGGACCAGGGTTTTACGACGCCCGAGGCCTACAGGCAGTCTTTGCAGGGCGATCGAACCCTGTCCAGAAAGGAAGTGGAGCGCCGCGTTCAGGCGTACAAGGATCGGCTTGATCTGGCCAAGCTCAAGATTATTGCGGGTGTGCTTGACGTGCCGCTGGGCGACTTGACACAGCGTGATCAGGCCTATCAACTGGCCAAGGCCAGGCAGCGTACGAAGATTGTCAAGCGGATTGCAGTTGTGATCGGAGTGCTGGCTGTCATGGCAATGGCGCTGGGTGTATATGCCTGGACAGAACGCAATGCTGCGCAAACCATGCTATCGCGCTCATTGTTTCTGTCTGGCCTGAATAAGATTGATCAGAAGGAAGTGGCCGAAGGCGCTGCGTATATGGCGGCCGCTGCTCGCTACGGCAATGAACGGACCGCGCTATACCTGCAATCGATGCTAATGCGCCAGAACGGCATGACGCCGATGCCCAGACTGGATTCAACACCTGTATTCAGCCCCGACGGCCATTGGATCGCGGCGCTCAATGCGACGTCCAACGAGCAGCGCGGCCTGCAGATATGGGATGCATACGCGCAGAAACTGCATGCCACAGTGACTGACGCCAAAGCTAACGCTTTCTCGAAACTGGCGTTTGACGGCCAGAATGCGCTGTATTTTATGACGGCCGACAACACGATAGCAAAGTGGCAGGATGGCAAGCCGCAAGAGACGGTTTATAAGGCGCCCAACGATTTGCGTATCGTCTCCTTTGCGCCAGGTGCGGATGGCAGATGGCTGGTGATACAGGGCTGGCATGTCGTCGACGGCAAAATGCAGTACATCAAATCACTGCTGTTCAATACGCACGACCGGCAAACGGTAATTGACCAGGTTCCGGTGCGACAACGCGAGGGCGGCAACACTCAACGCTACCTGTTTGCTCCGCAGGGCAACGCCATTGCATTTCACGAGACCGAGGATAATGACAACCGTGTGCGCGTGTATCCCATGGATGCAGACGGAAAATTGCAGCAGGCCAGGAATTATGTGGTGCCGGGCGGGATTATCTGGGTAAGGTTCAGTCCGGATGCACGTCATGTTTTTGTGCGTGCGGCCAACGGCCTGTATCACATCGACTTGCGGCGCAACGATAGCCAGATCGCCAAAGTTGCTGGCCAGCTGATTCCAGACGATATTTATTTCAACGAAGATGGCAGGTCTTTTGTCGTGGTCTGGCAGAGTAACTACACCGTGTACGATATCGACAACAACACGCCGGTGACCTCCGGTAACGCGGGTATCAGCCTTTCGGCCATGCTGCGTGATGACGTAGCCAATGTGTCTCCTGACCTCACACAACGTGTGGAGAATCAGGAAGGAATATTTTTTCTGGTCACTGATCTGGCGCCGCCATTATTGCGTTCGCAATTGAATCTGGGACCGGATCTGATGTCATTTCGCGCCATGCCAGATGGCAAAGGCGTTGTGCTTTTGAAAAAAGATAGTCATAACCTGCAGTACGCAGCGCTGGGAGGCAACAGCAAACTCAGAGATTTCATACGCACGCCGGAGCAAATTGACCGCTTTGGCGTTGCCAGCGAACAGGACTACGTCTACACCATTTCCGAACCCAGGCAGGGTATGAGTACATTGCGGTTTTATCGTGCCACAACAGGTAAGCCGATGGGCAAGCCCTTATCAGTCAGAGGCGTGATATCGTTCAGCCATGATGGCAGCACGGTGTCCTCCCGAATTGACGACGAGAAAATGGCAATCTGGGAAATAGAGACAGGAAACCGTAAGCAGACTTTTGGCTTGCGTAAAAACGAGAAATATAAACTGTCGGCCGACTTGTCGATCATCCTGGTTCTGGAGTCGCCAAACAAGTGGCGGGTGCAGCAGGTTGCCACCGGCGAGATACTGCACCGGGAGCAGACCGAGCTCAAGGGCGCCTATTTCACGCCAGACAATAAATATCTGCTGGCTTTTTTCAACGGCAAGGCCCAGCTGTATGATCTGAAAGATTTTGTCAGCCGGCTGACGCTGCCTACCGCGGGCGATGCACCGAAGGCTGAATTGAGCCCGGACGGCAATATGCTTGCTATGGCCGAAGACAATAAATATATCCGTTTGTGGAACCTGGAGCGTAAACAGGCTGTTGGGCAAAAAATCCGAAATGATGCGGCAGGCGGTTATTTGAAATTTTCCCGGGACGGCCAGCTGCTGTTCGCATCCGATCCGCTGGACCTGCGCAGTGACAAGGGCATTGCCATGTATGACACGCAAACCGGGATGCCCGTTGTGATGCCATTTGCTATTAGTCGGATAGATGACGTGGTGCTGTTACCCGATGGCAAGGATATTGTCACGCTGGATACTCGCAGCAGTCAGTCAATACTGAATGTGTGGGCGGTGCCTGATGCCTTGCTTGGGCCGGTGCAGGAGCTGGCCGATCAGAGCGAAATCTACTTTGGCAAAAAGTATGACAACGACGCTGCGGCCGTAGTCGACGCGCCCAGTGTGGCGCAGCGTCCTGAATCATGGTTCTTCCAGGACCCGTACAATCGCCCGTTGGTGCCAGACTCCACGGTGCCGCTGACGGCTTATATCGAAAAACAGCTTCCCATACGTAATCCGGACCAGTTGCGCCTGATCTACAACTATTGGCGCTTTCATCCGCAGGCGCGGGCTGCGCTTGCCGTGTATTTCAGTCAGAATAAGGACACCGCATTCGTAGCCAATAGCCTGATACGCATGACTCAACTACAGCTTCAACGGGTAAAGGATGAAAGTGTCAGGAAGAAAACCGTGACGCTGCTTGAGCAGGCGCAGAAAAACATGCAGGAGCATCCGTAAATGAAATTATCGCGCCGTACAAAAAGCATTCTGGTCATGATCGGTGGGCTCGCGGTCATCGTGCTGACCTGGAACGGCCTGGGACAGCATTACCCGCAAATCAATGAATGGCTCTATCTGCCTGAAAGACTGTATCGCACCTTGCGAACGCTGATGGGATCGGACCCGGTGTCGTCGTCTTTGCCTCCGGAAAACCTGCCATGGCAACTGACATTGGTCAAAATCGTGGTGACGCTGGCGCTGCTGGCAGGAATGTATCGGATCGCCCAGAAGCTTTTTGTTGAATATTACACCCAATTTCGGCTGCTGTTCAGGCGTAACCAGATACTGGTGATTGGCATTAATCGAAAGGGCCAGGCGTTGCTCGCAGATCTGAAGCGTACTCACGATACAACCGGAGTGGCCATTGAGCTGGACGCCGATCATAGCAATGCGAGTGCGCTACGGCGCGATGGCCATCTTGTTTATTTTGGCGATGGTACGCAAAGCGCGGTGCTTCAGGATGCGGGTATTCGCAGCGCGCGCTTCATGATATGTTTTCTGGATAAAGAGCAGACCACCATCAATGTGGTGCGGGCGCTGCACCAGATCACGCAGAAAAATCCGGAGAAATATCAGGTACGTTGTTTCCTGCACATAGGCAACGCCAAGGTAAGCACCATGCTGCAGCAATCGGACTATTTCGAGGACGAAAAGAAAAATGGCATTGACTTGCGGTTTTTCAATCACCATCAGATGATTGCACGGCAGTTCTTTGCACGACTTGCTTATGACTATGCCCAGCCTATGCGCGATCCCAATGCAGCCTTTCGGCTGATTGTCTTTGGTGCTGGAGAGACGGCCAAAGCCTTGCTGGTGCAGGCGCTGCAGGTGATGCATACGATTAATCCGGCCTCGCCGGACATTATTGTGTACGGCGCAGACGCCGAGCACGCAGGCAGGCAACTGGCTGCCGAGTATCCGGGTGCCGCAATGGTGTCGTCTATCAAATATATGCCGTTCGATGGCGCTTATGATCATATTCTGAATGAGCTCGTCATTGATCCGCCGGCTCATCTTGTTCCAGTGGTGATTGCTGCTTTTGACGACGATTCGGTCAATCTCAAGCTATCGCTGGAAATATTGCACGCGACTCCTGCAGCCGCGTTTCGCGTGTTCGCCTTGAACTATCACAATGATGGCCTGAATGCGCTACTCAAGTCGCGACAGAGCAGATTGAACCGGCTGACCTTTTTTGGCAGTCTGGAATCGGTGTGTCAGGTGGAGCTGATTACACAGGAGCGGCTGGACGTCACGGCGCGCAGTATTCATGAAGACTATCTGCAACAACTTGCACCGCAGCAAGGTTCGCTCAGCGAAAGCGATGCTTACAAGCAATCGTGGGACATGTTGAATGAACAGGCCAAGGACGCCAATCGTGCGCAGGCGGATCATATCGCCTACAAGCTGGCCATGTGCGGAAAGCTGGCGGCGCTACAGGAGCAGGGGGCGGGCGTGCAGGAGGCCCTCTCATTTACCGCCGAGGAGGTGGAGATGCTCGCACAGGTGGAGCACACACGCTGGATGGCGCAACGTTATCTGGCAGGCTGGCGTTACGGCGCCCAGCGTGATGACCAGCGGCGCTTGCATCCTTCTCTGGTGGAATGGGCGATGCTTCCCGAGGCCGAAAAACAAAAGGACCGCGATGTTGTATTGCGCATTCCATTCCTTGTGCAAGGCCACAGGGCCAAACCGTCTGTCTGAGCACCGCCAATGGCACGCCCGCGTCGCGCTTTCGGTGTATATTGTGCGGGTTCCCAGTGAGCGGCGATGAGGCGGCTTTACTGTGGCCGATGGTGTCGCGGCATGGCCCGCAGCCTTTTGACGGTTGTCCTGCGACGCCGTCGTTAACGATGGTAAGCATAAGTTGTGGTAACCGATAATCCAGAAGTAAAGACGCCTGCGCTACTGCAGGCCAGAAATCTCAGTCGCAAAGACCCTTTAAATGGTCATATATTGCTGCATCCGGCGCACTGCACGGTCGGGCGCGGTGATCGCATTGTGTTGTCCGGTGCCTCGGGGTCCGGCAAAAGCGTATTCGTACGGACTGGCCTTGCTGGACAAGCCCGACGCCGGCGAACTGGTTCTGCGCGGTAAGCCGGTGCAACCGGCAGACGCTTGTCGCTACCGGGCTCAGGTTGCCTATATCCGGCAAAGCCCGGTGTTGCTGCAGACCAGTGTCGAGGGCAATCTGACCTTTCCTTTCGGGCTCGCCGTAAACCGGGATAAAAGGTACGACCGGCAGAAAATTGAACGGTTTCTGCACGCTATTGACCGCCCCAGCTCATTTCTGACCAAGGATTCGGACACGCTATCGGGTGGAGAGAAGCAACTGGTCTGCCTGTTGCGCGTATTGCAGCTGGATCCCTGTCTTTTGCTGCTGGATGAGCCTACTTCGGCGCTGGATGAGACTACGGCGCAACTGGTGGAAAAGCTGATTGAGCACTGGATGCACGTGAACGATCATCGCACGGCGACACTGTGGATCAGCCACGATGAACAGCAAAAGGCCCGGGTGGGCAATCGTGTATGGCAAATGAAAAGCGGTCGCCTCACGACCGATGAAATAGCAGGCAGGCAAGCATGAACCTTGAATATATGGAAATATCGATCGGGGAAATTGGCCTGGCAGCATTGCTTATCCTGGCCAATGGGTTGATTTCATTGCTGTTGCGGTTAAAGCTGGAAAGGCAATTGTTGATTGCCTCTGTAAGAATGGTGGTGCAGCTGTTCGCCATCGGCCTGATTCTCAAATGGGTGTTTGCTGCAGATAAATGGTATATCGTGCTGGCAATCATGACTGTGATGACCGTGATTGCCGGGCTGGCGGCCAGAAACCGCAGTCGCATTCGTTACCGGGGCATGCAATTTGATGCCCTGTTTTCAATCTGGATACCTTCCTGGCTGATCATGGCCATTGGTCTGGTATTGATCATGCGTATACAGCCCTGGTATTCCCCTCAATATGTGATTCCGGTGCTGGGCATGATCATGGGCAATACCTTGACCGGCGTGTCGCTGGGGCTGGATCGCATTACCAGTGAACTGACACAGCGGCGTGATCATGTAGAGATGATGCTCTCGCTTGGCGCCAGCGGCTGGGAGGCCTATCGTGAAGCGGCGCAGACGGCGGTGCGTGCAGGATGGTGCCCACCATCAACAGCATGATGGTGATCGGGCTGGTCAGCCTGCCGGGCATGATGACCGGCCAGATCCTGGCGGGACAGGATCCCGAGCAGGCGATCCGTTACCAGATCCTGCTGATGTTTCTGCTGACCGCCTCTTCGGCTATCGCATGCGTACTGGCTATTTTGCTGGTCTATCGGCGCGTATTCAGCCACAGCATAATTTCCTGTATTGGAAATTGCACGAGTCTGCCTAGCTATTGCGTATGTGTTAAGGGTAGCCGCATAGGGCACAGATATAAGGTCCGGCTGTAAGTTTCCACAAAGGAGACCTGCAGCCGGATTTTTTATGTCTGCTCAAAATGCCCGGTGAGCCGGTAGATGTAATTCATTTGTGATCATTTCGGTTGTGATTAAGGGTTTTCCCCAGATGGCTGGTGAACACATCTTCTATACACTATATCCATAATATAGAAATAAATCCATATTATGGATTATATCAATATAACACCGCGCTCATGTCCGTATCGAGCGCCGGGCGCGCCACGTCCATTCCCTTTCATTTATTACTTAATTGAACATTTTCTGGAGACAAATCTGTCATGATCTACCATCGTCGTGCCTTGCTGGCCTCACTGATTGCCTGTGCCGGCCTGGCCACCGTTCCCACCCTGGCTGCCGCGGCAGATGCCTATCCTGCCCAGCCCATTACACTTGTGGTTCCGTTTCAACCTGGCGGTGGCACCGATGCCGTTGCCCGCAGTTTTGCCAAGCCGCTGAAAAGCACTTTCCCAAAGGTATGATCGTGCTTAACAAGTCTGGCGCGGGCGGCGCGGTGGGGTGGAAGTATGTGCTCAACCAGAAGCCGGATGGCTATACCCTGGCCGTGGTAACCGGCGAGTTTGTGACATTGCCCCTGCTTAATCTGTTTGATCGCTCTTACAAGGATTTCACGCCGCTGGTTCAATTGAATGCGGATCCAACAACCCTTGTGGTGCACAATGATTCGCCCTATAAATCTGTAGAGGATTTCCTGGCAGCCGCCAAGAAAAATCCTGATGGCATGAACGTGGGAACCCCGGGCACGGGCGCCGTTTACGACGTTGCACTTAGTGCGTTCGAGGTCAAGTCAGGCACCAAGGTAACGCATGTCCCTTATCCCGGATCGGGTCCGTCGCTGCTGGCATTGCTGGGTAAGCAGGTAGATGCCGTGGCCACCAGTCCCGCTGAAGCGGCCGAATATGTTCGTAGCGGCAAAATGCGCCTGCTGGTAGTAATGAACGAGGAGCGCGTGCCTGAGTTCAAGGATGTGCCGACAGCAAAAGAAAAAGGGATTGACGTCTCCTATGGTACCTGGCGCGGCGTTGCCGGCCCGAAAAATATGCCGGCCGACGCGGTCAGGGTGCTTAAGGACGCATTTGAGAAAGTGGCACAGGATCCTGAACTGATCAAGTCCATCAGACAGCAGAATCTGGGCTATGTGTATGCGGATGGCGAGGCATTTGCGCAGAAAATGGCTAAGGAAACTGAAGGATATAGCAAGGTTCTGAAAGAATTGGATATCAAGTAACCCGGCCTGCTTTTAGAACTCACATTTGACATATCGCCCCGCATGGACGGGGCCAAGGAATTGTTATGACTGAACCCACTCCCTATCGTTACCCCAACCCGAAAGAAGCATTGAAAGATATTGTGGTGCCCAACGCCGTTCCTGAAGACGAGCGCATCTGGGTTCCGCAGGCGCCAATGTATGGTTTCGTCCGCTCTGTCTGAACGTCTCGCAGGGATACTGGATGAATCTGTTGCGCGTCAGGAAATCGGGCGTACTCAGCTGTCATCGAGCATCCTCAGCCGGTACACGGTTACGTAATCAAAGGCACCTGGCGTTATCTGGAGCATGACTGGGTGGCTACGGAAGGCAGTTATGTTTTTGAGCCGCCCGGTGAAACCCATACGCTGTATGTGCCCGAAGACGTGGAGGAGATGATCACCATGTTCCAGGTCAACGGCATCATGTATTACGTGGACAGTGAAGGAAATCATACCGGTTACGAGGATGTCTTCACCAAGCTGGATATGTGTCGCAAGCATTATGAAAGCGTCGGCCTGGGCGCCGATTATGTGGACCAGTTCGTACGCTGATCATGAATAATAAAGCCAATTATGATTTTTCACACCGCACAGCCGTCGTGACCGGCGGCAGCAGCGGGATCGGCCTGGATATTGCGCAGCGCCTGTTGGCTGCCGGGGCCAAAGTGACTGTCTGGGATTTGAAGCCGCCGCCGCAAGCCTTGCAGGAGCAGGGCATGCAGTTTAATGCGGTTGACGTTTGTGATAACGGTTCTGTCCAGGACGCGTGTAATAAAGTGGTTGCCAGTTGCGGGCCTATCGATATGCTGGTCAATTGTGCCGGATTCGCCGGTTCTACATTGCCGCTGGAACAGACCGATCCGCAGGAATGGCAACGGGTGATTGCCGTCAATCTGCTGGGGGTCTATAACACGTGTCGGGCGGCCGTCCCTGTGATGAAGCAGGCACAGGCAGCGCGCATCGTCAATATTGCCTCGCTGGCTGGCAAGGAGGGCACGCCAAACGCCTCTGCCTATAGCGCGGCCAAAGCGGCGGTGCTGGCGCTAACCAAATCACTGGGCAAGGAACTGGCGCACACCCAGGTCCGTGTCAACGCCATTGCGCCTGCAGCGATTAATACGACGCTGTTGCAGCAGATGTCGCCGGCACATGTACAAACCATGATCGATAAAAGTCCGATGAAGCGGCTGGGCGAATGTGAAGAAGTGTCCGAACTCACACTCTGGCTGCTGTCCGCATCATGTTCGTTCAGCACAGGTGCCGTGTTTGATCTTTCCGGCGGTCGCGCCACCTATTGATAATATTTGGAAAACTCATGAGTTTCAGACAAAATTTGCTTGAAGGGAAGACCGCGGTGGTCACCGGCGGTACCCAGGGTATTGGACGCGCCATTACAGAAGAACTGGCCGCGCTGGGCGCGCGGGTTTATGCTGCCGGCCTGCCATCGCCCGGCCAGGAACCATATCGCCATGCGACAGTGACAGAAGTCATTGTTGACGTGACCAGTGACAAGGATGTGGCGGCGTTCGCAGCGTCCCTGGACAAAGTGGATGTGCTGATCAATTGCGCGGGCATTATCGCGCGGGTCGAAGAGTTCAAACTGCCCGTGTTTGAGCGGGTGATTGATGTCAATCTGGTTGGCACCATGCGTTTGTGCGAGGCCTTGCGCCCCTTGCTTGCGGCATCGACAGGTTGTATTGTGAATATGGCCTCCATGCTCAGTTTTTTTGGTGGCGGACTGGTGCCTGGCTATAGCGCCAGCAAAGGAGGCATTGCGCAATTGACCAAATCGCTGGCCATTGCTT
Organism: Advenella kashmirensis WT001; assembly: GCF_000219915.2. Lineage (NCBI taxonomy): Bacteria > Pseudomonadati > Pseudomonadota > Betaproteobacteria > Burkholderiales > Alcaligenaceae > Advenella > Advenella kashmirensis. Next base: position 3,942,274 of record NC_017964.1, on the reverse strand, counting down.
ACGCTGCTGACGGGATTCGCGTGAATGCGGTGGCTCCGGCTGGATCGCCACACCTCTGACCGAAGCGCTGCAGAACGATGAGAGCCGGGCCCGGCCCATTCTGGATCGCACGCCGCTCAAGCGCTGGGGGACCCCCGACGATGTGGCCCGTGCAGTCACCTTTCTGTGTTCGGATGCGTCTTCATTCATGACGGGTGTTATCATGCCGGTTGATGGTGGCTATATGGTAACTTGAATTTTCATCATGACAATAACGACTTCCTCGCAGGGCAAGGCTGGCCAGCCGGTAGCGGGCACCGCTTCATTTTCCAAATTCATGCGCGTACTGGATGCCATCGCAGGCAACGCAGGGCCAGGTGTCACGATCCAGGATCTGAGCGTATCGGTGGGCTACCCCAAGCCAACGCTATACCGAATCGTGGATGCCCTGCTGGCCGAAGGCCTGATTATCAATAAAGGCGGGCAATTGTTTGGTCTGGGGCCGCGCCTGATCAGCCTGGCCAGCCAGGCCCTGGAAAGCTCCGACCTGCGTAAGGTTTGTCGGGAGCAGTTGATGGCGCTGCGCGATCAGACCGGCGAAACCGTTCACCTGGCCGTACCGGTCAATGGTGCGATGACCTATATCGACAAACTTGAAAGCCTGCAGGCGGTACGCATGAATTCCCGGCTGGGCAGCCAGGTCACCTTTTATTCAAGTTCAGTTGGCAAGGCGTATCTTGCTGCGCTCAAGGATGATGCGCACAGGCGCCAACTTGTCAGCGCGATCACATTTGAAAAATTCACAGACAATACACTGCCTGGCGCCCAACCGCTTTATCAGGAAATTCGTGATATCGAACAACAGGTTTTCGGAAGATCGTGAAGAGAATGAGCGTGATATTTTTTGCTACGGCTGCGCCATTCTGGACAAACATGCCCGTCCGGTAGCGTGTATCAGCATCAGTATTCCCCTGTTTCGCATTGCGGCTGATCGTCGCAAAACATATATTGAACCGCTCATGGACGCGTGTAAAGTCCTGTCGCAGAAGCTGCGGTTGCTGGATATTGACGCCTGAGCGCGTGCTGGCGCCTGGTTCAATCCGGATGACTTCCCTGGCGGGCGCTCAGGCAATCCTGGGAAACGAGTGACCGGACCCGGCCACGGCCCGCGCCTTGCGGGCTATTTCATTTGCATTGGCCACAAAAAACTACAGTCTGATTACAAAAAAATTACGCCAGGGATCCGTATCGGATTGACAAGCCGTTTTGAAAAGACAATAATCGCACCTGTACGTACAGGTTGTACGTACAGAGTCATGGCAAAGATAAGAAGCACGATCAACAGCCATGCACCAGACTATTCATTTTCTTTATTACTTCCCCTTTGACCAAAAGGCTGGGTCGGATGATGACACAAGAGCGTTCAATATTTCCCATGTTCCAAACCATGCAGAAAATCCCTGGTGGATTGATGCTTATTCCCCTGATTCTGGGTTCGATACTGGGGACATTTGCCCCCGAAGCCCTTGGCATCGGCAGTTTCACCACTGCGTTGTTTAAAAACAGCGCCTTGCCGCTGATTGCATTGCTGATTTTCGCTACCGGTACGCAGGTCAATATGCGCACCGGCGGCCCGATCCTGGCAACTGCGGGCACCATTCTTTTTTGCAAAACGCTTATTCCGGCCAGCCTGATTGTGCTGCTGGGCAGCTTTGTTGGTATTGACGGCGTGTGGGGAATCTCTATCCTGGCACTGCTGGCTGCATTCGATAACAGTAACGGCGGCCTGTGGCTGGCGTTTACCGGGCAGTATGGCGATGCCCGGGATCGGGGCGCCTATGTGGCCAGCGCCGTGAACGACGGACCGTTTTTCAGTCTGCTGTTCCTGGGCGCTTCGGGTCTGGGCGATATTCCTTTAATCGCGCTTGTCGCGGCGTTGGTGCCGTTCCTGCTGGGCGTGCTGGTTGGTAACCTTGACGTGCAATGGCGCAAGGTGCTGGATCCCGTGCCTAATATTGTGATCCCGTTTTTTGCCTTTGCACTGGGTACCGGCATCAACCTGTCGGCGATCGTCAGTGGCGGCACGACCGGCATTATTCTGGGCTTTCTGATCAGTCCCATTACCGGCTTCCTGGTTTACATGGGGTACAAGTTCATCCTGCGACGCGGCGGAAAAAGCGGTATTGGCTTTGCTGCCGGCACGACCGCTGGCAATGCGATTGCAACACCGGCCATTGTTGCGGCGGCCGATCCACGCTTTCAGGTCTATGTTGAGACCGCGACTGCACAGGTTGCGGCATGCGTGCTGATCAGCTCAATCATGGCCCCCTTGCTGGCTTCTTATTTCCTGAAAAAATCCGGTGAATTAAAGCCGGTAGATGATGGTATCTCGGGCGTTGCTGAGACTGCCGGGGAACCTGCGAAGTTATGAAGCCGCAGATAGCGATCATTGCGGATGATCTGACCGGGGCGGGAGATTCCGCCGTGCAGTTCGTACGCTGTGGCTGGGAAACGCAGTTGTATGTTGGCGGTTCCGAAGAGGCCTTTGCGCTGGGCGATATGCAGGCCCAAGTGGTCTCGGTTAACAGCAACAGCCGCGCCATGGCGCCGCAGGCAGCAGCCCAGGCGGTTGCCCGCGAAATGCAGACCTTTCGCAAGCATGGCGTGCGTCATGTATTCAAGAAAGTAGATTCCACTTTGCGTGGCGCATTCGCGGCGGAAATTGAAGCGGCCCGTCAGCAATGGCATGAGAATGCGATCGCCGTGGTGTGCCCGGCCTATCCGGCCACCGGCAGAACATTGGAAAATGGTGTTTTGCTGGTCAACGGCACCCCGGTGACAGAAACCTCGGCAGGAACTGATCCGGTCACACCCGTCATGGAAAGTTCCGTGCCGGTGATGCTGGACTGCGACCTGGTCAGCCCGACGCAAGACGATACGCCAGCCACGCTTGCACAAAAAATAGGCGGTTGTGGACCGATAGTGGTGGTCGATGCCAGTACAGATGCTGATCTGAAACGCCTCGCACAGGCTATTGTGATGCTTGGCGAACGTGCGCTGCCGGTAGGCGCTGGTGGACTGGCAATGGCGATGGCAGCTGCGTGGGCCAGCGACCCTGCTTCAGGCGACATTGTTCTGGCCGTGGTGACCTCACAACACAGTGCCACGCGCGCGCAGGTGGTGGCGCTGCAAGAGTATGGTGCGACGGTGCTGACACCCGAGCCGCTGGTGCTGGGTGACGATGGCCTATGGCAGTCATGGCAGCAAGCGATGCTTGAGCAGATCACACGTTCGGGCGAGGCCAGCCGAATTCTGGTGCTACTGGCGCCGGCCCGCCAGGTGCCCGATCTGACCTCTGCCATGGTTGCCCGGCGTCTTGGGCAGTCTGCGCTGGCGATTGTGGGTACCGGCAAGGTGCGCGGACTGATTGCTACCGGTGGCGACGGTGCAGAGCAGGTGATGTCTGCTTTGCAGGCGACCGGGATTCGATTGATTGATGAAGTGTCCGGAGGCGTTCCTTTGGGCACGCTGATTGGCGGCGAATTTGCCGGCATGCCGATTGTGACCAAGGCCGGTGGCTTTGGTGCGGAAAATGTTTTGATTCAGGCTGCAGAAACCCTGACGGAAAGGAAATTCAAATGAGCACGAAAAAATTGCCCGTATTGGCGGTAACCGTTGGCGACGTGGCCGGTATTGGTCCTGAAATTACAGCCAAAATGCTGTTGAACCATCCCGGTCTGCGTAATATTGCCAAGTTTGTCGTCATCGGCGACGTGGCGGCTTGCGCAAGGCCGTATCGAGCCTGAATGGCGACGTGAGCAAGGTTCGGGAAATTTCGGCACCGGCCGAGGCAACCAACGAAGCCGGAACCATTGAGATCATCCAGGTTGGCCCCTCTCTTGAAGACGTTCAATTGGGTAAGCTGGATGCGCGTGCTGGCGCTGGCTCTGCGCTGTTTGTCATGAAAGCCTGTGACCTGGCTCGCAAGGGCGAAGTGGACGGTATCGTGACTGCGCCGCTGAACAAGGCAGCCATGCACCTGGGTGGCCATAAGTGGCCCGGCCATACCGAATTGCTGGCTCATGAATTTGGTGTCAAAAATTATTCTCTGGTGCTCTCGGCCGGCGATTTGTATGTATTTCATGCAACCACGCATGTGTCGTTGCGTCAGGCCATTGAGGATGTGAACCCCAAGCGCATGGACGACATTTTGCAACTGGTTCACGCGTTTTCCAAAGCGCTTGGTCGTCAGGAAGAGCCGATTGCCGTCTCGGGCCTGAATCCGCATGCCGGCGAGAACAATATCTTCGGCACGGAAGACAGTGCTATATTAACGCCTGCCATCGAACGGGCCAGGGCAGCGGGAATCAATGCTGTGGGTCCGATTCCGGCAGATGCGCTCTGGCCGCAAGCCGTACGAGGCAAATGGAAATTTCTGGTCGCGTGCTATCACGATCAGGGTCATGCACCATTTAAAGCGGTCTATGGCGATGACGGTGTAAATATTACAGTCGGCTTGCCGGTTGTGCGAGTCTCTGTGGATCACGGTACTGCGTTTGATATTGCCGGTCAGAACATTGCGCGCGAAGAAAGCCTGATCCTGGCCGCCGAGCGCGCAGCCAGCCTCTCCCTGGGCTGGTCTTCCGTATGGGAAGCAGCTTCAAAATCGGAAGGGGTATAGTTTTAATTTGGCGGGGATATCGTGCTTTATCTGAAAAAAATCGACGTAAAAAACAAAGGTAAAGAGGCGTTGTACAGGCAGGTCGCCGCCAGCCTGAAAACCGCCATCTCTGAAAATCGGCTGCCTCCGGGTAGTCCGATTCCCAGCGAGAACGCGCTGTGCGGACACTTCAATGTGGCGCGCAGTGTCGTGCGCCAGGCGCTGGCGCTGCTGGTTGATGATGGATATATTCTGAAGCAGGCTGGCCGCTCTTCGGTAGTTGCTCCGCGCATGAAACACCGGCGTAATCTGCAAAACTCGCTTAGCCTGCACGCGCAGCTGGAACGCGAAGGCACGCGCTTACAGACGTCGGTGGTCAAATTTGAAGAGGCCGCTTTGCCCGCAGAGGTTGCGGCATTCTATGGCGACACTGAAGGCCTGCTGCTGGAGCGCGTGCGGTATATTGACGATGAACCTATTTCATATGTGAAGACCTGGCTGCCCAAGGAATTTGCTTCCCTGAGCAGCGAAGACCTGATCGACCAATCGCTGCATCGCCAGTTGCTGGTACGCTTTAACCGTGAGCCGCAACAGGGCCGCAACCAGATTCAGACGGTCCCCAGCGACAAGATGCTGGCCAATTATCTTAAAGTGAAAAAAAGCGATTCGTTGCTGCAATTGCAGGCGTGTTATTACGATCAGCATGGATTGCCGCTGGAGTGGTTCACTGCCTGGCATCGGGCTGACCGTGTCGTCTTTGATATCGCGGTGGACGCCTCGCTGGATAATAATATCCAGGTCAAGGATTTTCAGCGAACAATCAAGTAGTTCAGGTAAGGGGGCTCACCGGCACCCATCCTATTGCCTGTTAATGCAATTGCTCTCAATATCACGTACCGCAAATTTTGCCGCATGCTGCCATGCCTGATCGTTATCGCCGCGATAGGATAGCGTGCGCTCGCACACAGGGGTGTTCTGGTTCAGATCTACCATGGCATATTTGATCCAGCCTACCAGCGTGCTCATCTTGTGTACCTCGCCAAAAAGTAGATGGCTTGCGCCGGCCTTTTTTGCGTCGGCTGCCAGTGCTTCAAGACCCGGTTCCGCAGCATTGCATGTGTCATTTTGGCAGGCCAGCGGCACTGTTTTTATTGTTTTGTTTTGCGCCAGACCATGGCGAACCGCTTCATTCAGTGCGTTCAGGCGTCGGGCATGGTCGGCTGTCTGGTCTTTGACTTCACCCGACGTATCTTTGAAAGCGAAGTTCGCAGCAGCCAGTGTTGGTGGCGGTTTGGCGCTGGTGGTCGCGCTTAACGTGGCAGCAGCCAAACCGGCAAGCAGCAACCATGAGTGCGGTCTGCAGCTGAAGCGATAGAGTGGTCGAACAGGATATGGCATGACATTGGCCTCCGGTATTGGCCGATAGCGGGCGCAGGCAGGGTGGTACAAATGCATATCAACCTTGACTGTAACTCAGGTGACCAAACATGTCACGTGCGAAAGCCACGAGCAAGGGCAGGTGTTTGCTCGTCCGAAGGTTGATGTGGCAATGCGCTGGCGCCGGATCAGGGCTGTGTTTTTCCCAAGTAACCCATGTCGTCCAGTGCGTTTTGAATTTGCGTTAGCGCTTGCTGTGCGCCCATGGCCAGCGAAACATTCTTTGCTGTTTTCTTTATATTTGCTTCGTGCGTATTGATGCGAACGATTGGCGCCTTTTGGCGTTCGCCAAAGTAGCGCACAGTGGCAACGGCGGTGCCCGCGCCCAGTTCAACAATAACGGGACGCCTGGTCTTTTTCAGCCAGGCCTGCAGGTGCTGATGCTGCTGGCGGCTACGGGTGTCCACCCAATGCCAGTCGTTGAACATCATGATGTTGGGCCGCGCCAGCGAGCCACAGTGCGGGCAGCGCGGCGGCGGGTTCAGCAGCAGACAGCGTTGCATATCTACTTGCGGCTCAAAGTCGTCAGCCGGCCAGATATCCTGTTCGCAAACGTCTATGCATTGCAAATAGTGAATCGAGCCGTGGCATTCAACGATCTGCTCGGGGGCAAAGCCTGCTTTTTGAAACTGACCGTCGACATTGCTGGTAAACACAAATGCATTATTTGGCATGCGTGATGCAATCTGCCGCAGGATCTGGAAGCCGGCATGAGGCGTTGTCTGCCGATACAGGGCCAGGCGATGCCCATAAAATCCCCAGGCAAGCTCGGGGTGCTCGGGAAAATAGACAGGCGAGGCGATATCTTCGAAACAAATACCCGAAGTACGCAGCGCCGGATAGTGCTGCCAGAAGCCTTCGGCGCCGCGAAAATCAGGCAGACCCGAGTCCACACCCATACCGGCGCCGGCAGTAACAAGCAGCCCATCGGCTTCACTGATCAGCGTGGCCGCCTTTTTTATAAAGGCTTGTTGTGATGAAGAGTCCATGAGAGGGCCGGCAGAGTTAATTTAATTTTTTATTGACGCAACAGGTAACGACCTATCTTCCCATATTTTGGTCGTTGGCGTGCGTTTGACAGACGGCTTGTATTCAGAAAGACACAAATGAATAGTTCGTTGCTCGAAACTACAAGCCAAGTTGTCAGCGACATTGCAGAACGGCCGATTGTTCGGGCTTTCCAGCAAAATGTTCTGACTTCTTGTCAATATCCATAAGCCGCTATGCTTAAATATTGATTGCCGAGATGGAGTCCGAGGGTCAATTCCTCTATGTTCGCCTGTACTTGCGCATAACTATTTTCTACACGGAAGTGGGAGCCGGTGGCGTGGAACTTACAAAATTGCTTCAAAATGACACAGTTTTAATCAAAAGTAACATAATCTCTCAAAAAACTTTAAAATGACCAATGTCGATCAGCATTCTGCGACTGTCGTTTTGTGGGACTGGTGCCGCAGGCACGATATGACAAGCTTCGTAACCGTTAAGCGCATGAAGGCTTTTGGAGTAACTTTCAATGCGGGCAAACCAATGTAAAGCTCGCCGGAGTGAACAATAGCATGGCAAGAGGTAAGAGACCAAAATATAGAGAGACCATTGGTATAGCAGCCATTGGTTTGTTGGTATTTTTTAATAGCATTCCTCGTGAAATTTGGATTGTAATTGGAGTGACCGTCGCCATGGGTGCGGTCATTTATTTTTACCGTAATCCCGAGGCAGTACGGATGAAAATTATAAAAAGAGTGAGCTTTCAGTTTCGTCGTCGCTTCACCTAGGGGATCCACTGCCGATCACGACGAGCTCAGTGGTCCCTACTCCCCGCACGGCTCCTGGGGATGACGATGAGCCTATTTCGATAGCCCACAGTCTTGAGTCTGTCCCGTCCTCATTTCGTGTTCCCGTTGCACCACAGAACTATAGCCAGACTAAATGGATTCCTGCTGGGGAGACTGTGATTATTGCGGGAATTTCGATTCCTGGAGGTCTTCTATACGTCGGGAGGACTCTATTAACGGCTTCACGAAACAATGATCCCGCGCTCATAGATCCCTCTAAGCCTGTGGCGAAATACGGCAATTACGCGGAACGGCAGATGGGCTATTGGCCTAGCTATTCCGAAATTTCGCCTATTGCCAGGCGTGCCTATTTGAATTGGCTAGCTGATGGTCGAATGGATCCGGCGGCTGACATTGGATACGTTTTTCTTTTCTTATATGGGCTGGAGCGACGGGCCATTCTTGATGCATCCAAGGAGGACGCAGCCAAAGCTGATTGGCCGATTATTGCAGTTGAATTACGCCGACTCTTGGGAATCTATGGTGAGAAGTCAGGTTCATTCCGAAATTATGCTGGTTCGTTGCTCGATTGGGTATCGGTTTCAGAGTGTCCTGAGAAGGCATATCTCAAACCTATCCCGAGCTTTCCCAAGACGTACGAACTGCCGCTTTATATTCGAGTAGCTTTGGGCCAGACCGCAGTCGATAAGGTACCCGTACCGGCACCTCTTGCGCTGGTATGGGTAAAGCTTGATCCGACAATCTATCTGAGAACCCCGGCGACACGTTGTCCTGAAGAATTTGACAGGATTTTCGTTTGCAGATATTACGAGACTTTCGGTGAGGGGCTGATTCTTCCAAAGAATAGAACCAGACTCAAGATGGTTCACCGACCAGCTTCTGCAGGCTTTCACGGCTACAACGACGTTAGTTTGACTTTCGGGGATATACCGGATGTCACTGCTCTTACCGCTCCTATTAACAAGTTGCAGAAAGTCGTCGAGACAGCTACGAAAGATCTGGAACCTTTCAGTCGCTACGTCGGAAAAAATCCGAACGATAGGTATTCTCTTGAGGGACTCGTGCTATTGCCGGTCAAATTATGGCCCGAAAGTACTCAGGAAATTTTGTTTGCGCTAAAAAAACGGATGGACAATGGGGTTGTCACAATGTCCTTCCAGGACTTGCTTGCTAGTTTGGGTGCTAGGGCGACATTTACGAGAGATAGAACGCTCGCTTTGCTTCGTGCACTCGAATCGTTAAACATTGGTGTTGAGCCTGACGTTCTGGGCGGGGCCAAACAACCCAAGCCTGATGAGGATGTGGTGCTCTTTGCTGTTTCATCTGCAGGAGCGACAGATCGTTCTGCACCTGCGTACCAAGTCGCCGTCTTGACTTTAGATTTGGCATCTGGAGTGGCGGCAGCTGACGGTCAATTTAATATCGAGGAAATGGATCATCTTGAGAAACAGGTGCAGACGTGGACGCATCTTACTCCATATCACATCAGCAGGCTCCTGGCTCATTTGCATCTGTTGAGGAAAACACAGATATCTCTATCCGTGCTGAAAAAAAAGATTGAGCCGCTGAATCCGTCCGCTAAAGAGGCTATCGCTGCTTTTATGGCAACTGTTGCTCAGTCGGACGGGCACATCTCGCCCACAGAAGTAAAAATGCTGGAAAAGGTGTACAGAGTGCTCGGCATTGAAGCAGCAAAGATGTTTACCGATGTTCATGCAGTAGCTGCTGGTGCAAAGCCTGCCTTGATCACTGTCGCTGAAGTAGAGAGAACGGGATTCAAGCTCGATCCTGCGCGTATCGCTGCGCTTCAAAAGGACACGGAGGTTGTTTCGGCATTATTGTCGGGCATATTTAACGAAAATAATCTGGATGAACCAGAATCCATGGAAGAAGAGTCGGAGAGTGAGGTCGAGAGTATATCGCCCTCCGGGTTGCTTGGTCTGGATGAAGCGCATAGTGCCTTAGCGCGCCTGTTGCTTTCGCGCCCTGAGTGGACCAGAAGCGAGCTTGGTGATGCTGCTGGCGATCTCGATTTAATGATTGACGGAGCAATCGAAACTCTCAATGAGGCGGCTTTTGATAAATATGATGTGCCGTTTACGGAGGGCGAAACCCTTGTAATAGTTAACCCTGAATTATTGGAGAAAATCGAAGTATGAATGTTCCGATACGTCCTAAAGACCGCGACGCGATAATTCAATCTTTGCGAGCGGGCGTCGTGCCTCGTAGTGGCCAGTATCTGATTCAAATTGGTCGACGTAGTGAGATAGACACGCTGGTTGGCGATATTAATCGCATTGCAGACGGCGGTTCAGCATTCCGTGTGGTCATTGGTGAGTACGGCGCGGGGAAAACTTTCTTCTTAAATCTGATCCGCTCCATCGCTCTCGAGAAAAAACTGGTGGTGGCTAGCGCCGACTTGAATCCCGATCGGCGTCTTCATGCCAGCGGTGGTCAGGCTCGTTCGCTCTATGCCGAACTGATGCGTAACCTATCGACGCGCACCAAGCCGGAGGCGGCGCGCTGACCGGAATTGTTGAGAAGTTTATAGCCACAGCCAAGACCGAGGCTAAGGCGTTGAATCAATCCACAGAGACAGTCTTGCGTCAACGACTCGATCAGTTAAACGAGCTGGTCAATGGTTATGATTTTGCCGATGTTATCGCTGCGTATTGTCGTGGACACGAGGAAGGTAATGAACAACTTAAATCCGATGCTGTTCGTTGGCTGCGTGGCGAGTTTTCCACTAAAACCGATGCCAGAAAAGCACTTGGAGTCCGGAGTATAGTGGACGACTCGGATGTGTACGACCAACTCAAACTTATGGCACGCTTCGTGCGTCTTGCGGGTTTTTCTGGTTTGCTTGTTGAGCTTGATGAACTGGTTAATCTCTACAAACTGGCGAATACTCAGGCCCGAAATTCAAACTATGAGCAGATCCTGCGTATCTTGAACGACTCTTTGCAGGGTGCCTCTGTTGGCCTTGGATTCATTCTGGGAGGGACACCAGAGTTCCTGTTGGATACTCGACGGGGACTCTACAGCTATCCTGCCTTGCAGAGCCGTTTGGGGCAAAATTCTTTCGCCTCAAATGGGCTTGTTGATTTTAGCGGGACAGTGATTAGTCTGTCGAGTCTAAAACCCGAAGACTTTTACGTCTTGTTGCAGAAGATCCGCATGGTCTATGCATTTGGTGATTCCAGCAAATTTCTTATACCTGATCAGGGTATCTCCAAATTTATGGAGCACTGCTCTAAGCGGATCGGCGACACATACTTTCGTACGCCACGCACGACTATTACAGCATTTATCAATTTGCTTGCAGTGCTGGATCAAAACCCCGACGCGTCGTGGCAAGACTTGCTTGGTGGCGTTGACATTGTTGCCGACACGGGGGGTATGGCTGACCAACAGGTCGAAGCCGATGCTGATGATGGATTCGCCACGTTCAAGATGTGATAAGGCTGGTTGAAATCGAATGTCTGACGATAGCAATTCCTTTTTCCTGCTAGATGAGCGTATCCAGCGCTTTATCTGGGCGGAAGGCTGGGAATCACTGAGAGATATTCAGGAGGCCGCCATTCCGCTGATCCTCGAGGCAAATAGCGACGTTATTGTGGCTGCAGCTACCGCAACCGGCAAGACGGAGGCGGTTTTTCTACCCGCATTGACGCATCTGCTTCAAAACGAACCACTGGGACTCATTGTCTATGTTAGTCCTCTCAAAGCACTGATCAATGATCAGTTTGGGCGCCTTGAGCATCTTTGTGAGCACCTGGGGGTGCCAGTGTGGCCATGGCATGGAGATATTTCGTCTTCAGCCAAGGCTCGCTTCTTGTCGAAGCGGCAAGGGGTATTGCTAATTACTCCCGAATCTCTCGAGGCAACACTATGCAATCGAGGATCTGCGATCAGAGCGGTGTTCGAGCGACTGACGTTTATTGTCATCGACGAACTTCACGCATTTATCGGAACCGAGCGCGGTAAGCAACTACAATCTCTTATGCACCGTATCGAGCGAGTGATTGATCGTCAGGTGCCGCGAATTGGCCTTTCTGCAACTTTGGGTGATATGTGTTTGGCGGCGGTGTTCTTGCGTCCGGGAAAGGCAACCTCTGTTGCCTTGTTGGAATCGAGATCCTCGCATAGTGAACTAAAAATCCGGGTCAAGGGCTACGAGGAACCTGTGCTTGTACCCGTCGAAGATTATGATAAGAAGGAACCAGATCCAGTCACGCCGACGCAAATCGCGCAGCATTTGTTCAGGGAGTTGCGCGGTGAGAACAATCTTATCTTCCCGAATTCGCGTCGCGAGGTTGAGCGGTACACGCATTTACTCAACAAGTTATGCACGCAGCATCAAGTTCCCAACGAATTCTGGCCACATCACGGTAGCTTGTCCAAGGAGATTCGCTCAGAAACTGAAGCAGCCTTGAAGCAGAAGGAGTTTCCGGCAACTGCCATTTGCACCAGTACGCTGGAGTTGGGTATTGATATTGGGGCAGTAAAAAGCGTTGCGCAGATCGGGGCCCCGCCTTCAGTAGCGAGTTTGCGCCAACGCCTGGGTCGATCCGGTCGCCGCAAGGGAGTACCAGCAATTTTGCGAGGCTACAGTGTAGAGGATATGCTTGGCGCTAATTCATCACTGGCTACCGAACTTCGATTAGATACTGTAAAGATGATTGCAATGATTTCGCTATTGGTAGAGGGTTGGTTTGAACCTCCGATGGCGCATGGCCTTCATTTGTCAACGCTTGTGCAACAGATGTTATCCTATGTGGCGCAAAACGGCGGGGCTTCGATCGGACAGCTTTACGGAGTGTTTTGCACGTCGGGTGCACCTTTCGTTGGTCTGAGCAAGGGTGAGTTCGTTGAGTTTGTTCGCCATTTGGGAAAACGAGAACTATTAATGCAAGAGTCATCCGGTCTGCTATTACATGGTCGCCTGGGAGAGAGGTTTGTCAATCACTATGCTTTTTTTGCCGCATTTTCTACTGATGAGGAGTTTCGCATTGTCTGCAGTGGTAAAGCGCTCGGCACTTTACCCGTATCGCAGATGCTAAGTATCGGGCAGCGTATTTTGTTTGCCGGCAAGACCTGGTTAGTTGAAGATATCGATGATGCGCAGAAGACTATTTTTGTTGTTCGTTCCGGCGGCGGGATTCCTCCGCTCTTTTCTGGCGGAGCGGGACGAACGCATACACGCGTACATCAACGAATGCGTCAACTGCTGGAGTCTTCCGACATGCCACCGTTTCTTGATGATGTGGCCGGGCGTTTCTTGCTTGAAGGTCGAAGAAGCTACGTTGCACGTAATCTAGCAAATGTTTTTGTGATTGACCAAGGAAGGGAAGTCGTATTCTTAACATGGCTTGGTGATGCCGCTAACGAGGCGCTCGCATCCCTCCTTCGATGGCGAGGATACACAGTGAGTGCTGCGGGCCCTGGTATCGAAGTCGCCAAGAATGAATCGAGCGTTGAAGATATTATTGGCACTCTAATCAATGCTTCGGTGGAAGAACCACCCATTGAAGTCCTTCTGAGGGATGTGAGTAATTTACAGCGAGAGAAGTGGGACTGGGCTTTGCCGGATGCGCTTCTGCGCAAGGCATATGCGAGTTTGTATCTGGATATAGACGAGGCGTTGGCTTGGGTAAGAAAGCTTCCGAATGTGTCCAGTTGAGGTGTATGTAGTGGCCAGCTTCAGGGTGTTGGATTGATGTCGTCTGTCGTAAAGAAAGCTAATGCTTTACATGGGCCATTCGAACGAAGTGAGGCTTAGCGAGCCAAGGTGCTTGATCAATTGGTTCGCGGCCTCAGAGCTACCTGTCGAAACCGATGCCAAGCGTCAGGACCTTTACCGTGAATTTTTCGGCTTACTTGACGAAATGATCGGTGGGCTACAGACTTCATCGGAGCATGCATGTCTCGCCGGAGACGATTCCCTTGCCGGCCAGATCGACGATGCCCGCGACATTATCAGCGGTTTGAAATCTTATTTAAGGATACTAACCCCCAATGAATTACCTTGACGCATTAAATCTTGCGGTGCCAAGTGCTATCGATCACAGTTGTAAAAAATGTTAACTAGCTAGGTGAAAGCTGTTAGTATCAAGTTAATGTCGTTAATATTGGTATAATTTATTATTAATATTTGCACTGTACAAATATACAGTTGCTGGTCTATACTAATAGTCCAGATATCAATATCCTATTGGTCTAATTTTATGTTTCAGCGAGACGCGGAGGCATTATGTCTATCACTGCATTACAACTTGGTAGTGAGTTGGTTCGTCGTGCGGCCAAAAGGAATTTCAAATTAACCAATTTATCATTACAAAAATTGGCATATTTTGCCCATGGCTGGCATTTAGCATTATTTGATAAACCATTGTTAGAGGAAAACGATGCGTTTGAGGCATGGCGTTATGGCCCTGTTTTACCAGAGCTATATCATGCGTTGAAAGCGTTTTCCAATAATAATATTCCTGCGGATCACCCATTGATTGCTTCGCAAGAAGAATTGGACTCTACTCGGGTTGAAGCTAAGCTAATTGAAAAAATTCTGGATGAATATGGAAATTTTTCCAGTTTTCAGCTTGTGCGATTATCCCACGATCCTGACGGTCCATGGGCGAAAGTATATTCTGAGCCAGGTTTTTCCATCGCTATTGACGATGATAGTATCGGACGCTTTTTCAAAAAAGATTTAGAAAATTAAGAGTCTAATATGGCTGTTAAGAAGAAAAGTAAAAAGCAGGATGCTGAATCGGCCGCACAAGACACACTCTTAGACAATATTAAGATTAAGCGTAGCGCTGTTCCTAATGATAAAAAGGACGAGGTAGATTATTCAATTGACGCTATTGCTCCAAAATTTGTTAAATATGAAGAGCGAATAGTCGCGTTTGTCGATATTTTGGGGTTCAAGGAGATCGTTTTGCGGTCACAAAAGGACCCTGATCTGGTGAATCAGATATATAACGGGCTAGATGTTAGAAAGGATGAATTAGCGCGACACTTTGTGGCGGAGTTAGGGCTATCGCTTTCCCCGGAAGATTTCGACGATCGATTCCATACATTTTCTGATTGTATTGTGATGTCAGTAGATTCCAAAATAGAAGAGTTAGGCCTTCTCATTTTTATGATTTTCAAAATCTGCAGGCAATTATTATTGGCTGGATTTTTAAGTAGAGGAGGAGTGGCAATAGGACAACTTTTACACTTAACTCCTGAATCCACACCCGGATCTGACCGGAACTCGTCGATGGTATTTGGCCCCGCTTTTGTTGATGCATATAATCTTGAGTCAAGTCATGCTGGCTGTGCGAGAATTATTCTGCAGCAAAAGTTAAGACAAATGATTCATGATCATAGACAAAAGCATCCATATAAAAAACTAACAAAATTTTTTGATGCCCATGTGTCGCGTGCTGATGATGGCCCCGCATTTGTGAATCAATTTGCCGATTTTCCTGGTAATAATTTTTATGAGGAAAATGTTGATGTCCAGCCCGACATCAAAGCGATACAGGCGCATCTTCAAGAAAAGCTTAACGAAGTGTCAGATAAACCCTATCATTTTCAGAAGAATGCGATCTTAGCGCGAGAGTTTAATAATGCAATTAAATTAGCATCTAAAGTACCAAGATATGCAGACTGCAAAAAATATATTATTTCATCAGATGCGCTTCCTGGTAAAAGACGCAAACCAAGGAGGTAGGGTGTGGGATAATTCTAAATCCATCAGTCCCGAATCTTATTTCTCCTTTATCAGTTTCCCGTAAACAACCAGTAAATGATAATTTCAGCAATAAAAAAGGACTTATAGCTGGTGCTGTAAGTCCTTAATTAATATAGCAATATTGGTGGCCTGGGGCAGAATCGAACTGCCGACACAAGGATTTTCAATCCTCTGCTCTACCGACTGAGCTACCTGGCCAACAAAGAACGAAATAATACACTAGTTTTTGACTTGTGTATATATTTTGCAGCCTTGGTGACATAAATAATTAAAAAACATCGCTGGAAGGTCTATAATCAGACTAATACCAGATCATAAAAGAAAATTCAAGATATTACGGCCATGTCACTTGACGTTCTTACCTTCGGTTTGAATCATCATTCGGCGCCGGTGTCAGTACGCGAGCGGGTTTCCATGCCCGAACAGCTGCTGCGCCCGGCGCTTGACGGCTTGCGCTCGGCGTTTGGCGCCCGGGTGCAGGAAGCCACGATTCTGTCTACCTGTAATCGCACCGAAATCTACTGTGCGGCCCAGCCCGAAGTGGCTGAGCACATCCCCTCATGGCTGGCTGACTTCAATTCGCTTGAAGCCAACGAGCTGCGTCCGCATTTGTATCAGTACAACAAGGATCTGGCCGTACGTCACGCCTTTCGTGTTGCCAGCGGGCTCGATTCCATGGTTCTGGGTGAGCCGCAAATTCTGGGGCAAATGAAAACCGCCGTCCGTGCGGCCAGCGATGCCGGGTCTCTGGGTACCTTGCTGCATCAGCTGTTTCAGAAAACTTTTTCGGTGGCCAAGGAAGTGCGTACGCAAACGGCAATTGGCGCGCAATCGGTGTCCATGGCTTGGCAGTCTCAGTTCGACTGGCCCAGCGGGTGTTTGGCGATCTGTCCAAAACCAGGGTGCTGTTTATTGGCGCCGGTGAAATGATCGAGCTGTGCTCCACCCATTTTGCTGCGCAAAAGCCCTCCTGTATGGTCGTTGCCAACCGCACGCGCGAGCGTGCCGAAACGCTTGCGTCCCAGTTCGATGGCAAGACCATGAAGCTGGCAGACCTGCCTGAGCGTTTGGCTGAATTTGATATTGTGGTGTCCTGTACCGCCAGTTCCCTGCCCATATTGGGTCTGGGGCTGGTGCAAAAAGCCTCCAAGGCGCGTCGTCATATGCCCATGGTCATGATTGATCTGGCCGTGCCGCGCGATATCGAACCCGAAGTGTCGCAACTGGATGACGTCTACCTGTATTCAGTTGATGATCTGGGCCGTTATGTGCAAATGGCCAGTGATTCACGCCAGGCCGCCGTGGTCCAGGCAGAGGCCATTATTGACAGCCGCGTTCAGAATTTCATGCACTGGATGGATTCCCGCGCTGTCGTGCCGGTGATCCGTAACCTGAATCAGGCGCCGATGCCATCGTGCAGGCCGAACTGGATCGGGCCCGCCGCCTGCTGGCTAAGGGCGAGAACGCCGACCAGGTTCTTGAACAGTTTGCCCGCAGCCTGACCCAGAAGTACCTGCACGCCCCTATGGTCGCGCTCAACCGCAGCCAGGGCGATGATCGTACTGCGCTCATGGATATGCTGCCCCGTCTCTTTCCGTATCAGGATTCCAGCCATTAGCGGCGCTCTGGCCCGCTATCTTTGGCGGCGGCGCTAAGCAGGCGCCGCCTTTTTCCTGAACACGCCGTTTTCTTCAAACATTCGTTATGAAATCATCAATGCGCTCCCGTCTGGAGCAAATCTCGCATCGCCTTATCGAGGTGGATGCACTGCTTGCCGAGCCCGATACCGCCAACGATATGGACCGGTTTCGTAAACTGTCGCGTGAACGCGCGGAAATTGATCCGGTGGTCATGCTGTTTCGCAGTTACGAAGCGACCGAGGCCGATATGCAGGCCGCAATGGACATGTCATCGGACCCGGAGCTGCGGGAGATGGCTGAGGAAGAACTGAAGCTGGCCAAAGCGCGCCTGGAAGAGCTGCAAGAGCAATTGCAAGTGCAATTGCTGCCGCGGGATCCGGACGATGGGCGCAGCGTTTTTCTTGAAGTGCGTGCCGGTACCGGCGGCGATGAAAGCGCCATTTTCAGCGGCGACCTGTTTCGCATGTACAGTCGTTATGCCGAGCAGAAAGGCTGGAAAGTAGAAGTGATTTCCGAGAATGAATCGGAAATGGGCGGGTATCGCGAAGTTATTGCACGGGTAGATGGCGATGGCGTGTATGGACGACTGAAATACGAGTCTGGCGCGCATCGGGTGCAACGGGTGCCCGAGACCGAATCGCAGGGCCGGGTGCATACCTCTGCCTGCACGGTCGCCGTGTTGCCCGAAGCCGATGAAATTGCGGAAGTGGCGCTAAACCCGGCTGATCTGCGCATTGACACGTTCCGGGCAAGTGGCGCGGGCGGTCAGCATATCAATAAAACCGATTCGGCTGTGCGTATCACGCATATTCCAACCGGCATCGTTGCCGAGTGCCAGGATGATCGGTCACAGCACAAGAACAAAGCGCGCGCCATGAGTGTACTGGCTGCCCGCATCAACGATATTGAACGCCAGAAACAGCAGCAGAAAGAAGCGGCCGAGCGCAAGAGCCTGGTGGGTACGGGTGACCGTTCCGAGCGCATCCGCACTTACAATTATCCTCAGGGGCGGGTCACGGATCACCGAATCAACCTGACTTTGTATAAACTGGCACAAATCATGGAAGGCTCGCTGGATGAGCTGACGGGGGCCCTTATTGCGGAGAGGCAGGCTGAGTTGCTGGCCGCCCTGGGTGACGACTCGCTGTAAGCATCATGCAGCACTGAATATCAATGACATCATTTGACCGGAGTGATACCGGCAGTAGTAGAAGGAGCAGGAATGGCGCTGGCCATCACGATTGAATCTTTGACGCGAACCAGTGGCCTTCCGCCACTTGAGACCCGGATGCTGATCGGTCGCACGCTAGGCGTGTCGCGTTCCTGGATGATTGCACACGACCGTGATCCCCTGAGCGATGAACAGGTAGTACAGATTCGCGCCCTGATTGAACGACGCGCAAGCGGCGAGCCCATGGCTTATATCATGGGCGAGCGCGAATTCATGGGCCTGTCCTTTGAGACGTCTGCCGCGGCGCTTATTCCGCGCCCGGAAACGGAGTTGCTGGTGGAAACTGCGATAGACTATGTACGCGACCACCCCAGGGCCAATGTGCTGGATCTGGGCACCGGCACCGGTGTTATTGCCGTTTCCATTGCCCGGTTTTGCCCTGGCGCGCTGGTGCTGGCCACAGATAAGAGTCCAGATGCCCTCGCGCTGGCGCGACGCAATGCGGAAAAACATCGTACCGCGCACGTACGTTTTCTGGAAAGCGACTGGTTTGATGGCATTCCACAACAGGCCTTCGATTTGATCGTGTCCAATCCGCCATATATACGGCGGCATGATCCCCATTTGCAGAAGGGCGATCTGCGTTTTGAACCACCCATGGCGCTGACCGATTATTCCGATGGGTTTGCGGCCATCCGGCGCATTATTGCCGGCGCCCGGGCTTATCTGGCCAACGGCGGCTGGATGTGGATTGAGCATGGATGGGACCAGGCCGAGCATGTTCGCTATATGCTGGCCAAGGTCGGTTTTAAGAATATTGAATCCCGCAATGATTTATCCGGTATTGAGCGCATTTCCGGCGGGTGCTTTACGATTTAGCGTTAAACTATTTTGAGAGATGGCCAGATGATGGAACTGGTTTCTTTCAATGCTGACACAGGTGAATACAATGAGCGAAGTACAGAATTTTATCCGAGAGACCGTTACAGAACACCCTGTTGTGTTGTTCATGAAAGGCACGGCTCAGTTTCCGCAATGCGGCTTCTCTGGCAAGGCCATCCAGATTCTGCGTGAATCCGGTGTAAAAAAACTGGTTACTGTCAATGTGCTGGACGACCAGGAAGTGCGCGAAGGCATCAAGCAGTTTTCCAACTGGCCCACTATTCCCCAGCTGTATGTCAAGGGTGAATTCATTGGCGGTTCGGATATCGTGAGTGAAATGCACGAAAGCGGCGAACTCAAAACAGTGCTGCAGCAGGCTGGCGCGTTCGAATCCTGAGCGCGCGGCGCTGTCAGGGCAGGCGTTTGGCCTGGACAGCGCTGTTCTCTACAGCTGCGGCAAGCCGTTGCGTCCGCACGGCTTTGACCGCCATTAATCCATAATGGGTGCACACCAGGATTGAAAATACGGGCATGACAAAGCCGGCAAACGGGATCAGGGCAATGGCTGCGCAGATCAGCCCGATCAGCCAGAAACCACGACTGTAATGACGAAGCACGTAAGCCCGCTCTTCAAGGGTTGCGTGTTCGACAATGGCGTCCAGCCGGGTCATATGCGAGAACGCATACGCACCCCAGAATAATGATAGTGCGATTCCGGCAAAGGGAATCAGCCAGAGCGGCAAGGTAATCAGCCAGCCAACTACGAAAATCGTACTTACCTTGACCGTATTGGCCAGGCTGGTGACCGTGGCATTCTCGCCTTTTTTCTGCACATCCGGGTAGCTGCCATCGCCGATGACTTTCAATGCCATGGGCATGACCAGAATGGCTGCGGCCGCCAATCCGGCGATGCCGCTGACCGCGAGCAGGGCCACAAAGGTCAGCACGCCCGTGAGCCAATCGCTCATGGTGACAAACCCCCAGCCGGACAGTCGCGTAGACACGGACTGGAACCAGCCCCAATGCATGGCGGTATTGTCCAGCCAGTTATCCAACGGACCCCAGGCGAACACCAGCAGTATCACGGCTGTGATCAGGGCAATGACAAACGGCAAAATGACGGCAAGCAGCATGGAAGGGCGCATTTGCGTTGCGATTGCCTTGCTGAACGCGGCGGCGACGCTGACATAGGGCGGTTGTTTCATAAGTACGACCAGCTTTTGTGGAGTGTGAGGTTATTGACGCGCATTGCGGGCATCAGCGGGAACGAAATCCGGTTGCGTGCTGCGCCAGGGGTTGATATCCAGGCCGCCACGGCGTGTGTAGCGGGCATAGACGGTCAGTGTTTCTGGCGCACAGCTGCGCATAATATCGCAGAAAATCTGTTCTGCACATTGTTCATGAAATCCGTTATGTCCCCGATAGGACACAATATACTTCAGGAGCGAGGCGTGATCGATGGCGGCGCCGGTGTATTCGATTTGCAGGCTCCCCCAGTCGGGCTGACCGGTGACCGGACAGTTGGACTTGAGCAGATTCGTGCGCAGCGTCTCGTGTCTGGATTGCGTGGCGTCAGCCTGTAGCAGGCCTGCGTCCGGCGCATAGGTGGAGACTTCGATATCCAGTGTGTCCAGCAGGGTGCCTTCAAGCTCGCCCAGGGTCTGGTTTGCAAAGTCTGCCGGCGCAAACAGCGTGACGCTGACCGCGCCGCCGGCGGCGGCGCTCAGGTCCTGCTGCATGCGCGCCAGAACGGCATCGCCGTCGGGCATGGTGGTCTGGTTGAATGAATTCAGATACAGTTTGAACGACTTGGATTCGATAATGTGGGTGCTGCTGGCGGGAAAGCAAAAACGGGCCAGGGCCACTTGCGGTTTGCCTTTGGGATCTAGCCAGGACAGTTCATAGGCGTTCCAGATATCGGCGCCGTGCCAGGCCGGGTGTGGCTGCAGGCTAAGGTGCGCACGGCCGGCATCGCGGGCAATGGGAAACAGCAACGACGGATCATAGTGTTCGGGATACTGGGTTTCTTTGCCCAGTGGTGCGTGCAGCAAAGTCGAGTCTGACATGGAATGCCTCACAATGATTGAATGCGGATCGTGCGCGCGCGCGATGAGTTCCCGGAAGTGAGGGTGCCTGCCGCTTGTGCGTTGGCGCTCTGGGTGGACGGGTGGCCATGAGCATCGTCATGATCGTCAATCGCTTGCGTAAAGCTTGCGCCAGCGGTGGTATCGGCGGCATCGGCAAAGGTGTCGGCGTCGAAGGCCTTGTCGCCGTTTTCGTCGGCAACACCAGTGGGCCGCAGGCCGGCGAAGTCAAACAGGTCGCGGTCCATCAGGTGCGACGGCGTAATCGCCGACAGGGCCTTGAAGGTGTTCCAGACTTTCTTGGGGCTTTCCTTTTCCCATGCCGCAATCATGCGGCCCACTTCCTGGCGTTTCAGGTTTTCCTGGGAGCCGCAAAGATTACAGGGAATGATGGGGAACTGCTTGAGTTCGGAATAGGCAATCAGTTCCTTTTCCGCAATATAGGCAAGCGGACGGATCACAGTATGTCGGCCGTCATCGGAAACCAGCTTCGGCGGCATGGATTTGAGTTTTGCCGCGTAGAACAGATTCAGGAAAAAGGTGGCCAGAATATCATCGCGGTGGTGGCCCAGCGCAATCTTGGTGGCGCCCAGTTCGGTGGCGACGCGATACAGAATGCCGCGGCGCAGGCGGGAACACAGCGAGCAGGTTGTCTTGCCTTCCGGAATCAGGCGTTTGACAATCGAATAGGTATCCTGGTTTTCGATATGAAAAGGCACACCCAGTTCGGTGAGATAATCTGGCAGGACATGGGCAGGAAAGCCGGGCTGCTTCTGATCCAGATTCACCGCGATAATATCAAAATGAATGGGCGCGCGTTTTTGCAGGGCCAGCAGGATATCCAGCATGCTGTATGAGTCTTTGCCGCCCGAGAGACAGACCATCACTTTGTCGCCGTCTTCGATCATGTTGTAATCGACGATCGCGGTACCCGCTTCGCGCATGATGCGTTTGGTCAGCTTGTTGTCGTGCTGGCGCTGTTTCAGGGCAGCCTGATGGCTGGAGTGGGCGGCAGAAGTCATGATAGTGACGTGTTCAAGTCCAAAATAGGAAAGGGCAGCGTGTTGCTAGCGGGTCGCTTCAACTTCGATGCCAACGGCGGCGCAATCGGAGAAAGCCAGAGGCTTGCCGATACGCAGGCGTACGCGGAAAACCTCGGGAAAATCATTCAGAATGCGCTGTATAACCATGTCGCCCAGCGTTTCCACCAGATGGACATGCGCGCGCGTGCATTCTTCGATAATCGCTTCGCGCAGCTTGCGGTAGTCCAGTACGCTGCGAATATCATGGTCATTGACCTGCTGGTCAACGCGCATGTCGATATCGGCATCAATATGCAGGGGCTGGGTGGCGCGCAGTTCGTGCTCCAGGATGCCAATGCGGGCATCCAGCGCGAGCCGGGTGAAAAAGATACGGCGAGTGGTCATGTGAAATCGGTAAAAGAGGCGCCGGAAAAGTCCGGTTTTTATTCAGGATGCTATTGTAGTGTTTTAGGGTAGCAGCCGGGGGTACAATAAGCTTTGTTTAGATAAATTCATGATTAAACGAGGATTTTTCCCAAAAATGCAGCAGGCTGTCTATGATGCCATTGTGATTGGCGCAGGCCCGGCAGGTGCGTCCTGTGCGGTGTGGCTGGCCATATGGGGTTCTCTCCCCTGATCATTGAATCCAGCGGACGCGCCGGTGGCTTAAGTGCAGTAATCCGTTCGAGGATACCTGGAATGTGACGGCACCCGGATTGACGGGCGAGGAAGTGGCCGCCAGAATCAAACTGAGCCTGGATAGCGCCCGCGTGCCGGTGCTGCTCAATTCACATGTGACGCGTATCGAACGCGAGCAGGCAGGCCAGGGCGACAAGGGGCAATTCAAGGTGTATTTCGGCGCAGACCTGCCCTTGCATGCACGCTATGTCGTTATTGCAAGCGGGGTAGAACCCAGGAAACCGCCGGAGTGGGAGCGTGATCACTATGATGACGTACTTGTCGGACCCGGCAAGCATGTAGCCAATTATGAATTTGCCCTCAAGGACGTGGCCATTCTGGGCGGGGGTGACAATGCCTTTGAAAACGCCCTGTTTCTGAAAGAGCGGGGTGCCAAGTCTGTGCACATTTATGCGCGCACGCTACGCTGCCAGCGCCATTGGATGAAGTTTCTCAATGAATCGGATATCACCACCGGCGCCTACACCTTTGATCCGGCGACCCGCCAGGTGAACGGCCGGACCTACGATGTTGTGCTGGTGCTTTATGGTTTTCGCGCCCGTTTGCAGGGCATGCAGGATCTGGGTCTTGATTGCGATGAACTCGGCTATGTGCGTACCGATTTTAAAACGACGCAAACCAATTTGCCGGGCATTTACGCGATCGGCGAAGTGACCCATCGGCAGCATCCTTGCGTGGTGACATCAATGGCAGACGGCGTGGTGGCGGCTAAGGCGATCCAGAAGCAACTGGAGCAAGGCGACGTCTGATCTGATCAATATTGCTGCATAACTCTGGCAGCTTGCGAATCAGTCTGTCGGCAGGGCGAAAGATAATATCCGGATCCATGCCCAGCAGTTGGTCTGCCTGTAACTTAATGCCCATGGAAGAAAAATAGCGGGCAACGGCCTGGCTTTCCCTGGCGATGTTTTTTGCGGCAAAGAGAACGGCCTGCGGATGGGCAAGCAGCAGTTGTTCCCGGCTGACTACCGGCGCTGGCGCCGACAGGGTTTCAAAGGCCGATTCAGCACCGCAGGCGTGCAGGGCATCAATAACAAACGAACCTGCGCCTAACGTATAGAGCGGCTCCTGGCTGACCAGCGCGAAGGTTTTTACCTTTGCTGCATGCTGGTAACGCTGGCGCGTGGTTCTCAGTATTTCCCGCAGCTCCTGCGCGGTGGCGCCAGCGGTGGCCTGGGTGCCGAACAGCGCGCCCAGTTCTTCAATATCGTCAATGATGCGGTCCAGGCTGGCCGGCGCCTGATAATGCACGGGTATATTCAGCTTGCGCAAGGCAGGGTACAGGTCCTTGCTGTTTTTATAGCCCCAGGCCAGAATGACATCCGGCTGCAGAAGCGCGATCCGTTCCACATTGGGGGTCACGCCGCTGCCCACCTTGGGCAAAGCGCCGACAGCAGGCGGGTAGTTACTGCCTTCGGAAACGCCCAGCAGATGGTCGCCGGCACCCGCAGCATAGACAAGCTCTGTCAGATGTGGCGATAAACTGACCGCATTTTTTTCTATCGTCTTTGCCGCCGGCGCTGCCAGGGCGAACGAGCACACGAGTGCCGCAAGCACTGTTCCTGTTATTGCAATTGTCATAGACAGAAAAGAGGGGTGCTTGCGGCAGGCCATGATTTACATCCTGAATGCAAGATTCAAAAAGACATTGGAACCGGCCGAGTTGTAGCCATATGAAGTCTCATATTTCTTGTTCAACGCGTTGTTCCAATACACCTGGCTTCCAGGTTCTTGCTGAAGGCATAGCTGGCATGCAGGTTCAGCACGCCATAGCTCCCCAGCCGTTTTGCCTCTGTATTTTGCTTGTCGTCGTAGCGCGCGCCGGTGTGGGTGAAGTCTGCCCCCACGGTCGCCCGACCGAATGTATGGCTGGCTCCGATTCGATAAACCTGTTTGGCACGACGGATCAGCCGTTTGCCGCTCTCATCATCTTTCGGGTTCATGAAATCTGCGCCCGCATAGATGCGCGTATTGTCAAAGCGGTGCTCGGCATTGACGGAAACGCCGCGAACCGTGGCCCTGTCGACGTTTTCGGCGGTGCAGTTGAACATTTCGTCACAGACGTAGCCATTGATCAAATCGCGATAGCGAGTCTGCCAGGCATTGACCGACAAGGTGCTGGACTCGGTTCGCCACGCGGTGCGCAACTCAATGTTGCGTGAGGTTTCCGGTTTCAAATTCGGATTGCCTGATAGCCAAAGCTCAGCGGAGTGTACAGATCGGCAAAGGTGGGAACGCGATAGCCGGTATTGCCCGCCAGTCCGACAGACCATTGCTGCGTGATATCGAAATCGTAGCCCAGGCTGCCTGTGGTTTTGCTGTCATAGCCGGAGACATTGTCGTTGCGCAGGCTGGCCTGGATGTGATGACGATTGAAGTCGCCGCGATAAATCAGCCCGACTGCGTTGGTATGACGTTTGTCCTGTTCGTAGGTGGTGGTGCCAAAAATGCTTTCATCCTTGCGCTCCAGCACCAGTGATAGCTTGTTCTGACGATTGATGGAGAAGTTGTTTTGCCAGGAGTAGGTGCGCTGTATGCTGCCGAGCACCGAATCGCCATATGAGGCGCGCGAGTCATACACATTACGGTTCACGCTGACCTGCAGCACGCTTTCCCACCAGTCTGTGAGCTGGTTATTGCTGGTAACGGCGACCGATTGCTGGCGCATAATGCCAAAAGTATTTGTGTCGTAGGCGCCGCTATCGAAGTCGCCATGGGTATAGCCGTTATAAAAAGAAACGCCCAGGCGGTTGCCAGGTTTCCATGTGTAGCCCAATGCACCCGATAACGACGCCTGCTCGTAGCCGTCACGATCCGGGTTGTAGATCATTGCGCCCAGTTTTTCACGGGTGGCATTAAAGCCATCGCTGCTGGCGTAGCTGCCCGCCAGGCGATAGTCCCAGGCGTTGCTGGCGCCGGAGACGCCCACGCTGGCCTTGAACAGGCTATGAGTGCCAACGCCAATATTGCCGAACACGCTCAGTGGTTTATCCTGGCCATCGCTGCGGGTAATAATGTTGATGACCCCGCCCATGGCGTCAGAACCATACAGGCTGCTGGCTGCGCCGCGCACGATCTCTACCCGTTCGATGGTGGTCGGATCCATGGCGCTCAGGTAGGTACTGCCGGTTGCCGGGTCATTGATGCGCTGGCCGTCAACCATCACCAGCGTCTGCTGGGGGCCTGCGCCACGCACGAACAGCCTGACAAGGTTTGCGGGCCGCCGAGTTGATAGGTTTGGATTTGCGGCTGGCGGGCAAGCAACTCGGTCAGGGAGGTCGCGCCTGCATTGCGCAACGTTTCGCTTGTGATAACGCTGACATCGCCGTACACATCGCCAAGCGCCTGATTGGCACGTGCCGGCGTGGCAATAATGGTTTCAAGACGGGTAACGGGCGTATCAGGAGAGACAGGGGTAGAGGTTTGCGCCATGACGGTTGCAGGCAGAACCGCCAGGGCAAGCGCCATGGGGGTAAGAGAGAACTTCATATGGTATACCGGTAAAGATGCGCGACCCCGCACATCAGGTTCGAATAAATACTGTCTGGATAAGCAGAGCAGCGGCAGGTTCAGGGCCGATGTCGGGCTGCAGGCCGAAAGCCTGATTACCGTTGCGGGGGCAGCACAGGTTGGCGCGCCATCTTGCGCGTTCTGTTTCCCGTTTACCATTCACTCCATGCATAGCAAGGTGAATGCACCCTGAATGCGCGATTGTAATTGATTGGTACAGATCATGACAGTTGCCAGGCCATTTGGACGGCCTGCAGCTGCTATTTGCCTGCCGTTTGCAGGGGTTTGCCGGTAGAACGGTTGCAAATCCGCTACAATTTTGTATTAAATTCAACTAATTAGATTGAGCCTGAACGTGTCTTATCCTGCCCTGCCTTATCCCGTTGACTCCTATACCTCTGGTGCCCGTTTTGTGCAGGAACTGCAAAAGGGGCGAATCCTGGTGCTGGATGGGGCCATGGGCACCATGATTCAGCGCTATAAGCTGACCGAGGCCGATTTTCGTGGCGAGCGTTTCGCTGAACATCACCAGGACGTCAAAGGCAATAATGAGCTGCTCTCCCTGGTGCGTCCCGATGTCATCAGCCAAATCCACGAGCAGTATCTGCAGGCCGGGGCTGATGTTATTGAAACCAATACCTTTGGCGCAACCTCGGTAGCCCAGGGCGATTACGATCTGCCCGGCCTGGCCTACGAACTGAATCTGCAATCGGCCCGGCTTGCGCGCACGGCCTGTGAAGCCTACAGTACGCCCGATCGTCCGCGTTTTGTCGCCGGCGCCCTCGGCCCTCAGCCCAAAACGGCCTCTATTTCTCCGGATGTAAACGATCCGGGGGCGCGCAATATTACCTTTGAGCAATTGCAGGCGGCCTATGAAGAGCAGCTTGCCGGCCTGCTCGATGGCGGCATTGATATCGTGCTGATCGAGACCATTTTCGATACGCTGAACGCCAAGGCGGCGATCTTTGCGGTGGAAACGGTGTTTGAGCAGCGCGGGATCCGTCTGCCGGTGATGGTGTCCGGTACAGTGACTGACGCGTCCGGACGTATTCTGTCAGGCCAGACGGTGGAAGCCTTCTGGAATTCGGTGCGGCATGCACGGCCGGTTACCATCGGCCTGAACTGTGCCTGGGTGCTGCCCTGATGCGCCCATATATTGCTGAACTGTCCAAAATCTGTGATACCTGGCTTTGCGTGTATCCCAATGCCGGTCTGCCCAATCCCATGAGCGATACCGGATTCGATGAAACGCCGGATGACACATCGAGTTTGCTTGAAGAGTTTGCAACCGCCGGGTTTGTGAATATGGTGGGCGGCTGTTGTGGTACGACGCCCGAGCATATTGCCGCGATTGTTCGCAAGGTGCAGCAGCTGCCGGCGCGCACGGTGCCGGATGTGCCGATCAAAACCCGCCTGTCTGGCCTGGAGGCGCTGAACATTGATGACGAATCGCTGTTTGTGAACGTGGGCGAACGCACCAATGTGACCGGCAGCAAGATGTTCCTGCGCCTGATCCGCGAAGAAAAATTTGATGAAGCGCTGGCGGTGGCGCGCCAGCAGGTTGAAAACGGCGCACAGATCATCGACATCAATATGGATGAGGCCATGCTCGATTCAAAAGCGAACATGCGCCGCTTTCTGAATCTGATTGCTTCCGAACCCGACATTGCCCGGGTACCCATCATGATTGACAGTTCCAAGTGGGAAGTGATTGAAGAGGGCCTCAAGTGTGTGCAGGGCAAGCCGATCGTCAACTCGATTTCCATGAAGGAAGGCGTGGAGCCGTTTCTGGCGCATGCCCGCCTGTGCCGCAAATACGGCGCAGCCGTAGTGGTCATGGCGTTTGACGAAGAAGGTCAGGCCGATACGCTGCAGCGTCGCAAAGACATTTGCGGCAAAGCCTACCACTTGCTGGTGGATGAACTGGATTTCCCGCCGGAAGATATTATTTTCGACCCCAATGTGTTTGCGGTGGCCACGGGCATTGAGGAGCACAATCATTACGCAGTGGACTTTATCGAAGGCACCCGCTGGATCCATGACAACCTGCCGCATGCGCGTATTTCCGGTGGTGTCTCCAACGTAAGCTTTTCGTTCCGTGGTAACGAGGCCATGCGCGAAGCGATTCATACCGTATTCCTGTATTACGCCATTCAGGAAGGCATGACCATGGGCATCGTAAATGCCGGTATGCTGGGTGTGTACGCGGATATGGATCCGAAGACACGCGACCTGGTCGAGGATGTGATACTGGATCGCCAGGAGCCGGTGGGCAAAACTGATCCTGCAGACGAGCGTACGCCGACCGAGCGTCTGGTGGAGTACGCCGATGAGGTCAAAGGCAGCGGCACGAAAAAAGAAGCCGATATGACCTGGCGTGAACAGGACGTGGAAAAACGCTTGTCGCATGCACTGGTGCACGGAATTACCCAATTCATTGTTGAGGATACCGAAGAGGTGCGGCAAAAGATTGCCGATCGTGGCGGGCGTCCCATTGAGGTAATTGAAGGGCCGCTGATGGACGGCATGAACGTGGTGGGCGATCTGTTTGGCGCGGGCAAGATGTTCCTGCCTCAGGTGGTCAAGTCTGCCCGGGTCATGAAGCATGCCGTGGCGCATCTGATCCCTTTCATTGAAGAGGAGAAGCGCCAGATTGAAGCGGCCGGTGGCGACGTGCGCGCCAAAGGCAAAGTGGTTATTGCAACTGTGAAGGGCGACGTGCACGATATCGGTAAAAATATCGTTACCGTGGTGTTGCAGTGTAATAACTTCGAGGTCGTCAATATGGGAGTCATGGTGCCGTGCGCGCAGATCCTGGCCAAGGCCAAAGAGGAAAAGGCCGATATTGTGGGGCTGTCCGGCCTGATCACCCCGAGCCTGGAAGAGATGGCCTATGTGGCATCCGAGATGCAGCGCGACCCGTATTTTCGTGACAACAAAATTCCATTGCTGATCGGCGGGGCGACCACCAGCCGGGTGCACACGGCGGTCAAGATCGCACCGCACTATGACGGCCCGGTCATCTATGTGCCCGATGCCAGCCGTTCGGTAGGCGTGGCAACCAATCTGGTTTCCGATCAGGTTGAGAGTTATCTGGCGCAGGTACGCGAGGAATATGAGCTGGTGCGTGAACGCCACGCCAATCGCAAGGCCACGCCTATCATCCCGCTGGAAGAAGCGCGCAAGGGTGCGCCGGTTATTGACTGGAGCAGCTACACGCCGCCGCGTCCGAAGTTCCTGGGGCGTCGCGAATTCAAAAATTTCGATCTGGCCCAAATTGTGCCGTTTATCGACTGGACGCCGTTTTTCCAGACCTGGAGTCTGTTTGGTCAGTATCCGAAAATTCTGGATGACAAGGTGGTGGGAGAGCAGGCGCGTAAACTGTTCGAGGACGCGCAGGCGATGCTCAAAAAAGTGGTGGAGCAACGCTGGCTGAGCGCCGGTGGTGTGATTGCCTTTTATCCTGCCAATAGCGTCAACCACGAAGATATTGAAGTGTATGCCGATGAGTCGCGTGAACGGGTGCTGTTTACCTGGCGCAATTTGCGGCAGCAAAATGCCAAGCGTGAAGGCGTGGCCAACAAGTGCCTGGCCGACTACATTGCACCCAAGGAAACCGGCGTGAAGGACTATATCGGTCTGTTCGCCGTTACCGGCGGTATAGGCATTGAGAAGCACGAGCAACGCTTTGAAGCGCAGATGGACGACTACTCGTCGATTCTGCTCAAGGCCCTGGCTGATCGTTTTGCCGAAGGTTTTGCAGAATGCATGCATGCCCGGGTACGTCGCGATCTTTGGGGTTATGTCGCCGATGAGAGTTTGGATAATCAGGCGCTGATTGAAGAAAAATATCAGGGCATCCGTCCTGCGCCGGGTTATCCCGCC
This sequence comes from Advenella kashmirensis WT001, assembly GCF_000219915.2. Lineage (NCBI taxonomy): Bacteria > Pseudomonadati > Pseudomonadota > Betaproteobacteria > Burkholderiales > Alcaligenaceae > Advenella > Advenella kashmirensis. Next base: position 3,911,765 of record NC_017964.1, on the reverse strand, counting down.
TGCCCTGAGCATCGTGTTAAAACCGATATGTTCAACATCTTGCAGACTGAAGATATCGGCATGTATCTGACCGATGGCATGGCCATGTACCGGCGTCCAGTGTGTCTGGTTTTTATTTGAGCCATCCGGATTCCAGCTATTTCAATGTGGGGACTATCGGTCAGGATCAGTTGCAGGACTATGTTGCGCGCAGCGGCCTGTCTGAAGAAGAGGTTCGTCGCTCGCTCATGAGCGTACTGGGGTAAGTACAGCGCTGAACGTATCATCTGGCAGGAGTGGCATGGCCGACAAACACGGAGCATTTCGCAAGCAGGCACTGGGTGCGTTTGTACGCAGCGCTCGTGATCGTGTAACTCCCCAGCAGGCAGGGATTGCTGGTGGCCAGCGCCGCCGCACGCCCGGCCTGCGTCGTGAAGAGGTGGCCCAGCTGTGCGATATCAGCGTTACCTGGTACACCTGGATTGAGCAGGGACGTGATGTGTCGGTGTCGGCCACAGTATGGGCGCGGCTGGCTACCGTATTGCAAATGACCAGGGCCGAGCGAGCTATCTGTTTGAACTGGCCGATGTCAGTGACCCTGATCATGACAGCGCTGTCGTCTCGGCGCCAACCGCGTCGTTGCAGGCATGCGTCGATAGCATCAATGCGCCGGCATATATTCTGGACCGGCATTGGGATGTACTGGCGTTTAACGCCGCGCTGGACCAGGTGTTTGCCGGATGGATGAGTGCGCAAGCGCAGCCTAATCTGCTGCGTTTTATTTTCCTGGATGCACAAGCGCCCGACATCGTCGTAGACTGGGAGACCCGTGCCAATCGAGTGGTAGCGGAGTTTCGCGCAGATATCGGCGCTTATCTGGACGATGGCGACACCTCCAGTCTGATCGATGAGCTGCTGGCCGGCAGTCCTGTGTTCAGCCATTGGTGGGCACGCCAGGTGGTGGTCGAACGCGAAGGCGGCTTAAGGGAATTTAACCATCCGCAATTGGGCATCCGGCAATTTGAACAGATCACTTTTCGCCTGGCCACCCAGCCCGATTGCAAGCTGGTCATGCTGCTGCATCAAAGGGTTTGCCCGGATATAACAACGCTTGGATGATTACTTGCGCTTTGGCGATTGCTCGGTTATTGTATTGACACCATCAAGGTTATCACAGTCTTTCGGCTCTTTTTTGGGCAGGTCGTGATAATTACGACTGTCATAAGACAGCGTTCACCCGGGCGGCAGTCCGGTCTGAATGTGGCTCAGGATATGTGGTGTGGCTGATTTTCAACCTGGTTATTCAGATTTTTTAGTACAGCAAACAAATCCAATAAGGAGAAGTCAATGATTATTCGTCAAACTCGAATCGCGGCAGTGCTGGTAGCTGGCGCGCTGCTGGCCGGATGTGCTACGCAAGGCGGCAACACGGCAGCAGGCACCGGCGTTGGCGCCGCACTGGGTGCCGGTCTGGGCGCGCTGATAGGAGATTCTTCCAAAAGCGCGGGCATCGGCGCCGGTATTGGCGCTATCGGCGGCGCCATTGTTGGCTATAACTGGGACCGCATTGTGGGTCGCGTGAATGATGCCGGCGGCAAAGAGCTGGGCATTTCCACCACCAAAATGCCTGACGGCAGCCTCAAAGTGAATATTCCTGAAGGTGCGACCTTCGATACGGCGAAGTATGATCTGAAACCTGCGCTGTTCCCTGTGCTTGATGCCCTGGCCCAATCAATGAATGAAAGCCAGCAATTGCGTCTGAAATCTGTCGGCCATACCGATAGCACCGGCAAAGCAGCATTCAATCAGCAGCTATCTGTGAATCGCGCACAAAGCGTGGTCAATTATCTGGGCGGCAAAGGCGTCAATACCAGCCGCATGAGCATTGAAGGTCGTGGTCCCAACGATCCGATCGCAGACAATGCGACCGCGCAGGGCCGTGCTCAGAACCGACGTGTAGAGCTGTACCTGTACGCGGTTAAATAAATTTTATCGTCGTAAAGACGGCAGCCCTTAAAAAAAGCCCGCTGTCCGGTTTCATTACCGGCAGCGGGTTTTGTATTTCAGATCAACTGCTGGCGCCGCTGCTTGCGGCAGCCGCAGAGATTATTTTTCAGAATGCATGCGAAATTGCGGCTGATTCATTGCCATGCCCAGCTTGAAGCCGGTGGGTTTAACCGGTGTGCTGACAGCAGGGTGCTGCTGATTGTTGTTATTGTTCTGTGCGCCAAATTCCTGGCGGAAGCGTGTAAGTAATTTCATTGTAGTTTCCTTTATTATGAGATTATTGTTTTTGGTTTTCTGCGCGGAGACGATCCGGTTCAGCTATGCATAGCGTAGCCGAAATTTATTGCAGAATCATGATTGCGCCGGCGTTTCGTTGTAAGTATGAGAATGCAGGCGCATCAATTTGTTAAGGGTGTACCTGTGATGGCAGCTGCAATGGATATAGCAACGCTGACGCCACGGGCAATATAACAATGACGATATGGAGTTCTGTCTCGCGTTGCGGTGTCGTGAGAAAGACCCGCAAACTTAGTAAGAATAATTATTCAGTATGAATCTGGCATCAGGATTGCCGGTCGTGTGAACGTCGGGATTGAAATTGCGGAACCGGTGGGGGCTCCTGCCTGCTGGGGGTATGCCCGGTTTTTTATACACAGGTTATTGTTTGCAAGCAGTCAGAATTTCAAATGACTGATATTTCACATGACCAGTACAGATTGATTGCCAAAAATAATTCGCAAAAAATGCTACTGCTCAAATACTACTGTTCAAATTACCAATACAAATACGTCATGGTAGTCAGCTATATTAGCAGTGCTTTATGAGCGTGTCAAGCTAAATTATTGATATATTTCGATATTTTATCAGGCGCCGGCAGTAGCTCGGATTTCCCCATAGCGCGCTTCGAGTTCCTGGCGCAGCGAACGTCGCATTTTTGCCGCTTCATAGCGGCAGCGATCCAGGTCATTGTCGGGCGTGAGCGCAGGAATCTGAACGGGGCTGCCATTGTCATCGACGGCGACCATGGTAAAAAAACAGCTATTGGCGTGGCGAATCTGCTTGCTGCGAATATTTTCGGTCACCACCTTGATGCCGATTTCCATGGATGTATTCCCGGTGTAGTTCACCGAAGCCAGAAAAGTGACCAGTTCCCCAACGTGGATAGCTGGCGAAACATGACCTGGTCGACCGACAGCGTTACAACATAGCGACCGGCATATCGGCTGGCACAGGCATACGCGACCTGGTCAAGCAGCTTCAGAATGGTGCCGCCGTGGACATTGCCCGAGAAATTGGCCATGTCAGGCGTCATCAATACAGTCATGGTAAGTTGGTGATTGGGCAGATCCATGGCGGCAACGTCCGGTAAAAGTAAGGAAGGCGTCAGTTTACCCATATTGCCGGGTTGGCGCCATATGCGCGTTGTGATTGTCTGCCTGAATGGGCTTGGACCGGATTTGACCCTGAGATTGACATGCGCATCAGATGCTTGACCTTCCCATCATGGTAAGCTTTACATTGAAGAACATAAACTGTTTGCGCCGTCATTATTGCCTGGCCGACCGCGTTGACAGACCCGTGCCGCGCTGGCCTGGGCGATGCCACTATCGACCCGAGACGGAACCATAAGCGGCGGTTTTTCTTCGAAAGGACGCAAATCATGAGCTCTACAACCCTATCCCGCAGTGTGGCGGGCCATCCTGCCCCCAGGCAGACAATGAAAACCGGCTGATAGAACTATCGGTGGCCGGTATGACCTGCGCTTCCTGCGTGCGGCATGTTGAGAACGCCCTGTCTACCGTGCCGGGCGTGCAGTCGGCCAGCGTCAACCTGGCTACCGAAAGGGCGCAGGTGCGTGCGCCGCTGGATCTGGACAGCACTTTGCTGACCCAGGCCGTGGTGCGCGCCGGCTACGAGGCGCAGGTGGTGAGCAATCCCCAGCAAAGCAGCAACACAGAAGCAGCACGGCGCCAAGCCGACAGGCTTGAACTCAAGCGCGATCTGCTGCTGGCCGTGCTACTGGCGCTACCGGTGTTTATTCTGGAAATGGGCGCCCACGCAATACCGGCATTCCACCATTTTGTGGCAGAAACCATTGGTATGCAGAACAGCTGGTATCTGCAGTTCGTCCTGACCAGCGCTGTGCTGGCAGGACCGGGACGTCGTTTTTTCGTCAAGGGGATACCAGCCCTGCTGCGCCTGACGCCTGATATGAACTCGCTGGTTGCCGTGGGCACGACCGCAGCCTATCTGTTTTCGGTCGTAGCCACCTTCGTTCCTGCCTGGCTACCCAGCGGCACCGTTAACGTTTACTACGAGGCGGCGGCGGTGATTGTCGCCTGGTGCTGCTTGGACGTTATCTGGAGGCCGGGCCAAGGGCAATACATCGGAAGCGATCAGGCGGCTGGCCGGACTGCGGGCAAAAACGGCCCGGGTACGGCGCGGTGCAGAGGTGAGTGAAATTGCCATCGAAGAAGTGGTGGTGGGCGATCAGATCGAACTGCGTCCCGGTGAGCGTATTCCTGTGGACGGGCAAGTGACCGAAGGCAATAGTTTTGTCGATGAATCCATGATCAGCGGCGAGCCGATGCCGGTTGAAAAAACGCCTGGTGCCACTGTGGTGGCGGGCACGGTGAACCAGAACGGTACGTTGAATTTGCGCGCTACCGGTGTCGGTGCCGATACCGTGCTGTCGCAGATCATCCGCATGGTTGAACAGGCGCAGGGCGCAAAGCTGCCGATCCAGACCATGGTCGATCGTATTACCATGTGGTTTGTTCCGGCGGTCATGCTGATTGCGTTGATCACATTTGCAATATGGTTGATATTCGGCCCGCAACCGGCGCTGGGTTTTGCCCTGGTCAATGCGGTGGCCGTGCTGATTATTGCCTGCCCCTGCGCGATGGGTCTGGCAACACCTACATCTATCATGGTAGGCACGGGGCGCGCAGCGCAACTGGGGATTCTGTTCCGACAGGGCGAAGCACTGCAAACATTGATGGACGTGCGCGTGGTTGCGGTCGATAAAACCGGCACGCTGACCCGCGGTTATCCTGAACTGGCCGATTTGACGGTGGCCAAAGGATTTGACCGTGACCAGGTGCTGGCGCTGGTGGCTGCGGCTGAAAGCCGCTCCGAGCATCCCATTGCGCGCGCCATTGTCGCCGCTGCAGAAAAACAGAAGCTGCCCATTGCGTCGGTCCAGAATTTCGAATCCCTGACCGGGCTCGGCCTTCGTGCCCAGGTCGATGCACGACAGATTCTGGTTGGTTCGGACCGGCTGATGATGCAGCACAAGCTGGATCCGGCGGTGTTTTCGACCATTGCCAGCAAGCTGGCCGATGAGGGCAAGACGCCGCTTTATGTTGCGATCGACGACAAACTGGCTGCCGTCATCACAGTGGCCGACAGTATTCGTGAAACAACGCCTGAAGCGATTGCAGCCTTGCATGAGCAGGGGCTCAAGGTGGTCATGGTCAGTGGCGATAACCAGCGCACCGCGCAGGCGATTGCGCGACAATTAAATATCGATGAAGTGGTTGCAGAGGTGATGCCCGACGCCAAAGCCGATACCGTTAGGCGGCTGCAGCAAACCTACGGGCCGGTCGCCTTTGTTGGTGACGGCATTAACGATGCCCCTGCCCTGGCGGTTGCCGACGTGGGGATCGCTATCGGTTCAGGGACCGATATTGCCATGGAGTCGGCCGATGTGGTGCTGATGTCTGGCGACCTGACCCATGTGTCCCAGGCAATCGCCATGTCGCGGGCGACCATGCGCAATATCCGGCAGAACCTGTTTTGGGCGTTCGCCTACAATGCGGCTTTGATTCCGGTCGCGGCAGGCGTGTTGTATCCCTTCAATGGGGTGTTGCTGTCGCCTATCTTTGCAGCGGGCGCGATGGCGCTTTCCAGCGTGTTCGTGGTCACCAATGCATTGCGGCTGCGCCGTTTTGCCGCTTGAGTGAAGTTGATCAGGGGGAATGAGATGAATATTGGAGAAGTGTCGGCAGCCACCGGTGTGAGCGCCAAGATGATTCGCTATTATGAAAAAATCGGCCTGATTAACGCTGTTAACCGCAGCGATGCGGGCTATCGGCAATATACGGTCCAGGACCAGCGCATGCTCGCCTTCATTCGGCGGGCTCGCGAACTGGGGTTTTCGCTTGAACGTATCAAAACCCTGATTGGCCTGTGGGAGGACACCTCGCGACACAGCGCCGATGTGCGGCAACTGGCGCGCCAGTATATTGGCGAGCTGGATGAGGACATTGCCAAATTGCGTTCCATACGTAATGAGCTGGCCTATCTGGCCGATCATTGCCACGGTGACAATCGGCCTGATTGCCCCATTATTGAAAGGCTGGCGCAGGGGGTAGATGACTTTGATGTATTTCCCGCAGTGGGCATGTGTGCTAAAGTAAACATGCAGGTGCATCGGCACCGGTCGCTGGCTGTTGCGTGATATCAATTGTCATATGAGCACTATGACCAGTATCACCGGCCGTGATATACCGCGTTATCGGACTGTGATATCGGCCGAGTTATCAGGATCCGCAATCGAGCCTGATTTATGCTTGCGGTATGAGGCCTGCTATACGAGCCTGTGATGCGCGGCTGCGATATCAGGCGTGATAGCAGTGACAGCTGTGACTGCAAATATGTGTATTGTGATCCACTTGCTTACGGAGGCTCACATGGTCACCACAACATTCATTACGCCGGATAATCAGGTTCCGGATCTGGAAGACTATAATCTATTCAATTGTGATCCAGCGCTGCGCGAGGCGCTGGATGCGTTCTCTGCCGCAGACGCGAAACAAGCATGCCAGAGCTATGGCGAGCGCCTGGGCTCAAAGCATGTCTTGCAGCTGGCGCAGCTTGCCAATGTAAACGGGCCGCAAGCGGCTATTTTCACCCGTACGGCGAGCGCCAGGATCTGGTTACGTTCGATCCCGCCTGGCATTCCCTGCTGACGATGCTGTTCGACATGGGCGTGCATTCTGCGGCCTGGCAGGACGGCCAGCATGTGCGGCGCGCAGCACTGTTTTATTTGCATGCGCAAACCGAAGCGGGCAGTCTGTGCCCGGTCACCATGACCTTTGCCGCCGTTGCAGCGTTGCAGGATCAGCCTTTGTTCAAGCAACTGGCGCCGTTGCTGTACAGTCGTGATTATGACGGCGCCAATGCCCCCGTCTCCCAGAAGCGCAGCATGATGATCGGTATGGGCATGACCGAGAGGCAGGGCGGATCCGATGTACGCAGCAATACCACGCGTGCCGTGGCGTATCGGTCACTCGGAACCGGTCTATGAACTGCATGGGCATAAATGGTTCTTTTCTTCTCCCATGTCGGATGCGCATCTGGTGCTGGCCTATGAACAGGAACAATTAAGCTGCTTTTATTTGCCGCGCTGGAGACCGGATGGCAGCATGAACACGGTGCATATCCAGCGGCTGAAGAACAAGCTGGGCAATCGTTCCAATGCCAGCGCGGAAGTAGTCTTTGATGGCGCCTGGGCGTTACGGGTAGGTGAACAGGGGGCGGGCATTCCCACCATCTTGCGCATGGTCAATCAGACGCGGCTCGATTGCGTGCTTGGCAGTGCCGGATTGTTGCGTCAGGGTTTGGTGCAGGCCATGCATCACACCCGCTATCGTATGGCATTTGGCAAGCGGCTGGCGGATCAGCCTCTGATGCAGTCGGTACTATGTGACCTGGCCCTGGAAAGCGAAGCGGCGCTGTGGCTTGGCATGGCGTTGGCCCATGCGGTGACACAACAGAATGACCCCGTACAGAAAGCATTTTTGCGCATTGTCGCGCCAGCCGCCAAATTCTGGGTATGCAAGCGCAGTATTGCCGCCATTGCCGAATGCATGGAGGTATGGGGGGTAATGGTTACATCGAAGATGCGCCGTTGGCGCGGCTGCTGCGCGAAGCCCCCGTCAATTCCATCTGGGAAGGCTCTGGCAATGTAATGAGCCTTGATGTCTTGCGGGCCCTTGCGCGGGACCCTGACGGGGCCGCGCTGTTGCTGGAGCGCCTTGCCGACGATTGCCGTGCCGACCCGGTGCTGTCACAGGCCATGGTGCAACTGAAACAATGGGTGTCGGAGTCGGGCGATGTGCTGCAATCGAGGGCACGCGAAATCACGCAGCGCCTGGTGCTGCTGGTTCAGGCCACGCTGCTCTATCGGCATGCGCCTGCATGGCTGGCAGAGGCGTTCGTGCGCGCGCGTTTTGAAGAAAGTGCAGGAGTATTTGGCGCCTCCATCTATACCGATGCGGTCGCGATACTGGAGCGTGCCTATCGTCCGGAATAAGCACAGCGGTGGTCGCCGGAACCTGCGTGGGTGACAGGCCGACGACGGGGCTTGGCATCCCGCCAACCATTAATGCAGTTTGACTTTCGGTGTGCTGCGTTTTAGCAGCAGTCGACCCAGGGCGACGGCGCCAGTACGGGCAATACCCAGAATCGCCATGTGATGCATCAAATGCAGGCTCATGTACATCAGGCGTGCCAGCAAGCCTTCAACAAAAAGGCTTTTGCCGGTGAGTACGCCCATCAGGCTGCCTACTCCCTTGTTGTGACCTACGGACACCAGTGACCCGTAATCCTTGAACGCAAATGGTTTGCCACTGCTTGCCGTGCCGTTGATGCGGGCCGAGAGCTCGCCGATCAGATAGTCTGCCTGTTGATGAGCCACCTGCGCCCGGGCAGGCAGATAGCGACCCGGCTCCCATTCGACCTGGGCACAATCGCCCATGGCATAGATCGCCGGATCACTGGTGCACAGGGTTTTGTCGGCAATAACCTGATTGATTTTATTGGTTTCCAGACCCAGTTCGGTCAGAAAAGCCGGCGCCTTGATGCCCGCTGCCCATACCGTCAGGTCGGCCGGATATTTGTTGTCGTTCGAATCGGTAAGGCTTTTTTCCTGTACGGACGCCACCAGCACCGATGTCTTGACGGTAATGCCGCGTTCCTTGAGCAGTCTTGTGGCTGCTGCCGATGTTTTTTCCGGAAGGGCCGCAAGTATGCGCGAACTGCCTTCGAGCAGCGTGATGTGAATATCTTCTTCAGGATTCAGTTCGTTGATGCCATAGAAGCCCAGATTCTTTCCAGCTTCCAGCAGTTCTGCTGCCAGCTCAACACCAGTTGCTCCGCCACCGACAATGGCAATGTTCAGAGAGTGTGCGGGGTCGGTTTTCTTGCGCTGATCGGCGGCTACCAGCTCGCGCAGAAATTTCAGACGAAATTTTTCGGCCTGTTCCGTGGAGTCCAGCGCGGTGGCATATTCTTCGGCGCCCGGCGTGTTGAAAAAATTGGAACGGCTGCCAACGGCCAGCACCAGGGTGTCATAAGACAGGTCTCTGGCTGCAAAAACTTCTTCCCCTTCGTTGTAGACTGCCTTGACGTGAATGCTGCGGGCCTGGCGGTCAATGCCGTCCATTTCGCCTGGTACGAATGTGAAACCGTGGTCCTTTGCCAGCATGGCATAAGACAGCCCCTCGCGGTGAATGTCCAGCGTACCCGATGCCACTTCATGCAGCGAGGCTTCCATATATGGAACACGCCTGCATCTACCAGAAAGATGTGCCGAGGACCGAACTTGCGTCCGAGTTTGGCTGCCAGTTCCAGGCCGCCCGCGCCACCGCCTACTATGATGATCCTGTGTTCCGGTATTTGCATCGTCATTTCCTGATGTTTTCAGTTGAAATAGAACAAACTTGTTTCATTCTAGTAGAAAAACGCCAGGGCAGGCAGATTAAAGCCGGCCTTCGTGCGTGTTGGCCGGCCTGGCTATGCTTGTATTGGAACGGTTATTTGGCCTGTAACAGTTCTGGTGTTTTCAGCAGGATGAGTTCATTGTCATCCTGCTTGTTGGGTTCGCGGCTGGACGAAAACGGAAAGTTGTTATCGTTGCCCACAACGATATGTTCGCCGTCAACAATATCGACATTCTCGATGGTAAAGAACGGGAATTGCAGCACGCCGTTAGTCAGGGGCTTGCGCGCCACCTTGGATGGATCTGCAATGTTCAGCAGATCAATGTACGCGACCTTGCGTACCGGCTTGCCTGCATTCTCAGGACCGAACTGGACTTTGTAAACACGTTTGAATTTGGGCAGATCGGCAAAACAGGTCCGAGGGTCTTCGCCTTGCTTGCAAGCTTTGTCCGGTGTGCCTTCGCCATTGTCCCGTTCGATGATCAGGCCCGTGGTGGCGTCAATCATGTTGAAGTCACCAATTGCGTGGTGCGCCGCCTCCAAAGGATATAGCCAGGAGCGGCCGCTCCATTTTTCCGCAGCAACATCAAATTCCAGTACGCGCAGCACGGTCTTGCCATCGGCCGATTCCCAGGCTTTCTTGTGTTCATCCCAGATTGGACCTTCCAGCAATGGATACAGAAACTTACCATCGGCCGAGGCAGCCATCCCCTCGAACCCTTTGGAGCGTTTCAGATTGACATCTTTATAACTGTCGCCGGGCGCGCCGGGCGTGGCAACCAGGTAATTGTCGGGAGATTGAATTTTACGACCGTCAACTTCTGTGTCGAAGACAGCCTGAACCTTGCCGTCAAGATCTGCCTTGATCAGAAACGGACCGAATTCTTCGCCTATCCACAACGTGTTGCCGATGATCTGAAAGCTTTCCGTATCAAAGTCAGAACCAGTCAGATAGCGTTGCGGCGTACCTTCGTGCACGATGCGAAAGGGCACTTTTTTGTCAGGGTCGCTCAGAAATACGGATTTGATGTGCTTGAATTGCCCAGACTTCCAATCGATGGAGTATTGATTCAGATACAGCATGGAGTCCGGCGAGTTCGCTTTGTTGCCGGAGCCATTATCGGTCAGAATCCAGACGCTGCCGTCTTTCATAACCTGGATGCCGGAGTGGCCCTGCAGGGCTGGCCGGAGATCGGCAGGCTGATGCCGGTCTCGCGATCATTCGATTTACCCATGACGGATGCCGGTTTTTCAACGCGTTTGCGCGTGGTGTATTTGCCCGCAGATTTGAGATCTTCCGGAGCATTATCTGGCGCCGCAATACTGCTATTGGCTGGCAAGATGGCGTGCCCTTCGAGAACGGCGGGGACTTCGGTCTGCGCCAGCGTAATGCTGCTGGCTGTGGCCAGGCCGATTGCCAATGCCAGCGTCGAAAAACGGTATCGGAATGTCATGGAGTGCTTCCTGCATGAGGTTGGAAAGCCGCAAGAATATAGGAGCAGTATGACAGGTGTATGTAAGTGAAATTGAGGGAATGGCCCGGCACTGGCGCCAGGGTCAGCGTTGTGTCGCATTAGGCAGGTATAGTGCCTGGTGCTCCTGATCGCCCAGGTATCGGGGCCGACAGCGGGCGCAGCGGGCGATCAGGCTGGGTAAAAAATAAGTAGTTCGCTACTGTGGTGAAATACCGGCGTCCGTTACCGCCTTAAGCCAGAACTGGTGTTCGTCTGCAATTACTTTTTTGAGTTCCGAGCCTGTGCCGAATGTTAACTCCGCGCCTGGGCCGCCATTGTGCTGATCAGTTTCGGCTCTTTCAGGCTGCGCTCAAGCGCAGCCGATAATGCACTGATGATCTCGGCCGGAACGCCTTTCGGAGCGAACAGGCCGAACATATTTCCTGCAATCAGGCTTTTTTTTGCGCCAGCCTCGGTGAGCGTGGGAACATCCGGAAGCAGGCTAATGCGTTTGGCGGAAGCCACGGCAAGGATTTTGAGCTTGTTGCCTTTGACCAATGGCATGGATCCTGTCACGCTATCGAACATCATGACGGAAAGGCCATTGACCACATCGGGTAAAGCCTGAACACTACCTTTGTAAGGTACGTGTGTAATATCAAGTCCGTTTTGTGCCTTGAAGAGCTCCCCTTCCAGGTGTGAAAGTGTGCCTACACCTTGCGAAGCGAAATTGTAGGCACGGGGTTTTGCCTTTATATATGCGATGAGTTCCGGGATGGATTTGACGGGCAGGATCGTAGGGACGACCAGTGCATGAGGAACCGATCCAACCAGACCGATTGGAACAAAATCTTCAATGAGGTTGGCCGCCTGGTCCCGGTAAACAGCCGCTGCAATGGCCTGGTTGGATGTCGCCGCCAGATACAGGGTGTACCCGTTGGGTGTTGCCCGGGCGCCTGCCGTCAGGCCGATGGCGCCACCGCGCGCGGGACGGTTTTCTACAACTACCGGTTGCCCAAGCTCGCGGGATAGCTGATTGCCGATGGCCCGGGTCAGTACATCGGTTGCACCGGCCGGCGGAAATGAAATAATGATTTGTATCGGGCGATCAGGATAGGCCGATTGGGCTGGCATGGGGAAAAAAAATACAAGCAGAAGGCTTGCGCAGCAAAATGAACGAAGCAATGTCTTGATCGCGACCAACGAATGCAATACTGGGGATAACATCATTACGACCTCCGGAATTCTCTGTGGTTAAGATTGGAACTGAGGTGAAAAGACAAAAATCAAGCGATTAAAAAGGTTGCGTACCTTGAGGTTCTGCGTCGTCTCTTATCAGAACAACGTGTTGGTTTCGAGGTCATTTTTTCCGGGACATAACGACAGAGCACAAGCCGCGGCTGCCCCAAGTGCAGGATCAGTTGCGCAGGTGCTTGTTGCGCCGGCTGAGCTCAGACACCGGTGAGCGCGCGTTCTTGCCTGCGTGCCTGACGCTGTACGCAATATTGCAGTCAGGTCTGTTTTCATCGCCCATGAGTCTCCTTCCATGTATGTGCCGTCGAGTAAAGATTCGAACCAAAAAGATACCATTTTATTGAAAGCACTTTATTTTTTTCATTATGGCATGTAATTTCTATAAATGGAATTATTTATTTCATATTTAATATTAAATACGCTATGAATAGCGACATTATTGGCGTATTGGTTCATTAAAGGTTCAATATGGTACCATTCAAGGCGCATTTACTCTGGAGCAATGCATGCAATACAATATGGAGACTATTGCCTTATTCACGCTCGCAATATTGGCATCGGGCATTGTTGCCGGACTGATTGCCGGGCTGCTGGGGGTGGGTGGCGGCATTGTGCTCGTCCCTGTGCTGTACTATTTGTTTACCCTGCTGCTGGTTGATGAGTCGATTCGCATGCATATGGCAGTTGGTACCTCGTTAAGCACCATTGTTGCGACGGCGGCCTCATCCACCCGGGCTCATCTGGCCAAGGGGTCAATTGATATTGGCTTGCTCAAAAGTTGGGGGCCCTGGTTGCTATGTGGCGCCATAATCGGGATGAGTGTTTTTAGCGCAATTGATTCGAGTGCTTTGTCGTTTGTCTTTGGGTCTGTTGCGCTTCTTGTTGCTGTATATATGCTTTTTGCCAAAGAGCCTACGACAGAAACAACAGATAAATTTCCCAGGGGCGTTGCACGTGGCGTGTTGGGTTTGATCGTGGGAGGCGTGTCTTCGATCATGGGGATTGGCGGTGGAACGTTGAGTGTTCCCATATTGAGTATTTTCAAGTATCCGATGCGCCGTGCCGTAGGCACTGCTGCTGCTATTGGGTTGCTGATTTCAATACCGGGTGCGATAGGTGCATTGCTAAGCGGGTTCGGGAATCCAGATCTGCCACCGTTCAGTATTGGTTTTGTTAATTTGCTGGCGTTCGTTATTCTGGTGCCCGTGACAGGATTTGTCGCTCCTTTCGGTGCCCGAATCGCGCACACGATCAAGCCAAGGTATTTGCGCTGCGCCTTTGCGGTCTTTTTGTTGTTCAATTCATTAAATATGTTCTTAAGCGCGATCTGATATCAAACAAACAGGTTTTCAAGAAAAAACGATGCAACAACCCTTTCCCCTGGTACAGAAGCGCTCAGACAAAATATTGGATCTGCTGCGTGAACGGCTTACTCAGCAGGATGCAATCCAGGGCTCACGCCTGCCGCCGGAGCGTAGCCTGGCAGCCGAACTTAACGTGAGCCGGCGAGTGCTTCGCGAAGCCTTGCAAAAACTTGAAGAAGACGGACTGATTCAGCGAACGCCGGGACGTGGTACGGTCATCGTGGACTTGTCTCAAGCAACGCCTAACCCTGGGGCTGTTGATATTCGGCAATATACCAGTCCGGTAGAGTTGATGGACGCACGCTTTGCTTTGGAGCCGGCCATTGCCGCCATTGCGGCAGCACATGCCACATCGCGCGATATCGATGAAATGCGCCGGTGTATCGAACAGAGCCAGAACGTTATCGCTGATCACAGGGAGTGGGAGAAATGGGATGGCGCCATGCATGCCGCAATCGGTCGTGCGACGCATAATGATCTGCTTGTGCGGTTTTTCGATATGCTGACAGCAGCGCGTGAACAGACGGCCTGGGGACGGTTGCGCAAGGCATCGTTGACCCCGGAACGTCAGTTGCTATACATTCATCAACATACCCTTATCGTGACGGCTATTGAAGAGCGAAGCCCGGAGCAAGCCGCGCAGGCCATGCGTCAGCACTTGACGACAGTGCGCCGGACCATGTTCGATCAACTGGACGAACATGACCTGAAGTAAAACGGGCACTGTGGCTACGACTGTTGCTTGATCATTGCTTGTCGCAATTGCCTGCACTCGTGCGCAGGCTGCGCAGGTGGAGCCGGGATCTGAATCGGTTATTACTTTTTTATATATTGACCGGCCAGTACGTCCAGTTCCTTGCTGTTGAACAGATCAATGCATTTCATCGATTCATAGCTGCCACCCGTCGAGCCGCTGCGCGTGGTTGTCTTGAGGAATTTGTCAACAAGGGCCTGGGCAGCTTCATTGGCTTCAAGGGGCACAGTGGAGTATTCCAGGTAGGCGGCTGCTGTGTTGCTCCAGTCTTCTTCCAGTGCCGCGCTGCCAGCCTGTTTGCTTAGCGTTGCGCCACAACGGGCCAGCGCCCAGTATTTGAACAGTTTGATCTGGTTATCGTCGCTTTTGAGCGCTTGCTGGGGCAGTTGGGTAAACGATTGCAGCTCGTCGGCCGGCTTGGCCGCGTCGGCTGCATGAACCGCACTGCTGGTCATCAAGCCAATGGCACACAGTGCCGCTGCAAAATATCGTCTGCTGTTCATTTCAATTCCCAAAGATAGGCTTTTTCCGGAACAAAGGTCCCATTGTCCGGATCGGCATACAAATGGCAGGAGTCGGCGCATTGCGCACCGTTCCAGAGTGTGACATGGCCCGCCGCATTGTCCCAGCCATGGCCCTTGACCACAAGCAATCCCTTTTTGCCTGCCAGTTGAGCCGGTGTGGGTGCACCATTGATGATGATGTCCGCCTTGCCAAATGTGCTTTCCAGAAAACGGATCATGTCGTTGACGCGGTACATGTACCATTGGCCATCGGCACCGCTGCTGGCTGCGTAGCCGGCTGCGTTCGGCGGAATAGAAATGCCGCTGCGATTGAGCACATAGCTCATGCGAATAGGGCAGGCATTACGAAAAATCAGACTGTCGGTATTGAACTTGACCTTGCCGCCGATCAGCTCGCCCACCATTCTGACTGGTTTGTTTACCTGCGCAAAGGTGTTCCATGCGTGGTCGAATTGTGGTCTGGCGGCCATTGGGCAGTCTCCGGATTATGGATTTGTGAATGCTAGAGTTTCGCACATTGTTGTTGCAATAAATTTAATTAGTGGATGTCATTTTGTTACTATGTGTTTGATTGTCTGCATCCGATTTTCGAGATTTCAAGGTAAAAATGAATACGCATGATGTCGCACAACCATCTTTGTGGCAGGCCTGGATACTGCAGGCCCGTAAAAATCCGCGAGTCACCTTTGGTCTTTTGCTCGCAGGAACGTGCCTGCTGGTGCTGCTGCTGGCCGGTACTTATCGTGCCCTGACTTCGGTTGAGGATACTGCGTTCGACTACGCACTGATCGGTGGTTTTGCCGGGTTCGGGGCCACCGCACTGGGGGCGTTGGCTGCATTCGGCTTGCGTAGCATCCCGGTTCGCACCCAGGATACGATGCTGGGGTTTGCGGCGGGCATGATGCTCGCAGCCAGTTCATTTTCCCTGTTGCTGCCTGGGCTGGAGGCCGCCCACGAGATCACCGGCAGCGCGCTGCTGGGGTCAACGGTCGTTGTATTGGGGCTGGCCTTCGGTGTGTTGCTGATGCTCGGGCTGGATTATTTCACACCGCATATGCATCAGGAGTTGGGTACGCAGGGGCCCGAGTACAAACGTCTTAACGGTGTCTGGCTCTTCGTGCTGGCCATCGTTTTGCACAATTTGCCCGAGGGCATGGCCATCGGGGTCAGTTTTTCCAAGTCCGATATGACGGTTGGGTTGCCCCTGACAACGGCGATCGCCATTCAGGACATTCCGGAGGGGCTGGCCGTGGCGCTTGCCCTGCGGGCTATCGGCATACCGGTAGGACGGGCCGTGTTGCTTGCCGCCGCTTCCGGCATCATGGAACCGCTAGGTGCCATTGTGGGGGTGGGGATGTCCAGCGGTATGGCTGTGGCTATCCCATGAGTCTTGGGCTGGCAGCCGGTGCAATGATATTTGTGGTATCCCATGAGGTCATACCGGAAACCCATCGCAACGGCCACCAGACTTTTGCCACCATCGGACTGATGGCCGGGTTTGCGGTCATGATGTTTCTGGATACCGCGCTGGGTTGACCACCTGGCGGCATCCAGTGCTCACGCCT
Organism: Advenella kashmirensis WT001; assembly: GCF_000219915.2. Lineage (NCBI taxonomy): Bacteria > Pseudomonadati > Pseudomonadota > Betaproteobacteria > Burkholderiales > Alcaligenaceae > Advenella > Advenella kashmirensis. Next base: position 3,895,137 of record NC_017964.1, on the reverse strand, counting down.
AGGGTTTGATGACGTGCCAGACGTCCTTGACCCCATCGCCGGTCATGTCGCCGGGCTTGCTGTCTTTCTTGAACAGGTACAGCGGCTGACCTTTGTACGTCCATTGTGACTGGTCGCCATCACGTTTGATCACATCGTAATCGCCGGATTTTTTATCTTCTGCAGTAGCCATCAGTGGTGGCCAGTTCTCTGCGCATTGGCCCGAGCATGCACTTTTTCCCGGGGTTTCCTTGTCCTTGTCAAAGGTGTATAACGTCATGCCTTTGCTGTCGACCAGTATGCCGTTTTCTGTTTTGACCGGTGGTTCGGCCGCGAGGGCAGCGCTGCCGACAAATCCCGCACCGGCCAGGGCCAGTAAGCAGGACAGTAGTGCTTTGTTCATGAGAGTCTCCTTGAAGATGATCGCCGCCGCCGGCGATACACTGCAAAGGATACGCCTTATCGAATTAATTGCATATGGCATGGTAACGCCATGATGAATATTTTTTGCTGTCTGCATGCCACGTCGTTACACATATCGGCTTCTATTTCAACTGTTATTGTTAAAGGCAACCGGCTGTGTTTGTGGCTCTGGCGAGCTGCCTGGATTTCCGTCACAGGAAGGCAACGATCAAGGCGTAGTATAGTAAGTCTTTGTTCCCTTTTTCCATATCGTTTTCCGGAGAACCTGCCGATGACCTTTCATGATCCCCACCACATTGGCACCATCGAGCAACTGACCGCTTTGTTTGGTACGCCCGGCGAGGCGTCGCTGAAAAAGGAAGTGGACCATATACATCCACTGTATCGACCGCTGATCGAGGCTTCTCCGTTTGCCATTCTGGCCACCAGCGGCCCGGATGGTCTGGATGCGTCTCCGCGTGGTGATCCTGCCGGTTTTGTCCAGATTGAAGACGAACACACGCTGTTGCTGCCTGAAAGGCGGGGGAACAATCGCATTGACAGCCTGCGCAATTTGCTTACTGATCCGCGTTTGGCTGTCCTGTTTATGGTTCCTGGCATGGGGGAAATGCTGCGCGTCAATGGCACTGCACACATCAGCGTCGCGCCGACATTGCTGCAGCGCCTGGCCATGCGCGACAAGCCACCGCAATGCGTGATTGTCATGAAAGTGGAGCGAGTCTTTTTTCAGTGCGCCCGTGCCATACAGCGCTCAGGGTTATGGAATCCGGCACCGGCACGAGACCAGTTGAATGTGCCGACAGCGGGTACGATTCTGGCGGGTCTGACCCACGCGCAGATTGATGGTGAAAAATATGATCAGGAGCTGCCGCAACGGCAGCGCGACACGCTGTATTGAATGCGCCAGGGTGGCACGCCGAACTGTGAAAAGCGCTTGCCAATTCCGATATTTTTGCATTGAGCGGGCCTGGGTCGTCGCTGCGCGAGCATCCGCAGGCGTTCAAGATAACCTGACAGCCTAATCCGGCAACCCTTTCTTGTGACCAACATAGCCACGCTGGACTGCGAAATCCGGTTGAATCAGGGTAATTGCTATTATATTTCAATCATCATACGTATTATGATTGTGATCATGATACCTCGACAAACAATACATGATGACGTTCTGAACCGCCTGGGCGCAGATATCTGCACTGGGGTATATCCCGCCGGGACAGTGCTGCCGCCGGAGCCGGATCTGTGCGATCTGCTGGGCGTAAGCCGCATTGTCGTACGGGAAGCGGTCAAGTCACTCAGCGCGCGTGGCCTGGTTACAGTGCGTCGTCGTACTGGCACACTGGTGCAATCATCGGAAAACTGGCAGCTTTTTGATCCCAAGGTTGTCGTCTGGCGAGCCAGCACGGGCATGATCGATGAAAAGTACATCGTCGATTTGATGGAGCTGCGGCGCGTGATTGAGCCGGCCGCCGTTCGGTACGCGGCACAACGGGCCAGTGCCGAAGACCTTGCGCTGATGCGCCATCATCTGGACGCTATGGCAAATGCAATCAATGGCAAGGGCGAATATGTGCCGGCAGATCTGGCTTTTCATGGCGCCATTCTGGATGCTTGTCATAACCAGTTCCTGCGTCAAATGCAGCAGGCAATCAATGTGATTCTTCAGGTCAGCTTCGATCTGTGCGTACAAGTGCCGGATGGACCAGCCCGTTCCCAGTCTTTGCACGAAGCGCTATTTTCGGCGATTGCCGCGCGCAATCCTGTACAGGCGGAACAGGCCGTGCTGGAAATTATCGAGCGTGCAGAAAATGATTTGCATGCCAGTGTAAATAATTCAAGGGTTATCGATCATCATGAAAATCACCAAAATTGAAACGCTGCGTACCCAGGAGTTTTTCAATGTCATCTGGGTGCGCATCCATACCGACAGCGGCGTAGTGGGGCTGGGCGAAACGTTTTATGGCGCTGGAGCTGTAGAGGCGCACATCCACGAAACCCTGGCGATCCGTTTGCTGGGACAGAATCCATTGCATATCGAGGCCTTGCATAAGGAAATGCTGAACCTGCCTATGGCGCAATCGTCTACCGGGGCGGAATACCGGGCGGCATCGGCCATTGATATAGCGCTTTGGGACCTGTTTGGCAAAGTCTGCAATCAGCCTGTGCACCAAATGCTCGGCGGGCTCTGCCACGACAAAATCAGGGTGTACAACACGTGTGCCGGCTACAACTATGTGAGATCGAAAAATATCAAACCAGTGTCCAACTGGCAGATCAACAAAGGACAGGAAGGTCCTTATGAAGATCTGGATGGTTTCATGAATCGTGCAGATGAACTGGCGCTGGATTTGCTTGAGCAAGGCATCACCGCGATGAAAATCTGGCCGTTCGATCCGCCGGCCATCGAGAACAAAGGCTTGTTCATTGACGCCCGGCAGATGAAAAAATCGCTGGAGCCATTTGAAAAAATCCGCAAGGCGGTCGGCGACAAAATGGACATTATGGTGGAGTTCCATTCCTTGTGGAATTTGCCTGCTGCCAAAGAGATCGCGCGCGCCATAGAGCCGTATGCGCCACGCTGGTATGAGGATCCCATTCGCATGAATTCACCGCAGGCATTGGCTGAATATGCAAGGTCTACGCCCGTGTGGGTGTGTGCAAGCGAAACCCTGGGTTCCCGTTATCCATACAAGGATATGCTGGAGCGTGATGCCATGCATGTGGTGATGGTCGACCTGTGCTGGAGTGGTGGGTTGACTGAAGGCCGGAAAATTGCCGCGCTTGCCGAGACCTGGCACCGGCCATTTGCTCCGCACGATTGCATCGGGCCGGTGGGCTTTGCCGCCGCTGTGCATTGTTCGTTCAGTCAGCCCAACACGCTGATCCAGGAATCGGTGCGCGCCTTTTACAAGGGTTGGTACAACGAGCTGGTGACCGCCGTGCCGCGGATTGAAAACGGCTATGTTTTTCCGATGCAAGGACCTGGTCTGGGCGTGGAGCTACGCGACGATGTATTCGAGCGGGACGACTTGACGATTCGTGTCAGCACCCCGGAATCACTATAAGAGTAGAGAAGAAAAAATCATGTCTGAATTATTCAATTTAAATGGGAAGACGGCACTTGTTACCGGTTCGTCGCGTGGGCTGGGGTTTGCCTTTGCCCAGGCGCTGGCAGAACATGGTGCCGATGTCATTCTCAATGGCACCCGCCTAGATCGCCTTGAGCAGGCGGCACAATTGCTGGCCGATCGCGGTTTTCGCGCCGACACGCTGGCCTTCGATGTGGCCGATGAGCATGCGGTGGTCGCCGCCTTTGATTCACTGGATCGCCAGAACAGGCAAGTTGATATCCTCATAAATAATGCAGGTATTCAGCTCAGGAAGCCGTTGACTGAGCTGGCGGTGGCCGAATGGCATAGCGTATTGGACACCAATCTGACCAGCGCCTTTCTGGTGGGGCGTGAGGCGGCCAAACGCATGATCGCACGTGGCAAGGGAGGCAAAATCATCAATATTGGTTCGCTGACCAGCGAATGCGCCCGTGCAACAATAGCGCCCTATACTGTTTCCAAGGGCGGTATCAAAATGCTGACACGTGCGATGACGGCCGAATGGGCTGCGCACAATATTCAAATCAATGCCATTGGCCCTGGATATATGGCAACTGACATGAACGAAGCACTGTTGAGTAATCCGCAATTCGATGGCTGGGTAAAGAGCCGCACGCCGGCCGGCCGTTGGGGGTTGCCCGAAGAACTGGCTGGTGCTGCTGTCTTTCTGGCTTCACGTGCTTCCGACTATGTGAACGGTCAAATCATTTATGTGGATGGTGGCATGCTGGCGGTCTTGTGAATCCGTGCAAACTGAACCCAAGCGGCTTGGTACTTAGCCGGTTCGGACTCAGGCTGCATGAGCCCGGCCAACATCTGATTACAACTTCCTGACGGTTCTTGATGTTCAATCGATGCTCGATGCCAATATAATGCACTTTATCAACAAATTATTATAAGTGCATGATTTTGCGCAGATTAAATATTTTATACATGTTTTCGTTTTATGTATCCCGTAGCGATGGGCCATACCTTGGTCGCGCCGGTTTCCTGCGTCGCTATTGTAGCGCGCTCAAGCTGCTGGGTATGTCGTTTGTAATGGGACTGGCAGGCTGTCAATCGCTGGTACTGGAGGGGTCTTCAGCCGGTGCCGGGATCGCTGGTGCCGCGCTCGCGCAAAAAGTTACGGATAACGCGGCAATTACAACCGGTATCGGCGTTGGCGTTCAGGCGGCCACTCGTTCCGCCGTGCAATATGTGCAGCGCGAAATGCATGGCTATACCCAGGAAGTGATCGCCACCGCGGCCGGTAAATTGAAAGAAGGCGAGGTGGCCAACTGGAAGTCGATTCATTCCATCCCCATGGAGCCCAATGAGCAGGGGCGGGTGACGGTAAGCCGGGTGATCAGCCAGGGTCTGCTGGAATGCAAGGAAATTGTCTATTCCGTCGACAGCGAAGAAAACTCGATGCCCCGCAACGAGTTTTATGTGGCCTCGATCTGCAAGGACGGGCCACGCTGGGCATGGGCCACGGCCGAGCCGGCAGTCAGCCGCTGGGGAGCTTTGCAGTAATGCGGTTACGCGTCAGCCTCACAATAATGACACTTGGCTTTTGTGTCGTTGGCAGCCTGGCCGGTTGTTCATTGATCGCGACGTTGCCGGGTCTTACTGCCGGTGCGGCGACATCATCTGTAACGGGTAATCCGGCGCTGGGCCTGACTGTGGCAATTGCCACTAACGCGGCAGTGGATGCCGGCGTTAAATATGTAATGAAGCGATTTAGTGCAGCAGAGCAGCAGGAAATTGCAAACGCAATCGCGCAGAGCGTACCTGGAGAGCAGCGACGCTGGCGGGTTGAGCAGCCGGTACCATACGGAAATAACAAAGGGCGCACAATCGTTGTCAGCGAATCGGTCAATGCCCTCACAACCTGCAAAAAGGCGCTGTTTTCGGTAGAGGGCATGGTAGATGGCAGGCCAGCCGAGCACTGGTACACGCTGGATGTTTGCAAGAACGGACAGTATTGGCTGTGGGCCCAGGCAGAACCATCGGTCAAGCGCTGGGGCTCATTGCATTGATGGGGCCTGCAGTCCAGGTTATGCAAGAGCCGCTCGTGAGTCATCGGGTGCATGCAGCAACCTGTGTGCTTGCTTACGGCCAGAGCAGCAGCGTCAGTCTTAAATAGCCGCGTAGGCCTGCAGAACCCTTTTTTATTCAACCGTGACCAGTGTGCGGTCGCACTAGCGCACTGGGCAAATGTCAGCTGTCTTTCCTCTTTTCTCTGCAATGGGTACGTTCCTGTCTCAGTCCGACAATTAGATGTATATTGTTATAGTCATGTCTGCAAAGGTCGTTCAGAACCACAACAGAATTACAGTATAAAAAAATGCCTCGCGCGCCAATCACGCCGCGATAAAGTACAGAGAACGGAACATGTTCATTGAGGAGGTTCACATGTTACGCAAATCAGTCTTGCTGATCAGTTCTGTCATGATCATCTCACTGTCTTCGCCCTCGCTGGCCGGGGTCGATGCGCCTGCCTGGGATAAGGTAAACAGCAGCTTTTTCTCCGGAAAAACGCTTGAGGACGGCCCCTTTATTCATATTGACGCCCCCAAAAGAGCGGCCAGCGGTGCGCAGGTGCCGTTTGCATTTTCCATCGACTATCCGGCAACCAAGGATGATTACATCAAGAGCGTGACACTGGTTGTGCCGGAAAATCCTGTGCCGCTGACCGCTGTCTTTCACTTTACGCCCGATAGCGGCAAGGTCGATATTGCTACCCGCATTCGGCTTGAAGTAGATGACTACGTTCACGTTGTCGCAGAAACCAGCGATGGCCGCTATTTTCGCAACGCGGTGCCGGTCAAGGCATCGGGCGGCTGTGGTGGCACGGTCGGTGGCGATGTGAATGCCGCCAAAAAGACTGCGGGGCAAATGAAGCTTGCCGCTGTTGATCCCGTTCATGCCGGCAAACCGGCGCAGGGACGCTTGATGATACGCCATCCCATGAACACCGGTTTGCAGCGCGACCTGATGACTCAGGCTTTCGTCCAGCCTATTTCATCAAGAATATAGACATCCGCTATAACGATAAGCCGATAATGCAGGCTGACACGTATATTGGTATTAGCGAAGATCCGAATTTCCGGTTCTTCTTCGTACCTGAGAAAAGTGGGAAGCTCACGGTCTTGGCAGAGGACAACGAAGGCAAACACTTTCGTCATGAAACAGACGTGACGGTGCAGTAATGCGTGCCGGATTTTTTCGGATGACGCTGCCATGGATAATGATCGCGGCCTGCGCCGTGGCCACTGCCGCACCATTGGAGATGCATGAAGTGGCCCCGGGAGTATATGTACATCAGGGCGCGCATCGGGATTTTGATGAACCTGATTACGAAGGTGATATTGCCAATATTGGGTTCGTGGTTGGAGACCAAGCCGTAGCTGTTATCGATACGGGTGGCTCGTTCGATATCGGCAGCGCGCTTGCACAGGCCGTGGCAAAGACCACGCCGTTGCCGATCCGCTATGTCATCAACACGCATGTTCATCCTGACCATATCCTGGGAAATGCGGCATTTGTCGGCGACAAGGTGCGGTTTGTCGGACATGCACAATTGGCAGCGGCCATGTATGAAAGCCAGGATGCCTATCTGCGTGCGGCGCCTGCACGCGCTGACGGTGGCAAGAACAGGATTGTTCTGCCGACCATCAAAATTTCCGAAACGAAGCGATTGGACCTGGGCGGGCGAACCCTGTTGCTGCAAAGCTGGCCTTCGGCCCATAGCACCACCGACCTGACGGTTCTTGATGAACAGACACAAACGCTATGGACCGGTGATCTGTTGTTCACCGAAAGAACGCCTTCCATTGATGGCGACGTCAAAGGCTGGATCCAGGTAATCGATGCCATCAGGCAGAAGCCGGTGGCGCGACTGGTGCCCGGGCATGGTCCCAGTCCGAAAGACCAGGCTGCGGCCTGGAATGCGCAGCGACGCTATTTGCAGACACTGCTATCGGATATTGCGCAGGGCATTGCTCAAGGGCAGGACATGAGTGACGTGATGCAACACGCGGCAGCGCAGGAAAAAGATCGCTGGCAGCTTTTTGATGTCATCAATCCGCGCAATGTGAACTTGTTGTTTCCGAAAATGGAATGGCAATAGGGCTGAATATGATCATAAGGACCGATATTGCCATGCGGTTATGGATTCTGGCATTGCTCCTAGGCACCACGCAGGCAATGGCACAGGCGCTGCAACCTGATCTGCATATCCGTGTCCTGGCCGCATCCTGTGCGGCTTGTCATGGCACGAATGGAGTCAGTGTGGCGCAAACGCCAAGTCTGGCGGGCATGTCATCCACGCATTTTCTGTCGCGCATGATGGCGTTTCGTACCAGCAAGACAGACACAGATGTCATGACGCAGCACGTCCGGGGCTTGACCGCAGACGAAATTGAGCGTCTGGCCGTCTATTTCTCGGCCTTGCCCGCGCACCAATGACCTGCTCCTGTCCTGGCGTTAATTCTACAGTTATTTCAAATGCAATAGCCATTCGGTTGCATCATGGATTGCGGCATTTCAGTAAACAGATGGGACAGCAACGATGAAGCGCAGGGAGTTTATTCATACCTTGGGGGCGGCCTGGCTTGGCGCCGGTGTCTGGCCGCTAAGTGCGAGCGCTGCGCGCAGTTTGCGACAGGCGCGTGTTGTCATTGTGGGTGCAGGTTTTGCGGGCGCGACGGCGGCAAAGTACCTGCGCATGTGGAGCGACTATCAACTGCCGGTCACGCTGATTGAACAGAATGCGCAGTTTGTTTCCTGCCCGACCAGCAATCTGGTGCTGGGCGGTTCTGTACCGCTGGCGGCGATTACCCGCTCCTATGATAATCTGGGCCGCAAGCATGGCGTGATCGTGCGCCAGGACACGGTGCTGGCTGTAGACCCCGACCGTAAGCAGGTGCGTACCGCAGCCGGGCCATCCCGTATGATTATCTGATTATGGCGCCGGGCATCAGCTTTGATTATTCTCAGTTGCCCATGGCGCAGACCGACGCAGCAAAGGCGCGGGTTCCTCATGCGTGGAAAGCCGGCCCGCAAACGCAGGCACTGGCCCGGCAACTGCAGCACATGCGCAAGGGAGGTGTATTTGCCATCACGGTGCCGCCGCTCCCGTATCGCTGCCCACCCGGACCTTACGAGCGGGCCTGTCAGGTGGCCTGGTATCTCAAACAGCATAATCCCACAGGCAAGGTGCTGGTGCTGGACGCCAACCCCGGCATTACGTCCAAGCGCGCGCTGTTTGAACGCAATTGGGCCGAGCAGTACGCGGGACTTATAGATTATCAGCCGGGTAGTGAGCTGTCCGCCATTGACGTCGATACAGGAGCCGTCAGAACAATTTTCGATACCTGGAAGACTGATGTATTGAATGTCATTCCGCCCCAGGCGGCAGGCCGCCTGGCGCTGGATACCGGTTTGGCCAACAGCGAGGGGCGCTGGTGCGATGTGGATTTTGTGACATATGAGTCGCGCACGGTGCCTGGTGTGCATTTGCTGGGTGATTCTGTCGACTCGGGTCTGCCAAAGTCGGCTCATATCGCCAACTCCCAGGCCAAAGTATGCGCCAGCAGCATGATTGCGCGGCTGGCAGGCGTCCAACCCGATCCGCTTCCGGTCTTTGCCAATACCTGCTACAGCTATGTGGACGATACATCGGCCATGCACGTGGCCAATGTCTACCGATATGACCCGGAAAAAAAGGATATGGTATCGGCCCAAGGCGGTGGCTTGTCCGCGTATCCTTCCGAAAAAGAGGGTACCGATGCACGCTCCTGGGCAAAAAATATCTGGAGCGATACGCTGGACTGACTGGACTTATGCGCGCCCGTTGTCCTGTTTTCGTGCGTGCCTCCTGTGCTGCAATAGCGCAGCGCACAACTGGCGTGCGCCTTATGCACTGCCAATGTGCCGGTGGATACGCTGCAATGCGCAGACGCTTTTGGCTGGTGCACAAGTGAGCAATAATGGCTCATCGTGACTTGTCGAATCTGGACTCAACGAAGTCTGGAAACTGGACCTAGACCATATGGCGAACTTCTTCTATCTTTGATTGAAATATCAAAGCAGGAGAATGCAAAATGAGTAACGCGGTAACTATCCAGACCCTTGAGGCCTTTTCCCAGGCGTGGAATGACCATGACATTGACGCCTGATGTCGTTCATGCATGACGATTGTGTTTTCGAAACCGTGGCCGGAGATCAGGTCTGCGGCAACCGGATTGAAGGACGTGACGCGGTAAGAAAGGCTTTTCAGGCCGCCTGGGAGAACATTCCGGACGCGCAATGGCTCAATGGCAGGCATTGGATCAATGGCGATCGCGGAGTATCGGAAACAACCTTTACCGGTACCCAGAAAGATGGCGCTCGTATTGAAGCCAATATGGTGGACCTGTTCACATTCAAAGACGGCAAGATTCTTGTGAAGAACGCATTTCGCAAGAACCGTCCTGCGATTGCGGCTGGAAAATAGGCAGGAGCATCCTCATGGCAACTTTGATGCGCGCATACGATCCGCTGTTTGATCCGCTTACCGATACCCCGACACAGGGCCAGCAGTACGCACCGACGTACTGGGTCGCCACTGCAGGCGAGCCGCCGCCAGATGACGGGCCGGCGCCGGATGGGCTGATTGCAGATGTGGTTGTGGTGGGTTCCGGCTTTACCGGGCTGTCTACTGCGCTGCATCTGGCCCAGGATCATCATGCCGAGGTGGTAGTCCTGGAGGCCAATGCGGCGGCCTGGGGATGCACCAGTCGAAATGGTGGGCAGGGACAGAATGCCATGGGTCGCCTGTATCGCTCTCAGTGGATTGCCAAATGGGGTGAGCAGACAGCCAAACGGCTGGATGCCGAGATCCGCTCTGGTTTCGAGTACTGGGAGTCACTGGTAGCGCAATTCGATTGTGATGCGCAAACCGGTGGCCATTTATACACTGCGCACCGTGACAAGAAAATTGATTTTCTGCGCAATGAAAGCCGGGTCATGAACAACATTTTCGGCTATAAGACACGCATGCTCAGCCGGGAAGAACTGCGCGAAGAATATGTGAACGACCAGGAAGCAAAGGCCGCCTTATGGGAGCCTCAGGGCGTTGGAGTCCACCCGCTGAAGCTGGCTTTTGGTTATCTGCGACGCGCACGGGAGCTTGGGGTCAAGGTGCACACATCCAGCCCGGTCATGAAAGTGGAAACGCGCGATGGTCTGCACCATTTGCACACGCCCGGCGGCATCGTCAAGGCGCGCAAGGTGGCTTTCGCCACAGGCGGTTATACCACGCAGGGCGTACATACGACAACGCGTTCCAAGCTGATGCCGATCCAGTCCAATTCCATGGTGACCCGTCCGCTGACCGCGCAGGAACTGGCCGAGGCCGGACTCAAATCGACTGTGTTCATTACAGATACCCGTACGCTGCGCTTTTACTATCGGCTGTTGCCTGACGGTTCAGTGCAATTGGCAGTCGTCAGTGCGATTACCGGCAAGGATGCAGCCAATCCCAAGCATCTGGAGTTACTCAAAAAAGGCCTTTACCGCAAATTCCCGTCGCTCGAAGGGTCCCAATTGCGTACAACTGGAGCGGGTGGGTCGATGTCAGCCACGATATGATGCCGCGGATCGTCCAGCCCGATCCTTCGTTGTCGCTGTACTATTCATTCGGCTATGGCGGTAACGGCGTGTCTTCCTCGGCATGGGCGGGCCGACGTCTGGCGCAGCGTATTGTGGGGCAGGACGGAGCACAATGGGATCTGCCCATCTACAATTCGCCGCTGCCCGGACATCTTTTTTCTCCTTTCCGGCGTCTCGGACAGGCCATGCTCTATCACTGGTATTACCTGAGAGATGAGGTGATCTGATGAACCTTCGGTACTGCTCACGTCGCAAGTCTATTGGCCTGGCACTGGCAGCATTCACTTTTGTAATGCTGTATTCAGTGATGCCGCCAGGCGCCCGCGCGGCGCGGGCAGAAACGCTGGTGGTTGCCACCGACACCGCTTTTTTGCCGTTCGAGTTTCGGGAGAACGGCAAATATGTGGGGTTTGATATGGACCTGCTGGACCTTATCACACGTGAAATGGGCGTGTCTTATTCCCTGCTGCCCATGGATTTTTCCAATATCTTTGCGAATCTGACCGCCGGCAAGGTGGATATGGCCATCGCCGGCATCACCATTACCCAGGAGCGGGAACGCAGCGTGGATTTTTCCGATCCGTATTTCCGCAGCGATATTTCCCTGGTGGTTGCCCAGGGCAATACCGATATCAATCGTTTTACCGACCTGGTCGATAAACGGGTGGGCGTCAAGCGGGGTACCGAAGCGGCCGACTATGTCAACCGTATGCTGCCGCAGGCGAAAGTCCTGTACTTTCAGAACATGGATGCAGGTTTTCCGTATCTGGAGGTGGCCGCCGGCAGGCTGGATGCATTGGTTCACGACACTGCAAATGTGCGCTATTACAGCCAGAACAAAGGCCAGGGGCTGGTCCGGGTAGTCGACAGCGTGGCCACACCCAATAATTTCTACGCAATTGCGATGCCCAAGGACAGCGCGCTGACCCAGCGGGTGAATGCCGCGCTGCGCAAGGCGATCGAATCCGGGAGTTACGCCACGATCTATCGCAAGTGGTTTGGCGTGGCGCCCGATCCGGCAAAGTTGATGGTTCGCTGACTTTGCCACAAGCAGGACTGTGAGCAATACAGGAGGAGCAGTACGGCAGCAAGAGAGAGACCCCCGACAAATGCAATATTAATAAAGTCATAGCAAAACATCGTCGCGCCCGACCGGCGCACTTACTACAACGTTGTAAACCACCACTCGTGGAGTCAAACATGAAAAACACGTTTCTGAAAACATTGTTGTGCACCTCGGCAACCGCGGCAACGCTCGCCTGGTCAACCCACGCAGCGGCGCAGGAAGAAGTTACCATCGGCTATCAGCAGATCGTTGGGCCCTATGTGTCTGCGATTGCGATGAAAAAATTCGACGAACCGCTCAAGGCCGCGGGCTATACCGTTAAATGGCGCCAGTTCAGTTCTGCCGGTGATATTTCCAGCGCCCTGGCCTCCGGCGGCATCCCTATCGGCGTGCTTGGCTCTACCGGGATTGCGGCCGCTGCAACGCGCGGCGTGAATATGCAACTGTTCTGGATTCTTGACAACATTGGCCATTCAGAAGCGCTGGTGGTCCGCAAGGAATCGGGCATTAGCAAGCCGGAAGATCTTAAAGGCAAGCGCATTGGCGTGCCGTTCGTTTCGACTTCGCATTTTCATTTGCTGGTAGCGCTCAGCAAGGTGTGGAAAATGAATCCGCGTGATGTGCGCATTCTGAATATGCAACCGCCGCAGATCGTGGCAGCCTGGCAGCGCGGCGATATCGACGCGGCCTATGTCTGGCCACCGGCGCTGACCACACTGCTTAAAGATGGCACGGTGCTGACCGATTCTGAGGAAGTGGGCAAGGCCAGCGTGCCGACGTTTGACGGTATTGTGGTCGACAAAGACTGGGCGCAGAAGAACCCCAAGTTCATGCAGGCCTATACCAAGGTCCTGGCGCAAGCCTATGTTGACTATAAACAGAATGGCGCCAAATGGACCGGAAGCAGTCCCGAAGTCAAGGGTATTACCCAGATGATTGGCGGCGAGTCCAAGGATATTCTGGAAGCGATGAAAATGCTGGTCTTTCCGACAGCAGCCGACATGGCCTCCAATACCTGGCTGGGTGGCGGCGCCGCTTCCGGTGCAGTCAAGGCGCTGACCGAGAGCGCAGCATTTCTCAAGGAACAGAAACAGATTGACTCTGTGCTTGCTGACTACAGCGGTTTTGTGAATGCCAGTTGGGTAGAGCAGGCTGCAAAATCGAAATAATCGGGGCTGCCATAAACGTGAAAGGTGGGAACCCACCTTTCACAGAACCCAAGCGTCGTTGGAGACAATCGCAATGCAAACTGTAGCCGAGAATTTATACGTAAAAGACGTCAACGTGGTGTATCCAGGGATTCGCCACAATGACAGTGTGGTCGCACTCAAGGACGTCAACCTTACCATCAATAGTGGTCAGTTCGTGGTAGCGCTCGGCGCCTCGGGCTGCGGCAAGACAACCTTTTTGAACCTGCTGGCCGGCTTCATGTCGCCTTCTTCCGGTTCGATCATGCTGGGTAATGAACCGATCTCTGGTCCGAGTGCGGATCGTGGCGTGGTGTTTCAAAAACACGCATTGCTGCCCTGGCTCAATGTCATAGAGAATACTGAGTTTGGCCTGAAGCTGCAGGGTGTGTCCAAGGCGAAACGGCATGAGATTGCAGCGCGCAATCTGGAATTGGTGGGACTTAAGGACTTTCATCAACATATGATTTACCAGCTGTCCGGCGGCATGCAGCAGCGGGTGGGTATTGCCCGCATTCTGACCTGCAATCCGGCCATGTTGCTCATGGATGAGCCGATGGCTGCGCTGGATGCATTGACTCGCGAAACCATCCAGGAGTTGTTGCTCAAGGTGTGGGAAGTGACACACAAAATGTTCTTTTTTATTACCCATAGCGTGGAAGAGGCACTCTTTCTTGGTTCCAAGCTGATCGTAATGTCACCACGGCCGGGCCGCATTACCAACACGTACGACCTGTCGTTCAATCGGGAGTTTCTGGCAGGAAAAAGCGCCAGGGAAATCAAATCAAGCCCCGAATTCATCCGCATGCGCGAGACCGTACTTAACATCATCTACAGCGACGAGCGGGAAGGAGGCCACCATGCTTAATAAACTGTTCGGCAGATCTGCTGCCGTACCGGGGCAAGTTTACGGAGCCCCAGGTGCCGGCGCCAGCGTGTTTATCAGTATCGCAACTGCGATTGCATTGCTGGTATTCTGGTCGATTATTACGTATTTCGGCTGGGTGAAGCCACTGTTTCTGCCATCGCCTGTGGCGGTGTATAACAAATTCATCGTAGGCATGACAGATGGCATTGCCAATGCGACGCTTGTCGAGCATACCGTGGCCAGCCTGACCCGGGTGTTTTCGGCGTTCTTTCTGGCGCTGCTTACGGCCGTACCGGTGGGTATCATGATGGGTGTCAATCGCGTCGCGCGTGGGCTGTTTGATCCGATCATCGAGTTCTACCGGCCACTGCCGCCGCTGGCTTATCTGCCGCTGGTCATTATCTGGTTCGGTATTGGCGAGTTTCCCAAGGTTTTCCTGATCTATCTGGCTATCTTTGCCCCATGGCAATTGCTGCCAGAGCCGGCGTCAAGTCGGTGTCAATGGAGCAGATTCACGCTGCCTACTCCATGGGTGGATCAAACAGACAGATTGTTTCGTATGTGATATTGAAATCGGCCCTGCCGGAAATTTTCACAGGCATGCGCATTGGTATTGGGGTAGGCTGGAGTACACTGGTTGCTGCCGAGATGGTGGCGGCCGATCGCGGACTGGGTTTCATGGTATTGAATGCAGCGCAGTATCTGGCCAGTGATACCGTCATTATGGGCATTATTATTATCGGATTTTTTGCGTTTATCTTTGACGCCCTGATCCGCTATATAGAGAAGGCCATGGTGCCCTGGAAGGGCAAGGTGTAGAAAAAACCTGTGCACGCCGCCGGTTTGCCGACATGCGTCGCCTTTGCACGGCGGCCATGTCCGTTTCAGGGATAATCGCAAGCTTCCTTTGCATTTGAAATTATCGCGAACCGGCACACTGACAAGCCCGTCGGGTGCCGGATCACGCCATCATTGGCCTGTTACAAGAAAAAAGCAATGACTAATCAAAGAAAACGAGTCAGTCCGGGATCGGACAAGGTCAGCGCGCCCAGCCGGGCAGCCTTAAGTGCGCTGCTTTGGGAAAAGTTGTTTCGTGAAACCAGTGAATCGCTTGGGCTGCAGGGCCGGATCCGCCAAATGCTGGTGGCCGCCATTACGCAGGGACACCTGACGCCGGATGCGCCGGTGCCTTCCAGCCGTTTTCTGTCGGACACGCTCAAGGTGGCGCGTAACACGGTTGTGTTTGCTTATCAGGAACTGGTCAGCGAAGGCTATCTGGTAACGCGCAACCGCAGCGGTCATTTCGTGGGGCAGGCGGCGCAGCAGCGCAATATGCTGGATATTATCGCCAGCGCCGGCGGCGATGACGAAACCGATTTCTGGCACGGGCGCATCCATGCAAGGCCCAGCCAGCAACGCAACATCCGTAAGCCGGCCAACTGGCAGACCCAGCCCTATCCCTTTGTTTACGGTCAGTTTGATCCTGCCTTGTTTCCCACTTCCGAATGGCGAGAATGCTGCATGAAGGCACTGTCGATCGTGGATATTCGCAGCTGGGCCCAGGACCTGATCATGATGGACGATCCCGAGATTATTGCGGCAATCCAGAACCAGGTTCTGCCGCGACGGGGTTTTTCGGCAACCAAGGATGAAATCATGGTGACAGTGGGTGCTCAGCACGCGCTGTATCTGCTGGCAGATTTATTGGTCAGGCCGGGCAATAAAGTGGGTATGGAAGAGCCCGGTTATCCGGACGCGCGTAATATTTTTTCCAGCCGCACCCGTCACGTGGTGCCGGTGCCGGTCAATGAAGAGGGCGTCGATGTCGAAGGCATCACGGTTGACATGGATATGATTTTTGTCACGCCGAGTCACCAATGCCCCACCGGGGTCACCATGTCCATGGCGCGGCGCAGGCGCTGCTGGAAAAAGCCAATGCCTGCAATACGGTGATTGTCGAAGATGATTTTGAATTTGAAAACAGCTTTATTGATAAACCTTTTCCTGCGCTCAAGAGCCTGGATCAGAACGGGCGTGTGATTTATGTCGGCAGTTTGTCAAAAACATTTGCGCCCGGGCTGCGGCTGGGTTTCATTGTTGGTCCAAAGCCGCTGGTCGACGAGCTGCGTGCACTGAAACGGCTGATGTTGCGACATGCCCCTTCGTTCCTGCAACGGGCCTTTGCCCTGTTCGTCTCGCTGGGCCACTACCAGTCTTTTCTGCGCAAGCAATCGCAAATCTATGGTCAGCGCGAACGGGTGCTGCGTGATGCCCTAAGGGAGTATCTGCCCGCATTTCAGATTATCTCCTCGCCAGGCGGATCATTCTGCTGGGTAAGGGCGCCGGAGCATATCGACACCACCGCGCTGACGGCAGTGGCGTTACAAAACGGGATTGTTCTTGAACCGGGCGAGGTATTTTTCAGCAGGGTATCGAAAGGTGCCCGCCGCTACATTCGTTTTGGCTATGGCTCCATTGACGAGCCGAAAATTGCAATTGGCATTAAAACCCTGGCTGAACTGGTTGCGCAGCATTTTCCGGTAGTTTCAAGAAAACGTTGATCAATATTCCGGTTATTGGTATAATTTATTTCATTATTTGAAATAAATTGCAAAATAACTGGAATAAATGGCGATTTCTATGGATATGATCGAATCTGAACGTGTCGAAGGCAATACCCCAACGCTACGGCTGTTTGCGCTTCTTGAGGTCATTGCCGAAAAAGACAGTTATTTTTCGCTGCAAAGCCTGAGTGAAGAACTGGGTATTCCCAAGCCAACCCTGCACCGTATGCTACAGCAATTGGAAAGCGCAAGGCTGATTATTCGCGACGGCGATGGCAGGCAGTACAGCACGGGTCGTCGTTTACACCAGATGGCGGAAAAACTGCTGCTGAACAACACCATTCATGGCTCCAGACGCGCAGTATTGCGGCACCTGGTCGAGGAAATCGGTGAAAGCTGCAATATTACCGCCTGCAGCGGCAACGAGGTATTGTATCTGGATCGCGTGGAAACGGTTGCGCCGCTCCGGTTCTATCTGCATCCGGGCTCGCGCGTGCCGCTGCATTGTTCGGCCAGCGGCAAGCTGTTTCTTGCGCAAATGTCGCCTTCACAGTGTCGTCGTCTGCTGGAAGCCGCCCCGTTGGAACAGTATACCCCGAATACCCTGACGCGCTTTGACGCGATCGAACAGGAAATAGAGCAGGTGCGCCGGCAGGGCTATGCCATGGACAATGAAGAGTTTTTGCCTGGCCTGATCTGTATTGCCGTGCTGGTTCCGGGAGAAAACGGCAAGTCCAACATGGGCATTGCGGCGCAGTCTCCCATTATGCGCATTACCCGCGAAAAGGCATTGGACTTTTTGCCGGTGTTGCGTCGTGCAGCCGACTCGCTGGCAGAAATTGAAAAAGCCAACGCGGCAGCCTAACTCATTCACGCGCAGTGGTCCGCCATTGCGATCCGCAACGGAGGCAGAACTTCATGACCACCCCGCAAGACTCACCCCGCGCCGTGCGCGAAATTTCCGTCAGGCAAGTCTTCGGGCTTGATACCGATCTGACCGTGCCTGCGTTTTGCGAGCCCACGGACCATGTGCCGGAAATCGACTCCGCCTATCATTTCAATCATGATGTCACGCTTGCCATCCTGGCCGGTTTCATCCAGAACCGGCGGGTCTTGATCCAGGGCCTGCACGGCACCGGCAAGTCCACGCATATCGAACAGGTGGCCGCCAGGCTGAACTGGCCTTGTGTACGGGTCAACCTGGACGGTCATATCAGCCGCCTGGACCTGGTCGGCAAGGACACCATCGTGTTGCGGGAAGGGCGCCAGGTCACCGAGTTCCAGGAAGGGATTCTGCCCTGGGCGTTGCAGCAACCCATGGCGCTGATTTTTGACGAATATGATGCCGGTCGGCCCGATGTCATGTTTGTGATTCAGCGGATTCTGGAGCGCAACGGTCATTTCATGCTGCTGGACCAGAACCGCAGCATCGCCCCGCATGCCCATTTCAGGCTATTTGCGACTGCCAATACGCTGGGGCTGGGCAATCTGAACGGCCTGTACCATGGCACACAATCGCTTAATCATGCGCAGCTGGATCGCTGGAATATTGTTGCTGCGCTCAATTATCTGCAGCCCGAGGACGAGGTGCAGATTACCGCTGCCCGGGTGCCGCAAATGGACAATGCACAAGGACGCCAGACAATTCGCAAGATGGTGGATTTGGCTAATCTTACGCGCAAGGGATTTGAGGCGGGAGATATTTCCGTACTCATGTCGCCTCGCACCGTGATTACCTGGGCAGAGAATCGCCAGATCTTCGGCGATACCGGTCTGGCATTTCGCTTGTCATTCCTGAACAAATGTGATGACGCAGAAAAAGAACTGATTGCAGAATATTATCAGCGCTGCTTCGAGCAGGAGCTGCCCGAAGCATTCATGGGTACCATGCTGACGTGAACGACATTGCGCACAGCATATTCCAGCAACACACCGACGAATTGTGCGGCGCTGCCGTGCGTGCCATCAGCGGGCGCACCAATGCGCATTTCAGAAAGGGCAGGCTGTATCTGGACGACAGTCTGGTGCCGGTGCTGGCGCCGCATCTGCGGCTGGACCCCGATAATCAGACTTTCAGGGATTTTCGAGCCGTGGCCGACGGTCTGGCCTTGCGTCTGTTAGCTTGCGATCCGATCATTTATGAGCAGGCCTGTCCACAAGAAGAGACTGCCCGGCTGCTCTATGATTTTTTCGAACAGGTGCGCCTGGAAGCGACGGTTGCATCAGACTGGCCCGGGGTGCACGCCAATGTGCAGATGCGCTTTCGTGCCTGGGCCGAGGCGTTTGAACATTCGGCCTTGATCGAGTCCAGCCTGGGCATTTTGCTGTTTACCGTTATGTTGACTGTGTGGTCAAGAGTAACCGGGGGCGTGCTTAGCGAAGCGCAGCAGGATCTGCTGGAGGCCACGCGCGCCGGTATGGCAGCTGAAATAGGGCATGAGCTGCATGCCTTGCGCCGTCTGCGCAATGATCAGGCCGCCTACGCAGTGATGGCGGCGCGGCTTGCCGAGAAGGTCAGTTTGAATCTGGCGGAGGAAATCGCGCTGGATCGCCGGCAAAAGGATTCCGAGAAAAACAGCCGCTCGCTGTTTTCCCTGCTGCTCACACCGGATGCGCAGCCCGAAGAAGGGTTTGATGTCGCGCCGTTCGGACAAAGCCGGGTATTCGATCAGCACCAGGCCAGTTACCGTGTATTTACTCGTCGCTACGATCGTGTTGAGCTGGCAGCCTCGCGCGTAAGGCGCGCAGAGCTCAAGCAGTTTCGCCAGCAAATGGACGAAGATCGCGCGTCATTATCTATCGGGGTGGCTCAACTGGCCAGATTGTTTCGCCGCATCTTTCGCATGCCGCAGGACGACGGCTGGATATTTGGACAGGAAG
This sequence comes from Advenella kashmirensis WT001, assembly GCF_000219915.2. Classification (NCBI taxonomy): domain Bacteria; kingdom Pseudomonadati; phylum Pseudomonadota; class Betaproteobacteria; order Burkholderiales; family Alcaligenaceae; genus Advenella; species Advenella kashmirensis. The sequence continues at coordinate 3,875,428 of NC_017964.1, read as the reverse complement.
AGGGCATTCTGGACGGCCGCACACTTAGTCAGCTGGTTGCCAGCCCCGCGGAAACCCGGATATTTCGCCAGGACCAGGTCATTGACCGGGTCGATCAGGCGGTCACCATTTTGCTCGATTGCTCCGGTTCCATGCGTACGCATGCGCGCCGCCTGTCGGTGCTGCTCGATACCCTGTTGCGGGCCTTGGGCATGGCTGGCGTGCAAACTGAATTGCTGGGGTTTACTACCGGTGCCTGGAATGGTGGTGGCGCCATGAAAGACTGGCAGCGCCAGGGCAAGCCGGCTCATCCCGGGCGCCTTAATGAACTATGTCATTTGCTATTTAAGCAGGCCGATACGAGCTGGTCGCGCGCGCGTCTGGATATTGCTGCATTGCTCAAGCATGATCTGTACCGGGAAGGCGTAGATGGCGAGGCCGTGCTGTGGGCCTCACAGCGGCTGCTGGAGCAGTCGGTCCGGCGACGCACTCTGATTGTGGTCTCTGACGGCTGCCCGATGGACAGCGCCACGCAACATGTCAATGATGATTTTTATCTTGCCAGCCATCTGCAACAAGTTGTACGGCAAACTATAAGTCAGGGTATTGATGTCGTTGGACTGGGTGTCGGGCTGGATTTGAGTTCGTATTATCCAAGAAGCCTGGCGGTGGATCTGCAGCAGGCACTGACGCCTGCTGTCTTTTACGATATTGCGCGGTTACTGGCCGGCGGACACCGACGATAATTGATCGGCGCCAGCTTGTTGCTGCTGTTGTGCCTGTACGCAAGTGACGGCAATCACATTGTAGACGTCGTCGGCGCTACAGCCCCGCGACAGATCATTGGCCGGTTTGTTCAACCCCTGCAGCAGCGGGCCGACAGCGATGGCGCCTCCCAGTCTTTCGGCCAGCTTATAGCCTATATTGCCGGCATTCAGATCCGGAAAAATCAACACATTGGCTCGACCATGGACCTGCGAATCGCTGAGTTTGCGCGAGGCAATGTCGGGAATAATGGCGGCATCCAGTTGTACTTCGCCATCGATCAGCAGATCGGGCTGCGCCTGTCTGACCAGGCTGGTGGCTTGCTGAACTTTGGTCACGTTGACATGTTGCGCGCTTCCCAGGGTCGAGAACGATAGCATGGCAATGCGGGGCGCTTCGCCAAGCAGCGCACTTGCGCTTTTTGCCGAGTCCAGGGCAATACGTGCCAGCTGTTGTGCGTCCGGATCAATGACCAGGCCGCAATCGGAAAAAATCATGCCACCCTTGGTGGGGTGGTGTTCATGTTCAAAAATCATCAGGAAAAAACTGGACACGATGCTACCGGCAGAGGCATTGGCGCCTACTACCTGAAGGGCGGTGCGCACCACATCGGCAGTCGTGTGAACGGCGCCGGCGACCGAGCCGTCGGCATCGCCCATTTGCAGCATGAGATTGGCAAAGCACAGCGGTTGAGCAATGGCTTGCTGGGCCTGCTGCAGCGTCATGCCTTTTTTCGCGCGCAAGTGGCACAGCTGCTGCGCATAGCGTTCACGCGCTTGGCTGGTTGCCGGATCGGTAATGGCTATCCCCGAGATATCCAGGCCGTGCTGGCTGGCGGTCGCGGCGACTTGCGCCGGATCGCCCACCATGATGACATCTGCAATACGGTCCCGGTGGGCCCGTATTGCCGCTGCAAGCACGCGCGGATCCTGGGCTTCGCACAGCACGATGCGTTTCGGGCGGCTTTCGCCGTTTCGACGATGCGTTGCAAAACGCCCATGATGTGCTCCTCCGGTTGCGCTAGTGGTTTAGACGTAGTCTTTGTATTTGTCCAGGAACCGTACAGGCTTGGACAGCGCATCGCGACGGAATGGATCACCAAGTTCGCGGGTGCACATGATTTCAATGACGCAGGTTTTGCCTTCGTTCATCTGCATGTCCACGGCCTTTTTCAGGGTCGGGCCCACGTCTTCCAGTTTGTCGACAACGAAACCGGTTGCACCCATGGCTTGCGCAATTTCGGCAAAGCTCTGGTTATCCAGTTCGCCGGCAACAAAGCGGCGGTTATAGAAGTCCACCTGGTTTTTCTTCTCGGCACCCCATTGACGGTTATGGAAGACCACTGCGGTTACCGGGATATCGTGGCGCACGCAAGTCATGATTTCGACCATGCTCATGCCCCAGGCGCCGTCGCCGGCATAGGCGATGGCAGGACGGTCCGGTGCAGCCACTTTGGCACCAATAATTGTGGGCAGGGCATAGCCGCAGTTGCCAAAGCTCATTGGTGCAAAGAAGCTGCGTGGTTTTTCGAAACGCAGGTAGCTATTGGCCACCGAGTTGATATTGCCGATGTCTGTAGAGACCATGACGTTTTCCGGCATGGCTTTTTCCAGTTCACGCAGTACCTGGCGTGGATGCAGATATTTGCCGCCTTCTTTCTTGGCTTCTTCGATCATGTCCAGGCTGTACGCATCTTTCTCATGCGTCCATTCATCCAGCTCTTTTTCCCATGCCGCTTTTTCGTCGGCAATGGTTTTGGCGCGCGTCTCTTTGGTTGCGTCCGAAGCCAGTTTCTTGTCCTGCAGCGCTCCAGCAATGCGACGGCCGCTGCCTTGGCATCGCCACAAATGCCAACTGAAATTTTCTTCACGAGGCCGAGCATTTTGTTGTCGGCATCAATTTGAATGATCTTCGCTTCTTTGGGCCAGTAATCCATGCCATGTTGTGGCAGCGTGCCGAATGGGCCCAGGCGTGAACCCAGCGCCACCACGACATCGGCCTGTGCGATCAGTTTCATGGCTGCCTTGGAACCCTGGTAGCCCAGCGGGCCGGCCCACAGCGGGTGGCTGGCAGGGAATGAGTCATTATGCAGGTAGCTGTTGACCACTGGCGCACCCAGCCGTTCGGCCAGTGCTTTACATTCTTCGACCGCATCGGCCATGACCACACCACCGCCGGAAAGGATAACGGGGAATTTGGCGGTAGCCAGCAGTTCGGCTGCTTCGTTCAGGCTTTTCTCGCCACCGGCGCCACGATCCAGACGCTGGGGCTGTGGAATCTCGGTTTCGATTTCGCCGTAGAAATAATCACGTGGAATATTCAACTGGGTCGGGCCGATTTCGGACAAAGCCCGGTCAAAGCAGCGGGCGGTATATTCGGCCATGCGTTTCGGGTTATTGACGTGTCCCTGGTACTTGGTGAATTCCTGGAACATAGGCAGCTGGTTGGCTTCCTGGAAGCCGCCCAGCCCCATGCCCATGGTGCCCGTTTCGGGAGTGATCATTACAACTGGAGAGTGTGCCCAATAGGCGGCAGCAATGGCTGTCACACAGTTGCTGATGCCAGGGCCGTTCTGGCCGATAACCACGCCATGGCGACCGCTGACCCGCGCATAGCCGTCTGCCATGTGCGCGCCGCCTTGTTCGTGAACCACCGGAATCAGCCGGATGCCGGCCGGGGCGAAGATATCCATGGCATCCATAAAGGCTGAACCCATAATGCCAAAGATATTGGTTACGCCATTGGCGACCATGGTTTCAACAAAGGCCTCCGATGGTGTCATTTTCTGCACGCCGCTAACGGCTTTCTGGGGGGATTGCTGGGGTGTTGATGTGTTCATGATTGACGTATCCTCACTTTGTTCGTGGAAATATGAATATTCGGTATGAAAAATTCCGATTTTTGTTAATGATACGAGGAAAATTGAGTCTTGGTCAACATAAATTTTAAAAACCGAGATAAATAATCTCGTAATGTAGAATTTTTATATCCGCCTATAGTAATATGTGCGGGTCAAAGGAGGAGTAAACATGTCGCAATCTAAATCGGACAAGGCAGAGATACGCATCTATCGTGCGCGCAGCATTATCACCATGAATCCCGCGCAGCCGCGGGCCACGCATGTCGCGGTCAGGGATGGCCGTATTCTGGGGGCCGGCGATCTGGCCTCATTACAGGGCTGGGGCGAGGCGGTGGTGGATGACCGGTTTGCGGACAAATTCATCATGCCTGGCTTGATTGAAGGGCATAGCCATTTGCTTGAAGGCGGCATGTGGAGTTTTGTCTATGTGGGTTTTTACGACAGGCGCGGTCCGGATGGGCGCTTGTGGAAAGGTCTGAAAACGTTGCAGGCTGTTGTTGCGCGCTTGCAGCAGGCTGAGCAGGCCATGGAGGATCCAGCCCAAACCCTGTGTGCGTGGGGTTTTGATCCGATCTATTTCCAGGGAGAACGAATAACAACCGAACATCTGGACCAGGTGTCGGCCAGCCGCCCGGTTGTGGTGCTGCATGCCAGTATCCACTTGATGAACGTTAACACTGCCATGCTGCAGATGGCCGGCATCACGGCTGATTCGGGTATCGATGGCGTCGAGTGTGACGCTTCGGGCAGACTGACAGGGCAGTTGCAGGAATTTGCGGCCATGTATCTGGTGTTCCGCAAGATCGGCAACGTCTATTTTGATGAGGGCAGACCTCCCACGGTATCTGGAATTTTGCCCGGGTAGCGCAACTGGCTGGCGTCACCACCGCGACTGACCTGGTCAATGACCTGAGCGAGGACACACTGGCCAGCCTGGCGGCAACCACCGCCGGTGAAACCTTTCCGTTGCGCCTGGTGCCGGCTTATGCGCCCTTGCGCGACCCCGAAGGCAAGGGACTTGATCGGGTCCTGCCCAGCATCGCGCGCAACACGGACAAACTCAGTTTTGGCATTGTCAAACTGATCGTGGACGGCTCCATTCAGGGCTTTACCGCCAGGCTGCGTTGGCCGCATTATTACAAGCCACCGGCAGGTGCGCAGGAGAACGGCATCTGGGTGATTCCGCCGCAACAGTTGCGCGAGCTGATCCAGACCTATCATGATGCGGGGCTGACCGTGCATATCCATACCAATGGCGATGAGGCGACCGACGTCGCGCTCGATGCCTGGAAGCGGTGCTTGCCGCCAGCCCGCGTCGCGACCACAGACATACCCTGCAGCATTGCCAGATGGCCAGCACGGCACAGTTTCGTCGCATGGCCAGCCTGGGTGTGTGCGCCAACCTGTTTGCCAACCATCTGTACTATTGGGGTGATGCCCATTACGAGATGACCATGGGGCCCGAGCGCGCCAACCGCTTGAACGCCGCTGCTACGGCGTTGGCTGAGGGTGTGCCGATTTCATTGCATTCGGATGCCCCGGTTACCCCTATTGCGCCCTGTTTACTGCCTGGTGCGCCGTCAACAGAATGACAGCGTCCGGCCGCGTACTGGGCGAGGAAAACCGGATTTCGGTGCAACAGGCATTGCATGCCATGACACTGGGCGCTGCCTATACGCTCAAGCTGGATGACCGGATCGGCAGTATCGAGACCGGCAAGCAGGCCGATTTTGCCATTCTTGAAGAAGATCCGCTGGCGGTCGATCCGGTCAGGCTCAAGGACATCAGGATCTGGGGCACCGTCCTGGGCGGCACGGTATTTCCCTGCCCGCAGACAGAAGCATGAGCACAACCATGAGCCAGGCCATCGCGCTGACCGTGCTGGGCGGCTTCCTGGGAGCCGGCAAAACGACGGTTCTCAATCAATTGCTGCAGGCGCCCCATGGCTTGCGGCTAATGGTCCTGGTCAATGATTTTGGTGCCGTCAATATTGACGCTTCGCTGATCCAGTCGGTCAGTGGAGACGGCGTTATTTCGTTGCGCAACGGGTGTGTATGCTGTTCCATGGGAGGTGAGCTGATGAACGCGCTTATGGCCATTGAAAAGCAGGCAGCCAACCTGGACGGGTTGATTATCGAGGGTAGCGGCGTGAGCGATCCAAAAAAGATCGCGCAGATCGGTGCGCTGGGTCAGGGGTTTGCCTTGCAGTCCATTATCACCGTCGTGGATGCGGCCGCCGTGCTTGAACAATGTGAGGATCGACATACCGGCCAGATGGTGAAAACGCAGATTGCCGCAGCCCATATAATTTTGCTCAATAAAATTGATCTGGTGGACCAGGCGCGGCGCAAGCTGGTGTTGGCCTGGCTGCATGATACGGCGCCGGGCATCCCCGTGTTTGTCGGTAGCAACGGTCAGTTTGACTGGACACGGCTGTTGTCTGGCTCAGCGCAACATCCATCACAAATGCCTACGGCCAGCGCCATCAGTACCGGGCTGTTTGCCGGCCGGCAGACCATGGCGCCGGCAGCACAGTCATTTGAGTCTTATAGTTTTGACAATGCCGGCGCATTTGATGAGCAACGGTTGCTCGCGGTTTTTGATCAAATGCCGGCGTCGGTTCTGCGCGCCAAGGGCATTGTTCTGCTTGGCCCGGAAAAAAGAATGTGCGTGTTGCATTATGTGCGAGGCCAGCGCGTGAACCTTGAACCAGCAATGCAGACAGCATGCGCCGGACCGCTGGTGTTTGTCGGCACAACGCAGCTGGACAAGGTGGCGCTGCAAGATGCACTCAGGCAGGCCGTGCTGGCCTGAACCTCTCGGGCCATTGGCCGTGGGCCCGCAGCGCCTGCGGCAGGTGCCTGCTATCCTGTTCTCTTGGCAGGCGAGCAGCGCCCGTGGCGGACGCTCCCAAATGGCGATGACAGATCAACAGTCGTATCGCCTCAATTTGCCTTAAAGCCCGATTCCTTGATAATCGGTGGCCAGGTTTTCTTTTCCTTTTCCAGTAACGCCGTCATGCTGGCGGCCGATTCGCCGGTCAGCTCCAGGCCCAGCTTTTCGAAGTTCTTGCGCAACTGGGCATTTTGGGCAATGGCGATAAACGCCTTTTCCAGCCGGGCGATGGTGTCCGGTGGCGTGCCTTTTGGTACATAGGCGCCATACCAGATTTTTACGTTCTCGAAGCCGCCAACACCCTGTTCATGCAGCGTTTTTACACCGGGCAGAAAGCTGACCGGCTGGGTGCCGGCCAGTCCCAGAAAGCGGATTTTCCCGGCGCGATACAGTTCCATCTGCGCACCCGCTGCGTCCACGCCCAGCGGCACATGGCCGCCCATTTCATCATTGACCAGCTGCGGCCGCCGGAATAGGAAGCCGGTTCAAGTTTGACGTTGTGTTGCTTGGCCATCTGCAGCACGCCAAAGTGCGTGGGACCGCCCAGTCCGGCCAGGCCGACAGCGGCAAGCGCCGGATCAGCCTTGACTGCGGTCATATATTCCTGAATCGTTTTGTACGGTTGGACGCTGCCGGTAGATATCACAATCGGCACGTTCGCCAGATTGGCCACGGGCGTCAGGTCGCTGGGGGAATAGTTGAGCTTGGCATAGGTGTAGGGATAACTGGTAAATGGCATGGAGTGCGAGAGCAGGACCGTGCGTCCGTCGGGTTTGGCCCTTGCGACTTCGGTTGCCGCCATCATGGTCGAGGCGCCTGGCTTGTTTTCGACATAAGCCTGGCCATTGCCGGTTTTTCTGTATTCTTCGGCGACAGCGCGCGCCAGCGCGTCGAGAATTCCACCTGCCGGATAACCGACAACAATTTTAATCGTGTCGTTCTGAGCCCAGGCCTGGGAAGCCAGGCCCGGGACCAGTGCGACAGCGGACAAAACCAGGGAACGCAAAAAAGGACGTTTGTTCATGAGATCACCTATAGATCAGTTATTTAAGGCTGTTGAGTACGGCGGTTAAGTACGGCTGTGGATGAAATGAAATGCATGGGTTGTCACGGGGTTTCGAAATCCTGCCTGTCGCCAGGCTTTGCATTGCCGGCCAGCACCTGGCCCAGCGCCAGGGCGGTGTCCTTCATCATGCTGGAGAAAGTGAACAGGTCTGAAAATGAATGCGTCGCGGTCGGGGCATGACAGGCGACAGCCGCAATCACGCGGCCTCGGTCGTCCTGGACCGGCACGGCAATGGCGACCATGCCTTTGACGAACTCTTCGTTGTCGGTGCCGATTTTCTGCTGCGCGATCAGCCCCAGTTCATGAGCAAGGCGTTGGCGGTCGGTAATGGTTTTGGGTGTCATGGCCGGTAGCGGCAGCGTATCGAGCAGGCTCTTGCGGTGCACATCGGGCATCATTGCCAGAAACAGTTTGCCGCTGGCGGTGCAATGCAATGGCACATGGGCGCCGGTGCGCAGATGCAGTTGCAGGCGCATGTCGCTCTCAGGTTCGACACGCGCCAGATAATGCACCTGATTGTCGATCAGCGCGGTCAGATTGCACGTTTCTCCGGTGGCAGCCACCAGCTTTCCAAGCAGCAGTCGGCACATACGATCAAAGTGCGTGGAGCTGAGCACGGACAGTGCTAATTGATGCGAACAGGCGCCCAGTACGTAGCCGCGATCATCAGGCAGCCGCGTGACATAGGCGGCGTCCTGCAACTGTTGCAAAAGCCGCAGAACACTGGCCTTGGGCAACGCGGTGCGCTGGGCGATCTGTGCAAGTGATAGCGGATAGCTGGCGCAGGCCAGGTGCTCTATCACAGTCAGAATACGCAGATGTTTTGAATCTTGATTTGTCATAGTCATGTTTGTCTCTCTATTTATTGTGGAATAAAAAAAATTAAATATCCAATAATTTGAAACTATCCGTTCCGGTAAATGAAATGAAAACGGCGGTTATCGTTTCAAAATTGAAATGATTGGTGTATACCCCTAACAAATCGTGGCTTGCCAGACGCACACTAGCTCCAACAAATCAGAACTGGCAGGTAGACAAGACTATGCAAGAGAACGTGGACTATGTGGTGGTGGGCGGCGGCTCAGCCGGGTGCGTAATGGCCAACAGGCTGAGCGAGAATGGCAAATATTCAGTGTGCCTGCTGGAGGCGGGTCCGGCTGATCGCAATATGTGGATTCATATTCCTATCGGTTATGGCAAGACCATGTTCAATCCGCGATTGAACTGGGGCTTTTACACCGATCCCGATCACAATATGCTGGATCGCCGGATTTACTGGCCGCGCGGTAAAACGCTGGGCGGCAGCAGTTCTATCAATGGCCTGATCTACATCCGCGGGCAGAAGGAAGATTATGATCATTGGGAAGCGTTGGGCAACCAGGGATGGAGTTGGGATGCCTGCCTGCCGTACTTCCGTAAACTTGAAAATAATGACCTTGGGCCCGGCCCGACTCATGGCACGGATGGTCCGCTTAATGCTACGTCGATCCCGACCCGTCACGAATTGGTCGATGCGCTGATTAGTGCCGCCAACAGTCTGGGCATACCGTCTCGCAAGGATTTCAATACAGGCGATCAGCGCGGAGCCGGGTACTACCAGTTGACGACCCGTAATGGCCGGCGCTGTTCCACCGCGGTCGCCTATCTGAACCCGGCAAGGCGCCGCCCGAACTTGCGTATCGAAACCGAAGCGCAGGCCATGCGTATTTTGTTCCGTGGGAAGAAAGCGGCAGGCATTCAATATCGCCAACATGGGACAGTCAAGACATTAAACGTAAACCGCGAAGTGATCCTGTGCGCGGGCGCCCTGCAGTCGCCGCAGTTATTGCAATTGTCAGGGGTGGGTAATCCAGCACACCTGAATCCATTAGGCATTCCCATGGTGCATGCGCTCAATGGCGTGGGCGAGAATCTTCAGGACCATTTGCAGTTTCGCCTGATCTACGAAGTGAACAAGCCCATTACTACCAATGATCTGCTGCGCAGCTGGAGCGGCAAGGCAAAGATGGGCCTGCAATGGGCGCTGCTGCGAGGCGGCCCGCTGGCCATTGGTATTAACCAGGCGCGCTGTTTTGCAACGCCTTGTCCGAAACCGACGCGCGCCCCGATGTGCAGTTTCATTTTGGCACGCTGTCGGCCGATATGGCCGGCGGTAAGGTTCATGACTTTTCAGGCTGCACCTTTTCCGTGTGTCAGTTACGCCCCGAATCGCGCGGACATCTTCGTATTCGCTCGACTGACCCGTTCGAGGCGCCGGCGATGCAGCCCAATTATCTGGCAACCGACCTGGATCGCCGCACGGCCATTGCCGGAGTGCGCTTAACCAGAAAGCTTGCAGACGCCCAGCCAATGCAGTCCCTGATGAAGGGCGAGGTCAAGCCTGGACGCGATGTCCGCAGCGACGATGAGATTTTGCATTTCTGCCGCGAGAACGGCGCCACGATTTTCCATCCGTCGGGCACCGCGAAGATGGGGCCCGCAGAGGACCCGATGGCGGTTGTCGATCACCGGCTGGCCGTCAGAGGCCTGCAGGGACTACGTGTGGTTGATGCTTCGATTATGCCAACGCTCGTGTCGGGAAATACCAACGTGCCGGTTGTCATGGTTGCCGAAAGGGCCGCTGTATTTGTGCTTGAGGATGCGCAGGCCGGTGATCAGGCCAGCCGGATCCAGAGCCCTGCGGTGGCCGGACTCAATGAAGTACAGGTGGAAGCCACCGCAGCAGAAAGCGTGCAGATAAGTTAGCAAGCGGCAGGGAGAGCGAAGCGACGTGCAATTGCAAATGAAATATGTCGGTTCGAAATGAAAGCTGTACATAAATCAATACATGGAGACAACAATGAGTGACAAAAAAGGATTGCGCAGGGTCGTAGCCGCCTCGCTGGTAGGTGCGACGATTGAATGGTACGACTTTTTTCTATATGGAGTGATCGCCGGCCTGGTGTTCAACCAACTGTATTTTCCCGGCGAAGATCCCTATATCGGTACGCTGCTGGCGTATGCAACGTTTGCGGTAGGCTTTCTGGCGCGCCCGCTGGGCGGTATCATTTTTGGTCATCTGGGCGACAAGGTCGGGCGCAAAAGCGCACTGATCATGACATTGATGATCATGGGTGTTTCCACCGTGGCCATCGGTCTGATTCCTTCTTACGACAGTATTGGTATCTGGCGCCAGCATTACTGCTGTTTTGCCGTGTCCTGCAGGGTATCGGCCTGGGAGGAGAATGGGGTGGCGCGGTGCTCATGACCTATGAATATGCGCCGCCAGAGAAAAAAGGATTGTATGCCTCCCTGCCGCAAATCGGGCTGTCTCTGGGGCTGTGCCTGGCCTCGGGTGTCGTCGCGCTGTTGTCGTCCTTGCTGACCGATGCGCAGTTCCTGAGCTGGGGCTGGCGCATTGCCTTTTTGTTGTCATCTCTGCTGGTCTTTGTCGGAATGTACATCCGGCTGGCCGTCAAGGAAAGTCCGGAGTTTGCGCAGATCAAGGCGCAAAATGCGGAAAGCAAGATTCCGTTTGTGGAGATGATCAAGAACTATCCAATGAACATTCTGAAGGGTATGGGTGCTCGCTATATTGACGGCGTATTTTTCAATATTTTCGGCGTCTTCATTATCAGCTATCTGACCAAGAACCTGGAGATGTCGCGAACCGACGCGCTGACCGGCGTGATGATTGCCGCTATCGTGATGTGCGCTTTCATTCCTTATTTTGGCGCGATGTCCGACCGGCTCGGGCGCACCCGTACTTATTTCTGGGGCTCCCTGATTACCGGTTTTTCGGCGATTCCGGCATTCTGGCTCATGACCACTTTTTCGGACAACGTGTTTGTCGTCTGGCTCTCAATTGTGATTCCTTTCGGTATTCTGTATGCCATGGTGTATGGTCCGGAAGCGGCCTTGTTTTGCGAATTGTTTGACACGCGGGTCCGGTACACGGGTATTTCATTTGTGTATCAGTTTTCCGGCATCTTTGCCTCGGGCATCACACCGCTGATCGCCACGGCACTGTTGCGCGAGAATAACGGTCAACCCTGGCTGGTGGTGGCCTATACCGTCATCGTGGGCATTATCTCCGCGTTGAGCGCGGCGTCCATCAAAACAGCCAGAACAGACCGGGAAAGCGTTAAGGCGCGCTCTGCCGTTGCTGCGGTAGCACGATAATTGTTGACTTTCATACCGAAGCCCTCAGCAGGCAAAATTGCCGGTCTGGGGGCTGAAATATAATTGTGCAATGCGTCATTAAATAGCCGATAAGGGCAATTTCAAGTGTGATGTAGCTATGTGCATATGCGGAAAATAACATTTACAAATATCATAGCTGGTAAGCTTGTGCATGCTGTCCGGAACGTAACACAGGCAACAAGTTGAAACGCATAAAGGAGAAAGCATACACATAATCGTCATGCGGTATTAGAATGAGGCGTCATTCCGGACTGATTTACATCCCTGCACGACTGGCAGGCCCGGTCCGGCGCCATACGGCATCGTTTCAACAGACGCCTTCAAAGGAGGCGTTTTTGCATTTGCCAGAATACGGAGATCCAAACCCTATGAATGCAGCTCGACCCGAACCTTCACTTCAAATCAATGCGCCCGAATGGGTGCAGCACGCCGGCCTGAAAGACTGGGTGGCGCAAATTGCCGCGCTGACCCAACCAGATCGTATCGAATGGTGTGATGGTTCCCAGGAAGAATATGACCGCCTGTGTGCGTTGATGGTTCAATCCGGTACTCTGCGCAAACTGAACCCTCAGAAGCGCCCCAACTCTTATCTGGCCTGGTCTGATCCCGATGATGTGGCGCGAGTGGAAGACCGCACGTATATCTGTTCCGAAAAAGAAGAAGACGCTGGTCCGACCAACAATTGGAAAGCACCTGCGCAAATGCGCGAAACGCTCGATGGCCTGTTCGATGGCTGTATGCGTGGCCGCACCATGTATGTGATTCCTTTTTCCATGGGGCCGCTGGGCTCTCCTATAGCCCACATTGGCGTCGAATTGTCCGACTCTCCCTATGTGGCTGTCAATATGCGGCTGATGACCCGGATGGGGCGCAAGGTGTATGACATTCTGGGCAGCAATGGTGAATTTGTGCCTTGCGTGCATTCGGTGGGCAGTCCGCTGGCACCAAACCAGGCCGATGTTTCCTGGCCCTGCAACAAGACCAAATATATCGTGCATTATCCGGAGACCCGTGAAATCTGGTCGTATGGTTCCGGCTATGGCGGCAATGCCTTGCTGGGCAAAAAGTGCTTTGCCTTGCGCATTGCCTCGAACATGGGTCGGGATGAAGGCTGGATGGCCGAGCATATGTTGATCCTGGGCGTGACCTCGCCTGAAGGTAAAAAAATGCATGTCGCAGCAGCGTTCCCTTCTGCCTGCGGTAAAACCAATTTCTCGATGATGATTCCGCCGGCGTCGCTGCCAGGCTGGAAAATCACAACTGTGGGCGACGATATTGCGTGGATCAAACCTGGTGCAGATGGCCGTTTGTACGCGATCAATCCTGAAGCCGGCTATTTCGGCGTTGCGCCAGGCACTAACGAGAAAACCAATTTCAACTGCATGGCCTCGTTGCGTGAAAACGTGTTGTTTACCAACGTGGCGCTTACCGATGATGGCGATGTGTGGTGGGAAGGCATGGGGCCCGCGCCCGCGCACCTTATTGACTGGCAAGGCAAGGACTGGACTCCCGACTCAGGACGCAAGGCTGCCCATCCCAATGCCCGTTTTACCGTAGCGGCAACCCAGAATCCGGTAATCGATCCGGAATGGGACAATCCTGCAGGCGTGGCGATTGACGCCTTCCTGTTTGGTGGCCGCCGATCCGACACTGTGCCGCTGGTAACAGAGGCGCGCAACTGGGTGGAAGGGGTGTACATGGCTGCCACGATGGGGTCCGAAACCACCGCCGCTGCGGCCGGAGCGCAGGGCGTGGTGCGGCGCGACCCATTCGCCATGCTGCCGTTTTGCGGTTACAACATGAGTTCCTACTTCCAGCACTGGCTCGATCTGGGGCGCAGGCTTGAGCAGTCCGGTGCGAAACTGCCTCACATTTTCTGCGTGAACTGGTTCCAGACCGATGACAATGGCAAGTTCATCTGGCCCGGCTTCGGTGAGAACATGCGCGTGCTCAAGTGGATGCTGGAACGCATCGACGGCACGGCCCATGGAGAGGAAAATCTGTTTGGCGTATCGCCACGTTTCGAAGATATTACCTGGGATGGGCTGTCTTTTGACGCTGCGCAATTTAAGCGCATAACCACCATTGAGCAGGAACAATGGCGCCGTGAACTGGGTCTGCACGAGGAGCTGTTCAACAAACTCCAGCAGCGTTTGCCCACGGAGTTGGCACAGATTCGCGAGCGTCTGGACAGCCAGGTCGCCTGATCGTCATTGCGTTGGCAGGGCCGCCCGCTAACGGGTGGTCTTGCCAGGCTGTGCCCGTCAGGCCTGTCCGGTGTGTCCGAACAGATGCCGTCTCTGCCAGCGTTAGCTCGATAGCGGTTTGCCGGCGACATTCCAGGCCTGCAATAAACAGAAAGATAAAAGCCCGACAGAAAAGAAGGTTACCTTTGTAGTTTTCCTGTTAATCTGCTACCATGGCGCTATGGATAAGAAACCGTTGAGCCCCGAACAGGCGCGGGTATCGGAACTGGCTGCAGAACTGCGCATTCTGATTTCCTCGTTTACACGCAAGCTGCGTGCCCAGGCCAGCGCAGGGGACTTCACCCCTTCGCAGCGTTCGGTATTGTTGCGTCTGGAGCGCGACGGGCCCACGACAGTGACCGCCTTGGCGCGTGCCGAAGGTGTCAGGCCACAATCGATGGGCGCAACGGTATCCGGTCTGGAAGCTGCGGGCCATATCAAGGGTACGCCCGATCCGGCCGATGGTCGCCAGACCATACTGTCACTGACACCGCAGTTTCTCACCATGATCCAGGCCAGTCGCGCCGCCAGGGAAGACTGGCTGCTGCGGGAAATCTACGCCTGCTACAACACAAAAGAACAGGAATCGCTGGCCAAAGCCATAGAGCTGCTCAAGCGACTCGTTAGTCACTGACCGCGGCGGTTTTTACGCGCAGCACCATCGCCGACGATCCCGCGTCGCCTGTCGTCTCTACTGAAAGGAGACGACAGCGCCCGCGTCTTGTCGACCTTCAGAACCATTTTTCGGCATCGCGGGGGGAGTTGTGGGTACCATCAAAAGCGGCACATTCAGATCTCTTGCCATTCGGAATTATCGAATCTGGGCAGGGGGCGCCATTGTGTCCAACGTTGGCACCTGGATGCAGCGTACTGCACAAGACTGGTTGGTACTCACTTATCTGACCCAAAACAATGCCACTGCCGTAGGTATTGTAATGGCGTTGCAGTTTGGCCCCCAGATTTTTCTTCTGCCTGTGACCGGCCTTGCCGCTGATTACCTGGATCGGCGCAAACTATTGATTGCAACGCAGGCAGCCATGGGTTTGCTGGCGCTTGGCCTGGGGCTGCTCACGCTCACCGGCCTGGTGCAATTATGGCATGTGTATATCTTTGCGCTTTTGCTGGGCTGCGTCACGGCCTTTGATGCGCCGGCGCGCCAGACCTTCGTTTCCGAGCTGGTTGGCGATACTGATCTGTCCAATGCGGTTGCCTTAAATTCGGCCTCCTTCAATGCTGCCCGCATGATCGGCCCGGCGGTTGCCGGTTTGCTGATTGCCGGCGTGGGCACCGGTTGGGTCTTCCTTATCAACGCCATCACGTACCTGGCGGTGATTGCCTCGCTGTTGCGCCTTAAAGTGCAGGATCTTAACCGGACCAAGCGGGCGCCGCGTACAGCGGGCAGCCTGGTCCAGGGGTTTCGTTACGTCTGGAGCCGGCCCGATCTGAAGGCGCTGTTCATGATGCTTTTTCTGATCGGCACCTTTGGGCTTAACTTTCCCATTTATATCTCGACCATGTCTGTGACCACTTTCCATGTTGGCGCTAATGAATACGGCTTGCTGTCTTCGACCATGGCCATCGGCTCGGTTTGTGGTGCGTTGCTGGCCGCACGTCGGGCTCGTCCACGTATTGCATATGTGTTAACTGGTGCGGGCATCTTCGGTTTTGGGTGTGTGCTGGCTGCAATCTCGCCCAATTACTGGGTCTTTGGTGTAGTGCTTGTGGTGCTGGGGATTGCTGCCCAGACTTTTAATACGACCGTGAACAGCACGGTGCAAATGTCCACCGATGCGGCCATGCGCGGACGGGTGATGGCGATTTACATGGCTATTGCGTTGGGCGGTACGCTCATTGGGGCGCCCATTGTCGGATGGGTCGCCGATGCGTTTGGCCCCCGCTGGTCGTTGGGTGTTGGCGCCGCGGCCGGCGTGCTCGCCATGCTAGTGGGGCTGCGGTACATGTTCAAGTACCGGGCGTTGGCCGTCAAGCTGGTGCAGTATCGTGTGCAGTTCAGCCTGGACGGTCATGAAGTGCAGTTGCGCGAACAACGCCGGCGTCAGGCCCGGATTCAGGCCAGATAGTCAGACAGCGCAATTGCACTCAGGTACAAAGCAAGACTGAATACAACGTGGTTGACGATGGTGCGCAGTCGCATGCGCAGCGGATCCGGCGTCTTGCGGGCGGCCACGCCCAGGCCCAGGCCGGGTTGCATCAGAAACCAGGCGGCGCAGGTGGCCAGCACCAGGCCAACCAGAAACGGGGCAAACAGAGTCGGGTAACTGGCATTCTGGAAGAACCAGATAGCCACGACCAATATGCCGTACACAATACCGATCACGTAATGGGCGATCCAGCCGATAGCCAGTTCGCCGCGAACTGGGATGGCATCTGCAATATTGTCGTGCCGATAGACACCGTCTTTCATGTGGGCAAACCAGCGTCCGGCCAGTGCCCAGTTGGCCGGCGCTGCATCGTAGGCGCGTTTTGCCACAAGCGCCCAGATATCCAGGATAACAGTTGCGGCAATGCCGATCATGATGCCGTGTAAAAAGAGGGTAGGGATGCTATACATGGGAGATGTTCTTGCCGTCTCAAATAAGTAAGAATGTAAGAAGCAATGGTCAGGGTGTTGGCCCGCCCATGGCCGGATGGGACAGGCGCAGGCACGAACCGGCGCCTGGCGCGCTTATTGCAGAGCAACCGCGTCAAAACCGGCCACAATATTGCCGCTGGCATCCAGCATGTCCAGATGCTCCGCGCTGATTCTATAGCGTGTCACAGTAAGCAGGGCATTCAGGAATGCAGTTTCCACTGCCATCCCTTGCGGGCAGGCCATCATGGTGCCGGCCACCTGTTTGAGCTTCAACTGATCGCCTTTCTCTTCGAAGCCGCCCATCATACGATTGCAGCCGCTACTCCCGGAGAGCCTATCGTCGCTGGCCGAAAACACGATATGTGCCTCACGTTGCTGATCGTGCGCCTTGACGGCCTTGCCCTGTAGGGTGACCAGCTTCCAGTAGGTATTGCGCAAGGGGCTGTCGGGCTTGGCTGCTGCGCTGCCGGGCCCCTGGCTCGCCGCGGGCGCAACGGATGAGGCAGCAGCTGCGGCCATGGCCCCGGCTGTATCTTTTGGAGTGCCTTTTCTCATCAGAATCATGAGCGGCTGGTTGTCGGCCTGGGGCAGTGTGACCGGTGCAGCGCCGGAAAAAAGGACACGGCCCTGCACCGATAGCGCTGTGCTAACCCGGTATTGTTGTCCGGGCGGGACAGTGGCGTCGTAGACAATTTCAAACTTGAAGGGGGTCTGGCCGGCAGGGTTCAGGGCTGCATGACCCACTACGGGTCCGGCAGTGCCGTCCGGCTGTACTTGATGCAGACTTGCTTCGAATACGGCATCGGCCGGCGCGGCAATACGTTCGCGATAGATTGCCGTACCCTGGAGCGTTGCCGCCTGCGCATATGACCCGATCACACATGTCATAGCCAGCAAGGGTCGAAGAAAAGCCTGAATCATGATTCTGTCCTTGTGAGTCAATTGAGGTTGCCGTCATCATAACCGGGCGGGCTGTATTCACACAATGACTAGCGCCAACACGACGGTCATCGCGCCGTGCGGGCTGAACCGGATGCACGCGCCGATGCGGGCGCCATTGATGTGACAACACGGCGCATTGCGCCAGCTATTCGGGCGCTTTCCAAGGGTTTGTACTAATATGGGGCGTTTCTTGACCGATAACTCGCTGATTGATGCGGATGGCTGCTGTAAAAACCTGGCATGCAACTTGCTGTATATCCGGTGAGAGGTTTCGACAGAATATTTTCTTTTCTCGCCGCAACAGCTCGAATCTGTGTATTTTTCTTGTAAAGGGGTATTACTATGCACCGCCATCATTTCTACAGCGATATGTTCGATTCTGTCCTGGACAAAATCTGCTACGCAGTCACCCTGCTGGGAACCATGAAGAGCGGCCAAAGGGAAACGTACTGGGATTAAGAGCGAGACAAGGACCGTGATCATACCGTTTGATCGTGGTTTATAAAACTCTGGTAAAAAGGGTAACACCCTGGTCTATTGCCTGTGCAACAGCCCAGGGTTTTTTATTGCCGTTTGCGCCCGGACTGCCGTCAGCGCCCTGCCTGTAAAGACGATAAATACAGGCGTTGGGTACGTGCCAACCTACCGCCGCTACCAGGGATTTGCAACAACTGCCGTAAGACAGGGATCTGGTACACTTTCCGGTGTCAGGCGCACTGGCTTTGCATGCAGCCGCCAGCAGCGCCTTTCAAACCGTATGGAAGAATCTCATATGAGTAATAATATCGATATGCTCACGCTGGCGCCCGAGATTGATCGGTTGCACCAGGAGTGCCTTAGCCTGATCATGGCTACAACCAATGCACAGCATGCGCCATGCGCCAGTTATACACCCTTTGCCTATATGGATGACCGGTTTTATATCCTGGTTTCTGCGCTGGCCGTGCATGGTCAGAACCTGAAAGTGCAGCCAGCCCTGGACATCCTTCTGATCGAGGACGAGAGCCGGGCACGCAATATTTATGCGCGCCTGCGCCTCAATTACCAAGTTACTGCGTCCCCGGTAGAAAAAGGGTCAGAGGAGCATGATCGAGCGATCACATTGCTTGGCCAGCGCGCTGGCAAGACGGTTGCATTGCTCGATAGCCTGGACGATTTCACCCTGTATCGCCTGACGCCGCTGCGTGCAACGCTGGTGCAGGGTTTCGGGAAGGCGTTTGTTTTTGATCCCATGGATCTGTCCGAAGGCGCTATTGCGCTGAACGATAAAAATATCGATCAGTATCGTTAATCGCGCGCCTGCGCCAGGGCACGGGCTGTTTGCCGTTGTGCCATTAAGTGGCTGAAGACTGCAAACAGCAGGGCCGTTGGAGCCCGACCCTGCTGTTTTCTTGTTGCGATATGTGCGCTGTCGTTTGCCTTGGCAGGCGCTTGTGTTGCGGCCAAGTGCAGGGCTTGCAGCAGCCCTGAAGCCGACTGCAAGCCCTGGCGATCGATTAAGGCAATTCGCCCGATTTACGTTTAGCGATAAAGTCGCGGGTTTCCTTAACAATTACCCCTGACAGCAATACCAATGCAATCAGGTTGGGCACCGCCATCAGGCCGTTGAAGGTATCGGCAGCGGCCCAGACCAGGTCCAGGCTGGCAATCGTGCCGATCATCACACTGGCTACATAAATAATGCGATAGGGCAGTACAAACCATTCACCCAGCAGATAGGACGCACATTTTTCGCCGTAATAGCACCAACCCAGAATCGTGGAGTAGGCAAAGAAGACCAGCCCAATGGTGACGATCCAGCCGCCGGGGCCCGGCAGCAACAGATTGAATGTCTGGGTGGTCAGCGCTGCACCGGTCTCGCCGTTCGTGTAAATGCCGCCCATGACCAGCACCAGGCCGGTTATGCTGCACACCACAATGGTGTCCAGGAATGTGCCTGTCATGGACACCAGCGCCTGGCGCACCGGATGATCGGTTTTTGCTGCGGCAGCGGCAATAGGGGCGCTACCCATCCCGGCTTCATTTGAAAATACGCCTCGCGCCACGCCATAGCGGATGACGGTGCCAATGGCGCCGCCTGCGACGGCTTCGCCACTGAACGCATCACGAAAGATTGTGGCAAAGGCCGGACCCAGCAGATCCAGATGCATGAAAATAATGATCAGCCCGCCAGCGACGTAAAAAATGGCCATGAACGGCACAATGAACGATGATGCAACCGCAATGCTTTTGATGCCGCCCAGGATCACGATCGCTGTAAACACGGTGAGCACGATTCCGGTGATCATGGGATCAATGGCAAAACTGGCCTGGATGGATTGGGCCACGGAATTGGACTGCACCGAACTGCCGATGCCGAAAGAGGCCAGGGTGCCAAACAGCGCGAACAAAATGGCAAGCCATTTCCAGTTCAGGCCGCGTTCAATGTAATACATTGGTCCGCCGGACATCTCGCCGCGTTCATTGACGATCCGGTATTTGACCGCCAGCACACCTTCGCCAAACTTGGTGGCCATGCCGAAAATGGCGGTGATCCACATCCAGAAAACGGCGCCAGGCCCGCCCAGAACCACCGCCGTCGCTACGCCTGCAATATTGCCGGTGCCAATGGTGGCCGAAAGGGCAGTCATCAGTGCGCCAAAATGGGAAATATCACCCTGATCATCGCTGCCGTCGCTCTTTTTGGGATGGGGCGTAAACGCCTGTTTGAGGGCGAAGGGCAGCATGGTAAATTGCAGAAATGCCAGTCGCAGGGTCAGATAAACACCGGTTCCGACCAGGAACACGAGCATGACGGGTCCCCACACCCAGCCGCCCACGGTATCAAAAAATGCCTTCAGTACGTCCAAATACTGCATCGTACTTCACTCCTTTATATTGAATTGATTTTTGGCGAAGGCTTCTCCCCGCCGTCGCAGGCTCAAGAATACCTGATTCTTTTTCGCCGGAAAAGGACTGGGCAGACTAATAATGGTGACGGAAAGTACAGAATTTATTGACGCTTTTAGTGTTATGTTATAACATAACTGAAATTGAATTAGCTATACATCTGCCCGCCGCGCGAGGGCGCGGCCCCATTCTTACCCAGAGGTTTCACGTGCACACTGTGTTCAAACAGCTTTTTATTTCCGGCGCCATCGGCGTGGCTTTCATGGGTAGCGTCAGCGCCGCAACGGTCAATGTCGTGACCAGCTTTTCCATTCTTGAGGATTTTGCCAGTCAGGTGGGGGGCGATCGTATCACGGTCAAGTCCATTGTTCCCGTCAATGGCGATGTGCATGCCTATGAGCCCCGGCCAACCGACGTGATCGCGTTCAAGCGTGCCGACCTGGTGCTGGCCAATGGCTTGCAGTTCGATACGTTTATGCAGCGGCTGGCTAAATCCAGCGAAACCAAGGCCCCCGTGGTGGAGGTCACCAAGGGTATTGAGCCCCTGAAAAACACCGAAGACGAACACGGGCATGGGGCAGAGCCGGCCCATGATGATCACGATCATGGCCACGATCACGATCACGATCATGCTCATGAACATGAACATGAACATGATCATGGCGAGTATGACCCTCATGCCTGGCAGTCTGTGCCCAACGCCATGATTTATGTGAAAAATATTGCTGATGCCTTGTGCAAGGTCGACAGTGCAGGATGCGAGTCATACAAGGCAAACGCCAGTGCCTATACGGAAAAACTGCAGGCGCTGCATGAGTCTGTCAAAGCGGCGTTCTCCGCATTGCCCAAAGACAAACGTACGCTCATCACCTCGCATGATGCCTTCGGCTATCTGGGTGCTACCTATGGCCTGACGTTGCTGGCGCCCGAGGGCACTTCCTCGGCGACCGAAGCGACTGCCGCGGATGTTGCTGCGATTATCCGTCAGATTCGGGAGGACAAAGGGTCTGCCGTGTTCATGGAAAATATCAGCAATCCGGCTCTGATCAAGCAGATTGCCTCGGAAGGCAACGTGGCTGTGGGCGGCAAGCTGTATTCGGATGCGCTGTCCGGCCCCGATGAGCCCGCCCCGACCTATTTGAAGATGATGCAATACAACGCCGACACCATTACCAAGGCGATCCTGAAGAAATAGTTGCCGCTGCCGGGGGCGCCTGCTGGCGTGCGCCTGGCGTGGCTTGAACCGAGTTAAACAGGGGCGGCGCAGGGTCGCCCTTTTTGCTTTTGACGATGTGGAGCGCGCGATGCAACGATATCTGAATGAAATGACTGTGCTGGGTGACCTGCTTGCTGATCCGTGCCTGCACTATTTTCCCGATGGTACGGCCGTACTGCGTATCACCCTTGAAACCCGCAGCGAGCAGCGTGACGAATATACAAATGAAATCGTCATAAGCAGCGAACATCATGACGCCGTACTGTATGGAATTCAGGCAGAACAGGTGGCATGGTCCATGCACCAGGGAGACGCGCTGTGGTTATGTGGTCCGCTACGGCGCCGGCATTTTCTGGATGGTGTAACGGGTCGCAGCGGCACGGTCTGCGAGATTGAAGCAAGGCAGATCAACATCTTGCGGGTAAAGCAAAGTTATCTCTCGCCGCTTTTGGCATTCTGCCCTGACTGGCGCCCAACCAACGGCCAGAGCAATAACGGCTTACGCAGCCAAACCCAGGTATCGGGCAGGGCTGCGTAAGTGAATAAAAGTACAAGGGATCGGACGGGGATCAGGTAACGGTCTTGTGCCTGATCCTGTTGTACTAGCGTTCCAGCACTCCGCGAGTGATCGCTGGTTCAAATGTCTTTTCCTTGCGCCAGTATCTGGACAATAGAAAGCCTAGCGCGCAGATAACAAGACTGATCAGGCCGAACCAGAACGCCTTTTTCTGCTCGGGCAAAAACGCCATGGCGCCAAGGATGCTGAGCATACCGGCAATGGCCAGATAACTCAGATACGGAAAGCACCACATGCGAACCCGGATACGTTCGGGGCAGTTCTGTTCCATTCTTCTGCGCAACCTGATGTGGGATACGGCAATCAGGATATAGACCACCAATGCCACCGTGCCATAAGACTCCACGAGAAATGGAAAAATACCGTCGGGGGAGTAGTAAGACACGACAATAGCCGCATAGCCGAACAGCGTGGAAAAAATAATGGCGCGTATCGGCACACCGTTTTCCGACACGCGGGCCAGCGCCTGTGGTGCATCACCGTTGCGGGTTAGGGCAAATATCATGCGAGAAGCGGCATAAAGGCCTGAGTTCAGACATGAGAGCACGGCCACCAGAATGACTGCGTTCATGATGTGCGGTGCGTAAGGGATCTGCATGACCTGCAGTGCGCTTACATAAGGGGTGGAGATGGCCTCGGAGTTCCAGGGCACCAGGCAGACGACGAAAAATACCGAACCGACATAAAAGAATAGCACGCGGCTGATAACCGAATTAGTTGCCTTGGCCACGGACTTGGCCGGATCGGCAGTTTCTGCAGCGGCAATGGTGACAATTTCCGCGCCGAAATAAAAGCCTGTTGCCGCGACGGCGCCGGATAGTACGGGCCCCCAGCCATTGGGCATGAAGCCGCCGTGATTGAGCATTTCACCCAGCCCCACCGCCTGATGGTTGGGCCACATACCCAGCAGGAACAGCCCGCTCAGAAACAGAAACACCACAATCGCGGCCACCTTGATCGAGGAGAACCAGAACTCGAATTCTCCATAGGATTTGACCGAGAACAGATTGGTAACGGTCAGAACGGCCATCAGCGTGAGACTGATTTCCCAGGAAGGAATATTGGGCAGCCAGAACTGGATGAGCTTGGCGCCGGCAATCGCTTCGATCGCCACCACAATCACCCAGAAGTACCAGTACATCCAGCCGGTCATAAAGCCGGCAAACTCGGCCTTGCCAGGTTGCTCGCGGAAAGCGCTGCGGGCGTATTCGTAAAACGAGCCGACGACCGGTAGCGAGGAAGCCATTTCGCCGAGCATGCGCATGACCAGAATAATCAGGATGCCGGTAATCAGAAACGAAATAAGGGCCGCCGGGCCTGCATTTTTTACCACGACCGAACTGCCAACAAACAGCCCGGCTCCGATCACACCGCCAAGTGCAATCATTGACATATGCCGCGGCTTTAACGAGTGCTGCAGCTGGTTTTTACTTTCAATATCCATCAATTGTCTCCTGTATACACGCTTTTATTATTTTTGCTTTGGGAGACGAATGTACAGGTAATAAAGCAGCAGATACAGAGCCAGATGGGCGTAATCTATGGATCCACGCGGCGGCTTTGCCTGTGGGCGTAGGGGTATTTACTAGGGTAAAAACGGTTGGAAACGCCGTAGGCGTCGCCCGGCTACAGAGCTGTCCGCCTTCCTGCGCTCGAACGCTCAGTGCCCATCGCGGTTGTAAATGAATTTGGGCATATTCCACTTGAAGCGCAAGGCCAGCATACGCAGGCTCAGACCCGACAGCAGCGCAATGGTCATGACCAGCTCATGATTCAGACCAAAATGCAGGCCGGCAACATACAACAAGCCGGTCATGATCGATACGCTTGCATACAGTTCGCTGCGAAACAGCAGAGGGATATCGTTGCACAGGATATCGCGCAGAACGCCGCCCACGCAGCCGGTGAGCATCCCCGAAATAATCACAATTACCAACGGCAGCTTCAGCTCCAGCGCCACATTGCAGCCGATGATGGTAAATACGACGAGCCCCACTGCGTCCAGGAATAGAAACAGGTGATATAGGCGATGCATGATGCGCGCCACCGCGATGGTGGCCAGGGCAGCCACGGTGGTGATGATCAGATAATGCGGATGCGCAACCCAGGTCAATGGATGATGGTCCAGAACAATATCCCGAACTGATCCGCCGCCCAACGCAGTAATACATCCCAGCAGGCACACGCCGAGCCAGTCCATGCTGCGGCGACCGGCCGCCAGCGCAGCGGTCATGGATTCGGCAATAATAGCGACGACATAAAGTACGGACAGGATAATCATATGACCCGGGTGCGCGGCCAGGACATGTTGTGCCCTGGCGTGTTGATTACGTTATCCGATTATATCCCGGGGTATGCAAGCTGCTGCGATATACAGCGAGCGCGGGTATTGCGCCCGCCATAAAGCCTGGTCAGCCGCTGATGCTGCTCGCCCCGTTCACGCAACCTGTAGGTGCAGTAGGAGAGGTGCGGAGCCACTGCAGGCTTGTCGGGCCAGTGGCAATAACTGATTGCGCTTGCCAGGTGGGTCCTTGCGGAACATCGCAGTGCACTGCTTGCCCGCGCAAGTACATCTCAGGCGGCAAGCAGTTCGTCGGTCGGACCGAAGAATTCGTAATGAATGCGCTCCGCGGGTACGCCTTTGGCAGCCAGCCCGTTGACAAACACCCGCATGAACTCCTTAGGGCCGCAAATGTAATAATCCGCGTCCTGTACCGGAGTGTTGCGGGTCAGCCAGTCAAGCGAAATCATGCCCGATACGTCGTGATTTTCTCCAGCCAGGTCGGTAGCCTGCGGCTCGCTATAGAAGGTCGACACTTTTGTATGGGCCAGTTTGTGGGCCAGCGTCTGCACATGCTGGCCCATGGCATGGGTCTGGCTGTTCATCGTGCTGTGCACGTAATGCACGTGTAGCTGCGGGTGTTGTTGATAAATGGTCTCAAGCATGCTGACCATGGGTGTCAGGCCCACACCGCCCGAGAGCAATACAATCGGCCGTACGGGGCTGTCAGGCAGATAAAAGTCGCCTGCCGGTGGTGTTATTTCAAGTGTGGTACCGACCCGGACGTGATCGTGCATGAAGCGTGAACCGCCCTGGCTGTCTTGTGCACGCTTGACGGAAATCCGATAGTACTGATCATTGGGAGCGCAGGAAATGGAGTAGTTGCGCTTGATGCCGGCTTGCTCCGGTGCGTTAAAGCGAAAAGTAATGTATTGGCCGGGCTTATGCCGGATAACCGGCCCGCCGTCGACCGGCCGCAAAATGAATGAGGTAATGGTGCTGCTTTCACGAATCTTTTCGCTGACCACAAAGTCGCGCCAGCCGGTCCAGCCGCCAGGTGCCTGCTCTATGGTCTCGCGCAGCGCGCTTTCCCTGTTTTGCAGAATGCCAGCCAGGAACCAGTAGGCCTGGCCCCAGGCCTGAAGTATTTCATCTGTAGCGGCTTGGCCCAGTACATCCTTGATCGCGCCCAGCAGCGCTGTAGCCACGTAGGGATAGTGCTCGGGCAGAATGTGGAACCCGACATGCTTGTGTGCGATGCGCTCGACCGCTGGCAGCAATGCACCCAGATTGTCGATATTTTCCGCATAAGCCAAAATGGCCCCCGCCAGCGCATTGATTTGTTGGCCATTGGCCTGGTTCGCGTGATTGAACAGGTTACGAATATGTTCATCCTTGAAAAGCCGGTCATACATTTTTGCAGTAATGGCTGCACCATGCGTCTGCAAGGCAGGCACGGTGGCTTTTACAATGCGGATGGTATCGGGATCCAGGGCGGTAACGGCGGGTTGAGACATAGCAGGAGCTCCTGTAGTGGGTGGGGTGGCTCAGCCCGACAGCGTTGCGGTCGGGCGATCAATGAAAAGCATGGCCTGGACAATGACAGATATGAAAATTTCACATGTAGATATTTCAGATGTGTTCGCGGTACATGTGGGGACTGGGAGCCGCCATTGTCTTTATAACATTCATTTTAAATGCATCTTATTGCAAATAATTTTAATATGCAAGTCAGATGAATGTTATATTGCATATTTATTGCAACAGTAAAAGCGCATGCCGAGGTCTATATGAGACTGACTCAATACTCAGATTACGCACTGCGGGTACTGATTTTTCTGGGCTCGCGAGACGATGGGCTTTCGTCCATCGCCGAAATTGCACGTGCCTACGACATTTCCCAGAATCACCTGATGAAGGTGGTACAGCATTTGGGACAATTGGGCTATATCGAAACGCTGCGCGGTCGCAACGGGGGCATCAGGTTGGGATTGCCCGTAGAGCAAATCGTCATAGGCCAACTGCTGCGTCATACTGAAGGCGATATTGATCTGGTCGATTGCTCGTCCTGTGCCATCGCAGGCCCCTGCAAACTGCCCTCGATGTTCCGTGAAGCAACCCAGGCATTTCTGGCCGTGCTGGATAAATACACATTGCACGACTTGCTGGGACAACGTAGCGAGCTACGCGATTTGCTGCACTTGTCCACAGCGGAACAACCGTTAAGGCGGGCGCCAGGCCGGCCCTTCATTGAAATTGCTGGCAGCCCCCAGCCCCCAGCCCCCAAAGCTTAAGCTGCGCACGGCGCTCCTTCTGTTTTTCCTGGCTTTCCCGTCGCCAATGATCCGTTTCATACGCGCTATCTGCCGGCAATTCCGCTAGAATAATGACCTTATCCATGCTCTGTTGCTACTGTGCACGCCGGTTGTGGCTGGCGCAACATGGGCTATAACGAAAATAGGGAGACTCAAATGTTGAAACGTATCGGGCCATGGTTGCTGGCTGCCGGGTTGCTGCCGGCGACGCTGACCGCATGGGCGCAGCCGGCCAGGTTTACGGAGCCGGTCACCCTGACGGTCGGGTATGTTCCCGGCGGGGCAAGCGATAACGCAGCGAGGATTCTGGCCAGGGCGCTGGCCAAGGAAATCGGGGTTCCCGTCATTGTGGAAAACAAACCAGGGGGCGGAGGCAGGATTGCTGCGGCTGACCTGAAAAATACAAAAAAAGGTGTGAACGTTCTGATGTTGGGCAACCCTGCGGTCACTGTGATTGCGCCGATTGTTTTTTCGGATCTCAATTACAACCCGCAAGCCGATTTCAAACCAGTCTCTCTTATCACCGACTATAGTTTTGCGCTTGGCGTGCCGGCCTCCAGCAAGGTCAATACAGTCGAGCAGTTCGTGCAATGGGCCAAGGCCAACCCGCAGCAGCTTAACATCGGCGTGCCTGCAACGGGTAGCCTGCCGCACTTTTTTGGTCTCATGCTGGCCGACAAACTCGGGCTGAAGCCGGAAATTGTCGGATACAAAGGGTCATCGCAATTGCTCACAGATCTGGCGGGCGCCAATATTCCGGTTGCCATCGATACGCTGGATACTTTCATTCCCATGGCCAAAAGCGGCAAGGTGAAGGTGCTGGGTGTTTCCAGCGAAAAGCGGGACGACAGCCTGCCCGATGTTGCGCCATTTCACGAGTCCGGGATCGATATCCGCGCGACAGGCTGGAATGCCGTTTTTGCGCCGTCCTCCATGGATGACGAGGTTGTGACGTATCTGGGCGATGCCATCAGTAAAGTCATGGGTGATGCGACAGTTCAGAAAGAAATCCGCTCGGTCAATCTCGTTCCGGTACAGGCCAATGCCGAGCAAACGCGCAAGGCCATTGATGCATTCAGGCAGCAATGGGAACCGGTAGTTCGCGATTCCGGCTTCAAGGTAGGCAAGTAAACAAGAAATGGCAAAAGTAAAAAACGTATTGTTCATCATGGCCGATCAGCTGCGGGCCGATCACCTGAGTTGTTATGGACATCCGCATTTGCAGACGACGCATATTGACAATCTTGCCAGGCGGGGCGTCCTGTTCGAGCAGGCCTTCGTCAATTCGGGCGTGTGCGGCCCGTCACGGATGAGCTATTACACTGGTCGCTATCCGTCCACGCACGGCGCAACATGGAATCGTGTGCCCTTGTCCATTGAAGAAGTGACCCTGGGCGAGTATCTGAAGGCACGCGATATTGATCTGGTGCTTGCCGGCAAGACCCACGTGATGCCGGATAACCATGGGCTGGAGCGCTTGAATATCGATGGGCAGAGCGAGCTCGGCGTGCTTTTGCGGCAAGGCGGCTTTGTGCAGCTTGACCGCTATGACGGTCATCATGAGCCCGGGGCAGAAAGCGGTTATCCTGCGTATCTGAAAGCGCAGGGTTACGATAGCAAGGATCCATGGACAGATTATGTCATTGCGGTAGAAGATGACCAGGGCCAGGCGCAAAGCGGCTGGCATATGCGCAATGTCAATTTTCCTGCCCGGGTAAAAGAAGAGCATTCCGAAACTGCCTATATGACCAATTGCGCACTATCGTATATGCAATCGGCCGGTGATAAACCGTGGGTGATGCATTTGAGTTACGTCAAACCGCACTGGCCTTATGTGGCCCCGGCGCCGTATCATGCAATGTATACGCCTCAGCAGTGTCTGCCCGTGCGCCGGACCGAGCATGAAAAAGAACATGCGCACCCGGTGGTGCAAGCCTATCGCCAGCAAGAGGAAAGTCTCAGTTTCTCCAGCGACGAATGTGTGGCGCGGGTGCGTCCGGCTTATCAGGGACTGATCAAGCAACTGGACGACCATTTGGGCAGGCTTTTCGCTACATGGAATCTGCGGGCCTGATGGATAACACACTTGTCATCATCACTGCAGATCATGGCGACCTGCTGGGCGATCACTGGCTTGGCGAGAAGGAGCTGTTCTACGATGCCGTGCAACGGGTGCCGTTGATCATCTATGATCCTTCAGAGCAGGCCGATGCCACCCGTGGGCGACGCGAATCAAGGCTGGTGGAAAGCGTGGACATTGTGCCAACGATATTGGCGGCACTGGACATGCATATTCCTGCCCATCGAGTTGAGGGACGGCAGCTTCAGTCGCTCGTCCACGACCAGGCGATAGACTGGCGCGATTGCGTCTTTTCGGAACTGGATTACAGCTATCGTGAGGCCAGACTGACCTTGGGCAAATCCACAGGCGAATGCCGGGCGTGGTCGGTGCGTACAGACCGGTGGCGTTATGTTTACTGGAGTACCGAAAGACCCCAGTTGTTTGACCTGCAGAATGATCCTCATGAATTTAATGATCTGGGGGATCACCCAGACTACGAACCGATCAGGCAACAAATGAAACAGCGGCTGCTGGACTGGTTTGCCGGCCTTAAACGGCGCACGACCGTGACCGAAGAGGAAGTGGACAAACAGACGAATAAATACAAGCAGGCCGGCGTGTTTTATGGGCAGTGGTAAGTGAGCTCGACGTGATGGCTTTAGCGGGATTGGCCTGTGCGATGGACAACAGGCCTGGCAGCTCATTGGCGGCGGTAAGCAATACAGCAGGCGGCTGCACATATATCTGTAGCATGGGTCTGACTGGCGATGCAATTGGTTGCCAGGATCACATGTAATGACAACTGAAATATTGCGCTGTCTGATAGCGATTCTTGTGATCGCACCGGCACCGTCGGTGTTCGCGGCCACCTGGCTTGAAGGCTGGGTAGTAGGAGTTTCTGACGGCGATACGTTAACCATCCTGGATCAGGCCAGGCAACAGCACAAAATCCGGATGGCTCAGATTGACGCACCGGAATCGGGCATGCCATATGGGCGCGCTGCCAAAAAGTTTTTGTCTGATGCCGTTTATCGCAGGACCGTGATGGTGCAGGCGGGTGAGCGGGACCGCTATGGACGGGTGCTTGGCACCGTTTATCTGGATCAAAAAAATATCAATATGCAAATGGTAGCCAATGGCTACGCATGGGCCTATCGTAACTATGTTACAGACACTGCGTATTGCGAAGCGGAAGATCTGGCCCGACGCCTGCGTCGCGGCTTATGGGCTGAAAAAGAACCGGTACCGCCCTGGCAGTGGCGTCGCCTGAAACAACGCTAACTAATGGTTGCGGCCTGATGTGGGCGTGCGCGGCTTTGCAGAGCCTGGCGATACACAGTTTCCGTCGCGCTGATGAATTTTTCCTGGTCGAAACGCAGTTCACTTTTGCTGCGGGCCGCCAGTCCCATAGCGCGCAGGTCGTAATGGCCCTGAACAATTTGCGCCAGCAGGGCGGCCAACGCTTGCGGATCGCGCGGGGGAATCACCCAGCCGTCCGTGTCGGCGTCAATATTTTCGGGAAGCCCGCCTTGCCGGGTCACGATGACCGGTTTGCCCATGGCCATCATCTCACGGCATGCGAATGATATTGTTTCAACACGATAGGATAGGACGAAACCGACATCGATGGCGGCGATAAAGGGTCGGACATCGTCCAGATCGCCGACGAAGCTGATGTGCCTGTTCATGCCCAGTTGTTGCACTTCATCCAGCAGTTTTTGCGGGGCGCGGGGGCCGGCGACCGCAATATGCAGGCGATCGATCTGGCGCGGGTCCAGCTGCGCCAGCGCCCGCACCATGTCTATCCAGCCCTTGTACTCTGTCGTACCTGCATTGCTGCCCAGCAGAATGCGAGAATCTTCGGCTGAGCCCAGAATGGATTGGCGCATCGAGCGAAAATCGCCGCCGTTGTGGGCGCTGAAGTAATCGGTATTAATGCCATTGTGCACAGTGGTGATGCCGGCCCGATCGTAAGGGCCGCCAGCCAGCTGATCGGCGACAAAATCACATACGGCAATGCAGTGATCGGTCCCGAAACGGGCGCGCAGCCGTGAGCCGATAGAGTCGGTTGCATGGTCGTTGTGCTTGGTGAAAATGATTGCAGGCTTGCGACGCAACCCCAGCATGGCAAGCATGACCAGCCGGTGATCCGCAGTCCCGTTAACGTGAACTACATCATATTGACCGTTGCGCAGAATATTGCGCAGGTGAGCGGCTGCGGCTGGCAATTGGGGTAGTTTACTGGGGTAATCCTGGGCGTATGTCTGGACTCCGGTCATTGCATTTGCAATACGGTAGAGGGCGCTTTGGGCAGGAACGGCAACGCCGATATCGTGATGAGGGGCCAGGCCGGCGATCAACCTGCTAATGTAAGACGTATGGCCCCCAATGCCGGGGCTGGTGTGAAAGTTGGTATACAGTATTTTCATTTGTTGGCTGAAGTTCCCGGTTGATCTGGATTAATTACCTTGTGGATGATTCCCATTGGCAAGAGGATCCATGATCAATGTCAGGGATGATTGTGCATAGCACAAAGCATACTCCCGCCCTCATGAGCGACCCGCCAGCCGTAACCGTAAGAAAGATTCTTGAGTGCCACAGCGCAGGAAAATATGTAATAAAGCGTGGCACTTGTGTCAATCGTTTCGGCATGCACCAAAAGCAGGCAGAGGGCGGTCAGGCGCCGGTATCATAAAGGTCGGCCGTATCAGTTTCTTTAAGCTTAATGTCAGTAAAAAAAAGAGTCATATATGCAAAAAACGGCTGTCCTGCGCTGGCGCCGGCAAACTTTGTATACGTGTTGTCCTTAACATCTTGATGCGCTTGCACTGGTTCTGCGTAAAATCTATTAACGTATGCTCTCAAGCTTGGTTTCGGGCGCCAGTGCTGCCGGGGCGCCTGAATGCAAGGCGCTACGGGCCGCTTCCCTTGCCGCTACGACGATAAAGTCGCTGCGCGTCATGCCGCGCGCGCTGGCAGCGCGATCGATCAGCATAATATCGTCATTTTTGATACGCAGATTGCATGCATCGCGTCTGCGGTTGGTCGATTGCGTATTCATGATGGCTCCAGTCTGTGCGCAAGGCGGTCTGTGCAGCTGGTGTCATTGTAGGCGGCGCATCTTTCAGCAATTTGACAGTGTTTTCCTGCCGCGCATGTGATAATGGCTCGTTCCTTGGCTCTGTTTTTCGCAATGCTATTATTGAATGATACAACAGGAGAATATGATGAAGATTTTGATGATCCTCACCTCACACGCCACCCTGGGAGCGACGGGCAAACCAACCGGCTTCTGGCTGGAAGAATTTGCGGCACCTTATTATGCATTCCTCGATAGCGGCGCCGACATCACGCTGGCGTCTCCACTGGGCGGGCAGCCGCCGCTGGATCCAAAAAGCGATGAGCCGGATGCCCAGACCGATGCGACCCGACGCTTCAAACAAGACCCGCAGGCACAGGCCGTGCTGGCAACTACGCAACGTCTGGCCCAAGTGAAGGCAGATTCGTTCGATGCCGTCTTTTTCCCCGGGGGGCATGGGCCTTTATGGGATCTGGCGGAAAACGGCTATGTCATGGCGTTGATCAAAGACTTTTATGCAAGCGGCAAGATCGTGTCGGCGGTCTGTCATGCGCCCGCTGTGTTTCGCCACGTGAAAACAGCAGAAGGTCAGTTTCTGGTTCATGATAGAAACGTGACCGGTTTCAGCAATGCAGAAGAAGCGGCGGTGGGGCTGACCGATGTGGTGCCCTTTCTGGTTGAAGATATGCTCAAAGACCATGGCGCACGCTACACCAGTGGCGATGATTGGCAGCCGCATATTGTTGTCGACGGAAGGCTGATTACAGGACAGAATCCGGCCTCTTCAGTTGGTGTGGCCGATGCGGTAATCCGGCAATTACAGCAGAATAAGTCATAAAGTATCGCGTGTCGGTGTGCGCTGGCGCATCGCTTGGCGGTACTGCTCGCATGTCTGCCGGTTTTACGGCGCCGTGATGGTAGCGTGCGCGGCGCGTTGCTGTAGACCAGAAAAAAACAATAGTTAAAAGATTTCAACGTGTTTTTGCAAGGAGGCAATATGAAACACAAACCCAGACCGTCACAATCACACACTACAGGATGGCAACTGGCCACCGGTACCGTGCTGGCACTGGCTGCCGGCGTCGTGCTGGCTGCGCCCGTGGCCAAGGTTCATGACCTGGCCAAGAGCGAACAGCAGGCCTATCTGGATACGCTGCGTGATCTGGTGCACATTGAGTCCGGCAGCCGGGATATTGAAGGGGTCACGAAAATAGCGGGGTTTGTGGCTGACCGGCTTAAGCAACTAGGCGCAGAAACGCAAATCATCGAACCTGCAGATGTCTATCGTATGGACGACACGCCCGAGAAAACCGGGCCGGTGGTGCATGCAACCATCAAGGGGAGCGGGCAATCAAAAATCATGATGATAGCGCATATGGATACCGTGTACCAGAAAGGCGACCTGAAAAACCAGCCGTTTCGTGTCGAAGGCGACAAGGCTTATGGTCTGGGTATTGCCGATGACAAACAGGGTGTGGCGGCCATCCTGCACGTGGTTGATATGCTGAAAAAGTTGAACTACAAGCAGTTTGGGACGGTCACTGTGGTCTTGAATTCTGATGAGGAGATCAGCTCTCCGGGCGCCCGTGCGCTGATCACGAAATTTGCCGAAGACCAGGATGCAGTGTTCTCGTTTGAGGGTGGTGGCAAAGACGGCGGCGTACGGCTGGCAACCAGCGGTATCGGCGCGGCGTATCTGAAAGTCCAAGGCAAATCGTCTCATGCGGGAGCACGGCCGGAAGGCGGCGTCAATTCACTGTACGAACTGGCGCATCAGGTATTGCAAATGAAAGACCTGTCCAGGCCCGAAGAGGGTCTCAAGTTAAACTGGACGCTGGCCAAAGTGGGCACGGTACGCAATATGATTCCCCCCGAAGCGACTGCGCAGGCTGATGCGCGGGCATTGAAGGTGCAGGATTTTGACGCACTGGAAAAAGCCATGCAGGAAAAAATCAAGAACAAGTTATTGCCGGAAAGCAAGGTAGAACTCAAGTTCGAAGTGCGACGCCCGCCGCTTGAAGCCAGCCAGATGAGTCGCAAACTCGCTGCGCACGCACAGGGCATTTATAAGAATGAACTGGAACTGGATATGAGTGTGGCCGACAAAGCAACGGGCGGAGGAACCGATGCGGCGTTTGCTGCCGTCAAAACCCGCGGGGGAGTGGTGGAAGGCTTCGGTCTGAGCGGATTCGGTGCCCACTCGAACAATGCCGAATATGTGCAGATTCCAACCATCGCGCCTCGTTTGTATCTGGCCACCCGTATGATCATGGACATATCCGAAGGAAAAATGACGCCCTGATGTTGTCTATCGGGGCAACCAGCGCGACAGGTTTTTTAGCCAATGTCGCGCAGTCTTGTTCGTAAGCGCATTTATCAAGTCACGCGTGGCATTGCAGGACTAAACGGGATTGATATCCAGCTTAGGCAGTACAGTTGACACGGCGTGGCCTGAAATCTATTGCGCCGGCATCGCCCGACTTTCCAGTTGCAGCAATGTGCGCTTGGCATCCAGGCCGCCTGCAAACCCGGTCAGCTTGCCCGAGCTGCCCACAACACGATGACACGGCGTGACTATGGATACGGGATTGCGCCCGACCGCCGCGCCAACGGCACGGGAGGCCGCAGGGTTGCCTGTCAATTCGGCAAGCTGCCGATAGCTGCGGGTCTGCCCAAACGGAATGGTCAGCAACAGCGCCCATACTTTTTGCTGAAATGGCGTGCCTTGCATATCCAGTTCGAGTTCAAAGCAATCACGCTTGCCTGCAAAATATTCCTTCAGCTGTGCTTGCGTTTTCTGCAGCACAGGATGCGTATTGTCACGTTGCAGACCGCTCAGCTTTACACGACCCGGTCTGTCGTTCTCCCATAGTATGGCGGCCAGGGCATTGTTTCTGGCAACCAGGGTGAGCTCCCCCAGAGGAGAGGGCATGATAGTGTATGAATAGGTCATTCTGATTTCTCCGGTTACGGGCCGATTCTGCAATATCACAGGCCAGTATAACGATGGCCAGCCTGGACATGATACTCGGCGTTCAGGTTTGAAAACAATGGTGTCACTATACTGCGATCCGGCATTGACCACACTCCGCGTCTTGCGCTTGAATCAGGCATATTTCAATGCATTTGCCGACGCTAGAGCATCATAAAAGAAATCACGCCATGTGGCGGCTGGGCTATACTTTCAGTAGCGATGATCATGCGAGGCACAATGATCACAAATGGAATAAACCGCCTACAGGAGCATACAGAATGAACCCGAACAGCCAGATTGATGCCGCTACCCGGCAGAATGTGTCCTCTAGCGGTGACGATCTTGCCTATCAGAGCGGCTTTGGCAATGAATACGCCAGCCAGGCTGTTGCCGGCGCGCTGCCGCAGGGCAGGAACAGTCCCCAGCATGGTCCGCGAGGCCTGTATACCGAACTGATTTCAGGGACTGCATTTACTGCGCCGCGTCATGAAAACCGGCGCACCTGGATGTATCGCCGCCAACCTTCGGTTGTTGCCGGGCATTATGAACCGTTTGAGCAGCCCTATTGGCAAACGGGGGCCGATCCGGCAATTGCCTTGCCTCCCGAGCCATTGCGCTGGGCGCCCTGGAGCAATGACCATCCCCAGGCTGACTTCATTGACGGCATGCGTACCATTGCAGCCAATGGCGATGCCGACGTGCAAAGCGGCGTGGCAATCCATATCTATATCGCCGATCGGCCGATGGCCCAACGTGCGTTTGTCAACGCAGATGGCGAGATGCTGATCGTGCCGCAACAGGGGACCTTGCTTATCACAACCGAAATGGGGCGGTTGCAGGTTCAACCCCGGGAAATAGTCATTATTCCCCGCGGTGTTGCGTTCAAAGTCGAGCCGATAGCGGACGACGGACAGCCGGCCCGGGGCTATGTCTGCGAGAATTACGGAGCGCAGTTCCGGTTGCCCGAGCTGGGGCCCATCGGTTCCAATGGCCTGGCCAATGCACGCGATTTTCTGGCCCCGGTTGCCGCTTTTGAAGACACGGCAGGCGAGTACGAACTGATCCGGAAATTCGGTGGTCGTCTCTGGCGTGTGTCGCTGCACAGTTCACCTTTCAACGTCGTAGCCTGGCACGGTAATCTGAGCCCGGTAAAGTATGACACTGCGCACTTCATGACAATTGGTTCTATCAGCTATGATCATCCTGATCCATCCATTTTCACCGTCCTGACTTCGCCCAGTGATACGCCGGGCACCGCCAACTGTGATTTTGTGATTTTTCCGCCGCGCTGGCTGGTGATGGAAGACACTTTCCGTCCGCCATGGTTTCATCGCAATTTCATGAGCGAGTTCATGGGATTGGTGTATGGCCAATACGATGCCAAACCGGGCGGATTTAAACCGGGCGGCGCCAGTTTGCACAACTGCATGGTGCCCCACGGCCCGGATGAAGAGTCCTATGGCAAAGCAACGGCTGCCGAGCTCAAACCGCAGAAACTGGATAACACACTGGCGTTCATGTTTGAAAGCCGTTATCGTCTTGTGCCCACCCGGTTTGCCATGCAGGGCCCCGAGCTTGATAAAAATTATATCGACTGCTGGATGGGATTGAAAGACCAGTTCGAGCGCTAAGCAAAATCCCGTAGCCGGTTGACCCATATGGCAGTCATCATTTTCCCGCGTGCACGCGTTTCATGTTAATTTACTGTGAAGTTCATCGCTATATATCTATAAACCAAGGAGACATGCCATGGCTAAAAGTACGAAAGACGACGCAAACCAGAGTGCAGGCAACCCTTTTGCTGAACTAAGCAAAATGTATGAACAATTTCAGGTTCCGGGACTGGATCTTGCTGCGATAGCAGACGCACGGCGCAAGGACGTGGACGCGTTGGTGCAGGCTAATAAGGCTGTGTATGATGGTATGCAGG
Organism: Advenella kashmirensis WT001; assembly: GCF_000219915.2. Taxonomy (NCBI): domain Bacteria; kingdom Pseudomonadati; phylum Pseudomonadota; class Betaproteobacteria; order Burkholderiales; family Alcaligenaceae; genus Advenella; species Advenella kashmirensis. The sequence goes on along the minus strand of NC_017964.1, from coordinate 3,838,577 downwards.
CACTGGCCGCCAAGCAGGCTGAGATGTTCCGGCAGGCGATGGCTGATATTCAGCGCAGTTGGCACCGCGGGCACCAACCCTGCTGCGCAAACCGAACTGGCGCGCAAGGCCTACGAAAAAGCATTGGCTGATATGAAAGATCTGGCCGAGATCGCACGCCGATCCCAGACTGAAGCCATGGCCAGCATCAGTGAAAGGGCGACTCAGCATTTGCAGGAAATTCGCGAGATGGTCAAAAAGCAAACGGGGTAAGTTTTTTGTGACTGAAACGGGCGCCCGCCTTGGTTCGTTCAAGGCAAGCGCCTGTCACAGGGCAGGGGCGAATCGCCGGGCCTGGCGAATCCGGGCGGGATAGCCCGGCGTCCGGTGCCTCTCTGGCACCAGTTGCCGGGCGAGCAGTGACGTTGCCCATTCTCTAACCATCACGTCCGTGATATATTGCATGCATTGCAAAGTGTGACAACAATATACCGGGAACGTATGTCTGTGTTCGAGCCAAAAATCCGCGCTGCCGCCGCTGTCCTTGGATGGGCCGTCGTGTATTGGGCTGCCGCCTATCTCTCCCTGATGCTGGACGATCCGCTCTCGCACGTGGGTTTTGTCTGGTTTCCGGCAGGTATTGGCGTGGCCGCTTTTCTGGTCAGCGACTACCGCCGCTGGCCCTGGCTGCTGGCGGCGTTTTTTATTGCGCATCTGATTGCGGATATCAATTTCGGGCATGACATTGCCATCTCTGTGCCGCTTGCGGTTATTACGCTGGCTTCGGACATGACCACCGCCTGGGTCGTAAGCAGGTACGCTCAGAATAAAGACGGCTTGCAGATCGTGCTGCGCTGGATTGTCGCTACATTCGTGGTCACTGCGATTGCCGCGGTACTGAGTACCGCGTGGCTAACCTTGATTGCCAATGCGCCATTTGACGACCTGGTCTGGGTCTGGTGGGGGGCGCATGCCTCGGGCGTGCTCTACCTGACCGCCGTCGTGATGGGGTTACGCGGTTACCAGCTTGGGCATACCCACACCGGAACCAAAGCGCTCGTGGTGGGCGTGGCCGCCTTGGTATTGATGGCAGTTTGTGCATGGTTCATTTTCGATGCCGAGCAGATGGATATCACACGTCGTCATGCTCCCTGGCGAGCCACGCTGGTGTTTGCGCTGACAGCAATCCCCGTCGCTCTGGCCGTGGTAGCGGCCATTGCCTGCGGCAATCGTATGGGTTCGGCGGCCCTGCTATGCCTGGGCGCCATCGTTATCTATCATTCTTCGCAAGGCACGGGCCCGTTTTTCCTCAGATCGCTGCGGCCCGGGGAGTCACTTTTGCTGGCGCAGTGCTATTTGGTGGGTACCGCTTTGCTGATCGTTTTTCTGCGCGTCTTTACTCAGACAGTCAAGCGTTATGGCGCAGTTCAGGAGCAGCGCCAGGAAACGGCTTTCATGTACCGCCTGGAAGCCGCCAGCGGGCATATGGACTGGGACGGCCGCATCCACGAGGCGCTGGGAGCGGCCCCGGAAACCATGGGCAGCGTAGCGCAGATTCTGGCCTTGGCACACCCCGATGATCGTTCTACGCTTGCGGCCCTGCTGGCGGCAAATGATGGCAAATCAGGTATTGAACTGGCAGCCAAATTTCGATTGAAATCGTCGACATCCGAATGGATTTGGGTCCGCGCGACTGCGCCTGTCCTTATCAGCGAGCCAGACAAAGACATTCTGGTTGGTACCTGGCTGGTTGGGCAAGGGGGGCAATCATGATGCGTAAATCCAGTGCCAGCGTCGTGTTTGGCTGGAGCCTGTCATGATACAGATTGCTTTGCTGTTGTTTGGCGCCAGTTTCGTTCGTCGCAATGCGTACCTGCTGGGCATCATGGGCTTTTTGTGGCTACTGGCCGGGCTGGTGATTTTTGTGGATGCGTTCGATGGTGTTCGTTATTTTCCATTGACGCTATTCGGTGTGCTGCTGCTGATTGAAAGTGTGATTACCTTGAGCGTGGCCTCCAGCGGTATTGGCGCGCAAAAGGCGGTGCTGTATTTCAAGGGGGGCGGGTTCTTCCTGATTTCGCTGTTGATTCTTGCCAACGAAACCATCAGCAATATGCTGCTTGCCATTATCCTGGGCATGGCATATTTTGTGATGGGCCTATTACAGATGGCATCGGCATGGGTGGTTCGGTTTCCCAGCTGGCGTACGGCATTCGGATTCGGCCTGGCAAAAATCGGCTTTGCCCTATTCATGTTCGGCCTTATCCCAGCCACTATTCCGCAACGATTTCCGTCTTTATCGGCATCACCCTCATGATGGGCGGTCTTGTCACGCTGAACGTGTTTTTAAGGGCGCGTCAGTTAAAGGACGGCACATCTGTATTTGAGCTGTTCGTGCCTTCGGATGTGTTGCCCAAAATCCGCAAGTCGCAATTGTCACGGCCTGTCAATGACAGCACGCCGTCCGGCCAGATCCATAGCGAGCCTCTGACCGTGCATGTCTGGACCCCCGAAGGCTCATCCAAAGGCGCGCCTGTTCCGCGTCCGGTCATTAACCGGTATATAGCGGCAGTGGATATCAATGGCGTGATCTCCACGGGACATGCGGCGCTGGAGATGCTGCCTGACACCTATATCAGCCTTTATCCGGGTACCGATATTGACCGCTCTCCCTCCGAATTCTTTCGCATTCTCAAGGCGACCCGCGATAACGATGTTCCGGGACAATTCCAGCCGGATTACAGCACTGAATCACAGGCCTGGTGCCCATCAAACTGGCAGGTAAAATTCAATGCCTACAATCCGGACGGTTTGCAGCGGTTCTGGCAGGAGTACAGGCAGCATGAAATTTACAATCTGACTTACCGCAATTGTTCCAGTTCAGTCAGTTATGCGCTGGAGGCTGCGCTGGACGGTGCGCTGCATGACAGGGCTTCGCGCTCCTGGCAAGAGGTGTTGCGGGTCATGGTCATGCCCGAATTATGGATTGCGGCCCAGATCAGAAAACGTGCGACGACCATGGCCTGGACGCCGGGCCTGACACTGGACTATGCACGCGCGTTGCGCGCCGTGGTGCACCCGGTCGGTACGCCGTGGTTCGCTCGTTTGCTGCGCAAGAGCAAGGCATCGAATGTTTCCATTTCCGGGTAAGCTGGCGCACCTGTGCGCAGGGCCTTGTGGTGGACAAAGTTCCGCTTTATGGCGGCCTTATTTGATTTTATGATGTTCGCCCCGACAATCATCATAGGTCAGCGCGATAGCCGATCCTGCCCACTATCCTCATGATTCATCATGGCTTGGTCGAGCCGTTCACGCGGCAATTCAGATGCCTGGTACGCCGTCGCGGATAACGCGTGAATAATCGCTGCTATCGGAAAGCGCGCGTGCCCGATCTGTATAACGTCCGCGGCTGCGATATTCCTGGACCGAATCGGCGCCTCGCAAGGCGCCGACCTCGTACAGATACTCCGGCAAGTAGCCAGAAGCCAGCAGTCGCCAGTTCAGTGGCAGCCCGGGCACAATGCGATCCATCATCCGAAATATCAGCGTCGTACAATTGCCGGTGATGGTGTGATAAAAGCGTGGCGTGTGAATCAGCCGGTTGGCTTCGTCCAGATAGGCCAGCAGCAGCGATTGCCGTGCCGCGGGCGTCATATGCACACGATATAAATATCCGTCTTCCTGACGGATATTGCTGCGAACGAAAAGCACATCCTTTTCATCGGCCGCGACAATACTCAATTCATACATCTTGAAAAAACCACCCAGTTCAGAGAACGCATCGTCGACTTTACGGCGGATCTCGACTGAAAAAACCAGATACTGGTCGTCGCTGAAACCAAAAGAAACCAGGGCGTGCGCAATGGCCGGCCCGCTCCAGTAGGACAGGGCCAGGTCTACCGAGGCCAGTTTACTCAAATCGTACTGCCTGGTCTCCCATTGTTCGGTAAAGTGCTCGGGAGAATGCCATATGAAATTGCGTACGTTTTCAATCGTCATGGTGTTGCCGGCTAGCGAGCCGTGCACCTGCCTGGATACATCGGGTATCCAGTTGCGATCGTTGGAGGCGCGAATATTCCGCCACCAATACACCAGCGCCAGTATTGATAGGGTATAGGTGATGCCGGCGATCGTTTGCAACGGATCAATGTCAGGATAGAGCAGGGCGGCGATAAAGAGGGCGCTGACCAGCGTCCACAGCGTAATCAGCAGTAGGCGACGCGCTTTGTGCCTGGTGAACTGCACCCATAATGCCAGCGTGCCCCAGAGAAAAACGGCGATGACAATGAATGCCAACGTTATCATCATTATGATTATGGCCAGAGAAAACTTAGGTGAACCATATTACAGTAATTTGATGGTCCTTTAAAGACAAGCGACTGGCTCCCGGTGTGCCGCCTTAGTTGCCGGTGATCGACCAAGTGCTGCTTTGCAAGCGCTGTCCATGCCAGTAGCGGGTCGGCATCCCCGTCGTGACGCGTCTTTTATTCGTACAATAATCCGGCCCATAAAAAAACACACCGTGTTGTCAGCACGGTGTGTTTTTTAGGCCGTATCAGTGACGTCGGCCGTAGTTACTGTGATTTATGCCCGGTTTTTGCGGGCGTCACTTATTTGAGCTGACCGTCTTTATTGGTGTCAGCAGCATCAAAGTCACTGGTGACCTGAGTGACCATTTCTTCATTACTGATCTTGCCGTCCTTGTTGGCATCAACTGCGGCAAACTGCTCCGGCGTCAGAATGGTTCCAACTTCTTCTGGTGTCAGCGCGTTGTCGCTGTTCTTGTCCAGGTTTTTGAATGCGGCAGCCATGGCCTGATTGTATTCTTCTCTGGCAACAGAGCCATCTTTGTTCAGATCAAGCTTGACCAGTTGATCTTGTGGGATTTCTCCACCAGCCGATGGCATAGCGGCCGAAGGCATGCCCTGGCCGCCTGTGGACGGTGCTGCCTGTCCTGATGGTTGTTCCATGGTCTGGCCGGTACCCTGATTCGTTGTCTGGGCCGCGGCGCTATTGGCGAGAAACATGGCAGAGCCAAGGCTGGCGCTGACTGCAAAAAAAGCGGCGGCAGTTTTGCTTCTCAATAATGTGTTACTCATATATGAAACTCCTTTCTTTAACGGCGACAGGCAAAAAAGATACCTGTAAATGCCCGTTGCGACAGGTTTGTGGTGAACGACAGGCTCCTGCAGCACCAAATCGACTTTTTATACTAACACCATTCAATCGGCTATTTCATTTGGAATAATGAGGAGATGTAACGTTTTGATTCGCTGCAAATGTTGGCGTGGCGGGCTTGTTTGGCTGTTTCATCAGCAATCTGCTCCTATTGCTGTGCAGGCCGTCAGCGCTCGCCACTGCCCTTGCCATGCAGAGCCGGTTAACGGGATTGATTGGCTTTTTCGCTGTACTCAATCCAAAAGTCGGCATTGTCTACGCCGGCTACCCGAGGGTCAAAAACAGGGTTCAGGCCGGCTTTTTTCTGACGATCATAATCCTTGAGTACCTTGATTGCCGGTTTGCTCAACAGGACAATGGCGATAAAGTTCAGGTAGCACATGCTGCCAAACCCTATATCACCCAGGCCCCACATCAGGCTGACCGACTGGACGCTGCCCAAATAAACGACAACGAGAAACACAATTTTCAATATGACTTTCAATATGGGATAGCGCAGCTTGCTGTCCAGGTACACCATGGTGGTTTCTGCGATGTAGTAGTAAGCCATCAGCGTGGTAAAGGCAAACAGGAAGATAGCAATGGCGACAAAACCGCTGCCATAATCTGCAAATACGGTGGATACCGCCGCCTGGGTATACGCAGTGCCGGCAACCAGTCCTGGTACATGTTCAACCAGCGGCGATGTGGCGCCGGGTGGCAGGACATTGTATGACTCCGTAATCAGGATCATCAATGCCGTAGCGGTGCATACGATGACCGTGTCGATATACACTGAAAAGCCCTGTACCAGTCCTTGTTTGGCCGGATGCGAGACTTCCGCAGCAGCCGAGCTGAAGGTGGCTTCACCTGCGCCGGCGACGTTGGAAAATACCGCCCGGCGTACTCCCCATGCAATGGCCGTGCCGACAATGCCGCCGAAAACGGCATCACCGCCAAAAGCGCTGGCGACAATAAGTTGCAGCAATGCGGGAATCTTTTCGGCATTCGACCCCAGAATGATCACCATCAATATGACATAGGCAATCGCCATGACCGGTACGACCTTATCGGCAACCCGGGCAATACGTTTGATGCCTCCGAAGATGATCAGGCCGAGTAAAGCTGTCACAATGGCGCCTGTGATGTACGAAGGCATTCCGAAGGCGGTGGAAAAGGACTCGGCAATGGTATTGGCCTGGATGCCAGGCACCAGCACGCCATAGGAAAGGCAAATGACCGTGGCCGCCACGACTGCGAAAGCCTTTAGCCCCAGGCCTTTTTCGATATAGTAGGGTGAGCCGCCGCGATATTGATCGTCTGCGCGCTCCTTGTACACTTGAGCCAGGGTCGATTCAATAAATGCACTGGCGCCGCCCAGCAATGCCATCACAATCATCCAGAACACGGCGCCCGGACCGCCTGCCGCAATGGCAGTGGCTACCCCTGCAATATTGCCTACGCCCACGCGGCCCGATAGGGCCATGCAAAATGCCTGAAAGGAAGAGATGCCATCGGCCGATTCCTTGCGTTCGCGCAACAATCTAATCATTTCGAAAAAATATCTAAACTGAACGGCGCGGGTGATGATAGTAAAGTAAAGACCCACACCCAATGCAAGATAGACGAGGGTATCCCCCCAGATATACCCGACCAGGGTATTGACGAGTTGCTCCATAATTGACTTCTCCTTTGCAAGCGTTCGCGGCACGTTCTGCCAGCGTAGTTTTTGTAATTAAGCGGGTGAAAAAAGGCAGACCGGACATACCGGTTTGCCTTGTCATACCGTCAGTTCACATACCAGATGGTTTTGGTCTGCAGATACTGGTCAAGTGCCTCTACACCCTTGTCGCGACCACCGAAACCGGACTGCTTATAGCCGCCAAAAGGCGTTGCAATGCTGCCTTCCGAGAAGCCGTTAACCGACACTGTGCCGGCCTTGATTGCCCGGGCAACGTGATGGGCGCGGCTCAGGCTGCGCGTGTAAAAAGAGGCGGCCAGTCCGTAGCTGGAGTTGTTGGCAAGCTCAATGGCCTGCTGGTCCGTGCTGAAACTGGTCACGGCCAGCAATGGGCCAAATACTTCCTCCTGGAAAAGGGCCATTTCAGGTGTGATATTGTCGAAAATGGTCGGTTCGATATACCATCCGCTTCCCTGGTCTTCGTAAATAGTGCCGCCTGCAACCAGCGAGCCTCCCTGGGCCAGCGTTTTGTCCAGGTAGGCTTTGACCTTATCGAAATGGGCCTGTTCGATCATTGGACCGATGGCAACGGTTGCATCGCGCGGATCGCCCACTTTCCAGTCGGCCAGTCCCGCCTTGAGTCTGGCCAGAAGGGCATCTTTAATAGACGCGTGTACAATCAGCCGGGATCCACAACTGCAATTCTCACTCATGTTCCAGAACGCGGCAGCAAGGATGGATGGCACGGCGGCATCCAGATCGGCATCTTCGAAAACGATCTGCGGGCTTTTGCCGCCGCACTCGAGCACGATTTCCTTCAAATTGCTTTGGGCTGAATAGTGCAGAAAATAACGACCCACTTCGGTGGAGCCGGTAAAGGAGACCATGTCGACGTCATCATGTCGGCCCAGTGCTTCGCCTACCTTTTCCCCCAGGCCGCAAACCAGTGTGAGCGCACCCGGCGGCACGCCTGCCTGATGCCCCAGCTGCACCATGCGATAGGCGCTGAGCGAGGTCAGTTCTGCCGGCTTGACCACAACTGAATTGCCTGCAGCCAGTGCGGGCGCCACTTTCCAGGCGAACATCTGTGCAGGAAAATTCCATGGCAGGACAACGCCCACGACGCCCATGGGTTCCCTGACAACCAGGCCCAATGCCTCTTTTCCGGTAGGTGCAACCTTGTCGAACAGTTTGTCGATGATTTCTGCATACCAGTAAAATGTCTCGATGGTGGCCGGTATATCGGTGTTAAGGCATTCAGTAATCGGCTTGCCTGCATCAATACAGTCGAGCGCCGCCAGCTCTTCCAGGTTTTCCTGGAGCAGGGCGGCCCAGCGCAACATGATTTGCTTTCGTTCTGCCGGCGCAAGCTGCGACCACTCACCCGACACAAACGAAGTGCGCGCAGCGGCTACTGCCGCATCCATGTCGTGAGCCTCACCGTCGGCAATATGGCCGATCACCGTATTGTCGATCGGACTGCGGTTCTCCAGTTTGCCACCTGTACTGGTGTAATTCGGTATCAGGTGGCCGGCCCAGAGTTCTGCCCGGGCCGCCTGTTCAAATATGGTGTTTTTGCTCAATGTCATCTCTCGCTCCGGTTTAATTGAGCAGCGCAAGAAATTCCTGCTTTTCGCTGTCTGACAGATTGACCAGCGGCAGACGGACATTGCCGGCGTCGAAGGTGCCGCGCAGGCAGCCGATTTTGGCCTTCTGGTTGTAGCTGCCAGACTCCATGGAGTGGATGGCCGGATACATATCGGTCATGATTTTTTTTGCCGTGTCCCAATTCTTGCTGGCGGCTGCGTTGAACAAGGCAATTTGTTCATCGGGGAAAACATTCGCGGCACCTGCAATCCAACTGGTGGCGCCCCAGAAAAAATAGTCGACTGGCTGATCATCACAACCGCAAATCACCTGAAAATCATCGAAATTGGCCTGGATCATGCGTAATGCCTGACTGAAATTGCCGCTGCTTTCCTTGATCGCCTTGATGTTGGGATGGCGTGCCAGGCGCGCTACCGTCTCGAACTCGATTTCGACGCCGACGCGCGCAGGGAAGTTGTACATGATGATAGGCAAGTCTGTGGCTGACGCGACATATTCAAAAAATGCAATGATTCCCTCCTGGCTGGGCAGGCTATAGGGCGGTACCGACAGCATCAGACCGTCGTAGCCAGGCGCTTGGCCTCGTGTGCACGGCGTACCGCTACCTCGGCGGACAGGTCGCTGATTCCTGCGATTAATGTCGCCTTGCCTTTGCCTGCCCGGGCGATTGTCTGCAAGACCGCGGCGCGTTCCTCTTCCGAAAAAGTGTAATATTCCCCGGTGGTGCCGCAGGTCACCAGGCCGGTCACTCCTTTGTCGATATAGGCCAGCGCCAGTTCATTCAGACGGGCGGTATCGACTTTGTTATTCGAGTCAAATGGTGTAACCATGGGTACCAGAATGCCATTCAGATTCATTGTGTTGCTCCTTATTGATGAGATGCGTGAAAACTGAGTTTTTGCGCAGCTAAAACGAAGTTTCTGCGCAGCTAAAACGAAGTTTCTGCGCAGCTAAAACGGTGTAAGCGATAGGGGCGTATGTCTATGCCCGGCTCGGTATTGAAGTACAGTGCCCGGATCAGTTGGGCCGTAACGGCAGCCTGGGTCAGTCCCAGGTGTTGATGACCAAACGCCAGCAGCACCGGCCCCCGCCGATCAATGACCGGCAGCGAATCGGCAATAGAGGGGCGAAAGCCCATCCAGGAGGTTGCATCCGAATCATCCAGCGGGGCGTTCATCATCGGCTGCGCCAGTTGCAGCAATTGCTGCGCGCGTTGCATGTTGGGTGGTGCCTGCAAACCGGCAAACTCCACGGTCCCGGCCAGCCTCAACCCCTCTTGCATTGGCGTCATGATGAAGCGCCGGTCAATGCTCGATACCGGGACAGACAATCGAGCTTTTTCGTTGGGCAGCATCAGGTGATAGCCACGCTCGGTGTCCAATGGCACATCTACGCCTGTGAGCTGGCGCACCAGCGGTCTGGAATGGGCGCCAGCACAAACAACAACATGCTTTGCACACCACTGGCCTGATGACGTATGCAATCGAACGGAGTGATCATCCTGAACGGCTGCCTGCAAAACCTTGCAGCCTTCGTATAGCTGTCCGCCCATTTGCATGAATGCAGTCTTGAGCTGTCCGGTCACAGCATTCAGGTTTGTCACATGACCGGTCTGAGGGTAGAAGAGCGCGCCCAGTTGATTGGCCGCCAGTGCAGGCTCGCGTTCGCGCAGTGCGTTCGTATCCAGCCAGTTATTGGCAATGCCCATGGCATTAAGGCGTGCGCCATGCTGCTGTAATCCGGCCACACTTGCCGGGTTTTCTGCCAGCAACAAAGAACCCTGTATTCGTATCCATTGCGACAAGTTCCATTCATCTGAGAATGTTTGCCATGCGTTCAGGCTCTGTTGGTTAAGCGCCAGCAAGGCCTGATGGATCTGTTCGGCGCGCGCGGGACGCATATTAGCCAGCAATTTGAAAAACCACGGCATGATCTGCGCAAGATAGCGCCAGTCCAGTCGCAGCGGGCCCATGGAGTCCAGCAGCATGCGTGGCAATTGCCGGACAATCGCCAGATCGGCAATGGGGAAAACCTGCTCAATGGCAATATGGCCTGCATTGCCGCAAGAGGCGCCGCCACCGACCTTGTTTGTCTCCAGCAAGACCACTTGTACGCCTGCGCGTTGCAGACTCACTGCAATGCTCAGGCCGATGATGCCCGCGCCAATGATAATTACGCGAGCGCAAGAGAACGTACCGGTCATGTCCGAAAATACCAGGAGCGCGGTAAGGTCGCAGTGAGAAGGAGAGCGGTGTTCATGCTGCAGCGATTCCCCATTTGAAAGGATCACGGTCATCAAGAATGAGGCAGTTTTCGGCACACATATAGGCATTGCCGCGGATCACCGGCACGATACCGTTGCCGCTAGCGTCCGGGCGATAATAGGCAGTAAAATGGCTGCCGATCACACTGGCCTGGCGCCAGTTCTGCCCGGGTTCAAGCAACCCGTCCGCGGCCAGGCACGCGAGTTTGGCGCTTGTGCCCGTTCCGCAAGGTGAGCGATCATAGGCCTTGCCCGGGCACAGAACAAAACTCTGGCTATCGGCCGATGTGGTCTGGCCAAACAATTCGATATGATCGATATCACCGCCATTTTCTCCGGTAATGCCAGAGGCGGTAAGTGCTTGTCGAATGGCCCAACTGATATGGGTTAGCTGATCGACATTGTCAATATGAATATCAGCAAGCGTCTGGTTCACCAGGAAAAACCAGTTACCGCCCCAGGCTATATCGCCTGTGACCGGGCCGATTCCCGGCACCTGTACCGTGACGTCCTTGCGATAGCGCCAGGATCGCACATTGCGCACGGATACACTACCGTCCTCATGCAGGGTGCAATGGACATTGCCTACCGGTGTCTCGATCGTGTGCTCCCCGGCCTGAATGCGTCCCAGATAGGCGAGCGATGCGATCAGACCGATGGTGCCATGTCCGCACATGCCCAGATACCCGCTGTTATTGAAGAAAATGACCCCGGCAGTCGCTTGCGCATCTACCGGTTCACACAGCAATGCGCCGACCAGTATGTCGTTGCCTCGCGGCTCCAGGATAATTGCCCGGCGCAGCATATCGTATTTTTCTTTGAATAGATCCAGCTTATCTGCCATGGAGCCGTTACCCAGACCGGGAAATCCTTGGTAGACCAATCGGGTCGGTTCTCCTTCAGTATGGGAGTCGATGACGTGTAGTTTTGTATATCGATCATGCATAAATGGTGTATTCGCTTAAACAGAAAAGGGATGAATGTTCATCGAGTTCTTATTAGCTTGATCGAAATAGCAATACCTGTCTTGACCGTTTTCTCCATTTCTCTGTCGAAAACTGCATAGCCGGGTTTGCAGGGAGGTGGTAACATCGGCAATATGCAGCGCTTGCGAAAATGATCAGGATTTTCCCGAATCTGAATCTGAATCTGCTTGTGGCTGCAACGCGGACAGAATGAAAAATGCAAATGGCAAATGAACTTTCCTTATCGAGACGCGATCCGCTGCTGTCAGGCGGGCCCTCTGACGCTGCACCCATTTCAGCGCTAGTCACTGCGGTGGCTAAAAACTTTCGGCCACAGAACCTGGAAGCGCTGTTGAGTCATCTGTCGATCCTTGTGCCGATTTTCGATGCCTTACCCAATGTCGTATTCTTTATCAAGAACACGCGAGCAGAGTACGTTCTGGTCAACCATACGTTGGCCAAGCGTTGCGGTCTTGAATGTGTGGAGGATGTCCTGGGCAAGCCGTCGCGTGAGGTGTTCAATACGCGACAGGGTAACGAATATACCGAGCAGGATTATCGTGTGTTGCATACTGGCAATTGCATTGCTGACAAGCTTGAACTACACGTATACAGTTCAGGCGAGCTTGGCTGGTGCCTGACCCATAAAATGCCGATATACGGTGCCTGCGGCGACATTATTGCGATGGCGGGCGTGTCTGTTGATATCCAGTCCGACGAGCTGAATCAGCCCAGCACCAATGAAAGACTGGAGAAAGTAGAAAGCTATGTGCGTACGCATTTTGACCAGGTAATTCGCATGGAAACGCTGGCCGATATTTCGGGGTTATCGATGTCGCAGCTGGAGCGCAACTTTAAGAAAATATTTCATATGACCCCGCTGCAGTTCATTCAGAAAACCCGGCTGGAGCACGCATTGCGTCTGCTGGATCAGAATATGACTATCACCGAGATCGCTGCCCGTTGCGGCTATACGGATCACAGCGCATTCAGTCGTCAGTTCAAGCAGCTCACGGGCGTATCACCTTCGCAATTCAAGGAAAAAAGAGCGGGTCATCAAGCATTGGCGTGACAGCACCCCGTGAACTGTGTGGTTCAGTGGTTTTCGTGCGCGCTTTTGTACAGTTCATAACCCTTGCGTCGCAGGTCACAGGCCGGGCATTGATTGCAACCGTAACCCCAGGGATGGCGATGCTCGCGGTCTCCCAGGTAACAGGTATGAGTGTGTTCTTCAATGAGCTGCACCAGTGGCTGTCCGCCCAATGTTCTTGCCATGTGCCAGGTTTTTTCCTTATCGATCCACATCAATGGGGTTTCAATCACCATGGGCCGGTCCAGGCCCAGGCTCAGCGATACCTGCAGCGATTTGAGCGTGTTGTCGCGGCAATCGGGATAGCCGGAATAGTCGGTTTCGCACATGCCGCCAACCAGTACTTCCAGCCCGCGCCGGTACGCCAGCGCAGCGGCAAAGTTAAAGAACAGCAGGTTGCGTCCCGGCACAAAAGTGTTTGGCAGGCCGCTTTGTTCAAACTCGATGGCTTTGTCCTGCGTCAGGGCCGTATCGCTGATTTGCCCCAGAACTGAAAGATCAAGCATATGATCATTGCCAAGCCTGGCGCTCCAGTCGGGAAAGTGCAAGCGCAACTGTTTGATTACCTGATCGCGGCACGTCAATTCAATGGCGTGCCGTTGCCCGTAGGAAAAACCAATGGTTTCTACATATTGGTACCGGTCCAGTGCCCAGGCCAGGCAGGTGGTGGAATCCTGGCCACCGGAAAAAAGGACAAGCGCCTTGTTATTCATGTCGTATTCCCTGTGTAAGATAAAGTGGACTGATCGCTATCATAGCAAGCCCGCGTGCCGGCGGCGTTTCAATCTTCCTCCAGTGCATCAAAGCGTTGAACCAGATAGTCGATCAACGCCCGTACAGCCGGCATTTGTCCACGTCGCGATGAAAACACCGCGTGGATGATTTCGCGCCGCGGCCTCCAATCGGGCAGCGGCCTGACTAGTGTGCCTTGTGCAAGCTGATCGCAGACCATTAGGGTTGGCAACTGCACAATACCCACGCCGGCCAGGGCTGCGATACGCAAGCCGATCATGTCGGTTGTGATCAGGCGCGGAAAGTGATGAATCACCGCCTGGGCAGAGTCTGGCCCGAACAATGTCCAGGAAAATTGCTGTTGCGGCTGACCCAGGCCAAGACTGGGCCAATCTGCCAGGTCTGCTGGCGCGGCCGGGACGCCACAGCGTTCCATCAGCGCAGGGCTGGCGACCAGACACTGACTGCGGTCAGACAGGGTCCGCATGATCAGATTGCTGTCCTGTAGCGGTGGCGGGCGCACACGAAGGGCAATATCAATGGCTTCTGCCACAGGATCAACCCGTCGATTGGTGGCATCGATCTGTATGGTGACGCGCGGGTGTAGCACCATGAAGTCGGCCAGCATGTAGCCGACACTTGTTTGAAGCAGGGCGATGGGGCAGCTGAGGCGAATGACGCCTTGCGGCTCGGCCCGGGTCATATCAATGATGGCCTGGGCGGCTTCGGCCTCGATCAGCATGGCTTTGCAGTGCTCGTAATAGGCCAGGCCGATGTCAGTCACGCCAAATTGGCGGGTGGAGCGATATATCAGGCGCACGCCCAATTGCTCTTCCAACTGGCTGAGCTTGCGACTGAGTGTGGATTTGGGGATACCCAGCGCCCTGCCGGCAGCGCCAGGCCCTTGTGATCAACAATCTGCACGAAGTAATAAAGGTTATTGAGGTCTTGCATTCTGTTTATTGTTCCATATTTAGAACGATGTCTCCAATTTTTAGATCTATCGGAAAGTTCGTTCCAAGTTTATACTATCTGTACTGTCACGACAAGGAGATGACAAATGAAAAAAGTACTTGGAATCTATAGCGCCCCTCGCCCTCATTGGGTAGGAGATGGGTTTCCCGTCAGGTCCATGTTTTCGTATCAAAGCCACGGTAAACAGCTAAGTCCCTTTCTGTTGCTGGATTATGCCGGCCCGGCCGATTTTGCGCCAGTTCAGCAAAAACGGGGCGTGGGCCAGCATCCTCACCGGGGTTTTGAGACGGTTACGATCGTCTACAAGGGCGAGGTAAGCCATCGCGATTCAACCGGCCAGGGCGGCACGATCGGTCCCGGTGACGTGCAATGGATGACGGCTGGGGCCGGCATATTGCATGAGGAATTTCACTCCGAGGCGTTCACCACCCAGGGCGGTGCGCTGGAAATGGTGCAGCTGTGGGTCAACTTGCCCGCCAAAGACAAAATGGCTGCGCCCGGCTATCAGGCGGTGCTCGATAGCGATATCCCCGTGGTAGCGCTGCCCAATGAGGTTGGCTCGGTGCGCGTGATTGCCGGTGAGTATGGACAAGAGAAGGGACCGGCACACACGTTTACGCCTATGCATGTCTGGGATATGCGCATCAGGCAAGGCGGCATTACCGAGTTTGAGGTCCCGGAAGGCTGGAGCACTGCGCTGGTCGTGCTGCGTGGAACCGTGCTGGTCAATGGCGATACGGTGGCACGCGAAGCGCAACTGGTTGTTCTGGACAAGGCTGATCGCCATATGGCGATCGAGGCCAACAGCGATGCCGTCGTGTTGTTGCTTAGTGGCGAGCCGATTGATGAGCCGATTGTTGGCTACGGTCCGTTTGTCATGAATAGCCAGGACCAGATTGCCCAGGCCATCAGTGACTTCAATAGCGGTCGTTTTGGTCAGATGTCTGAAGCTTCAGCATAGCAGTTGTGTTGCTGTTAAAGCGATGGGCGCCCTGCCCATCGCGCTGGTGTCCAGCCCCGAATCCGTGTCGATAAAATGAGGAGCACTCGAGGGTGCCCCTCATTTTTTTCTGTCTGCCGTTTTCTGTCTGCCATGCGCTGCCATACCAAGATGTAAATAATGACATTTAGAATAACCAGACCAGCCGCCAGCAGCACCTGTACTTCGCGCGTAAGCCCCGGCGGGTAAATGGCCAATAACAGATAATGCTCCAGAAAACCACCGGTATAGGCTTGTTGGCCGGCCATGTCCCGCAAGCTGTTCTCCAGTGGTGTCAACGGGCAGATGGCGCCCAGCCCGACGATGGCAGCACCCCACACCAGCGCCGGCACATGCAGCCAGATGACGTTAAAGCGCAGCAAAACAAGCAGTCCGCCAAATATGGCAAACAGAATAAAGGCAAAATGCGCAACCAGAACCAGGTCGGCAAGCACACGATAAAGCATGGTTTTCCTTTTGGCTCTATTGGCAGGAAGTAGCATGATCACTGCCCGGGCCATGCACGCTGCGCCAGTCATTTAAAACGCCGCCCGCATCTGTTCAACGTGGCGTGCTTGCAATGCCGTGAGTGTGTATGGCGTACCGGCGTGACACTGGCCCGGTATGAACGGCGAGCCTTGTGCATATTTTAGGGCCGCAGCCGATTTATCACAAATGTATAAATACTAGGATTTGGGCTGGATCGCGACATCCAGTGCCTTGCCCAGCCAGTCTGCCAGCAGGGCGCAGCGTTGATCCGCACGGGCTCGCGGCACCCAAAGACTTAAGCGTGCATTCGTTTGCACAAAGCCCCAGGGCGCCTCCAGCCGCCGGGCGGCCAGGTCATCGGCAACAACCTGTTTGGGGGCGATGGCCACGCCCAGGCCTGCCGTGGCTGCTTCCAGAAGATAATAAAGATGCTCAAAAGCGGTGCCCAATTGCAGGCTGTCGCCCGGCAATTGGTTTGCCTGCGCCCATTGTGCCCAGGCCTGCGGCCGGGACGCCGGATACATAAGCGGTTCATGCAATAGCGAGCTTATCGGTGCATCTACCAGTGAGGCATAGTTGGCATATCTCGGACTGAGCACGGCACCAATATATTCCGCGCCCAGGTCGTGCACAAGCATATCATCAGGCCACGGAGGGGCTGCAAAACAAAGGGTTGCATCCACGTTGGGATTACGCGGGTCCAGTTCTCCTTCTCCCGCGGTCAATTGCAATCGCAATTGCGGCAGCTCCTGGTTGAGTTTGTCCAGCCTGGGGATGAACCAGCGCGCCAACAGGCTGCCCGGACAGGCAAGCACAAACGGCAGGTTACCGCTGCGATGGCGAATTTCGGCGCAGGCGTTGCGCACCCGGTCAAAAGCGGCGGCGCTGGCGTCACGCAGCAATACGCCGGAATCTGTGAGTTTTATGCCACGGCCATCCTTTTCAATGAGGGCGATGCCAAGGGACGACTCAAGCACCCGGATCTGCCGGCTGATTGCCCCGTGAGTCACGTGCAGTTCATTTCCCGCTTTGCTCACGCTCAGCAGGCGGGCTGCGGCTTCGAATGCAAGCAAGGCATTAAGAGGGGGTATGTCTCTTGGCATAATGTGTGAGTTTATCTAACGTATTGGGGCTATTTTATCGCTTTTTTTATCAGAGCCGCTGGCTTATGCTGTATTCATGAAAACTGGCTTTCCGATCGATACAGGCGGAAAGCGCATGACAGGAGAATGGATACCCATGGTTTCATTGAATACAAATACAGGCGCGGCAGGGATGTTCGGCGAGTTCGGCGGACAATACGTTGCCGAAACGCTCATGCCGCTCATTCACGAACTGGCTGCCGAATACGAAAAAGCCAGCACCGATGAAAGCTTTCAAAAGGAATTGGCCTATTTTCAGCGGGACTATGTAGGACGGCCCAGCCCACTCTATTATGCAGAGCGGCTGACCGAACATCTGGGCGGGGCGAAAATTTACCTCAAGCGTGAAGAGCTTAATCATACCGGCGCCCACAAAATCAATAACTGTATCGGCCAGATTCTGCTGGCGCGACGCATGGGCAAGAAAAGAATTATTGCCGAGACCGGCGCCGGGATGCACGGGGTCGCAACAGCCACTGTGGCTGCCCGCTTTGGTTTGCAATGCGTCATTTACATGGGTAGCACCGATATTGATCGCCAGCAGGCCAACGTATTTCGTATGAAATTGTTGGGCGCGCAAGTGTTGCCTGTCACAGCAGGCACTGGCACGCTAAAGGACGCCATGAACGAGGCCCTGCGTGATTGGGTCACCAATGTCGACACCACCTATTATCTGATTGGTACGGTGGCTGGTCCTCATCCCTATCCAACGATGGTCCGGGATTTCCAGGCAGTGATCGGTCGCGAAACCCGCGAGCAGATGCTGGCCCAGGAAGGCCGCCTGCCCGACTCGCTTGTCGCCTGCGTAGGGGGCGGGTCCAACGCCATTGGCCTATTCCATGAATTTCTGGATGACAAGGATGTGAAGATTATCGGCGTGGAAGCAGCCGGCCATGGTATTGAAAGCGGCAAGCATGCAGCGAGCCTGAACGGTGGTGTGCCCGGCGTATTGCACGGCAATCGTACGTTCTTACTGCAGGATGACGATGGACAGATTATTGATGCGCATTCGATCTCTGCCGGTCTGGATTATCCGGGCATTGGTCCCGAGCACGCCTGGCTGCACAGTATTGGCCGGGTGCAGTATACGGCGATTACGGATGACGAAGCGCTTGACGCCCTGCATCAATGCTGCCGCCTGGAAGGGATTATTCCTGCGCTGGAAAGCGCTCATGCACTGGCCGAAGCGTTCAAACAGGCGCCTTCTCTGCCCGGCGATCACCTGATGGTCGTGAACCTGTCCGGGCGCGGAGACAAGGATATGCAAACTGTGATGCAACATAGCAAAGAGAAGGAGCAACAAGCATGAGCCGCCTGCAACAGCGTTTTGCACAACTGAAGAACGAGAATCGCGCAGCCCTGGTCACATTTTTAACTGCCGGTGATCCGGACTATGACACCGCCGCCGCCATTCTTAACGGATTGCCACAAGCGGGCGCCGATATTATCGAACTTGGCATGCCGTTTACCGATCCGATGGCCGACGGCCCTGCCATTCAGCTTTCCAGCCTTCGCGCACTGGCGCAGGGTCAGAATGTTGCCGCCACCCTGAAAATGATCGGTGAGTTTCGGCAGCACGATAACGAAACGCCGATTGTGCTGATGGGGTATTTCAATCCTATTCACCGCTATGGCGTGGATCGGTTTATTGCCGACGCAGGCAAGGCGGGGGTGGATGGGCTGATCGTGGTGGATCTGCCGGCTGAACACGATCGTGATCTTTGCCTTCCGGCGCAGGCTGCTGGCATCGACTTTGTACGTTTGACCACACCCACAAGCGATGACGCGCGTTTGCAGCAGATCCTGGGTAATGCCGGCGGCTTTGTCTATTACGTTTCTGTTGCGGGCACCACCGGTGCCGGTTCAGCGACCATAGAGCATGTTCAGCAAGCGGTCACAAGGATTCGCAGGCATACGGATCTGCCGGTCAGTGTCGGGTTCGGGATTCGGACACCGGAACAGGCAGCCAATATTGCCCGGGTAGCCGATGGCGTTGTGGTCGGCTCGGCGCTGGTGCAGAAGATTGCGCAGGCAAAAAATGGTGAGCAGGCCCGCACAGATGTGCTGGGGCTTTGCAGTGAACTGGCGCAAGCGGTACGCAAGGCGCGTAATTGATGCGCGTAGCTCGTTAAAGTATGTCCAGAAGATTGCGTGATGGGTTCAGAGTCCGACCTGTCGCGCAATTTCAGCCGCACATTGTTTCAGTTTTGGCAACGCCCACAGTAAATCAGGCGTATCGCTTTTTTTCAATGCCACGAGCGTGAGTGTTGCCCGGGTTCTTGACTTCGGATTGCCAATGAGTACACCCAGATCCAGCCAGCCGATGAATTTCTCACTGTCCGAATGGTCGTATCCTCGATCCTGAATCATTTCCAGTCTATTTAAAAATGCCGCGCGCTCTGTTGACGACATCGCGAGGAAGTCAGGCTGCCGTTCTAGGTATTCTAGGAGTTCATCAGATCTCATGGCAGCCAGCAGCAATCGCCCTGATACAGTGCCCATAGGAGAGTGTAGGGACCCAATCTCCACGGACAGTCTGAATGGCTTAGGGCTTTCCGACTGTGATAGAACAAGCAGGCGATCACGATGAAGCACGCTCAGGTGACAGGATTCGCGAAGCTCATCTGTGAGGCCATTCATCAGGGGATTGGCGGCTAGCAGTAACTCGTCGTACGGTGAGTGAGTCCGGCTAAGTTCAAACAGTTTGAGCGTGAGGCTATAGGCGCCATTTGCCTGATCCCGTTTCAGATAACCCCTTTGCTCCAGATAGGAGAGCATCCGGAACAATTCACCGGGTTGTCTACCGAGTGCGCGAGCAAGCTGGGCCTGTGTCATGGGCACAGCGAACTCTGACAGATGCTCAAGGATGTCCAGCGCTTTTTCCAGCGCAGGAACCGAATATTTGGTTGTCGCAAGTTGCGTGTCTTTTTCTGGTTCAGTCATTGTGAGAGCACAGTGCTGCGGGTAAAGTAGCTATTTTAATGGGAGACTGTTCAGGAAAGCGGATGGCGCCGTTCGACCAGGTATAAATGTTCACAAACCAGTACTGTTTCCTTGTTCTGGTTGTTGATGCTCACTGATTCGACCACAATGCCGTGTGTCTTGCGTTTGGGATGATCGCGTTTTTCTGTGATTTTAAGTGTGACGTAGAGGGTGTCGCCGATAAAAACCGGCTTGATGAACCGCAGGCGATCGTATCCGTAAGACATGGCGCGCGGATTAATCTGGCTGGCCGTCATGCCAATGCCTACGCTAAACACCAATGTTCCATGCGCTATTCGCTGCCCGAAGTCTTGCGTCTGACACCAGGCGGCATCCATATGGTGCGGAAAAAAATCTCCAGTCTGGCCGGCGTGGACCACAATATCGGTTTCTGTAATTGTCCGTCCCAGTGTGCTGCGTGTCTCGTCCAGGTAATAATCTTCGAAAAACTGTTCATTTATCATAATGATGTGGCTCGCATTGTCATGTTGCTGAATTGGCTAGCAGAGTATCGATCTCGGCGTTGTCTGCGCCGAGTTTGGGTGCTGGCCGTTCACATGTCAAAATTTTTCCGTCTATGCGAATCGGGCAGCGCGTTGTTTTCATTGAGGCACCGCTGGTGGCGGTAATCGTCTGGACTACGTCAAGCGTTTTGAATCCCTGGTGTTTTATGAGTTCTGGCCAGTTTTGTACCGGGGCGCACCAGATGCCTTCAGGCTCAAGGATTGATAACCAATGGGTTGTATCCTGGGTCGACAAGTGATCTGCCAGGATGCGCTTGTAATAATCCCGCTGATCAAACCAAGAGGCCGGGTCTTTTGCCTGTTCGGCAAGCGTGGCGCATCCAATCAGGCTGCCAAGTTTATCCAGTGGTGTCATAGCCAGGGCGAGATAACCATCAGCGGTTTGGTAGATGCCATAAGGTGCCGCAGTATGAACATTGGCGTGATTGACGGTACTGCGAACAGGTTGTCTACCGTCGCTGTTGAGAAAGGCAGTGAAAGGCTCAAATTGGAGATCCATAGCTGACTCAAGCAGACTGACCGTTATGCGGGTTCCGGCACCGGTGCGGGCCTGCTTGAGCAGGGCACCCATGATGCCCTGAGCCAGATGTGCGCCAGTCATCAGATCAATGATCGACAGGCCAGCTGGAACGGGACCGTCATTTGCATTTCCACTGAGCCAAGCGAGGCCGCTCAAAGACTGGACAAGCAAGTCCTGGCCTGGTTTATCACGCCAGGGGCCTTCGTCACCATATCCACTAATTTCACCGTAGATCAGACGCGGATTAATGCTTCGCACTGAGTCATAGTCTAGTCCTATCCGCTGCATGACGCCGGGCCGGAAATTATGAATCATGACATCTGCAATCTGCAGCAATTTCTTAATATTGGCAAGGTCAGCAGGGTTCTTGAGATCCGCGCTATAACTTTGCTTGTTTCTGTTTATGGTGTGAAATAGGGCGCTGTCTCCGTCGTGAGTCTGATTGGCAACAATCAGGCTTCGGCAGGCGTCTCCCCCGTCGGGCCTTTCTACTTTAATAACACGCGCACCCAGATCGGCCAGGCGCAACGCGCATGACGGACCAGCAAGAAACTGACTGAAGTCGAGAACGACAATACCAGCAAGTGGCAGCTCTTCATTTTTATCAGAGGGTATTTTATTTTCATTCATATATAAATTATCAGTTTACAAAATAATCAAATCTATAGTGGTAATCCCTATATATATGCTATTGCATAAAGTTCTGACTTCAAATACATTTCTATTTAAATCAATAGTTCACTAGTAAACTAATAGTGAAAAATAAAATTTTAATAACCACGGAGACAGGTTTCATGCGGATAAGTCAAGTAATGGCAATGGCTGTTGTGGGAATGACCATGTTGGCGTCAGCTGCGACAGCTCAGACGGTGCTGCGTTTCGCCACATCTCAGGTCAATCCCGAAGAGCCCGTTATCAAGGTAATGAAGGATTTTGCCGATAAGGTCAAAGCGCGTTCCGAAGGTAAGTTGCAGGTATCTCTTTTTACTGGGGACCAGCTCGGACCGCAGAAAAAAGTGAATGAAATGATCAAAAGCGGTGCGCGGATGCTGAATGTGACCGATTACGGCCAACTTAGTCAGTTTGTGCCAGACTTGGGAATCGTGGCCGGGCCATACCTTTATACGAGTCTTGAGCAGGCACAACGCCTGTTTGCGTCCGACGTCTTCGATAGCATGGCAAAAAAACTGGAAGCGAGCGGGATAAAACTGATTATGGCAGATGGCCTGTTTGGGTATCGTCATGTTATTTCCAGTAAACCGGTGCGCACGCCAAAGGATATGGAGGGTATGACAATCCGGGTGCCGCCATCTCCAATCATGCTTGCTACATTCAAGTCTATCGGAGCTCGTCCGACAGATCTGCCTTGGAGTGAAGTCTATAACTCACTGCAAACTAACGTTGTTGATGCCGCTGAAGCCAACTACGGGTCACTTGCCGGGTCCAAGTTGTATGAGGTCCGCAAGGTCGTTTCCGAGACTGGTCACCAGATAATGTTCGCTGCGTTTGTTACCAGCACTTCGTTTTTCAACGGACTGCCGCCTGAACAGCAGAAAATTCTGCTGGAGGAGGGCAAAGCCGCGGGTGCTCAATTGACCAGGCGTACTCTGGAATCAGATGCTGCCTATGCGAAATCATTGAAAGAACATGGCGTACAAATCGTGACTGATGTTGATGTCAAGGCGTTCGCGGAAAAGGCCAGGGCTGCTTACGATGCGGTTCCTGGATTGACTCCGGGAATTGTGGAGCAAGCACGCAACGCAATGAAGCAGTAATGTTTGAAATAACTGTTGCAAGAAAGGAACTGCGTTCATGAATTCATTGGATGATAACGACAGGCTGCGTGTCCGCCTGTTCAGTTGGCAACGCGCGGATGAGTTGGTGGGCGTATTCTGTCTACTATTGATCGTGTTTTCGATTATTTGGGGCGTATTGACACGATATGTATTTTCGCAATCGGCCTCTTGGAGCTTTGAGCTGGCGGTCATCGCGTTTGGGTGGATGGTCTTTTTTGGCACCGCTGCCGGCGTACGAAATCGGATGCACGCGGATATTGATGCCCTTGTCACCAGATTTCCCAGGCCGGTACGCAAGGTGGTGGCCATTTTCAACTGGCTATTGCTTGCCGCTCTTTTTGCCGGGTTCATTGTGCTGTTTACGTGGCAGGCGATCGTCGCCCATTCCATTCTTACCGTTGCGTTAAGTCTTCCCCGATCCATCGTGTATGGGCCTATGGCTGTGGCCAGTGCAGGTATTTTGTATCAGCATCTGAAGTTGCATCCGTGGCGACCGCATGCGGAAGACGAGACCTCGGCCGAGGTAATCATATGACTTTCATGCATCTTTGGGGGCCATCAATTCTGATGCTGGTTCTGCTTGCCCTGCAAACCCCCATCACCTGGTCGATGGCTGTGGCAGCGGCTGCTTTCTTTATCTTAAACGTTGATATTGTGCCTATATCCACATTTGCACAGCAGATGAGTGACGGAACGGATTCCGTTTCGCTATTGGCATTACCGCTCTTTGTATTGGCCGGTACCATCATGAATGCAGCGGGCATCACCCGACGCTTGATGACGCTCGCAGAAGTGCTGGTGGGGCACATGACCGGTGCGCTGGCGCAAATGTGTACGGTTTTGGGTACGTTGTTAGGCGGCCTGACAGCCTCAGCCAATGCCGACGCTGCAATGCTATCCAAAACCATTGGCCTGGAAATGGTGCGGCATGGTTACAGTCGACCATTTGCCGCAGTTATTACATCATCGGCCGCCATTATTACGGCTTTGCTGCCACCGTCAATTGGCTGATAATTTACGGATTCCTGTCAGAAACGTCTATCGGCCGACTCTTTGCTGCTGGCGTGGTTCCCGGGCTGGTCATGGCCGTGGGGCTCATGCTGACAACCCATCTGGTTGCCCGCAAGCGTGGCTATAAAGCACAGCGGATATCGCGAGCGACGACTAAAGAAGGCATGTCGGCATTGCGAGATGGCCTGTTGGCGTTATCTATTCCTGTTGTCATTTTTGCTGGCACTCGATATGGGCTGTTTACCACAACGGAGTCTGGCGCCATAGTCGTGCTATATGTATTGCTGATTGCGCTTTTTGGTTATCGTGAAATGAAATTGCGTGATCTGCCCGAAATTCTCGCAGAAGCGGTGCGCGATGCCAGCGTGGTCATGATCATGATATGTGCTGCGGCCGCTTTCGGTTTTTATCTGACCTGGGAGCAGGTTCCTCAACAGATGTCAGGCTGGTTGGCGCACGCGAGTTCGGATCCGTTGATTCTATTGCTGCTCATTAATGCTGCGCTCATTGCTCTGGGTATGGCTATTGAAGGCTCGGCGGCGCTGATTATTCTGACACCGATGCTACTTCCGATCATCGCCCCGGCAGGGATTGATAAAGTTCATTTTGGCATTGTGATGATCACCAACCTGACTATTGCGGGCATCACGCCGCCTGTTGGTGGACTTATGTACATTTCGTCTCAGGTGCTTAAAGTAAAAATGGGTGCGTACTCGCTTGAAGTATTGCCATATCTGGCCATGATGATGTTGTTGCTGGCTTGCATTCTCAGCATGTTTCCGCAATTGTCTCTCTGGCTTCCAGACTTAATCTACGGCAATAGCGCAGTACAGTAGACCACTTCACATTCAGGAACATGGAAATGTCAATATTAAGGGGGATGACGTGGGACCATCCGCGAGGCTATGAGCCGTTGCAAGCTTGCAGCGAGATTTGGCAGCAACACACTGGGGTTCAGATCGAATGGGATCGACGATCATTGCAGGACTTTGAATCGTTCTCTGTCCAGACACTTGCCAGGAGCTACGATCTGATTGTGATCGATCACCCCCACGTGGGGCAGGTAACCCACGAAAAATGCTTGCAACCATTGGATTTGCCCGCGCGATATGCAGAACTGGAAGGCCTGAAAAACAGTAGCGTAGGCGCCTCAGTAGACAGTTATTATTGGCAGAATCACCAGTGGGCACTACCCATTGATGCTGCAACGCAGGTACAGGCTTGGGTGCCAGGCCGCCTGACCGAGCCTACCCAGACGTGGGAGGAGATGATGGTGCTTGCCCGCTTGGGGCAGGTATTATGCCCGCTGCGACCGCCGCATTCTCTGATGCTCCTTTTCTCACTGATGGCGCATTTGGGCGCTCCAGGTTGTCCAGAGCAACCTGATTTATTTGATCCCGCGATCGCATCTGAGGCTTATAATCGCATCCTTGAGTTGAGTGATCATCTTCCGCAGGTTTGTTGGAGTATGGATCCGATCGCTGCATTTGAGCAAATGAGTCGAGTCGATTCACCTGTCACGTGCGTTCCTTTTATCTATGGTTATGTCAGTTACGCGCTGGAAAAATTCAGGCCGGTTCGCGTTGCTTTTTCGAATATACCCGTGATTGATGGCCGCGAGCCCAGCGGCACCACACTTGGCGGAACAGGCATAGCCGTTTCTGCATTCTCTCGTGCATCAGCGCAGGCTACTGCATTTGCGTATTGGGTGGCTAGTGCGCAGGTGCAGCGTACTGTGTATGCCGCATCGGGCGGCCAGGTAGGGCACGCTGCGGCCTGGGAGGATGAATCGGTAAACACGCCCGTTCTCGATTTTTATCGTGCTACGCGTGCCACGCTGGACGGTGCATGGGTTCGTCCCCGGCATAGCGGCTATATGGACTTCCAGCAGAAAGCCTCCGATTTACTCAATGAGTGTCTTCAGGCACGGCGTTCGGCATCTACATTGGTTTTCCAACTAAACGCTCTGTATGCCGCTAGTCTTAAAGGTCAGTCTGTCAAATGACGTCACGCGCGACGGCGACGGCCCCTACGTTACCGCTGGATGGAGTGCTGGTGCTGGATATGAGCCAGTTTCTGTCTGGTCCTTCTGCAGCCTTGCGTCTGGCTGATCTTGGCGCGCGTGTGATCAAGATCGAACGGCCGGGAAGTGGCGACATTTGCAGACATTTGTATCTCACCGATACGGATGTGGGGGGCGACTCTACGCTATTTCATGCGATTAACAGGAACAAAGAAAGCTTTGGGGCCGATCTGAAAACCCTGACGATCAGCAGCAGGTTCGGCAACTGATACAACGGGCCGATGTATTGGTACATAATTTCAGACCCGGGGCCATGGCACGTTTGGGCCTTGATTACCAGGCAGTGAAGTGTTTGAATCCGCGACTGGTGTATGCCGGCATATCAGGGTATGGCGAATCTGGGCCTTGGGTAGAATTCCCCGGACAGGATTTACTAGCGCAATCGCTCTCTGGTGTGCTCTGGTTAAACGGTGATGTCGAGAACGGGCCGGTGCCATTCGGACTTGCCGTGGCTGATATGCTTAGCGGACATTTACTGACTGAAGGGATTCTGGCGGCGTTGGTGCGCAGAGGTATAACCGGCGACGGCGCTCAGGTACAGACTAGTCTGCTTGAGGCGTTGATCGATTTTCAATTTGAGGTATTAACAACCTATCTTAATGACGGCGGGCGCGCACCCGAGCGTTCGGGCTTTAGAAACGCTCACGCCTATTTGGCCGCACCATATGGCGTATATCCGACCCAGGACGGTTATCTGGCACTGGCGATGATGCCGCTTGCCAAGCTGGCCAAAACGTTACCGTTGCCGGCACTCGATTTTTACGTCCAAATGCCGGGAAGCGAGTTTTCGCAACGTGATGCCATCAAGCGGCTGATTGCTGCACATTTGCTTACGCAACCCGTTTCGTATTGGCTGAATCGTCTTCAACCTGAAGATGTTTGGTGCGCTGAAGTGCTGGAGTGGGATCGCTTGCTGAAACACGAAGCTTTCAGGCAACTGGACATTCTGCATAATGTCAGTCGTGATGATGGTATTCGTTTGCGGACCACTCGTTCGCCGATACGCATCAATGGACACCGGGTGGGTGGTGGGCATTTGGCTGCGCCGCGCATTGGTGAGCATACTGAAACGTTGCGCCGCGAATTTAATCTGTAGATCGTGTCGACATTACCGTAGGTGGCAAACATCAGCTTGAGTGCAATTACAGATGAATTAGATGGCTATTTGCACAAAAAACTGTTGGTTACAGCCTTGTATCTACAACAAATAGGGCAGCGCATGGATAGCACATGCTGTACTTTCCATGCGTAACGGCTTGATTAAATTATGAGTGTTTGTTATGTATTTACGTCCACGACAATCCGCCCGCGCACTTTTCCTTCCAGTATCTGGTTGGCCAGGGGAATGACTTCATTTAAACCGACCGTCCGGGAACCGATCAGTGCCAGCTTGGCCGGATCCAGCTCATTGCTCAACCTGTCCCAGGCCTGCTGGCGTTCCTTGACCGGGCAATGCACACTATCGATCCCGACCAGCGTAATGCCGCGCAGAATGAATGGTGCGACCGATGCAGGAAAATCCAGGCCCTGCGCCAGACCGCAAGCGGCAATCGCGCCGCGATACTTGGTGCCCGCACAAACATTGGCCAGCGTGTGGCTGCCGACGCTATCGACCGCGCCTGCCAGCGCTCCTTGCCCAGCGGTTTGCCGGGCTCGCTCAGGGTATTGCGATCAATTATGTCGGCGGCACCCAGTTTGCTCAGATAGTCCGCCTCTTGCTGCCTGCCGGTGGATGCGATCACGCGAAATCCCAAGGATGAAAGCAGCGCGACGGCTACGCTGCCGACGCCACCTGCCGCGCCGGTCACGAGGATGTCTCCTGATTCGGGCGTCAGGCCGTTGCGTTGCAGCGCCATGACACAAAGCATGGCAGTGTAGCCGGCTGTGCCGATGGACATGGCCTGCTCCGGTTTCATGCCCGAGGGCAGGCGGATCAGCCATTTGCCATTGACGCTGGCCTGCTGAGCCAGGCCGCCCCAATGGGTTTCGCCTACGCCCCAGCCATTGAGGATCACGGCGTCGCCGGTCTTGAAATCCGGATGCTGGCTTTGCCTGACCGTACCGCAAAAGTCAATACCCGGAACCATGGGAAACTGCCGGACCACCTGAGACTTCCCTGTAATGGCCAGTCCATCCTTGTAATTGATGGTTGAATATTGCACATCGACAAGAACGTCTCCTTGGGGCAACTGCGCCTCGTCCACGGACGTTGCTGTGGCACGGTATCCGGCATCGTCTTTTTCAATCAGTATGGCGTTGAACATTCGGTATTTCCTCCAATTGGGTAAATGGCTGGTTGCCCGGCGAGCGGGACTGTGAAGCTGATGGTTTCAGGCAGGCCGCTGGTTACGCCCGGGCGCAGTGCGGGTCACCCTGGCAGGCGGCTGACCTGCGGCTATGCCAAGTGTGGTTGACTGAATTCTCATAAAGCACATTCCATTTCAGTATAAATAGACGCGCGGGCTATTCATTGGGCCGGGCTGCTTTTGCCGTGTAGCCCAGTTGTTGCGAAATTGCGCCCGCGCACTGGATAACTTCGGGAACCAGTTGACGTATGCGTGCGGGTGTCAGGCGATCCAGAGGTGCTGATATGCCAACAGCCCCATAATTTGCCCCAGCCCGTTAAAAATGGGAACTGCGATTCCCCCAACGCCGTCGCGCCATTCGCCGCGATTGACGGCATAGCCCTGTTTGGCTGTCCGGGTCAACGCGCGTCTGAGTGTGTCCAGGTCTGCGATGGTCGCGTCTGTATGCTTTTTCAGTTGCGCGGCGTGGCTTTCCAGAAAGCTGTCTGTCTGATAGGCAAGAATGGCCTTGCCGGTCGCGACCGCATAGGCAGGGGCGCGTCCGCCAATCATGGAGTAAGCGCGAATTGGCTGCGGGCTGTCGATCTTGTCGACATATACGACATCGAACCCGTCCAGTACAGACAGGTGGATGGTTTCACCGGTGCTTTCTGCCAGAACGTGCATGGCGCCAGAGGCGATACGCCGCAGATCCAGCTGCGCAAGCTGGTTAGCCGCCAGTTCAAACAGCCGGATACCGCCGATGTAGTTGTCCTGATCGTCGCGCGCTACAAAACCGGTATGAATGAGTGTTTGCAATGTCCGATGTGTATTGCTGCGCGTCAGACCGACTTTATCGGCCAGCTCCTCGATGGTCCGAATTCTCTCGGTAGAGCCAGTAACGACTTCCAGGACTTTCAGGCCTTTGATGAGTGTTTTATCCATGACGTTATATATCCTTCCCTGTACGCTAAGTAATAAGGCGACAGAATACATCAGAGGAGGGGGAAAGAACACGTTCGTCATACCGGCGACATCAGGTTTTTCGGCTTGCAGAACGATCCCATACATTGGGAACCAGGTCAGAAGAATAGCCGGAGATAAACGTTTTTGGCTGACCGCTTGCAAGGTCAAAAACATGCCGATTCACAGCGCCGATGTTGCCGCCGTACAGATGAATGCTGATAGATGGTTTATCTTTGTACGCATTGAACACCTGATGTATATCGCCTTCGGCCGGCAGCAGTGCGTCGACCATGCCGGGTTCGAGCCGGTCCGGCTCCCCGTCGGCAATAAGCGAGCCGTCTGTGTTGGCGCGATAGCGCTGACTCAGTTCTGCTCCACGCAACATGCCAACAAACCCCCACACCATGTGATCGTGCACCGGTGTCTGTTGTCCGGGGCCATACAAAACTGACCAGTGAGAAACGCTCCAGAGGATCACAGTGCAGGAGAAATTGCTGATAAAAAGTGGGGTGCGGCACGGTGCAAAACTCTGGCAGCCAGTCATCCTGGGCAACGAGATCTGCCAGCAAGGGCTGCATGCCAGCGGGTGGTCGCTGAGTGTCAGCATGACCGTCCGTAAGTTTGGTGGCTTTTTGAATAAAATCGCGCAGGCGGTTCAGGTTTGGCGTATCCATTGTCATTCGTCTCTTTATTCGTTTCAATAATTTACATTGCCTTGCAGGCGGTGTGAGCGCTCCATGTTTGTATCATCATGCACGGTTTTACTGCCCTTTGAAAGCGGGCGGGCGTTTTTCGTTAAAGCTTGCCAATCCCTCTGCAAAGTCGGCACTCTCGAATACCCGCTGGTTTTCCCGCCATGCATGGCCGGCGATTTCCACCGGACTCATGGGCGTGGTCTGGGCAGCCAGGCGCTTGAGCATGTTCATCACCAATGGGGCATTGGCGGCCAGCCGTTGCGCCAGCTTCATCGCTTCAACCATATGCTGGCCTGGCGCGACCACACGGTTAACCATACCAACATCATAAGCGCGCTGGGCGGTAATTGGCTCTCCAAGCAACATTAATTCCATTGCTACCTTATGCGGAATCCTGGCTGCCGCTGATGCAATCATGCCGCCAGCAAAGCCCATTTTGGCTTCCGGATACATGAATTTGGCGTCTTCGGTAGCCACGCACAGGTCGCACATGAGTGTGAGAACAATAGAGCCGCCAATGCACCAGCCGCTGATCGCTGCAATGAGCGGTTTTTCCAGCAGAACGCCGACATTGGGTGTGAAGCTGCGGTAGTCTGGTGGCGCAGTGCTGGCCATGTCCTTGCCAGCAGAGAAGGCCTTGGTGCCGGCACCGGTAAGAATGCCGACGCGATCTTCTGGCGTGTCATTCAGGCGTTTCCACGCCAGGGCCAGGCCGGCTTCCACCTCCGGGCCGATGGCATTCAGGCGGTCTTCGCGATTAATGGTGATGATGGCAATGCCATCACGGGATTCGTAAGTTACGGCATCAGTCATGTCAGCTCCTTCAGGGTCTGTTTCAGTTGGTGTTTGAGTACCTTGCCATTGGGGGCAACCGGCAGGCTATCGACAAACAGAATCCGTTGCGGTCGCTTGTAGGGAGAGAGACGATCCTGCAGAAACAGACGCACGTCTTCTTCTTTCAGGCAGGCGCCCGGACATAGTTCGATCATGGCCACGATCTGCTCGTTGCCACAGATGGTGTGCCCCAGCACCGCTGAATGCTGAACCTGTTCATGGGCATTCAGTGCGGTTTCAACTTCAAGCGGCGAAACATTGAAGCCGGAACGGATAATCAGGTCTTTGCTGCGTCCTTCAATGGTAATACGGCCGTCGGGCAATTGTCTGGCGAGGTCTTCGGTATTGAACCAGCCGTCTGATGTCAGGACAGTTGCGGTGCGCTGCGGGTCGCGAAAATAGCCTTTCATGATATTGGGGCCTTTGGCCCACAATGAGCCTTGTTCGCCCTCTTTTACCGGGTTGCGTTCGGTGTCCAGGATTGCAACCTCTACGCCGGGGTTAGGTGGTCCTACGGCACAATCAGGATTGGCGGACTCCAGCCGGGTCCAGCAAATGGCTGATCCTTCGGTCAGGCCGTAACCATTATGCAGTGTCAGGCCGAAAGTCTGCTCTACCTCCCGCTTGAGGGTGGGATCCAGCGGTGCACCGCCAGCCGCAATGACTCTTAACGTCGCAGACTGCAAATCCCGTACTTGTTCCGATTTGACCAGCCGGGAAAACATGGCGGGGGCACCCTGCAAAACAGAGATACCCTCGCGGTTCAGACTGTTTACGCAATGGGCAACGGTAAAGCGCGGCACCAGTTGCACATGGGCGCCAGAGGCCAGCGTGCCAAGCAGGCCAGAAGACAAGCCCATGACATGTGTAATAGGCAGGATACCGTATACACGATCCTCGGGTATCAGGTGTCGTTGCTGCTGCATTAGTGAACCAATATAAAGCAGGTTGCCGTGCGTAAGCATCACACCCTTTGGGGTGCCGGTGCTGCCGGTCGTG
The DNA here is from genome assembly GCF_000219915.2 of Advenella kashmirensis WT001. Classification (NCBI taxonomy): domain Bacteria; kingdom Pseudomonadati; phylum Pseudomonadota; class Betaproteobacteria; order Burkholderiales; family Alcaligenaceae; genus Advenella; species Advenella kashmirensis. The sequence goes on along the minus strand of NC_017964.1, from coordinate 3,806,822 downwards.
TAGATGAGCGCGGCCACCTGGTCCTGCGCCGATCCATAACACGGTTCAGGCAATGTTTCCATTACCGGACCCATTGCCAGGGCGCCGAAAGGCGTTGCTACCGCTTGCGCTCCGTGACGCTTGGCATGCTCACTTGCTGAGGGAGAGTTCTCAGTCAGGTAAAAAATACGCCGAGGCTGGGCATGGTTGCATACGGCATCGGTTTCAAGCGGCGCACGGCGGGCATTTTCCAGGACAACCCAGATATCATCAAGCCCGGCGGCAAGAATGAGTGTTGCCAGCACGGTACTGTTTTCGCCGATCAACGCGAGGCGATCGCCGGGCCGAAGACCGCAGTCGCTCAGAAAGCGCCGGCAGTCGGCTACAGCCCTATCTAACTGTCCGTAACTGAGCGAGCGGATCTCATCGGACACGGCCGGGTTGTCGGGGGTATGCGCTGCCCAATGTTTCAGTACATCACCTAGTCTTCGCATTACTGTTCCTGTTGCAGGCGTATTGCAATGCCTTGCTGTGTCATTTGGCCTGAACGTTCATCTCTGTGGTGATCGCGGCCCAGCGATCAATTTCGGTATTGACGTAGTTTGCAAATTGCTGCGGATCTGAGGGCTTTGGCGTCGCGCCCAGTTGCTTCAGGGTGTTCAACACTTCCTGGCTTTGCAGCGCGTCTGCTGCTGCCTCGCTCAGTGAATTGGTGATATTGTCTGGTGTCTTTGCCGGTACCCAGAATCCGTACCAGGCAGTGACGTCATATTTTGGCAATGTTTCTGATATGGCCGGAATATCTTTGGAATAGGGCGATCGCTGGGCAGTGGTTACGCCCAGGCCACGCAACTGGCCCGAATCTATGTATGGCCAGGCTTCGTTGGCAAATACCATGGTCGTCTGGTTGCCTATCGCCGACTGAATGGCGGGCGCCCGCCCTTGAATGGGGTGTTGATAAGATCAATGCCAGCCATGACCTTGAACAGTTCGCATGACAGGTAGGGCGAGGAGCCGACGCCAGATGTCGCGCAGCTAAGTTCCCCGGGTTTCTGCTTGGCAAGCGCGATCAGTTCGGCAACATTCTTTACTGGTACCGATTTGCTCACGGCCAGAAAATTGGGCACGGACACAATTTGTGCGACCGGCTTGAGATCTTTGCGCAGATCATAAAGCGGGTCCTTGTAGAAATACATGTTCAGTACATTTGAAATACTTCCCAGCAAAATCGTATAGCCGTCCGGCTCTGAACGCACCACTTGTTGTGAGCCCAGCATGCTGCCGGCGCCAGGCTTATTTTCCACAACAATCGTTTGTTTCAGCTCCTTGGCCATTTGGTTTCCAACTGCGCGACCCAGGATATCGGTGGCGCCTCCTGCGGCGTAGGGCACAATCAGGCGTATTGGTTTATCTGCAGGCCAGGCGGCATAAGCACTGGCCGATGCCAGTACGCACGCAGCGGCCAGCGCCAATGATGTTCCCGACCGAACTGCTTTTTCTGCTTGTCTGCTCATTTTATTTCTCCTTTGGGTACTTCCTGATCTGAAAGTGATAGCTGTTACCCGTGGCTTGGAATTATTGTTGCCACGCCCCCGCAAACTGCGTCCGGTGGAAACTGCTTTCCGCCGGGAGAGATTTCATTTGTCCATTTGTTCAAATGCTTCAATTGCGCGTACCGAATACACATAGGCTGCGCCGGCATTGAGCGCTACTGCAGTACCAAGCGCCTCGCTAACTTCTTCCACGGTTGCACCTGCCTTCTGGGCTGCAGCGGCGTGCGATGAAATGCAGCCGTCGCACCGGGTGGTCACGGCCACTGCCAGAGCGATCAATTCACGCGTCTTGTCGTCCAGATGTCTGGCCTGCCCAAGCGCCTCGTTCAGGCCACGATAGGCCGTAACCACCGCAGGGTTGTGTTTGGCAAAAGCGGCGCCGCCCTTGCGAAGATTGCTCAGTGTTGCGTTCCAGTCATTGATCATGTGGTTGTCTCCTTGGTAGACGAGTAGTCACTGCATTGTTGAAGAAATCTGGCTGTAGCTAAAACTATCGGGACTGACGCGGCCGGATCAGTCCGCCGCCTGGTTTTGGCGGATGCGCTCTGATGGCTTCTTCCACGGGTTCTGTTCCCCAGCCTGGCCTGTCCGGAACGATCAGATGTCCGTCTACATACTCAGGAACATAGGTGAATAACTCTTTATCCCATGCCAGTCGGTCAATATCCGTCTCCATGATGCGGAAATTAGGCACCGCGCTTGCAAAATGCGCATTCATCATGGTGCACAGGTGGCCATAGAAATTATGTGGAGCAACATTCACTTCATGGATATCGGCCAGATTGGCGATTTTCATCGACTGCCATGCGCCATTCCAGACAACGTCGACAATCGCAACGTCAACGGCATTTTTCTGAAAGTAAGGCAGGAACTCCCGGGCGCCGAACAGGGTTTCGCATGAACTGATCGGATGTGGACTGTGATTCCGTATATATGCAAGCGCCTCGGGGCTATAGCTGTCAATTTCCACCCAGAAAATGTCATGATCGGCGATGGCGCGCAGTATTTTCAGGTACCCCTCTGTCTTGAAGTTGAAATTCAGATCCAGCAGGATCTCCATATCGTCTCCGGCGCCGTCACGTAATGCTTCCAGGCAATCGCGAAGGTTCCGGATGATCCGGCGATCGGCATTCAATTCGGGATAGAACGGAGCGGCAAAACCCGGGCGCCAGGCGTAGGCGGGGCCATCATCAAAAATGAACGTATTGGATTTGAGAGCGCTAAAACCGCGTTCACGTGCCTCGGCTCCCATGGCCTTGACGCCGTCCAGATCAGTGACGGCAGGTCCAAAGTACTTTGGATGATTAATGCGCCAGGCCGGACAATGAGACCAGTAAACACGCAGCTTATCGCGTACCTTTCCGCCCAGCAATTCGTAGCAGGGCACGTCCAGCGATTTGGCGCGCACATCCAGCAACGCATTTTCCAGGGCACCAATACCTTCGGCAACCACGCCGCCGGCCGCTGGGCGCGTTCGGCTGTAGGCCTCGGCGTAAAAACGTTCCTGACTGGGCACCGCGTTGCCAATAAGCATTTCGCTCAGCTTCTGAATGACCGCAGTAACTCCTGGAGAGCCAAAGCCTTCATCAAACTCCGCCCATCCGCAAATACCGGCATCAGTCGAAATCTTGACGAAATAGTAATTGCGCCAACCGGCGTCGCAGGACAGTGTCTGGACATCTGTGATCTTCAACTTTGACTCCTTTTCCCGGTTTATGAACCGAAGGGTATTAGTTTATAAATCCTAATTATTAGGATTGATATTCTTAAAAATAGGAAGTTTTGAGAATACTAAAACAAATTGACCGGAATGAAAAGCTCTTTCCGAAAAAATTTCATGTGAAATAGCGATGCGGAACATGCAGGGTGGGCGTGCAATACCAATTATGTGGCCTTGCCATATTTCAAACATCATGGATAGAGATCGATTGCTGTGGGTTTTCCCCGATGGCGTGCATTGCGCGGTTCCACGGTACACTTCGCATTTACAAAAAATTCGCAATGTCACGGCGTATGTTGCGCGCACAGTCGATGCGCAGCGTTGTTCCAATTGACCTTTCAACCAGAAACAGGGAGCGCACCATGAGTGCTATTGTTCTGCTGACCAACCCGATTGATTCCCACGAAACAGCACGTCTGAGTGAACATGCGCAAGTGCGCGTTGCTTCGTCGCTGGATCAGCACGTGCTTGCCAAAGAGATACGTGAAGCTGACGTGCTGATTGTGCGCTCGCCAGTCGCTGCTGCGGTTTTGGCGCAGGCTGATCGTCTTCGCGGCATTGTCAGGCACGGGGCTGGAGTGGATATTGTTCCGGTTGCGGAAGCGACGGCAAGGGCAATTCCGGTGAGCAATGCACCCGGGGCAAACGCTGTTGCAGTGGCAGAGTATGTAGTGGGTCAAATGCTGCTGCTTTCACGTCGCCTGCATACGGTAGATTCGCTGCTTCGCAGTGACGGATGGGGCGCATCGCGGACGCTGTCTGACCGAGCTGTTGAACTTCAAGGAAAAACGATCGGTATTATTGGTGTCGGCGCCATTGGCCAGGCACTGGCCCGCATCTGTCATTATGGTTTCGGCATGTCCGTTATCGGCTATCGCCGCGATCCAAGCAAAATGCCAGACTATATCGTTGCAGCAACCAGTGATGATGTTTTTCGAGTGGCCGATTTCGTGGTGCTTGCCTGCCCGTTGACTGCGGAAACCAAAGGCATGGCAAACCAGCGGACATTGAGCCTGATGAAGCCGGGCGCCAGTATTATCAACGTGGCGCGCGGCGCGGTGATTAATCAGACAGATCTTATTGACGCGCTGGCGCAGCAGAAAATAAGCGCAGCGCTGGATGTTTTTGAGTCGCAGCCGCTGCCTGAAGACTCGCCCTTGCGTACGATGCCGAATGTTATTTTAAGCAGTCATATTGCAGGCATTACCATGGAAAGCATGCGTCGCATCAGCGAGTTATCAGTGAACCAGACACTGGATTTGCTTGCTGGAAAATTGCCGACACCCTTGGTCAATCCGGAGGTGACGCAGCGGGCACTGGAGCGGATGCAAATGTTGCAAACCTCGTTCTGAGATAAAGACGGTTATTTCCTCGCTATCAGGCTGGCAGGTCCTGTTTGATGACAACGCCGGGCCAGCTTATAGGGCCAGCGCCGGCGCTTGTACCTCAGCCCTTCAATTTGACCGCTATTTTCGCGACATACTCACCTTGATGCTTGGCGATGCCAAGCTCACGCTCGTCGGGCTGGCGTGAACCGTCGCCGCCGGCAATGGTCGAGGCGCCATAAGGAGTCCCGCCACCCACTTGCGATATGTCGAACAGGGCTGGGTTCGTATACCCAATAGGCACGATAATCATGCCGTGGTGGGCAAGGGTGGTCCAGGTAGAGGTGATGGTCATTTCCTGGCCGCCGCCGGTGCCGGTAGAGGTAAACACACTTGCAATTTTTCCGGCGAGAGCGCCTTTTGCCCATAAGCCACCGGTTTGATCCAGGAACGTACGCATCTGTCCTGCCATGTTGCCGAACCGGGTTGGCGTACCAATAATAATCGCGTCGTAGTCGGCCAGATCCTGAACAGTCGCGACGGGTGCTGCCTGTTCAGCTTTGCCGCCCGCATTGCGAAAGGCTTCTTCATTCATCGTTTCGGGAACGCGCTTGACAGTAACTTCGGTGCCCTGTACCTGGCGGGCGCCGTCTGCAATGCTGTTTGCCATGGTCTCGATATGGCCATACATGGAGTAGTAAAGTACAAGTATCTTCGTCATGCAAAAACTCCTGTCATTGGTAAATGAACCGGCTGGCGAATGTTTGCCGGGTAGGAACGAAGTGCGATACGTTCAGTATAGTAAAAACGAATGTCGTGCAGGTGACTGCAGTTTATCTTTGTCGAATAAACCGCGACTCCGGTCTTGGCAGGCCGGATGCAGCGATGATGATGGTTGATCTTAATCTGTTTACTGCATGTGTACCGGTGACGCGCATCCGAGATTTTAGCAGGGCGATGGGCACCTTGAAGGAATGTGCCTGCGATGTATGGTCCGATTATTTTCGCAGGCCTTTTAACGCAATGTCATTGAAGGATGCGATTGCGTCGGCCAGTTCATCGGGCCGTTCGGGATTAAGCCAGATATAACTGTAATAGTACATTCCCAGCACGGCTTTCATGCGCACGCGCGAGTAGGGCAGCAGTACTCCTGAGTGTGCGCCGCGTTCAACTGTTTCCTTCCAGAGCGATTCGTATTCGCGGTGTAGTTCGGCTACCTTCTGGCGGCGCTCGCTTCCCAGGCTCTGTATTTCGCGAAAGCACACTGTCAGCTCCGGAAGGTTTGCGGCAATGACCTGCAGCAGATCCTGTCCGAGCCGCTGAAGACAACGCTCGGGATCTGCCTCGTCTTTTAACGTTTGTCTGCCCTTGTGTACCAACTCTGTCATATAGCGAGTGCAAATGTCGTCCAGGACATCATCCTTGCTGCGAAAGTGATGGTAGAAGGCGCCGCGGCTGATTTGCAGTGCGTCGCATAGCGCCTGCATGCCCACGGCATGAAAACCATGCGCAGCGAAAAGCTGCGCTGCTGTTCTAAGAATGCGTTGTTGCAGGGTTTGCCCGGACGCGTCCGCAGCGATGACTTCGGTTGGGGCCATGATGGAGCATCAGGTAATGTTAGTGACCCAATTTTAGCAGCAACTTGCGCTTGCCAAGGGATGTAGATATCGTTATCATGGAGAAAACCGATCGATCGGTCGGTCGGTGAGTTTTATGACATTGGCAATATGGGGAGATAATATGAACGAAAAGGATGCATCAACGGCGGCCATTGCCGAGCCTGCGGGCTCGCAGCTAAAGCCCGCGTCTGCAGGGACACGCGCGGCGCGACGTAATTTTCTTTTACACAGCAGTGCTGTAGTGACCGCTGTGGCGACGGCCGGCGTGGCGCGCGAAGCGCTTGCTGCCGATCCCACCAAAGAGGCAGCGGCCGATGCTGCCGCCAATTTGCCGCCGAACGTTCCCAAGTGGACGCGTTCACTGGGCAGCCCGACGGCGAGTCCTTATGGCAAGCCGTCTGCCTTTGAAAAAAAGGCGATCAGAAATATGTACCCTGGCCTTAAGGAGCCGATGTCTGCCTATAGTACCTCGCCGCTGCAGGAACTTGACGGAACAATTACACCCAATGGCCTGTTTTATGAGCGTCATCATGCCGGCGTTCCGCAGATCGATCCTGCCGAACATCGCCTCATGCTGCACGGGCTGGTTGAACGACCTTTGGTATTTACGATGGATGAGATCAGGCAATTTCCCTGTGTTTCGCCTATTTATTTTCTGGAGTGCTCGGGCAACCCGTCCTTTTTGCCACCTTACGGAAAGACTGCTGCAGAGGTAGCGGGACTGGTCAGTTGTGCGCAGTGGACGGGGGTGCCTTTGAAAACGCTGCTGGAACATGCGGGCCTGAAAAAAGAAGCGAAATGGATCGTCGCCGAGGGCGCGGACGGTGCGGCCATGACGCGCAGTATTCCAATTGAAAAATGTCTGGACGACGTGCTGGTTGTCTATAGTCAGAACGGAGAACGCTTGCGGCCGGAACAAGGTTATCCGATCCGGCTTTTTGTTCCCGGGTTTGAAGGCAATATGAGCATCAAGTGGCTGCGCCGGCTGCATGTAACCGACCAGCCAGGGTACACCCGTGAGGAAACGGGCAAATACACAGATCTGATGGCTGACGGACGTGCGCGTAAATTTTCATTTGTGATGGAGTGCAAATCCCTTATTACCCAGCCTTCGGGCACGCATAAACTCACGCGCAAGGGAACGCATGAGATTCGCGGTATTGCCTGGAGCGGACACGGCAAAATCACGGCGGTTGATATTTCCACAGACGGCGGCAATACCTGGAAGGCGGCCACATTGCAGGAGCCGGTGATAAGCAAAGCCCTTACGGCATTTCGCTTTTTGTTTGACTGGAATGGCGAGGAACAGGTGATTATGAGCCGGGCTGTTGATGAAACCGGCTATGTACAGCCAACGCTTGACCAGCTCATTGAAGCGCGCGGCAAGGTTTCTTTTTATCATAACAATGCGATTCAACCATGGAAAATCGCCACGACCGGAGAGGTGACCAATGGACGGGTTTAAACAAATTATGCTCGGCGCCTGTGTTATGGCAATGTCATCTGTGATCCATGCCCAGCAGGCACATGATTTCAAGGGATTGGGTTCGCCGGCAGGCCATGAACAGATCGCGGGCTGGAATATCGATGTTTTTCCGGATGGAACCGGACTGCCTGATGGGCAGGGAACGGTCGCACTGGGCGAAAAAGTATATAAAACCCAGTGCATGAGCTGCCATGGCGTTAATCTGGAAGGCGGCCTGGGGCCAAAACTGGTGGGTGGCCAGGGCAGCCTGGCCAGCGATAAACCGGTCAAGACCATCGGCAGTTACTGGCCTTATGCCACGACGATCTTCGATTACGTGCGGCGCTCCATGCCGTTCCAAAGCCCGCAGTCGCTCAGCAATGAAGACGTGTACAGCGTGACGGCCTATTTGTTAAGCAAAAATAACATTGTGCCAGCAGACACAACACTGGATGCCAAGTCGCTCGCAGCGGTCAAGATGCCCAATCGTGATAATTTTTATGTCGATGATCGACCAGACACCAAGAATGAACGTTGCATGGCCGATTGCTTGAAGAAGTAAATGCGCAGGTAACGAGGGCGGGTGTCATTGGTTTGTTTGGCTGGGCTCATCGTTGGGATCCCAGCCAGCAAATCGGGCCATACATTTTCCTGTATATCCTGAAGCCTGATCCGGAACCGGCTATCAGGCGTCAGGGCGCCGAAAATGCGTTCAAGATCAATATCATCCGATGTTTCCCGCAGCTTCAGGCTGTTCAATATATGATCCAGATGTGCCAGCATCAGTTGAACGGCGGTTTCGCTATCTTTGTTGATGATGGCCTGCACAATTTCCGAATGCTCGTCGGCTCGGCAACTGAAGGCGGTCGGGGCATCGTAAAGGGAAATAATCAGGCAGGTGAGCGTGGCCAGTTCGCGGGTGCTGCGCAGTAAAGACGAATTACCGGCAAGCTCGGCCAGCAGTATATGGAATTCGCCGGAAAGCCTGATGATGCTGGGCTGATCTTGCTGGAGTCTGGCCTGGTCTTCCAGTTCAAGATGTTCGCGCAACTGGGCAATTTTGGCCTTGTCCAGTGTTGCAACAAGTTTACGCACTGCAAAAGGCTCAATCAATTGCCGCGCTTCGAACACATCCCTGGCTTCTTCCACGGTTGGTTTGGCGACAAATGCACCCTTTTGGGGGATCAGGTCTACCACGCGCTCATGGGCAAGCTTGGTCAACACCTCGCGGATACGTGCGCGATTGACAGAGAAAATGGCCGCAAGCCGATCTTCCCCCAGTTTTGTGCCTGGAGGAATTCGGTGTTCCAGAATGGCCGAGTATAGCCTGCTGGTGATATCCCCCACGCTAAGCTCACGCCCCTTTCGCTTGGTGTTCACACTGTTGCTGACATTCTTGTCTACAGATTTCGTACGCATAGGCGCTATTCTAGCAATTTCCACGTACAGGCTGCGCGCCGCCCGATCTTTGATCACATAATCATGGTTCCCACCGGTCTCTGGCAAGCAACCGCGACAGTGCATCGGGTAAGCCTTTATTCGGTTTGATCGGTGGTGCAGCAAAGCTGCCCTTGCTAGCGCCGTGAGGCGCCAGGATTGCCAGGCTTTGTGCGTGGCACACAGCGCTGGACACCCCATCGACGACGGGTACAGGAATGCGGTCTTTGACCTGCCTGGCCAATCCTGCGAGCGGTGCGCCCGCCAGAATGATAACGTCAGCCCGATCGTGTTCAATGGCCGCTTCGCACAATTGCACCAGGCGCTCGGCATGGTCGGTCTGTACGGTTCCGATATCGCGCAACGGTTCCTCCAGGCTGCGAATGCTTGCCAGGCGTGAGATCAGGCCGTTGCGTTCCACGCATTCACGGTACCAGGCTGTAATACGCGGCGAAATGGCAATTATGGAAAAACGCTGACCCAGCAGGCAGGCGCTTGCCAGCGCGGCTTCGGTCAATCCCACTACGGGTATGTTCATGGCTTCGCGCAACCCGTCAATGCCAGGGTCTCCGAACGCGGCAATGATCACTGCATCATGCAAGTGGGCCTGTTCGGCGGCCAGTATCGCCGCAGCGTAGCCGCCTATCAGGGCTTCGAAACGGGTTTCTATATAGGCGACGCCCAGTTCGGCGGTGCACATGGTGATTTGTGTTTCGGCATTGGCAGCGCGACGGGCTTCGGCTTCAATCAGGTCGCTGACGCTGGTCGATATGTTTGGATTGATAATCAGTAATTTCATTGATTTTCGCTACCTGGAGAATGAATGGGCTGCAGGGTAGGGGCGGTTCTTCGCAAGAACTGTCCCTGGCCCACCGCACCTTTGAACGTTCCATGCTCATAGACGATCTGTCCACGGGACAGCGTCAGGCCCGGGGCAGCCCGCAAGCCGATGCCCTCATAGGGGGTGTAGTCTACGGCGTGATGCAAGTTAATGTTCTGGATCGTCTGCGGATCTTCGGACCAGATGACAAGATCCGCGTCGGCGCCAATGGCGATCGTGCCTTTTCTCGGATGCAGTCCGTATGCCTTGGCCGGATTAGTTGAGGTCAGCTCAACAAAGCGGTTGATGGACAGTCTGCCATCCAGCACGCCATAGGAAAACAGCAGTGCAAGCCGCGTTTCCAGGCCGGGTATGCCATTAGGAATACGGCGGAACGGTACCTGTTTCCCCCCCGGTTTTTTACCTTCCGGCGAATCATATGAGAATGGTGCGTGATCGGATGAAAATATTGTGAACAGTCCGTCCGATAATCCTTGCCATACAAATTGCTGATTGTTTTTGTCGCGCGGCGGCGGGCTGCAGACACATCGGGCGCCTTCATAACGGTCATCGCATCCCAGGTCCTGTTCCGTGAGAAATAAATACTGCGGGCAGGTTTCTGCGTAGATGGTGATGCCCTGGTTGCGAGCCCAACGGATCTGGTCCATGGCTTCTTTGCCCGAAACGTGAACGATCATGATTGGTGCGCCGGCAAGCTCGGAAAGTGAAATTGCCCTGTGCGTAGCCTCGCGCTCCACCAGCATCGGACGAGAGTGAGCGTGGTAGCGGGGGCTGATGCGCTCCTGGTGCTCCAGGCGCCGGGTAAGCCATTCAATACAGTCAGCATTTTCCGCGTGGACCATGGCCATGGCGTTTTTCGTGCGTGCAATGTCCAGCAGATCCAGTATCTGATGATCATTTAACTTCATATCTTCGTATGTCATATACATTTTGAATGACGTATACCCCTCGTCGATCAGACCGGGCAACTCTTGCAGCACCTGTTCTGACGGGTCGGTGATGATCATATGAAAACCGTAGTCGATGCAGGCAAGATCCTGAGCGCGGTCATGGTAGTTGCTCACCGCTTCGCGCAGGGACTGGCCCTTGCGCTGTACCGCAAAGGGAATGATCGTAGTGGTTCCGCCGCAAGCAGCAGAGCGGGTACCCGTTTCAAAATTGTCCGCCATACGTAACGGGGGCGGGATGGGTTCGTCCAAATGGCAATGTCCGTCAATCCCCCCGGGCGTGACCCAGGCGCCTTGCGCGTCTATTTCTTTTGAACCAGAAGCAATGCCCAATCCAAGCTGGGCGATCCTTCCATCCTGTATTCCAATATCACATTTGAAAGTATCGCTTGCTGTCGCTGCATGCGCATTGCGTATAACAAGATCGAAAGTATGTGTCGTCATGATTTACCTTTTTACACTTGGGCTTCACAGAACATCCGACCCCAGCCCTTGAGGTTATGCGGATTTATCTTGAGCATCTCAAACGCTTTCCAGACCACGGCAGCGACCGAGTCGTAAATCGGAATGTCAAGCTCCGCTTCAAGTTCCTTGACGATATGGGCCGCCCTAAGGTTGGTACATAACACGGTAATGGCATCCGGCTGTTTTTCTGCAACCTGACGAATCATGGTGGCCAGTGTCTCGGGCTGGACACAACCGAACTCATGGTTCACGGTAAGACCCAGGTGAGCCTGCGCAATGCAATTGATGCCGGCTTTGCGGTAATTATCGATAATCAGATCCTGTACTTCAGCAATGTACGGTGTGACCAGACCGAGATTGCGAACTTGATTGCGTTGCATCAGTTCATGCAGCGCCAGTACTGCTGTGGTTGCAGGAATGCCGGTGCGTTCGGTAATTTGACGACACAATGTCTCATCGCGCTCAATACCAAGCCAACCGGCCGATGTGCCACTCCAACAAATAACGTCTACATGAGCGTCTGCCAGCAACTGTGCCGCTTCAAGAATGACGGCTGGATCAAACTGGTTAACCGATTGCTCGCGCATGGATATCTCTGTAACCGGAAATCGCGAGAAGTGTGCTGAAACGTGCGGGACGTCGGCGACAATGGCACTGGTCAACGGCTCCAGTGCTGTATTGGACGAAGGGGTGAGCACACCTATAAATTTTCTTTCCATCATTGAATTACCTTGTGGCAAAAACAGGTTCCGTGGCCGTCAAGCCAGAGAACCCGGATTGTGTTGAACTTGCCGATTGAACTAGACCGGAACCTTCTCTTCATATTTGATCAACAGCGTAGAACAGATGAACAGGCCAATGCCGGCGGCGGTGAACAACATGAGCGCGTAGAAATAGGATCCTGTTGCCTGTACAATCATTCCCACGCAGATGGGCACGCCAATTCCGGCTACATTGCCGCCAAGATTCATGATGCCGCCCAGAATACCCACGCGATTGCGGGTGCCAAGGATAGAGGGAATGCACCAGAACAAGCCACACCAGCGCAGGAAAAAGAGCGTTACAGAAAGCAGGATAACGACGGCGATGGGATCTTTGATGACCGACACGCTATAAATTGCAATCGTGGCGATGATCGAGGCAATGGCAAAAACGATTCGCAGCACGGTGCCTTGCGCGGTGCCGGATGCAATCCATTTATCGGCGATCCAGCCTCCTGCGATCTCGCCTACGAAACCGGCGAAAAACATAAGAAATACCGCGCCGCCCATTTCCTTGATGTTAAAGCCGTGTACGGCCGCCAGATAGTTGGGCATCCAGGTCAGCAGGCCGTAGAAGAGGGCGTTGAAACACATCCATCCGAAAAACATGCCCCAGACCGAGCGGTAGCGCAGAAAGTCCAGGACACGCCCGCTGGTAGTGGCGGGCTCGTTGGCCAGATCCTGTGCATGCGCCGCTTCAATGTATTCGGCCTCGGCGCTATTGACGGCGGGATGATCGCGTGGGTGATCGCGAATGATGCGCCAGGCAAACCATCCGCAAATCATCGTGCCGATACCTGCGACGGCAAAGGCCAGGCGCCATGAATCGAATGCAGCAATCAGGCCGGAAATAAGAATGGCGCCCAGTGCCGCGCCTAGCGGCGCGCCGCCGTCAAGCAATGTTGCTCCACGCCCCCGTTCTGTTTGGGTCATCCATATGCTGTTGAGTTTGCCTCCGGCCGGGTAAATGGGCGCTTCTGCGGCTCCCAGTCCGAGGCGGGTCAGCAGCAGGCTGAACCAACCGGTGCAAAGTGCGGCAATTCCTTGGAAAAAGCCCCAGCCAATGGTTGAGGCAACAATGACTTTTCGCGGGCCGAAGCGATCAGCCAGCATGCCGCCTGGAATTTGCATGAACGCGTAGGTCCAGAAAAACGAGCTGAGCAAAATTCCCTGTACGGTGGGACTGATTTCAAATTCTTTGGAGATCAGCGGCATAGCTACGGAAAGCGAGGCGCGATCAATATAGTTGATCGAGATAAGGAACAACATCATTAAAAATATGCGCCACCTTACTTTTGTAGGTTTCGCATCACTGTTGACCGCGTTCAACGCGGAAGCGGGTATGCCTGCCATGAGTTTCTCCGATAGTCGGGCTAATAGGGACCTCTTTCTGACAGGTACTTTAGCGTTTGTTATTTATTGTTGAAATAGGTGTTAACACTAAAGTTAACAAATAAACAATGAAAATTTATCTAATAAATACAATATGATAGATGGCAGTGCGAAATTATCCTACGGTGGTGCAGAATGTGCTTTTCGAGTGCAGCAAATAGGCTGTCACTGGCGTCTGTCGAGCAGGCGAGTTCTTTTGCGTGGCAGGATGACCACACAGTGCTTGAAGAGATAAGGGGATGGCTTGGAGGCAGACTGCAGGTGACCAGGCAGATGCCGCAGGGGAAAAGTGCTCGCATGAATCGAATTTTTCTTAAGCAGAGCGATGCTCAAACACCACTAGCGATTGCGCGAAGATGCGCCCCTTTCTGAGGTAAATCAAGGCGGTTAACCGAAGAGACGAGCGCCTGGAATGGCTTCAATCAGGCCGTCGGTATGGATAATTTCTAGTGCTGCTTGATGCGATTGTCCAGGATTGGGCTAGCCTGCCAGTTTGGCGCTTACGAATCGATTCATACTTACTCCCTGCTCTGCTGCGGCAATGGCAAGCTTGCGATGTACCAAGGGTGGCACCCGTACCCGAAATTGCCCACTATACTGTTTATCTGCGATTGGCGAAGGGACGACTTCGCCGTTGCGTTGCATATCCTGAACTGCCTCGGCCACGACTTGCATAATGCCAGCCAAAGCCTGGGCCGGATCACTAGCCAGCCATGACAACGAGGGGAGTTCGGCGCACAGGCCGATATGCTCTTGATCTTCGGGAGACCAGCTTACCCGGTAGGTGTAGTGTTTAACATTCATTGTCATCGTCCAAAGTTGATTACATGTTTTTGGATTTGTCGAGTGCAGCCAAGACCTGTCTGACCTGATAGATTTTGGCCTTGCCGTTACTATTTTGAATATTGATCCGAGGGTCTCCTTGCCACGGCGTCTTAAAAATCATGTGACTGGAGCTGCTTGAACGTGGTTCGCCAAAAAAATGCGTGCAGATTTTCACCAATTCGGAAAAGCGAACATTTGCGGGCTGATTTCTCATTTTCGCCAGAATTTTCTCTATTCCAGACACAGCGTTACCACCTCGGAATTAGCGTTATGGTATCAATATTGATACCAAATTTCAACAAACGGAGTCCAACACACCCGTTGGCTGTTTAGCGACAAGCAAATTATCAGCATGTGTAATTCTGCGCCATCACCACGGTACCTAGTGCTGATTAGTGCACTCACGCAGGTCGTTTATTTTGTACACCTAGAGTTTATTGGTACTGTGTGACCGCACACAATATCGGAATCTACGAAGCGCTGGGCAGGATAACGGTCAGATGGTATTCACTGTCCTCAGCGCATGCCGCGGTGCACGGTTGTCATATCGGCGTAACAGTGCCAATCTAAAAAGAAATCTTTTTCATAAAACGTTTTTGAGCCTGAGCAGACAGAACCGCCATGGACCATGCGGAATTATCTGTGTCATGTTCTGCGCTAAGTATGGCAGCTCGTCGGTACGCGACTACAGCTGCTTCCATTTACGGATTTTTTTGCGAAACGTCGTGAACGGCGCAACCGTATTGATATGCAGCCAGTAGTATACGGGCCAGGCGGAAGGGGTTGAAGATGCCCACTGGCGGCGCCCGGATTCGAAGAAGTCCTGGTCAGAGAGTGAATCCACAAGGCAGATAATACCAACGAGGCGATTAGCGAACTCGGCCTGTAATTGCTGTATTGAAATACCGTTCCATTTTTGATAGAACGATTCATAGAGGCTGCCAAGCTTATTCCACTTAAAACCAGGCGCCGGTGTGGTCACTTCAAGGCCCTTTTTTTCGTCCCGCTCCCAGCTGAGCAACAAGTCCATCCACCCAAGCTGATAAGCAAGCATCTGCACAGGGCTGCGATCTACACCTGTTTTCATTAGATCTCGCTCGGATTCCGCAATATCATTAAATTCCGAAACGAATAAGTTTGCTTGCTTGACAAGCTCATTTTTAAACGCTTCTTTGGATTGGTATGTTTTCACGACCAGGACTTTGATGCTTTATATAACTAACTTCAGGCACGATAGGGCGCTGTTCCTTATTTATTTTATGACGCTTGCACAAAGGAATGTTTGATCTGGATCGAATACTTGACGATACAACACGTGCATGGTCACATCATAGCCGGGTCGTGATCCCTTGCCTGCTCAAACGCTTGCGCATAGACGGCAAGCGTTTGGTTTTCATTGTTAAGACCGGGAAACTCAGCCTCGTAGGCGGGTGACTGTTTTGCTTGCCACGTTCGCTTGCCAGGGATAGCGCTTGTGATACTGCTGCACGAAATCATCAATTTGCGGTTTCAGGGTGAGTGTTGCATCGACAAGATCGAGGTTCTCCAGGAACATGCGTCGATGACGTTCATGCAGCTTGAAGCCGGCGCGAGTGGTATGGCTCTGGACCGTCATATTGACCAGATCAATCGCCACATGCGCTGTCTGTGGGTTCTCGACGTCTGCCAAAATGTTCTTTACCTCGTCTTCGGTCAGGACAACCAGCAGCAGGCGGTTATTCATCGCGTTGGAGTAAAAAATCTCGGCAAAGCTGGATGCTATGACGGCCTGTATGCCGAATTGGCTGAGTCCCCATACGGCATGCTCGCGGCTTGAACCGCAACCGAAATTGGCACCGCCCACCAGGATATTGGCGTTGGCATATTCGTTGCGGTTCAGCACGAAATGATCAATGCGCTGGCCCTGCCGGTCGAATCGCATGTCATAAAGCAGACCCTTATCCAGTCCTTTTTTGTCTATACCGCGCAAAAACTGTTTGGGCATGATCTGATCGGTATCCAGATTAGGCTGGGGGATTGGGGCAGCCACGCCCGAGATGACATGGTGTTCAGTCATGAAGACTCTCCGGTTGATCCAGCTTGCGTACATCGGTAATGACGCCTGTAATGGCAGCGGCAGCGGCCATGGCCGGGCTCATGAGATGGGTGATGGCACCGCGACCCTGCCTTCCTTCAAAATTGCGATTGGTGGTCGAGGCGCAGCGCTGTCCGAAGCCGAGTACGTCGTCATTCATGGCAAGACACATAGAGCAGCCGGGCTGGCGCCATTCAAAACCGGCATCTATCAATATTTGCGCAATGCCCTCGGCCTCTGCCTGTTGGCGCACGGCGCCAGAGCCGGGTACGACCATGGCGCGCACGCCATTTGCAACATGACGCCTTTGTACAATTTGCGCTACTTCACGCAAATCCTCAATGCGGGCATTGGTACAGGAGCCGATAAACACGTGTTGTATCGGCGTACCCAGCAGCGAGGTGCCGGCGGTCAGGCCGGTATAGTCAAGCGCTGTGCGGTGTATGATCGGGCGCCTGTCTCAGGATGGCCATGCCGATCGTCTGCAGGGATCAGCTCTTCTACGGAAATTGCTTGATCAGGGCTGATCCCCCAGGTCACGTAAGGCGCAACCTCGCCTGCGTCAAAGTGATGTGTAACGTCAAATACGGCATTGTCATCGCTGAACAAGGTCGCCCAGTGAGCGAGAGCCTGTTCCTGTATGTCGGTTGAAATATCAGTGGCGCGTTCCAGTACGTAATTAATGGCTTGCTGATCGGGAGCGATCAGCGCGCCTCGCGCCCCGGCCTCTACGGCCATATTGCATAGGGTGAAGCGCGATTCAATAGACAGCGCGCTGATGGCCGCACCGCAAAATTCGATCACATATCCACGGGCGCCTGAGCACCGATATGACGAATGATCATCAAGATCAAATCCTTGGCGGTGCAGCCGATGGGCATCCTGCCCTGGACCTCTATTCGCATATTGCCGGCCAGGCGATACACCAGCGTTTGCGTCGCAAGAACATGTTCCACTTCAGAAGTGCCGATGCCAAAGCCCAGTGCGCCCAGCGCCCCATAGGTGGTGGTATGGCTGTCCCCACATATGACTACCATGCCTGGACGTATCATGCCGTGTTCGGGACTGACAACGTGCTCGATTCCCTGCAACGGATCATTGGTATCAAACAGGGGGATGCCGTGCATATCACAATTGCGTTTGAGGTTGCTGGCTTGCAGGGCGGAGGCCGGATCTGCGATGATCCGATTCTTGACCGAGTGAGTGGGAATAATGTGGCTGACGACGGCAACGTTCTGCCCCGGCAAAGGTACCGGCAGGCCTTTGTCGTTCAAGCCGGCAAAGGCTTGGGGGCTGGTGTACTCGTTCATCAGATGCAGGTCTGTATAGAGCAAAATATTCTGCTCATCCAGCCTGGCGACGGTATGCGAGTCGAGCAGTTTTTGGTAAAGGGTTTTTGCAGTCATTTCATCTCTTCATACAGGGAGCCGGTTTAGTCGGCCTTAATGCCGCTGGCCTTGATCAGCGATGCCCATTTTTTCATGTCGCTGGTCAGCAGCTCGCGCGCTTGGGTGGTGGTTGACGGTGCGGGATCAAATGCCTCTTTGGTCATGCGTTGCTTCAGTTCGGGTTTGTTCAATGTCGCATTGAGTGTGGCATTCAGTTTTTCGATTACCGGCTTTGGTGTGCCAGCAGGAGCAAACACCATGAACCAGGTCTCGAAGCTGTAATCGGGCAAACCGGCTTCGGCAATGGTGGGTACATCGGGCATCAGCGCAGAGCGTTTGGGGCCGGTCACGCCAAGGGGTCGCAACTTGCCCCCCTGAACTTGTGGCAAGGCAGCTGAAAGCACGGGAAAACTCAATTGCACATGCCCGCCAATTGTGTCCAGTAAAGCCGGACCGCCGCCTCGGTAGGGAACGTGAGTGATATTGGTTTGCGAGACCGACTTGAACAGCTCGGCCGCCATATGAAAAGTGCTGCCTGTGCCGGCTGAGCCATATTGCAGCGTCCCTGGGGCGGCTTTGGCATCACGGATCAGGTCTGTGACTGTTTTGGCTGATAGTTGATTATTTACGACCAGCACGTGCTGAGAGGTAGCAACCATGCCAATCGGATCCAGATCGGCGAGCGTGTCGTAGGGCATGCGCTGGTAGAGCGCAGGGTTGATTGCCAATGACACTGTCTGCAAACCAATGGTGTAGCCGTCGGGCTTGGCCTTGCTGACCAGGTCAACGCCAATATTGCCGCCAGCTCCTGCCTTGTTTTCAATGACGACGGGCTGGCCCAGGGCCTTGGCCCAATCATCGGAAATCAGGCGGGCAGCGATATCGGCGCTGCCGCCGGGTGCGTACGGGACGATAAGCCTGACCGGCTTTTCCGGAAAGGACTGGGCCAGACAGGCGGTGGGCAAAACAAATGCCATGCCTATAAGTATTTGGCGTAACGGGGTAATCCTGCGCATTGTTTGTCTCCTGGAATTATTTTGTATGTGGTTTTGCCGTATCCGTGTTTGCCTGACACGAAAGCCTATTCTAATTTGCTTGGTTGCAGACATAATGTCAACATATTCAATTTATTATTTCCTGTGGAGATATAATGGGTATGAATTTCAATTGAAATTGACACCTGAATATTGCACTTGCATGGATTCCTATTCTGATCTCGGATTTTTCGTTTTACTGGCCAGACATGCGACGCTGGCGCGTGCTGCGCAGGAGCTCGGCGTTACACCGTCTACCGTGAGCAAGCGTCTTGCTGCGCTGGAGCAGCGCCTGGGTGTCCGACTCATGAATCGCACCACGCGCCGGATCAGCTTTACGGTGGAAGGAGAGTCCTATCTGGCTCAGGGCAATCATCTGCTAAACGAACTGAAAATGCTTGAGCAGACACTGGTGGGCAGCCGCGCTGCGCCGCGAGGTCTGCTGCGTGTTCACGCTACCCTGGGCTTTGGCCGACGCTATATCGTGCCGCTAGTGTCGCAGTTTCAGCGAGACAATCCCGAAGTAGAAATACAAATGCAATTGAGTGATCGTCCGGTCAATCTGGTCCAGGATGGCTTTGATGTTGCGATTTGCTTTGGCGAACAGCGTGACTCCAGCCTGACGGCAAGGACCATTGCCCTGAATTGTCGAATCCTTTGCGCCTCTCCCAGATATCTTGAAAGCGCGGGCACGCCGGCGCATCCGTCGGAACTGCGCACGCATCGGTGCATTGTCATTCGGGAAAACGACGAGACTTTCGGCACCTGGCGCCTGAGCATGGGCAATCGCAGTGAAACCGTCAAAGTGCGTGGGCCGCTTAGCACTAACGACGGCGAATCGGCATTGGCCTGGGCGCTGGATGGGCACGGCATTTTGATGCGGTCCGAATGGGATGCGAAACCTTATCTTGAATCAGGACGTTTGCGGCAGGTGCTGCAAGAGTGGAGCCTGCCGCCAGCCAATGTCATGGCAGTCTATCCCACGCGACAGAACCTGTCAGCCCGCACTCGGGCATTTGTCAACGCCCTTGTGGAGTGGTTTGAGCCGCAGGGCAAGCGGTTTTGAAGTGGAAAGGACAAAAAGTCGTTTTGTCCAGTTCACTGCCTTAATACGTTGCATCTGGCTGTTGACGTTGAATCATCACGGAGGTTGGGGCTGCCAAGATTTCGGGTGCATGCCTGGGACTAAGTTATTAATAGGCAGGTCACTGAGAATCTATTACTCCGCGATCTTGACGCTACGTTTGAAGTTGTCGTCGTTTTTACAGTATTCAAGGGCTTGCCTGAGCAAGCCAGCCAGCCTGTATAGATTCTCTGGTTTGTCCAACACGATTTGATTCCCGGTTCCCAATTCGAGACCTGCTCTTAGAACTTCGGCTTTCAAGGCTTCAGTGATTGGTTCAATGAATTGGACAGTAGGCGTCGCCGATCGCCCCAGAAACGGAACAGCCATCTATTGGACTTCCCTCTATGCACGATAGAGTAATAGGTTTCTGTATCTCTGGGCTGCAGGTCTTCACCGACGAGAATATCGCAGCATATATTAAATAGTCTTTGTTCATCCGCAGTTGTAATTATGTTTTCATTATTCGGATCAGTAATGGAATTGTCTTCCGCTTCGACTGAATCTTTCGGACTTTCTTCCCTTACGGTTGTTTCCTGGGTCTTTTCTGTGGCCGATAAGCTAGTGGCTACCATTGTACTTATAGACTGAGCGATGGCCTGCTTGACTATGGGCTGGACACTTTCCAGAAAACGTCCAGTGAGCGTTCTTTGAATATTTGAGTGTGAAACTACGTATCGAACAAACTCCAAATTGCAGTCTTTCAAAGCAGAGGTAATGACTTCTTTGAAGCAACTTAAGTATATATTTTCCTCTGCTAGCGCCCGTAGCGCCTCGGGCTCGAGCTCATCATGATGGAAGCGGCGAAGCTGGTTTGCAACGTCGGGATTGCATTCCTCAAAGTTGATCGTCAGGAACGGGTCCGTATCCATAATGTTTTTGTTGACCAAATCCGTAAAAAAACGCCATTCTCTGCCATTCGTGATCGCTGACGACTGTCCAACTTCCGGCGTGGCGTTGTAATAGCGTGAAAGTTGCGGGCAGTGATTAGTCAGGTTTTGCGAAAAGCCTTTGGCCTCAATGAAAATGACCGGGATCCCCGCACTAAATAATGTGTAGTCTACGCGTTCGGAAGCTTTTACTCCCGGAAAGTCTGCAGCATATTCTGCTTGTACCCGAGTTGGATCATAAGGGCTAAAACCTAAAATATCGAGAAGCGGCAAAATAAGCGCCTGTTTTGTAGTCTCTTCTGTAGCGCAATGCAATCCGACCTTTTTCACATGTTCGATGTGCAAGTCGATTCGCTTTTTGAATTCTTCCATTGTCGTCTCTCCGATTTAGTTCTCATCTTGAACGGATACCACTGGTCTTATGATGCATTCAATTTCGTTTGTAGTTTATTGTTACTATTTTCGATTAAGTATATGCAAGAGTTCGAGTATTGGATACAGCCCATATTGTAATAATTGCTTGAAATACAGCTTTTCGTCGTAAATAGGATCAATAGCAACAGACTTGATGCTAATCCGTGCCTTTTGAACCGCCTTTGTCTTTACACGCTTCCCGAAATTCGTGTACCATTCGTTTAAATATATTTTTGTATACATAAATATATTTAAATAAAACACATAGGAGAAAGGGATGAATACAAGCCGTTGGCTGGCGCCGTGTGCCGCCGTGCTTTTTGCTTTGGGAGGTGGCAGCGCATTGGCGCAAGCGCCGGATGTCTGGCCGGAACAGCCAATCACACTTGTTGTTCCATTTGCTGCCGGCGGCGGTACAGATAGCATTGCACGGGAGTTTGCGTCCGAACTCGGTCAGGCGCTGGGCCAGACGATCGTGGTGGAAAACCGCGGTGGCGGCGGAGGCTCCATTGGCGCGGCCAGAGTGGCTCAGGCTCGAAAGGATGGCTATACACTGCTATTTGCCACTTCTACGTTTGCAACCAATGCCGCCTGGGAGCAAAGCAAGCTTTATGATCCGATCAAGGATTTCACACCAATTGCTCAACTGGGTAATGGTCCGCTGATGCTGGTGGCTGACAAATCCCTCGGGCTCAGCACAGTGGGCGAGTTGATTGAAAAGGCAAAATCTGATCCGGGCGGTGTGAACTATTGCTCAGCAGGTCCGGGAAGTATCAACCATTTGTCGGGCGCCTTATTTACACAGCGCGCGGGCGTGACCATGTCGCACGTTCCATATCGGGGCAGTGGTCCGGCCACACTGGATCTGATCGCTGGGCGAGTGCAGGCTTTTTTCGCGACCATGCCCACGATGCTCGAACAGGTAAAGGCAGACAAGGTCAAATTACTGGCAATGACTTCCAAAGAACGTTCGCCCTTGTTTCCGGAAGTGCCAACATTGCAGGAGTCGGGCGTGAAGGATTTTGATATCAAGACCTGGTGGGGCGTGCTGGGCCCGGCGGGTCTTCCCGAGCCGGTTGTGCAAAAGCTTAATGCCGCAACGAATAAAATTGCGCAAGGCCGTTTGATCAGCAATCGCCTGAAGCACGAAGGGCCAACGTAGTGACTGGCACGCCCGGTGACTTCGGCAAAATGCTGATGCAGGAATTGACGATGTGGCGATCGGTTGTCGATACAATACCGAAATCGTAGCGCGCCGGGCAAGACTGGCTGGGCGCCGTGTATTTCATGTCGAAACGTTAGTTGAGCGAAAACCACCATGCCTATTTCCAAAGACAATACCCAGTTTCATGCGGCCTATCAAGATATCAAGCAGAAAATTCTTAGTGGATTTTTCAGCAGCGATGCCCGCCTGCGCGAAATGGAAATTTCCAAGCTGATAGGCATGGGTCGTACGCCGGTAAGGGAGGCGCTCAAGCGGCTGGAGGACGAGCGGTTGCTGACCCATGAGCCGCGTCGTGGCCTGGTCATCACCCGAATCGACAAGCAGGGTGTCACAGAGCTTTATGCCATGCGTGAAGTCCTGGAGGGCGCCGCTGCGGAATTTGCTGCGCGTCATGCGACTGATGCCGAAATTGACAATATGCAGTCGATTCTGGAGCAGAGTGAACAGCCTGATAGCGATCCGGTCAGAATGAACTTGCAATTTCACGAGGCTATCTATGGTGCTGCACATAACCAGCATTTGATTCGCACGCTGCAGTCCATTTCAGATACAACGTTTTTGCTGGGCCGCAGCACACTGCAGTCGCCGCAACGGGCGCAAAAGGCCGTGGCGGAACATCAGCAAATCCTGGCCGCCATCCGTGATCGCGATCCTGAAGCGGCCAGCATTGCGGCGAAAAACCATATCCGTCAGGCATTTCTTGAACGGTTGAAAATGTTGCGTGATGCCGACTAATCCGGTGTAGAGGCGGGCGGGCCCCGATTCGCCTGGTGTGAGGCTATTGCGCTGGAAAAGATGAAGGTGGAAATATGAATGAGCAACAATTGGCAATGAGCAAGCGACGCTTTATGCAAAGCAGTTGTGCACTCCTTATGCTGCCGCTAGCGCGAATGGCTGCAGCCACTGGTGACGCTTATCCGGCCATGCCGATATCGGTCACGGTACCGTATGCGCCAGGAGGGCAGGGTGATCTATTTGCCAGAATGCTGTCAGAACCACTCGGCAAGGCGCTTGCCCAAACGGTGGTCGTTGAAAACCGCCCTGGAGCCTCTGGCATGCTGGGAACGCGATTGATTATTCGTCAGAAGCCAGACGGACACCATCTGCTGCTCGGGCAAACAGGCGAAATTGCAATCAACCCCGTTGCAAACCCGAATGCGGGTTATAAAGCGCTGGAAGCGCTCGAGCCATTGTGCTGGTTGGCGACTCGCCTCTGGTGCTGATAACCGCTAGTGGCTCGCCGTTTAAAACGCTTAATGATTTGCTTGCCAAGGCAAGGCAGGCGCCGGAATCAGTCAATTATGCATCGTCAGGGACGGCCACGCCCGGACATCTGGCCGCTGTCGCGCTGGAGCTGGGCACTAATACCAAAATGACGCACGTTCCCTATAAAGGGGCAGGTCAGGCAATGACGGATGTGATTGGCGGACAGGTTGATTGCTTCTTCTCAAGTGTTTCGGCCGCCATGGGTCATATCAAATCCGGTTCGGTCAGGCGCTTGCGACAACGACGGGCAAGCGACTTGCTTCCCTGAAAGATACGCCAACGGTCTCAGAAGCGACGGTGCCTGGCTTCAATTACAGCTTATGGGGCGGTTATTTCGCACCCGCAGGAACATCAAAAGAAGTGATTCTGCGACTGAATCGGGAAATCAACAGAATATTGGCGCAGCCAGCGATCCGGGCACGACTCGATGCCGATGGTGCGGCAGTTGACGCCAATTCACCAGAGCAATTTGCCGAATTCGTGAAGGCCGAGATCAGCAAGTACAGCACGCTGATACAGTCAGCCGGCATCGTCCTTGAATAATCATTTACAACATAATTAGCGCATACAGGAATTTTATGAAAATCGTAATTCTTCCGGGAGATGGAATCGGTCCGGAAACTATGGCAGTAGCAGAACAGGTTTTGAATGCTGTGTCCGACCGCTTCAATCTGGAACTGGAGCTGATGCATGACATGGCCGGGCACGACAGCCTGAAGCAGTACGGCAGCACGGTGACGCCCGCATTGCTGGAGAAAGTAAAGGCGCCGACGGACTGATGTTGGGCCCTATGGCCACCTATGATTTCAAGGATGAGGCCAAAGGTGAAATTAACCCTTCCAAATTCTTTCGCAAGGAACTTGATCTGTATGCCAACATCAGACCATCCCGGACATACACAGGTGTGCCAGCACGGCTGGGTGAGTTTGATCTAGTGGTGGTCCGGGAAAATACCGAGGGTTTCTACGCTGACCGCAATATTGAACAGGGCAGCAGCGAACTGCTGATTACTTCTGATGTTGTCATCTCCCTGCGACGTATCACCCGCAAATGTTGTGAGCGGATTGCGCGCTCTGCTTTCGAATTGGCAATGACACGCAACAAGCACGTCTCTATCGTCCATAAGGCAAATGTCCTGAAAATTGCAGATGGCATGTTTATTGATATTTGCCACGAAGTGGGGCGTGAGTTTCCTGAAGTCAGGGTCGACGATTTTATCGTGGATGCCATGATGGCTCATGTAGTGCGTGACCCCGCCAAATTCGACGTCATCGTGACGACCAATATGTTCGGCGATATTTTGTCCGATCTCACGGCAGAGTTGTCTGGAAGTCTTGGGCTGGGTGGCTCGCTGAACGCGGGCGACAAGTACGCGATGGGTCAGGCTGCTCATGGCTCGGCGCCGGACATCGCCGGTCAGAATATTGCCAATCCGATCTCCCAGGTTTTGTCGGCTGCCATGCTGCTGAACTGGTATGGTCAGCGCAAACAGGCGCCTCGGTTCACACACGCTGCAGATGTCATTTTCCAGGCAATTGCTGACTCAATCGCATCCGGCAGAGTAACGAAAGATCTTGGCGGATCATTAGGCACAAAAGAAGTAGGACAGTCGCTGGTTCAATTGTTGGGTGCTGGCGAGCACATGGTGTCCTGAACGCTTTCTGGCGTTTGAACAAACACAAGTGGTTATATATGTCTTTTATTCATGAGCTGGCCTGCGACTGTCATGTGCATGTGATTGGTTCACATCAGCGTTACCCCATGCTTGAGCGCCGGTTCTATACGCCGGCCGAAGCGAACCTGAACGCATTGCGGCAGCACATGGTCGATTATCGCTGGGCCGGGCTGTGATTGTGCAACCCAGTATATATGGAACAGACAATCGGTGCCTGACCGATTGCCTGGACGCCGAACCAGGCATATTTCGCGGAGTGGCCGTGTTGGATCGTGATGTGACTGATGACCAACTGGCAGTGCTGTCCGGCAAAGGAGTGATCGGGATTCGCATCAATCTGGAAAGTACGGGGGCTGGTAATATGGAGCAGGCACTTGACGCCATTCGGTACTGGGCGAGCAGGCTGGCCGGAACCGGCTGGCATATTCAGATATATGCCGGTTACCAGCTCATCAATGATGTTCTGGCGCAGTTGGGTGTGTTGCCAATTACGCTTGTTATTGATCATTTCGCGTTGGTCCCGCCCGGGCTTGCTCTGGGCCAGCTTCGTATCAGCCAACTATACAGACGTCTGGCCAGTGGCGACGTGTATATTAAGCTATCGGGCGCTTACCGGGTGGGAACGGCGGACGATGCAGATCGAATTTCCAGGCTTGCGCATTCATTATTTGCTGCAAACCTTGAAAGGGTGGTGTGGGGCAGCGACTGGCCGCATACCAACCGGGAGTCAGGGAAATTGGCGACTCAGATCAGCGCATACCGGGATGTCAGCCCCGATCTGCTGGCGAGGGAGCGTTCGCAGTGGCTGTTGACTGATGATATTGCATACAAGATCCTTGTCGAGAATCCCGCCAGGCTTTATCGTTTCGGTGACATGACTGATTCAGGGAAAATCGGCTAGTTATTCTATAAAATGCATTATCTGCATTCTGTATAAAGAATTGACCAATGAGCGCGCAGCGTAGCCCCATAGAGATCAACCCCCAAGAGCCCGATACGCAAAGGACGCCATGCCCTACGATCTAGCAGATCGCCTGGTTATTGGCGTGGCCTCCAGTGCCGTATTTGACCTGACCGACTCTGACGCAGTCTTCAAACGCGACGGCGAGGAAGCCTATCGCAAATTCCAGGAGCACAATCTTAATAATCCGTTGCCCAAGGGAATTGCCTTTCCTTTTGTAAAAAGACTGCTTTCGCTTAATCATATGCGGCCCGATCCTGAAGATCCGCTGGTCGAAGTAATATTGTTGTCTCGAAATGATCCGGATACGGGGCTGCGGGTAATGAAGACGATTGAACACTATGGGCTGGGTATCACGCGTGCCATTTTCATGCAGGGGCGCTCGCCCTACGAGTATATTCCTGCATTGAACATCTCGCTGTTTTTATCTGGCAACAAGTCTGATGTAGATGCGGCAATTCGCGCGGGATATCCTGCCGGGCATGTTTTGGATTCAAAATTTGATGATGACGAACAGGATCACGCCTTGCGTATTGCATTTGACTTTGATGGCGTGCTGGCCAGTGATGAGTCTGAAAGCATTATGCAAGCGTCGGGATTGAGCGATTTTCATGCTCACGAAGTGGCAAATGTCATGAATTCGCATGGTCCCGGACCGTTACAGGATTTTCTGATTCGGATCGCAAAGATTCAATCCATTGAAGAGCAATTCAAAAAACAAAACCCCGACTATGAGAATCGGCTGAGAGTATCGCTGGTCACTGCCAGGAATGCGCCATCGCACGAAAGGCGCTCAATACCCTGAAAGCCTGGGGCGTGATGACCAATGATGCTTTCTTTCTTGGTGGCATTGCCAAAAAACATGTGCTGGGTGTCCTAAAACCACATATTTTCTTTGATGACCAATCGGCGCATCTGGAGCTAACCAGCTCGCTTGTTCCGTCGGTACATATTCCATTTGGCATAACCAATAAGGATGTCGTTGTGGCGCCCAAACCGTCCCAACCGTCCAAAACCTGATCGGGAAATCTATATGTTCATTTGGACCAAGGGACGGCAGGGCATGTCATATGTGCGCCAGCCATAGCCCGTAGTCAAAGCCTCACAATCAAAGCTCGCGGTTTTCACACACAGGCCAGAAAGAACAATTGCCTTCCTGGCCTGTGTGTAAACCATTTTATTGACTGATGTCCATTATCAAACCGCCGGTTTACGGCTACTGTATCCCTTCAGCATGCGCCAATGTCGCCTCGCTATCCAGGGGATAAATGGGGCGAGACAGATGCCGGAACGGGAAAATGTCATAATCCGAGCTGCATACGCCGGGGCCGGCGATCAGGACAATATGCCGGGCGTCTTTTTCAAATCCCGCTCTGAAATGCTGGCGTGATTTGATCAGTACATATTTCTTGCTGAACGGGTCTATACCTGCGTGGGTAAATACACCCACATCATAGGGCTCCTGGGCTTTTCCGATATAAATATGGTCACGCCGTTACTTTCCAGGACCACGGTGCGGCCCAGGCTGAGCCACATTCCGGTAAACATGGGCCGGTAATCTGGAAATTGCCATCGGTAATATTAACGATTTTGCCGGTAATTCGAAGTGGCTGGCCTTTGAGTTCGAGTTCGGGCATATCCGTTTTTCCACCCAGATCAATCGTTACTGTTTCTCCTATCCCCGACTTGATGAGCGTGTCCACTGCCTGCGGATCCCAGATCGGCCCGGCAACCACATCTGTCAGTTCCTGTTTCATCACTTCTTCCAGAACGGCCATCACATCCGTGACGCCGCCAGCACCACAGTTGTCGCCGTGATCGACAAGAATGACCGGCCCTTCTTCCAGCTGCTTTGCCTTGGCAATGGATGTTGACAGGGGCTCTACGTCATAGACAAAATCCTGTTTCCTGGACCATGCCAAATCGCATAACTCATTGAGCAACTGTTCGGCTTGCGCTGTTTTGTTTTTCTCCGCGACAATCACAACTGACAAGCCGACATGAGGAATATCAGCCAGCGGGAATCCACCAAAAACGGAAGCATTCAGCACCACACCGTCAGCTTCGGCTTGCATGGCTTTGTCCATGATGTCTTTCATGGGCTGGCCCGACGGCGTCTGCCTGAGCATGTGCGTCAGCATCGGCAGACGGCGCCAGAGAATGGTGGTTTCCAATTGCTCAGACAGGATTCTTTTGAGCGTACGTCCAGCTCTTGCGCCGGTCTCATAGATGTCTACATGAGGATAGGTGCAGTAACCCGTAATCACGGTTGCATTACGGACGAGTGTTTCACTGAAATTGGCATGAAAGTCCAAGGCAACCACGACCGGTACCTGTTCCGGCACCACCTGCCGGATACGACGCAGTAATTCACCTTCTGCGTCGGGGTATCCTTCGGCACCATGGCGCCGTGCAGATCCAGTAATACTGCATCACAGCCTTTTTTTACAGTAGCAATAACGGTGTCTGCAATATGTTCAAACGCGGCTTTCTGTACAGTGCCGCTGGGTACCGAGTTGGCAAGGATAGAGAAATCCACTTCGGCATCGAGTGAGGCGGCCAGATCCAGATAGGCGGCGGCCGCGCTGTTGGTGTTTTCACACAATTGCATCGCCCGCAGGCCATAGGCTGGGCCGTCCGTTTTGGTACCGCGACAGAACGAATGCAGTTGCGTCTGGATAGGTGAAAAAGTATTTGTCTCGTGTCGGACTAATGCTACGACCACTTTCATGCTGTTACCCTGTTTTTACTTGAGGTTGTTACTGTT
The DNA here is from genome assembly GCF_000219915.2 of Advenella kashmirensis WT001. Lineage (NCBI taxonomy): Bacteria > Pseudomonadati > Pseudomonadota > Betaproteobacteria > Burkholderiales > Alcaligenaceae > Advenella > Advenella kashmirensis. The sequence continues at coordinate 3,777,676 of NC_017964.1, read as the reverse complement.
TTTCCAGACCGGACGCGTCGACCAGTTTTTTGTACCGCTGGGTTTCTTCGAGAATGAACTTGCGGCTTTCAGCGGGAGGCGTTAAGACAGGTTCATAGGCAAACAAATTCAATGCGTCTGTAAAGTCCTTGTCGTGCTCGCCTTTCTTGATGGCCTGATACAGTTTCTCGATAATCTGCGGCGGTGTGCCGTTTTTTACCACTACTGAAAGATTCGATTTGACGGTCAGCGCTTTGGGATCGTCGTAGGATTGTGTCTGAATGGAGGGGATCTTTTTCAGCGGCTGTGACTGCAGCACTGCCAGCGGTTTGACTTTGCCGCCTTCGTAATAAGACATGGAAGAGCCTGCAACATCAATATGGGCCGTGGTGACGCCGCCGATCAGGTCGGAGACGGCCGGTGGCGAGCCGCGGTATGGAATGATTTCGAAATCAAGCTTGTTCTCTTTTTTCCATTTGTCCAGCGCCAGGTAAGCCGAGCCGCCAATGGTATTGACGCTGATGGAAGCCTTGTTCGGATTTTCAAGAATGAACTTTTTCAGATCTTCCATCGTATTGAACGGACTGTCTTTGTTTACGATAAGCCAGTGGGCATAGGTATTGAGCACGGTAACGCTGGTGAAATCCTTGTCGCCGTCATAGCGTGGCTCCTTCAGCAGAAAGTTATTGATGTTCAATGTGTTGTCACTGGCTACGAATAAGGTGTAACCGTCGGCCTTGTCTTTCAGGACCGACAGCGCGGCCGGAATCGTGCCGCCGCCGGCAATGTTCTCAACGACTGCGTTGTTGCCCAGGTTTTCAGATAGTTTCTTGGCAACCAGGCGTCCAAGAATGTCAGCCGAACCGCCGGCAGGATAAGGAACAACCACGCGAAATGGTTTGGCGCTAGGCCAGTCTGAGTCGGCTGCATGGGCCGATAAACTGGTGAGTGCGACAAGGGACACCGAGGCGCAAAGCAATGATTTTAGAAATTTCATTTTTTGTCTCCGTTTGTGGAACGAATTATTTAATAAACTGGAATTTGTAGTTTAAATTCACCATTTAGATATGTCTAATATATAATTTATCTAATATCCATTTATTTTAAATATGATAATCATGGACGAGCATCAATTGCGCTGCTTTGTGACGGTGGTGGAAACCGGCAACTTGTCGAAGGCCGCCAGGCTTATGAATATGACTCAACCGCCGCTGAGCATATTGATTCAGAAGCTTGAGCAGTCTATGGATGTCGCGCTGTTTAATCGGCAGAAGAACCGCCTGGTATTGAGTGAGCCGGGCAGGCTTTTTTATATCAGGCCAAAGATATTCTGGCCTCTTTCAAGACATTGCGGCACGATGTAAAAAATAATGCCGCCGGTACAGAAGGAAACGTATCCATCGGCTGCTCCACGGCGGCAAGCCTTTTTATCCTGCCTCTTGTGATGGAGCGCATTCAACACGAAGGGCTCAATATCACGGTGAATGTTCGGGAAGGAGCAAGCGCTTATATTCTGAATTGCCTGCGCGGCAACGAGCTGGATGTCGGAATCATCAGGACCCGATTTCAGTCGGAAGATCTAGTGATGCGTACCCTGATGACGGAGCCGCTGATGCTCACGGTCTCACAAGATCATCCCTTGGCAAGCAGGCAAGATGTGAAGCTATCGGATCTGGCGCAGGAGAATTTCCTCTTGCACGCCAGCACGGACAGCAATGGCATACGCGAACATATTCTGGAAGCCTGTAGCATGGCGGGTTTTAACCCAAGGATCGTTTATTCCGGGAACGAAACTTTGCCCATGTTGATGATGATTGAGCGCGGCATCGGCATTGGCTTTGCGCCCAAAATGTTTGAAAAAATCTTTATCGGCCGTAACGTAAAGTTCATCGAGTTGCTGCAGCCAAAGTTGACCAGCCAATTGAACTTGGTAACGGTGAAGTCGCGTGCCGAGTCTGCGGTCACAACGCGGTTTTTGAAAATTGTGTCGGAGGTGTTGGATGAGAAGTCAGCAGGTTACGTCTCTGTTTGAGCGACTGTGAATGACTGATAATCCTGAACTGATTCGCGCGCACTTTCGCTATTCTATCGCTGCCAGCCCGTCCACTTTTTCTGCTACCGCGTGAGCTGACGCAATGAGATCGGTGACAATCCGGTCGTCTATGTTCAAATCCCCTTCATATTCACCCAGATTACGAATGCCATGACACTTGTCCAGTATCCGCCAGACTTCAGGCCCCAACCCCAATGTGTGCGGCAGTAGCTGGAATACGATATAGCGATTCCGGTCTGTAGCCATGCCAGCGTAAAGCTGCCAGGCACAGGGAATGTGCGGCGTTGTAGGCCAGGTCAAAGCGGCTTTCTATCGACAAGGATGTATTTTGGGCGTCGCGCAGCCGTGCATGGCCCGAACGTTTAAGGCCTTCGAATTCCCGACGATCTGCCGGTTCAGTCTTGAGTACCTTGCCGGACCGGTAGGTTTATCAAACGGGGAGGGCATCATCGTCTCCGATAATCCAGGTTTTTGGCTGACCCAGGACGCGGGTTAGAAAGGACTCCTTTGTGGCAATTCTTTTTGCAAATTCAGCCTGTGTCAGAATCGTTGGATTGACGGGGCGGCCGATTGCGTGGCTGGCCTCTTCAAGCGCGGCGTAGGTCTCACCATAGCTGATAGAGTCGGAAAGCAGCATGAGATCGACATCGCTGGTCGCCGTGTCCGTTCTCTTGGCTATTGAACCATAAATAAACGCTGTTGTAATGTGCGGCGCCAGCGGCGCGAGTGCGTTGCGAATGGGTTCGGCCACCCCGATGGTTTTTTGTACGATGGCGCGCAGCTCGCCAAAAATGGGTGAGTGCTGGTTTGCCTGATAGTGTTTCTGATTACCTCTGCGTGTTGCAGTGACCAGCCCGCTGTCAGCCAGCGTGGCCAATTCGCGCTGTACGGCACCGGAGCCGCTGCTGGCTAGACCGATGATTTCATTGGCATAAAAGCTACGGTCTGGCTGGCCAAACAGGATTCGCAGCACCTGTTGCTTGGTGCTGGAAAACAATGCATTCGCCAGACTGACTGACGGTTGAGAAGATGGTGTTGAAATACCCATATTGGGCATGATTATACCCAATATGGGTATCTTTGAAAAGCACTAATATCTCGACTGACAATTGTCAGTCGCCCGTCATTTTGTCCAGTTCTCTGATCGCCTCCGCCGGTAGCACAAGCTCGCTCGCGGTGAGATTCTCCTGCAAATGTGCGATAGATGAGGTGCCAGGAATAAGCAGGATATTGGGCGAGCGCTGCAGCAACCAGGCAAGCGCCACCTGCATGGGAGTTGCGTTCAGACGCGCGGCTACCTCAGAAAGCGTTGCAGACTGCAATGGAGTGAAGCCGCCCAGTGGGAAATAGGGGACGTAGGCAATATTGGCCCGAGCCAGATCGTCAATGAGCGCGTCATCTTCGCGATGCGCCAAATTGTAGTGATTCTGCACGCACACGATATCGCATATTCTGCGCCCTTCGGCGATCTGGGTTGGCGTCACGTTGCTCAGCCCGATGTGGCGTACCAGGCCCTGTTGCTGCAGTTCGGCCAGGGCCGTCAATGGCGCTTCGATGGACCCTTCGGCCGGGCCATGAGGTGAGATCATGCAGCGAAAGTTGACTACATCCAGCATATCCAGGCCGAGATTGCGCAAATTGTCATGAACGGCCTGCGTAAGGGCTTCGCGCGATATGGCCGGATTCCATGAGGCATCGTTGCCACGGACGGCGCCGATTTTCGTCACAATAACCAGATCGTCGTGATAGGGCGACAGTGCTTCGCGAATAAGCTGATTGGTGATATGTGGGCCATAGAAATCACTGGTGTCTATATGATTGACGCCGCTTGCCACGGCGTGTTGCAACACAGCGATGGCTGCCTGGTGATCCTTGAGTGGGCCGAATACCCCGGGTCCGGCCAATTGCATGGCGCCATAGCCAAGCCGGTTTACCCTGAGACTGCCCATTGGGTATGTATTTGATTGTTCAGGAAAAGTCATGGTGGTTCCTTTGATGACAGTTAGCATAATCGAAGCTGATACGCCACATATTAAGCTTTTAATATTGTTATGATAATCGGGTGCAATCCATACAGCATGTGCGGATTTTCGCACAATGCGGAGGCGTGATGAAAGTTGATCCTGGAGATTTGAATGCATTTGTTGCGGTGGCACGGGCCAAAGGGTTTCGCAGTGGCGCACGCAAGAGTGGCAGCAGCGCCTCTGCTTACAGCGAAGCGGTGCGTCGCCTGGAGGCGCAGCTCGGAGTCAGGTTGCTGAATCGAACGACGCGCAGTGTGGTGCCAACCGAGGCAGGGCAGAGCCTGCTGGCCCGACTTGGCCCGGTCCTGGCGGAAATGGAGGCGGCGCTCGATGTCGTTAATGTATTTCGGGAGCGACCCGCCGGTACGCTTCGACTCAATGTGCCGGTAAGCGCTTCGCGGCTGGTATTGGCTGATATCGTACCGGGGTTTCTGGCGGCTTATCCGGATATTCAACTGGAAATATTCTCAGAGGAAAGCTTTGTCGATGTGATCGCAGCCGGATGCGATGCGGGCATTCGCTACGAGGAGCGTCTGGAGCAGGATATGATTGCGGTGCCAATCGGCCCGCGAACTCAGCGTTTCGCTGCCGCCGCCGCGCCCGCTTATCTTGAGCGCTGCGGTCGACCGAAGCATCCTCGTGATTTGCTGAACCATGCCTGTTTGCGCATGCGGTTTTCCAGCGGTTCAATGCCACCATGGGAATTTGAAAGAGAGGGGGAAAAATTGCGGGTAGATCCTAGCGGGCCACTTATCGTACAGGCAGGCGGCGGCACGGATCTGGCTGTGGATGCCGCGATTGCCGGTAGTGGAATTATTTTTCTTTTCGAAGATTGGCTGCGACCACATCTGCAAAGTGGCGCGCTGGTCCCGGTACTCAAGTCGTGGTGGGTAAGCTTTTCGGGACCGTTTTTGTACTATCCGGGCCGACGTCTGGTGCCCGCACCGCTACGCGCGTTCATTGATTTTGTCAAAGCAGATGGTGAGCAACAGTGACTGCTCCAAGCACTTGAGGGGTGCCTGCCCGCACGAGATGAACTGGAGGCGCTGCGCAGAAGGCTTTGCCGCGCAGCGGGTATCTACCGCTTTAACTGTACAGGCCGCAGCGCTGTTTTGTAATAATGGTAAAAAATTCGGGAAGACAGTCCAGCGCTTCGTCTTCCCGAATGGGTATCACGATTCGAATATTGCTTATTCTATAAATTATTTTGCATTCAATGCTGCAGCAATCTGATCAATATTCTGTTGCATGGATGTCAGGCCGGCGCTACCCATGATGTACCAGTTGTATGGGTCCAGATAGACGATACGGTTGTTTTTGGCGGCTGCGGTGTCACCAATAACGGAGTTTTCCAGCAATTGGCGAGTTGGCTTGCCCTGCTTGCCGGTGGCCGCATTGCGATCAATCACGAACAACCAGTCCGGATTGGCTTTGGCAATGTCATCCAGTTTGACCGGGTGGCGATCTTTTGCCGAGAGGTTCTTCACTGCGTCGTTGGGAACAAAACCGAAAACGTCATAGATCATGCCAAAGCGCGAGCCAGGACCAAAGGTGCTTGTTTTTTCGCCAACCGCAAGAATAAGCATGGCATTACCCGCTGTAGCCGCCTTGGCTTGCAGGCCTGCAACAGCATCATTGAGTTTTTTCAAGGCTGCCTGAGCTTCGGGTTCTTTATTGTAAATGGCAGCCAGCGTCTGTGTATTGCGTTCGATGCTCTTGAGGGGCGCCTGCGTATCCACGCTCAAATCGAGTGTTGGAGCAAGTTTGGCCATATCATCGAATTTGGCGCGAGAGCGACCGCCCACGATGATGAGTTCAGGCGATACTTCTTTGACGGCGTTGTGATCGGGCTCAAACAGCGTGCCTACTTTGGGCATGCTATCAGCGTTATATGCAGACAGTGAATCCGGAAAGCGGGCTTTGGGTACGCCAGCAGCCTGCACACCCAATACCTGCATGATGTCCAGCGTGGGCAGATCGAACACGACCGTTTTTGCCGGCTGAGTTTTGACCGTGGCCTGTCCTTTTGCGTGTTGCACTGTTACCTGGTCAGTTTGGGCCATGGCCTGGCCCGCCAGTGATATCACACCAATGGCCAAGGTTGTTTGCACCATGGCTAGCCAGTTTTTTTGTTTGTCGTGTAGTTTTCATTTGTGATGCCTTTGTTATGATGAACCGCAACGGCAGCGCTGCGGTTGTTATTTCAATCAGAATTTGACGTTCATGCCAAGCCAGTAGCGACGGCCATCTTCCACGTAACCATATTCGTCATAGCGGACCTGCTTGTCGAAAATGTTGTAGATGCCTGCATACACGGTGACGTTTTTATTGACATCATAAGAGCCACCCAGGTCAACGTAAGTCGCAGACGGCGCCATGGTGGTACTGGCCGAGATGCCCTGGGTCGGATCGCTTTCCTTGCCACGGTAAGTCACTTTCATCCAGCCATTGAGCTTGTCTGTCGGTTTCCAGTCCAGTCCCAAATTGAACATATGCTCAGGCATTTGGTTCAGAGGGTTACCGGCGTACTGGCCGCTTTTCTGCTTGGAATAGGTATAGGTGTAACTGGAAGTCAATGACAACTTCTCGCTCAGCGGTGCCGTCAAGGTTGCCTCCACCCCACGGGTGATGGCGTCGTCCACGTTCACATAAGTGGTAGCCGAGCGTCCCTGGGCATTTACCGGTCCGCATTCCGGGCAAGGCACCCGGGTGATCTTGTCGGTGAACTCGTTGTCGAACAGGGTGATGCCTGCCATCAGGCCGCTATCATCGTTATAAATTAGTCCAATCTCTTTGGTCAGTGTTTTTTCCGGCTTCAGGTCGGGATTGCCATACATATTGCCGCCGCGGCTGGTAGCGCCCCAGTCTGGCAGGGTTTGCCGCAGAGATGGGGCACGAAAACCGGTAGAAACGCCGCCCTTGATCGTCCAGTTGTCGTTCAGATGCCAAACGCCATACAGCCTGGGGCTCCAGTGGATGCCGGAGGTTTTCTCGTTATCCATACGCAGCCCGCCAGTCAGGGCAAACGAGTCGGTAATCTGCCATTCATCTTCGACAAAAAAGGCGTATTGCCAGCGGTCTACGGTAGACCGATCGGACATTTTGTTGGTGGTCGTGTCTTTGAGATCTTCCAGACTATAGAAGGCACCAACCGTGGCAATATGACGCTCGAACAGCGGCATGCTCCATTTGGTGCTGGCCGTTGTGTTGCGAATTGTCATTTCGCGGGCCAGATTCTCGGTTTCTTCGCGCTGAATATAGGTATTCGAGGTGCCAAAAGACCAGCGACCGTCATGGGTTAGGGAAAAATGCTTGCGGTTGAATCGGCGACGGCTTTCCTCTTCGGTCGGCGCCAGGGTTTTGCCTGGCGTTGAAAGATAATCCTGCCTGGACGCGCCCGCTTCAAGCACCATATCGTGATCGCGATTGGGTGTCAGGGCCAATTTGGCGGTAACGCCGCGATTGATATGGCGGTTATAGCCCTCGACGATGTCATCCTCGCTGCGATGCGAGTAGATGCCATAAAGACTGAAACCGAGCAGGTCCTCTTTAATGGGGCCGGCAATATAGAAATTACCCTGGAAATTGTTGCCAGAGGCTGAATGTTGCTGCAGGGTGGAGTCCAGCCGTACGGAACCACCCCATTTTTTCGGAATCTTGCGCGTAATTACATTCACCACACCGCCCATGGCGTCTGAGCCATAAAGCGAAGACATGGGGCCGCGTACCACTTCGATCCGCTCGATGGCCTCCAGCGGCGGCACCCAGCTTTGGTCAGTGCCGGTGCTGCCGTTGGTCTGGGTTTCGCGAGTGCTCATGCGTTTGCCATCGACCAGAAGCAAGGTATAGTTGGCGCTCATGCCGCGCAGGGTTATGTCAGATGTGTTGTTGTCCGAGGGCGTCATGATCACACCCGGCACGTCTCGCAGTGCATCGGTCAGATCGCGATAGGCGCCTTTTTCCAGTTTTTCCCGGGGAATCACGCTGATAGAGGCCGGGGCATCAATGATGTCCTGTTCAAAACCACTGGCGGTGACCACAATGGGGTTCAGTGACGCAACGCCGGTTTCGTCGCTCGCTGCCTGAGCGTAGGCGACTTGAAGCAGGGTAGCGCCAAGACTGAGTGCGCATACTGCAGCGATCTGGCGGGCAGGGGTCTTTCGAGCCGGTTCTCGCTTTGATACCGGGGTAACGGGCAACATCAGAAAATTTCCTCTCTGGCAATGATAGAATGAGACGTATTCTCTATATGAAGTTCTAAATGAGAATTATTAGCTATTAGATATTGTCAGCTGTTGTTCAGCAATGTTCTTTCCATAACTTTTGATATCTTTGCACTTCTTGACATACACTTTGCCCGTCGGGCACGGCATATGTGATGAAGCGCTTTACACCAAACATGCGCACTGAAAAGCCGAATGCGCTACGCGTTCTCTTGATTGAAAACGATGTGGCGTTATCCAAAATGCTTTGTGAATATCTGGAATCCCAGGGGTATTGCGTTCTGTTGGCGCACTCGGGCTACCAGGCCGACCGATTAATGCGGCGGCGGCATCATCTAGCCGTGCTGGATGCAGATATGCAGGACGTTTCCAGTCTGGAGTGGCTCAAGGGATATCGCCGGCAATCTAATAACCCTCTGATTTTGCTGACCGGCCCGGATACCGACTGCGTAACCGGCCTGGAATCGGGTGCTGATGATTGCCTGGCCAAACCACTGTGCATGGCCGAATTGAAGGCGCGCATGCATGCCCTGTTAAGGCGACACGGAATCGATGAGGTACCGCCGCCATCACCGCCACCATTGCGCCACTTCCAGCATAGCGGTTCATATCGCGCTGCATCTTACCGTAGCATTTCGTATCGTGGCTCACGGTTTGATGAACCCGTCTTGTTCGGGGCTGCCGATGCAAATGTCGGCGGGGTGCTTGTTGCGGGCCCGCTTTCGCTGAATCCGGCCACCGGGGCGACCACGCTGCATGGCAGTGCCGTTGTCCTGACCGGCGCGGAACAGCGTATTCTTGAAGTGTTGATGCGTTCTGTCGGTCGCGTGGTTCAGCGGCATAGTATTGGTGCGTTCGCACTGGGACGCATTCCTTCGTCTTATGACCGCAGCATAGATACGCATATCAGTAGCTTGCGTCGGAAGCTGGGGGCCAGCGCACCAAGCTCCACGCTTCTTATCAGAAATCTTCGGGGGCAGGGTTATTTGCTGGCGACCGAAGATGCAGAGGCCGAGATGGCCGGTTCCGCCGGCTGATTAACGCAACGATCCTGCAGAGATTTTGTCATACCGCTGCGCACGGCGGTATCATATGATAGATTCTTCACTGAACAGGAAAAAGTGTGCCAGCCTGGGCACCAGCCATACAAAGGTCGTTTATGCTCAGACTCATGTTGCTTCGTCACGCGAAATCCAACTCAATTCCTGGTGTTGCTGACCTGCAGCGCCCCCTTGCAGAACGCGGATACCGTGAAGCCGAACTTGTCGGACAGTATCTGGTGGCGCAGCAGCTCAAGCCAGAGCTGACCATCGTGTCGAGCGCCACGCGCACGCAACAAACCTGGACCCATCTGTCGGCTGCCTTTGATACGCCGGTAAAGAAAATAACAGAAGAGCGCATCTATGAATCATCGGTAGACAATATTGTTCATGTCATACGTAATATTGAGCCAGGGCCGCGCGTGGTGCTGGTGATTGGACATAATCCCGGACTGTACCTGACGACACAATATTTGTCGGGCGAGGGCGATGAGGATGCCCTGGAGCGACTGGAAATGGGGTTTCCGCCGGCATCGCTGACTGTGATGGATTTTGATGTGGATGCGTGGGAATTGGTCGGCAAGGGTGGTGGGAGGCTGCTGCGGTTTGAAACGCCGGGGACGATGGTGGGATAGCGATCACACGCTAAATTATCATGATAGTGTCAGATTCAACGCATGGTTGTTATTCATTGAACAGAATCTGGGCGATCGGTATACTAAACGTGGCTTTACCGGTAAAGAGCCGATTCATTAATTTTGAGATCAACACTCATGCAGGGTAATCCATTTTCTTCTGTATCTATGCTCATTGCTGTTTGTATTGCGCTGCTCGCACAAATTGCAACATTAGTGTTGGCAGCCTATATCTACTTCAAGCCTCTGTCCTACGAATATTTTGATTATCTTCCCTGGTTGCAATTATCACTCATTCCGTGTGGCGTACTATGCATACGAATGTCAAGAGAACAGAATCGCCAAACAGAGCGCATAATGCAGTACGGTGTTGATGGGAGGGCAAAAGTGCTGACCATCGAACCACTTGGGGCCGGAGATGAAGTAATGCAATACTATACCTTCACGGTAAAAGCTGATTTTCAAAGTGAAAAAATTGAAATCGTGGATGCTATTACGATTGAAACCTATAAGGATATATCAGCAATGGATGTGGTGCCTATCCGATATATCCCCAACACCAGCGAAGTTATCATTCTCTTCGATCATTTAAACCAGCAAAAAAATTAAGCGGCTAGACACAAATTCTTAAATTGAATGCTGGGAATCGCGTCAAAAACAATGACATTCCTTCTGTTACTTTTCTCAATTCCAGACAGACGGACTGATGGCTTGTTTTTAAGTTTATAGGTGTTTGAGTAATTGGCCAAATGTCCCGTTTTACTCATAAAGATTTGTGATGCGATGCCACCAGCAACGCCTGGTTGATCACCAAAAGAAATGGCTTTTTTCGTACCTTTATTGTGCACCGGAGCGCAGCAAAATAGGATTCGGAAGCATGGGTTGGGTGCCAGCAGATGGGTGCCAAAATTCGGGTATGGAATAGGTAGCATGGTGGGCGGTGTCTTGCAGAAGTCTGGAAAACCAATAAATCCACCACCGAGTGATGTAATGTTATACATAAATTATCCTTTAAAAATACGGGTTCTTGTGTCTTACACTGTGTAACTCGGCGCGCCTTAGCGCAACATCATCTGTATTTCCTGGAAAGCCTGTTGCACGACCGGTAGCTCCGTGCGCTCGAATATGAGTTCGATTGGCGTCTTGAAAGTTAGCATTTTCTATAATGGCGTAATCAAAATTGGCATACGCCAAATTGCAACTTGTGAATACGGTGCCTTCACAGCGAGAGCGTTCAAATATGGAATATTCCAAGTTGGATCGACTGAAATCAGTATTGGTAAGTATCGCGTCAGACCAGACCGTCTTATTCAGCTGAGCGCCTGACAGGACGCGTTGGTCAGCGTCGCCTGGGTAAATACGGTCTCTTCTGCATATAGGCCGTTCATTTGTGCGTCGGACAGCACGCATTGGGCAAACACCGAGCCCTTAACGTTTGCACCGGTAAAGTTGGCTCCTTGGAGTCGGCCTTCTGAAAACTGACAAGCAACAAGTCGTTTGTTTGAGAAGTCCATCTCCCGCATATCGCAATCAATCAACATAACCTGATTAAACAATTCACTCTCCAGGTTTGTCTGTCTTAGATCTATTTCATAAAAAATAATCTTGTCGAGGTCTGCTCCGATGAATGAACACCCAGAGAGATCTGCTTCATGAAAAACACATCTGACGGCTTCACTCTTGCTCAGAAGTCCATTGCAAAAAATTACCTTTTGGAAGACAGTGTCTTCGATTTTGCAGTTCTCTAACTTTGCCTGTGTCATGTTGGATTCATTGAATATACTGTCTATGAGGGTACATGATGAGACTAGTGTTCCTGAGAGCGTGGACGTCAGGAATGAACTGTCACTCAGATCGCTCGAAGTAAATTCGGCGCCTGTAAAATTGCAATTTGAAAATGTCACCTCTCTCAGATCGCAATTGATAAAGTGACAGCTCGAGAAATCCACCTTGTCAAATGTCATACCGGACAGGTCCATGCCGTCTATTTTCAAACCCGCAAAAACTTCATCAGAACATGGAGAACTCTCTTTGATATACCGCTGAAATATGTCCTCATTCATTTGCGAATAACCTGAATAGGTGTTGTTCGTTTTCTCTATAAACAGGATACAACTCCAGTTGATCCTTATATGCGCCGCTTAGTTTAGTGTCATTATCAATGTGTACCTTAGAAACATTGGTGCGAAACAAGGTCGCCCCTTCAAAATCAACTCCTGATAAATTGGCTTTTTCCAGAGAGGCTTCGATCAAGTTTGCATTTTTGAACGAGCTTCCGGTTAAGTCTGTTTTGTGAAATATGGCGTCTCGTGCGATTGCATGATCAAAGTTACTATAGGTTACTCGGGATTTTGAAAAATCTGATTCGGATATATCACTATAGGTAAACGTATTTTCTGTAATCGTCATATTTATGAAAGTACATTCTTTCAAACGGCTGCCCACAAATTTACACTTGATGAGCTGTGTATCATCTTCTATCAAGAGGTTGTCCAGGTGGCTTTTGAGAAATTCACAGCTCTTCATGCTGCTTGTGGTAATTGAAGCGTCCTTTAGCGTCGAGGACTCGAAAATAGTATTTTCCAACTGGCAGTCTAAAAAAGCCCATTTTTCAATCTGACATAGGTTGAATAAAACATTTTTTAGCGAGAAATGAGAGGACATACATGTTTCAAAGCGACATTCCCTATATGTTGAATCAGCAGAATCAAGATAATCACTAAGAATGTTCACGAATTTTGAACGCGTCACACTAGAGTTGGAAATGGATATTTTCATTAGTTCAGTGCTGTCGAAATTACAGTCTTCCAATTTGGAGTGGGTTATGACGGATTCGGCAAGATTGGCGCGTGTGAAATTTACAGATTTCATTGTCACACGATTGAATCTGGATCGCACCAGGACAGCCTCGCTAAAATTTGCATCCGTAATGTTTGCATTCTCAAAATTAGCACTTTCTAAAAAGGACCCGGAGAAATCAGCGCCTTGTAAATCAAGATGACTTAAATCGGCCCCTGTAAAATCAAGACATGCTAAGGGTTCATTTTGCTGATAACGTCTTATGATCTCTGCGCGCAACGCCAAGCTTTTTTGAGGTTTCAGCGGCGCGACGGTTTGCTGATAGTGTGCTGAATAGAGATATGATTTTCTGAGAGACTCTTTGATCTCTTCGGACTCATTCTTCTTGGTAGAAGTCGTTTGCGTGTCAGGCCACCACATATTGCTTGAATGCTCTATTTGGTCAACAAAATCCAGATCAGGCGGCCCCGAGCGAGCTACTTTCCACGTTTTCAGATCGACATTTTCCATATTTTGCAGTTCTGCAATATAGCGATCCATTTCAGGTTCTTCTCTTTCCTGCATTAGCGCAATAGTCTGCAACTTCGCGTCCTCGGCGATTTTTTCCCAACGATCAGGATTGTCATCTATGTCCATTGGGTTTTCCGGAGGTCCCACAAACTCTGGGATGAGAGTCTGATAGTCAAGGCCATTTTGGTCGAACCAGGCCTTGGTCTGAGCATGTTGCTGCTGCATATACATATCCAGTCGACGGCCCAATCTATTTTTATCGACTACAGGGTCCGTATGCTCAAGTGAGCGCATCAAGGACGCAGGGATCAGCTCTTCGTCTTTGTCCAGATGATACATTGCCTCTTTAGGGTCAATCCTCCATCTGAGCACCTGTTCATAATAATCTGCGCTTCTTGGCTCGTCTGTGGTTTCAATGGCAGCCATGGCCATTTCAACATCATCCGCTTCAGAGTCCAAAATGTCCATGGAACCATGAAACATCATGATATAAGACTTGGTATCCGGTAGAAGCCAAAGCGTCGATGCCTGCATGTTTTCAACATCTCTGATATATTGCTGATTTTTTTCATTTCGGGCCAGTACCGTAACTCTAGCCTGTAGATTTGCGATGGAGTCTTCCCAGCACGGCGTGTCTGTATTCATGTTCCAGATTCGAAACGCATCACCGAGTGGTAACTGCTCTAGATGTGTCCACTGTTGGTCATGAGCCGCCATGTTGAATATCGTTGGATCCATGTCAGGAAGAAAGCCGGGGAAATCATATTTATGCCAAGCCTCGCTGTAGGTGCCTTGCTTATTTATCCTTTGTGGATGAGTCAAGCCGATCGGTCCAAAGGAAGCAGGGGGCGGGCGATCAGATTTTCTTTGGATTGGATGCAATGGATCTTCAATGTTCGGCAGGGGAACTGTTTTGATGCCGTTGATGATTTGCTCATCTATGCCTTTTCCTTCAGGATTATCGGCAAACTGCTGCCCTCCGAATGCATGGCTCCAATCGAGGGGCATGCCAGTGAACGTTTTTGCTGCGGTAGGGGAATTGTTGATCCAGAATCTGTCTCCGGTGACTTTTAGTGTTTTTTCAAGCGTTCCCACTTGTACCTTTACCATGCATTGTGTTTTATTGTCCTGATGATCTGTATAGGCGGCGCCACTGATCAGGTACTCTGGATAGCCTTCGGCATAACCTGATCCAATACGCCTCCGCTGTCGAGTAAGGGTAGTATATCTGACCATATTTCCTGATCCAAACCAAGAAACTGGCCGTGACGGTCACGACAAACATGAATATATACGCCGAACGCCAGTTTGGTTTGCCCACGCCACTGGAATGGCCTTGTTAAGAGGCCAGCACGAAATGGTTTAATTATTTTCATGAATTTAGGTTTCTGTTCTCTGGCCTTTGATACGTTTTACATATAACGCCTGTAATTTTTTATACCCTTCTCCTTTGTGAAATCCATTCTTTCTTGTTTTTTTCGCGACACTACCGATTTGAACTTGAAATACACCTAAATGAAGTCTTGTTTTCGAAGGGAGCAGGAAATGGCGCCCTCTATTATAGGTTGACGACGAGCAATTCAGATAAACAGCCGATACGTTCATACTGTATCCATACAGAGCAAAATTGAACGGTGAATGTGCTGTTTTGCTGAAATAGAGATAGAAATCAAGTCCTACAATTTTCACGACATTCGTATATTTTTCTAATATCTCAGGTGCGTTGCATGTAATCTGGCTGTCTGTAAACCAACTCAACGTATTGTGATGAGTATGAGTAGACGCTGACTTGACCGTCTTTTCCAGGTCGTTTTCGTAATTAAACGTTGCGTCCTTGACGTACACATCTGTTGTGTCTTTTTTAAAAAGAGCCATGGTTACTTACCATAAAACAGTTAAGCCGGAATAGCTATAACCCTTATTGTTTTCATTGCGTTCACGTGTTTCGCATTTTTCTTTATTTAAAACATAAACATCAACAGCACAAAGGAAATAAGGGTAAGTAGCTTTGCCGTTGGTGGCTTTAAAAGGCGAAGGATTAAGAAATAATCCATATACTAGCGTATAGAGTCCAGCTACCTCAGTTTTCCTCGTTCGAGCATGTGTCGCGGTGATATTGGCACTCGAAATATTGCTTGCGGCTGCGCCAAAGTTGGCGACACCAAGTGAGAATGAGTGGCTGTATTGCCTCGTGACGGTATCGCCGTTACGGGTGAACGTTTGGTCGTTTGTGGTGAAAGTTTGTCCACTTGCATCGATCAGCAGGCCATTTTTATAAGTCAACGTAGAGGTTCCATTTACCGTCACGTTTTCTTTCTGTTCAAAAGTGGTCGTGACGTTAGCCTCGTATTTGTTTTCAAATGTCCCCTTATACAACGCCATTATTCTTCCCCTTCAAGAAACGTTTGATTTGTTAGATTTAACATGTTCCGATTTGACCGTGACCATACGGATACCGCTAGCTTTGGTTTTTTTCCCGTTTTGGTTTTTTCCACCTCAGTAAACCCAGATAGAGATCCAACTGTATACAAAACCTGGATTGGGTTCGCATTAATCCAAAGGGCGACACCGTTACTGGTTACTATCGTGCCTGATGCCCAAGCCATCCAAAGGCTTTCACCATGAAAAAACCGAACACATTTACATTTGCCGCATAAATGGACATACTTAAATTGCCGGCTTTCGAGTCATGAGAGTTATCGATATCCCAACTTGCTACTTTTGCTGTGTCGAGAAAGGTTTGAGCGCGTATTTCCAGCTTTCCTGAATCAATGGTTAGCGTCATTCCGCTTTTGTAATTCTGTGTCGACTCTCCTGTAACTGTTTTGGTCTCTTTGCCATTTATTACGTTGTACGTTGCTTTTTTCTTATATATATCGGTGTAGGTGCCTTGATAACGAGCCATACCGCGCCTTTATTTCGGACAACACAAAGATAGTAAGGTCGGATCCGTGGGTGTCCCTGGTTCGTCCGGCCCTTCCGGCCCTTCGGGATTGGCATCCGCCGTCCAATCCCCTTCTACCACAAGATTGGCTTTTCCTTTTATGTAGATATCTGCGTCACCGTCAATGTAATATGAAGCCTTTTTCATTTTGACGTTCGTTTTACCCGTGCGTTCCAGATGGTATTCGCCCTGTTTCTCCTTTACTTTATCAGACGTTATACTCCGGTTTTTATACTTTTCCTTCGTGACGGCGCTGACCGTTTTTTCAAGGCCGCCCTCATAATGCAATTTCGTTTTTTCAACGACATGGTCATGTCGCTCTTTCATAACTTTTTTGAACTCACTGCCGTGAATAAGCGTATGAGAACTGCCACCAATACACGCGCGAAGATCCGCACCAATATCCATATCCAGTTGAGCCAGACATTTGGTGATCATATTCATTTGTGATCTCAGTGCGACCAGCTCTGCTCCCAGCGTGTCATCGAAATACATTAAATTCGTGGTGCTGGTATCCCCGAACACCGACTGACTCCTGAACCCGCTAATTGATGCTTTGCCTGGCAATTCCACCGGCGGCATATTATTGGCGTTATAAACCCGCCCCAATACAATAGGCCTATCCGGACACCCACCAATAAAGTCGACCACGACCTCATCCTTGATCCGGGGCAGTTGCAGGCCGCCGAAGCCGCCGCCAGCCCATGGGCTGGATACGCGAACCCAGCAGGAGCTGTTTTCATTTTTCTTACCGTAGCGGTCCCAATGAAACTGCACTTTGATGCGACCGTACTTGTCTGTCCAGATTTCCTCTCCCTCAGGGCCCACTACGCGTGCAGTTTGCGGTCCGTGGGTGCGAGGAATAGGCGTGATACGGGGCGCACGATACTGGATAGAGGCGGGCAGGGCGATAAAGGATTCTTCATAGAAATCCTCGGAGTTGGTGCCGGTGGCGTAGCCTGCAACGCTCATCCGGTAATTGACCGAGACCACCAGGTATTCCTTGTTCTCTGTCGATCTGGGATGGTTCCTCAGGTTGAAGGTAAAGCCGGCAGCAATGCCGCGGGCATTGGCGATGCCCCGTACCTGTTCCTGAATGCTTTGCAGTTCCTGCAGCCGTACACGAGAATATTGCTCGCCATGATCGGGCTCTTGAAAGCCTCCCTGCCATTCAAACATTTCCAGATTGCCGTTTTGCGATCCGCCGGCACGCTTCGATACGGAATCCAGGCTTGCGCCAGGTTTGGTGAAATCATAATCAGTGGTTGCGTAACCGTCTGGTGTGATCTGGGCGACCACTTCCCACATGGAAACGTATTCTTCCTGGGGCTTGCCCAGGCGATCCGGACCGTAATAGGGGATTGAATCGTATCCCGGCGTGGCCTTGTGCGACGAAATATCGTCTGTCATTACCAGGGTGTGTTGGCCGTTTTCATGCTTGAAGTAATAGTAAATACCTTCATGTTCCATGAGACGGCTGATAAACGCAAAATCCGTTTCCTGATACTGGACGCAATATTCCCAGTTGCGGTAAGAGCCGCTGAGCTTCATTTCAAATGGGTATCCGTATTCGCCCAGGACTTCCTTGATGACATCCGGCACGGTTTGTTGCTGAAATATCTTATTGTCAGAGGTTTGGGTCAGGTACCAAAGCCAGGGTCGGACGGTCGCCTTGTATATGTAATATCGAGAGGTGGCATTTTCGCGGCCAATCAACTCAAATCGCGTGACCTGACCGTTCAGAAAACGGGATCCGGCCAGCGTCTCAATTTCAAGCGTGAGCGGTTTACCTAGCAGGCTTTTTAGGTCCAGACTGTAATTGTCGGCAATCAGTTCGACGTCGAAATCAAATAATTGCGACAGGCCTTCGGATCCGTTCATCTGGCGAAAGCCCAGGCTGCCTCCGAGTGGCGTGTGTGCAACAATGGAGCGAAACTGGATCGAATTTGGAATATCCACGGAGTTGTCCTTAGGTAAAAGGATGCGTGCGTTGCCGGAAAAACGTTAGAATGTTGTTTATTTACAGATAGTTAATGGTTTTTTTGAGTCTTGTTTCATTAACATTACTACTCAAACGAATGTACGCAATCTGGGTATAAATTACAACTGGCGTATCTACCATATACGTAACAAAACATTATTATTACTGTAGCGATAATGTAATTTGTTTCATTTGCTAATTATAAAATCGGCGCCATGGCCGAGTGTGCCTGCCTATCCAGATCGTATAGTAGGCCCGGGCATTGCGAAATGGCTGGAGCCGGTCCCGGCCGGTGAGCGCGATGAGTTTTGGTGTGTATACGCAATACTTGTATTGTTGTAAGTACATCTTTATAATAAGGTAGACTTCGTATATTTTCCCAAAGGACTTTGCTATGGCGGCGCAGACGCTTGCACAGAAACTGATCGCCCGGGCCAGCCACCGGCAGGAGGTGGCGGTGAACGAGATCGTGACATGTGCAGTGGACCTGGCCATGTTTCACGATTCCAGTGGTCCGCGCCGGCTCAAGCCTATGCTTGAAAAGCTCGGGGGCCAAATCTGGGATAAATCCAAGGTGGTCCTGGTGATGGATCACTACGTCCCCGAAGAAGATGACGACTCACGCCGGATCCTGAAAATCGCACGCGACTGGGCCAGCGAGCAACAGCTTCCCAATGTATATGATTCTATTGGCATCTGCCACGTGGTGCTGCCGCAGAAAGGTCATTTAAGCCCGGGCATGTTTTGCGTCGGTGGCGACTCGCACTCGCCCACGGGCGGGGCATTTGGCGCGTATATGTTCGGCATCGGCAGCACCGAGATGCTGGGCGTGGTGGTAACTGGTGAAATATGGGTACGCACGCCGCCGACCATTGCCATGGATTGGTCCGGGCTACTGCCGGCCGGCGTGACGGCCAAGGACATGATGCTGCATATGATTGGGTTGTATGGTACCAATGGCGCCAATTATGCGGCCGTCGAATATACCGGTAGCGCGGTGTCGGCGCTTTCCATGCAGGAACGCATGACGCTATCGAATATGAGTGCCGAGCTGGGTGCGCAGGTGGGCCTGATTGCACCGGACCAGACCACGCTGGATTATCTGGCGTCGGTGGGCGTAAATGCAGACGTAGATCTGGATTATTGGCGCAGCGATGACGCCGCTCAGCGCGAGGTACGCTCTTTTGACGCCAGCACGCTGTCGCCTATGGTCGCGGCGCCGCACAGTCCGGACAATGTTCATCCTGTCGATCACATGCGTGATATACCTGTGCAGGTGGCCTACATCGGCGCCTGTACCGGCGCCAAGCTGGAAGATTTGCGTGCCGCCGCAACGGTGCTCAAAGGCCAGCGTGTCGATTCCGGCGTTCGCCTGATGGTGGCGCCGGCCACCTTGCGTGACCAGCAGGATGCGCAGGATGAAGGAATAATGGATATTCTGGTTAATGCGGGCGCGCAGGTATTTGCCACTTCCTGTGGTGCCTGTTCGGGCTATGGCAATGCGCTGAAGGGGGCCGCCAATGTGATCTCCAGTACGGCGCGCAATTTCAAGGGGCGCATGGGATCGGCTGACACCCAGGTGTATCTGGCCTCGCCCTACACGGTTGCCGCATCGGCACTGACGGGACGTATTTCAGATCCACGGATCGTGCTGGCGGAGGGTAAACAATGAGCAGATATCGCGTTTGGCGAGTTGGCGAGAATATTGATACCGACGCATTGGCGCCAGGGGCCTATATGAAAATGGACCTGCCAGAGCTAGCTACGCATTGCCTGGAGGCTCGCTACCCTGGTCTTGCCGCGGCGCTGCGGCCTGCAGACGTGCTTGTTGCCGGCCCTGGTTTTGGTATTGGCTCGTCGCGGGAACAGGCGGTCGGCGTGCTGGTCCAGCTGGGTGTTAAAGCAGTGATTGCACCGTCCTTCAGCGGTTTGTACTTTCGCAATGCCTTCAATCTGGGCTTGCTGGCCATTGTATGCTCCCAGGCCGAAGCTATTGACGAGGGCAGTTATATTGAAATTGATACGGAGCGATCAGTGCTGCGCGTCTATCCTGATACAGAGACCGGCAGCGAGCCGTTGCACACGTTTGCCTGTCAGGCCATTCCGCCATTTCTGGTTCAGATGGCGGCGGCTGGCGGTTTGCTGGCCCAGCTGGAGCGCAAACTGGCTGGCGCATCCTGACAATGGTGGCTGTGAGCGTCGCGCTGGCAGCTAGCGCTATGAAGCTTGTGATCGCGGCGTTCGTTCGTCGCCGGACGTTTGTTCTGGCCGTTTAATTTGCTCCTTCTTCCGATATGCATTGGCGGGTGTCCGTTCGTCAATAACCTTCTTCTGGTCGACATCTGGTCCAGAACTGAACACTTGAATACAAATGAAATCACTTAAAACTCTTCTGCAATCTTCTTCCTGCCTGCTTGTGCCAGGCGTTTATGATTCCTTGTCTGCCCTGATTGCAGAACAGTCCGGTTTTCAGGCTGTGTATCTTTCCGGTGCCTCAATTGCCTACACCCGGCTGGGTCGCTCCGATGTAGGCCTGACCACTTATACGGAAGTGGAGCAGACGCTCTCGCGCATTGCCGATCGCATCAGTCTGCCGGTTATTGTGGACGGTGACACCGGCTTTGGTAATGCGATGAATGTCATGCGCACGGTACGGGGTTTCGAGAAGGCCGGCGCATCCATGATTCAGCTTGAAGACCAGACATTCCCGAAGCGTTGCGGTCATCTGGCCGGAAAATCGGTGATTCCTGTTTCCGAAATGTGTGGCAAGCTCAAGGCTGCGCTGGATTCGCGGCACAGCCAAGGCACGCTAATTCTGGCCAGAACCGATGCCGTGGCAGTGGAAGGGCTGGACGCAGCGCTGGAACGGGCCGAAGCCTATCTGGAATGTGGCGCGGATGTTCTTTTCATAGAAGCGGTGCGCTCCGAAGAACAGATGAGCCAGACTTGTGCGCGGTTCAATGGGCGCGTGCCATTGCTGGCCAATATGGTGGAAGGGGGTATGACACCTATTCATTCGGCAAGCGATCTGGGGAAAATCGGCTTTAGCATTGTGATTTTCCCCGGCGCTGCGGCGCGCGCGGTTGCGCATGCGCTTGAGCGCTTTTACGGCCAGTTGTACCAGCACGGTTCGACCAACGGGTCGGCGGATGCGATGCTCAATTTTGATCAGCTTAACGATTTGATTGGTACACCGTCATTGCTGGAGCAGGCTGCGCGTTACGAGTAAGCAATAGAAGTACGAGGTGGTGCGCATTTATACGAAAGCGATGCGCATGAAGAGGGTCAATAACTCAACTACGCCTGCGTGTCGTTCACAATCCAGCCGTCGATTCCTTTGGAGCGCTTATTCGATAGCGCCATGCGATACTCGAATCGTTCAGGATTGTAGACGGCAATCAGATATTCAACCGGGCGTCCCTGTGTGTCGCGGGTTAACCGTTTGATACATAGCAGCGGCGATGAGATGCCGACATCCAGCGCATCGGCGTGATGGGCGTCGGCCGCCGTTGCGGTAAAGGCCTGCTCGGCCGAACCAAGCTTGATACCCAATCCTTTCAAGAGCGCTTGCAAGGGCTGCTGCGTCATGTCCTCTTTGGTATACCTCCGCCCGATATCCTCGGTACATAGGTGACCAGATAGGAAAAGGGTTTGTCGTCGTGATAACGAACACGGATAGCCTTTTGCACTTTGCTGTTGGCAGGCAATTCCAGTTGATGCGCCGCTATCTGGCTGGCGGTTTCGTATTCAAAACTGAGCAGACGCATCTGGGTGCCCGAGCCATTTTATTCAAATGGGCTACCAGTTTATTGATATCCGCCGACAGAGGCTGTGTCGCAACATTGCGCGGCAGGGAAAGTTCCGGAACCCTGGCGCCGCTCTACCAGCCTTCGCTTTGCAGAAGATCCAGGGAGCGCCGGATGGTCAGGCGCGAGACCTGGTAGGTCTCTGCCAGCACGTTTTCTCCCGGCATCGCTCCTGATGGTCATACTGACCATTTTCTATCGCCTGTTTGAGCAGGCGGTATATTTTGTAGTAGCGAGGCGTGGGATTATCAATCATAGGGGCAGTCAGTCGGCAGTTACTCCGGTGAATTTTACGACGTCGGCATAGCGTTTAATGTCTTCGGACACAAACCGGGCAAATTCCTCTGGCGTACTGGTAACCACGGTACCGCCTTCGGGCTCAATCATTTTCACAAAATTCTCGTGCTGCGCACCTTCTACAGCGGCCTTATTCAACTGAGTCAGGCGCTCTTTGGACATGCCGGCTGGCCCGAACATGCCGAACCAGGCTTTGGAAGAAAATCCTTTGACGGTGTCGCCGATAGGCGGTGCGGAAGGGAATTGTTTCATTGGTTCAGGGCTGGTTACGCCGAGAATCTTGATGCGCTCGCCGCCGGCCAGCGGCATTACGTTGACAGCACTGGCAAACATCAGATCCACCTGTTCACCCACTACATCCTGTATGGCGGGCGATGTACCTTTGTACGGTACGGTCAGGCCTTTGATCTTGGCGCCCATCTCGAAGCTGGCCGTGGCCATATGCAGGGAAGAACCCATGCCGCCTATCGCAAAAGAGTATTTACCTGGCTCTTTTTTGGCCATGTCGATCAGCGAGGTCACATCCGATGCCGGGAAATTTTTGCGGGCGATCAGTACGCTGGGTACTTCGGCGAGCATGGTGATGGGCGTGAAATCTTTCTCCGGGTCGAACGGCAGCTTTTTGTAAAGCGTCGCATTAACCGTAAAACTGGTGAAACTGATCAAAAGCGTATTGCCATCCTTGGGAGCGCGGGCAACGGCATCAGCGGCAATATTTCCGCCGGCGCCTGGCCGGTTCTCGACGATCACGGTTTGCCCAAGAATACCGCTCATTTCCTGGGCAATCCCGCGGGCAACGCGGTCGGTGGTGCCCCCGGGCGTTGCGCCCACGACCAGTTTAAGCGGCGGTTTGTCTGCTGCGTAGGCGGCAAAGCCGGTCGTGCAGCCAAGTATGACGGCGAGCAGGCCAGCACGTAAATAGGATTGGTGCATGCAAAGTCTCCTCTAATTATATGCATGTAAAGAACGTATTAAATCATATACATGTACTGATGATAATACAAGTTAAGTGTAAGCATGAATATTGCAGGGAGTTATAGCTCACTTGTCGGGCAGCGAGCCATGCCTGTTGTGATAAACTGGCAGGCTACTTAATGTGCCGTGCCGGCTCGCTTTCCTGCGAGCAATAAAGCGGTCGTTGCATCATCGTCACGCGAATGAAATCGGCCGTCACCATGTGGCCCAGTCGCAGGTTAATGCGTGGCCGAAACAATACATAATGCGTCTTTTTTATTCTTCTATCGTATTTATATCCGATCTGATTGCCTGGTTTGAGTTCGCCTTTTTTGCGCAGAAGCGACAGCAGTTTAACTAAGCTAAGACGCGTCTAAATACGAGAACGTAACAACCAGTATCAATTCCGGATTGCTGGTTAAGGGTTTTTGTCGCAAAATATGATTACGTAGTCATTTTTTTGCAAGAGTGCTAGCGTACGACGTGTTGCTTCGGCGTTCGGTCGTCACCTTCGGAAATTGACCTGCCTGTCTGTAAGAATTAACAATAATTCACGAGCCTATTGCTGCTTTAGAGGAGGATTCATCATGAGTTTATCAATTGCACCCGTTCATCCCCATTTTGTTGGTGAGGTGAGTCACGTCGACCTTCGGAGTGCTGACAATCAAGCGTTGCAGGCCATTCGGGATGGGATGGACAAGTACGCAGTACTCGTTTTTCATGATCAACCGATGACGAACGATGAACAATTAACATTTGCTCAGCGTTTGGATGGAGAGTTGCACACTAAAACGTCGCTATCTGTGTTGGAGAAAAGCCGTTTCGGAACCAATGCCATTACGGATATTTCAAATGTAAATGACAAAGGCGAGGTGCTCAAAGCCGATGACCGCCGTCGTGTCAGTTCATTAAGCAATCGGCTTTGGCATACGGACGCATCTTTTAATGACCCAGCCGGGCGTTATTCCATGTTGTCGGCCAAGGTTGTGCCGCCTGTCAGTGCGGATACGGAATTTGCGGATATGCGTGCTGCCTATGATTATCTGGATGAAGAAACCAAAGAGAAAATCGAAGGTCTGGCTGTTTTTCATTCCATCGTTTATTCGCGTCATGTGCTGGGTTTCGAGTTCTCAGAAGAAGAAAAGGCCAAGTTGCCTGGAGCTGTTCATCCTCTGGTTCGCGTCATTCCCCGTTCTGAAAGAAAATCGTTGTATTTGGCCTCACATGCCTCGCATATTGTTGACTGGCCTGTGCCCGAAGGTCGCGCCTTACTACGCGAGTTGACCGAACATGCAACCGCCCGTGAATTCGTCTATCGGCATGCCTGGAAAGAAAATGATTTTGTGATATGGGACAACCGGGCGACGATGCATCGCGGCCTGCCTTTTGATGACAAAAAATACCCCAGAGAGTTACGCCGAACGACCACGCTGGACCTTGAAATGGTAACCGCCTGAACCACAAAGACGGTGCAACCATAAAACACGTCGAAAACTAGTTGGCTGCATCACAGGCGAAATAATGACTTATAACAAGGAAGAGACAAAGCTATGACTGTAAATGCAACTGACATCAAAGCGTCAGGGAAGGCGGCTGCGGCGTCATATCCCGAAAGCATGGTCCCTGATGCCGATCCGGCACCCGCGGGCGCGCCCATACCTTCAACATTCTGGGGCTATGTGAAGTCCTTTGGACCGGGTATTGTCCTTGTCCTTACCTGGTTGGGGGCCGGAGATCTGGTCGACAATGCGGTGGCAGGAGCCCATTATGGGTACACCCTGATGTGGGGGCTTGCGCTGGCATTGATTGTGCGCTATCTGCTTGTCAGCATTATCGCCAACTATCAACTGATGAACATACAGGGGCATACCATTTTTGAAGGGTATGCCAAGGTATGGAAGTATTATCCGATCTTGCTGGCAATTGGAGGCATCGTTCTTGGCCACTTCTATGAGTCTTACACCATCAAAGGATCAGGAGAGGCTCTGTATTATCTGACTGGCGAATCTGGCTCCGTCATGCTCTGGAGTATTGTAGCTGTGATTGCGGCGGTGCTGATTACCGGTAAGGCGGTATACCGCTATCTGGAAAATGTAGAAAAAATTATTCTGGTCGTTCTGGCCGCGAGTCTGATAGGCGGCGCCATTGTGGCAAAACCGGATGTGGGCGCGATTGTCGCTGGTACTTTTGCATTTGAGGTCCCTCAGACAGTCGGCTCTTATGGCGCCTTACTGATCGTTATATCGCTTATTGGTGCAGTAGGCGGTTCGCTTGCCAATTTGCTCTATCCCACATTCATGAAAGAAAAAGGATACATTCGACCTGAGCATCGCAAAGTGCAACGGTATGATTTGCTATTCGGCATTTTTGTCATTATCGTGCTGGATCTGGCCGTCTGGGTCATGGGGGCAGAAGTATTACACCCGCGTGGTATAACAATATCCAATTTCAATGACTTGGCGCATCTGCTCGGTCAGGTGGCCGGGCGCTTGGTGAGTTAGTCATCTATTTGGGCGTGCTGTGCGCCTGTTTCAGCTCGGTCATTGGCTATGCGCTTGGATTTCCGAAAATGGCAATGGAATGTGTGTATTGCGTTGCCCCTGAGCGCAAGGAAAAGTACAAGGCTGAACCCAGCAAAGATCCTCTGTTTCGCCTGGCTTACTTTCTTGTAGCCATTTTGCCTTTGATGTGGGCAATTCCAGGCATGCCGGGTTTTATTCTGTTGACCATATTTGTAAATGCAGCACAGGTTGTGCTTATGCCGCTGGTTTCCATCGGTTTGATTGTGCTGATCAACCGTAAAGATCTCATGGGTGATTTAGCGGGCAATAAGTTCCATACCATCATGCTTGTATTTCTCACGGCACTGGCGATTTGGGGCTCGTACGTTACCTTCGCTTCTATGCTGGGAGCCTGACTGCAGATGCGTGTAGCGGGTAATGCAGGATGATGGCGATACGGGAAGTTATGGGTCGATTTTGCTGGTGGTCTCTCGAATCACGAGTTTGTTGGGAAGCCTGACTGTCTCTGGCTTAAGTTCGGGATTTTCGATCCGCAGCAGCAGACGGTCAACAACCAGGGCAGCCATGCTTGCCAGTGGCTGCCGGATCGTTGTAAGGCCGATCGCTTCCCAGCCAGCCATTGGGATATCATCGTACCCCATTACCCACAGGTCTTCAGGAACGCGCTTACCACACGCTCGGGCGCCATCGAGCGCACCGATTGCGATGATATCATTGGTACAAAAAACGGCGTCAACATCGGGCGCTAAACGCAACAGAGATTGCATCGCCTGATAGCCATTTTCATAAGTAAAAACAGTGAATTGGGACGGAGGGTGAATAAGTTTAATGGGCCTGGTGGCATTTTTCAATTTCTCCATAAACCCTTTTTCACGATCCAAAATTGTGCTGGCTTCGGAAAATCCGGTAAGCAGGCCGATATGCCGACGCCGACCTTTGACAAAATATTCCGCCACTACTTGGCCGCCTTTATAGTTATCGCTGATCACGGCATCATAGGATTGACCAGATAGCTTGCGGTTCAAAAATACAACCGGCTTGCGACGGGCAATCATTTGGTGTTGGCGCCTGGATGACGCAACGGCTGTTGCGAAGATAACACCGTCCACATCGCTTTCAGCAATCGCGCTCGCCGTCGCATCGTCCAGCTCAGTGCTTGTTTCCCATATCGTGGTTTTTAAACCATGACTCGCCAACTGATTGACGAGCAGGTGCAAAAGACAAGGGTATAGTGGATTTGTCAGGTTGGCCAGTACCACAGCGATGGCGCCACTGCGATTGGTCTTCATCTGGCGTGCTGCAGCGTTTGGCGTATAGCCATGTTCCTGAATTACTTGCAGCACATGTTTGCGTGTTTCGCTCTTGATACTGGGGTGATTTCTGATCACACGTGATACTGTGCTTTGCGATACGCCTGCTAGAAGGGCAATATCCTGGCTGGTCAGGTTTTTTTTCATTTGGTAAAGTAATATTGTTATTTCATATTAAGCGAACATCTGATTTACCCGTCATCCAGCGACTCGCCTTCTGTTGTTCATCCGAAGCAGCGTAGCAATGCTGCTCTCAGACGATATCTATCCATTGAGTAATATTGCTGACAGGAAAAATTTTTATCAGAAATTGCAATTGCTATATTTGAGCTTGCTCCAGGGGTTTGATTTTAGCCAGTACATCGGCCAGCGCATCTTTTGCTCGCGCCTGATCGTAGCTCAATTGCAAACCTGTCCAAAACTCATCAGAGGTACCAAAATAGCGCGACAAACGCAGGCCGGTGTCTACCGTCACGGCGCGATTGCCGGCGATAATCTCACCAATGCGTCTTTGTGATACGCCAATCTCTTTTGCCAGCCGATACTGGCTGATGTTCATGGGTTTCAGAAACTCTTCCTGCAGTATTTCGCCAGGCGTTGGATAAGGTACGGTACGCATAGTCACCTCCTAGTGATAGTCCACAATTTCTACGCGCTCGGCGTCATGCCCTGTCCGGACAAGCAAAGGACTTGATCGTATAGTAACGTAAGGCGTTAGTAACGTAAACAGATAGTATCAAGATCATCGAAAAAAGCAATTCGCAGCTTCCGAGCTGGTGATCTCTAGCTCCCTAAAAGCATCGCAATCGTGTTCAACCCCAACGCCACCCGCACATTCACAATTTACCCGACGTACTAGTCCAGTTCATATCCTGAAAATACCCGCGCAGGTGGTCAATGAACAGGCGCACCTTGTATGGCAGGTAGCGTTTGCTTTGGATGACCGCGTAAATATCCAGTCCTTCACATTTGTAGTCGGGTAGCACCACCTGAAGCCGACCCTGGGCGATCAATTCCTCGACCATGTAGCGCGGATGCATGGAGATGCCGTAATGGCGCTGCGCCAGATGCAGTAAGGATTCACCCAGGTTCGAGTTGAAAGCGCCGCCGACCTGAACTTTATGCTGCTTGCCTTGGGTATCAGTCAATTGCCAGACAGAGGTAGGGGCTTTCAATGTGTGCAGCAGGCAGTTGTGGTCTTTCAAATCTGCAGGATGTTTCGGTTTCTTGCCCCGTTTCAGATAATCGCTTGTCGCTACCAGCACTTGCGGCACAACGGCGATTTTGTAGGCGATCTGGCTGGTGTCGCGCAGATGAGGGGCAATTCTGACCGACAAATCCATATTCTCGGCAATCAGATCGCTGCGGCCATCATCAAGTTGCATCGTGATTTGTACTTCCGGATAGGTTTGCAGAAAAGCCTGGGCAGCAGGCGCCAGGTGAACAGCACCGAAAGAGGGTGGTGAGCCCACACGAATTCTGCCGGTCGGGCGCTGCACCGAGCTGCGCACCAGGTCTTTGAGTTCGGTGAGCGCACGGGACACGCTATCGGCATTGCGCAGCAAAATTTCACCGCTTTCCGTCAGGCTGACACGCTTGGTGTTGCGCTGTAACAGCTGGGTCTCGAAGGTTTGTTCCAGCCAGGCAATTTTCTTGGAAATAACCGAGCGGCTGGTGCCAAGCCGCTCGGCTGCTTTTGTAAAGCTCAGGCCTTTTGCCACCTCCACAAAGACCTCAATGCATTCGACAGTGTTCATGGTTGTGCACTACCTGTGTTCGCCAATGGGAAACAGTTATTTTGCCATCTGTTTCTATGCATACGCAATTCTCATGCATAGAATGGCCGTAATTTCCGACTTTGTTATATCTCATGACTATCCCTCATATCGATTATCACCTGTTTGGCACGCATGTAAAGTTCGGCCCGGGCTGTGCGCAGGATTTGCGCGCAGAGCTGAGCGCGCTGGGCAGTATTCGTCCGGTGGTGCTGATGCAGCAACGCATGGCCGACTCGCACCACTGGGCAACATTGCGTCAAAGTCTTGGCGGTATGCAATTACATGCGTTCACTCAGGTGCCGAACCACAGTAGCGTGACATGGGTAGAACAGATGGCGCGCGAGATAGCAGATTTTCGGCCCGACAGCATTGTTGCCCTGGGCGGCGGCAGTGTGTCCGATTCTGCCAAGGCGTTGTCTATGCTGCTGGCAGAGGGCGGAACGCTGGCCGATCACGTGACTCGCTTTACCCCACCGTCGAATGTCGAAATCCCGGTGCGGACAAAGCCAAAACTGCCGATCATTGCGTTGCCGACCACTGCTTCAGGTGCTGAGTTGACGCCATCGTTTGGCGTGCGGCAAGACGATCACAAGCTGCTTTTCTGGAATCGCCAGGTGGCCAGTCGCACGGTGCTGATTGATCCGGACTTAAGCAGCGATATTCCCCTGGCGCTGATGCGTTATACCGCCATGAATGGTCTGGCGCATTGCTTTGAGGGTATGTATTCGCGCAACCGATCACTGATCTCCGACGGTATTGCATTGCAATCGATTGAGTTGTTTGCCCAGGCGCTCACAGACGATGGCCTGAGCCAGCAGGCGCAGCGCTGGCGTCTGCTGCTGGGCGGGCATTTGTCCGGCATTGTTCTGTCAATGGCCAGGACCTGCCTGCATCATGCCATTTGTCATGTCATTGGCGCCAGGCATAACGTGGGGCACGGTCAGGTCAATACCATCATCCTGCCGCACGCGCTGCGCTTTAATGAATCCGTCGCCAGCGCCAGTCTGGCTCCCGCGCTGGCGGTGCTCAATCGCATAGCCGGTACCAGGCATTCAACTGTTTCCGGCTGGATTGCACATGTGATTGAACAACTGGATCTGCCCGCGTCTCTGGCCGGTATTGGTATCACGGCTGACGATCTGCCGCCGATTGCTGCGCAGACCATGACAGAGCGCGGACTTGCAGTAAATCCCCGTCCGGTTAGCCATGCCGATGAGGTGTTGTCCATTCTGCGACAGGCCGCTTAATACTTTTGTAGAGGAATCATTTATGAGAATTGAACCAAAGGCCGCCAGCCTGGGTGCCACGATTTATGGCGTTGACCTGTCCATGCCATTGACCCCAGACAATCACAAGGCCATTGAACAGGCATTGGGCCAGTATGGCGTTGTCAGCTTTCCCGACCAGGAACTGACTGCCAGGCAACTGCGTGACTTTTCGGCGCATTTTGGCACGCTGGAAATCAACGTCGCTAATCTGTTTCATGACGAGCAGTATCCGGAAGTCATGATTCTGTCGAATATGAAAGAAAACGGCAAGCCCATCGGCCTTAGTGATGCCGGGCAGGATTGGCACACCGATATGTCCTATAGCAAAACCATTGCCTTTAGCAACGTGCTGTATGGCATCCAGATTCCTTTTCGTGATGGTAAATCATTGGGCAATACAGCCTTCTGCAATATGCATGCGGCGTACGAAGGATTACCCGAGGAACTGAAGGCAGAGCTGGCAGGCATGACGATCACGCATGACTTTAACAAGTTCTGGGACATGATGCGTCGTGAGAAGGGAAGCACGCGTCCACCGCTGACTGAGGAGCAGCGCAGACGCAAGCCGCCGGTCTCGCACCCGGTTTTTCTTACCCATCCGATTACCGGCCGCAAGGTGTTGTATGCCAATCCGGGATATTCCATGAGAATCAATGAACTGCCGCAGGCGCGCAGCGATGAGATTCTGCAGTTTCTGTTCACACATCAGGTAAGGGAAGAGTATTGCTATCGTCATCAATGGGCTCAGGGCGATGTGCTGATGTGGGACAACATTGGCACGATTCACAATGCGGTGGCGGACTACGGCCCGGATGAGCATCGCCTGATCAAGCGGTGCCAAGTCATGGCAGATGAATATTTTCCAGAGCAGTATGAACGTTAAGCGAAACCCTTTTGGGTGGCACTACGAAAAAAAACATAATTTGAATTGGAGACTACAATGAAGCTGATAAAAAATCTGGCTGTCGCTGCTGCGACGATGGCATGCCTGGTTACCGGTGTTGCCGGGGCCGCAAACTATCCCGACCGGCCGATCCGTATGGTGCTTGGGTATTCTGCGGGCGGCCCGACAGACGTGGTTGCCCGTGTGGTCGCCAAGCATATGAGCGAATCGCTGGGGCAGCCTGTTGTCGTGGAGAACAAGCCCGGTGCCAGCGCACATATTGCTGCAAATGACATCATGCAGGCGGCACCAGATGGTTACAAAGTGCTGGTAACCTCGCTCACTCTTAACGTAAACCCCCTGCTGTATCCGGACCGATATAACTACGAAGCGACCAAGGTATTTGAGCCGATTGCCAACTTTGTGACCTTGCCAATGGTGGTCGTGACAAACTATAAATCGCCCTATAAAAATATGCAGGATTTGATTGCGGACGCCAAGGCGCACCCGGGCAAGCTCACTTTCGGGTCATCCGGGTTCGGCGGATCGGCCACCTGACGGCAGAAATGCTGGCGACACAGGCGGGTCTGGATATGGTGCATGTACCATTCAAGGGCAATGGCCCGGCATTGCAGGAAATGATTGCCGGACGAATCTCCTTTATGTTCTACCCCAGCGTGGGTATTGCCGACTATGTGGCAGACAAGCGCTTGCGGATATTGGCAGTCGGTACCCGGGAACCGCATCCGGACTTTCCGGGCGTGCCCACCCTGGAAAGCATGGGCCTGAACGGCTTTGAAGAAGCCGCGTCTTTTATCGGCATGCTGGCCCCGGCAGGAACACCCAAGGATATCGTGACCAAATTGAATCAAGCGGCAGTGGCCGCGCTGTCCAAGCCCGAGGTGAAAGCGCAGCTAAAACAGTTGGGTGCGAACATTGTCGGCAATTCGCCGGAGGCGTTCCGCGAATTCCTGATTAAGGACAAGGCGCGCTGGCAATCCGTTATCAAGAACGGCAACGTGAAGCCAGAATGAAGCAGCGAGACATGAAGCGGATGGCCGTCAATGACTGTTATTGCATAGCGCGTTTGAGAGATAGGGCCCGCGCCAGGTTGCCGAGCGGGGTGTTTGATTTCTATGACGGCGGCGCCGAAGACGAAATCACGCTCCATGACAATTGCAATGCATTCAGCCGGGTCCGCCTGCTGCCGCGTGTACTACGAAATGTCTCTCGAGTGGACATGTCTACGCAGCTATTTGGCGCTGCCATGGCGCTGCCCATGGCCATTGCGCCGACCGGCGCCGTCGGGTTCGGCTGGCGCGGCGGCGATATCGCGCTGGCGCAGGCGGCGGCCAAACATGGCATACCGTACACGCTTTCAACGTCGGCCACGGCGTCCATCGAGGAAATTGCCGACAAGGCTCCCGGGCGGCTGTGGTTCCAGGCCTATATCCTGCAGGACAAACAGCGTCTTCAATCGTTAATTGATCGTGCCAAGGCGGCCGACTACGAGGCGCTGGTCATTACGGTTGATCTGCCAGTTGGTGGCAAGCGGGAAAGAGATTTGCTCAATGGCCTGAGTTTTCCCATGAAATTGGGATATCGCAACATCGGGCAGTTTGTCAGAAAGCCTGGTGGTCGCTCAATATGTTGCTGCACAAGCCGCCGGTGATGCCAAGTTTGCAGGGGCTGGCAACATTGCAGGCGGACAGGGCCAGGATGCAGGGTGTTGCCGGAATGAATTACGATCCGGCATTTGATCTGGCCGCGTTGCGCGCGCTGCGTGATCGCTGGCCCGGCAGGCTGATTATCAAGGGCGTTGTCAATCCGCTGGATGTTGAATCGATTCTGGCGGTGGGCGTGGATGCACTGATTGTGTCAAACCACGGCGGGCGCCAACTGGATACAGGCTGGCTACGCTGGACGCCTTACCTGGCATCGTGCGTGCCGTCAATCAACGCGTGCCTGTGCTGCTGGACGGCGGTATACGTCGTGGCAGCGATGTATTCAAGGCGCTTGCTCTGGGGGCGGCAGGGGTGCTCTCAGGCCGAGCGACCTGTTCGGCGTGCTGGGCGGCGGCTATGAAGGCGTGGATCGTGCCTTGACTATCCTGAGTGATGAACTGAGACGGACGATGCAGCTTTGCGGCACGCCCAGTCTGGCAGATATTGACGCCTCGGTCCTGGCACACACGTCTTTGAATCGTAGTAACGGAGATCTATTGGTATGAATGCAGCAATGAAACAGTGTGAGAATCAGGTGATGCTGTTTTTTCGCCATCTGGATGAACGTAGCTACAGCGCCTGGCGGCGGTGCTGACACCGGATGCGATCTGGCGGCGCCAGGGCAAAGTGCTCAGGGGGCCGCAGCAAGTGCAACAGGCATTGCAGCAGCGTTCGCCAACCATGAGAATCGCGCACATTATTACAAATCTGGTATTTGATAAATGCGAAACGCAATGTTGCACGATCCGCGGCTATATGCTGGTGATTCGGCATGAGCCCGACGGACCAGTCCAGGGGCCTTGCCCTTTGCAGGGTATTGATTCGATCCGCAACGTGCATATTCAAATGAAGCGGGTGGCAGATAGCTGGCTGATTGCCGAGCTGAGCGCAGAAGAGACGATTTTTTCAGCGAACGCGTAAAGGGGAAAAACGATGAGATGGCTTCGATATAGTCTTAAGGGCGAAACCGGCTACGGAATACTCAGTGATGAGGACACGATCACAGTGGTCAGGGGAGACCCGCTGGGCAAATATGAAACAACGGCAACACGACTGCAATTGCAGGACGTCACCATTGAAGTGCCTATTGTCCCACCCACCTTCTATTGTGTGGGCCTCAATTACGTCAAGCACATCAGTACAGAAGGGTTGACGATTCCAAAAAAACCGGACGTGGGCTATCGGGCGAACAACGCGCTTATTGCGCACGGCCAGGACGTGATCATGCCTGCGGATGCCACGCGCATCCATTACGAAGGTGAATTGGTGGTTGTGATCGGCAAGAAAGCAAAGAATATTTCAGTGGGCGAGGTAAAGGATTGCATTTTTGGCTACACGATTGGCAATGATGTGAGCGAACGCAACTGGCAGGCGTCCGATCGCACGTTCTGGCGTGCAAAGAATACGGATACATTCAAGCCGATGGGGCCATGGATTTGCACCGATGCCCAAATTGCGACCATGCAGACGGTGGTATCGGTCAACGGCGAGCAAAGTACGCGCTTTGATACGGCAGACATGCTTTTTGGCATTGAGGAATTTATCAGCACCATGAGCCGATATCTCACCCTGTACCCTGGCGACATGGTGTGGATGGGCACGGACGGCCATTCGCCGAACTTGCAACCGGGCGATCGCGTGGATGTGAGTCTGACGGGACTGGGGACCTTAAGCAATCGCTTCATAAAAGAGGCGCTGACATGATGCAGGCGGCATGGTATGAGAAAAATGGTCCCGCCGACCAGGTGTTGCAGGTTGGACAGCAACCGGTTCCACAAGCGGACGCCGGCCAGGTTCGGGTGCGGCTTGCGTGCTCTGGTGTGAACCCTTCGGATGTGAAATCAAGGGCGGGTGGGCGTCCGGTGCGTTGGAACCTGATTATCCCACACAGCGATGGCGCCGGCATTATCGACCAGGTAGGTCAGGGCGTAGATGCCGGCAGAGTGGGGGAGCGGGTCTGGTTATGGAACGCGCAATACAATCGCGCGCATGGTACAGCAGCCGAATATATTGTGTTACCTGCAGAGCAGGCGGTCGAGTTGCCCGAGAACGTGTCGTTTGAAGCGGGGGCGTGCATGGGCATTCCGGCATTGACGGCTTTTCGCGCTGTGGAGCTGGCCCAGATTGAACCTGAACAGACGGTATTGGTTATTGGCGGTGCATCCGGTGTTGGCTATTACGCCGTCCAGATGGCGCAGGCGCAGGGCGCGCGCGTGATTACTACCGTGGGGTCGCAAACCAAGGCAGCGTTTTTGCATGAAAGTGGCGTCCATGACACGATTCTTTATAAGGAAGAATCTGTTG
Source organism: Advenella kashmirensis WT001 (assembly GCF_000219915.2). Taxonomy (NCBI): domain Bacteria; kingdom Pseudomonadati; phylum Pseudomonadota; class Betaproteobacteria; order Burkholderiales; family Alcaligenaceae; genus Advenella; species Advenella kashmirensis. The sequence continues at coordinate 3,742,642 of NC_017964.1, read as the reverse complement.
CCGATCGTGTGCTGGCTATGACAGACGGGGCGGGTGTGAATGCCATTATTGATATGGATCTGTCCACGACAATTGCGCTGGTGGATGCGCATGTGCTGGCGCAGCACGGGCGGCTTGTCTGCTATGGTTCCAATGAGCGCGGGGTTGTGCCCCTTAACTATGGCCAGTGGCTGCCGCGATCGCTGTCGCTGCATTTTTTTCTGGTCTATGAACTAACCCATGCACAAAGGCTGCGCGCATTGGACGGCGTGCAGGCAATGCTGCGCAAAGGACTGCTGGAACACCATATTGGACCGACGTATCCGCTGGCTGATGTTGTGCTGGCGCACCAGGCGGTGGAGAGTGGGACGTCGTTGGGGAATGTGATTGTGAATTGCGGTGGTGGGTAATCGCGCACAGTTGCTTTAGCCAGAATACTCATTGAACATACCGCGCATCAAAATGCGCCTGCAGCAATGTATGCGCATTTTTTGTTATAAGCATATGTTTGACTATTTTAGATCGATCGTTTTAGAATGACCAAAATAACGGATAACCCCCTGTCTTATGGCAAGACTATTTTGAGTGATCGTGACAATGGGCCGACCAAGAGAGTTTGACGAAGACGCCGTGCTGGCTGCAGCGATAGACTGCTTCTGGCAGCACGGATACGAAGCGACTTCAGTCCGGGAGCTGGCCTGCAGGATGGGGCTCACCGGCGCAAGCCTGTACAACGCGTTTGGCGACAAGCGAACCCTGTATCGCCGCGCGCTCAACTACTACGTGCAAACCAGCTTTGCCGCCCGTGCGCATCAGTTGCAGGCAACGCTGTCCCCGCCGGAGGCGATACGCGCCTTGTTTACGGAAACCATTGAACGCTCCCTGGACGATAAGCAGCGACGAGGCTGCCTGATTGTGAACTCTGCGCTGGAAGTGGCGCCGCATGATCCTGAGTTCCGGCAGATCGTCACCGAGGTACTCGGACACGTAGAAGAATTCTTTCGACGCTGCATCCGTGCCGGCCAGCGTGACGGCACGATCACGAACAGCCATAGCGCCATAGAGCTGGCGCGCATGCTGCTGGGTATTCACATCGGGATGCGTGTGCTGGCCAGAACCCGGCCGGAACGCACCTTGCTCGAGGGAATGATTCGCCCCGCATTCACGTTACTTACGCCTGACCCATCCCATGCAAAAAGGAAAAATGATGATTGATTTATATTACTGGCCTACGCCCAATGGTCACAAAATTACCCTGTTCCTGGAAGAAGCCGGACTGGATTACCGAATTCATCCTGTAGACATTAGTGCCGGCGATCAGTTCAAACCTGAGTTCCTGGCTTTTTCCCCGAACAATCGCATGCCGGCGATCATCGACACAGCCCCCACCGACGGTGGCGAGCCAATTACCGTGTTCGAATCGGGTGCCATTTTGCAATATCTGGCCGAAAAAACCGGCAAATTTATGCCTGCCGATGTGCGCTCGCGCAAAACAGTAATGGAATGGGTCTTCTGGCAAATGGGCGGACTGGGCCCCATGGCCGGACAGAATCACCATTTCGGCGTTTATGCGCCCGAGAAGATTCAGTACGCCATTGACCGCTATGTTAAAGAGACCAACCGTCTGTACGGGGTGCTTGACCGTCGCCTGGAAGGCCGCCCTTTCATCGCGGGCGAGGAGTACTCAATTGCGGACATGGCGTCATACCCGTGGATCGTGCCACACGAGCGCCAGCAACAAGATCTGCAGGCGTTCCCGAATCTGCATCGATGGTTTGATCAGATTCGTCAGCGGCCGGCTACCGTGCGCGCCTATGCCAGGGGCGAGCCGTTTGCGAGCCGGCCAGCGGTCACCGAGGAAGGCAAGAAGATTCTGTTCGGACAGACCGCCCAGACCGCCGGGGCGCGAGCATGAGGGCGGTATACTTCTTTGCCGATATTACTTTTGCAATTTTGCTGTGAAACAAGACCCCTCCTTTCCCTTGCAGTCGCCATGTCCCTGCGGCAGCGTGTCAAGCTATGAGGCTTGCTGCGGTCGTTGGCACCATGGCGTGCTGCGCCTGATGGCGCCCGATGCGCAAACCCTGATGCGCTCCCGCTATAGCGCGTTCGTATTGGATGAGCTTGGTTATTTGTTAGACACCTGGCACAGCAGCACCCGACCGGTGTCACTGGAACCCAATGCGCCGGGCACCAAATGGCTGGGGCTGGAGGTGCGGCAGCATACTCGGCAAGACGACGATCATGCCACGGTAGAGTTTGTTGCCCGCTCCCGCCACAACGGACGTGCTGCGCGCCTGCATGAAGTGAGCCGCTTTGTACGTGAGGACGGGCGGTGGTTTTATGTCGATGGTGATTTTGTTGAAAAAGAGCGCTCGGCAGGGGCCAGGCGCCCGCAGTAAAGCGGCAGCCAGCTATTCTGCCTGGGTTAGCACATGCTCCAGCTTTCCAAAAAACTGTTGCCATCCGGATTTCGCGCCCCCAAGGGCTTGCTTTTGTTCGGGTCGGAAACCTGATTGCTCCATACGCAGATGGGTGCCTGTTGCCGTTGGCGTGAGCGTAAAGGTGACAACGCTTCTCAGATCGAAGTCTGGATTGTCGTTAACAAAATTCCAGGTGTAGGACAACACGCTGTTCTGCTCGATGGCGAGTACTTCGCAATCGAGCACGCCGCCCCAGTCGCCTTGCAGTTTGAAACGATGGCCAATGGCGGGAGCAAAGTCGTTTTTCATGAGCCATTCTTCTATCAGATGAGGCACGGTAAGCGCTCGCCAGACCTTTTCAGGAGGATGGGCAAGCTCACGTTCTAATACAACTGAGCGTATTTCAGATGTGGTTGTGTTCATTGATCTATCCTTTGGAGAAGTGCTTCAAGGTCGTTAAACCGGCTTTCCCAGAAGCCAGTCATTTTGCTGGTCCAATCGACCAGCGGCGCCAGCGCGCTGCGTTTGGCGCTGTAATGAGTCTGCCTTCCTTCATGGCGGTCTAGCACCAGCCTGCCTGTTTAAGAAGTGCCAGATGCTTTGAGACGGCAGGCTGAGATACGCCGGCTTGTGCGGTCAAGGCGGCCACGGTCTGCTCCCCGTCGCGACAGAGGCGCTCGAAAATAGCCCGGCGGGTTGGATCACCAAGCGTGCGAAACAGCAAATCGTGAGAGTGGGGTGTCGAAGTATTCATAGCTATCCGGTTATGTATTTTAATAATAACCGTACGGTTATGAGTTGGTCAAGCCCTGATTTGCAGGTCTAGTTGTCTTCTAAGTGGAGGTGCGAAAGCCAACCGCAGTGCAAGACTGTATCGCCCGGCAAGTTGTAGCCAGCCGGTTAGTGCGCCAGCATGCCGTTTGCCTGCTCCTGCCTGACCAGACGCCGTACGCCCCCGATAAATTGTTTCTCTAATGTACTGGGTGGTCCCTGTTCGCGGTAGATGGCCACCAGATCAAGGGTGATGGGCGGATCAAATTGCATGCATCGGGATTTGTCTCTTAATACAAATTTTGCTGTGAATTCATCCACAATCGCCAGCCGATCCTCATACTCCGCAATGGCGGCAGCGACGTAATAGGTTTCCACCTTGACCTGGTTGGTAAATTGATACGGAATGGCCATGGACTCTATGATGCGGGTGACAGGGTCTCCCGCAGAATACGTGATCAGCTTTCGGAAGTCTACCTGGCGAGGGTCATTCACCTGGCCGCTGCGCGGTCCGGCCAGCACCATGTTCACTTTGGCAATGGTGGAAGCTGAACAGTCCGGATACTCATCCGGCTTGAATGTGAAAGCGATATTGATCTCGCGCGAGCGCAGTTTTCTGATTAGTTCCGATTCATGTCCCGTAGTGATTTCAATATTGATATCTGGATAGCGTTGCCGAATGAGCGACACGGCCTGTGGCATCAGATGCAGGCCCAGACTTGGCAGGCAACCCAGTTTGAGCGACCCTGCCGGATGCTGGTGAATATTGGACGCCAGCGAGCGAATATGCTCCAGCTGGTTCATCATTTTTTCAATTTCCGGCGCCAGCGACTGCGCTTCCGGCGTCAGCTTCAGCCTGCCTTTGACGCGCTCGAAAAGCTTGAAACCCAGTTGCAGTTCGGCATGCCCCAGGGTTTTGCTGACTGCGGATTGAGAAATATTAAGCAAGCGCGCCGCCCGGCTGACCGAGCCGGTCGTGCGTATGGCGTGAAAGATTTCGATATGTCTTATTTTCACCGGCGTCCCATAGTATGAGTTTTAGTCATGGATGATATAACTTTTTTCCTTTGCATACTATACCCATTGCCTGCAAAATAGCCCGAGAAAGCAGGATCTTCCCATTTGCCATTTTTTAAAGTGTGTTTCCCGGAGAGCCGTTATGATCAGATTTCATTCACTATTGAAAGTCGCAATTGCTGTTGCCTGTGCGCTCAATGTCGCTCAGGCCGCGGCAAGCCAGTTTCGATTGGGCATTGCAAAGGATTTGCTCACGCTCGATCCCATTGCTTCGAGCGATAACCCGTCTATCTGGACACAGTTGCTGATCTATGATCAATTGGTCAAGCCCTCTGCGGATGGGACCAAAATAGAACCTGGGCTGGCCGACAAATGGGAGATCAGCCCGGATGGAAAAACCTATACCTTTCATCTCAGGCAAAACGCGAAATTCAGCGACGGCAAAGCGGTAACGGCAGATGATGTGATTTTTTCATTGAAGCGGGCAGCAGGAGAAAAATCCGGCTGGGCACGATTCTTCAAACCCATTACCGGCTATGAAAAGGTGGATGACAGCACGGTAAAACTTAAGCTGGATGCGCCTTTTACGCCGATGCTGAACAATCTGGCCTTGTTTTCCGCTTCCATATTGCCGGCAGCGCTACTGGAACAAAAGGGCGACGAATTTTTCAATGCACCCATAGGCAGCGGTCCCTTTTCGCTCAAAGCCTGGCAGAAGGGCCAGCGCGTCTCATTAGACAAGAATCCCAACTACTGGCAAGAAGGAAAGCCCGCTGTGGACCAGGCTACGCTGGAGATCATTGGGGACGATAATGCGCGTATCCTTAAGTTGAAGGCCAATGAGCTGGACGCGGCGATGGACATTCCATTTAACCAGGTCGCCATGCTCAAGAATGATCCGAATATCAAGACAGCCGTGGCTAAAGTGTTTCGCACCGATCTGGTGCAGATGAATGCCAGCAAAAAGCCCTTTGATGACATTCGTGTTCGACAGGCTTTGAACTATGCCATTAACAAGCAGACCATTATCCAGGGCGTATTAAAGGGCAACGGCGAACCGGCGTCTTCCTCGTTGCCCATCATGGCGCATCACAATACCGATATCAAGCCGTATCCCTTTGATCCTGCCAAGGCCAAGCAGCTTCTTGCCGAGGCCGGTCTTGCGGACGGTTTCAAGGCGACGCTGCTTATCCCGTCTGGGGATGTGACTTCACGACAGGTAGGTCTGGTCATTCAGAATGCCCTGAGCAAGATTGGCGTGACCATCCAGGTGCAGACCATTGAGAGTGGGTCGCAGTTTACGACAACCAAAGCCGGCAATTATGAAATGTCGCTGACCTATACCACCAGCGATACGATCGACCCTGACCAATTGATCGGCTTTACTGCTGTTAATCCGGAGCGGGCTAATGCCTTACATACGAACTGGAAAAGCGAGCGCGTTAACGCTTTGTATGCAGAGGAACGCAAAACGCCCGAGGGTGCTGAACGCGGACGTATGTTCAAGGAAATCGAAGCAATCGTAAACAAGGAAGCGCCGTTTATCTTTCTTTATCACCAGGGTGTCCCTTATGCCTATCGCTCCAATATCGAAGGCTTCCGTGTTCTGCCCACCTCAAATTACAGGCTTGAAGAAGTCCGGGTGAAGTAAGCGCCAGAATCAGGATACAACAGGGGTAGCTCGTGATATTGCGTTTTATTGTCTTGCGGTTGGTGCAGTTGATCCCGGTATTGCTGGGCATCACGATTCTGGCCTTTCTGCTTTTGCGGGTCATGCCCGGGGATCCGGCAACACTGTTGCTGGGAAGCCGGGGCACGGCCGAGGATATCGCCAAACTGCAGCATCAACTGGGCCTGGATAAACCACTGGTGGTTCAGTACTTTCAGTTTTTGCTGGACTGCCTCAGGGCGATTTCGGCACATCGATTGCCTTTCGCACCTCGGTTGGGCCATTGATTTTTGATCGTCTATGGGTGACGCTGGCGCTTGTCGCCTACAGCACGGTTATTGCAATTGTGTTGACCATTCCACTGGCTTTCCTGGCCGCATTGCGCAAGAACCAGGCAACCGACAACCTGATCAAGTTTCTGTTTATCTGTTTTATGTCGATGCCGGCGTTCTGGCTGGGTATCCTGCTGGTTCTGGTGTTCTCGGTCTATATCCCGATCTTTCCGGTGTCCGGGCTCAACGGTGGTGTTTTCGGTCTGTTGCATTCGCTGTTTCTACCGGCGCTGGTCATTGCGCTGAGTACCGCGGCCCTGACCGTACGTTCCCTGAGAAGCTCGATTATTGCGGTGCTCAATGCCGATTATATTGACACGGCCTATGCCAAAGGCATGAGTCGAATGCAGATTCTCAGGCGTCATGTATTTCGTAATTCGTTACTCTCCACAATCTCGGTGCTGGGGGTGCATACCAGTTGGGTCATCGGTGGCACAGTGGTCATTGAAGCCGTGTTTGCCCTGCCAGGCCTGGGTGGATTAATGGTCTCATCCATTGCTGCGCGTGATTATCCCATGGTGCAGGGGTTGACAGTGACCTTCGCGGTGCTGGTTGTATTGATCAACCTGGCGGCTGACCTGGCCTATGTGGCTGCCGACCCCAGGGTGGAATTATCATGAACACGATATTGAACGGGTGGCGCAGCGGACGGCTTGCGCAGAATTATTCTTTGTGGGCGGGCCTGGCCCTGTTCATGCTCCTGATTCTGGTGGCCTATGTGGTTCCGGCAGTATTCCAGATAGATACATCCGAGATCAATTTTGACAGTAGTCTGCAGGGCCCGAATCTGCAGTATCTCTTTGGCACCGACGACCTGGGGCGGCAGGTATTGTGGCGCTCGATCGAAGCGCTTAAGACCGACCTGGAAATCGTGGCGGTGTGCGTGCTGATTCCATTTGTAACCGGCTCGTTGATCGGCCTGATATCGGGCTATGTAGGCGGGTGGCTGGATACGCTGATTATGCGTATCGTTGATATTGTCTGGGCGTTTCCGTTTTATGTGCTGGTCATTGCCATTGTTGGTTCGCTGGGACCAAGCACGCAGAACATGTACCTGGCCTTTACGCTGGTGGTCTGGATTTCCTTTGCGCGAATCGTGCGCGGCGAAGTGCTGCTGGTCAAGACCACTGAATATGTTCAATCCGCACGGGTCATGGGCTACAGTCACTTGCGGATTCTATTTCTGCATATTCTACCCAATGTTATTACACCTGCCATTGTGTTCATGATGGCTGATGTCGTCCTGACTATTCTGGCGGTGACCTCCCTTGGTTTTCTGGGGCTGGGCATACAGCCACCCACGCCTGAGCTGGGGGTCATGATCGCTGAAGGCCGCAATTACATATTCGATGCGTGGTGGATCTCCGTCTTTCCGGGAATCATGATCATCTATATCGGCGTGACGTTCTCCCTGCTGGGTGACGGGATTGATAATCAACTCAGGGTGAAATCATGAATGTGACAACGGAGGATGTACTTCGGGTAGAGAACCTGCACGCCGGTTTTGGCCAGCGTGGTCGCGCACAGATGGCAATCGAAGGCGTGACGTTCCAGGTTAAGAAAGGCCGGGTATTTGGCCTGGTGGGCGAGTCCGGCTGCGGAAAAAGCACCACCTGCCGTTCGATTATCCGCCTGTTCGGCGGCTCGCCCTTTGTGATTGAACAAGGGCGGATCCTGTTTGACGGCAAGGACCTGGCTGCAATGGACGAGCAGCAGTTGACGCAAGTGCGCGGTCGGAAGATTTCCATGATTTTCCAGGACCCCATGACCGCATTGAATCCGACCATGCGGGTGGGTGATCAGGTGGCAGAAATTGTACGGCGCAATCATGCCGGCTTGTCGTCAGCCCAGGTCCGGGAAAAAGTGGTGGGGCTGCTGCGTGAAGTGGGCATTACCTCTGCCGAGCGACGCTTTAATGCCTGGCCGCATGAATTGAGCGGCGGGCTGCGCCAGCGGGTGCTGATTGCCATGGCGCTATCCTGTGCGCCAGAGCTGCTGATTGCCGATGAACCTACCACGGCGCTGGATGTCACCATTCAGGCCCAGGTTTTACGGCTGCTGCACGAGCTGCGCGAGCGTGTGGGTATGTCTGTGTTGCTGGTCACGCATGACCTAGGCGTGGTCGCCCAGCATTGCGATGATATGGCAGTCATGTATGCCGGCAAAATTGTAGAAAGCGGTAGCGTGGCAGAAATTTTTGCCAACCCGCGCCATCCCTACACGCGGGCGCTGCTCAATGCATTGCCCGCGCACGTTGATCCGCAGCACAAGCTGGAGCCGATCGCCGGCGAGCCTCCTGCCGCCGGGCACTATCCTACCGGTTGTCGTTTTCATCCACGCTGCAAGTTTGCGATCGAACGATGTCAAGTCGAAAGCCCCCAGAGTGAAAACCTGACGCCGGCACACGCCTGTGCCTGTCATCGTAAGGAGGAAGCGTTGTGGTAAGCGAATCACATGCTCCAGCTCTGCTGACGGTACAAAATCTGGAAAAGCGTTATGGTAGCCGACGACGTCTGGGCGACTTTCTCACAGGCAAACAAGCGGGCTTTCTGCATGCGCTCAAAGGCGTGTCGCTGCACGTGAACGAAGGCGAAATTGTTGGGGTGGTGGGCGAATCCGGTTGCGGTAAAAGCACCCTGGGCAAATGTATTGTCGGATTGCAAAGGCCTTCGGACGGAACGGTTATCTGGTCAGACGGCAGATCAATGGACCAGTTTAGCCGATTCGAACGCAGCACCCGGATTCAGATGGTGTTCCAGGATCCGTATTCGTCGCTGAATCCGCGATTTACCATTGGACGCCTGCTCAAAGAGGCGCTGGCGACGCATGTCCCGGCGAGTAATAAAGGTGATCTGGCCGCTGAGGTGGACCGGTTACTTGGCATTGTCGGCTTGCCGCTGTCACTGAAACAGAAGTTTCCTTATGCCTTAAGTGGTGGTCAGCGTCAACGGGTTTCCATTGCCAGGGCGCTGGCCGTCAACCCGCAACTGATTATTGCGGACGAACCCGTGTCTGCGCTGGATGCGTCGGTGCAGGCGCAGATTATCAATCTGTTCGAGGAGATCCGGCATAAGCTGCGGGTCGCGTTTCTGTTCGTCGCCCATGATCTGAACGTGGTTAAGCGCGTGAGCGATCGCGTCCTGGTGATGTATCTTGGGGAGATTGTGGAGGAGGGCAGCAAGGATGATATCTTTTCCCGGCCCCGGCATCCCTATACGCGGGCCTTGCTGTCGGCGATCCCGATTGCCGATCCGTCGGTCAGGAATCCATCTGCGATTCTGGAGGGTGAACTGCCCGATCCGCATGAAACCATTGCAGGCTGCGCGTTCTCGAGCCGTTGTCCTTACGTGACAGAACGCTGCAGGCAAAACCATCCAGAGCTGACACCCGTCTCGGGAACACAACGCGCCAGATGCATACGATTGGCAGAGATCTAGGAAATTTTCTATGTATTACCAACAAACAGAACAATCGAGCCAAATCGGGCAGCGCCTGCTGTCGTCTGTGCGGCAGATATTTGCGCCGCTGGCGCACGACGTAGCTGATTCGAGCATCACGTTGCACTTGTTTCCAAGAGCAGCAGCGGGTATGGCTGCGGGCGAACCTGACGGATTTTCCTGGCAGGGCCAGCGGCAATTTTATCCCGCCAGTGTCGTTAAGGTGGCTTATCTGACGGCGGCACAGGCCGCGTTGCGGGACGGAAAGGTGATGCCGCATGAGGAATTGGGCCGCGCCATAACTGACATGATTCTGTGGTCAAGCAATAATGCAACCAATTACGTTATTGATATGCTGTCGGGCACTACCGGCGATACGCTGTTGCCCGAGGCGGAAATGAAGCAATGGTTTGAGCGGCGCCAGGGTGTGAACCGGTTTTTCGCTGGTCTGGGCTGGCCGGAAGCCAGGGCATCAATGTTTGCCAGAAACTCATGGATGACGATCGCTACGGTCGGGAAAGACTCTTTGTCACGCTGGATGGGAAAAATAATCACAACTGTCTTAGCAGTGATTTCGTGGCACGCCTGCTTAGTGAAATCTGCAGTGGGACATTCCTTGACGCGGGCATGAGCCAGGAGGCGGCCAGGTATCTGAAGCGCTCCCTTTCTTCGGACTTCAAGGCTCTGCCACATTCGCAGGTAAACGGGTTCCTGGGAGAGCATCTGCCGGATAACCTGGAATATTATTCCAAGGCAGGATGGAATGGCTGGACTGGCGACGCGCTATCCAGTTACAACAGGCACGACAGTGCGCATTTTCTGTTGCCGCAGGACTACTGCAAAGCGTATGGCGCCATTACGATTGTGGTTTTTTCCCATGGCAAGGCAGTGTCTGAAGACATCACCTTTCTGCCGCAGATCGGCCAGGCGTTATTCAATATCCTGGGACAGTACTGAGTCTGAACGGCACGCGGGCGCTGTTACTGTAGAGTGCGAGGCCCGCAAGCGCCGCGCAATCAAGACAGTGCGACCGGAACATGAAGTTGTGCTAAAGGCAATACCACCCCGTCGAGCGCATTCGCTTGAACTAATCACCCGTGCCTGGTTGTTGTGCAACCGTTGCAGCGGACACGGTCTGTTCGGGTGCAATAAATTCGGTGGAAGGGCGGCCGTCGGCGTTGTGTTGCAGAATGCGTGCTGGTCGACCTGCGCATCAAGCAGTATTTGGCCTATGCCTGCGCCATTCCATAAGCGTTCACCGCTACGGCGTTGATCCGGCAGGCGCGGCTGTATCTGCAGGTGCCGCCGTTGCGTAAACCAGTTCAGTGGCGAGCGCGGTGAATAAAGCCAGCGGTTAAGGCGATCCAGCCAGTCCAGCAGCCGTCTTGGAAATTCATTCTTGATGCCGCTGCTGGTGATCTGCCAGATGTGCGGGGAACGATCTCGATCGCGCACCTGTACATCGTATGCAAAGGAATAGTGCACGTCGCCCGACAGGATAACGTAATTGCCCGGTGTGCGCGAATGGCGGAAGATGTTCAGCATGACGCTGGCTGAACCGCGATGGGTCATCCAGTTTTCTGCGTCAACCGTTAGCGCGTGGCCGGCGAAGGTGCATAGGCGTTGCACCACTTCAATCAGCTTGACACCAAACATGGGCGTGGGCGAGACGATCACGGCGGCCGTTTCATCCAGCAATTCATGCTGCAAGTCGGTCAAAGACTCCCAGTCCATCAGTCCGGACGGGCGGCTGGGCAATCTCCTGCTGTGCCAGCGGCGTGTACGCGTATCAAGAACGATCACGGTCGGCTGTGTGCGTAGCACATAGTCCCATTGATTGAATGAAAGCAGGCGCGTGATCAGCGCGTCCTGCGCGGTGGCATCCAGGTGATCTGTGGCGTCTGGTGTAGCGGCAAGAGCGCTCGTGTCGTCCAGCACCGCGTCGAACGCATCGGGACGATTGCCCCAGCCTGGCATAGCATGTAGGCCACGAGCGCGTTGCCGACGATGCGTCGCGAGAATGGATGTTCATAGGCGGTGGTGGCCCACTTGGCCGACAAATTCCAGTCATCGGTGATGTCGTGATCATCAAAGATCATCAGGGTCTGCACATGCGCGAGCAGGCGCGAAGCCTTAGGCAGGTCGCGACGGAAGCCCTGCAGTATACCGATCTCGCTTCGCCATTGGCGTGCGTGTTCGACATCAAGCGCAGGCATGGGTGGCTCGGGCACGAGTTGCCACGGTACAGGCGACCAGACCAGCAGATACATGGCCATGACTTCGGCCAGGGTCACCAGGTGGTTGTGTGCGCTGGTAGTCGTAAAAATCGGTTTTTCCACGCCGCCAAAGAAGCGTTCACGCAGCGCCTCGTTCGATTTGAATGCGGGCAGCAGGTCTTCGCGGCGGTAATAGCCTGCCGGGTGAGCGTACAGCGCTTCGCTGTCGGCTACAACGGCGCCGTCAAGATATTCGCCGTACAGGCCCAGGCGATCAATCAATGCGTGGATGGCCGCCAGCATGGGGCCGGCCACGTCATCAGCATAAATCTGGTCGCCACATAACATGAGCATGGCCGGTCGTGTGTCGGCCTGCCCGATGTGCCCGGCCAACAGCTCGTCGGCTCGCGCCAGCCATCGCGTGCTGGGTGATGCGGCTTGCGACATGAGCCAAAGAGAATGTCGTCGGCACGACTGCGCAGCACCAGGGTAGGCTGAGTGGCGTCTTCATGCAGCAGATGCGGCGCCCATTGTGCAATGTTCGCTTCAACCCCGTTGGCCAGGGTCGCGACCAGATCATAGGCAATGACTGTGTCCTGTGGTAGCGGCTCGGACAGGGCGACATCGATCAGATGCAAAAAGGCATGGCGGCCAATGGGAATGATGCGGCAGTTGGTTGCATCAAGCGTCACGCTTCTGGGCGATTCCCCGGCCGGGGCGAGCAGCAGCGTAAATTTGAGCGGTACACTGCCCACCAGCCAAAGCGCCAGGCGGCCTGGTTCGAGGCGGCGCAGGATCGGGCCGGCAAGCACGGGCGGGAGCGGGTTGGAAGTAGATATATGAGTCAATCGAAGCGGGGCGATCTATTACGAATCTAAGATGACAATGACCAGATTAGTATAACAGGCGCTTCAGCTGCGGTTAAAGCTTGTGCAGGGCCGTGTGCATCACATATGCCTTATGGTATTCGAATGAAACAGGTTGATTTTTGCCAGATCTGGCGAACGTGGTGTTTCAAAATCACTGTCGGCAATGCCGGGCATTGCCAGCAAATCGGCAATCTTTCTTTGGCTTGCGGTAATGCGTCGATACAATTCGATGCTCATTAGCACATGAGCTGGGCGGCCTCGGTCTGTAATAAACACCGGCCCATTGTTTGCGGCACGCGTTGCTTCACTTGCCGCTTGGTTGAACTCGCGACTAGTCATGCTGGTAAACGTCATGGCGGCACCTATTGGAATGCGAATATTGTACATGCGCAATTCCTGTGCACATTGAGCGGTTATAGCCGAATTGGCCAATCAATGGCAGTAGGCATTGATTGCTACGCTGGCAGAATCAACGGCAATCGGAAAGCCGACTGAGTTTTTTCTTATTTTCGATGCTTCGCCGCGCATGCTCACGACACAGCGCTTCGGCACGCGTTCCTTCCCGTTGAATGATGGCCTCGAAGATCGCTTCGTGATCTTCCTGAGCACGAGTAAAAAACTCCAGTTCGATCTCCGGATAGTCGCCAATTGACCCCAGATTGCTGGCTCGTGCAAAGACCGTTCGGGATACCGTCTGCATTGATTCGGCAAGATGGGTATTGCGTGCCAATGTGATCAGGGCATCATGAAATTGCTTATTATTGTCTGCCCAGGATTCGACAAATAGCTGTCGCGTTTCCCGTGTCCAGGCGCATATCAGCTCACGGCCCTTGTCCACAAGCATGCGCAGCCAGGCACTGTCTTTATCAGAGATTGCAGTTTCAGCGATCCGCCGCGCCGCGTAGCCTTCCAGCACACCGCGCAGCTCCAGTGCTTCGGCCACTTCATCCATGTTGATCTCGCGCACCCGAAACCCCTGGCGGCCAGATTTTTCAACGTAACCCAGGCGTTCCAGTTCGCCCAGGGCAAGACGCAAGGGCGTACGGGAAACATTGAGCTCAGCAGAAAACTCGATTTCCTTGATGCGTGAACCGGCCGGCAATGATCCTTTGAGGATTCGCCTGCGTAATTCTTCTGTGACGGTTTTTATTAGTGTGGACATGCAAATGAAATAAGGGCGGCGCCAGCCAAGCGGAATCGGCCCACGTAAGTCCAGATTATAGCCAGAAACGCCGACGCCGTTATGTCTGGCATGGCTGATTCAATCCACGGTCGCGCCGATATCCCGGACAATGGCGCCCAATCGCTGCTTTTCCTCTTCAGTGAATGTCTGGAACTGCTCCGGCGTCATGGGGGAGGGGACTGCGCCCCGGCCACGCAGTCGCTGATCGGTTTCCTTAAGCTTGAGTGTTTGACCAATAGCCGCGTTCATTTTATTGATGACTTCCGGTGGCGTGTCTGCAGGTGCGTATAAACCATCCCAGGCATAAAATTCAAATCCTTTCAGCCCCGAGCCGTCCAAAGTGGGCACCCCCGGCAATGATGGACTAGGGGTCTTGCTCGTGACCGCGAGCGCTTTGAGTCTTCCCGCTCTGATCTGTGAAATAACATTGGGCGTGACATCGATAATGAAATCTATTCGGCCGCCAATAATATCGGTCACGGCAGCGGCATTACCTTTATAGGGTACGTGGGTAACAGGCATGCCCGTTTGCTTCTTGAACATTTCGCAGGCAAGATGCGATGACGTGCCATTTCCGGCAGAACCACAGGTCAACGGTTTGTCTGTCCCCGCGCGGTAGTTGCGCAAGTCGGTAATGGTGCCGATTCCTTTTGCATTGTCCCGCGCAACGACCAGGGTCAGTTCGATTGTTGAAAAGCGCCCCACCGCTTTTAACTGATCTGGCTTATAGCCCACGGATTTATATAGTGCATGGTTGATCGCCTGGGTGCCGTTGGTACCATACAGGAACGTATATCCGTCAGCCTTGGCGCGTGCCGCGGCGGCACTGCCGATATTGCCCCCCGCGCCGGGATGGTTTTCTACCACAATACTTTGCCCGACTGTTTTGGCCAGCGGGTCTGCGACCAGTCTGGCCAAGGTGTCTCCTCCGCCTCCTGCCGCAAAGGGCACGATAAGCGTCATGGTACGGTTGGGCCAGTTTGCATTCCCCTGGGCGCCAAAAGCGGTAGCGCCAGTCACCATTGCTGTGATGCCCACAGCCAGCATTGTTGCCTTTGTTTGTCTCATCTGTATCCTCTCTTTGGGAATAAATTTTTATCGTTGAATAACAGCATCGTTGCACTGCCCACTGCCAACATCAAAAACGCGTAGATTTGTACACCAGAGGAACCGGGCGCCTCAAGGCGATGGGTTCACTGATCAGGCAAACCGGATACATGCTCAGCCACATCAGCGCCGTGCTGATAAACGCGCCTGTTCGCGATTCACGTTGTGACTGCTTGCCTATGTGCCAGGCCGACATGAGCATCATCAGCAAAAAGGAATATGGAAAGGCCATGCCATGCGCCAGGGAATAGACAGACGTAAATTTGCTGAGCAGATCTGCTTGCGTGCATTGGGCAAGCCATAGTGTGGCCTTGATATTTCGCGCGTCCATGCTGGCTGCCAGCCAGCATCCGAGCAACCATACGCCGGCACCAAGCTTGCTCATGGTTTAGTCGCCGCAGCAATTGCCTTTGAGCGGGCTGGCGGAAACGCCGCTGTGATTACAGCATCCGCCTTTCCACCAGTCGGCACCTTCGCCGGAACAATACTTGCCGTCTGCGCCGACCATCGTCATGAACATGGGGTGATAGTTGCGGCATACTTCCAGTTCTGTTTTGACCCAATGCAGCGGGTCCCGGGCATAGTGATCCCAATAATCACCCTGCATATTGATGCCGGGCACAGCGGGGTTCCAGCTCTCATCCAGCCAGAGGTCCGGGTCGCCGTACTTTGAGCACAGCTTGCGTATGGCAGGATCATCCAGGGCCTGCAGGCGTCCGTTTTCAATAACATTTTCATTGTCGCCCGAGCGCTCGGTCGTATAGTTCGGAAAATAGAGATGAAGGTGCCAGTGTCCGACCAGATGGCCGGCTCTGGCTGCTTCTCGCTCGGCCATGGACGAAATGATGGTGCCGAACCCCATATGAATCACACCCGAACGTACTCTTTCATAAAGGCAATTGACAAACCCGGAAGGAAAATCCTTGCGGGGCCGATGAATGTGAGGATTTGTCCCGATGGACGCTTCCCACCAATGCATAATGCCCTTGTCCGGAAAACCCGGATACTGGATATCCTTGGTTTTTTCCATGACGTCACGCAATCGGTTTCCGAACTCGCCACCTTCATTAATCTGCACGATTTTGGAATTTTCTACGATCAACTGGGTCCAGTCGCAGGGGGCGATGTGATTGGTTGTTCCGGCAATGACCCCGCATGCATCCTCCTTGGTGGGATGAAACAGCCAGGGGCGGCCTGTGATATGGCCCGGCAAATAAGTCTTGCCGAAGTGTTCATTTCCCCGCCAGGTTTTGGTTACCAGGTCCGGGGCATAGAACTCACGCTTTTCGTCCCAATATTCATCATGGTTGGTGAATGAAATATCGGTCCCTTCAGGATCGGTAATCCTGACTCGCCGGGCGCTACGAACCCGATCCCAGGTCCATTTATCGATGGCATTAATGACTTCTATGGGCATCGCATGAGCCGGTGAGGCCAGAATTTCAGGTGTAATAAAAGGCATGCGCTGGATTTTGACCAGACGCTCGGCCAGGACGGGGCCGCCATAACCCATCAGGATCTTGTCGTAAATTTGCCGTTTCTCTTCTTCCTCCCACATATCCATCCATTCAGCCAGTTCCTTGGTGCGAAAAAGGTAGTACTCAACCTCATCGGCGCCGACCCATTGCCGGATCGGTCCGCGGTCAATGTACTTGATGTCGTATTTCACCTTGTATTTTTGCAATATCTTTTCGCAGGCCTTGATGGTCAATTCACTGTGCCAGTTGTCCACTCTGAGCAAGACCCGCTCGCCTTCCTTCAGATCCCAGCAGGCATTCAATCCGTGGTTATAGGGTCGCTGCGCGACGTGCTCCAGATAAGGCAGTAACTGGTCTTCATGACTGATCTCTACGAATGGCGGACAACGCGGCGGGCGTTTGCTTTTTAACGGAGGACTGTCATAACGGGGAACGCCTTGCTGTCTATTGGATGGTGTGTCCATGCTGTCTCCTGATTCTTTATTTTGAATAATTGCATGCATTTTATAGCTTATTAATTATTAAATAAATGATATGCATGCATTTTGTCATGAATAAGAGATATAGTGAATTTCAGACGTTACGTCTGCTAGCCCGTACAATTCTGGACAATCGCAGCGATCATGTGACGTTTGGCAATGCAATGACGCATGGCCCGGCAAGACCGGCCCAACATATATTTGGCAGGGGTTCGCTAATAGGCAGATCTTGGCGATACAGGTTCGTGTGGCGCCGGAGGGCGCGGTCATTGACCGCGGGGATCTGCATTTGCAGCGGTCGTGGCATGCGTGTGTGGCAATCGTGATGAAGAGAGGCCTCGAAGATTGATGACGCCGAACGCAATGGTATTGGACGTGGGGGCCCTGCGAACAGCGTCGAGGCTAAGTACGAATGTAAGTTACAGTGGATCGATAGCGTAGCATTCAGTGACCCGGTGCATTCGGGACGGTATTAAGCCGGCGGTACTGAGTGCATTTTCAAGAATGTGGCCACGGCGATAGCTGGTACCCATACGCTGGCCGGATTGAGCCGGCCAGGTTGATCAGCGTTTTGCTGTGTTTTTGGCGTCCGGCTTCAGTATCGCTCGCCAGCGGGCGATTTCGGATTTGATCAGCTCAGAGAAGGCTTCCGGCGAAGAGACTTTGACTTCACCGTCAATAACGGCGAGCCGCTTGGCCACTTCCGGATCGGCAAGGCTTTGTTTGAGCGCACTGTTTACTTTCCGGACAATCTCTGGCGGCGTGCCTGCGGGCGCAGGATGCCCCACCAGACCAGGGCCTCGAAGTTATCCAGTCCCTGTTCGGCGATGGTCGGTGTGTCTGGTGCCGACTGCAGCCGCTCTCGCCCCGAGGTGCCCAGCAGCTTGACCCGTTTGTCATCCAGTTGCCCCTTGATTTGCGACAGTCCTGTAAATGCCATATCGACATGCCCGCTGGCTACATCCAGCAAGCCCGGTCCGGCGCCACGATAGGGCACTTTCAACAGATTCAATTGCGTGGCTTCGCGAAACAGCTCTGCGGCCAGGTCGCTTGCCGATCCAGCACCTGAAGTGGCAATCGTCAATTGTTTGGGGTTCTTTTTCGCATTGGCAAGAAGGGCCTGAATATTGTCGGCCTCCAGGGTTGAGCGTGCAGCCAGTCCCATGGCATAGGTAATAACTAATCCTACCGGTGTGAAATCCTCCGGAGTTTTGTAGGGCAGGCTGGGCAACAAGGTGGGATTGGTCGCAAAACTTGGACTGACGATAAGCAGGGTATAGCCGTCAGGAGCCGCTTTGGCGACAGCTTCGGTGCCGATCACGGTATTGCCGCCGCCACGATTATCGACAATAACCGGTTGCTTGACCACCGCTGAGAATTTATCAGCCCATGCGCGCACGATAAAGTCGCCGCCCCCGCCAGCAGCAAAGGGGACGACAATACGTATCGGTTTATTGGGGTAGTCGCTTGCGCCGGCCGCATAGCTGGGGGCAATGGCCAGGACGCTGGCCAATAGCGTTGCTTTGATCAGGTGTTTCATCATGTCTCTCTCCATTGACTGGTTTGGAATTGTCATTTCTTGTAGAGTGATCAAACTTAAAGGATCCAACAGTATACTATTGTGCACTAATGTGTATTTAAAGTAAACTGCGGGTATTCTCCCATGCTAAGGGTAGTTTCATGAAAAGTCCGATTGACGTTTTGCGCAGCTATCGCCCTCACAACGGGACGCTTCATGACGCGTTTAGCAGTCGCTGTCAGAGCCGGAAAGACGATGTTTTTATTATCCAGTCCGAGGCATCGCTTACCTGGGCTCAATTCGGCGCACGCTATGACAGGCTTGCACGTGCGCTGAAGGTCCTTGGCATTGGCCGGGGCGATCGGGTTGCCGTCGTGGGTCGCAACCATACCGCTCATCTGCTGGCGCTGTTTGCCCTGGCTCGCCTGGGGGCGGTCATGGTGCCGGTCAATCCGGATTACAGTACGCGCGAATTGGCCTATGCTTTGGGCCATGCCGACGTCAAAGGCATCATTGCTCAGGCCGATCTTCTGCAATCGATTGAGCAGGCCACGCAAACGATGGTGCCAAAGCCATGGACATTGCTGTGGGGGCAAATTCCGGCAGGCAACGCCGCCTCTGTCGAACAAGCCATTGATAACGCGCCAGATCTCCCCCTTGCAGACGAGGACCGTGCTACCGATACCTGCGTCATTATCTACACCTCCGGGACGACGGGATTTCCCAAGGGCGTGATGCACAGTCAGTGCAATTTACTGCTGGCAGGAGAGGCCAATGTAGCGCGTTTGCATATGCAGCCGGATGATCGGGTAATGATCGTTCTTCCTTTTTTCCATATGAATGCCCTGTTTTATTCGGTGGGTGGCGTGCTTGCAGCAGGCGCCAGCATGATCATTGAACCGCGGTTCTCGGCTACGCACTTTTGGAATGCGGCAGCTGATCACGGCGCTACTATCGTCAATATCATCGAAGCGATTGGGACGATTTTGTGCGCACGCGACCGATCTGAATATCGACCGGACCATCGTTTACGGGTCGTGTATGGCGTACGCAAGAAGGCGGCCGAAGTGTTCCGCCAGGAATTTGGCATCGATCATTTATTCTCGGGTTTTGGGATGACTGAAATTCCGGGGGTAACCTGCAATCCCTATGAAGGGCCGAATAAGGCCGGCAGCATGGGGGTGATTGGCGCCCATCCGGATCCGGACAGGCCATGGGCTCAGTGCCGGGTGGTGGATGATGACGGTTGTGATGTCGACACGGACCAGATTGGTGAACTGTGGGTCAAATCGCCCATTGTCATGCAAGGGTATTTTCGCGACCCCGAGCAGACCGAACAGGCCTTTGAGGACGGCTGGCTCAAGACCGGCGATTTGGTGCGGCGAGATGCCGACGGCTTCTATTTTCACATTTCCCGCAAGAAAGATATTATCCGGCGACGCGGTGAAAATATCGCCGCGGCCGAGATCGAAATGGTAATTGGCGAACATCCGGGCGTCTTGCAGGTTGCCGCGTTGGCAGTGCCCTCCGAGATGGGCGAAGATGATGTCTTTGTGGCCGTGGTTGCCAGGCCGTGGACAACGCTAAGCGAATCTGACGTGGCTGCATGGTGCGCGGATCGGCTTGCTGCCGTCAAGGTGCCGCGTTATGTGGTTTTGCTGGATGACTTGCCGCTTACGCCTACTCACAAGATTGCCAAGGCAGTGCTGCGTAATGATGTACAAATACGCGCCAAGGCAGTGGATTTGCAAGGATGAAAGCATGCAGCGGCATGCGTGCTGTTTGAAAGCAACTGTATTGGCACATACGGCGCCTTACTAATTTATCAGCGCAAAGGACAATGACACATGGCTAAACGCAAGCAACTTAGAACCGATATCAGCTGGAGCACCGAAGATACCATCACCATCAAGGGCCTGGACCTATGCCGGGACATTATGGGTAAGGTTTCGTTGGGCGATATGGCTTTTCTGGAATTGACCGATCGTCTGCCCGACGAACGGGAATCCCGGGTATTTAATGCGCTGGCTGTCATTCTAGTGGAGCATGGCATGACGCCTAGCGCAATCGTGACCCGCATGACTATTTGCGGTGCTCCGGAAGCCATGCAGGCCGCAGTGGCCGCGGGTCTGAACGGGCTTGGCAGTGTCTTTGTTGGCAGCATGGAGAATGCGGCGCGATTGCTGCAAACCGCGTTGCCGGATCCGGCGGCAGAGGTAGATATTGCTGCGCTTGCCAGGCAGATTGTTGAGCAGGAACGCAGCAGCGGCAGAACGATTCCCGGAATCGGTCATCACATTCACAAACCCGTGGACCCGCGTGCGCCACGCTTATTTGACATCGCCGAAGAAAATGGCTTTTCGGGGCCCTATGTCGCGTTAATGAAGGCGGTGGCAGATGAAGCCGGCAGGCAACTGGGCAAGAGCCTGCCCGTGAATGCGACAGGGGCGATTGCCGCTGTGGCCAGTGAGTTGCAGATCCCATGGGATATTGTTCGGGGAATAGGCGTGATGGCCCGCGCAATTGGGCTGGTGGCACATGTGCTGGAAGAGTTGCGTGATCCCATGGCGCGCGAAATCAAAGCGATGGTGGAAGAGCAGGCCACGGCACATCATCGCTGAATGCCGGTCGGGCAGCGGATTATGTCGGGCGCTGTTGTTGTTTCGGGTGCAGCGAACGCTGGCATGACTCGCAAGCCTGGGCAGGACAGACAATCGAATATCTAAAGACCAAGGCGTTATTACTTTAATCATGATGATGCGTTTATCATTATGCGAATATTGATATTGCTGATGAACGTAAAGGTGAGCATGATTGCGCCTGTCATCCCTTATTTGGAGTTGTATTAAAGCTATGAGTCAAGAATCTTCAACCCATGTCAAAACCCTGGCGCCGCACAGGACCTTGTGCAGGCTCGCTATCAACAGGCTGCATTCATTCCGGACGAGGTCAATGCAACCATCGAAACAATGTTCAACCATCGCTCGGTACGCGCCTATACTGATGAGGCGCTCAAGCCTGGCGCCCTGGAGCTGCTGGTTGCAGCTGCGCAGTCTGCCTCCACATCGTCCAATTTGCAGACCTGGAGCGTGGTCGCAGTTCAGGATGCAGAACGCAAGGACCGGTTGGCAAAACTGGCAGGTAATCAGGAACACATACGACGTTGCCCGTTGTTTCTTGTCTGGGTGGCTGACCTGGCGCGTCTGAAATCTCTGGGCGTAAAGCATGGCGTGGCGCACGAAGGACTGACCTATATGGAAGCGTTTCTTGTTGCCGCCATCGACTCGGCGCTGGCAGCGCAGAATGCAGCGGTTGCAGCCGAATCAATGGGGTTGGGCGTCGTGTATATCGGCGGGATGCGCAATCATCCGGAGGAAGTGGCCAAAGAGCTTGGTCTGCCCGACTATGCCTTTGCGACTTTCGGCATGTGCATTGGCTATCCGGATCCGCTAAAACCGGCTTCGGTCAAACCACGTCTTCCCCAGGCAGCGGTCCTGCACAAGGAACAGTACGATGCCTCTGCCCTGGAGGCGGCGGCGCAGAGTTATAACGCGACCATGGATGAGTTCTATAAGGCACAGGGCATGAAGAACAGCGGGCCGTGGGACCTGCACTCCCTGAACCGGCTTCGCGGACCCGAAGCGCTGACCGGGCGCCATCGACTGGTTGAGGCGCTTAATAATCTGGGGTTTGAGCTGAGATAAGACAGTCCTGAGGGCCGGCACCGATGCGCTGCGGGCTCTTGCACTATTGTTCCTTCAAGCATAAAGTGCTTGACTTAGAGCGCACTCTAACTTCTACCATTACGCCATGGAATCCTATCTGACCATCGATGAAGTCGCCAGGCGCACGGGCCTGACGGCCTACACCTTGCGCTATTACGAGCGCATCGGCCTGATTGCATCAATTGCCCGCACAACGGGCGGGCAACGGCGCTATGCGGCATCGGACATGGCCTGGATTGAATTTCTGCTACGGTTGCGGACGACGAATATGCCAATCGGCAAGATGCAGACGTTCGCAAGACTACGTGGCGTTGGGGACTCGACGGTATCGGATCGTCGCCAGATGCTGGAAGAACACTTGACAGACGTTCTTTCGGAAATCGAGGCGTTGCGCCAATCGGCAGAAGCTTTGCAGGCAAAAATCGACTATTACCGCTCACTTGAGCATCCCTCGGCGCCGGATTCACTCTCTGATGAAGGACATGGTAATGAAGAACGAAAGCCGCTACGAACGAGGTCTCGCAAAGCTGCGGGAGATTGATGGGAAGGCCGGTGAGCACGTCCTGGAAAGTCTCGACGGGATTGCCCCGGACTTTGCGCGATATCTGATCGAATTCCCCTTCGGGGATATTTATAGCCGGCCTGGTCTGGACCTCAAAAGCCGGGAGATTGCGGTCGTGGCCGCGCTTACCGCGCTGGGCAATGCAGCGCCTCAGCTCAAGGTGCATATCCAGGCCGCACTGAATGTGGGCGTGACAAGGACGGAAATTGTCGAAACCATTATGCAGATGGCAGTCTACGCCGGATTTCCTGCCGCGCTCAATGGACTGGCGGCCGCAAAAGAGGTGTTTGCACAGCAGGCTGAGCAATGAGGCACATAATTATCCATACAACCCTTGTCATTAGCATGGCCGGCCTTGCCGGATCATTGGTTTTGGCGCAGGCGAACACGACAACACCAGGCCAGGTTGCGACGGGACAGCAGGTCAGGCAGATCCATGATGGGCTGAGTTCACCTGTTGGAATGGCATATGACGCCAGCGGCAATCTGTATATAGCGAACTGGTCTGAAGGTACCGTTGTACGCTTTGCTCCAAACGGTCGCCGCAGCATTTTTGCGCAGGCACTGCGAGGTCCTTCGGGGCTGGCCATCTCCGCGGCTGGTGATATCTACGTTGCCTCTTATAGCGAGGATCTGGTCTGGCGCTTTACTCCTGAGGGAGCTCAAAGTGTTTTCGTACGCGGGCTGGCAACGCCGGCAGGATTATCCTTCGATGCACAAGGCCGATTGCTGATCGCCAACCGGCGAACCAACCAAATTCTGGCTGCCCATCCAGACGGCAAGATAGACATTGTGCCGAAGCACTCCAAACCCCGGTGGCGTCGTTGAGCTTCCTAACGGGGATTTGCTGGTGAGCAATATTGCGGGCGGCATTTCCCTGGTTTCGGGTAGTCGCCTTGCGCGCAGCATCAATGACGATCTGGAAAGTCCCGGCCCAGGTATCGTGAGGGCGGGGGCAGATGCGGCATACGTCGTGGACTATGGCGGTACCACAGTCAGCCGCGTGGATCGTCAGGGCCGGCGCACGGTGATA
This sequence comes from Advenella kashmirensis WT001, assembly GCF_000219915.2. Taxonomy (NCBI): domain Bacteria; kingdom Pseudomonadati; phylum Pseudomonadota; class Betaproteobacteria; order Burkholderiales; family Alcaligenaceae; genus Advenella; species Advenella kashmirensis. Next base: position 3,718,843 of record NC_017964.1, on the reverse strand, counting down.
GCTGACGGGCTGAGCAGTCCCGTGGGCCTGGCACTTGCCCCGGACGGCAGTTTGACGGTAGCCACCTGGGGCGCGAACGCGGCTTTTCGCATCGTGCCGCAATAAGCGTTGCGCGCGCAAGGCGAACTCTGTGTGGCAAGAATGGCGTGGGTATCCGGCTTCAATGTGTCCGGCATGCCTGCCGCTTCAGCAACTGAACACATAAGGGGGGCGCCGTACTCTGGATATAATGGTGCGTTCCCTACCCCATCCATTGTCGGCAGTGCGCGAACAATGAAATCTAAAAACGCGAATGATTGACTTATGCAAAAACGTTTGACGCCTTCCATCACCGCTTTACAGTGTTTTGAAGCGGTAGCGCGACATATGAGCTTTACGCGTGCCGCCGAAGAGATGCACTTGACGCAAAGCGCGGTCAGCAAGCAGATCGCGCAGCTCGAATCAATCCTGAAACACCCCCTGTTTCGCCGCGTCAGGCAGCGCTTACAGTTGACGCCTGCCGGACTGCTGTATCAGTCTGAAGTCAAGGAAATACTGACACGAATTGATATGTCCTCACGCTATATCCTCTCTTATGGCAGCGAAACCGAGGTTTTGACGATCGGTACGCAGCCGACGTTCGGCGCGCGCTGGCTCATACCACGCCTGAATCGGTTCATGAAGGAAAATCCGAGTATTCATATCAAGGTACAAAGCGAGCTCAAGCCATTTGATCTCGTGCAGGCCAATATTGATATCGCTTTTTTTTACGGACGGGGAACATTGCCCGGGGCGGAATGCAAGGAGATGTTCGAAGCGGGGATGGTGCCGGTGTGCCATCCTGATCTGATGCCGCAAGAAGGTATCGGCGAACTGGCCTGTCTGGCAGATATGATTCTGATTCAATGCGCGTCGCGTCCGGAGGCATGGCACGATTGGTTTTTTCATCAGAATTTTCATACAGACAGTAGTTATAACGGTCCCAGATTCGACACGTTCTATATGTGCATGAGAGCAGCACAGGCCGGTTGCGGCATTGCCATGGTACCGCGCTTGCTGGTTGATGAAGAATTGCGTGATAGCAAATTGATTATTCCCTGGCATTATGAACAGCCAAGTGATGGATCGTATTTTGTCGCCTATTCGGAACACTCTGCAGAAGTGCCGAAAATCAAAGCCTTTGTGGCATTTGTCCAATCAGAGGTCGCCGCTGGCCTGTAAGTGCAAGCGAACGGGTTCATGAAAAAAAGGAATGATGGGGTCATATTTTTTCATTTGGCTGACACTATCGAACGTGCTTTAATGGCTGTCTTTGTTGCTTGCCTTCCGGGTTGACCCCGGGGAAACGGCACCCGGTCAGCGCGGTCAAAGCACCCAAAGGGCTTGCGCCTGCTGTTCCGGATATTCTCACCTTTGTAATCCCGGTGTCCTGCATACCGTGTGAGTGAGATTTCAGAAGTCATAACAGCAGAGAAGCATATGAAGAACGTTGATCGCTACTATTCCATATCCGACTTTGAAAAGAAAGCCAGGAAACGTATGCCTCGTTGCGTGGCGGGTTACGTGGGTGGCGGCACCGAGGATGAAGCCTCTTTAACCGAGAGTCTGGCTGTTATGAAGCGCATCGGGTTCAGGCATCGAGGCCTGCAGCCGGTCGAGCAGCGTTCGAGCGAGGTATCCATTTTCGGGCAGACCTATGCAATGCCCGTGGGATTTGCTCCTACAGGCTTTTCCGCTATCGTTATGCACGAATGTGATCTGGCGCTTGCCACAGTGGCCATGCAGACCCGGATTCCGTTTGTGATCAGCGGAGCGTCGAACGTGCCGCTGGAACAATTGCAGCAGGCCACCGGGAATCGGTGCTGGTATCAGGCATATCTTCCTGGTGATATTCCACGTATCGACAAACTGCTGACACGGTTGAAGCGGGCGCAAATTCCGGTGCTGGTTGTGACCGTCGACACCTGCGTTGCCGGTAATCGCGAGAACATTAAGCGGCTGGATTTTACCGTGCCTTCAAGATAAGTCCCAGACTGATCCTGGACGGGATATTGCATCCGCAATGGAGTGTGAATGTTTTCATGCGAACGCTGATCAAAAGCGGTGTTCCCCGGTTTTCGAATCTGTACGAGGAAATTGGCCCGCCCATTACTGAAGACCCGCCTAACGGGTTCCGTGGCGGTCGCGATAAGCTGTCCTGGGAACACATCCGCTGGATACGGGAAAACTGGCAAGGTAGGCTGGTGCTCAAAGGCGTGATGCATCCGAACGATGCCCGGGAGGCAGTAGCGGCAGGTGTTGACGGGCTGATTGTATCGAACCACGGCGGAAGGCAATTGGACGGATCCATCTCACCGTTGCAGGCGTTGCCTGATATTGTCGATGCTGTTTCAGGCGCGATGCCGGTCATGATCGATGGTGGCTTCAGACGTGGTGCCGACGTTCTCAAGGCCGTTGCGCTGGGCGCCAGTATGGTCTTTACCGGCAGGCCACAGTTATACGGAGCAGCCGTGGCTGGTACCACAGGCATTCATAAGGTGGTCGACATTTTTCTATCGGAAATTGATACCAATATGGCCTTGCTGGGCTGCAGCCATCTGTCAGAGCTGACATCCGCTTGCCTGCAGAAGATCGATGCCCCACGGCTATAACGATTGTGATCAAACGCTAAATAGAGCACGAAAATAATACGGCCCGGCGCTGTCGGGCGATGATACTTTATTGGATGGAACCATGAAGAAATTACAATACCAACTCACGCACCTGGCTGCCATATTGGGTCTGCTGGCCGCGCCATTGTCCTACGCGGCGGACGCTGCGACTAATTATCCGACCAAACCCGTCAAGCTGGTTGTCGGCTACGCGCCAGGTGGTACAACGGACATCAGCGCGCGTTTGATGGCCGATATGCTTTCCAAAGAATTGGGCCAGCCGTTCATCGTGGAAAACAAGCCCGGCGCAAACAGTAATATCGGGGCGGAGTATGTTGCAAAGTCCAAGTCTGACGGCTATACGCTGCTGGTTGGGTCAATTTCAACTGCAATTAATTATTCCCTGTATTCCAAGTTGGGATATGACCCATTGAAGGATTTTGCAGCGGTCGGACTGCTCAATATTGTGCCCAATATCATGGCCGTCAATCCCAAGGTGCCGGTCAAGACAGTAAAAGAGTATATTGAATTTACGAAGAAGAACCCCGATGCGCTGACATGTGCCTCGCCGGGCAACGGTTCCTCTGCTCATCTTGGTTGCGAACTATTTAAAATCAAATCTGGTATTTCGATTTTGCATGTACCCTATCGTGGCAGCGGCCCTGCGGTTGCCGATCTGCTGGGCGGGCAGGTGTCTTCCATCTTTGATAATTTACCGCCGCTGTTGCCCATGTGCGTTCAGGCAAGTTAACGGGGCTGGCGGTCACGACGGCCGAACGCGTGCCATTTGCCCCGGACATTCCTACGATTGCAGAGTCTGGCGTAGAGGGCTTTAACGTGGCAGCGTGGTTTGGTGTGTTTGCGCCGGCAGAAACGCCGCCGGCAATTGTCGAGAAAGTCAACGTGGCGCTTAACAAGGCCCTTGCAGACCCGGTATTGGTTAAAAATTACAGTGCGAATGGTTTTTTGATGCCCACGGCGCCTAATACGCCGGCTGCGTTCAGGACGTTTGTCGAGAGCGAAGTGACCAAATGGGCTGAAGTTGTCAAGGCAACAAACCTGAAAATCGACTAAAGGGATGAGACTGCCGACAGCTAAGTGCGATGTGAGATCGCCCTTCTGATCTGGATTATGCGGAGATTGCCTCAGGTAATCTCCGCATTTCTTGCGGTGATTATGTGGTTGTCAACTTCTGATGTTTATCGCCTGACTAGGTGACTGATATTGAATACTGCATTTGCCTGCGTGCTACTTTTGCGAAAAGCAACGCTGCATCAACAGTTCTCTGATTGTCGGTAAGACAAGAATCAATGGCTAGCCGGACAAATGGATATTCAGTCCGCCCGGTCCGGCCAGGCCGCCATGGCCGTTTCCACTACTTTTTCCAGTACCGCACGCGGCACGCCATCCCGTATCTGGATGGCAAAGCCATTCATCAGCGTTGCGTAGAAACTTGCCAGTGCAGCGGTGTCTACGGTGTCAGGTATTTCCTTTTCTGCCTGGGCCTTGCGTAAACGCTGGTGAATGGCTTCGTAGTTGCCTGGCGCAGTCCCTTCAGAAAATCATCAATCTCACGGTGTTCCTCAGCGCAATTGGTGGCGCCCAGCACCACCAGGCAGCCGTGGGTTTTAGTCTTGTTTGCAATTGGCCCCAGCGCTTCGCGCAGCATGATTTCAATGGCCTTGCGTGCTGTTGGCTGTTCGCGCAGGGCACGGGCGGTCGCGCTGCCGTCATGCGTGACATAGTACTCCACCGTTTCCTTGAATAACCCTTCCTTGTTTCCGAAAGCGTTGTACAGACTGGGCGCAGGAATACCCATGGCCGCCGTCAGGTCGGCCATGGAGGTGCCTTCGTAGCCATGAGCCTGAAACAGCTGCATGGCGGCGCGCAGGACAGCATCTCTGTCAAAAGTGCGGGGTCGGCCTCTGGTTACCATAATTAAATTATATAACGATTACTAAAAAATAAGTTGACGGCATGCATCTCTTCAAATTACGATTATATAACGATCACTAAAAAAGGAAATCGATATGTTGCAGCTTACAGGAAAAACAGCGCTGGTGACCGGCGGCTCTCGTGGTATTGGCGCAGCCATTGTGCGTCATCTGGCAAGGGAGGGTGCCAATGTTGCCTTCACCTACTCAAGTTCGGGCGAGGCGGCGCAAAAATTGGTTGCCGAGGTTGATGCACTGAAAAACACATCGGGCCAGGCGTCGCCAGCCGCGGGCGCAACGCTGGCGTTGCAGGTGGACAGTCTGGATCCCATCGCAGTGCAAGAGGCCGTTTCCAGGGCCTTTGATCATTTTGGCAAGCTGGATATTCTGGTAAATAACGCGGGAATCTTTGAATTGAAGCCAACCGGCGAATTCACGATGGATGATTACGAGCGCCAGATGGGCGTGAATGCCCGTGCCGTCTTTGCTGCCATCCAGCGCGCTGCGCAAGTGATGACCGAGGGCGGACGCATTATCAATATCGGCAGCAGTCTGGCCGAACGGGTTCCCAGCCCGGATATGTCGCTATACGCCATGAGCAAGGCAGCGGTGTGGGGGCTGACCAAAGGCGCTGCGCGCGACCTGGGGCCGCGAGGTATCACAGTTAACATTATTCAGCCGGGTTCGACGGATACCGACATGAATCCGGCCAGCGGCCCGCATGCCGACGGGCAACGCAGCCTGCGCGCCATTGCCAGTTTCAACAAGCCGCAAGAGATTGCCGCCATGGCCGTGTATCTGGCCAGCGATGCGGCACGCTCCATTACCGGCGCCAGCTTGTTGATTGATGGCGGCGCAAATGTCTAAGAGTCAAGAGCAACAAACCATGCCTGTGATTGTCTACTTCCTGGCGCTCGCTGTTTTTGCCCTGACCACCTCCGAGTTCATGGTGGCAGGCATGATGCCATCGCTTGCCCAGGCGCTGAATGTTTCGGTGCCCGAGGTGGGCTATCTGATTTCCTATTACGCGGCTGGCATGGTCATTGGCGGGCCTGTCTTGATGCTGGCCCTGCTGAACGTGCCGCGCAAGCGTGCATTGCTTGTACTTATCGGCGTCTATACGATTGGACAGTCGGTGGCCGCAGCGGCAACCACATATGAAATCATGGTCGCGGGACGCATATTGTGCGGCGTTGCTGCATCGGCCTGTTTCGGGCTGGCGCTGGCCATTTGCGCCCAAATGGTTGCGCCCGGCAAGGTGGCCCGCTCGGCCGCCATCGTGATCAGTGGCCTGATGTTTGCAACGGTGTTCGGCGTGCCTGCAGCCACTGCGCTGGAACAGGCGTTCGGCTGGCGCTTCGTATTCTGGCTGGTGGCCGCAATGACGGCAGCATCGGGTATCCTGCTTGCCTTTACGCTGCCGGCCTCGCGGATTGAACAGCGCACCAGTGCGTTGGCAGAATTGGTTTCACTGAAAAACGGCCGCTTGTGGGCCGCCTATGGCACCAGCGCCTTGATCATCGGCGCGACCTTTGCTGCATTCAGCTATTTTTCACCGATCCTGCTTAATGTGAGCGGCTACGACGCTTCAACCATTCCCTTGTTGCTCATGCTTTATGGCGCTGCAACGGTCATTGGTAATTTCATTGTGGGGCGGCTGGCCGACCGTCATACCATGCAGGTTTTGTTCTGGGGCCAGATTATCCTGACGGCGGCTTTGATTGCATTCGCAATTTTCGGACAATTGCAGCCTGTGGCCCTGGGCGCCTTGATATTGATCGGGCTGACCGGCGTTGCGCTGAACCCGGCCATGGTGGCACGCGTGATCAAGACGGCGAACGCAAGCCCACTTGTGAATACCGTACATGCGTCTGTGATTAATATCGGCTTGTTTGCGGGCTCCGCGCTGGGTGGCTTGGGCATCAGCCTGGACTTTGGCATGCGCGCGCCGCTGTGGGTAGGCGCGGCGCTGGCGGTGATTGGCGTGCTGAGTGTCGTGCCGTTAGTGGTGAAAGAAAAGGTTGGGCGGAAAACCGTGAAAGTGGCCGGCGCATTGCAGTCGGAGTGCGCATAGGCAGTGTGGTTACCGGGCTGATGAACGCAGCCCCTACATCTCCCGCTTTGCATCCAGCAGCAATGAAAACCTGCCGCTAGGATGCAAAGTCATGCTGATTTCCACCACTTCATCGTTATCGTCAATATACCGTCTGATCACTTTCAGGGCCGGGGCAGGAGAGGGGGCTTGCAGCACGTCCTCCAGCTCTGCTGGCAAAAGGATCGAATCAATCTCCTGACTAACGGCCTTGAGCGTCACGTTGAATTCTTCCTCCAGTATCGCGCTGACCAACACATCCGGCTTTGCTTTGACCCTGTCGGCCAGTAATGCCAGGTCAAGACCAGCCAACACAACATAAATATCGGTCCAGCCAATCGGCAATTTGTCTGCGGCCTTGCCATAGCGCATTGTGGATATTTTCAATGCATGCAGCCCCGGCTCCAGTCCCAGCGTTGCGGCCAGCTGTTTGTCCAGCACAATCTGTTCTATTGCCTGCACCACTTTTTTATTCTCATTGCTAAACTGCACCAGATCGTTGATGGAATCGAGCCGGTGCAGGTACATGTTTTGCGGCAGCGCAGATTCTACGCGTGTGCCCAGTTTTTTGGTGCGACTGACAAATCCCTGGCGAGCCAGTTCCGCAATGGCCGATCTGATAGTTTGCCGGCTTGCGCTGTACATGGCGGATAACTCGAATTCCGTCGGCAACAGACTGCCAATGCCGTATTTTCCGGAGGCAATGTCGTCTTTCAGGCTCAGCGCAATTTCATTGTATTTAGTCAGCTTTTTCATACTCGAAATTATACGGGCAATTCACCAGATGAGGGTTATTACCGATATTTAATATGTACGTACATAATATATTATATTAATATGTTCGTACATAATGGAAATAAACCTCATGCTGCATAGCTCTGCGTCCACTGTTTTTGACTCCCTGCTGTTTCGCGATACGTTTGGTACGCCGGCCATGCGCAATGTATTTTCGGATGCCAGCCTTATCCGCAAGTACATTGCGGTTGAAATAGCCCTGGCTAAGGCACAATCGCGCCTGAATGTGATTCCGGCAACCGCCGCGGCCGAAATCGAAAGCCGAGTAAAGTTTGAGCAACTCGATTTCGAACGCCTTAAACAAGAAACGGAAAATGTGGGCTATCCCATACTGCCGCTGGTGACCCAGCTTGCAGAACAATGCGAAGAAGCGGGCAAGTACATCCACTGGGGAGCGACCACCCAGGACATTATGGATACCGCTAATGCGCTGCAGATCAAAGAGGCGCTGGCTTTGGTGGAGGCGGATATTCGCGCGCTCAGAAAGATCCTGCAAGAGCTGGCTCGCACTTACAAAGATACCCCGATGGCAGGACGCACGCACCTGCAACAGGCGCTTCCCATTACGTTCGGCTATAAGTGTGCGATCTGGCTAGGCATGTTTGACCGGCACGAGCAGCGTTTGCAGGAACTCAAGCCGCGTGTAGAGGTTGGCCAGCTTGCCGGGGCTGCCGGTACCCTTGCTTCGCTCGGCGACATGGGTCTGGAGGTACAGGCTGAGATGATGCGGGAGCTTGGCCTGGGCATTCCGGTAACAACCTGGCATGTGGCACGAGACAATTTTGCAGAAGCGCTTAATTTTCTAGCCCTGGTCACCGGTTCCCTGGCCAAGATCGCCCTGGACATCATGTTGATGGCCTCCACCGAATATGCCGAGGTGTATGAACCCTTCGTTAAAGGACGCGGGCAAGCAGCACCATGCCGCAGAAAAGAAACCCGATTTCAAGTGAAATTATGCTGGCCTGCGCCAAGGGTGTGCGACAGCATGCCGGGCTGATGCTCGATGCCATGGTCCAGGATTTTGAACGGGCTACCGGGCCCTGGCATGCAGAGTGGATCGCCATTCCTGAGAGCTTTTTGCTCACAGCAAGCGCGCTTGCCCAGGCCCGTTTCGCGCTGGGCGGCTTGGAAGTGGATGCGGCGCAAATGCAGAAGAATCTGGGTATTTCCAAAGGCCTGATCGTGGCCGAGTCAGTCATGATGGCCCTGGCTGCCCATGTAGGAAAACACCAGGCGCATGAGGTGGTCTACGACGCCTGCCGTAAGGTCAATAGCGGCAGCCAGACGCTGGCCGACGTACTCATGCAAACACCGGCCGTCACGCAACACTTGTCTGAAGAGCAAATCCAGGCATTGACCAATCCCGCTAATTACCTGGGCCAGGCACCGGAAATGGTCGCCCGTGCCCTGAACGCATCAGCACGTATCTGAACGCCCCCAAGGAACCCTTTATGAAAACAACCCATCTATTAATCACAAGTGTGGCAGCATTGATTTGCGCCAATCCCTCTTTTGCCCAGTCCTATCCGGAGCGGCCAGTAACGTGGATTGTCCCCTTTGCCGCAGGCGGCCCGACCGATGGCATGGCGCGCATGGTTGCCGCTGAAGTATCAAAGGAACTGAAGCAGCCCATCGTGGTTGAGAACGTCGGTGGTGCCGGCGGGCAAATTGGTGCAGCGAAGGCCTCGAACGCCAAGCCGGACGGTTATACCTTTTTGGTAGGGCATTTCGGGTATATGGCGGCCGCCCCATCGCTGTACAAGACAATGAAGTATGATCCGATCAAGGATTTTGATGCGGTCTTTCGCTTTCCCGATACGCCGCTGGTGTTGCTGGTTGGCGCGGGTTCAAAATACAAGACGGTGGGCGAGATGATTGCGTTTGCCAAGGCAAACCCGGGCAAGATCAATTTTGGCAATGCCGGTGTAGGCTCCAGTTCTCACCTGGTGGCAGAATTGTTTGCTGCCAAGGCAAATATCAAAATCATGCAGATTTCGTACAAGGGAGCAGGGCCGGCGCTGAACGATGTAATGGGTGGGCAGGTGGACGCCATGTTCGATCAAACCAATACCGCCTTGCCTCAGACCAAAGGCGACAGGATCCGGGCACTGGCCCTCACATCATCGCGGACTATGCCGCAGTTTCCAAATGTGCCCACGATTTCAGGCACGATGCCGGGTCTTGAAGCGTCTACCTGGTATGGCATTTATGCACCAAAAGGCACCCCGCGCGCCATGATCGATACCACTTATAAGGCCTATCAGAAGGTCATGCAGAACAAGGCCTTCACCGACAAAATGGAACAACAGGGAATCTTCCTGTTGCCAGAGGAAAATTACGCGCCGGATGCTTTCCAGAAGTTCACCCAGTCGGAAATCGGCAAATGGGCAGACGTAATCAAGCAAGCCGGCATTGAGCCTCAGTGACACATGAAAACCATACGCCTGGAAGATCTGGAAAAAAGCATTGCCAGTGCCTTGCAATATGTCAGTCATCACCATCCGCCTGACTACGTTCGCGCCCTGAAGCAGGCCTATATTGAAGAAGACAACCGCTATGCCAAAAACGCCATTTTGCAAATTCTGATCAATAGCAAGCTGAGTGCGTCGGCCGGGCGGCCGATCTGCCAGGACACGGGTATTGCACATGTGTTCCTGCAAATCGGCATGGATGTGCGTTTTTCATCCGACGCGCAGCCCATGCCGTCATTGCAGGAAGTGGCCGACAACGCCGTTATTGCAGCCTACACTCACCCAGACAATCCATTGCGGGCGACCACGGTGGGCGAACCGCTGGGTGCGCGCAAAAATACGGGCAATAACGCGCCGGCGGTGCTGCATATCACCATGTGCCGGGGCGACGCCTTGCGCGTGACCGTGAGCGCCAAGGGGGGCGGGGCGACGTCAAGGCCCGGTTTGCCATGTTGAACCCGAACGAATCCGTAGAGGACTGGGTACTGGAACAAATGCCGACACTGGGCGCGGGCTGGTGTCCGCCCGGCGTACTGGGCATTGGTCTGGGTGGCAGTCCGGAGCAGGCAATGCAAATGGCCAAGGAGTCGCTGCATCAGCCCATTGATATTCAGCAACTGAAGCACAAAAGCACGCTTGATGATTACGAACGCTTGCGGCTCTCGCTGTACGAGCGTATCAATAACGAACTGAATATTGGTGCCCAGGGCCTTGGCGGCAAGTCTACCGTGCTGGACATCAAACTGCGCCATGCACCGTGCCATGCCGCCATGCTTCCCGTTGCCATTGTTCCCAATTGCGCCGCCACTCGCTATATGACATTTGAATTGGATGGAAGCGGGGCTGCGTGCCTGCCGGTTCATGACAAAAGCCTTTGGGACGATATTCCGGATACGGTCAATGTGGGCGAATCTATTGCAGTCAATCTGGATACGCTGACCAAAGAAGAGGTGAGAAGCTGGAGGGCAGGAGATATGCTGCTACTGTCCGGGAAGTTGCTTACTGCGCGCGATGCGGCGCATAAACGCATTGCGAATATGTTGCTTCACAATCAGCCCCTACCTGTGTCATTGAGCGGGCGGGCTGTTTACTACGTAGGCCCGGTAGATGCCACCGGCGATGAAGTGGTGGGACCGGCCGGCCCGACGACGTCCAATCGCATGGATGCTTATCTGGAAGACTTCATCGACAAGGCCGGGCTGCTCATTTCAATTGGCAAGGCCGAACGTAGCAGGCAGGCCATTGATGTGATCAAAAAGACTGGCACTGCTTATTTGAGCGCTGTCGGTGGCGCGGCATACCTGATCGCCAAAACCATTACACGTTCTCGTGTTGTCGCTTTCGAGGACCTTGGCATGGAAGCCATTTATGAGTTTGAAGTCCGCGACTTTCCGGCGACGGTTGCCATAGACAGTACGGGCGATTATATACACAGGGGGGTTGTGCCGATTATTCCGATGATTCAAGAGTAAGTTGCCGGCGAGAAACGGACGTTCTGCATTTGAAGATCAGAGGCTTGATTGATTCCTGTACTTAGCCTCAAGGCGATCAAGCACTTCGCTTGCGTCTTTTTCATCGCCGCTTTGCATGCCAGTGGCGATAGACCGAATGTCTGACATTGAGCGCTAAAGCCCCACAGCTGCTACGCGGGCGTGGCCCCCAGTTCGCTGGCTTTGGCCTTGGTCTGCTTGCGGATCAGGGAGATCAGGGCCATGCTGGCTGGCGTTTGAACGTGCCTGTCCATAAACAGCAGTCCATGGGTACGGATTGGTGTCGGCCCCTCAAGCGGAATGACGCGCAGGGGCTTATTATGTTCCGCCACAGCGCTAGGCGCGGCGATAAAGCCGACGTTGTCACGCATCACCAGGCCCAGCATGGCCGGGATCGTATTCATTTCGGCAACAATATTGGGTTGGGCGCCAGCGGCGTTGAAACACTCATCAAGCAGGCGGCGCGTTGAAAAGCTTGATGGTAATAAAACCAGTGACTCTCGATGCAGCTCGGCAATACGCAAGCGTTTGCGCTTGGCCAGCGGATGCGTCGTGGCCACGATCAGGGCCAGCTCTTCATTAAACAGTGGTTCAAAGCGTATCTCCTGTTGCTGTTCGGGGCGATAGCCGATGCCGACATCCAGTTGCTCTGCCTTCAGGCCATCCGTGATGGCGTCCCCTGATAATTCCTCAATGACGATCTTGACCGTCGGATTGTGCTTCAGAAACAGGGCAATGCAGTCTGGCAGGAACCCCAGGTTGAACGTATGTGTTGTGCCTATACGCACCGTACCGGTCATGGGGGCGACCGTTTGCTTTAATTCACTCAGGCCCTGATCAATGACAGTCAGGGCGCGGGCAGCGTAGATCAGGAACGATTCACCAGCTTCGGTCAGCACCACCCGCTTGCTACTGCGATCGAACAAATGCTGGCCAATTTCTTCCTCCAACTGGCGAATCTGGTGCGACAGCGTGGACTGGGTCACATGGACGCGTTCAGCCGCACGCGTGAAGTTCAGCGAGCTTGCCAGGGCGATGAAATATCGTAAGTGTCTGAGTTCCATAGGTATTCTATCTATCGATAGCATCGATCATATCAGACGAAAACAATCATTTCTATCTTTTCATCAGGTCAGCTAGACTTGATCGTGCAATAAGTCATATACCAATAATCAATACAGTGCGAAAAGCACTACACAGGACGAGACAATGATAAATGCTCTTAAAAATGCGCGAGATAGTCGCGCAGCGCGACGCCTGCTTGCCACACTGGTTTGTGTGCCATTGTTATGTGTGGCGGGCACGGCCCAGTCCGAGGAATATCCCTCCAAAGCGGTACGCATGGTCGTGCCATTTGGCCCGGGCACAACGACCGACACGATTGCCAGGCTGGTTTCCGACAGAATGTCCAAAGCACTGGGGCAGTCGATCATTATCGAGAACAAGGCCGGTGCGGGCGGAACGATCGGGACCGCGCAGGTGAGCCGAAGCGCGCCCGATGGCTATACGATCGTCATGGGTACGGTCGGCACACATGCGATTAACAAAGAACTGTACTCAAAGCGTGGCTACGATCCCGAGAAAGATTTCGAGCCCATCGCTTTTGTTGGACAAACCCCTACCATTCTGGTGGTGGGTGGCAAATCTCCGTATCACTCGGTCGAAGATCTGGGAAAGGCAGCGGCAACGCCGCCCGGAGTGACGTTTTCTTCTGCGGGCAGTGGCACGTCGGGGCATCTTGCCGGCGAACTGCTGAAAGACCGGTTGAGCGGCACGATGCTGCACGTACCCTACAAGGAAGGGAGCATGGCTTTGCAGGATGTGATGTCCGGGCAAGTGCAGTTCATGTTCTACCATCCCGCCGCGGTATTGTCACATGTGAAGGCAGGCAAGCTGCGCGCTATCGGCGTGTCCAGCAGCCAACGCAGTAGCGCAGCCCCTGATGTAGCCAGTATTGCAGAGCAGACCAAAAGCGAGTTCGATCTGGTAGCGTGGTTCATGATGTACGCTCCGGCAGGTACGCCAGCGCCGGTCATGGCCAAGCTGAAAAAGGCCGCTGACGTAGCGCTGGCTGATCCCGATCTGGCGGCAAAGCTCAAGACACAGGGCGTTGAGCCAGGCGGAGAGTCAACCCGGGATCTGGCCAGGTTTGAAGCGGCTGAAATAGACAAGTGGGCTGACCTGGTGAAAAAATCCGGTGCAAAGGTCAACTGAAGTGATGCAAACGTTCATATATACCGCACATCCGGTACGAGTGGTATTTGGTACGGATGCCTGGAGCACGCTGAAAGATGAGGCCGGTCTGCTTGGTGTTCGCAAAGTACTGGTGCTCTGCACTCCGCGTCAGCGTGCGCTGGCGCAGCAGGCTGTGGATGCGCTTGCCGAGCGCGGCGTCGGTATCTATGACCAGGCAGTCATGCATGTGCCCGTTGCCACAATACGCAATGCACAGGAGGCCGTGCGCAGGGAGAGGGCCGATTGTATTGTGGCACTGGGTGGCGGTTCTACCATAGGACTGGCCAAGGCATTGGCTATTGAAAGTGGCCTGCCCATACTGGCAGTGCCTAGCACCTATTCGGGGTCGGAGATGACAAGCATTTATGGCATCACCGAGGATGGTTTAAAGAAAACCGGTAAAGATGCGCGCGCATTACCACGCACCGTCATCTACGATCCATCGCTTACTTTGAAGTTGCCTTTTGATATTTCTGTCGTGAGCGGCATGAATGCCATTGCACATGCCGCAGAAGGACTGTATGCCCAAGAGGGAAATCCGGTGCTGGCACTAATGGCAGAAGAGGGCGTACGCGCCATGGCTAACGGTTTGCGTCAACTCGGTCAGAACGCCAACTCGCTTGCCGCGCGGTCTGCATGCCTGTACGGCGCCTGGCTTTGTGGCATGGTGCTTGCCGGTGCGGGCATGGCTTTGCATCACAAGCTTTGCCATACCGTGGCCGGCAGCTTTGATCTGCCGCATGCCCAGACCCACTCCATTATCCTGCCGCATGCGATGGCCTACAACGCGAGTGCTGCACCAGAGGCCATGCAACGTATAGCCCGCGCCCTTGGTCAGGAAACGGTTCCCGCTGCCCGTGCCTTGTACGATCTGGCCCAGTCGCTTGGCGCGCCAATGGCATTGCAAGACATCGGGATGCGTGAGAGTGATCTGGACAGGGCGGCCGATATCGCAATTGCCACACCGTATTGGAACCCCCGTCCTATAGAACATCATGGCATACGCACGTTGCTTCAGGCTGCATTTGAAGGGCGGCGGCCTACATAAGCCGCTCTGTATTCGAGCCTTCGATCACGATGATTTTTTTCAACAAGCTCTAATTTATTCAATGCATTTATCCGGTTATAGGTGCGTACCTGCATGCGTAACCGTGTAGATGCTTCTCATTGGAACGTTATGAAAATCGGTAAAGAAACCATTCCTCACTCAGCCATCTGTACATCTAACAGCGAGACCATTGTCGTTAGAGGCAAAGATCTTGCGGTCGAACTGATCGGCAATATGTCTTTCACAGACTATTTTCACTTGCTGGTGACAGGGCAACCACCTACCCCGGCAGCAACAGCGGTATTAAATGCCACATTGGTGGCCATTGCGGAACACGGCCTGGTCCCTAGCGTGCAAGCCAGTCGTATGACACTGGCTGCCGCACCCGATGCCTTGCAGGGTGCGGTCGCGGCAGGAATCCTGGGTTGCGGTTCGGTCATTCTGGGAGCTTCCGAAACCAGCGGCATTTTTCTTGAGGAGATTCGTGTACGTGCCGGCGATGGCCAAGACTATGACAAAGCAGCCAGGCAGGTGGTGGGCGAGTACTGTGCCGCCAGACGCGCGATACCCGGTTACGGGCACCCCCTGCATAAAGCGCGTGATCCGCGCGTGACCGCGCTGTTTGCGGTCGCCGAGCGCGCCGGGGCGGATATGACTTATGTGCACATTGCTGATGCGGTGGAAAAAGTGATTCCAGAGGTTGTCGGCAAGAGCCTTATGCTCAATGTATCTGCGGCCATTCCGGCCGTATTGCTGGGCGTAGGTTTCCCCATGACTGCCTTGCGAGGCGTGCCGATTCTTGCACGTACGGCGGGTCTTATCGGCCATCTGACAGAGGAGTTCCAAAAACCCATCGGCTTTGCCTTGTCGTATCAGGCGACACGCAATTACGTCTACGACGGTGAGTTGCCCGACAACTTTACGCCCGATCACGCCTAGACCCCCTGATGGAGTTTTATCATGATTAAAGTACTTAATGGCATCCGTGTACTGGAGCAAGGTACGTTCATTACGGGTCCCGCAGCGGGCATGCTGTTGGGAGACCTGGGGGCGGATGTGATCAAGATTGAGCAGCCGGGTACGGGCGATCCGTTTCGCGCCTTTAAAGGCGGCCTGTACAGCCCGCACTTTCAGACGTATAACCGGAACAAGCGCAGTGTCACACTCAATACCAAGGACGCCGCCGACCTGGCCACTTTCGATGAACTGATTAGTACAGCAGATGTATATATTCAGAACTTTCGGCCGGGCGCGGCCGAACGGCTAAATGTAGGTGAAGAGCGGCTGCGTAAAATCAACCCGGGGCTGATCTACTGCTCAATCAGTGGGTTCGGACCAACCGGCCCGGCAGCACGACGGCCTGCCTATGATTCGGTAGCGCAAGCAGCCAGTGGCTTCCTGGGGCTGCTGATCAACCCGGAGAACCCACGTGTTGTTGGCCCGGCGTTGGCCGATTCCATCACTGGTTTCTACGCCGCATACGGCATTCTAGGCGCCTTGCATGAGCGCAATAGTACGGGCGTGGGTCGCAAGGTAGAGGTGTCCATGCTGGAGGCCATGAGCCATTTCAACCTGGATGCTTTTACGCATTATTATTCGGCGGGCGAAATCATGGGCCCTACAGCCGCCCGAGCGTATCCCAGTCTTATGTCTTGAAATGCGCCGACCAAAAGTGGATCGCCCTGCATATGTCCTCGCCCGAGAAATTCTGGCAAGGTCTGGCAAGAGCGATTGAACAACCCTTGCTCTTTGACGATCCGCGCTTTTCCGACCGTAACGGACGTATCCAGAATCAGGAAGCACTGATCCAGATTCTGGGGGGGATCTTCGCGAAGCACTCACGCGATGAGTGGTGCCGCCGCCTGGAGTCTGAAGATGTGCCGCATGCGCCCATGTACGACACCAGCGAGGCGCTGGAAGACCCGCAGGCCCGGCATCTGCAAATCCTGGTTTCTGCCAGACACAAGACTATGGGTGACTTTCATACTGTGCGTCCGCCGGTTTCGTTCGATGGGCAAAGAAGCACCGAGGTTATACCGCCGCCTGTACTGGGCGAGCACAATGAAGAGGTGCTGAGCTCATTAACTACAGCCCCGACAACGCCTCGTTAATCACCGCAAGCCCGGCAGGACTGTAATCCAGCGTCAGTGCCTGCTGGCGTCCTGCGTCATCCATCTTGAGCAATGACTTTTGAATAATGCTCACGATTTTCTCTTCATTGTCCAGCCGGAATGCTTCGAACTGATATTGCAGAAAGACCAGGCACAGGGCATTTTCCATGATCTGTACATCGGCATCCTGCTTGATGCCGCGTTTGAGAACAATCGCTTTTACCCGCTCGATCGTTGGAGCATCGTACGCTAATTCACTTAGCATACGTGCTGCCATGTCGGCATGGTGCTGGGCCAGGGCCTTGCGCCAGGTCAGGTAACCAATACGTCCTTCCGGATACTCACGCCGGGGAATCTGCCAGCGACCGATATGCTGGCAGCGCGCGGCCAGTTGCAGGGGGTCGGACGCATTTGGGGCGAGTTTTTGGACCCACTCGGTCAGTTTCGTGGCCAGGAACAACTCACGTGGCCAGTCTTTCCCTTGCCAATTGAAAATATTGGGGTCGGTTCTGTTGACGGCATCAAAGGCGCTGTAAGCCCGGTCCAGCCTGGAAGAGGAAGTCATTGTCTTGTCTTTGGATGTTGCTTGTCAGTGAGTATGGATTTGACCACATTGATGGTAATAACGCCAACATTGCCTGCCAGCGAGCAAGCAAATGCGTTGGGTCCCAAGTTTGAAAGCGTTTGTAAAAATGTATATCGCTGGCTGCCTGGGTTATTTATAATTCGCTGTAAGTGGCTGTTTCTAAATAAATAAGAACATTTCTACATAAAAAGAGGTGGGTGCGACGCAGGCCCGCCACGCTAGATGTCTGCGAATATAAATATATCGAACATAATCAACCCTGACCGGCTGATCAGGGTCTCCATTGCGGCTGATAATGCCCAATTTCTGTTTGACGCCATGCAAGGCGCGGACGGATTATCTACTCTTTCAGACTATACCGTACGCCTGCTGCATCGCTCGATGCAGGTGGATGTGAGGGCGTTGCTGGGTAAATCCCTGACTTTGACCATCGAAACGGCGGCAGCTCCCCGGCACATTAATGGTGTGATCGCCAGCTTTGCACTGGTAGGCCAGGAAGGCGAGGCGGATCGTTATTTTGTGTACGAAGCGCGCGTGGTGCCCTGGTTCTGGCTGGCGACTCACAAAAAAGAATTTCGCATCTACCAGAACCAGTCTGTGCCAGAGACCATCAAGCAAGTGCTGGCGCCCTATGGTTATGCGTTTGAATTCGACCTGGTGGAAAGTTACACGCCACGTGTCTATTGCGTGCAATATGACGAAACTGATTTTCAGTTTGTGAGCAGGCTGCTGGAGGCCGAAGGCATTCATTATTACTTTCGTCATGAGCAGGGAAAGCACACGCTGGTCATGAGCGACGAAATCCAGAGCCACAAGCCGGTAGACGGCTACGAACATGTGCCGTATTTCACCGAAGACAAACTGACGCTGCCACAGCAGGACTATATGACACATGTGGCGGTGTTTCAGGACCTGAGGCCAGGGCAATACACCACCAACGATTACAACTTCACCACACCCCGCGCAGACCTGGCGGCACGCCAGCAGATCAAGCTGGATCACTCGCACAATGAAGCGGAAGTGTATGAATGGCCGGGCAATTACGGGGATGATCCCCTGGGTGAGCGCTACGCACGCCAGCGCATGCAAGAGCAGCACCACGTTCGTGATACCCGGACGCTGCGCAGCACCGCGCGGGGCGTGGCTACCGCCTCGCTGTTCAATCTGGTTCGCTGCCCCCGTACAGAAGAAAACCGCGAATATGTAGTGCTAGGCACCCGCTATGATCTGAAAGAGAACAACTACCATTCAGTAAGCTCGCCAGAGGAGGCGGCGCAAAACGGTCGCCGCTGTGTGTTCGATCTGACCGTGCAATGCGCCACCTTGCCATTCCGGCCGCCGCGTATTACGCGCAAGCCGCGTACCCTGGGACCACAGACGGCTGTAGTGGTGGGCCCTGAGGGCAAGGAGATCTGGACCAATGAATATGGCCAGGTCAAGGTGCACTTTCATTGGGACCGATACGATAAGAAAGACGAGAACAGTTCGTGCTGGATCCGGGTTTCGAGCAGTTGGGCCAGTGGTAACTTTGGCGCGATTCAGGTGCCAAGGATTGGTGATGAAGTGATTGTTGACTTCCTGAACGGGGATCCCGATGCGCCGATTATCACTGGCCGGGTATATAACGCGGCGATGATGCCGCCGTGGAAGCTGCCGGAGAACGAGACCCAAATGGGGATTTATTCGCGTTCCACGCCTGATGGCAATTATCAGACAGCCAATGCGATCCGTTTTGAAGACAAGGCTGGGCAAGAACAGTTATGGATTCATGCCGAGCGCAATCAGGATATTGAGGTTGAGCGAGATGAAACCCATTGGGTGGGAAGAGATCGGAAAAAGAATGTCGATAGGCATGAGCATAGCTTTATCGGTGGTATTTAGACAGAGACGGTTAAACTGGCTAAGGCCGAAACAATTGGCCTGGCAAAAGCGCTGACGACTGGTTTAGCATACCAGGTATCTGTGGGCACAATTGAGTCGCATATTGCTGGTATGCAGATGCAGTTCATCTGCGGTGATTCAAAGATCGTACTCAAACCGAATTCCATACACATAGAAAGTCCGCAAATCCATATAAAGTCAGGTACCAAGGTGCATATTGATATCAAATGGAAATTAATTACATGAATGAAAACTTGGATAATTTGCATCGTTCCATTGCTCAAAATATTTTTGCTAAAGCTCCTGATCGGATATGGACATCCGGGGTATGCATCGTAAAATTAATTTATGGCTATATAGAGGGGAAAATTACTTTTTTTCTAGATGGAGAAGAAATTAGTACGTCAGGAGTCGGTGGACAAAATTATCTTTTAGTAGAAAAACTCCGTAACTCGATGGCCGAAATAAATCAGGGAGATGCCTGGTACACCATGGTGGTCAATGTGCAGGAGGACGGTAAATTCAAATTTGACTTTGATTATGACCATTTGCCAGCATTCGATATTTTGCCGGACCGAGAGGATTGGGAGCGCGAATTTAAAATGTATCCTAGCGCAGATCTTCAGACTCACGTTCAGGATTGGATCGATGGTACGATAAAAGACGATGACTGGGAAGTTGTGACTAAGCGTTTACGAGAGCTGAATCCTTCCGCGGATTCTTGATGTTTTATTTAGTTTTTCTCTATTTTCAAGGGCCGGTGAGGCGCGTCTGGCCGCAGGGCAGAACGGCGGCGCGGCCAGGGCACTACGGGAATAATAGACTAAATCAAAAAAAGTCGACTTGCTAGTAAGCCCGTCTTGGCTCAATTAGCCTAAAAGAGCATTGGAATGGCGGCATACAAGAGTGCAATGTTATGACAGGTGAAATTTCTACTGCTGAAGTAGGATGAGGTGAATTAACCTGCTCTGCGGCTGCGGCTGCGGCTGCGGCTGCGGCTGCGGCTGCGTTTCGCGAGTATCAGTCGAATATGATAAAGATTGGTGACTATCGCTTCCCAGTCGTATGATGGTAGCGTGGCCAAACAGAAGGAGGCTCTTGCAAATTATTTGGCTAAGCGCTCGGATGGTTTAAAAACAGTCATTGCAAGTGTTCATGTGTCATCGGCAGAGATATTTACTACGACGTGTAAAGAAGAAACGTGCACGATGAAAGAGATGGAAAATAAAGCGACAGCATTTTTGTTTTTCAATATAGACTTTACGCCTGCCGAGTAGTTTTTGCTATTCAGAGGAAAGCAAAGAAATACATCGCGAAGTCGCTCGCGCAAATTAACCTCAACTGATTTAAATTATGAAAGTAAGCCAACGCTTTATTTCAATCGGAATAATGTTTGTATTGTTTGTCGTACTATTGGGCACAGCGCTTTTGGCGGGACAAAAAAGCGATGCTGCTCTCGTTTCGGAAAATGGTCAGCTTTCTTGCTCCAAAGCGCAGTTTGACGACTACATCAAGATTATGCTTCTGACAGGCGAGATGACGCTATCTCAGCCGCCGGACTCCGGCACTCTTGCGCAGCAGCAGAAGATGATTGACGCTTTTGCAGCGTTATCGCTACCCAAGGATAAAACAGTCGTTGCTGCGGGTCACACCGAGAGCGGGAAAGTCTATACAACGACATGCAAAAACGAAAAATGCACGATGTACGAAATGGCGCAGCCCGAGCAGGCCTGCTTAAGAGAGTATTGGAATGACTGCCCATATATAGCAATGCAGTTCAGAGAGAAAAAATATTGTTTTTTAGTACCCGCTAGTCAATAGCATGAGCGACAATAATTGCCCCGTTGATAGGAAATCAGCAAGTCGTGAGCAGAACAGCACTAAATCAGAAAACAGTCTGCTCTCTGAGATGGCAGTTGTTTCATTTTCTATGCCCGCCTATATAAAGCAAACGTGCTGCACTTATCTGAGCAAACAACTTTCGGTCATATACCGACGCACCAGCCGACGCCTGTGGCCGGTTTCTGCGTGATTTTTTGATCCATGTAAATTACTTTTGACTGCAGTACTCTTAGAATGCCCGCAAATAGTAGTCATGTTTGCAGGCAGCGATGGTGTATTGGTCAATCCACAAGCTCAATAATTGGCAGCCGCTAAGAAAGCGGGAACGTCTCTTCTCTTTACCTCGTTCACGCCATAGGCGCTATCGGTTGCGGCTGGCCTGCATCGTGCCGGTGCTCATTGCATTTGCTGGCGCCAGCACCGGCGCGCAAACGCTGCGGGCAGACCTGTTGGATGCACAACACATCCAACGACAGCAGCAACAGCAGCAATTTCTTGAAAGTCGCCTGCCATCGGCAGACGTTACTCCTCTTGTTCCCGACATTCCCGCCACGGATCGCAGCCGTTATCCGGTCGAGACACCGTGTTTTCCCATCAATGAAGTTATGTTAACCGGCGACTCGGCCGCGCGTTTTGCATGGGCGCTGGATGCGGCCCTTGCCCCCGGGAACGCTCCGGGCCATTTACCGTCGCCCATAGGACAGTGCCTTGGCGCCCAGGGCATTGAGTTGTTGGCCAGCCAGGTGCAGAACTCAATCATGGCTGCTGGGTATATTACCAGCCGTGTGATGGTCGAGCCCCAGAATATCGGCGCCGGACAACTGGTGCTGTCGCTTATCCCAGGGCGTGTCCATGAGATTCGTTTTACCGATGCGTCGGATACCCGGGCGCGCCGCTGGAACGCTTTGCCGATCAGGCAGGGCAATGTTCTGAATCTCCGCGATATTGAACAAGGCCTGGAAAACTTCCGTCGCCTGCCTACCGTTCAGGCTGATATCCAGATCGCTCCTGCATCTGAACCAGGGCAAAGCGACCTGCTCATCAACTGGAAACAATCCCGGCCGGCTCGCCTGATGGTAACCCTTGACGACGCTGGCAGCAAGAGCACGGGACGCTATCAGGGAAACATGGCGCTCTCGCTTGATCATTTGCTAACGCTGAATGATTTGTTTTACGTAAGCCACACACGCAGCCTTGGCTCATCGGCAGGCGGGGCGCGACAGGCAAAAGACAGTGCGCTGCATTATTCCATTCCGTTTGGCTACTGGCTCTTTAGCGTGAATGGGTCCAGGTTCACATACCGCCAGCCTGTGGCCGGCATCAATGAAAGCTACGTCTACAGTGGCCGCAGCCGCCGGCTGGACCTGACCCTGAGTCGGCAAGTCTATCGGGATGCCAGAAGGAAATTCAGTGTCTACGCCAAAGCCTGGGCGCGTCAATCGCGCAATTTTATCGAGGACACGGAAATCGCCATCCAGCAACGTCGCATGGCCGGATGGGAAGCAGGGTTCAATCATCGTGAATACCTTGGCTCGGCCACGCTTGATCTGGGCTTGTCCTATCGACGCGGTACGGGCGCGGGCAACGCGCGCCGGGCGCCGGAAGAGCTGTTTGATGAAGGCACTTCCCGGCCGCGTATCTGGCGGGCATCGGCCAATGTGTCCGTGCCGTTTTCCATTGGCCAGCAGCCGGTTCGCTACACCGGCACCTGGCAGGCCCAGTGGAACAAGACACCGCTTATTGCGCAAGACCAGTTCAGCATCGGCGGGCGGTATACCGTGCGCGGCTTCAGTGGGGAATATGTGCTAATGGCAGACCGGGGCTGGTTCCTGCGCAATGAGCTGGCGTTTCCGCTGTCCCGGCTGGGCCTTGCCAGGCACGAGGTCTTTGCCGGTGTGGATGCAGGCCACGTCAGCGGCCAGCATGCCAGGCAATTGCTGGGGCACTCGCTGGTGGGATCTGTCATTGGCGTTCGGGGCAACCTGTTCGGCCAAGTGCAATATGAATTCTTCCTTGGCAAGCCATTGAGCAAACCACGGGGGTTCAAAACGCCATCCACCACGGGTGGCTTCAGTATCAGTTTTTCGATATAAGGCGAGGCGCCATGGCGGCCGGCGTGCGCTGGCATTCATGGCAGGGCGGCTGTGTCGAAGCGTTTGTATCGGTGAGTGAGTATGAATAAACGCTGCTATCGTTTGCGATTCAATCATGTTCGCGGCCAGTGGATGGTCGTTGCCGACATTGTGGTCGGGAGGGGAAAAAACCATGGCGGGCGCGCTTGCCGGGCGGATGGCCAGCCAGGTAAAGCAGGCAATAAAAATTGGCTGGGTATGGCGTTGCCGGCAGGCCAGGGCTTCCCGGCAAATTGCCTGCGGCCCATCGGACAGGCCTTATTGCTTGCGGGCGCGGTGGGTCTGATTACGCTTTTGCCAGGGATTCCTGCCTATGCCCAGATCGTGGCCAATAAAGCCATGCCGGCCCATACGCAACCGTCTGTTGTGACCACGGCTAACGGGTTGCCGCAGGTCAATATCCAGACACCCAATGGCGCGGGTGTCTCCATGAACAATTACAGCCAGTTCGACGTACAGAAAAATGGCGCCATTCTGAACAACTCCATTACCAGCACGAAAACCCAGCTGGCCGGATGGATCCAGGGCAACCCCTTGCTCCATAACGAAAGCGCCCGGGTGATCGTCAACCAGATTCAGTCGGCCGATCCCAGCCGGCTGAACGGATATATCGAAGTGGCAGGGCAGCGCGCCCAGGTGGTTGTAGCCAACCCAGCCGGTATCACTTGCGACGGCTGCGGGTTTATCCAGGCCGATCGCGCGGTGCTGACCACGGGGCAGGTAAATCTTAACCCCTCTACCGGTGCGCTGGACAATTATGTGGTGCGTAGCGGCTTGGTGAACATCGCCAACATGGATGCCAGCCAGACGCCTTATGTAGACGTGCTTGCCCGCGCCGTGAAGGTAACAGGTGCGCTGCGCGCCAAACAGTTGGATATCAAAACCGGCGTCAATACGATTGCCGCCGATACAGGGGCCGTAAAAGTTGACGCCACGGCAACGGAGGCGGCCAAACCCGAAGGTTCCGGCACGCAGGGCGACAAGCCGCAAGTGGCGATTGACGTGGCTGAGCTCGGCGGTATGTATGCAGGGCAGATTACGCTACTGGCGACCGAGCATGGGGTTGGAGTGAACAATGCCGGCAATATCCAGGCGGGGGGCGGCCTGACGCTTTCCAGCGACGGGCAGGTTCACAATCGCGGCACGCTGGCGGCAGACGGCGCGCTGCAGGTACAGTCCGGTTCGTTGCACAACGACGGTACGCTCTATGGCAGAACCGAAACCATCGTCAACGCCGTCGGGGCCTTGCAGAACAACAGTCAAATTCTGTCGGGCGGCAATATCGCGCTGGGCGCGAACGGCGCGCAAGGACGCCTGGCAATGGCGCGCGGCAGCCAACTGGCGGCGGGCCTGGAGGTTCCTGATTCTGCAGATGGGCAACACGTGCCATCTGGCAGCGCCGAGGATCGTCGCTTGAAGCCCGGGCAGTCGATCACGTTGCAAGCCACGCAGCAGGCCACCCTCTCGGGCACGATTCAGGTCGACGGCTTTCTGCTGGCGCAGGCCGACAAGTTGTCGGTTGCCGATAGCCAACTGGCGGCAACAGACATTCGGCTTCGCTCCCGCCAGGAAAATCTGCAGGCCGACAATGCGCAGATCTACGCACAAACGCTGGCGATAGACACGCCGAAACAGATTTCTACAGAGCATGCCCGTATCCAGGCCAATGACCTGCAACTGAATGCGGGGAGTATTCGCAATCGATGGGGCCAGATTGTGCACACCGGCGCGAACCCGTTTGTACTACAGACCGGTGAACTGGATAATCAGGGCGGGCTGATCGCGGCGACATCGGCAAACCTGCATATCAAAAGCGACAGCCTGGACAATACCGACGGGTCTGTGCTGCAAACGGCGCCCACTGCCGAAGCGGCAACGCTGAATGTCACCAGCCGCAAGCTTATCAACACCCGCGGCACGATCCGCAGCAATAAGGGTCAGGTCAGCCTGACGCTGGCCGACAACGACGTGCTGGCGAACCAGGCCGGGCAGATTCGCAGCGGCACGGCAATGACATTGCGCGCCGGCGGCATCAATAACCAGGTGGGCCAGATACGGGCCGGCGAGCGTCTTGAGCTGACGCTGGCTCAGCACGGGCAGGGCTTGGATAACCGACAGGGGACGATCAGCGCCAAAAATGCGAGTGTGGACACCGGCGGGCAAGCCCTGAACAACGCGCAAGGTATTGTGCAGGCTGCGCAGGCGCTGCATATCCGCAGTGGCGAGGTGAATAATGACGGGGGCCTGATTCAGGCAGGACAGGCCCTGGAGATGGACACTGCCGGCCAGCGCTTGATCAATACCAATGCAGGCAAGGACAAGGGGGTGGCAGCGGCGGCACCCTGCAATTGACTGTGGGACAACTGGACAACCGGCTCGGCTTTATCGGCGCGGGCAAGGCAGCGACCTTGCGTGCTGGACAGGTGGATAACCGGCAGGGCAGTGTCGTGGGAAGCGACCAGTTGCATGTGCAGGCAACAGGCCTGGATAACCGGGAAGGCAACGTACAAAGCGTCAAGGGTATGAATCTGAGCCTGGGGGACACCAGCCTTGACAACCGATCAGGCTGATTCGGCTGGCGGTTCATTGGACATTCACGCGGGCGCCATCGATAACGAGTACACCTTCAGTGGCGATCGCGCCGCGCAGCAGCAAAAAGGCATTCAGGCCAACACGGTGTCGCTGGCCGGTAGCGCACTGAACAATCGCACCGGCTTTGTCGCGGCAACGCTGGCGCTGGATTTTAAACTGTCTGAAAAAATCGATAACCAGAACGGGTTTGCAACTTCGCTTGGCACGACCCATCTCAGCGACCCAGCGGGAGGACTGCTCCTGAACAATGAGCAGGGCTATATCAGTGCCAAAACCAGCATGCTTGTGCAAGGGGCGCAGTTGACGGGCCAGTTGGGAACCTTCGCTGCCGACCAGCTTACCCTGGATCTGAAAGGTGATTACCGCAATACCCATTCCCTGATCGGGCAATCGAAGCTGGATTTGACCACATCGGGGGATTTGCGCAATGACGCTAAGCTGACCTCTGGTGGCGCCCTGTCATTGAACGCACATCATATTCAAAACGCGCAGGCCGGCCAGATCCAGGGCAGGCAAGCCCGCGTGAATGCCTCTGGCACGCTTGAGAATCAGGGTCTGATCAACGGGCAGGATACGCTGGTGGTCGCCGAGCAGATCCGCAATCTGGGCTCCGGCCGCATTTACGGCCAGCGCCTTGGCCTGCAGGCCAGGGACATTCTGAATGGCGCAGCACCGAATGGTTCGAACCAGGCGGGCACCATTGCCGCTCATGATCGGCTGGATATCGGCGCGCAAACATTGTCCAACCAGGACGGCGCGCTTATCTATAGCGGGGGAGAGCGGCTTTCGGACGCAGCCTGGATGCCGACAACCATGCGACGGGTACAGCTTCTTCGATCGTCAATAACGGTTCGATTATTGATATTGTGGGTTCCGCGACGGTTCATGCCGAGAAACTGAACAATGTGAATGCGGATTATCGGACTCAATTGCAGCAGGTGGGTATCCGATATGGCACAGATTTCGAGCCCATTCCGGAGCACAGCTCTTATGATCCGAGAATACACAAGCGCTATGGCAGTGACATGGCCGTGGTGATCGACGATGACAAATCGATGGTGTATTACGCCGGACCTGAGGGTAATCTATGGGGTATTTTCGGACAACCAGAGGCGCCAAAAGTCGGCATGCGTATCAAATGGGTGCCGCATGGATATGGGGCATTTCCCCGCAACTATTATCTTGACGAGCGGTGGATAGGCCTTGCGCCCAGTTATTTTATTTCCTATATACGCGTACCTGACGATCGTCCTGAGGCAGATGTTGATCGTCCTGGCGCAGATATTGATCGTCCCGGCAGGGGTACCGAAAAGTACGAACTTGTTTATGAGCCGCTGTACAAGCCTGATGATCCAATCTGGGAGAAAACCGGCATTGCTGCACCGGACCCGAATGTTCCTGAGCCTGAAATCGAAGTATGCGGTACTGGGCCGAATAGCTATTGCAGGTTGGTAGCGAACCCGGCGATGGCCGAGTATATGAAAAACAACCCGAGCTATGATCAACTTAACGCGCTTATCTCGCGATATAACAGTGATCTGCAGGGCTACCACGAGGATATGTATTATCAGTACGAGTACCAGGTCACCACAGAAGAGACACGAATCACGCACAGCAAGCCGGGTGAGATCAGTATCGGCAAAAATCTGGCGCTAACAGGTGGCACGTTCACCAATGATAAAAGCCGGGTATTGATCGGTGGGGCACTGACAGGAGCGGTGCAGTCCATTCACAACATCGATGATGAAAATGCCATTCGCCGGATAACGGAAACCGGCAGGCATCGCAAGCACAACAATAGAGACAGATACGAAAGCTGGAAGAAGTATCAAAACGAACGCGAGGAACACATTACGACAGGTGTGACCGTTGTGCAAATGGGCGCAAACAGCCCAGGCCGCAAGGTTGATATCGCTCCAGTCCCAGACCAGGCCTCTGCCATTGCCGTGGGCGGCGTAGCGCCCGTGAGCGAGGTGTCACTGGGCGGACCACAAATAACGCAGAGCGGTGTCGAACCGGTGGTTCGCACCACCATACCCCGGTTTACACTGCCCACCGTCAGCCTGTACCGCATTCGTCCAGAGAACTACGGCGGCCCATTGATCGAGACCGATCCGCAGTTCGCACAGTATGGGAACTGGCTCACCTCCAACTATATGCTGGAGCAATTGGGCCTGGATCCGCAGAAAACCCTGAAACGACTGGGTGACGGTTTCTACGAACGACGGCTGGTCAATGAACAGATTGGTCAGCTCACCGGCCGTCGATTCCTGGGTGGATATGAGAACGACGAGGAGCAGTATCGCGCGTTGATGAGCAACGCGGTCACCTTCGCCAAAAAATTCAAGTTGGTACCCGGTATTGCGCTCACTGCCCAGCAAATGGCGCAATTGACCAGCGATATCGTGTGGCTTGTCGAGCAAACCGTGACGCTGCCCGATGGCACGAAGCAGCGGGTGCTGGCGCCGCAGGTATACGTTAAGACTCGCAAGGGCGATTTGCGCGGCGATGGCGCATTGATCGCTGCCGATACCATCAAACTGGACGCCGATACGATATACAACAGCGGGACCGTTGCCGGCAGGCAGTTGGTGAACATCACTGCCGACAGTATCAGGAATATGGCCGGTGGACGCATCAATGCGAGTCAGATTGATCTGGCTGCCAGGGATGATATCCGTGTTATCGGTGGGGCGATCACGGCAGAACAGGCACTCAAGCTGCAGGCAGGTCGCGATATTGAGATTGCCAGTACGCTGAGCCATTCGGACAGCCGTTCTGGCCAGGACCGGTATCAATATACGGGCATTGATCGCCTGGCCGGCCTGTACGTGACCGGCGCGCAGCAGCCCGGCCAGTTGCATGTACAGGCAGGGCGCAATCTGACACTGACCGCCGCTGCTGTGGCCAATGCAGGCAAGGCTGATGAGAGCAGTACGACCTTGCAGGCCGGCAATGACCTTGCGTTGAAGACCCTGACCACAAGTAAAAGCGACCTGGTAGTGAGCGATGCCAGGAACTTTGTCAAAAGAGCGTCTTCACAGGAGGTGGGCACGCAGATCGCCAGCGAGGGCGACATCCGGCTGCAGTCGGCCAATGATGTCACGCTTAGGGCGGCCGATGTCACCAGCCAGCAGGGCGCCGTGGTGGTTCAGGCCGGGCGTGACATTCGCGTTGAAGCCGGTTCGTCTGAGCTTTCCGGAACCTTGCAAAATTACGAGAGCAAGCGCAGCGGCCTGGCCACCAAATCCTCAGTCATCAAGAGCGACGTGCAGCGGCAAACGTTGCAGGGCAGCGCTGTCAGCGGCGACACAGTAAGCCTGCTGGCCGGGCGCGACCTGAGCATTGTTGCCAGCGACGTGGTCTCAGATAATGACACCACTCTGGTCGCCAAAAACAATCTTCGGGTTGAAGCCGGGACCGAAAGAAGTCGCGAGCACGACTATCGCAAGACCACCAAATCCGGCATTTTGAGCGGCGGCACGCTGGGCTTTACCATCGGCTCGCAAAGCAGCACCTACCGGATGGATGCCGAGGGCGCCATCCAAAGCCAGGCGCGCAGCAGCGTGGGCAGCCTCAAAGGCGATACCCGGCTGCTTGCGGGAGAACAACTCACGGTTCGCGGTTCAGACGTATTGGCCCAGGGCGATGTACTGCTCAAAGGCAAGGCCGTGGTCATAGACCCTGGCACAGACCAGCGGCAGAGTAAAGAAGTACATGAGTTCCAGAAAAGCGGCCTGACTATTGGCGTAGAAGTGCCGGTGGTTGAGGCTGTGCAGGCGGCCGTGCGTGCGGCCGAGCAGAATGGCAAAAGCAAAAATGCCCGCGTCAATGCGATGGCGGCGGCCAATACCGGATGGTCTAGCTACAAGGCCGCGCAGCAAATGGGCAATATGGGGCAGGCCATAGCCCAGTTGCAGGCGGGCGACGCCAAGGGAGCAGCCAGCACCTCTGGCATTAAAGTGTCCATCACTTATGGCAGCCAAAGCAGCCGCAGCAGTACCGAAGTGCAGCAGACACAAACCAGCGGTAGCCAAGTGCTTGCGCAGAACACTGTCACCGTGCTGGCAACAGGCGGGGGCGCGGGATCGGACATTACCGTCACCGGTTCCGATATTGCCGGCAAAAAAGGCACTATTCTGATAGCGGATGATGCCATCAACCTTGCTGCTGCAGCACAAACGTATAAAGAGCGCAGCAAAAACAGTTCAGCTGGCGGCAAAATTGGTGTATCGGCCGGCTACGAAAATGGCTCAGCGGCATTGGGTATTACGGTAGGCGCGAATGTTGGCAAGGGCCATGGCAAGGGCGATGAAACCCGCTATGAATACACTCATGTGGGCGATCGCAATAGCCAGACTGTGCTGCACAGCGGCGGTAGCACCACCCTGAAGGGCGCCAGGTGGCCGGCTCGCAGGTGGTGCTGAAGGCATCGGATCTGTCCATAGAGAGCCTGCAAGATACCTCGACCTACAAGGGCAAGCAGCTAAACGCCAAGGGTGAAGTGACCATCGGTTACGGGGCTTCTGGATCTGGCAGCGCGTCCAAATCCAAAATCTCGGCCGACTACGCCAGCGTCAATGCACTCTCGGGCATCTTTGCGCAGGACCAGGGTTACCAGATCGATGTTGACGGTCATACCGATCTGACGGGGACTGTCATTACCTCCAGCGCCGAGGCTGAAGCCGAAGGTCGGAACCGTTTGACGACGGGTACGCTGGCAGCGCGCGACATCAAAAACTACAGTCGGGTGAAGGCAAGTAGCGTGGGCATTGGTGGCGAAGGCGGGATCATGGGCGGTTCTGGACTGGGCGGAGCAAAAGGTCTGCAGGCCAGCATGGGCTTTGGCTCGGTCAGCAGCAATGAGAGCAGCGTAACGAAAAGCGGCATCAATACCGCCAATATCAACATCACTCGGCCAAAAGCGCAGCAGGAGAAGACTGGAAAATCCGTTGCCGAGACTATCGCCGAGATCAAGACGCCGCTCACGAGCGATGAGACCCTGGCCTACACGGGCTTGGGCAATAGCTTCGACAAAGAAGCGGTTCAAAAAGAAATTGACTTGCAACGCGACGTGTCGCAGGCCTTCAACAGTACCACCCAGAACGCGGCAGGTGAACTTAAAAAACGCATCGCCAGCAACGATGCCCTGTTCGAGGCGGGGCTGATCAGCGAACAAGAGCGCGATACGCGCAATTCCTCGCTGCGCAACTATGCGTGGATACTTGAAACGGTGGCTGCGGGTCTGGCAACGCCATCCAACAGCCTGGCCGGCTCGCTCGTGGCAGCGGCCAGTCCGACCGTTGCTAAGGAAATCGGCCAGCAGTTCAAGCAGACTGGTCAGGAAGGCAGCGCTGGGCACTACCTGGCGCACGCAGGATTGGGCGCAGTGGTGGCTGCGGCGACTGGCAACAACATCGCCGGCAACGCCCTAGCTGCCGCCGGGGCCGAAGCGGCTGCGCCGATTGCAGCCAGCTGGATCTATGGCAAAGGTGTTGGGCAACTGACGCCGGATGAGAAAGCGACGGTGAGTTCGATTGCGGGTCTGGCTGGGGCTGGGATCGCAGGTGCAGCCGGTGGGGACGGGCGCAGCCTGGTCAGCGGCAGTGTGGCGGGGCGCACGGCGGTGGAGAATAACTATCTGACTGCCGAGCAGCTGGATAATTTTGCGCAACGGGCCAGAAATTGTTCTGGAGCGTCATGCAAGAAAGTCATCCAGGACATGGTGGATACCAATGTTCAACAGCAGGAGGAAATTAAAGCCGTGTGCTCAGCATCGCCTGAGCAGTGCCATCAAAAATATGGTTATTTGATTGAACAGTGGGATGTTTTTGATAAATCGATAAAGAAACTGGCAGCGGATAACACACTGCCTGGCGAGTTCCGTGACTATTTGCCTGCTATTTATATGATGGATGCGGAAGCGCAAGGCATTGCGGTTGAGTATGGCTGGAGCAAGCGCTTTGAGGCGATGGGGCTTGATAGGGAAACAGCTGAAATTATGGCTGCTGCACTTCCGATGATGGCGGGCATCAAAGGTGCCAGAGATTCCAGGGGTAGCAACAAAGGGGTTAATGGGTCACGCAATAACGATACTCAGACAGCTGCTGGTATCGGAAATAGTGAGAGAGGAAATCAATCACTTAATTTCAAACAACATATATCTGAAGAAACGGAGATTATCAGTGCACATAATAAATTCCCGTCGAATCCTAATGACCTTACTAAGGTTTTAGGAGTATCACCTAAGGTATCGACAACGCAGCATGGGACAACTAGAATGCTTTGGGAGCCAAATGCTAATACGAGAATTCGTTATGAAAGTCATCCGGGAGATAGTGGACCTTTTAATCCTCGTCACCACGGGGAACATTATCACATCGAAGTTAAACCGGAAAACTTGACTTGGAACCAAGCAAAAAAACAGAATGCAATTTACAAAGTAAAGCCAGAAAATTATAAAGTTGGGAACGGCACAGGCTTTCTACCGAATGAACGACACCCTGGGAAATAAATATGTTACTAAATGATTTTCACATCTCTGATGGAAAAATATTGAAGATTGAATCAAATGTTTTGGATTTGAAATTGACATTCAAAGATTGGAAAGGAAAAAAATGGTTAATAATTTTTAACGAGGTTCTATCAATCCAAGCGATGAGTATCGAAGATGAGGATCTGTCTCATGTCCAAATATTTGAAAGCGATGTTTTTAAAAAACCTACAATGGAATACTTTCCTGACGAAAGGGAGGACCGTTTTCAAAGCTATAACTTTTACGGTGCATGGTCAGAAAATGCTTTACTAAAAATAGTTGCGACTAATGAGTACGCCATCATTGAATTATGAAAATGAGCGATCTCAACGAGCCGATGATTGTACTCAAGCCTTGGGCTAACAAGAGGGGTGAAGTCATGGAAGTTAAACCCATCAAATGACGGAAAAAATGTTAGTTAAGGAAAAACTGGAGCGTATGGCTGTTTTGTTAGAAATCGGCGGTTACCTTGACTGGTCAAAAAGCATTTCAAGTGGCGTGGCGCCATAAATGCTGACCCGTGTACACCTCCTTCGGGGGGGTACTGATCAAGCTCAGAAGGCGCTATCAACAGCTTTCTAGTGGGGAATAACCAAAATCGTTTACCAAATACTATAAATCCCAGAATAATTTGATCAAGATTGAGGAAATTTAGCCAATATAGTCGGAGAATTCAAAATTAAATTTGCGACCGAAATAATAGTAGCTATTCGGGAATGCTGTACCTTTCTACCCCAGTCAGGCACGTTGTTGTCACGGAAAACTTCTGCAGCATTCTGAAAAAAAGGGCTGCTCTCTCGAAAGTGAGACGCAGATAGAAATGTTGATCAACTGAAAAAGGACCATTGGAGTGAAGAGGTTATTATCTATGACAAGAAGTTTAGTTTTTGGAAAGTTCAGCTTGCCAATAACTTTTTGGGCATGGGGTATAGGCGGAGGAACATTACTTGGCATAGTGGGGTTTGGAGGTTTTCATTATGGTTATCCTCTTGTATTCGCAGTGACTAGTATTCTGAAGTTCATTCTTTTCGCGATGGTTCTTTCTGGGATATTTTTTAGATTAAAACAGAAAATAACACTACTTGGCTTAATAGCGTTTTTCGTTGTCCTATTGCAAGTTTTATTGGGGGTTGTAGCGATTATTGTTTTTTCGGCCGCATTGATTGAATGGTTTTCACAGAACGTTTAACTAGGATTGCAGGAATAGTCCGCAAATAATGATGTAGCGAGAGAAATAAAGAATGTCATATGAGGCCTCAAGAACAATTTTAGTTTATACCTTTTTGGGATCATGGATCGGTGGTGTATTTTATGATTGTTTTTTACTACTCAGAAAGGCATTCTTTTGGGGGTATTCAGATTATGTTTTGAGCGATATTGTTGTCTACTTAAGTGTAGTCTTTATGCCTATCAGTGCGATAAAAGGGTTGATTTTCTGGCCACCCGCATTCTTGTCAGGGGTTGTTGCTTCGTTTTTGAAGCTAAGTAGAACCCTGTTTCTCTTGTATTTATTTCAACCGCTAGCGCAGCTTTAAGTTACCTTCATGCCGATATATTTTTATCGTATGTCGCGTTTCCGTACGTTTTAGAAACATCCTTGATTGCGTTTCTGGCATCCATAATTTGCGGCTTGTACGTGTTTCCAGAGCCACGCCATCCAGAGCTGAATAGTAAATCTGTCAACGCTGTCTGGAAACCTTCTACGGATGGTTTTCTCGTGTCAGACGAGCTTCTGCAACAAATTTGGAATGCCGTGCAAGGTTCTGACGCGAATGCCTTGTGGACATATGTTTGTTTGCGCGTACCTCGAATATCAGTAGCGTCGTATCAAGTGCGCAAGGATTTTTTTCTTTGCGTCGTTTCCTGCCTGATGAAGGAAGGGCGACTGAAACTTGCACATAAGGGGAAATATTGTCCTGGTGCGATTGAGGAGCAAGTGCAGGGTTATTTTGATAGGTGGCCCGAGGACGAGGCTAAGCTAGATCGAATCAATTTTCAATTTACGGTGGATTCGGAAGGACGTTTTGTTGACTTCTGGGCCAAATGTGGATTTGTATGGGTTTATAAAGATGGATTCGAAATTTGGACGTATGCGGCACACAAGCTGCGGCGGTACAATTTTTATCAACATGATCAGATACAGGGCCAACACGATGCCGTGGGTAAAGCTATGTTGATCAAGCAATGAATAAAATTGAGATATTAGATAAGCGGGATGCAGGCCTTGAACATCGCGAAAGAGGTTCTTAAAACGGTATTATTGTTTACATTCATTGGGTGTTGGATTGGAGGTACTCTGTTATTTTTGCAGTTCTATATATCGTCCCTATTCAAGAAGGCGATAAATAGCGATCTATGTTTTGAGATGGTTTTGTTACCGCTTCAAGGTGGGATTGGCATTTTTTTTATTCCGCCCGCATTTTTTACCGGGTGTATTGCGGCGTCGTTACCAAAAGAATATAGAGCGGTTTCCGTTCTATTGATTTCAATCGTCGGAACTATATCTAGTTATGAGTACGCTATCTGGCTTTCAGGTAAAGACAACCAGGCCTTAGCGTTGGAGAGTGCTGTACTGGGTTTAATTGCATCTGTTGCTTGCGCTTTATATACCTTCCGAAAGAAACAATGAGCTACTGTCAAATACAAGATAGCTACTGCAAAATGCAAGATGGCCCTGCTGATGGACGTTCATAGCAACGTCAGGAGTATTCCTTAAATTAAAGACAAGAAATACTCCTAGGTATGCGATTATGAGCCAGGTCGGCAACCGCTTGCAGCATGTCGCGGCTAAAACCGGCTTTGGCTTGTACTGCCATGCCATGTAGCACCGCCATCAGAAAAGCAGCAAGGGCAGCGGGTTTGGCTGTTTTGGGCAAGTCGCCCTCTGCCTTTGCCCGTTCGAAGCGTTCACGAAGCTTTGCTTCACCGGCTGCTTCGATCGGATAAGGCGTGTCTGCTGTTTAAGCGCGCTTATCGTCACAACGAGGACAGAGGACAAAAAGCCGACCATTGGGGCTGCCCCCGGTCGGCGTTTTGTTGCGATCCTCTTAGTTCTGCAGAAATTGCAGCAGATCCTGGTTAAAGCGTTCTTTATGCGTATCGGTCAGTCCGTGCGGTGCACCGGAATAAACGATAAGCTTGGCCCCTTTTATCTGAGCGGCAGATGCCTTGCCGGCGGTGTCTATCGGCACAATCTGGTCGTCATCTCCATGAATCACCAAAGTAGGCACATCGAATTTTTTCAGGTCCTCACGAAAATCCGTAGCCGAGAAAGCCGCGATCGAATCATAAGTGTTCTTGTGCCCGGCCTGCATGCCCTGCGCCCACCAGCTATTGATCAGGCCTTGCGAGACCTTGGCGCCTTTACGATTAAAGCCGTAGAAGGGGCCGGATGCCAGATCAAGATATAACTGCGAGCGGTTTTCCAGCGAGGCCTTGCGCAAGCCATCGAAAACCTCCAGCGGCACACCTTGCGGATTTTCGGCCGTTTTCAACATGAGCGGCGGTACCGCACTGACCAGGACGGCTTTCTTGACCCGACTGGTGCCATGGCGGCCAATATAGCGCGCTACTTCGCCGCCGCCCGTGGAAAAGCCCACTGCGGTTACGTCTTTCAGATCAAGGGCATTAATTACGGCGGCCAGGTCATCGGCGTAGTGGTTCATATCATTGCCGTCCCAGGGCTGGCTGGAGCGGCCATGTCCACGACGGTCATGGGCAACCACCCGGTAGCCCTTGTCGGCCAGAAAGAGCATTTGTGATTCCCAGCTGTCCGAACTAAGCGGCCAGCCATGGCTTAAGGTAACGACCGGTCCGTCTTTTGGCCCCCAGTCTTTGTAGTACAGGCGCACGCCGTCGGTCGTGGTGATGTAGTTGCCGTCTACAGTGGCATGGGTAGCCGTTTGTGTGGCGGCGGTGGGTTGTGCCGCGTGAGCGGTAACACCCGTTTGCAGAGAGGCGGCCAGCAGGCCTGTGGCGATTGCGCGGGAAGTCTTGTTCATGGTAATACTCCTGAATTGAGTCAAATGAAAAAAGGTCAGATGCAAGAAGACGTGAGGCCGAATAAAAAGGACAACTGAAATAAAAGGCCAGACGAAATACAAAAGTGTGAAATTAGTTACCGAGTACCAGCGTCACGTCGATATTGCCGCGCGTCGCATTGGAATACGGGCAGACAACGTGGGCCTGGTCGACCAGCGCCTGCAGCGTGTCGTGGTCGATCCCGGGGGCGGTAATGGTCAGTCGTGCCTGGATGCCGAAGCCGGTGGGGATCTGGCCGATGCCGACCTGGCCAGTCACGGTTGTGTCTGCGGGCAAGGCAACTTTCTGTTTGGCGGCGACGAATTTGAGCGCACCCAGAAAGCAGGCCGAATAACCGGCGGCAAACAATTGTTCCGGATTGGTGCCGGGGCCGCCGGCGCCGCCCAGTTCGCGTGGAGTGGACAATTGCACGTCAAGCACCTTATCAGAGGAAGTGGCGCGGCCTTCCCGGCCTCCTGTGGCAGTTGCAGTGGCGGTGTAGAGAACTTTTTCGATAGACATAATGATGATTCCTGTTAGGTGATTTGCTGGTTGGGGAAAGTGTTATCCCGTAAGACGTATTCTGCGCGCACTGACAGGACTGTTGGTGATGTAAAATCCTGAAAACTTACCCAGGAGTATTAAAATGGCTGACAGGCTTGCAGCGCTGATGGCGCATTTCCCTGTAACCGCGCAGGTGTTCAATACCAGCGCGCTGTGTGGCATTAATACGGTGCAAAGCGATGGCGCCAACGGACAGCTGCATTTGGTGCGCAGTGGTGCAGTCCAGGTGCAATACGGCAGCCAGGTGCTGCAGGTAGATCGCCCCAGCCTATTGCTGTTCCCAAGGCCGATGACCCATCACTTTGTGACCGACCCCGAACTGGGTGCGGACATGGTCTGCGCCAATCTGGCATTCGAAGGCGGCGCAGGCAATCCGATAGCCTCGGCGCTGCCCGACCTTGTCTGCCTGCCGCTGGCAGATGTTGATGGCGCCGAGCCGATATTGGCGCTGTTGTTCGAAGAAGCGTTCGAGCAGCGTTGCGGGCGCATCGCGCTGGTTGAGCGGCTGTTCGAGGTGGTGATGATCCAGGTATTGCGCCAGCTGATGGAAAGCGGTCAAATCCATGGCGGCCTGCTGTCCGGCCTGTCGCACGCCCGCCTGCGTAATGCGCTGGTAGCGATGCATGAGACGCAGCGCAGGACTGGACCCTGGATGAATTGGCAACGGTTGCGGGTATGTCGCGCAGTGTCTTTGCCGCAACGTTTCGCGAGACGGTGGGTATCACGCCGGGGCAGTATTTGCAAGGCTGGCGCGTGCGGCTGGCGCAAAAGGCCTTGCGGCGCGGACGCCCCTTGAAGATGATTGCTGCCGAAGTGGGCTACGGCAGCGAAGCGGCACTGTCTCGTGCGTTCAAGGCGCAGTCTGGGCAATCACCGCGGCAGTGGAAGGCGGGGTATATGTAGTAGAGGCGAGTGATCGCCTATCACTCCCTGTTCATCGATGCAATTCGGGTCGCCACGAATGGCACTTGACCAACATCATATACAAGTTCTTTAGACTTCGTTACCCTGCGCAGATCTGAAAGGACTGTGATTCTTCAATCCTCTATGAAGAGATCAAATTCATTTTCCGAATATGTATATGCATTCGGTGTAATCAAATCGGGCTATAAATCTTTTATCCCCGGTTTCATTTTTGTATCGCTGATTTTCTATCTTGTTTCCATTTTGGGTGCAATTGTTCCGTGGTTTTTGAAGCAGGCGACGAATGCTTTCACAGTGGATCTGGCTAAAGCAAATACGTTCTATTTGTTTGTTGCTGCCTATGCTGTGTGCTGGACGCTGGCCGAGGTGCTTTCAAATATCAAGGGCGTATTTTCTTCCTGGATCCTGGCCGGTTGTGATGCGACGATAAACAAAGCCTTGCTGGTTCGTGTCATGAGCATGCCTTATTCAGAGCAGGCCCGGCTCAATGCCGGAAAATTGGCTTCGATCATCACCCGGGCGTCCGGCGCATTTACTTCCATTACCGTCTATATATTCTGGACACTTTTTCCCATACTCATTGAATTTCTTGTGGCACTGACGGCGCTTGGGCAAAGCACTAATGCAGTATTCTTAATAAGTTTTTTAATCTGCATCGTTGTACTGACTGCAATTTCGATTGCGATTGCAATACAAAGCCGGGACTTGCACTCATCTCTTTATAAGGTAATGACCGACAGGGATGGTTATATCGTTGAGCGATTGCACTTGCTATACGATATTCGGCTCAATAACGCATATATGAAGGAACGCTGTGTTACCGACCATCACATGAACCAGGTGGTTCGGGCTATCCGGAAATCCAATGTAAAAATGGGTTTGCGGCTAGGTCTGATGGCACTGGCTATTGGCGTGGCATTAGCTGTTTTTACAGCACTATCTGTTTTTGCTGATGACGGTCAGCGTACCACTGCCGGTGATTTCGTGATGATCGCCGGCTATGTAGGCATGCTCACGCTCCAGCTTCGGCTTCTTGCCGGCGCGTTAATTGACCTGGAAAAACAAAAGGTGGCGCTGGCTGACGGCATTGCCTATCTTGAAGAACCAATCCCACAGATTCAATCAGTACAGTCGCCGCGCTTTGCCAGTACTGATTATGTCTTTGAATTAAAGAATGTCTGCATCGAAAAAGATGGGAAAAATATTATCCAGAATCTGAATTACCGGTTCCAGAGCAATAAATTCACTGTAATAAAAGGCGCATCCGGCGCGGTAAAACAAGTCTGATGAATGCGATGCTTGGGCTGGAGCCTGTCGCCGCAGGCCAGATATTATTTAATGGCGTAGCTGTATCTACCGGCATAAGTGCCAGTATTATTGACCAAGTGTCTGTAGCGCCGCAATCGGCTCAAGTGATGAGCGGAACGTTAAGAGACAACGTGTGCTACGGGATTGAATATGAGCCTCCTGCTGATACCATCTTGATCGATATTTTGAGGATACTGAATTTTACAGAACAGGCTTCGACGCGATTGATTAACCTGGATATACGGCTGGACTCAAGGGGCGAGGGCTTAAGTGGCGGGGAACGCCAGCAGATTGCCATCGCCAGGCGATTGCCAGACAAAAGAAAATAATGATCCTGGACGAACCGACTGCTGCCCTTGACCTGGACACTGCAAAAAGAATTATCACATACTTGCGTAGCAGTATTCCGACGTTAATAGTGATCAGCCATGATGATGAGGTGCAGGCAATGGCAGATGAAATTTTAACGCTGGATTAGTTTTTGGTGTCACTGGTTTCATGAGAGTAATAATTACGCTTGCAATTGTAAGAGCGATTAATTCGCGCGCAGTACTTTGATAACACTTTTTATCACATCCGTATTTCCAAAAAATCAAAATTCCGGTAGTATGCTCGCAGGCACTCGACAAAGCGCCTGGCATCACATGACATCACAGTTGTATTCCCAAATAATTCGAATATCGGAGATTTACATGAGTGGAAGCTATGACTTGAAACGCAGTGGCGAGCAGTACATGTTCAATCTGAAGGCTGGAAATGGACAAATTATTCTGACCGGCGAGCGATATGCTGCCAAGGCCGGTGCGTTGGATGGCATCGAATCGGTCCGCAAGAATTCTCCGATAGACGAAAGATATGAGCGAAAAACCGCCACGAATGGTTCTCCGTTTTTTACATTAAAAAGTGCAAATGGCCAGGTAATCGGGCGTAGCGAAATGTATTCCAGCGCCGCTGCCCGCGATAACGGGATTGAGTCGTGCAAGACAAACGGCCCTACTGGGACAACAAAAGACAATACCTGATTTGGCAGGCGCGCTTGCGCAGGGGCGGGTTGACACCGCAAGTGAGTGTCACCCGGGCCGTCCTGCCTGACCAGCACTCACATCACTCCACATCCAACGCCACAACGTTGCCTCCTTCGGCCTGCAAGCGGGACAGATAGCTCGTGTGATCGACAACCTGGAAAGGGAAATACAATCCAGGCGGCGTCGGCGCTTTGCCATCCAGCCCGGCCAGTCGCTCCAGGATCATGCTGACCCCCAATGCAGTCAATGGCGCGGCGCCGCCCGGATGGAACACGGCATGACGAGTGCGTAGCGGGTGCCCGTCGCTATCTTTGCCGGCCATTTCCATAATGATTTCCGTGGATTTCGGTTCGCCGCGACGCCGTGATGAGCTCACACCCATGGCCAGATTAAATTGCACATCCGAGGCGCCGGTGGCGACCGCCAGGCCTGCAACATCAATAGACGAAAAACCGGTGCCTTCCACTTCGGTGCCATCAATCGCTCGGAAGCTGGCTTTAGCCTCCTCGTTATTACGCCAGATATAGCTGCCGTCACGGCGGGTAAGGGCCGCTGGCATCATCCTGCCCAGTCGCTCAAAATCCTCGGCAACTGCCGGACCGCCTGCATCTTCTTCATCCACAAGTGCATTGATCGTGATCTGGTCCAGCCGGGCAAAAGGCTTGGCACACGTGAGCGTAGCGATGGTTGTGGCACCAACCAGCCACTCATAGCCCAGGACAATTGCTGCCGTGCCGGGCGAGTGCATATAGGTTGCCACTTCCGGGGCGATTTCATACACGCCGGAAGAAATGCTCAGATGCGGCACTCCACGACTGTGCGCGAAACGCAGGCTAGCCAGGCGGTGGTCGGCGTAGAAGACTGCAACAGCGCTGACACGACGGTCACCCAGACCTAGATCGTTGGCACGCGCATCAATTGCCACGCCCTCGGCGTTGCCGATCTCGCTGGCCGCCTGGCGGCTTTTTGCCAGATCGCGACCACCGATCAGTAACGGAACATTTGGGTAGTGAGCGCGAAGCGCGCGTGCAGCCTGGCGTCCGATGGCACCAGTACCGCCCATCAGGAGAATAGCGTCTGAAATCATTGTCATATGTCCTTGAAGAAGGTTAGAATCTACTAAAGGTAGGATAAACCTACGAAAAGTAGCTTAACCTACTAATAGTAGGTAGCGCAAGGAGAAATTTGACTGTGCTTGACCAATCCAATCAGAATGCCGCGAAGAAGGCTGCAAAGACGACCTTAACGAAGCCATCAACGACGCAGGCGCGCCGGCTGCCCAAAGAAGCGCGGCGACAGCAGCTGCTTACTACGGCCCTGTTGATCATCCGCGATGAAGGCGCAGATCGGCTGACATTGGGCAACCTGGCCATCCGTGCCGGGGTGTCCAAACCCGTGGTGTACGAACATTTCGGCACGCGCTCGGGCTTGCTTATCGAGTTATACCGGTGGATAGATACCGAGAGGGTAAGCGCATTTCAGGCGGCCATGGCTGCCGAAACGCGGGGCCGGGAAGAGACCATTCGCCTGCTGGCGACCACCTACATCCATTGCGCGACAGACATTACCGATGATTTTCATACCGTGGGTGCAGCGCTGGCCGGAAGCGAAGAGAAGGCGGCCGTGTTTCAGGAACTGCTCAACAACGTGATCATGATGTTCGTCGCCGTCCTCAAGCCTTTCGACACGCTGCCTGCGGGTGAGTTGGAAAAGCGGTGCATTGGATTTGTGGGGGCCGGAGAGGCGCTGTCATCCGCGCTGGTGCGGGGGACGCTGGACGCGCGGGACGCCGAGGCTGTGTTTGCTGCGTTGATTAGCGGCGGGATGGCGGCAAGTTAATGGGGTGTGAAAAGACTTTCCTGGGCGTTCGTTTAAGAGCGATCCGGGAATGTGTTTATCATGGAACGCATTAACAGTTTCATTCAATTTTGCCCGAGGGG
Organism: Advenella kashmirensis WT001; assembly: GCF_000219915.2. Classification (NCBI taxonomy): domain Bacteria; kingdom Pseudomonadati; phylum Pseudomonadota; class Betaproteobacteria; order Burkholderiales; family Alcaligenaceae; genus Advenella; species Advenella kashmirensis. The sequence continues at coordinate 3,676,688 of NC_017964.1, read as the reverse complement.
AATAATATGTCTTTAGAGGCAGTAGATCGCCGATTGCGTTTTTTTTGTTTCTATTGCAGATTTAGGATCCCTGTCAAAGGCAGCAACGGTCCTGGATCAAACCCAATCGGGGCTGAGTAAACAACTGGCGCTGCTTGAGACCCACGTGGACCAGCGCTTGTTCTTGCGGACCGGGCGGGGATTAAAGCTTACTGAAGCAGGCGAAATCCTGTATGAGGCAGTTAAACCGGCTTTCCTGGAAATTGATCGGGCGATGGATCAGGTGCGCAAGCAAGGCATTACCCAAGGCACGGTGCGGCTGGCGGCTGTGCATACGCTGAGCTATTACTTCACGGCAGATTGCGTTGCCACGTTCGTTAGCAATCGGCCGCATGTCAATCTTTCATTGATGGGCAGAAGCTCGCCAGAAGTGGTGACACTGGTTGAACATGGTAATGCGGAGCTGGGGCTGGTCTATGATTCGGCGGTCGATTCTGATGTGCTCGATTCCACAGCGCTGTTTGAGGAAGACATGGCGCTAATCGTAAGACATGACAGCGCGTTGAGCGGTCCTCAGGATCTGACTAATGCATCACTCCAACTGGTTGGGTTCCCGCCGCACTACGCCTTACGCAAGATGATACATAGCGGCGGACTACAGCCGCATTTTGTGACAGAAGCAGAAACGGTGGACGCTATGTTGAAACTCGTTTCTTCAGGGGTTGGCGATTGCATTCTGCCCTCCAGGATCCCGACAAAAGTACTGGCTGATTATGGTTTGATGAAGGTGAAAATAGAGCTCCCCTTGTTGCGGCGAAGAATGGTGTTGGTCAAGCATCGAGACAAACCGCTTAGCGCGCTGGCCATCGCGCTGGAGCAATGCATCATACAGTTGGCGCAATCCATGAGCGTACAAACGGAATAGCTGCTATGAATTTTGCTTTATAGCTATATTTGATGTGGATCAATAGAATCTGTCATAGAACCTAGAGCGTTCATCGATAAACAGATTATATGGAGGCCACAGCATGAATGCGCCATTAAGAGAAAAATCCTACTTCGATAAGCGGGTAACCCAGGAGATGTCGAAGCATCTGCAAGTTGTAGAGCGGGATACAAAAGAGACAATGGCCTACGCCTGTCGAATCCTGGCCATGACTGAGCAGGAAGCGGGCCTGGCAGGACAGATCAGCGTCCGGTCCGAGCGCCCGGGCGCTTATTGGACCTTGCGTTTTGGCCTGGGGTTTGATGAGGCGAAACCTGAAGACTTCATCGAAGTGGATCGCGATCTGAATACATTGACCGGGGCAGGAATGGCCAACCCCGCGACACGTTTTCATCTGTGGGTCTATGACGCGCGGCCAGATGTCAATTGTATTATTCATACCCATTCGCCCTGGGCGTCGGCACTGGCTGCCGCGCGGCAACCATTGGTGATCTCCCAAATGGATATGACCCCCTTGCATAACGATTGCGCATTTCTGGGGGAATGGCCGGGTGTACCGATTGCTGATGACGAAGGCGTGATTATTTCAGAGGCGCTGGGCGAGAAAAAGGCGATTATCCTGGCCCATCATGGGTATTTGACCGCGGGCACGTCCTGTGAAGAGGCGACCTACCTGTCGGTTTATCTTGAACGCGCGGCCCGTATGCAGATTCGTGCGCAGGCATTTGGCAAGCTGACCCCCGTGGACGACACGCTTGCTGCCGAAGCCCACGACTATCTGCTGAAGACTTCAATCGTCAAGGCAACCTTCAATTACTGGTGCAGACAGACGCATGGCATTGCTGCGCTGGATCTGAAGTAGTTTTTCGACACGTTAAATAGACAATAAAGATCATTATTATTAAAAGGAACCGGGATGGAGAATAATACGACATCCGGGTCTGTCCGTTCGCGCTCGCAATATGTGACGGCAGGCCTGGCAAGCATGATGGGGACAACCATTGAGTGGTACGACTTTTTCTTATACGGAACAGCCGCAGCACTGGTTTTCAATACGATATTTTTTCCTTCTTTCGACCCGCTGACGGGAACGCTGGCGGCGTTTGCCACCTATTCGGTGGGATTCTTTGCCCGACCGCTGGGAGGCGTCATCTTCGGTCATTTCGGCGATAAGGTCGGCCGAAAGTCCATGCTGCTGATTACATTGTTCATGATGGGGATTCCAACCATCCTGATCGGGCTCATTCCTTCGTATGAGTCTATCGGCTACTGGGGCGCGGTCTTGCTGGTGATCATGCGTTTTATACAGGGCATTGCCGTGGGTGGTGAATGGGGAGGCGCCGTATTGATGGCTGTGGAACATGCCCCTGAAGGCAAAAAGGGGTTCTTTGGCAGCCTGCCCCAAGCGGGCGTTGCGCCGGGCTTGATTCTGTCTTCTCTGGCCATGGGTGCAGTGGCGGCCTTACCCAACGAGGACATGCTGGCTTGGGGTTGGAGAATTCCGTTTCTGGCAAGCGTTTTACTGTTGCTGGTTGGCTGGTTTATCCGCGTCAAGGTCGCCGAATCGCCGGATTTTGAGCGCATGCAAAAGAAAGGCGAGAAGGTTGAGATGCCGGCCATGATCGTGCTCAAGAAATACCCGAAAGAAGTCCTTGTGGTCGTGGGCGGTAGGCTTGCCGAAGTGACCTGGTTCTATACCGTGGTCACCTTTGCCCTGGCCTATGCCACCAATACGCTTGGCTTTGACCGGATGGTGATGCTGGACGCCACTATCTGGGGCGCATTGGTCGCATTGTTTACTATGCCGCTGTTTGGTATTCTTGGCGATCGCCTGAGTTTTAAATGGGTATTCATGGCGGGTTCCGTCGGTATACTGTTGTTTGCGCCCGTGTTCTTCTCCATGCTCGCCAGCCAGAGCGTCGCCTCAATCAATATGGCAATGATAATCGCAATCGGGTTAGTCTACGCCTGCCTGTATGGTCCGGAAGGGAGCCTTTTTTCTGCTCAGTTTCCGCCTGCAGTCAGATACAGCGGCATATCGATTGCGGTGCAAGTGTCCGGCGCTATCGGCGGTGGCCTGGCTCCACTGATCGCAACCTCACTGCTTGCCTACGGCGATGGCAATCCCCGTTATATCGTGTGGTACTTGAGCGGTTTGGGTGTCATTGCCATTATCAGCTCATTCTTCATGCATGGCCCCGCCAAATTTGCAACGCTCACAGAAATGAAAGAGGCGCGGTCATGAATGACAAAACCATAGACTATTATTTTTGGCTGAACTCAGACTGGGCCTATTTGGGAGCTGATCGCCTGCAAGGTATTGCCGACAAATATGACGTGGCGATCAACTACAAACCGGTGGATCTTCCTGATGTCTACGCCAGGACGGGCGGGATGCTACTGCATCAGCGCTCGCCCGAACGCCAGGCCTATCGCGTTGCGGAATTGAAGCGGTGGTGCAGAAAGCTGGGTATTCATATTAATCCACATCCCAGGTATCTGTGTCCTAATGCAGATCTGGCGTCTTGCATGGTGATCGCAGCAAGCCAGAGCGGGGCTGATATCACTGCGTTGTACAAAGCCATCCTTCGAGCTGAATGGTGCGAAGATCAGGATATTTCATCCGACATAACCCTGATCGATATCGCGAACAAACAGCGCCTGGATGGCCAAGCGCTTGTGAACCAGGCGCGCACGCCGCAGATCCTGTCGCTTTACCGACAATATACCGACGAAGCTGTGGGCTGCGGAATATTCGGTTCTCCTTCGTATGTCTTTCAGGATGAACTGTTTTGGGGGCAGGACAGGTTGGACATGCTGGAAGAGGCAATACAAAGGGCAGGCTGAGTTTTTGGCTGCCCTGGGCCTAGCGTAGCGCTTGTCCCATGCCGATCAGATTGCCCTCGCTATCCTTGAACCATGCGGCTAACTCTCCCTTTCCGCCTTTGCTCGCATAGTTTCCCGCGATCTCTGCGATCCCGTTAACGGTTTTCAATTCAGGTGAGTCATAGCTTTCAAAGACGACTCCTCGCGCTCGCAGCGCAGTAACTGCCGCTCGAAGATCGGTTACTTCCAGTCCCATCTGAGTATGTGTGCCAGACGAAGCACCACTGGAGGCGAACAGCCCGAATGCGTTGTTTCCGCAAAAGTATAGATATCCGCCAGGGCGTGCCTCGTCGGGCTCCAGGCCAAGTTTTTCAGAATAGAATCGTCGCGCCCGTTCCAGATCTTGCGCTGGCAGCCGGGCTGCAACGCTGCTGTACTCGAATCCGTCGACATTGGTTTGCATGCTGATTGCCTCCCGTAGCGGCGTTGAATTTGCTGTCGGGTAAAAAACATCGGAATATCCGCTACAGCTTGAATTATTACGCATTCTGATGTGTTGCAGTGAACAGGGTAACAAGTTCCGACATCGTATCGATGTTCCCTGCGGTGCTAGCTATGGTTGTCCGGTTAACGTATACAGCGGGGCTTGGATTGCTGTTCGGAGTTGTTTTGCAATGATATATACCTTATCCGGAATGCATATCTGCATGACGGCTAAGTTGCTCGGCCTGTCCTTTCATCTGCTCCACAACATATGACAGGCGTGATGTATCGAGTCGATTTGACATTGCAGTGATGGTCAGCGCTGCCTGGGCTTGTCCCGCTGCATTGACGACCGGTACCGCAACGGCGCTGGTACCGGACATCACGCCATTCTGTACATAGGCATAGCCCAGTTCTTTGGCCAATTGCACTCTGTCCATCAGTTGCTCTGGTGTCAGTGAACTCTGTGCCAGGCGTTTGGCATTGGCAACAATGATTTGCCGCAAGTCATCTTGCGACAGGCAGGAAAGAATGGCCACGCCCGAGACGCCAGCGCCTAGCGGTCGTCGTGCACCGACATCAATGGACAAGACCTGGATAGGATGATGGCCTGTCTGGCGGGCGATACAAATCGAATCCAGTCTATGCCTTATGCTCAGGAATGCCGTATCGCCGATGCTTTGCGCCAGATGCCCCAGGCAGGTCGGCGCCGCCGATAGCAGGGGGAACCGTTTTCTGCGGGCAAGGCCCAGTAACGTCAATTCATTGCCAATCAGGTATCGACGCGTTAGCGGATCCTGTTCAACCGCCTGTTCCACAAGCAGCGTTTTAAGAATACGGCGTGCGGTAGCCTGTTCAGGCCAGAAATATTGACAATATCGGTCAAACGCACGCCATGCTCCTGACCACAGGCAACCAGTCTCAGAATCTGCATGGCGCGGGAAACAGTCTGACTTGCTGGTTGCGCCGTTTCGGCATCTTCGCTATCGTCAGCATTCATGATTTGTCCTTATGATAGTTAAAGCACTGTTTTGGGGGTTTGTGACACCGCCTGCAAGGTAACCACTTTTCCGAGCGTGGCGTAGTTTGGACCGCCAAGACGGCAAATGGGACGCAAGATCGTACTGTCGATTTTCCCATCATTGAGCAAGCCATCTCGGATATGCCACACCCGGATCTCTCCAACAAAAAACTCCGCACCCGTATCTCCGTATGGCGTCACGCTGTGCAGCCGGCATTCCATACTAATCGGGGCGGCCACAAGACGAGGTACCGGCATTGACTCGCCAGGCAGGGTTTCAAGATCAAGCAACTGCGTTTCACTGATCTGCGGCGGATATTCTCCGGCGCTCTGGTGCAATGGTTCCAGCAGGGTTTCATCTGCAATATTGACGACGAAATGGCTGTTGAAAAGGATATTTGTAGCGGTGTCTTTGCGTACCCCCGCCTTGCGACCAATGTTTATACCGATCATGGGCGGCATGTTGGAAACAATGGTATAGCAACTGAATGGCGCTACATTGGTCAGGCCAGTCTCGGACAACGTGCTTACCCAGGCGATAGGGCGTGGCACGACGATACCGGTCAATAACTTATAGGTCTGCTCCGGACCCATGCTGTCTGCATAAATTTTCATAGGATGGCACCACTAGAAATATGTCCAAATAATAACCGTCATTGCCAGGAAAAACACATGGCAAACGGTATGATGCCCCAGATTTGCATGATGCTGTGAATGCAGAATTGATTTTTAGTCCGCTATTTGGACGTAATGCTGTTTCTCATGTTGTCCCCGGACGCCAACCCTTGCTATCTTTTTCTACACGGTTCCACCATTGATTACAGGAAGAGACAAATGCAAGCACTAAAAATGGTAACGGCCTTATCCATACTCTTGACCTCGACTGCGTATGCCGACACCTGGCCTTCAAAGCCAGTCACCATCGTTGTTCCCTATCCCCCCGGAGCAACGTAGATGTTGCCGCCAGACTGATTGCTCCCGGACTGGCGAAAGCTTTTGGCAAGCCATTTATCGTGGAAAACAAGGCTGGTGCCGGCGGCATGATTGCGGCAGAGTATGTGGCAAAGTCCAAACCGGACGGGTACACGTTCTTCATGGCGGCCAATGGACCGCTGCTTTACAGTCCGATTATTTTCAATCGTGATTCCTATCACTGGGACAGGGATTTCGAAGCAGTCACATCGGTCTCCATGACCCAATGGTGCTGCAGGTTCGTCCAGGGCTACCGATCAAAACAGTCACTGAACTCATAGACTACGCAAAACAGCATCCTGGCAAGCTGAATATGGCTTCGCCAGCGCGCGGTACATCCAATCATTTGATGAGCGAAATGCTGCTCGCGAAAACGGGGGCCAAATGGATGACGGTTCATTACAAAGGCAATTCACCTGCCCTAACCGATTTGCTGGGCGGGCAGGTTGACTTCAGCTTTGACCAGATGTCCGTGGCCTTGCCCTATTTAAAGGAAGGCAAGCTGCGTCCGCTTGCCGTCACATCAGAAAAGCGACTGGCCAGCCTGCCGAATGTGCCGACCCTGGTTGAATCTGGTATTGCAGATGCGGTTGCCTATACCTTTACCGGCTTGATGGCGCCCAAAGGCACGCCTGACGACATTCGCGACAAATTAAGCGCTGCAACGACTGCGGTCTTGAAGGATCCTGCGATTATTCAGCGCTTTGAGACGCTCGGCGCCGAAGCCCACAGCATGACGCCTGATGACTTTAAGGCGTATCTGAAGAAAGAAGACGAGCGGTGGGTACCTATTATCAAAAACGCGAACATCAGTGTGAACTAGGAACAGAACATGTCAGGAGAAATGAATATGGCAAAAAGAAAGAGTATCTACGCGCAAGGGTTCAGTCATAAGAACCCGATTCCGGCGGCCTGCCAGATTGGCTGCATGGTGTTTTCGGGCAGCATTCAGGGAACGGATCCCTCAACCGGTGAGTACGGTTCGACGATAGAGGAGCAAAGCCGGCTTATGTTTGATCATGTGAAACGTATCTGCAGTGCCGCCAGTCTGGAACCCACGGACATTATCAAGATGCATGTGTGGATGAACGATCGGTCGCAACGCGCAGCCTTGAACAAAGAATGGCTGGCGCTCTTTCCCGATCCCGATTCAAGGCCGGCCAGGCACACCATGCAGGCCAGCCTGGATGGTGGCAAATTACTGGAGTGCGACTTCATTGCCGTGAAGGGGGAAGCAAATGCCTGATTATCTTGCCCCTGACCCAAACCCACATTCGCCCAATCCCAAACCGCCTGCCAACAGTTGTGATTGTCAGTTCCATGTATTCGGACCGGCAACCAAATATCCCGTCAGGGCCGGCGCGGCCTATGAAATGCCCACGGCCACGATAGAAGTGGCATTGCAATTGCATCGAACGTTGGGAATACAAAGAGGTGTGATTGTCCAGGCAACCACCTACGGGGCCGACCATCAAGTGGTCCTGGACGCACTGGAGGCGGCCGGACCGGGCTACCGAGGTTGTGCCAATGCACTGGTGCTGCTTGAAGGCAGTGACAGTGATCTCGAAAAGCTCGATTCGGCAGGCATAAAAGGGGCCCGCTTCAATCGCCAGGGACTTGGCGTGAGCATGTCGGAACAAGAATTTGATCATGCGATCGCACGCATTCGGGAACTGGGCTGGTACGCGAAGTTTCAGCCTGAAGCGACCGGCATCATGGATCAACTTGCCATGTTTCAGTCGCTGGACATTCCGGTGATGCTGGATCACATGGGGCGTCCCGATCCTCGCTCAGAAAGCGCCGACCCTAGCCTGAACGCTGTTCTGGAGTTACTCAAAAAAGGCAACTTCTGGGTCATGCTTTCTCTGACAGAAAAGGTATCACGCGCTGGTGCGCCCTGGAATGATGTCATTCCCATTGCACAGGCCTATATTGAGGCAGCGCCGGATCGTGTCGTATGGGGGAGCGACTGGCCGCACCCGGTGTCGGTCAAGCAGCCGCCAAACGAGGGTGATCTGATCGAACAACTGTACCGCTATGCGCCTTCCGAGGCCTTGCTTAAAAAAATACTGGTTGATAATCCAGCCGCCTTCTTTGGATTTGAGAAATGAAGATAGTTTCTTTTGCGATACAAAACAGAGCGCGATTCGGCGTGGTCATTGAACATGAGGTTGTTGATCTGACCGACGCTTTCGGTCCGGATATCAGTACCGTCAATGCACTGCTGGGCAGCGACAAGCTGGCAAGTGTCGTTCAATCGCTGCCTGATGGTGCGCCACGTTACACCCTGGAAGAACTGCATTATCTGCCGCCTATACCCAACCCAGGGAAAATCATTTGTGTGGGGGTCAATTATCACCATCGCAATGAAGAATATAAAGACGGCACCGCAGCACCTGCCTATCCCAGCGTCTTCCCACGGTTCGCGTCATCCATGACCGGCCACGGACAGCCGCTGATTTGCCCGGTTGAAGAGTCCGAGCAGCTTGATTACGAGGCGAAATTGCAATCGTGATCGGAAAGCGCGGCCGGCGCATTCCGCAGCAGCAGGCGCTATCTCATATTGCAGGCCTGACGTGTCTGAATGAAGGCAGCGTACGTGACTGGTTAAAACACGGAAAATTTAATGTCACGCAGGGAAAGAACTTCGATCAGAGTGGCTCTGCCGGGCCCTGGCTGGTTACTGCCGACCAATTCCCTCGTTATGACAATCTTGAAGTGATCACACGGGTGAATGGCGAAGAACGTCAGCGCGATACCACCGCGAACTTGATGTTCTCTTTCGAGTATCTGATCCATTACATTTCCCGGTGGACGACGCTGGAGCCTGGGGACGTGATCTCTACCGGCACGCCGACGGCGCCGGGATTCGATACGATCCGCCGAAGTTTCTTCGGGAAGGGGACGTGGTGGAAGTGGAGGTGCCGACAATCGGCATTCTGAAAAATACTGTCAGAAATGGATGAATGATGCTCAGCAAGCAAATACACAAGAAAGCAATGCGCCTGTTGCTGGATGCAGAAAAAAATGCAACACCCGTTGCGCAGCTGGACGAAACTTTTCCTGGGTTGCAGATCGCCGACGCTACGAGATACAGAAACTGGTCATTGCTGACAAGATAGCGCATGGCGCCGTCCTGCGCGGACACAAGATTGGCCTGACATCCAGGGCAATGCAATCGACGCTTGGCATCAATGAGCCTGATTACGGCCATTTGCTGGATAACATGTTCTATTACGACGGTGATCGAATTGCCGCAGACCGCTTTATTGTGCCGCGCGTTGAAGTGGAGTTGGCGTTTGTCCTTGGAAAGGCGCTCAAGGGCCCGAACGTGTCGCTATTTGATGTTCTGGAAGCCACCGACTTTATACAGCCCGCGCTTGAACTGGTTGACGGACGTACCCGGTATCCACGACGGATTGTTGACAATATCGCGGACAATGCTGCTTCTGCTGCGGTTGTGCTGGGTGGCCGGGTCGTGCGGCCCATGGACATTGACCTTCGCTGGGCCAGTGCGCTTTTGTATAAAAATGGCACTATCGAAGAATCGGGCGTATCTGCTGCGGTTCTTGGGCACCCTGCAATGGGGGTCGTATGGCTGGCGAACAAAATCGCTGATTTTGGCGGTGTCCTGGAAAAAGGGCACATCATACTGGCCGGATCCTTCACCCGTACCGTTCCTGTCACTAAAGGCGATGTGATTCACGCAGACTTCGGCACGCTGGGGAGCATCTCTGTCAGTTTTACCTGATCAAGGGAGAGTCGCAATGATTGCAGGCAAGAACAAATTCAAGCAGGCATTGGCCCATGGGCAGCATCAGTTGGGGTTGTGGGTGTCCTTGTGTAACGCGTACAGTGCCGAAATTGTAGCTGGCGCAGGGTTTGACTGGCTTTTGCTGGATACCGAACATTCGCCGAACGAGGTCTCTGGTGTGCTTGCCCAGTTGCAGGCGGCGGCGCCTTATCCCGTATCGGCAGCCGTGCGGCCCTCATGGAACGATGCAGTCCAGCAAAAGCGCTTTCTTGATATCGGTACGCAGACCTTGTTGATCCCTTATGTTCAGAATGCAGAAGAGGCCGCCAGGGCGGTGGCCGGCATGCGCTATCCGCCACGAGGCAACAGGGGCGTGGGCGGGACCATGCGCGCCAGTGATTTCGGCAGGCAAAAGACATACATGCACGAGTGCGAAAATGAACTTTGTTTACTGGTGCAGGTAGAAACGCAGGAAGGGCTCGATAACCTGGAGGCCATTGCCCGGGTAGATGGCGTGGACGGCGTGTTTATTGGTCCGGCAGATCTATCGGCCAGCATGGGACATTTGGGCAACCCTGGTCATCACGAAGTGCAAAGTGCGATAGAGGATGCGATCCGTCAGGTTCGGGCGCTTGGTAAAGCGCCCGGCATCCTTACATTGGACACGCAATTGGCCCGCCACTACATGGAATGCGGGTCGCTGTTTACGGCCGTGGGTATGGACGTTGCGTTACTGGCTAGAGCGGCCGATCAGTTGGCGGCAGCATTTTCCTTGTCTTAAACAAACAAGATTAAATAACACCAGCCGCAACGGCTTTTTGTGAGTGCTATAGCTGATACTGCCGATAAGAATCCATTGCAGCACTTGCCGGCAGATACACCCCCGACTTTGTTCAAGGTTAAAGTGCCCATCATGAATGAACACCCTAATCCCTGAACCTATCTTTCAGCTCCCGCCTTGCGCTTTTGCAGATATATGGCGGTTTTTACCGCTGCGCCCCGCAGCGGCTCGGGTGGAAGCCAGTTCGGTTTATCCATGGCCAGAACATCTACAAGTTCCTGGGTGCGATGGCCCATTATCAGCTCCGCAAGTAATTTTCCGTAGCAGGTGCCTTTTAGTACGCCTGCGCCATTGCATCCGACGGACGCATAAAGATTTGGCGACATTTCGCCAAAATAGGTCGCGCCGTTACGCGTTAGCGCCGTTGCTCCGCCCCACAGGTGTTCGAATCGATGGCTTTTCGCTGCGGGGTAGCGTCGGCGATAGCAATCAGTCAACAGTTCCAGCACGGTACTTTCGGTCTGTGGCTTTTCATAAGAATAGGCGCTTCGTACCATAAAGCGCTTGTTTTGGATTTTCCGTAACGTGGTGCCCATACGGTTCGCTGGAATCAGCCCCATTCGGGCTCGCTTCCGTGCAACGCGAGCTGCTGTGCATCCAGCTCGGGTGTAATCGCCGCGTAGGTGAAGATCGTGAACATCCGGTCTTTCAGAAAACCCAGTTTGCGCGCAAAGCCGTTGTTGGCAACAATGATTTTTCCCCCGCGAATCAGGCCTTGTGCGGTGAGAACCCCTTGTTCCCGACCCTGCTCGACCGACAAAACGGGGCAGTTCTCCACCAATGTGACATTGGCGGGCAAGTTGTCGGCCAGGCCGCGAATGAGCGCAGCAGGCTGCATAAAAATATTGCTATTGGTTTGAATGGCGTAGCGGTAATATTGAGTGCCCAGACGTTCGGATAGTTGGGCCTGAGAGATCTCCTGGTATGGCACACCCCATTTGTCATATTGACGTGCAGTGTTTTGCAGGCTGATGGCCCCTTCCGCGGTGGCTGCGCCGTGATACTTTCCCTTGGGATTCCAACCGCAATCAATCTGATACAAATCCACCAGTCCCTTGAGCCAGCGTAACCCGCCGTCATAGACTCGGATTTGCTTTTGCGCCACCTCTGCCGGGCTGATATGGCCCGACATATTGGTGTTATGAGGCAAGGCGATGACGAACCCTGAATTTCGGGCTGACGAGCCCTCTCCAACGACACCAGCCTCGAGGACCAGGATACTGGCGGACGCATTCAATTCTGCCAGCCTGCGCGCTGCGGCCAATCCGGTGTATCCGGCCCCGATAACGATAAAATCGTACTTGCTTTGCATCGAAATATTTGTCTTCGCTGTTCGCGCAGGCAACAGAGAGTTCCACCCGGACCGACTTTCGTAGACGGGGTAAGTTGTTCTAGACGACATGTTTAACCTTGATGTTTTTATAGAAAACTATGCACGAGCTTCCAGGCTTTTTTGGACTTCGTGTTGGACCGTGTCCCAGATCTGCGCTTTGAGTTCGTTGAACCGTGGTGACAGTTGAACACTCGCATTACGGGGGTGAGGCAGGTCATTGGGGATGTCCTGTACCACCTTGCCAGGCTTGGATCCCAGCACAATAACGCGGGTCGACAGTAGCAGGGCCTCATCAATTGAATGGGTAATGAACACAATTGTCTTGCCGCTTTGCTCGTAAATCCTGATCAGTTGCTCTTGCAGCACTTGTCGTGTCATTGCGTCCAGGGCGGCAAAGGGTTCATCAAGCAGAATCACATCCGGGTCGTTGGCAAGCACACGTGCAATGGAAACGCGCTGGCGCATGCCGCCGGACAAGGCTTTGGGAAAGGCGTCTTCGAAAGATTGCAATCCGACCATATCGATATATTTCTGTGCAATTTCGTGCCGCTCTTTCTTGGCAATCCCTCTGAGCTTTAATCCGAAAGCGACGTTTTCCAGCACAGTCATCCAGGGAAACAATGCGTATTGCTGAAAGACCATGCCACATTGAGGATCCACGTCTTTTACTTCATGCCCATTGACGATAACTCTGCCTGTGGATGGGCGCACAAACCTGCAACCAGGTTTATCAGGTCGATTTGCCGCAACCGGAAGCCCCCAGCAGCACCACGAATTCGCCTTTCTTGACCTCAATATTCACTTTATCCAGAACATTCAGTGTTCCGTAACTCTTGCTCACATTCTCAATGCTTATCATGTCAATCCTCCTCTAGCGCTGCCAGCGCAAAACCCGGTTTTCAATACGGCGCAGAATCACGTCAATAATCAATACTGTGATACTGATCATGACCATGCCCAGGACAACCGTGTCGGTCTGGAAGAACTCTTTACCGTTCATGATCATGAATCCGAGTCCTTCTTTGGCTGAAACAAGTTCTGCGGAGATAACGCAGGTCCAGGACAAGCCCAGGATGATCTTGAAGCCGCTGATGATCTGCGCAAGACTTGCGGGTAAAATGACTTCGCGCATGACCTGGAACCGGCTCGCGCCCAGGTTGCGGGCAGCCAGTACCAATACCTGGTCAACATTGCGTGTGGCTTCGATCACGTAAAGCAGTGCCGGCGCGATTGTCCCCATGAAAACAATGCTGTACTTCTGAGTTTCTGTAATGCCGAACCAAAGAAGGGACAGCGGAATCCAGCTCATGGAAGGCAGGGGCCGAATCAGCGAAATAATAGGATCAAACACGGCGCAGAATCGGCGGGAAGTGCCTAGCACCAGCCCCAGGGGAATGGAAATGGCTACGGCTAGCGCAAAGCCGATCATCACCCTGCGTGTGGAGGCCAGCACATGTGACATCAATATCCCATCGTTCAGGGTTCGGATGCCGCGCAAGACCACTTCGGTCGGGGAAGGAAGAAAGATGGGATCGACCAGCCCGAAGCGACACACCATTTCCCAAACTGAAACGAAAACGACGACCGATATGCAACTGATCAGGACGAGTTCCCGTTTTTTGGAAACGTAAGACATACTAGAATACTCCTGGTATTTTGTAAAAATCTCAAATGAAATTCGGGTTGATCCAGTCGCTCACTTTGGGAGCGCTGTCCAGTTGTTTGTAGGTAACCAGCATTTCGGCCAGCTTTTGCAGGCCTGTGACAAATTTTCCGTCTTTAGCCATCAAGTCCTTTTGCTGGTCCAGGGTGTACCATTCGGCTCCCTTAATTGTTTGCAATTGCTCTGCATCGTTCAGATTGGTCAGCTTTTTGAGAATCGGCACCGCCTTTTCGGGCGTGTTTTTCAGAACTTCGCATGATTGAAAATAGGCTTTGATAAAGCTTTTGACCGCCTCCGGGTTTGACTCGGCATAGGATTTCTTTACAACCAACAGATCGGGGCCCGGCGTCGTTCCGAACTCCTTGTACAGGCTGAAACTTGTGTCATCGGCCAGCAGTTTGACGCCTGGCATTGAGGACAGAATGTTAAATTGCGGGGTCCATGCGGCGCAGGCATCGATCTGACCGGACTTCATCGCGGCAATGATCTCGGGTCCGGAGATATTGATAACGTTAATATCCTTGTCTGGCGTCAAGCCGCTGGATGCAATCAAGTCCAGCACCAAAAGATGCGTGCTGGATGCAAAGGCCGTGCCAATCGTTTTGCCTTTTAGGTCTGCGATGCTGTTGATGCCTTCCTTGACGAACAGCCCCTCAACCTTTCCGAAATTTTCCGGTACACCGACCACATAGAACTGCTTCACACCGCGCGCCATCAGCGCCATCGTTGAAATGGAGCCAAATCCAGCCAAATCGACGTCTCCGGCCATCATTGCGCTGAGTCGTGCAGAGCCGGTTACAAACGATTCCCAGCGCAAATCAATGCCTTCTTTCTTGAGCAGGCCATTTTCGATTGCCAGATACGTGGGATAGTGCGAAAGCCATGGAGAGCCCCCATATGCCATTTTTTGCAGCTCTTTTGCCGAGGCAAAAAGCCCGGTTCCCGCCAGGCCAATAGCGCCAGCACCTGCGAGGGTATTTTTCAGAAAAACGCGACGATTAGTTGATGTCACTTTGACCTCCTTTAGTCAATATAGATTTTGAGTACTTTTTAACCATGGAATCTTTGTCTGCAATTGGGGCAGAACATGCTGCTCCAGTGCCTGACGACTGCTTCGATAGATTTTCTCTGCTGCATCTTCGTTTTCTCCTCTTCGGGAGATCAAATAAACTGTTCGCTGCAATGCGGGGCCGGGCAGCGGCAGAACGGCGACTTTGTCCCAGAACGACAACCCCTGCGCGACGCATAGTGGCGAGGTGATTGTCCATCCCAGCCCTGAAGCCACCATCGCCATGACCACATCTGCGGAATCAATTTCCAGATAATGGGGAATACTTACATTGCACCGACGCACATAGCGCTCGATCTGTCCACCGTAATGAGAGCGTGAAGCAAATCGAATAAAAGGCATGGCCTGTGCGCACGCATTCAGATCCCGTTTTGCGATCTGGGCTTCCTTTTCTTTCGATACAACTATCAGGAACGGCTCTTGATAAAGCTTGGTTCTGACCAGATCGTCCATGTCCTCGACAGGATCGGACGACACAATGAGATCCAGCTGGCGGTTCAACAGACCATTTGAATGGGTATGGGAAAGCCCCGACCATGCCAGGATGCGGCTGGTGTTGGTCACCATCGATTTCAGAACGTACGGCCCCACCGTTGCGGAAAACGAATCAATCATGCCCAACCGAATCTCCACCTGGTTGAACAACGCCGCTTCGCGTGTCTGCGCAATAAGCCGGTCCATGTCCTCCACGATCTGCTTGGCCTTGCGACTGAGGGAAATGCCGGCCGGCGTCAGTTTGAACGGTCGCCGCTTGCGATCAATCACTTGTGTCTTGAGGATCTCCTCAATATTGGAGACCACCTGAGATACCGCTGATTGGCTGATGCCAAGCTCTTTGGCGGCATGAGAAAAGTTGCCATGCGTAGCGAGTACCTCAAAAACCCTTAATGCTTTAATATCCAAGGAAGTGGCCTTGGTCATGTCTGCCTCCATTTTTTTATTAGCAATATACGGTACAAAGCGAAATTATCCTAGACTACGGCCCATACCATAAGTGAAAATTATAGTAAGTCATATTTGTACTAATGATGAGGGGTGAAAATGGGCTTGTCGGCATGACATTGAGCTCAACGCGGCGCGATTAACACAAATGACGGTGTAATTAGGAACGGCTAGGCGCTGGGTTGGTGTTGCTCTTGCGGCCCCCGCGCTGTTGCGCGGACGGTGCAGCACAGCGCGCTTAACGTAGCGCTTTATGGCCTGGGCCTTGTTGTTGCCGCAGTGCTGGACAATTGATGAAGGAGGCTGGCTATGGGTTGTGGTTCAGAGAACTCCACGTTTCCCAGGCTTGTTCAGCGCAAATTGAATTGCAGCCGGCTGATTCGTATTGGCAGAAAATTAGAACTGCGAAATGACACTTGTAACGCCGAACTATATTGACTACGCCCCGGCCGGTGCCGCCAGGTTCTCTACACGAAAGGCAGCAAGCAGCGGGTCAATTGCAGCAACCGGCGTAACGGCCAGGGACGACAAGCCGAGCCATGATGCCAAAAGCCTGAGTTCTTCGATCAGCCGTTCTATCGTGTGCGGCGGCGCATCGGGCTCGACGTGCGCGCGTTGCACGATCAGCGTGCCAGACTGGCGATCGCCCTTCAGATCCACCCGCGCCGCAATCGCACCATCCAGCAGAAAGGGCAGCACATAATAGCCATGCTCGCGCTTGTGCGCGGGCGTGTAGATTTCCAGCCGATAGCGAAAGTCGAACAGCCGCTCTGTGCGGGCGCGATGCCAGATCAGCGGATCAAAGGGTGAGAGCAACGCTGCGCCTTCGATCTTGCGCCCGGCACGCGCGTCCTTGTGCAGATAGGCTTGCTGTCGCCAGCCCCGCACGCGCACGGGAATGATGGTTCCTTCCTCCACCAGTTGCGCCAGCGGCCGTCGTACGTCCGCAGCGGGAATGCGGTAATAATCGCGCAGGTCCTCTTCGGTGGCAATGCCCAGGGCCTTGGCCGAACGGGCGAGCAGGGCGCGCTGTGCATCTACATCATTGGGCGTGGGCTGCGCCAGCACGGCACGAGGCAAGACGCGTTCAGGCAGATCATAAACACGCTCGAAACTGCCCCGGCGATGCGTTGAGGCGATCTGGCCCGACCAGAACAGCCATTCGATAGCATGCTTTACTTCGCTCCACGCCCACATCTCCTTGGCGGCTCCCTTGGCTGGTTTGTCGGCAGCGGGAGACA
Organism: Advenella kashmirensis WT001; assembly: GCF_000219915.2. Taxonomy (NCBI): domain Bacteria; kingdom Pseudomonadati; phylum Pseudomonadota; class Betaproteobacteria; order Burkholderiales; family Alcaligenaceae; genus Advenella; species Advenella kashmirensis. The sequence goes on along the minus strand of NC_017964.1, from coordinate 3,659,618 downwards.
GATCGGAGGCTGCCAGGGGGCCTTCGGCGCCGATGCGATGCAGGATGGCATCCGCTTCGGTTCGCCTTGCTTTGGCGTAGGGTTGTAGCTGCGTCCAGACGCCCTCGCCACGAAGCGCGCGGTCCATGCGCCAGCGCAATAAAGGCTGGCAGTCCATCGGCAGCAGCGACGCCGCATGCCCCCAATATTCAAAGAAGCGTTTGGACTTTGCGAGTGTATCGGTGTCTAAAAGCGTGCGATCGTAGGAACCAAGGCGGGAAAAGAGGGGCAGGTAATGGGCGCGCACCAGAACGTTCACGCTGTCGATCTGCAGCACGCCGAGCTGCCCGATTGACCGGCGCAGGTGTGCAGTGTTGATGTTGCCATCACGGGCCAGGCCATTGAATCCCTGCGCAGTGAGTGCGATACGGCGAGCCTGGGCAGGGGAGATTTCCGACTTCGTTAACTTTGACATTAGTACAGCGCCTTGTTGCTTTTTCGGAGAGGCCGCAGGGTGTGCATGGGAGAGCGGCGGATTTTTTATTATAGATACGGAATAAATGACCGCCTGAGCAATGCGCGGGATGAGCGGAAAATAGTCGGGGACGGTACCCCCCAAAATGCGGTTTTGGTGCAAAGTTCCTGCGCCGCCTCAGCAGAGTGATAGAATAGCGCGCCACTCATATCAGGCTGAAACTACTTCAACACTCAATATCAACAAAAACATGAAAAAACTTGACTATCTTGAACAAAAAATAATGGCCGCTGGTCGGCTTGCCCTGGTCTTGCTGGGAGTGATCTTCCTGGCGTTTGCCATCTGGTGGGTTGTCCTGAGCGTGCCTAACGGCTGGCGGCTGTATCTGGCCGACAATGACCAGACCAGCGTACAGAAAGCCGCGGGCTTTACGCCCGATGCAAAGGCTTTTGAGGATGCGGTTCGCAGCACACAGGCCAGTACGACCGGCGAGGACGAAGACACGATCAAACTTCACGAAGCAATGAAAACGCAGGACATTGCTGCGCATTACGATAACATCATCCGCAAGATCCACGCCTTTGCCGATAGCAAGCCCGAAGAGCGCGCACGTATTGAAGCAGCCGCGCTAGAGAACGGCACGGTGCCGCTGGCTCCGGTGGAGTTTGAGGCCGTTGACAAGTACACGAAGCTTTGCGGTCCCGAGTCTGATGCAACGGCTGCCGCCGTCGAAGCTGCTGCTGCCGCCGTTGCCGCCGACGCCGCAGCGGCGGTTGACGCGCAAGCGGAAACCGCGGGTGAAGAGGCGCCGACTGAGGTGGACGTGCTCCCGCATTGCGGCAAGTCAACTGTACGCGGCACAATCGTGGAGAACCTCAATACCGTTCTGTACACTGCGGACAGCGACGAAGACAAGCTCGCCCTGCACAAAGCCTTTATCGCAGGTCTGGACCAAAGTGTGAGCGGCTATCTGGACGGCAAAACGCCGCGTGATTCCCTGTTCGCGCTGCCTGCTGTGCAGATTAGCACCACATTGATTTCATCTTTCTCAACGCAATTCTCGGAAAAACTCAATGCCTCGGACGCCGATGACCGCCTGGGCAACGAAATGGAAAAACTCATTAAAGGCGTCACGCCGCTAACTGTGCTGGCCAATCCGTTTGTGATCGGCGTGCTGGTGTTCCTGGTGGTGTTTGTTAACCTGATGATGATGCTGGCTGTAATGCGCATTGGGCGTCGGCTGGATCAGCAGCCAGATAACCAGTCTTAAGCCAGTATCCGGGAAGGGTAGAGCCGTTCCCAATTTATGATTTGCTGATAACACCCCGAAGATCTCACAGGTATGATCTTTGGGGTGTTTTGCTTTATAACAAGCGTAATAGGTGCATTGCGTGCCCTGCAAGCATTCAGTCTTGCCGTCGCATCAAAAAATGGATCAGAAGGCCAACGGGAGTAAATGTTCAGCTGATCAAGCGCACCGGTTGAGTGCCGCCGATCAGTCTCCAGACGGAGCGCATTTCCCCTCGCGCTCAAGCCATGCGCAAAACAGCATCACGACGTCGTCGGCAGACCGTTCGTCCGGAACATAAGCGCAATAACTGCGTGATGGCAGGCGTGGTCCGCTGAACGGTGCAATTAGCCGGCCGGCAGCAAGATCGTCTGATACAAGCGACGTTGGCCCCATGGCGATGCCCATGCCATCGATGGCCGCCTGCAACGTCAGGTAAAAGTGATCGAAGGTCAGCGTGCCCACCGGGGACAGGTCGTGAACCTGCGCCTTTGCCAGCCAGTCCGGCCACACGCGCGGCAGGCTTGTTGTGTGCAGCAACGTATGTTGTTGCAAGTCTTGCGGTTCACGCAGCGGCAGGCGCGCCAGGAGCGCCGGACTGCAAACCGGCAGCCGCTCCTCGGACAGGAACGGTCTCATCCAATAGCCATAGAACGTATCCGGGCCGCCCCGGATGATGACGTCATAAGTCTCCTTGATGCTTTCCACCGGCTCGTTCGAGGTCTCTACGCGCACGTCTATATTGGTGTGTTCGCTACGGAATTTCTCCAGCCGCGGCACCAGCCAGCGCAAGGTGAACGTTGCCGATGCATTCACCGACAGCGTCCGGGAGACGGTTGCGGGCACACCGTAGTTGGCTGTGGCCTGCGCCAGCTGTTCGAACAGAGGACCGATTTGCGCCAGATAGGCCCTGGCGTCTGCCGTGAGCACTACGCGCCGGTTATGTCGTTCAAACAATGGCGCGCCCAGCCATGCTTCAAGCAGGCGTACCTGCTGGCTTATCGCGCCATTGGTAACGTGCAGTTGCGCGGCCGCTTCCTTAAAGCTGCCCAATCGGCCTGCGGCCTCAAAGGCACGCAATGCATTTAGTGGTGGGAGTTTCTGTTTCATTCGAAATAGTTTATCTAATATGAAGTGGCAATTTATCTGGTTTGTTGCCCGAGCACAAGATAGATATACTTCTTACTACACTTTTGTTTCGGGGCCGGCATGCTCAGCTATGCTTATATTGGTGGTTTCGTTCTTCTTGCGGCGCTGCTTCATGCGGGCTGGAACGCGATGCTGCATGGCAATGGCGATCGCCTGCTGTCCATGACGTGGATGAGCGTGGCCATCGCGGCGGTCTCTACGGTTGTGATTTTGTTCGTTCCATTGCCGGCGCGCGCGGCCTGGCCGTATATCATTACCTCGGGGCTGGTACATATCGCCTACAACGTAAGCCTTGTGCGCTCGTACCGTCGTAGTGATCTGGCGCAAGCGTATCCGATTGCACGCGGTTCCTCGCCGCTATTTGTCACCCTGGGCGCGGCGCTCTTCGCCGATGAGGCCATCGGGCCTTTGCACGCCTTGGGCATCGTGATGATTTCGGGTGGCATTATTACGATTGCGCTGCAGGGGCGCCAGGTGTCGGGCAAGGGCGTGCTGGCTGCGGTGATGACGGGTGTGATCATCGCGTTCTATACTGTGATCGATGGCATTGGCGTGCGCTTGTCGGGTGGACAGGCGCTTTCGTACACGGCGTGGATGTTCCTGTTTTATTGGCTGATGCCTATTTTGTTTGTTGCCAGGCGTGGACTCGCAGCGCTGCTGACGCCGCTACGCACAGCGCCAAGGACAACTGGCATATCGATGATTGGCGGTCTGGTTTCCCTTGCGGCATATGGTATCGTGATCTGGGCGTTGCAGCAGGGCGCGATAGGCGCAGTATCGGCATTACGCGAAACCAGCGTAGTGTTTGCCGTGCTTATCGGAAGACTTTTTCTGCAAGAAACGGTAAATGCAAAACGCTGGCTCGCATGCGTGATCGTGGCGGGCGGGGCGGTTTGCCTGGGGCTTTGACAATAAACGAAAGGATGACGCCATGCTTAAGACAATAGCGACCAGGCAGCTTGAGATTGCCTACGACGAACAGGGCGATGCCGATGGGTGGCCAGTCGTTCTGCTACACGGCTTTCCTTATGACATCCAGTCTTTTGAGGAGGTCGCACCGCAACTGGTATCGCAGGGGGCACGCGTTATCACGCCGTTTCTTCGGGGGTACGGGCCTACCCGATTTGTTGATGAGACCATACCTCGCTCGGGACAGCAGGCCGCGCTGGGGGCAGACTTGCTGGCATTGCTGGATGCATTGAATATCGAACAAGCCGTGGTTGGCGGATATGATTGGGGCGGGCGGGCCGCCTGTATCGTGGCCGCGCTGTACCCGTCCAGAGTACGTGGTCTGGTGTCGGTGAACGGCTACAACATACAGGATATTGCCGCATCCGTGCAGCCGGCCAGTCCGGAAAAAGAGTATCGGCTTTGGTATCAATACTATTTTCATGGCGAACGCGGTCGCGCCGGGCTGACAGAAAACCGCCATAAATTCTGTAAACTCTTGTGGTCATTATGGTCGCCGACCTGGCGCTTCGATGAGAACACCTACGCCCGCTCCGCTGCGGCGTTTGACAATCCCGATTTCGTCGACGTTGTCATCCATTCGTACCGACACCGATTTGGGCTGGCTGATGGCGACCCGCTATTTGACGATATGGAAAGGCGCCTGGCCAGTGCGCCGGCCATTTCCGTACCCACGATTACCCTGGAAGGGGATGCCGATGGCGTGACGCCAGTGGCAGAGGGACAGGCAAACCTGACGCGCTTCACAGGACGTCATGAAAACCGGATCATCCCCAATGCGGGCCACAATCTTGCTCAGGAAGCGCCCGACGCCTTCGCTGCGGCTGTGCTGGATATTAACGACTGGGCAGGCTGATGCGCTGCACGCAAGGCAATTGCTCAGCGTTCAATCAGCGCCGTGAGGCCTTAATGCAGTGCCGCATGCCTACCTAAATATACTCGTCTCGTAATACTAATACCCACGTCTAAGACTGGGCTTTAATATTTTGTTCTCGGACCAGCTTGGTAAATTCCTCTTTTTGCTGTTTGATGAAGTCATTAAACGCTTTTTGGTTTGACGCTAAAAGCTGGATGTTCTGGTCAGCAAACTGTTTTTTAAGTGCAGCTTGTCCAAGAATGTCCGATAACGCCGAAGCAACACTGTTCACGATCTCTGTGGGTGTCGATTTTGGAGCAAATATCCCATGCCAGGAAGAAAATCGGTAATTTGCCACACCTGCTTCTGCGATGGTTGGGGCTTCGGGGAAGGCCGGAGATTTTTCACCCGAAACACCAAGCAACTGTAACCTGCCGGTTCGCACCAGCTGTGTCGCGGCACCATCAAGCATGACATCAACTTCTCCCGCAATGATATCGTTCAGCGCTGGCGCACTGCCCCGGTATGGAACGTGCACCAGCTCAATTCCGGCGTTTGCAGCCAACATTGCCATTGCAAGGTGACTAGGCGTTCCTGTCCCACCGGAAGCATAAGTCAGCTTGCCGGGATTGGCTTTAGCCTGAGTAACAAAATCCGCAAAGGTCTTCAGCCCAAGTTTTGGATTGGCGACAAACAATAACGAAACGCTTGTCAGCCTGGAAACCGTCACAAAGTCATTTTCAGGACTGTAGGACAGTTTGGGCAGGATTATTTCATTGATGACCTGGGTCGCGATATCACCCAACAGGAAGGTATAACCATCTGCAGCTTCGCGCGCGACTGCGGCGGCGCCAATAGAGCCGCCCGCGCCGGAGCGGTTTTCAATGACTACGGACTGCCGCAATTTTTCTGATAGCTGCTGTCCGATAGCCCTGGCAAGCAGATCTGAATTTCCGCCTGGCGGGAACGGCACGATAATACGAATCGGTTTTTCATTTGGCCATTTTGCGGCGCTGATGGCCACTCCTGGTGCGCAAGCGAGCGCGGCCATTAATCCCAGGACGTGGCGTCTGGTTGTTTTCACATTGTCTCCTTCGTCTTTCTGTTATTACAATCGTGTGGGTCTCTAGCCCGGGGAACCCACGGCACGGGCTGGGTCATCAAGTGGCGGCGGGGGGTAGTGAACGCCGCGTTGTCCCCCAAAATGTCGGTCTCCGTTACGAGCGGCATCAGGTGGGGAAAATCCGGCAAGTCGACCATCGATGATCCATTCATTGTCAATGCCCCAGGCGTGATCCATAAGTGCGCGCTCCAGCTTGCTTTGTACCTGGGTGAATTCATCCTTGCCGGCAAGATTAACGAGTTCAGTCGGGTCCGTCTCAAGATCAAACAGCTGGAGATGGTTACCGGCCGGGTACCAAATAAGCTTGAAACGACCGTCATGCGCCATGCGGGTGGCAAGAACATTCTCCCGACACTCTCCGAACAGGATGTTCCGCCGGGTATCTCCGAACATGGAGATGCCATCTACGGTGGAGGGAATGGGCAATCCCGCCAGTGATAACAGGGTAGGCATCACATCCTGAAGCCCCACCAGCCGATTATCGACATGATTGGCTTGCACGCTGTTGCTGCCCGATGCGCCGACAACCAGCATAGGCACTTGTGCGGAAGCTTCATAAAAGACGCGTTTGGCCCAAAGCCCAAAATCCCCCAACATATCTCCGTGGTCACTGCAGATCAGAATGACCGTGTTGTCCAGAACCTGCTCTTCGCGCAAGGTGCCGATCAGAACACGTAGTTGATGGTCGATATGGGTGCAAAGTGCGTAATAGGCGCGTCGAATTGCCTGTAGTTCATGGTTTTTGAATTCTGTTGGCCAATACCGCCTGGTCGCCGACAAGGCGGGGGGCAGTTCTCCTGCAGCCCAATCTGCGTGAAGTGGAAGATCTACGCGGTCCAACTCGTACATATTCATATACGCTTCCAATGGCACCAGAGGAGGGTGAGGGTGCGTATACGACACATGCCAGAATGCAGGCTTGCCGGGATCCCGCCGCTTGATCATCCGTGCTGACTCTCTGGTTATCCAGTTGGTGACATGCAGCCTCTCGTCCAGGTGCCAGGGTCTGAACAAATAATCATTGTTGTTCATGCCATGAAGAAACTGGGCGCCGGCATGTCCCTGATCTGCCAGGTACATGTCGTAATCATCAATGGCGCCAAGCTGGGGACGTCCTTCTTCGGCAAGCCAGATGTCATCAAAGCCCATTCGATCGCGTTGCGGGTGAACGTGCATCTTGCCAACGCCAAACGCCTGATAACCGCCATCCCTGAAGCATTGCGCCACTGTCGGAAAATCCGGCATGCCCAGGGATGGCTGAAACTGGCGATCACCATGGGATCGCGGCGTTGTTCCTGTCATCACTGTGCGCCGGGCGGGAATACAAATCGGACACTCTGAGTAGGCACGCGAAAATCTTGTACCCAGCCGTGCCAATTGGTCCAGTGTCGGCGTCAGAATGGTGGGATGGCCTGCGGCACGCATTACCTTTGCGGGCCACTGGTCCATCATCACGAACAGGATATTAGGTTGATCACGCATTCTCATTCTCTCTATTTATATCTTGCTGCGAACAGCGGGTTTGGCATCGGCCTTGAGCAGACCAATTGCCGATTGCTCGACAATTCGCAGCACTTCCCTGCATGCGGGTGTTAACGGTTTCGCAGAGGAAACCCGCAAGACAAGATTGCGCTGCAGCGCCGGCGAGACAATCTCGGCGGCTTGTAAAAAACCTTTCTCCACGTCCGAGCGAACCGCACTGATCGCCATAATGGCATATACGCCCGCGGTACGAATTAACTGCTTTTGCAAATCCAACGCATCACACTCGGCCACCACATTCAGGCTGATTTTTTTTCGATGAGCCCAATGCAACAGCAGGCCATGCAGCGCATAACGACCGCCCGGAACCAGCAAGGGCAAATTGTCCAACTGCGAGAAAGTTACCGTCTTGGCCCTTGTTATCACATCCCCGGGAGCGCCTACCAATACGTGTGGCACGCTGCCGATAGGAATTTCCTGGCTGCGATAGTCACGCGTATTCGTAGACAATAGGGCCAGGTCCAGCGTGCCGTTTCCAATACCTTCGGCCAACATACCGCTAAGTCCAGATGAAATTTGCAACTGGATTCTGGGGAATTTTTCCCGTACCGTCTTAAATACCTCTGTCACCAGCTGCGGAGAAATGGATGCCAGTACCCCGAAACGCACCTGTCCCGATGCCATGCGAGACTCACCGCGCGCTTCCAGCAACAGCTCATCTGCTTGGGCCAGCCATGCTACAACTTGCGGATAAAGGCGCTGTCCAACCTCATTCAAGCGAACTCCTCGAGCACCTCGTTCAAACAAACGGCCTCCGCACGCTTTTTCCAGTGCCGCAAGCTGCCGGCTTAATGCAGGCTGCGCTACATCGCGAACGGTAGCGGTAAGACTAAGGCTACCGAGGTCGGCTATCTGCACGAATAGCCGCCATTGTTCCATACTAGGTTGATTCAAGCTATAACTCCAAAGGCATAGGTAGTATGCCAATTATAATAATTCATGTCCCCCTCAATGACATCGTGCTGCGGGTTTCGGGTAATCGCTACAGTGAGGGGAGGATGTGGGAATGGAGTCGATAACGCATCCGCGGATCAGCGCGCGCAGCGTCAATAGGGCGTGTGCCTTGGTTATCAATAGTGGTGTGCTTGCGAGTACTGCCATGGGAGGATTAGTCAGCAGCCGTTATCGCCTTCGTATACTCAAATCTCCGTTTTTGAATGACGTCGTTCGGGGCGGCTGACGCCAACAGACCTATCTGTCGGTTGACGTCGCAATTCTCAAAGCCGAGAATCGCCGGGAGAACTTATGATGATTATGATGAAAGAAGCCAACCTGCAAGGCTCGCTTCCTTGCCTCGTTTGGTCACGGCTTGAGTGTTTTGATCCAGTTATCAAGCGCGTTAGCCAGTGCTTGTGGCTGCTCCGGTACCAGTGCGTGGCTGGCGTTGGCGATGACAACCGTGCTAATCCGAGAGCCGAATTCTTTTTTCATTTCCTGGCGGGTCGATTCCGGTTTGAAAGGATCCAGTTCGCCCTGTACTTCCAGTAATGGAGCGTGTCCGCCTGACCACCATTCCGACTGCGGGGTGGCCTTGCCCGCCGCGCGCTGGCTCTTGGCGACATTGCCATAGCTGCCGCTTAACCAGGAACGTGCATCATGCCCTTTGGCAAAAAAACCGAATTGCAATGCCGCCAGCCGCTGGGCTTCGGGGACGCTCTGGTCGGTAGCATGACGCACTTTTTCCACCAGCTCAGGCATGGCTTCCGGATAACTTTTGGCCGCGGCTGCAATAATGACGACACCACGTACTGCGTCCGGGTGATCGACTGCCGTCATGCGAGCGACCCAGTTGCCGAAAGCATGACCGGCAATAATGACGGGCTTTTTGGCAACCTGCTGGATAACCTGATTGATATCATCGGCCAGGTCATGCAGGGTAATGTTTTCTGTCGGGCCCTGGCTTTTGCCGATCCCACGTGGCTCCGGGCGAATAACCTGGTAGCCTTTTTGCTGCAGGAACGGCACCAGCGGATCAAAATCTTCTGCCCCCCGACCGCGAGACGGTAGCAGGACAATAGGCGTTCCGGTGCCATTGATAAAGACCTCGACCTTTGCTCCTTTCGGCGTCTGGATAACCTGAGTCTGGGTATCGGCAATTTTGCTGGCATTGGCGTGAACAGTAAAAACCTGCGCAGCAAGACCAATTCCTACTGCCAGCGACAATAGCTTATTCATTTTCGTCTCCGTCATTGTTTGTATGAGAACGACAAATGATGAGTGATTCCTCCGCCTGGCACCAGATGTTCAGATAGATTTCAGCTATAGGAAAATGGCATAACAAAATTTTTGCCTGTGTCAAGGATGCCATTTATCCTGATATGTCGAAATAAATCGTTTTTATCGACATATCAGACGAATATGTCGATGGCGTAAACATATTGACAGACCGGTTCTTTCTGTATGAGAGAGAGGAGTCGAATTTTCTGGCCGATCCTGCAACGGAAGAGGCCTTGCGCTATAGAACCGCGCTGTGCCGAGGATACCAGTCACTTAATTCAAGGCCGCTGAATACAGCTACTGCAGTTCAGATATGCCGATCAATCAAGGCGGTGGAAACAGATATCCTTGCGGCAGAATATAAGCTGAGCGGCGATGGCGCTCTCGTACCGCGCTGCAGGGTGTGGCGTTCCAGGCCATCGACGGAATGTACGGAGCACAATAAACGCCGAGATTGACGGAGTAAAATGGGGAACTATTGAAAATATCAGGAGACCGGGCGTAGTCCAGCAGCATCTGCTAAACTTTGTTTCAATTAGAAAAACCAGCCGGACGTCACCATGCCTGTGCCTACCTATGATCAATTTATAGAACCCATTTTGCGGTATTTGGCCGCGAATCCGAATGGCGTTCGTGCGAGAGACGCATACGACGCCGTGGCAGATGCGTTGGGTCTTGATGAGCCTCAGCGTCAGGAGCTGATTAGCAGTGGTCAACCAGTCTATAAGAATCGTGCCGGTTGGGCCCACGATCGGCTAAAACGGGCAGGTTTGTCTAGCAGTATCAGGCGAGGTTACTGGAAACTAACAGCAAAAGGTGCCGAGTATGCTGCACACCACGCATTTAAGCTTAATCCGACGGAGGTCGAACATCTGGCGATTGGCTATATGGATGTGAGGCTCAGGCAACTAAATGATGCCGTGCCAGTTGATCCATATTCGTCCGTCAGTCCTACCGCTCCGTCAGCGACTATTAGCCCGGATGATCGTTTGGAACAGGCATTAGCAGAACTTAGAGAAGCAACGGCCAATGAACTTCTTGAAAGTCTTCTTCAAGTATCTCCTGGGCGATTTGAAGTAATCGTGCTGGATGTGCTTCATCGTTTAGGCTATGGAACAAGTCGACATGATCTGCAGCGTGTGGGCGGATCAGGTGATGGTGGAATAGATGGCGTGATTTCGTTAGATAAGCTTGGCCTCGAAAAGGTATATGTCCAGGCCAAGCGTTGGCAAAGTACTGTTGGTCGCCCTGAACTACAGGCTTTTTATGGGGCTCTTGCCGGACAGAAATCCAAACGTGGCGTTTTTATAACAACTTCCGGCTTTACTGCGCAAGCTGTTGAATTTGGTAAATCTGTTGAGGGGATTGTTTTGGTCGACGGAATTCGCCTAGTCAATCTGATGATGGATCACGAAGTCGGTGTGTCGTCGAGAACTTTGAAAGTACCGAAGCTAGATACTGATTATTTTGATGAAGAGTGACAGATGATAAAGCGGGAAGAATTGCAAGATTGGGTGATCGCAGCATTGAAAGAGTCTGGAGGATCGGCCAGTATTGCGGAGGTTGCACGGCATATCTGGATAAATCATGAAAATGACTTGCTTGCTTCAGGAGAGCTCTTTTTTACTTGGCAATATGACATGCGTTGGGCGTGCACTCGTCTGCGGGAACGAAATATCGTGCAGGCAGCGGCGGAATCAAAACGCGGGATATGGACCCTTAGCCGTCTTTGATGGTCTTCTATGCATTAAAGAGAATCTAACAGTAAACGCGAGTCTTGCGGTGACCGCTTAAGCTGAGTATAAAGATCTCCATTTCGACAAAGAGTTTGACCTTTTTGTGAGCGACTGTCCGGAACAGGATTTTGAGTATTGCACAAATTGCTTGAAAGGAAAAAATTCATCGCCGCATAGTAAATCGTACAGTAGTTATGCGTCGAACAATCAGGAATGATAATAGATACAGATGACCTATGATTGTTGAAGGTTTGAATTATAGAAATTCAATAATTGAAGCAGTATATATAGTCGATTCCTAGTCGCATATTGAACTCAAGCGCATGAAGAGCTTTCCAATCTTTCGCATCCATCCCCTAATTCGCTCTCTTCCGTTTTCAGATGAGCTCTTGGCTGAAATTAACGCGGATAGCGATTTTTTGTCGTTCCTTGAGTTTTATAGTCTTCCGTTTGGCTACGATGAGTTCTTTCATTTCAAAAACTACATTCAAGAGCGCAATGTCACGGCGATATTAGAAGAAGCTCCAAAGTCAGAATCTAGTAAAATAGAACTAAGACTAATTGGCGCGGTGAAGCACACATTTGCGTATGGTCGCTTGTTAACGACGTTGGCTGGTAGGGGTGACTTGAACGCCTTAGAAATTCCTCATTTGTTTGAATCGGAAGACGATCTGAACGCCACATTCTCGTTACTGAAGGCGCATCGATACAAAAACGTCGATCAATTGCTTAGGAGCGTCATTGAGCTGGCGGTGAGACATGCTTACTTTTCTTTAGAAAATAGCTTTTCGTCTGAAAACCATAAAACGAAGTCACTTTCAATCACTAACGATAGAGATGGGCTTGTGACAAAGCTGATCTCCAAAAAGCTGCTGAACAATAACGAAGGAAAATTCATTATTGCGCTTTATAGAAGGCTTAGTATTGCAATTCATTCTGGATATAGATACCTCACGTACCCAGAGGAACCTGTTAATCAAAATAAACTGTTTCTCCAGTCCCTGTCCAATATGCAGGACGTGAGTCTCGCTTGCATATACATTATTCTGAATATGATGAGGGTCGATTTGAATAATAATATTTATCGTTACCGTGAACGTGACGCTTTTACCCGATCAAAAGCGAAGTATGTATAGCCTGCCTCGATCCGCGTCACATTCACCTAGCTTCCAACACCACCCCCAACCCCTCCCTCAAATCCCTAACAAACTCCCCCGGCACCTCCAACGACGGAAAATGCCCCCCAGCCTCAGGCTCCCTCCACCTCACAATTTTTTGATATCGTTCCTGCGCCCAAGGCCGCGGACACTTCTCAATATCCTTGGGATAGATGCTGATCGCCGTCGGCACCTCCACCTTCAGTTCCGGATCCAGCGAGTCATGGCTTTCATAATAAATACGGGCAGCCGATGCGCCGCTGCGCGTTAGCCAATACAGGGTGACGTTGTCAAGAATGCGATCTCGGGAAATCCGCTCGAACGGGCTGTCTTCGCTGTCTGTCCACTCATAGAACTTGTCCAGGATCCAGGCAAGCAGCCCGACCGGGGAGTCGACTAGCGCGTAGCCAATGGTCTGGGGGCGGGTGGCCTGCTGCTTGGCATACGCGGCGCGGTAGTGCCAGAAGTCGCGGGTTTGCTCGGTCCATTTGCGCTCGGCCGGCGTGAGGCTTTCTGTTGTCAGCCCCGGCGGCGCCTGCGCGAGCGTTGAGTGGATGCCAAGTACGTGTTCAGGGAACCGGCCGGCCAGGATGGTGGTGATCACGCCGCCCCAGTCGCCGCCATGGGCGACAAACTTGTTGTAGCCCAGTCTTCCCATCAATTCCACCCAAGTGGCAGCGATTTTCTCGGTTCCCCACCCGGTGGTGGTCGGCTTGTCGCTGTAGCCAAAGCCGGGCAGTGACGGGGCCACAACATGGAATGCCGGGGTTTCTGCGTCTTTGGGGTCTGCCAGTTCGTCAATGATATCGACAAATTCAGCAACACTGCCTGGCCAGCCGTGCGTCAGGATCAGGGGCGTGGCGTCGGTGCGCTGTGAGCGGCGGTGCAGGAAGTGGATTCCCAGGCCATCGATAGTCGTTCGGAACTGGCCGATCTGGTTTAGGCGTGCTTCGAACGCTCGCCAATCGTATTCTGTGCGCCAGTAGTTCACGACATCGATCAGGTCGGCTAGCGGCACGCCTGGTCCCAGCGGCGCGGGTCGGGCGCGGGGCGATAGACTGTCTCTGCCTCCGGCAGCCGCGCCGCGGCTAATCGTGCGCGCAGATCGTCCAGGTCAGCGTCGCTTGCGTGGGCTTCAAATGCGTGTATTTCGCTGGTCAGACTAGGCATGAGATCTCCTTGCGATTGTGGTTCCGGCCACGAGCTATTGCGAACCGGCTAAGATGGTTGTAACATGTCGTCAACAATAACGTCAACCAGCTAAGGTGGTTCCATGCGTGCTGAATATCCTGACTTTCGCCTCGGCAATGTGCTGGCAACCAGCTTCACGGGGACGCTTTCCGAGCGTTGCGGTAATCCTATCGAGCGCATTCCCACGCCGCAGCGACTTATTGACTGGCTGGCCGTCTATGGCCTGGCGGTAAAAGCGTGTACCACGGCTCAGTTCAACAGGGCCCGGGACCTGAGGGAGGCCATTCACGCCGCTGCGACTGCCGCTGCGATCGGGCGTGCGCTGCCTGCATCTGCTGTCCGGGTCATCAACGATTGCAGTGCTCAGGGCAGGGCAGCTGCATTCCTGACGCCCGAAGGCAAGCGGCAATGGAAGCTTGGTTCGGCATCCAGTGTGGAAGATGCTCTGGGCGTAATTGCCGCCGATGCGATCAGCATCCTGGCAGGCGAACGGGACGGCAAACTGGCCTTGTGCGCATCACCCAGTTGCCAGGCCGCGTTCTTTGACACCAGCCAGAGTCGTACGCGCAGATGGTGTGATATGGGTACGTGTGGGAATAAGGAGAAGAAAGCGCGGTTTAATGCGAACCGGCGAGGCAAGGCGAGGTAGGGGGACTAACTAGTTATGGTGGCTATGCCAGGTGCAGGCAAATCTTCGGCACATTTGTTGCATTGGGTATATAAAGGCCTTGCTCCGGTAGTGGCCAGTGGCTTGATCTATTCAATATTAATTAGTAGGATCGGTTTTGAATCAAATGTACCAGAAGGTGGATGCTATGCCTAAAGCCGAAACACGCGTGCTTACCGCGCTCGTCCCCGTATTACTTGCAGAGAAAGTGGACCAATTGGCAGATCGGCTTAGGCGTTCTCGTGGCTGGATTATAAAACAAGCACTTTCAGCCTGGATCGCCCAGGAGGAAGAGCGCGACCGCCTGACACAGGAGGCGCTGGCTGAAGTGGAGGGTGGTCATTTTGTTGATCATCAAGCCGTGCAAGCTTGGGCTGACAGTCTGAGCGACCAGGAACCACTGCCGGTACCTCGCTCATGATTTTGAATAGACCAGCAAGACGCTTTCCGAATGAGCGCGTTTATACGAATTTTTAGCCCCAGTGAACAAATCAGCCGCTGCCAGAGCGGTGCAAAAGCTAACCAAAGCCCCAACCATATTGTTAACCGATTCGCGCATTGGCGAACAATTGTTCCAGTTCGAGCCGCGTGACGTGCGCCGCATTCTGGCAGGACATTATGAAACTCGCTACGAAATTCAGGGTGAAACGATCTATGTGCTGCGGCTGTAGCATACCGGGGAATATCGTTAATTCGGGCTGGCTAGCGCAGGGGGCGTTAGTCGATCACATCAGGTATTTAACCCATGGTCGCCCACATCTGTGCGCCTTTCCTAATCAACATAAACCGCAAACCGTTGCAACTGCGCTTCGCTCTTCTTGATCTCCTGTAGGCTTTTCTTTCCGCCTCTGGCCACAAGCATGGCAACTAGGATCTGCGCGATGGACATCGCCGGAACCACGGACGGAAATAGTGATGGCGTGCTATTGGGAACGATCACCAGGGCATGCGACTGTTTGGCGATGGGGGAAAGGGTGCTATCGGTAATGCTGACAATCCGCATCCCTTGTTGACGCGCAAACTCGACTGCCGACACGGAATCTCTCGCATAAGGGTTGTAGCTGAAGACGAGCAAGGCATCGCCGCTGTCTCCCTCCCTCAGATCGTCAGAGAACGTTCCGGCAATACCCGTCAGAAGACGGGTATTGTGCATGAACATAGAACATGCGTAGTTGAAATAGAAGGCGGCAGGAAATAAGCTCCGTTGCCCCGCAACGTAGATGCGACGCGCCTTTCCCAGTATGTCGGTGGCGTGCTTGATTGATTTGAGGGTGTCTGTTGCGGTCAATTCTGTCAGGTGCGTGTTGTCCGCATGCAGCAGTTCCCGGATGAGCTTTTCCGCTTCGTCGCTGCCGCTGCGTTTCTGCAGTGCCGTTGCGCGTTCGGAAAATGAACTGCTGCCTTCGGTCAGCCAGGTTCTGTATACCGAACGAAACGACTCGTAACCGTCGAATCCCAGTTCCCGGGCGAGCCTATGCATGGTGCTGGACTGTAGGCCAGCACTGCTGGCCACGGACCGCATTGAATTCAAGGCCATATACTTGGGATTGTCCATCACATAGCGGGCAGCGCGCTGCAGTACGGGTGACAGGCTCTGATATCGCTCTTCAATCAATCGGTCTACGCTGTGCTTGTCCATGTCCTTTTCTCGCTACTTGCCAATTTTCGCATTCTACAGGATGGACGCGTGAACCTGCGCGATTGCGGCATCGACCGCCTGTGCCAGTATGTCGACCGCGTCTGTGAGTTCCGCAAGGTTCGTGATGTAAGGGGGAGCAAGCAGGACATGATCGCCGTGTTCGCCGTCAATGGTGCCTCCACCCGGATAGCACAACAGCCCTCTTGCGTGTGCTTCTTGCTTGATTCGCGCATGTAGCTGTAGCTGCGCATCGAATGGTAAACGCTGATCACGTTCGCGCACCAGTTCGATGGCCTGGAACAGGCCCCGGCCACGGATGTCGCCGATATGAGGATGGTTGCCGAATCGCTCGGTCAGCAGCGTGCGCAGATCATGCCCCAGTTGCGCCGACTGCTGAACCAATTCATCGCGTTGGACGATTCTTTGGACTGCGAGTGCTGCGGCGCATGCAACCGGGTGTCCGATATAGGTATGGCCATGCTGGAATGCACCCGATCCGGAATGGATCGCTTCCACCACGCGGTCGTGAGCAATGACCGCGCCGATGGGCTGGTAACCGCCGCCCAGACCCTTTGCCAGAGTCAGGATGTCCGGGACTACCCCTTCCGGCACGAACGCGTGGTAAGTACCGGTGCGACCCAGGCCGCACATCACTTCGTCCAGGATCAATAACACACCATAACGATCGCAGACGTCGCGTATTCTTTTGAAGTACCCGGGTACGGCGCATACTGCGCCAGCTGTCGCGCCGACGACGGTTTCGGCGACAAAGGCAGCAACCGTGTCGGGGCCAAGCTTGACAATCTGGTCCTCCAGCTCTTGCGCGAGTCGCGCGCTGTAGTCCTCGTCGGAAAGATTATCCTCTTGTTCATGATAAGGAAAGCAGGGCGATACATGGTAGGTGTCGATCAAAAGCGGCTGATAAAGTGCACGTCTCCCGAGATGGCCGCCAATGGACAGTGCACCCAAGGTATTGCCATGATAGCTTTGGCGGCGGGAGATGATGTGACGGCGCAACGGTTCGCCTCGTTCCACATGGAATTGGCGAGCCATTTTCAGCGCACACTCCATGGCTTCCGATCCGCCGGATACGAAATAAACGTTAGCGAGCCCGGCAGGCGATTGATTCACCAGTGTATCGGCCAGTTCTTCTGCGGGTTCCGAAGTAAAGAAGCTGGTGTGGGCATACTCGAGCTTATGCAGCTGTTCCGTGATCGCACTGATGACTTCTGCATTGCCATGCCCCAGGCACGATACCGCCGCACCGCCCGA
Organism: Advenella kashmirensis WT001; assembly: GCF_000219915.2. Lineage (NCBI taxonomy): Bacteria > Pseudomonadati > Pseudomonadota > Betaproteobacteria > Burkholderiales > Alcaligenaceae > Advenella > Advenella kashmirensis. The sequence goes on along the minus strand of NC_017964.1, from coordinate 3,642,358 downwards.
TGCGTCGTAATAGCGGCGATTGTTGGTATCAATAAGAAAGCATCCTGCTCCTTCGTGCGCGACGGGCATGGATTTACGAGGATTTCGATGAATAATGCGTGTCATAGGTTTCCCAAAGAATAACGGCTCTGTCACTGGTCACTGAAAGAAGTCGCTTGACCATTTGTTTTATGGATCATATGATATATGTAATATTAAAATAGATCAAATGATCCATTAGTGATTATCTGATCGGCCGAAAACACAAGGAGATCCGCAAATGAAAGTCGCGTCAGTACAGATGTTTAGTACGGACAACGTTCAGGAGAATATCGAGAAGGCGTGTCGATACATTGACGAGGCGGCCGCCAAGGGCGCTGACCTGGTTGTGCTGCCCGAATTCTTCAATACCCTGTTTTTCGCCCAGTATCAGGATCCTGTGTATCACAACCTGGCCGAAGCAGACACGGGTCGAACTATCACAGCCATTCGGGAAGCGGCGCAGCGCAATCGCATCGCGGTGATCGCCACGATCTACGAAAAGCAAGAGGCGGGGTTGTATTTCGATACTGCCATGCACATAGATCACACTGGCGCCATCGTATTCAAGTACCGCAAAGTACATCCGGCAGCCGTCCTGAGTCTGGAGAAATATATTTTCGATATGGCACGCGTTTCGACACCTATGCGTTTGACGATTGGCGTGTTGGCATTGGCATATGTTACGACATGGGATTTCCGGAAACAGCGCGTTGCCTGGCGGTCAATGGGGCTGAGCTGCTTATTGCACCGTATGCCACGACACGGGTGAACATGTTCCAGGAAGTACTCAGAACACGGGCCTTTGAAAACGGCTGCTATTTGGTTGCCGCCAATAAAGTGGGCCAGGAGGGCGGCTGGACGTTCGGCGGCAGCAGCCTCATCGCAGCCCCGAACGGCGCCATATTGCAATCAGCAGATGGGCAGTCGGAAGCGCTGCTGGTTGCGGACATCGATCGGACTCAGGTGGATGAGGCGCGCATCGCCTATCCCAGCCGCAGGGATCGACGTCCCGATCTTTACCAGTCTCTCGTGAAAGAAGCAGACGCCAACCTTTGAAGGCGGACAGAAAAATTCTTGCGCCGAGCAAAGCCAGCGCAGGGCCGTTACTATAATGGAGGAATACCATGCGACATACGAATGATTCCGATAAACACAGCAGGGCGCGGCGCGCAGGCAAAAAATGGGCGATGGCGGCGGTGGCAGTCGCTGGAACTTGTGTGGCGTTTTCCGCGCATTCAGCGGACGATTGGCCGACCCGTCCCATACAAATTATCGTGCCCTTCGGGCCAGGTGGAACAACAGATCTGCTTGGCCGACTGGTGGCAGAAGGGCTCTCCAAGAGTCTGAAGCAGAGTGTCGTCGTGGAAAATAAACCCGGCGCTGGCGGCAATATAGGTGCTGCGGCCGTGGCGCATGCCAAGCCGGATGGCTATACCGTGCTCATGGGAACACCGGGGCCTTTGGCGATCAACGCCAACATCTATCCGGATATGAGTTACAAGCCCGAGACGGACTTTGCGGCGGTGTCCTATGTGGCGGATGTACCCAATGTCATTCTGACCAACCCTGCAACCGGCATCAAGAATATCGATGAGTTGCTCGCGGCTGCCAAGGAGCGACCCGGTAAACTGAACTGGGGATCGCCCGGTGTGGGCAGCACCGGGCATATTCAGCTGGAGCTACTGAAGCAATTGGCTGCTGTGGACATTACGCATGTGCCTACAAGGGCGCAAGCCAGGCCAAGGCCGATTTGCTCGCGGGGCATATCCAGCTCTCCGGCGATAACGTTCCAACTGCCCTTGAACAGATCCGGTCGGGGAAACTGGTCGCGCTGGGCGTGGCAAGCGAGAACGAACTACCAGTTCTGCCCGGCGTGGCGCCAGTGAGGAAATCGGTGCCTGGCTACGTATTGCCATCATGGTTCGTCATCGTGGCGCCGGCTGCGACACCCAAGCCTGTCGTTGATCGGCTCAGTGCCGCCATCGACGCTTATGTGAAAGAGCCTGCAGTGCTCGAGCAGTTCCAGAAACTGGGCGCGACACCCGTAGGCGGTCCACCGGAGCGATTGGCCAAGCAATTGACTTCGGAGCAGGCGCGCTATAGGGAAGTCATGGCCAAGATGAAGGAGCCCAAATAATGGTGACAGAATTTGCCCCTCCTGTCGCCAGGCGCAAGCGCCTTGCGGTGGCACGATTCTGGTACGAAGGAAACGCGTTCGGTCCGGTACCGGCGACGATGGAGCAGTTCGAGCAGTATGAATGGCAGAGTGGCCCCGAGGTGTTGAGTCAATCAGCGGGGACGGCGACCGAGATGGGGGCCGTGGCCGCGTTTGCGGAGCAGCATCCCGATTGGGATGTCGTTGTTCTGCGTTGCGCCGCCGCCTTGCCGGCAGGCCCCATTGCGGAATCCGTATTCGATCAATATGTATCGGAAGTCAAAGAAGGGCTCTTGCTTGGTTTGACCCAGGGTGGATGGGATGCAGTCTATCTATCGCTTCATGGCGCGGCGATCACGACGGACAGGGAAACGCCGGAGCTGGATTTTGTTCGTATGGTGCGCAGCATACTGCCCGACGCGCCGCTGGGCGCAAGCTTCGATCTGCATGGCAATATGCCGTCCGGATGGGCGGACGTGCTTGACTTCGCATCCGTTTACCGCACGCATCCGCATATTGATATGGCTGCGACGGCCGATCGGGTGCTTAACGGGCTCGTGGCCTGGGTGACCCAGGGCCTGCGCACGCGGCTGGTGCTGCGTAATGACCGTATCGTCTTGCCCAGTATTAATATGCGTACTCAGGCTGGGCCGATGCATGCGCTGGAGCAGATGGCCCGCGATGTTACGATAGCGCCGGTGATGGAAGTGTGTGTCTTTGGGGGATTTCCTTACTCTGATACGGCGGCCACGGGCTCCTCTGTGTTGGCAATCAGTGATGCGCGGCTGGACCCTGAGGGAAGGGCGGCCACTGCAGCAGCAGAGCAGGTCCTTGCCCATGCTTGTTCGCTGGCTGATCAGTTTCGAATCGAACTGCCGTCTCCAGCGGATGCCGTTGCTGCTGCATTGGCATCATCAAAGCCGGGTTTGATTGCCGTTACGGATTCAGGCGACAACCCATTGTCGGGCGGCGGTGGCGACACGCCGGCATTATTTCGTGCATTAATAGACGCGCAGCCGAGTATGTCCTGTCTGTTTGCCAGCTTTGTCGATCCTGAAATTGTACGCCGTGCAGGCGCAGCAGGCCGTGGTGCAGTGCTTGATGTTCGCCTGGGTGGCCGCCATGGATCGCATTTTGGAGAGGGCGCGGATGTGCGAGTCCAGGTAGACGTGTTGACCGACGGCGTCTTTCGCAACTCTGGTCCCATGCATACGGGAGTGGAGCGCCATTGCGGCAACACGGTCATTCTTCGTCTGGCGCAGTTACCCGACGTCCGTGTCATCGTCACCGAACGTGTCGTGGCTGCAGATGACCCATCCTTTTATGCCTTGCATGGTATAGACCTGAATAAGCTGCGCTTACTGTGCGTAAAAGCCAAAAATCACTTCCGTGCTGCTTTCGCGGAGCGTTGCGCCGAGATAATTGATTGCGACGCACCAGGACCGGCGTGTCAGGACCTGTCGGCACTCCCGTTTCGTCATGGCCATATCGCGGCAGGGTATTGATCGGGGCTCTTCAATACAAAAAAACGGGGCAAATGGTATTTAGTCAACTTGTGTTGGCAAGAAAAGACAACGCCGGTAGCCATTTTGAAATAATGGCAAAACCGGCTGCGTTGTCGCGACATCTTAGGTAAGAAGCCGCTGGCGCAGAGCGACCAGGCTTTCCTTAATCCTCCACCTGCCCCGTCGGCCGCAACCTTTTCTTACGCCGCTGCTGCACCAGCATCGCCTGCAGCGTCTTGATCACCCTGTCCGTCGCCGCATTCTGGCCGCAACGCCATGCCAGGTTCGTCGTTTCCAATGGATCGTCGCCCAGGTTGTACAGCTCGAACTCGGCCGGGCCGCCTTCGGGCTGCGGGCTGATGCTTTGGTCCGGGTTGCTCGCTCCGCCCCAGAATTTGGGGTTGCTGTAGTAGCGCGAGTATTTCCAGATTTGTGGTTCACCGTTTTCGTCGGGTAAGCGCGTGATAACGGTTTCCACATGGCTGGGTTCGGCAATGGGGGAGTACGGGTGGCCGCGCGGGTTGACGTCCGTCAGGCCTTCGCTCACCTCGTCGTCGGTCATAAAGTATAGGGCGTCGTCACTGTAGCCGCCGGTGCCGCTGTTGCGCACAAGTTCGGACAGGTCGGCGCCCACCAGCGGATGCACTTCGGAATGGCTGGGTTTCAGTTCGTTGGCAGCCTCTTCCTGGCTGATGCCGGCCAGGCCTATGAGGGTGGGAAGGATGTCTACATGGCTGGTCAGCGCATGGCTGTGTTGCTGGCCGTTGAACAGGTCGGATTGGATATGATGAATGGAATATGCAGGGATTCTTCGTAGGCGTTATACCATTTCTGATGCATGCCGCCGTGCGCGCCCAGCATATCGCCGTGATCCGAGGTGTAAATGACGATTGTGTTCTCAAAGAACCGGCTGTTGCGCAGCCTTTGATAAACCTTGAGGATTTCCTGATCGACCACGTATTGCAGGTAGTAATACATCTGGTAGTACTGGGGAATGGTCGGGTTGCGGAAGAACATTTCGCCATATTTTTCGGCATAATCCTTCTGCGCGCGGGGCTTGGTGGACAGGTCTTCGCAGCGGGTTGGTGGCAGCGGCAGATTCAGGTTTTTGATGAAGTCCGGGAAATCATAGTCGTATTTGAAGCCAAACAGCCATGGCGAGCCGAAGAAGACGATGTCATGCGGGTTGGTGAACGACGCCACCGTGAGCCAGGGCTGGTCGTTGCCATCCTGGTCCAGCGTGTCCAGCAGACTAATGATCTGATTGGCAAAACCGGGGTCGCGGTTAACGCCTGCGTTGGCTTTGGCCGAGCCATGCGGGTCGGGGCCGATCCAGCCGTCGAAACCATATTCATTCAGCTTGTTCGCTGATTTATACAGTTCCTCTGCGCGCGGTATGGGTGTGCCGTCGTCTTTGGTGCTCATCATGACATTCACACTGCCGGGCAGAATGATGTCCGGGTGCGACAGATGCCATTTGCCGCGGTAAAAGGTGCGATAGCCACCGGCGCGAAAATAGTCGCCCATGGTGGGTACGGTGTTAGGGTCCAGATAGAGCATATTCGGGTCGTACCACTCTTTGGCCATGCCCGACGTTTGCGTGACGCCGTGCAGGGAAGGGTAGTGGCCGGTATAAATACTGGTTCGGCTGGGGCTACAGGCGGTGCTGGCGGTGTAATGCCGATGCATCTCCAGGCTGTTTTCGCGCAGGGCGCTGATGCCCGGCAGGTACTCCTGGCGAAATTGCTGAATGGACGCGTCCTCATATGTTGGAGGGTACCGCTCTTCGTCCGTGGTGATAATCAAGAAATTGAATTGCCCATTGTTCGCTGCCATGACCAGGATCTCCTTGGTGTGCTGGTGGATGATAGGGGTAAAGCCTTGACGATGATGTGGCGTTTGATTAAATGAATCGCGATATGTCTATGCGTCGGTTTTTGACTGCATCGACCTGGGTCGTTTGCCCCGCGTCCTACTGACTAAGGACCGCAAGTGATGGCGTCGCGCGTGTTGCGGATCGCGCAGCATTGCTTAATAAGGATGTTGCGACGGTTTGTCACGGTGGCATAAAGCGCCATGCAAACATCCGCGCCAGCACTCAGGTAAAGGCCGCGGCGACCGTGCGCCGCATAGCAATTGTGATTATTTCTGATGTGCTGCAGTGTGGTATCGGTCAACATGGTTTCTGTACGTCCCCACTTTGAGTACCATGCTCGCCAGACCTGCAGATATCGGCAATACCATTGGCTACGTTTGGCAGCCTGGTACGAAGGCTCTGGCATGGGAAGAGCCAATGGCGTCTATTATGCCATATGTAATTATGTTTTGCGATGCGAAAAAAATTGCAACTGTCATTATGGATGGATTGTGACAGGCATCTTACCAGCGGTCGTGTCGCAGAATCGCTTGGCGGCATCGTAACGGTACGCACGACAGCATAGTACGGTCTGTGGTGTGTCGCCTGCACATCATGGCTGTGATCACGATCGTTCCGTTCGCGGGCCGGTTACCCTATAATCCGCTCTAATATTTACAAAAAACGGAGACTGGGAATGAAGCCTTTAGCAATAACGATAACTTTCGTCATGGCCGCCGGCATTGCCGGTTGCGCATCAACGCGCAATGACAGCGGTCCGTTGACCATTGCCAGGCAGGGCAGCTTTTTTGTGGGAGGGAAAAACATCCAGTCAGACGCGCTCTCGAATTTGCCGGCTTACGCGCCTGCGGGTACGATCGCCGTGAATCAGGTGTATGTGCGCTATCAGGAACCGGCTAATGCGAAAAAGACATCTGTGGTTTTCGTACATGGCTGCTGCCTGACCGGCAAAACCTGGGAGTCGACACCGGATGGTCGCATGGGCTGGGATGAGCTGTTCGTGCGCAAGGGCTTTCCCACGTACGTAGTGGATCAAGCCTCGCGGGGGCGGTCCGCAGCCGATCCGTCGGCCATCGTAGCGGTCAAGAGTGGGCGACAGGCGGCTGACAAGCTGCCGCAGGTGTTCGGCGCCGCGCAGGAGGGTGCCTGGCAGATTTTCCGCTTTGGCCCCAAATACCCCGATGTTTTCCCGGGCATGCAATTTCCACTAGAGGCCCAGGCAGAGTTCTGGAAGCAAATGGTGCCAGACTGGCTCAATGCCTTGCCCAAACCCAATCCCACTGTACCTGCACTATCGGAGTTGGCAAGGAAAGTGGATGGCGCGGTGCTGATCAGTCACTCTCAGTCCGGTATTTATCCCTTTGAAACAGCCAGGCTGAACCCTGCCGGTATCCGTGCATCGTCTCGATCGAGCCCGGCGCCTGCCCTGCGGCAGACAGCGATTTGTCTTCGCTCAAGGGAATTCCGGTACTGGTGCTATGGGGCGACTACGTTAATCAGTCTTCTCGCTGGGCACCACGTTTGAAGGCCTGCAAGGAATTTGTCGCAGCCGCGAACAAGGCCGGTATCAAGGCAGAGAATGTCATGTTGAACGATGTGGGTATGCCAGGCGCATCGCATATGCTGATGCAGGACAAGCATAGCCTGCGGATCGGCACGTGGCTGGCGGACTGGATTGATCAGAACGTGAAGGGGTGATTTTTGCGAGGCTGGTACTTTATCTTTTTATCAATGCCAGCCTTGCGTTGTGATCCTTAAAAATCACGGAACGAATATCACTCCTCTTCATCCCGTTGTGCCGCATACCAATCAAGCGCATTCGACCATTTGGGTGTCCAGCCGCTGGCTCGCAGCCGAGCGTTCGAGAGCCGCTTGCCGCCGGGCGCCCGCAACTGGCGGGCAGGGGCGGGAGCCCCAATTAATTGCGCCAGCGCTTCGTAGAACTGCGCCGTTGGCATCGGGCAATTATCCGTTCCTATATAAAGTGGATGAGGATCGGCCATCGTGAGCAGAAGCGCGCAGGCCTGCGCGGCATCGTCGATATGAATCCGGTTCGCCCAATGACCGGGCCCGTCTGGCGCGGTGATTGTGCCTGCCTGCAGTCCTTTTAACAACTGCAGCCGCCCCGGGCCGTACAAGCCAGACAGCCGCAGCGCGGCCCCTGAGCCCGGCGGCACTAAAGCGCGTAGCGCATCTTCGGCTTCCAACAGCGAGCTGGCCCGAAAGTGCGTTGGCTCCACGGGTGTATCTTCGTTCACCCAATTATCGGACGGCCCCCAGACGGCCGATGATCCCACCAGCACACAGCGCTGCAGCCGGCTAAGACAACCGGCAGGCAGGCTGTTCAACAGCCTTGGCAGTCCAAGCGAGTACACCCCGGTATAGTGCGTCATTGTTCTGCTATCTGGCGATGGGGCGTACAAAATATGGGTGACATCGGAAAATTCTTCTGCCCCCAGGAAAGCGAGGCTTTCCGGGTTCAGCAGATCGGCTTCGCGCCAGGAAATGGTGTTCTCTGATGCAGGCGTTACCTTGCTGCGGCGCAGGCCAATGCATTTCCAATGGGCTGGATCAAACAGCTTTGCCGTTCGTTCGCAGAGGTCACCACCAACCAGCAAGAGTGTGTTCATATGGGCTACTTCATTACGTATTTCAATTGTGAATGATTGTTTTTCGACGCTTTACGATAATCAATCTCGTCATGCCCCCGCTTCTTGTGCCACTGAGCAAGAAGCATAAAGCACGGGGCCAGGATCCTCGTGGGCGCTTGTGTCTGACCTTCTTTATTGTGCTTTTAGCATTTTAGACGAGCTCCCAATAATTGCCGGCATCGTAGGGACGGGAGACATTTTTGGGTAATACCGGTATTAACCCGGCAGACGCGTATCCACCACGCCTCATTCCTGAGACGGCGTTAGCACACCTTCGATCCATTTCACGAAAGCGTGGACCCGACCCGACAGATTTCGCCGATGTGCGACGATCAGGGCACGGGCAGTGCCCGGCGACGAAAAGCTGGCATAAGCTCTGCAAACGCTCCAAGCTCCGGTACTGATGGAAGATTTGTTTGATGTGTAAAAAAGAATCAAAATATTATAAAATGTACATGCGATGTTTAGATCTTCAATGGTTACTCACAGACAAAGTATCAATGGCTGGCAGGGTTTTCTGTGCCTGGCCTTGCTTGCTTTTCTTTGCAGATCGGCGATCCCAATAGGATATATGCCAATATTGTCCGCCAGCAAAGGGGCGGCTGTTGCGCTCACGCTGTGTACGGCACACGGCGGGACGCAGACGCTCCTCCTGGAGGTGCAGAATAAAAACAATGAACCTGCAGACAACGCTCACGCCGATCAGGAATGCCCCTTCGGGCTTGTCATGTCGCATGGCGTACTGCCTGTTCAAGCGCTGCTTACACTGACAACAACAGTCTGGCAGCAGCGTCTGGTCCTGGCCGCTGAACGCAATCGTTCGCTGCCACCACTGCCAGCGCTCGGACCGCCTCTGGGTTCCAGGGCCCCGCCCGTACGCCTCGGTTGATACACACGAGCGATCGTATTTGCTAACGATCGCCTCACTGTGATTTCTATCTTCCGAGGTTTTTAATGTCTGCAGATTCTGTTTGAATGCGGGCTATCGCCGCGTCGATAGTCGGGCGTTGCTCGTCCGTTGCTTGTCCGTGTTGCCGACTCGATGCCCAGACCTTCTATCTGCATGGCGTTGCTGGTCCACTTGCCTTTGCAGCAAGCGGCCGCACTCGGTAAGTAGTAATCATCCTACTGATACCGCTATGTTCAATGAAGGAAATAAACTTGCTATGAAACACCCATGCTTTCATGTTTCTGCGACCATCTGCTCTGCCTGCATGCTTCTGCCTTGGCAGTCTCAGGCAAATACTCAAAAAGCCGTCGTTCCCATGCTGGAGCCGGTCGTGATCACGTCCGTCGCGCCGTCTTCGTCGTTAATGATGTCAACAAATCCAAAACGGCCACGCCAGCCCCTGCCTGCCAGCGACGGTACCGATTATTTAAAAACCATACCGGGCTTTGCTGCTATCAGAAATGGCGGAACCAATGGCGACCCCATATTGCGGGGAATGTTTGGCTCCCGGTTGAATGTGCTGACAAACGGCTCTTCTATGCCCGGTGCATGCCCGTCACGCATGGATGCACCCAGCTCCTACATTTCACCAGAGAACTTTGATGCATTAACCGTGATCAAAGGGCCGCAAACCGTTTTGTGGGGGCCGGGGGCATCAGCCGGCACAGTAAAGTTTGATCGCGATACACCACGGTTTACCAAGTCAGAATTGCGCTTTGATGGCAGTCTGACCGCTGGTTCGTTCGGCAGAAATGATCAGGCTGCTGATCTGACCGTGGGCAACGAAACCTTTTACGTTCGTACAACGGCCAATCACTCCCACTCGGATGACTATAAGGATGGTAATCACAACACAATTCCATCACGTTGGGATAAATGGAATGCAGATTTGACCCTGGGCTTTACGCCAGACCAAGACACGCTACTTGAGCTGACGGGCGGGATAGGGGACGGGAAGGCACGATATGCTGGCAGGGGCATGGACGGGTCTCAATTTAAGCGCGAAAGTCTTGGGCTGACATTTGAAAAGAGCAACATTGGCCCTGTTCTGAACAAAATTGAGGCTCAGTTGTATTACAACTATGCTGATCACGTGATGGATAACTATACGTTGCGCACGCCCGATCCCAGGAGCTCAATGCGTATGCCGATGGCAAGTAATGTTGATCGTGCAACGTGGGGCGGACGCGTTGCTGCGACGTTTGATATTGCACAAAATACAGATCTGGTTACCGGGATTGACTGGCAACAAAGCCGCCATCGCGCACGCATGGGCACAGCTATGCATTCCTATAAAGACAAGGCATGGGAAAAAGATGCCGAATTCGGCAATCTGGGCCTGTTCGGCGAAGCCACCTGGCACGCGACACAGCGGGATCGCCTGATAGCGGGCTTGCGTATTGATTGGGCGTCGGTCAAGGACTTTCGACAAACCATCGGTATGATGAAAATGGCCAACCCCACTGCCGGTCAGCGCCGACGGGAAAGTCTGCCCAGTGGCTTTTTAAGGTATGAGAAAGACCTGCAATCGGTCCCGGCAAGTGTGTACGTTGGCGTCGGGCACGTTACCCGTTTTCCTGATTACTGGGAGCTATTTTCTCCCAGGAAAGGTCCGGAGGGATCGGTCAACGCATTCCAGGGAGTGAAGCCCGAGAAAACGACGCAGCTCGACATCGGCGCACAATACAAAAACGACTACTTCCAGGCCTGGATGTCCGCGTACGCTGGCTATGTACAGGACTTTATTCTTTTCGATTACCAGACTGGCGGCAGGATGGGATCAACCACAATGGCACGTAATGTAAATGCCTCCATCATGGGAGCCGAAAGCGGCTTTACCTATCAGCTTAACCCAAGCTGGCAAATAGGGTCGACATTGGCTTATGCCTGGGGAAGAAACCGGACAGATAGTGCTCCATTACCGCAGATCCCGCCGCTGGAAGCCAAGCTGACGCTTTCCTACGAAAATGGACCGTGGTCAGCTGGCGCGCTCTGGCGTCTGGTCGCCGGCCAACACCGCATCGCAATGAACAAGGGTAATGTGGTGGGCAGGGATTTTGGGCAGAGTTCAGGATTTGGCGTCCTCTCTCTGAATACGAGCTACGCATTCAGTAAGCACGCCAAATTGACGGTTGGCATTGATAACGTATTGAATAAACAATACAGCGAACATCTGAATCTGGCCGGAAACGCGGGCTTTGGTTTCCCATCACACACACGCGTGAACGAACCCGGGCGATCTGCCTGGGCGCAACTGAATCTGCAGTTCTGATTAATAGTTGGCGATACGAGCAGTCTGAACCTCCGGGGGCGTCCGATGCGTCTCCGGAGGATGTATTCGCAGCGGATGATGTGACATTTGTCCGGGATGGGATGGCTAGCCTGTCACGGGCGGAAAGGGTCAAAACGAAAAAGGCTAGCTCTAGTGCGGTTGCTGAGCGACTGTTGCGTCAAAATGCTATATGTAGCGGTCGATGCTTGAATTGACGAGGCCGGCGCCGAACAGGCCGTTGATTTCAAATTGAACGGTCGCAAAACGCATCAGGAAAAATGATGATAAGCTTGTAGCGCTTATAGCAGTCGTGGTTTTTTCCTTATACCAATAATGAATATATGATGCATGGAGACATTTTATGAAATTTCGACTTAAATCCGTATTTGCACTTTTTACCTTGGTCGGGGCGATGGGAGGCGGGCTATCGGCAGCCAATGCGAATACGTTAGCGCAAGTCATGGAGCAAAAAGTATTGCGCGTGGCGATTGATTTGAATGCGCCACCTTACGGCATGACAGATGACAAGGTAACAGCGATTGGTTCAGACGTAGAAACTGCGCAATTGATTGCGGACAGTCTGGGCGTAAAACTTCAGGTGGTGCCAACAACACAGGCCAATCGCATTCCGTTCTTGTTGACCAATAAGGCAGATGTGGTCATTTCAAGTCTGTCGATCACGCCAGAACGCGCCAAAGTGGTTGATTTTTCTATTCCCTATGCAGACAACAAAGCGGTCGTTGCCGTAGCCAAGGATTCGCCCATTAAAGAGATGAAAGACCTGGTTGGTAAAACCGTTGTGACTGCCAGAGGCACGACCAATGACCAACAGTTAACGAAGCAGGCGCCACCCGGCACCAATATTGTTCGTTTTGAAAATGATGCAACGGCCATTACCGCCATTACCAGTGGACAAAGCAGTATTTTTGCCACTGCACCATCAATCATCGGCGCATTGAATAAAAAATATCCGGCTAAAGCAATGGATATCCGAATCGTGATGTCCAGCGCCAAACTGGCCATTGGTGTTGCTAAAAACAACCCGGAAATCAAGGAAAAAATGAATGAACTGGTGCGCGCGAACCTGAAGAATGGCAAGTTAAATGCGATTTATAAAAAATATCACCAGACCGATTTGCCTGCAGATGTCGTTGCGATGGGCAACTGAGCTGGCCAGCAGCTGATCGCTCAAGGTTAATCTTGCGTTCGTGGGCGGGTGAAGATCAATATGCCCGCCAACGCTGTTTATTGCTGATCCTGATTCGGTGCCCGGTGCCCGAATCGAACCGCCTCGCGGCGGCCGTTACCAGTACTGTACCGAAATTCACATTTTCGGTATATTTTTATCTTTTTCGTCGTAAATTACTATTTTGATAGCAAATTCAAGTTGGAATTAGCGTTTTTGCATCCACAAAATTATCGTTTTCACGTATCATTCCCTTTCTGGTATCAATTTTGTGTTCTGATTAGGGAATTTTACGATGCAGGTAGGCTTCAAGGCACTCGCTGACCGCTACGGTATCGCACTTGCACAACCCCTGCGCGTCGAATCGGTGATTGGTACTACGCGAGTGAGTCGAGAGAGCAACGAATTTGTCACAAACAAGTACCCCGCCAGCTATCAGCCGACGGACGACTTCGCGGGACATTTCGAGTTTGGACTCAAGTACGAAGATATTCACCTTGAGTTTTTCGCACGTCTGTTTGCGGTGACTGGGCCAGAGCCGATCGAAGCCTGGAGCCGGCGAGCCCTTTCGGCCAATATGCCCGCCGCACCGGATTTCTCTATGAGTGGCTGACCGGGCGCCATCTCGATGTGCCAGATGTTAGCAATGGTGGCTACGTCGATGCCATTTCAACACAGCAGTACTTGACCCGCGTTAAGCCATTGCGGATACGGCGCTGGCGTATCAACGATAACCTTCCCGGTGTGCCGGCGTTCTGTCCTCTGGTCCGCCGTACTAAGGCCGTGCAGGAAGCGCTGCAATTTGACCTGGATGCTGCACTGCGCGAGTTGAACCAGACCTTTGGCGCCGACATCCTGATGCGTACGGCTAGCTGGCTGACGTTCAAAGAATCACGTGCGAGCTTTCTGATCGAGAAAGAAGCTGACAAGGCTGACAGAATCCAGCGATTTGCCCATGTAATCGCAAAATACTGTGGCCACATCGAGGATCCGCTGAGCAATGATAGCCTGCACACATTGCAAGCCGGCATTCTAGGCCATGAGGCCATCGGACTGGGCCTGCGAAGCTCCCCAGTTTTCGTGGGGCAGGCAACCATGCGCGAGGATATCGTGCACTACATTGCCCCACAATTTGAGACACTGCTCCAACTGCTTGATGGCTTGAAAGCATTCGAGCTGGCAACACGGGGAGCCGAGCCGTTGGCTCGGGCCGCAGCACTCGCCTTCGCCTTTGTGTATATACACCCCATGCGGGATGGCAATGGTCGAATCCATCGCTTCCTGATCAATGACACCCTGATCCGCGATAAGGCAGTGCCTGATGGCGTGATTCTACCGGTGTCGGCCACCATCACGAGTTCGATTGATTTTCGGGCGCGCTATGACCGTACGCTGGAAGTGTTTTCACGGCCATTTATGCAACGCTACGCAACAGCCTACCGATTTGGTGAACTCGTCGTGTACGAGGATGGTACCCAGAGCAACCTGGTCTTCGATGACTACGAAGACGCGCAATTTGCATGGCGCTATCCCGATTTGACCGAACACGTCCTATACACGGCTCAGGTCGTTGCGCATACGATTCGCACCGAGATGGCTGATGAGGCACGCGTGCTGGTCATCTTCCAGCGCGCTCAGGAGCGACTCAAAGATGTACTGGAAATGTCGGATGAGGACGCGAACCGCATCATTCGCTCCCTCAAGGAGAACGGCTGGCAGGTATCTGGCAAGCTGAAAAAAGCGTATCCACAGTTGGACAACGCTGACCGGGCGGAACGTATTCTGGCAGCTGTGCGCTCCGCATTCGAAGAATGAACAGTGAGTGCAGACACCATTGCCTGCACTTTATTTCGCCGCCTTTTTGGCTTTCTTGCCCTTTTTGAACTCGCCGCCAGACGGTTTTGTCAAAATTGCACTCGCAATAACATCAAAAAGATAATCTCCTCGTGGCGCGAATGCAGATTGGTCGCCGATCCAGCCGAGTGCGGACATGAGGGCGAACAGGTCTATCCCTTGCATATCGGGGCGCGCTGTCCCCTCGGCCTGGGCACGCAGCAATAGTCGCGCGCCCGCTTCGTGCACGGCGGCGCAGGAAACGAAAAGCGCGGACTCCGGGTCCTCGTGGGCGCTTGCCATCAAAGCCACCACGCCGCTATAGCTCAGAACAAATGCCACGCCTTCACGAAACCACGACACCAGCGCTTCGTCTGGGGGCGCTGACGTTTCAAGTTCAACTGCCTTTTGCGTGAGTGCGTCCAGATTTTCGCGCAGCAAGGCGTCGAACAAGGCTTCGCGCGTGGGGAAATGCCGCAGCAGGGTGGCCAACCCGACCCCGGCACGACGTGCGATATCCCGCATGGACGCATCGGCACCATGTTCGCTAACCACGCCCCGCGCGACTGAAAGAACATGGTCGTAATTTTTTTTTGCGTCTGCTCGCATAAATTTCCTTGACAAATGGATCGCTGATCCGTATTCTGAATAAACGGATCAGTGATCCGGATGTTTCAATCATGATTATTTTATGATTTTCTTCATGATGTGGATCACTGATCCATAAGATACAGCACATTCGTGCAAATGGGAATAGAAACGTGGTTTTATGCCACAAAAGGAACTGTTATGGGAAAGCTACAAGGCAAGGTTGCTGTTGTTACGGGCGGGTCTAGCGGTATGGCACTGGCCAGTGCCAAGCGGTTTGTTGAAGAGGGCGCCTATGTGTTTATCACGGGCAGAAGGCAAGAGGCATTGGACGAAGCCGTCAAGCAGATTGGTCGAAACGTGACCGGCGTGCGTGCGGATTCGGCCAATTTGGACGATCTTGACCGCTTGTTTGAGACAGTTAAGCGGGAGAAAGGCAAGATCGATGTCCTGTACGCGAGTGCCGGCACGGGCGAAGCCGTCCCGCTGGGCGAGGTTACGGAGCAGCACTTTGATAAAACCTTTGATCTGAACACGCGCGGCACGCTGTTTACAGTTCAGAAGGCGTTGCCGCTGTTTAACGATGGCGGATCCATCTTCATGACCGGGTCCATTGCGTCGGTGAAAGGGTTTCCAGATTTCAGCGTGTATGCGGGTAGCAAGGCAGCATTGCATGCTTTCGCACGCGGATGGCTTAACGAACTAAAGGGCAGGAAAATCCGGGTAAATGTGCTCAGTCCCGGGCAGATCGCTACACCAATTCAGGAGCAGCTTTTTGACGAAGCAACCATTCGCGCTTTCGAATCCCTGGTTCCACGCGGCAAGATGGGCAAGCCTGAAGAAATTGCGGCAGCCGCGCTGTTTCTGGCCTCAGACGATTCGAGCTTTGTAAATGGCGTGGAGTTGTATGTGGATGGTGGTACAGCGGCCATCTGAGGTCGCGCCGCGAATGTGCAGCCAAGAAATAGTGCTCGAAAATCACGCCAAAAGCGTGTGGCCGGCCTGGTAAACGTAAAGACGATGACCTGGACTGTGTCGATTAATAGGAATTCCGATCACAAGACGGGATTAATTGCGGTGATTATGAGGCGGGTGCGGTCATATCTGTACCAGCTACCGGTCACCAAATAATGTGGATCGTGGTTAATCACAAGGTCCACGAAATGGAGAATTAATATGAGTTATTCAATAATTGGTTTTGGTTCGGTAGGCCAGGCGCTTGCCAGATCGTTTGCAAGAAAGAACATCCAGGTAAGCGTTGCCGGCCGACGTGCGCCCGAGGCGTTGACGCAGCAGGCACAAGCGATTGGGCCGACCGTTGTACCCACGACGCTGCAGGAGGCTATCGCGTCCGACATAATCTTCCTGGCAGTGCCTTTTCGGGAATATCGCGAAGTGGCCAGGCAGTTGAATAGCTGGCAGGGCAAGACGATTATCGACGCGACAAATGCCTATGGTATTCCTGAGGACGAGCTGGAAGGGCAACCATCGGCCACCGTTGTCGCCAAGGCATTTTCCGGCGCCAGCGTTGTCAAGGGCTTTAACCATTTGGTTGCAGCCGTTCTGGGCGCTGATCCGAGCGTGAATGGCGGAAGCCGCGTCGTGTTTTTATCAAGCGACGACGAAAGTGCAGTGCCGCCAGTTGCGGCGCTGGCAGAGCAACTTGGCTTTGCACCGATTGCGCTGGGGCCGTTTAAGGAAGGCGGCGCGCTTGTTCACGGCAGCGGCAATACCTGGGGGAAATTGATTTTCAAGGATCTGGTCAGGTTCAAATAGCGGGGCGGCAAGCATCTGCAGCCTGGCAGGTATCATTGACCAGCGCCCTTACTAGGTGCTGGCCAATTGTTGCTCGCGGCGCAGCCGCGCCTCTTCTTCCAGGCGACTATCTTCCAGTTCCAGCAGCAGGCTGTCCATATCCACGGGGCGGGTGTCAGCTTCAACATAGCCGGTCAGCTCAACATCCACGTTCAGTTCACCCGCTTCGTAAAGTGTCCATATTTCCTTGCCATAGCTGGCAGACAGCAGTTGTGGGGCAAAGCGCCCGAAATACGCCGCAAGGTTGTTTACGTCGCGCACCAGCATCTCGCATGCTTCGGTGTTCGCGGCGGCGTCAACGGCCTGGGGTAGATCAATAATGACCGGGCCGTCGGCGGCAAGCAGGATGTTGTATTCGGACAGATCGCCGTGTATGACGCCTGCACAAAGCATGCGTACCACCTGGTTAAGCAGCATGGCGTGCAGCTGCAGGGCACGTTCCTGGGTCAGATCCACGTCGTTAAGGCGCGGCGCGACATCGCCATCCGCATCCATCACCAGTTCCATCAGCAACACGCCGTCGGTGCAAATATAGGGTTGGGGCACGCGCACGCCGGCGTTCGCCAGTTGGAATAATGCGTTTACTTCGGCGTTCTGCCAGACTTCTTCCTGCATCTGGCGGCCGTAGCGGCTGCCTTTTTCCATGGCGCGGGCCTGCCTGGAGTTTTGTACCTTGCGGCCGTCCCGGTACGACGCGGCCTGCCGAAAGCTGCGCTGCTTGGCATCTTTGTACACTTTTGCGCAACGTGTGGCATCGCCACTGCGCACAACGTATACGGTGGCTTCCTTGCCGCTCATCAGCTGGCTAAGGACTTCGTCGATTAGGCCTTCTTCAAGCAACGGCACCAGCCGCTTGGGCACTTTCATGCGACCGCCAATAGTTGGGGGCAGCAAATGTGCTGAATGCGGGGGTGAAAGGCAGACGGGGAAGAGGGCAGAAAGAAATTCATGTCCTATTGTAACGGAGCCGGTAAGCCCGTGGAGCAACAATTTCTATATTTGCTTAATGAAATCAACGACAAAACCTTGGCTGCATCGTCATGCATCGCATCTAAAGCAGCGTGTCTGGTGAGTCCTTATCCCTATTTGTGGGGTAGAGCGCTCGCCATTCTATGAACGAAGCCGGCGAAAGAATGAATTTTATTCACTTTAAATATGACTAATGCAATATAGACTGCCGCCTTTGCATCACAAATGTCTATGTTGCTGAAACTGAAAAAGAAAATTTTGAGCAGCGATCAATAGATAAATGTGGGTTTTATTCTGGGAATTAAGGCAGCAGCATAATGAGTACAGAGTTTACATTTGCCATTAAGAGCACTTGTTTTGATGAAGACTATCGTCCTTCAGACAATACGCGAATTACCACCAACTTTGCCAATCTGGCCAGAGGCGAGAGTCGGCAAGAGAACCTGCGCAATACCCTTAAGATGATTGACAATCGTTTTAATGCCCTGGCGCATTGGGACAACCCCACTGGCGATCGCTATAGCGTCAACCTTGACATTATCTCAGTTCAAATGCGCTTTGAAGGCCAAGGCAATGATCGCGACCTGCCTGTGATTGAAATATTAAAGACCAGCGTAGTTGACCGGAAAACCAACGAATGCATTGAGGGCATTGTAGGAAACAATTTTTCTTCTTATGTGCGAGATTATGACTTTAGTGTGCTGCTGCCGGAATACGCCAGGCATCAGCACGAATTCGGCGCGCCAGAAAATTTTGGAGATTTGCATGGCAAGCTGTTCAAGTGCTTTGTGAATTCAAAGACTTACAAGGATAACTTCGCCAAAGCGCCTGTTATATGCCTGAGCGTGTCAAGCAGCAAGACCTATCATCGTACTGAAAACCGGCACCCCGTGTTGGGCGTGGAATACCACCAAGATGAATATTCATTAACTGACGAGTACTTCAAAAAAATGGGGATGAAGGTCCGCTATTTCATGCCTGCCAATAGTGCGGCGCCGTTGGCTTTTTATTTTTCCGGCGATTTGCTGCGTGATTATACGGACCTCGAGCTCATTAGCACCATCAGCACGATGGACACCTTCCAGAAAATTTACCGGCCAGAGATTTACAACGCAAATTCTGCCGCAGGCAAGTCTTATCAGCCGAGTCTGAAGCACCAGGATTATTCGTTAACCCGGATTGTTTATGATCGGGAGGAACGCAGCCGGCTGGCGGCCGAGCAGGGAAGGTACGCCGAGGAGCATTTCATCAAACCATACCGGGCGATTCTTGAGCAATGGTCCGCGCAATCCCATTTTTGAGAACCCAAACACCATGACTACTACTGTGAAAAAATTATTACCCACCTCAACGGCTGGCAGCTTGCCTAAACCCGCCTGGCTTGCCGAACCGGAAAAACTCTGGTCCCCCTGGAAACTGCAGAATGAGGGATTGATCGAGGGCAAGCAAGATGCGTTGCGTCTGTCTTTGCAGGAACAACAGCACGCGGGAATTGATATCGTTAGCGATGGTGAACAAACGCGCCAGCATTTCGTGACCACATTCATTGAACACCTGGAAGGGGTGGATTTCGAGAACCGCAAGACCGTTAGAATTCGTGATCGCTATGATGCGAGCGTGCCTACGGTTGTGGGTGCCGTCGCCCGGCGCAAGCCCGTGTTTGTTGACGACGCCCGGTTTTTGCGTCAACAGACTAATCAGCCGATCAAATGGGCCTTACCGGGCCCCATGACAATGATCGACACCCTGTATGATGCCCACTATCAAAGTCGCGAAAAACTGGCTTGGGAATTTGCCAAGATTCTTAATCAGGAAGCCAAAGAGCTGGAGGCTGCGGGTGTCGATATCATTCAGTTTGACGAACCCGCATTCAATGTGTTCTTTGATGAGGTCAATGATTGGGGCGTCGCGACGCTGGAAAGAGCCATTGAAGGACTAAAGTGTGAAACCGCGGTTCATATTTGCTATGGCTATGGCATCAAAGCGAATACGGATTGGAAAAAGACGCTGGGATCCGAGTGGCGGCAGTATGAAGAAGCGTTTCCCAAGTTGCAGAAGTCCAGTATCGACATCGTCTCTCTGGAATGCCAAAACTCGCGCGTTCCCATGGATCTGATCGAATTGATTCGCGGTAAGAAAGTGATGGTGGGCGCCATTGATGTGGCCACAAACACCATAGAAACACCCGATGAAGTGGCCAATACGCTGCGAAAAGCACTGCAGTTCGTGGATGCCGATAAACTCTATCCGTGCACCAATTGCGGCATGGCGCCATTGTCTCGCAGCGTTGCAAGAGGCAAGCTGAATGCGTTGAGTGCCGGAGCGGACATCGTTCGCAGGGAACTGGCCAACTGATTTTCTGTCGGGGCATGGTCGTTGCGAGCTGCTCGTGACAACCAGGCACGGGCTAAGGACGCAAGGCTGGCAACCCGGCCGGACTGCTTGTCCTTAGCACCTTTCAAGCTACATCCAGTATTTCAATTGCATTATGTCACTTTCCACTACTGCGATTGAGCCTTTGCATTTTTGCGAAGCGCTCGGGCACTACGCTTCCGGCATCACGGTCATCACATCGCACTTCGAAGACGAGCCCATTGGCTTTACCTGCCAGTCGTTCCATAGCGTGTCCATGGACCCGCCGCTGGTGTCGTTCAACGTGATGACGCGTTCGGCCAGCTATCCCAAAATTCGCCAGGCAGGTCGCTTCGTTGTCAATATTCTGTCCGACGAGCAAGTGGCGCTGTCCAGGCAGTTTGCCCAGAGCGGCACGGACAAGTGGCGCGACGTTCAGTGGCAGGCGTCGCCCCTGGGTAGCCCGATATTGGCCGGCAGCCTTCACTGGCTTGATTGCGAAATATATGCTGAATACGCCGCCGGAGATCACTTGATTGTTATTGGCCAGGTGAAAGCGTTGAACCTGCAGGCGGGTGCCTGCTTGCAGCCGTTGCTGTATTTCAAAGGGCAGTATCGCAACATCGCCACGCCTTGCGCAGTTTGACAGTGTCAGCGAGCAGTCTATGTTACGGCGTTACCCCCTCTATCTGCGCCAGGATAGGTTCCACCTGTTGACGCAGCCATTCGGACGCCGGCTCCCTATCGGAATGCGCCGCCCAAACCATTGAAATGGGCGTGACGGTAAAGTCGAACGGCACCGGCTGGTCGTCAGCCCCATCAAGGTCCGTAGCAGTTGGCAATCCGCGTGGGCAAGGTGGTAATGACTGGCGTGGACATCACGGTGCTGAGCACGGTCAGAAATTCCGGCGCCGCCATCACCACATCCACTTCCACGTTGGCGGTGCGCATCGCATACTCCAGACAGCCGCGGATACTCGCGTTTTGGGAAACCAACGCATGCCGCTGCGCCAGGTAGGCGCTTTGGCTGATGGGCACCGTCAGATCAAGCAGCTTGGGGTTGAAGCAGCATGTGAGTGATTGCTCAAAGAGCAATTTGCGGCGGTGCCGCTCGGCGCCGTCGCCAAAACAGCCGATCGCCAGATCGATCACGCCATCATCCAGCATCCGGTGCACCTCTTCCGGCTGTGCCGGTCGTGCCAGCAGTTTGATGCCCGGCGCGTAGCTTTGGACCTGGGCGGTCAGGCTTGGCATCAGCAGAACCTCCAGTTCGCTCGAAAAGCCGATGGAAAACGTCCGTGCCTCTTGCTCCGGGTGGAAGGCCTCGCGTGTCGTGATCGCATGCTGTGCCTGCTCCAGCAGCCGGGCGATCGGCAACGCCAGGGCGAGCGCGCGCGGCGTGGGTTTCATCACCTGCCCGACGCGGATGAAGAGTTCGTCATCCAACAGCATGCGCAGCGTACTAAGGTTATGACTCATTGCCGACTGCTTGATTTTCAGACGGGTCGCTGCGCGGGTGACGCTGTGCTCGCGCATGAGGGCGTCAAAGGCCACCAGCAAATTCAAGTCGAAAGACCATAAATTGAAATGATCAATGGAAGACATTATTTGAATCGATTTGTTAAATACATACCGCAAGTTTAAACTACAAACACGATTTCAACCAGCGGGATTTTCAACATGATTCATCCGAACAAAATCTACAAGATAGGTGACGTGACCGTCACAAAAATAGAAGAAATACGCCTGAATGTGGCACCACCGGCTTTTCTTTACCCGAATTGGGACGCAGCCGAACTTAACCCCAACCTGCACTGGCTGACGCCAAGTAATATGGACGCAGGCACTGGTAACCTGATTCAGAGCATCCATGCCTGGCTGGTGCGTACGCCGGAGCATACTATCCTGATCGATACCGGCTCGGGCAACGACAAGGAGCGGCCACGCAACCCGATTTTTCACCAACTGAGCACGCCTTTTTTGCAACGCCTTGCCGCCGCAGGCGTGCAGCCCGAAGATGTTGACTACGTGCTGCACACCCACCTGCATGTTGATCATGTTGGCTGGAACACGCAACTCATTAACGGCCGCTGGGTGCCGACCTTCCCTAATGCACGCCATGTGTTCTCTCACGCGGAAGAGGATTACTACGGCAGCCCTGACAGCCACAACGAAGTGAACGTGCCCAGCTTCGGCGTGTTCGAGGACAGCGTGGCGCCGATCATCGCTTCCGGCCAGGCCGATCGCATTAGCAACGACGGCGGCAACTACCTGGAAAACTTTACCTTCCGTCCGACCAAGGGTCACAGCATCGGCCATATGTCGATCGAACTGCGCGCCAAGGGCGAGGCAGCGCTTTTCACCGGCGATGTGATGCATCACCCACTGCAAGTGGTGCGTCCGGACTGGAACTCGGTATTTTGCGAGTGGCAGGAAGCTGCGCGCGCGTCGCGCCGCTGGGTGCTGGAGCAAGGCGCCGAACACAATGTGCTGCTGTTTACCCCGCATTTTGCAGAAACCTCAGCCGGCTATGTGACACGTCAGGGCGATCGTTTCGCCTGGCGCTACGAGTAATGGATCAGGAGATACTTATCGTGAGTGAGAACATTGTGATTAACGGAACCGAAGTTATCTTCGAGCAGCTGCGCGTTGCCACCAGCACACCTGGCATCGACCTGTACGTGCGCAACAAGCGCCCGGCTGCGCTAAAAACATTTACGCCGGAACGCACGATTGTGATGGTGCACGGCGCCACCTTCTCGTCCGGCAGTTTGTACGATGTACCGTTCAACGGCATGTCGTTCATGGACTATCTGGCCGCCGCAGGCTATGACGTCTACGCGCTGGATGTGCGCGGTTACGGCCATTCGGCCGCCCGCCGGAAATGGAGCTGCCAGCCGAGCAGAGCCAGCCAGTTGTCAAGACCGACACCGGCGTGGCTGACCTTGGCACCGTGGTCGACTATGTGATCAAACGGCGCAGTCTGCAGAAAGTGTCCGTGTTTGGCATGTCCTGGGGCGGCACGGTCGCAGGCGCCTATACCAGCCGCAATAATGACAAGGTACACAAGCTGGCCCTGCTTGCGCCACAGTGGTTGAGCGACAAGCCGATTCCGATAGACACCGGCGGCAAACTCGACGCCTGGCGCCTGGTCCCGGTGCGCCAGAGCAAGGAACGCTGGCTTGGCACCGCGCCGGAACATGGCCGTGCAACCCTGGTGCCGGAAGGCTGGTTCGAGCAATGGGCTGATTTCACCCTGGCCGAGGATCCGTGGAGCCGCGAGCGCACGCCGGACCAACTGCGCGCAAGCAACGGCCCAATTCAGGACATCCGCGACTACTGGCGCGCCGGGCGCAAGTATTATGAGCCAGCCGACATTAGGGTGCCGGTGCTGTTGGTTCACGGAGAGTGGGACGTAGACGTGCCAATTGATCTTGCACAAGCGCTCTTTTCTGAGCTTCGCAATGCGCCTTATCGCCAGTGGGCGGAAATTGGTGAGGCCACCCATTTGGTGTTGCTGGAGAAGAATCGCTTGCTGGCGTTTCAGGCGGTCCGGGACTTCTATGATCGTAGTTACGAGCCGGAAACGGCGTAGCACGCACGCCAGGCTTCACAGGTTGCTGAACTAAAGCCGCGCTAAGCGCTGGTATTTATTAGTGTCTAGAATAGTGTCCCGGGCCGGGCTCGAACCGGTCCGCCTTGCGGCGGGGGATTTTGATGCGTTGTAGCTGCACTGTACCGGAAGTTCGGCACAGTGCAGTCATTACGATGGCTGGCAACCCTGATGTTTAGTTAATCATAGTGCCTTAAACAGAAAGACCGTAAGCCTGCATTGCCGCCGGTGAATATCGCAAACCCGCTGCTGCCTGTGGCGCGAAAGCCTTTTCCACCGAAGACATTCAAGAGCCGTAAGGGAGGTAGCAAACCCGTGGAGCAAGAATTGCTATATCGGGTTAATGAAATCAACGACAAGCCGTCGCCGCATAGCCGGACATGGCGTCTACATGCGCATTTGAGCGTCACGGCTGGCTCCCGGAGACTGGCCTGTTATACGTTTGAAAGCGCGACTGAATGCGGCCTGAGATGTATAACCCAGCCGCTGTGCTACGGCCTCAATAGATACTTTGTCATGAGCCAACCATTGACTGGCCAGACGCATTTGCAACTGCGTGGCATAGCGTAAGGGTGGCACACCGATAGTGGCCTGGAATCGTTGCGCGAAAACGGAGCGAGAAATGTGTGATTCAGCGGCCAGCTCTGCGACAGTCCAATCACGGCCGGGTTGCCGGTGCAATGCCAGTATGGCGCGAGCCAGCCGGGGATCACGTAGCGCAGCGACCAGACCAGAGGCGTTCTCGCAACCGCATTCGATCCAGCCACGCACAATCATCGCCGCCGCCACCTCAGCCAGCCGTGCCATAATGCCGGCAAAACCGATTCGACCTGCGCAAATTTCACGTTTCATAGAATCAAGAATAGGCACTAAACCGGGGTAGCGTTCTGCCTGCGTGTCAGCCACCATGACGGTCGGCATCAGTTTACCTAACCCCTGCATACCGCCAAGATCAAACTCCATACAACCATAAAAGAGAATGGCGCTTGGCGTGGGTTGCGTACTTGGGCAAGTGTTTACACCGCTGACTGCCTCTCCAAGAGGCGCAGCACCGAAGTTGTCGATATTGTGAACGGGAGTCTCTGGTTCGGATAGCAGCTGATGCGCTGCGCCCTGGGGAATTAACACCGCGTTGCCGGCTGACAACTCGTGCATGACCCCATCTTCGGTTCGCAAGATCGCTTTACCGACAGCCAGGAAATGGAAGTAAGCGTGTCCTACTTTGGGCTCAAAACCGATCCCAAAGCTTGGGCCTGTTTGAATGCGACGGTACTGTACCCCGCGCAGGCGCATGCCGGCTAGTAGTTCGCTAATGAGTTCAGAGGATAGGGCGAATGGATTTTGCTGTGTCATTTCCGGAGTTTTGATCAAAACATCAAGACTTTTCATCATAGATCATCCGGATGTTTCGGTCTAGACTTTGGGCTGTAACTTTTTGAGGATTTGTTGAAATGAGCAATGATGTCTGTGGCACGGTTTCTGTGCAAAGCGCTGTCAAACCATCCGGCGTGGAACCAGCCTGGATGGCTGTCTTCTCATTGGCAATGGGCGTATTCGGGTTATTAACGGCGGAGTACCTTCCCGCCAGCCTGTTGACACCCATGGCCTACGATTTTGGGGTATCGGAAGCGCTGGCTGGACAAGCCGTGACCGTAACCGCTGTCGTTGCCTTGTTTGCCGGACTGCTGGTTCCGGGACAAACGCGCATGCTTGACCGGCGCGTGGTGCTGTTGGGCTTTACGATATTGATGATCGCCTCCAATCTGCTGGTGGCATTGTCGTCCAACCTGACCGTGTTACTGATTATGCGAATTCTGCTGGGCATCGCCCTGGGCGGCTTTTGGAGTATGGCTGCTGCGGTGGCAATGCGCCTGGTCCCGGCAAGGCTCGTGCCACGGGCGCTCTCTATTATCTTCAGCGGCATTGCCGTCGGAACGGTGGTGTCTGTGCCGCTCGGCAGCTACCTGGGTGGCCTGTACGGCTGGCGCAGCGCATTTTTTGCAGCGGCTGCGGTCGGCGGGATCACACTGATCTTCCAATTATTTACGCTACCCAGTATGGCACCACTCAGGATGGCGCGGACTGCATCGGTATTGGAGTTGCTGCGCCGGCCTGGAATTGGAATCGGTATGCTGGGTTGCGTGCTTGCCCATACCGGTCAATATGCGCTTTTCACTTATATTCGACCCGCTCTGGAAAGCCTGGCTCACATTGATATTGATGGTTTATCGCTCATGCTGCTGGGGTTCGGTGTCGCCAACTTTGTCGGTACACTTCTGGCTGGTTGGCTTATGGAACGTAGCTTGCGAGTCACACTGGTGCTAATGCCGGTTTTGGTTGGCGTCGCGGCGCTGGGCATGATCTGGCTGCCAGTGGAAAGTACAGGGTTGATGTTGTTGGTAGCCCTTTGGGGGCTGGCATTCGGCGGGGTGCCGGTCGCCTGGTCCAATTGGGTAGCGCGCGCGGTTCCCGATCAGGCAGAGACCGCAGGCGGTATGGTTGTTGCCTCGGTGCAGTCTTCCATTGCGGCAGGCGCAGCGCTAGGTGGTGTGGTATTCGGTTTCGGGGGCGTCACGGGCGTTTTCGTCATCGCTGGCGTTGTAATGCTGTTCGCTGCGTTGGTCATTGTTTTGCGTGTACCAATTGCATCGGCCCAGCAGGGGGAAGCAGTTATCTCGGCTACGCAAAGCTGAACCGCGTAAATGCACTTCCAGACATCCCTTGTATGGCTGACCACTGCTCGATAAATTGACATATCGGGAAATTTCGATATAATTGAGTTATGGACTTACTAGACATATTCAAAGCTCTCTCGAACCGTACGCGTCTTGATATTCTTAGACGCTTGAAGGACCCTGTAAACAACTTTCCTCCGCAAGACGAGGGGGATGTTCATACGGTGGGCGTCTGCGTAAGCAGTATTCAAGAGGGTGTTGGGTTGTCGCAGTCCACGGTGTCTGACTATCTGGCTACTTTGCAAAGAGCGGGCCTGGTTGAAGTTCAACGCATTGGTCAGTGGACCTACTATAAACGCAACGAAGAAGCCATCAGCGCGCTTGCCGAACTTATCGGTAAAGACCTGTAATTTTTTTATCTCTATATATCGATAAATCCCGATATCCCTTTTTAACGAAATGAGAATCTAATGAAAGCAATCACACTTAACACCTTTGGCGGTCCAGACGCATTTGAACTTTCTGAGGTAGCCAAACCGGTACCTGGAGCAGGGCAAGTTCTGGTCCGGGTCCACGCAACATCCATCAACCCCCTGGACTACCAGGTACGGCGCGGAGACTACCCCGACCTGGTGCCACTTCCAGCCATTACCGGACACGATGTGTCTGGCGTGGTCGAGGAAATAGGCGCAGGTGTGACCGCCTTCGCCCCAGGTGACGAGGTCTGGTATACGCCCCAAATCTTTGATGGTCCGGGAAGCTATGCCGAGTACCACGTTGCTGCCGAAAGCATCATAGGCAAGAAACCGGCTACGCTGAGTCATCTTGAAGCCGCCAGCCTGACCCTGGTCGGGGGCACCGCATGGGAAGCGCTTGTTGTGCGTGCGGGCCTGCGCGTAGGCGAAAGCATTTTGATACACGGCGGAGCAGGCGGGGTAGGGCATGTGGCCATTCAACTGGCAAAGGCCATGGGTGCGCGGGTAATAACCACTGTGCGTGAAGCAAATTTTGACTTTGCACGCAGCATGGGCGCCGATGTCGTCATCGACTACGCGAAAGAAGATTATGTCCAGGCTGTTATGCGTGAAACAGCGGGCCAGGGCGTTGACGTTGTTTTCGATACCATCGGTGGTGACACCCTTGCCCGTTCTCCTGACGTGCTCGCACAGCTGGGCCGGCTTGTCTCGATTGTTGATATTGGGAAACCGCAAAACCTTATTAACGCCTGGGGCAAGAACGCCAGTTATCACTTCGTGTTCACACGGCAGAATCGTGGCAAGCTAGATGAACTGAGCGCGCTGGTTGAACGCGGACAGCTGCGGCCTCATGTTGGCGCTACTTATTCATTGGCTGATATACCGCTTGCGCATGCTCGCCTGGAGAGTGCTAATAATGGGTTGTGGGGGAAGATTGCGATTGCTGTGGTGCAGTGAGTGAAGTCGGGCGCTGTATACGCTTAGACGTATACGGGTCTGCGAAAGGACGATCACGCAATTGCCGGATATGGCCGTAGCGGAAAACATCCGAAATCCCGTTGCAAACTCATTAAATATTAATGACAGGATTGAGATGATTCCTGAAGTCTGGGTCATGTCCGGCGCTTGGAAAGTTTTTTATGAACCAATGATGAGATTTTCAAAGACTGTGAAGGTCTTTATTTTTCCAATGAATGTTGCTCCATCCGCATGAAGTCGTTTTGCTTCGGGCGACAGATTAGCTTTTTTAAGAGCATCAATGTCGTCATACCAAAGCTCAGCGATACCATCAATATCGGCTTCGATAACCGGAATGTCTTGGCGGAAACGCTCCTCCACAATATTGGACTGGATATAACGCCGAAGGCCCGGAACGGCGTGTGCCAGCGGGGCGTGTTTTTCCACCCAGTGGGTCATGAATTCTTCGTGTGACATGCCTTCTTTTCGTGTAAGCAACGAAATACTTTTGATCATTTAGAGTTTCCCCGAGAGTAAATTACTGTACAACAATATCGGCCGTTTTTATGACGGTTGTCCATAGTTTAGAATCGTTCGTGATTCGTTCGCCTAATGCACTGGATGTACTGGAAGCTGCGTCCATGCCCAGAGTATGAAGACCGTCCTTGTACTTGGAGGATTCGGCAACTGTTTTGACAGCCGCGTTAAGTTTCTCGATCACTTCTGCGGGCGTTCCAGCGGGTGCGAAAACCCCATACCAGCTAAGTGGTTCAAAACCCTTTAAGCCCACTTCAGCAAAGGTAGGAGTGTCGGGAAGGGTATTTATTCGTTTACTGGAAGTGACGGCAAGAGCACGCAAATTTCCCGCTTTAAGCTGCTCCTGACCAGCCACGGCCGCATCCACGACAAACGTAATTCTGCCGCCAATGACATCAACGAGTGCTGGCGCTGTTCCCTTGTAAGGTATGTGCTGAATATCGATGTTCGCACGGTTCTTTAGCAATTCACCCCATAAGTGCCCTGAACTTCCGGGGCCGGCTGAGCCGAAAGTGAGCGTGCCGGGATTCGCCTTTGCATATGAAAGCAAATCATTCAGCTCTTTTGCGGGAAAATCTTTATCAGTGAAGAGTACACTGGCAAATGTTGAAGTCAGACTAATCGGTGCAAATTGGCTGACTTTATAGCTTAATTTCTCTCCAAAAAGAGCGGGGTTAACCGTCATCATTCCTGCTGAAGAATATAACAGCGTATATCCGTCTGGGTTTGCATTGGCAACGAACGAGGCTCCGATGGCGCCGCTTGCCCCTCCCTTGTTTTCGATATAGATTTTTTGAGTAAGTTCTTTTGACAACTCGTCGGCAAACAATCTTGCTGAGGTAGTGGCCGATCCGCCTGGAGCGAAAGGAACAACTAATCGGATTCCCTTTTCAGGATATTCTGCGTAAGCAACCGAGGACGCAATTGCTAACAAGCTTATTGCTATACCTGACTTGATTAATGATTTCATAAAGATTCCGTACGTATAGAACTGATTTAAGCCGAATTTATTTGATCATTGAAGTATCTTGAGATACGTATTGATTGCATCAGCAATGGCGTCAGGCTGTTCTGGCAACAGAGCGTGGCCAGCGTCAGCAATTTGAGCGGTGTTTACACGCTCATCTCCCAGGCCTTGGCTTAATTGCCAGCCATCGCTCTTTGAGCGATTCTGCCATGGCTAGATTCACCTCGACCAAGTATGCCAAACCAAAAATGTGCAATAAGCCTCATCAAAAATCTCCTCATTAATTTGTTCTTTGTTCGCGGCTGCACACTCTGTTTGAATCGTGATGTGAGCGACCGAGTTTGTATATCCAAATTGTTGTTGGAAATGCTATTCTGTTTTGATAATTATGTCAATAAGTTATACTATTGGCCTTTATGAGGCATAGTATTTAAAGCTTAGAGCTTTGACTTTTTCCAATCCAAGCCATGACCAAGGCGACGAAAAAAAGTGAACAATAGGTGTGCTATGAATTTCCGGTAATTATAAAAAGGAGACATAAATGAAATATTTAGGATTGATGGCAACTTTGGGTGTGTCAATTTCTTTGTTCGGCTGCGCATCCAATAAGACTGAAACGGGCCCGATGACCATTGCTAAACAAGGCAGCTTCTTTGTTGGCGGAAAAAATATCAAATCAAATTCGGTATCAAACTTACCCATCTACTCATCATCGGGGACAATTGCGGTAGACCAGGTATATGTCCACTACCAAAAACCGACAAATGCAAAAAATACATCTGTGGTCTTAATCCATGGCTGTTGCTTGACCGGCAAGACTTGGGAGTCTACCCCGGATGGCAGAATGGGATGGGATGAATTATTCGTACGGAATGGTTTTTCTACGTACGTCGTGGACCAAGCCTCGCGAGGTCGGTCTGCCGTCGATACATCGACCCTCATTGCAGTCAAAAGTGGTCGCCTGCCTTCGAAGCAATTGCCGATGGTAAATAACGTATCGCAGGAGGATGCCTGGGAGGTTTTCCGCTTTGGGCCCAAATATCCAGAAGTTTATCCAGGCATGCAATTCCCACTAGATGCTCAGGCAGAGTTCTGGAAGCAAATGGTTCCAGACTGGATAAGAGCATTACCCACCCCAACGCCCACCGTGCCCGCATTGTCTGAACTGGCCCAGAAAATCAATGGCGCAGTGCTTATTAGCCACTCCCAATCTGGTATTTTCCCCTTTCAGACGGCAAAATTGAACCCTGCTGGTATCCGTGCAATTGTATCGATTGAACCAGGCGCGTGCCCTGCAGCAGATGAAGACTTGTCTTATCTGAAAGGTATTCCAGTATTGGTTCTTTGGGGCGATTATGTGAACAAGTCACCACGCTGGGAACCGCGGCTAAAGGCATGCAAGGAATTCGTAGAAGCAGCGAATAAAGCAGGAATCAAAGCGCAAAATGTGATGTTGAGCGATTTAGGCATGACTGGTGCGTCACATATGCTTATGCAGGACAAAAATAGCATTCTGATAGGTAAATGGTTGATCGGTTGGATTAACCAGAACGTGAAAGGCTGATTTTTCTATCCGGGTTTTTTTCATAGAGCGGAGCTCTGCGCGTTCCATTACGGGATAAGAAAACATCAGGGGAAAGCCAGTTCACCAATATTTCGATTGTGCTTGATGAGTTACCGTCGAAAACGGTAGGGCTGGCTTTTCAACAGCATGTATAGTTGTATTCGCTATGCTAATGAGTAAGCACAGCAGTGGCGGCAAGCCATGTTAAGGAGTTTTGGCGATTTCTACGGGCCATTTAACCGTTAAGGCCAGCCAATGGGGCGCGGTGCGACAATGGCATTGAACAACGAACGCTTAAAACCGGGCGCGGTCAACGGATCTAGAAACATATTACGTCCATAGCATCCAAAAATTCGAATCAATTTATCTTGAGCGCGTGATCTCGGATAACAGTCGCAATATCTTGCGCCTCTTGACGATATCTTGCGGAAAAATCTTCCACAGTCTGCAATTCAATAACAATGCCCTCATCATGCAGCCGTTGCTGAGTGGCTTCATCTTTGAGCGCCTCCTGAATCGCCGCGTTAAGCTTCGCTAACGTTTCCGTGGGCGTGCCAACCGGGGCAAAGATCCCGAGTGCGCCCGCCGCGTTGAAACCTGGCGCACCATGTTGCGCAATGACGGGCAGATTAGGAAAGGCGGGACTTGGATCGGGTGAGCCGATTGCCAGCGCACGGACCGCTCCGCTTTGCAGATGGCCAGCTGCCAAGGACGTTGAGCTAAAGATTGCTTGCACACGGCCACCCAACATATCTGTCAGCATTTGTGCGGCGCCTTTGTACGGCACCGGCGTCAGCTTGAGTTCGAACGAGGCATTCAGGTACTCCAGGGCGAAATGGTTAGGTGAGCCGATCCCGCTGGTCCCAAAGTTGAAATGGTTAGGCTGTGATTTGACCAACGCCAAGAACTCATCAAATGTCTTTGCCGGAAAATCGGCAGGAACCAGCAGCAAGGTGGTCGGCCGACCCACCGACGCGACCGGCTGCAGATCGTCAACCGGATCGAACGCCAGGTTTCTTTCCAGCGCCCTGCTTATCTGCAGCGAGGTATACGCCGTAAACAGAATGGTGTGCCCATCCGGGCGCGTCTTGGCAATCTGCCCGGCAGCAATGGCACCCGCCGCGCCGCCTTTATTCTCCGGCACGATCGTGCGATTCAGGATAGGGCCCAAAACCCCTGCAAGCTGACGAGCCACCGTATCAACAATGGCGCCGGGCGGATAGCCGATGATCATTGTCAGGGGAGGACTCGCCGGTGCCGCTGATTGTGCAAACCCGGGCGATGTCACCAACACGGAGGACACTGCGCCAACACGGAACAGCTTTTTAAGCCATGCGGATGAACCTGCTGCACGCATTAACTCGACGCGACGCAGCAGAGAAGAAAACGAGGGCATGCATGCCTCCTAAATCGTTGTTGTTGATGGGATATAACCCGCGCCGTGATGTGCAGAGTCGATCTCTACTCCAGATCAATGAGCACCCAGTATAGGAAGGCATTGCGCCTGCTGTCTATTGGTTTTTCGCCGCTTTCCGTGCTGTGGAAAGTGCAAGCCACCCGGCACGACAAGCGCCGAGATCAGTAACCGCACGCCGAAGCCGACCGTTCGTCGATATGTGTTCACCGGACGCTTACTACTTCGCTTGCGACGGAATGATGCGCTCGTGGAATACACGCTTGTGTGGCTGCTGGCCATTTTCCATGTAGCGGAAAGCGCCTAAAAGTCAATTCCTATATGGTCGGCGTGGTCGCCCCGTTGGGCAATGGCTCGATCAGGGCCTCCTGGCAGATGGCTGATCCCACGCACGGCGCGAACGCTAGCGCCAGCAGTGCGTTCGTTGGAGACAATTTATTAAGTCAGCAAGTCCTTTCACTTGGTTATACCTATAGCATTTCAAAGCGAACCGGTCTGTATGCTTATGGGTCGTATGCCAAACATGTACTCTTGCAGGATGACCTGACTTCTACACTGTTCAGTGCGGGGCTGCGTCATACGTTTTAGTGTTGCTACCCTGATCGTCATCTGCCATCAAGGTTTGAAAAAAGACGTAGGCACCATCAAGCGCGTTTCTTGCGATAAAAGATACCCCGCCTGCGCACTTTCCATCAAGTAGTCCTGCCATTTGGGGTCGCGCTGTAAGGTGGCGCGCCTTTGTTCACGGTCGGCCGCATTCTGGTAAATCCAGATATGGGTATAGCTATTAACGTTGCCCGTCTCGGTTTGCAGGTAGGCCAGCGGCTCGCCCAAGTGATGTCGCTGGATATCGAACCCGCTCTGGGCGTAGAGCGACAGGTGTTTTTTCAAGGTGCCAGCCCGGCAGGTGTAGGTTCGTACGTCGTAAAGCATCAGATGATTTTCCTTTTAATGAATGAACGGCAATCAGTTCACTGTTGCGCCGGAACGCTTGACCAGTGTTCCCCAGCGTTTGACCTCTTCGGCGACAAAAGGCTGGAATACTGTGCTGGTGTTTCCGATAGGATCGGCGCCCAGATCTTTCAGTCGCTTTTGTACAGCAGGATCGGCCACGGATTTGGCAATGGCGGCCGATAGCTTTGCCACTATTGGTGCAGGTGTCTCGGCCGGTACAAACAGGCCGAACCAGGACTTGGCTTCTATCTGCGGGTAGCCAGACTGGGCAAATGTGGGTACGTCAGGCAATGCCGGATGCCGCACATTGCCGGTGACGGCAAGTGGACGCAAGCGTCCCGCTTCAACCTGCGCCAGCACTTCAGGCAGATTGGCAAACATGGTTTGTACCTGACCGCCAATCACATCATTTTGTGCCAGAGAGCCGCCCTTATAAGGCACGTGGGTCATGCTCGCACCAACTAAAGTGCTAAATTGTGCACCCGCTAGATGGGCAGCAGTACCTGTACCGCCAGATGCATAGTTGATTTCGGCCCCATGCTGCTTGGCGTAAGCAGCCAGTTCAGCAGGCGTTTTGACAGGTAACGAGGTATTAACCACCAGCAAGAGCGGCACCGACGCCAAATTGGACAGGCCCACGAAGTCTTTGGTCAGGCTGTAGTCCAGTTTGCGATACAGCGTGGTGTTGATGGCATGACTGGATGTTGCCATTAACAACGTATAGCCGTCGGGCTCGGCGCGCGACACGAGCACTGCACCGATATTGCCGTTGGCCCCAGCCTTGTTTTCTACCACGACAGGTTGCTGCAGTTGTTCGGAAAGTTTCTGACCTACTGTACGCGCGATAACGTCGGTAGCACCGCCTGCAGCGAACGGCACGACAAGCCTTACGGGATGATTGGGAAAGTCCGCCGCTTGCTGCGCTTGCGCGAGTGAGCACGAGCCCAGGGTTATCACTCCTATCCAACTAAGTAGCTTATTCTTCATGTGTTGTCTCCGGTTGTATTTTTATTACGAGTTTATAACGCGGTTTGCATGGCCGCCTTGTGCAAACCCGACAAGGTGGTTCGGTTGAATTATGAACAAACTATACATAGGGGTTTTGCGCTGGTGTTAGGACTTACGCGACCTTATGTTGTACTTTTTCACCGTGCCTCATTCCATTGGCCCGGAGTAACGTTTTTTAAACTCGCCAGGAGTCAGTTGCGTGTGCTTTTTGAAAAAGCGGCAAAAATAGGCTAGGTCATCAAAATTGAGCTGGAAGGCAATTTCAGAAACACTAAGGTGGGTATTGCTAAGCAGGCGTTTGGCCTCCAGTACGATACGTTCGTGTAGCAGTTGACCGGCGGTGCATCCCATGGTTCGTTTAATGGCGTCGTTCAGTTGCCGATCAGTAATATGCAGTTTGGCGGCGTAATCTCTGATTGGGCCGAATTCCAAAAAATGCTCATCGAGCAGCAATTTGAAACGTTTTGTCAGGCAATAGCTTTGTGGCGACATGCCTTCGGTGATGCTCATTGGATAAAGCCGCCGCAGCCGCGTCAGGAGAATCAACAAATACGAACGAACAATGTCGAAGCGGCCATCTTCTCGATTGAGCACTTCTTTTTCAATATCAAACAACAACGGCAGTAGCTCATCGTGCCGGGATTGTTCAAGATAAAGCGCTGGCGTGTCACGCGCGATATGAAAAAAGGGGAACTGAGCAATATCGTCGGAGCGTGGCAACATTTGCACAAAAAACTCAGTACTGAAATTAATCACATAGCCTCTGGGGCGTGTGGAAGACGTCCAGGCATGGATTTGTCCAGGCGATACGAAAAATACGGTATTGGCGCGCAGCTCGAATTGCTCGAAATCCAGCATATGTGCGCCATGGCCTTCCGTCATCCAAAGCAAATGGTAGTAATTGTGCCTATGTGGAAAGGCACGGGGAATGTCATCCCGGTCTTGCAAGCGAACCAGATCGAAATAGAACGGCCCTCCTGCACCACCGAAATCGGAGGTGTCGAAGGTCGGGAAGGTGGGGGACGCTTTGGTGGGCACGCGTGGCTTCTCCGGATAGACTGCGGAATACATGCGTTTGTAAAACGTGGTCGCCGAGACTATTGAAATAATTTGTAAAAATAGGTATAGCCTTCAAACTTGTCTCTTTATAATAGCCGTAAGTGGTTGTTTCTCAATAAATAAGAACATTTCTACATAAAAAGGGGCGGGTGCAGCGCAGGCCTGCCAGTATTTAGATGTCTGCGAATATAAATATAATGAACCCTGACCGGCTGATCGGGGTCTCTATTGCGGCGGATAATGCCGAATTTCTGTTTGACGCCATGCAAGGCGCGGACGGAATGTCTACTCTTTCCGACTATACCGTACGCCTGCTGCATCGCTCGATGCAGGTTGATGTGAGGGCATTGCTTGGCAAGTCACTCACGCTGACCATCAACACGGCGGCAGCGCCCCGGCATCTCAACGGCGTGATCGCCAGTTTTGCGCTGGTAGGCCAGGAAGGCGACACGGATCGTTACTTTGTGTACGAAGCGCGCGTGGTGCCCTGGTTCTGGCTGGCGACTCACAAAAAAGAATTTCGCATCTACCAGAACCAGTCAGTGCCAGAGACCATTAAGCAAGTGCTGGCGCCCTACGGTTATGCGTTTGAATTCGACCTGGTGGAAAGTTACGCGCCACGCGTCTATTGCGTGCAATATGACGAAACTGATTTTCAGTTTGTGAGCAGGCTGCTGGAGGCCGAAGGCATTCATTATTACTTTCGTCATGAGCAGGAAAAGCACACGCTGGTCATGAGTGACGAAATCCAGAGCCATAAGGCCGTAGACGGCTACGAACACGTACCGTATTTCACCGAAGACAAACTGACCCTGCCCCAGCAGGACTATATGACACATGTGGCGGTGTTTCAGGACCTGAGGCCAGGACAATACACCACCAAACGACTATAACTTCACCACACCAAAGGCAGACCTGGCCGCGCGCCAGCAAATCGAGCTGGAGCATGAACATAACCAGGCCGAAGTGTATGAGTGGCCCGGCAACTATGGCGAAAATCCGTTAGGCGAGCGCTATGCACGCCAGCGCATGCAGGAACAACACCACATCCGTGATACCCGTACGCTGCGCAGCACGGCGCGGGGCGTGGCCACCGCCTCGCTGTTCAATCTGGTGCGCTGCCCCCGCACAGAAGAAAACCGCGAGTATGTGGTGCTGGGCACCCGCTATGATCTGAAAGAGAACAACTACCATTCAGTCAGCTCGCCTGAGGAGGCGGCACAAAACGGCCGCCGCTGCGTGTTCGATCTTACTGTGCAATGCGCCACGTTGCCGTTCAGGCCGCCGCGCATTACGCGCAAGCCGCGTACCCTGGGACCACAGACCGCTGTGGTGGTGGGCCCTGAAGGCAAGGAAATCTGGACCAATGAATATGGCCAGGTCAAGGTGCACTTTCATTGGGACCGATACGATAAGAAAGACGAGAACAGTTCATGTTGGATACGGGTTTCGAGCAGTTGGGCCAGTGGTAATTTCGGGGCGATCCAGGTACCGCGTATTGGTGATGAGGTCATTGTAGATTTCCTGAACGGGGATCCTGACAATCCAATTATCACAGGCCGTGTGTATAACGCAGCGATGATGCCGCCGTGGAAACTGCCGGACAATGCCACGCAGATGGGGCTGTATTCGCGTTCGTCTCCGGCAGGAAATTATGAGACAGCCAATGCGATTCGCTTTGAGGACAAGAAGGGCCAGGAGCAGCTGTGGATTCATGCCGAACGTAATCAGGACGTAGAGGTTGAGAATGACGATACGCTGACGGTCGGCAACAACAAGACCGACAAAATCGGCTGGCACTGGAAACTGAGTACGGGCGGCTTTAAGCAGGAAACAATCGATCTGGCTTCGGTTCAAAGCGTTGGGCTGGGCAAGATGATGAACGTCGGCATGGCCTACAACGTGAATGTAGGCGGGCTGTACTTGCGCAATATTGGCCTGCAGATGGCCAGTACGGTGGGCATGGACAGGACCGACCGGGTCGTGCAAAGCTGGACCTCGGATGTAGGGCATGTGTACTCGGTGACGGTGCGGGGCAAGGCCGTGGGCACTGCGGTACAAAAAGAACAGGAGCGCCCGCTGGTAGCCACCCCGGATTTCCAGCCGCAATTGCCTGGCGCGGTGGAAAGTTCGGACGCTAATCAGATTAGGATTACCGATGGCGGCCAGGCGAGCTTGTCAGGCGCTCAATACGCCAAGCTGATTGGCCCGGGTGGCGTCATCACGATTGACGAGGCGGGAATCCGCATCCGGGGCAAAGGCATTTATCTGCAAGCGCCGATCATCAGTATGACGGGCGGCGATGCGCAAGGGCTGGTGCCGGTCACCGAGGCCGATTGCGCCGAGTGCGCCAAGCGCACGACAACGCCGCATCCGGTGGATGTAGCCACCGGGCAGAAGATCTTGGTTACGGATGACTTTGTTCTGCCGGGCCGATTGCCGATCCGCTGGAGCCGGATGTATCGCAGCGCGGACCAGAGAGAGGGGCATTTGGGCGTGGCCTGGAAGCTGCCTTACTCGACGGAAATCAAACAGGCGCGGCAGGCATGGTGTATTTCGATGCCGATGGCCGCCAGTTGAACTTCCCGACCCTGGCTGTGGGTGAAGAACATTTCCATCCGATTGAGAAATACACGCTGCAACGTATTGAAGATAATGCTTCGCAGCCGCGCTACCGAATTCGCTTTACCAATGGCAATGAAGAACATTATGCGCAGCACCCAAAAGAGCCTAAACGATGGCAGCTGCATAGAGTCACGACGCGTGATGGACAATGGCTGGAGTTGAAGTACACCGTCCAAGGCGGACTGGAACACGTGCGCAACAACCGATACACGGTGCGTAGTGAACTGGATGCACAGGGACGGATTCTGGCGTTGCACCTGGCCGGCGATGAGGACGGACAGGTACTGGCCCGCTATTCTTATGATGAACAAGGTGATCTAGTTCTTGCGGTAGACCGGGCCGGTCGTGTCTGGCGTTACCGGTATGCGCATCACCTGCTGACCGAGTATCGCACGCCTTCGGGCGCGGTGCATGTTTCTGAATGGGATGGCGACACGCCGCAGGCGCGATGTGTGCGCACCTATGCGTATGCGGAGAATGCGGCTGCGCCAGGGGCCAGGCCGATGATTACGCGCGATACACGCTTTACGTATCTGCCTGCCTCCAAGACGACGCAGGTTACCGATGGGCTGGGCAACACAACGGAGTATCACTACAACGGGCTGTGGGCGGTGGATCGTGTGACGCATCCGGACGGCAGTGTAGAGCAGATTCATTTCGATGAGACGGGCAGCATCTCGGGCCATACGGATGCGCTGGGACGCAGCACGCGGTTTGTGAACAACGCGGCTGGAAGCCCGACATCGATGATCGATGCGGCAGGGAACGTGACTAGCGTATCCTATAACGCACAGAATCAACCGGTGCAGATCACAGACCCGGCAGGCCATGTGTGGCAGCGCAGCTATGATGACGCGGGGAACTTGGCCAGCGAGATCGATCCACTGGGCCATAGTACAAGCTATGCCTATGCCAATGGCCTGCCGGTCTCGCGCACCGATCCCATGGGCAATGCCACCAAGATGCAATGGGATGAGGCCGGACAATTGGCATCCAATGTGGATTGCTCCGGAAATCAGACGAAGTATCAATATGATTCTCTTGGCCAATTGACTGCGACGACCAATCCGCTGGGGCAGGTCAGCGAGTATTCTTGGAACCGGTCGGGCCAACTGGTAGGCAGTAAGCCTGCAGGTATGGGTTGGACATATGCTGGCTATGATAAGGCTGGCAGGGTAGTAACTCAGACTGATCCGTTGCAACGTATCACGTGTACTAGCTGGGACGCATACAATCAGCGTATTCAGGGCATTGACGCTGCAAAAGGTAATTTGTCCTTCGAATATGATGTCGTTGGGCGGTTAATCAAAATTACCAACGCAAAAGGCGAGTCGACAACCTATACTTATGATAGTCGTGGAAGGCGAGAGACAGAAATTGGATTCGATGGACGACGTCAAACCTTTAAATATAATGCTGCCGGCGAATTGATCGAACGGGTTGATTTCGGGCTAGATGGACAAATTACAACACGGATTGTGTACGATGTTTTAGGAAGACCTATTGAACGGTCAGTTAGTGATGGCAACCGTAGCATCTATCGTTATGATGAACGAGGATTTTTGACTCAAGCGCAAAACTCAACATCCGGAAAGTGTATCAGCCAAGTGACTTACGAGTATGATGCGGCTGGACGGATGGTTTCCGAGGTTCAGGCGCATCACGGAAGAGTATGGAGAATAGACCATACATTTGATTCGCTGGGGAATCGTACTCGTAGCCAAGTGCCTATTGTGGGCACCTTAAGTTGGCTACGCTATGGCAGCGGGTATGTCCACGAAATTCTACTCAACAATAACACGCTCGCTAATTTTGAGAGAGATGCGTTGCATCGTGAAATTCTTCGTGAACAAGGGCCCGTAACGCACCATTTCAGATTTAGTGAAGCCGGTTTTTTAGAAAAGCATCTTTGGCAAAATCTAGACAAGCAGGGTCAGGCGCTGGAGCCAGCGCGCAATTGGCGCTCATGGAGCTATGATGTAGCGGGCCAATTAACTGGTCTGCGCGACGCGTACCGAGGTAATAAGATTTTTGAATACGACGCATTAGCGCGTGTTACTCAAGTAGTGCAACATATAGACAATCTTGGAGCGTGGTATGAAAACTTCGCTTATGATCCCACACATAATTTGGTGGCGATAGAAAAGGGTGATATTAAAGGTGCCTTTAAACAAAAAATTACCAGCCACATTGCTGGTGATCGTTTACTAAAATTTGCTGATCTCACCCCGACAGGTGAAAAAATAGAATATGGATACGACGGTCATGGAAACAGGGTTTCCCGATCACAATTATCGTCTATGCAGACACAGGGGGAAGCAGAAAATTCAGAGATTAATCAGAAGGATGAACACGAATCAGTTCAGAATTTATATCATTACGATGGAAGCCACCAATTAGATAGAATCGTACATGCGGATGGCAGCGTAACGAAATACGTTTATGATGCGCTGGGCCGACGTATAGCGAAACACCATACTAGACCAGATAATAATATTAAAACCACGCTTTTTATGTGGGATAGAGACTGGATGATTCAAGAGACAAAAACCGGGCACGAAACACATGCAGATCAAACGACTACATATATACCTCATCCCGATAATTCCGGACCGCTTGTTAGTTTGAAGTCTGAT
Organism: Advenella kashmirensis WT001; assembly: GCF_000219915.2. Classification (NCBI taxonomy): domain Bacteria; kingdom Pseudomonadati; phylum Pseudomonadota; class Betaproteobacteria; order Burkholderiales; family Alcaligenaceae; genus Advenella; species Advenella kashmirensis. The sequence continues at coordinate 3,601,701 of NC_017964.1, read as the reverse complement.
CGGAGACACCATTATGTAACGGATCATTTGGGTACGCCACAAGAGATATATGACGATTTTCGAAAAGTAGTCTGGGCCGCAGATATGTCGGTGTACGGGAAATTAGGAAAACGTATAGTAAATGAGATTGAAAATCCCATACGTTTTCCAGGGCAGTATTACGATGAGGAATCGGGACTGCATTACAACAGATTCCGGTACTATGATCCTGAAGTGGGGCGATATATAAATCAGGACCCAATTGGATTGAGGGGCGGGCTTAATACCTACCAATATGGTAATGCGAACCCTGTTATGTCTACCGATCCTTTAGGATTAGCGCCTGGTGGTCCATACCATCCACCAGATGGCGTATCTACAGGGTGTACTCAAAATGACACTTGTCAACAAATAACTGGGAAAATGTTTGTTTTGGAACGCATGATCAATTCTCATCAAGGTTGGGATCGGCATATGCCTCCACCACGAGGAGGTGGCAGGCATGCTGGTGAGATAAGTGATTTATGGAGAGCTTTCGCAAAATGTCAGGCGTTGTTCGAGCGAAAATGTAAGAACTGCAAAGATTGTCAAAATAACAAAAACGAACAACCGGCGCCCATGGTAGAGTCTTCAGAGTCGAATACGGGAGCCTTGGTAGCAATTGGGCTCGGGGCGCTATTTGTAGTTGGTGTAATATTCGCACCACAAATTACAATACCAGCGGCCTTGGTGGGCGCAGCTGCGGGATCGTAAGGGATGGAAATGAACGAGGACTTAAACTGTATCTTAGCCAGCTTTGGAGATCCGGAATCTCCAAACATCGACACACTAAAGCGAAATGTCGTGCTTGGCTGGATGGCAGTCTCAGGATATTAATACAATCGGGGCGATATATTCTCTGCTATTGAAACGTGTGTACACGAGTCGTATTGAGCCGCCGTTGGCGTTCGAAGATTACAAAGATCTATTCCTGAGGTTCTATGAACAATGTATTACGGAGGATTCAGCTCTGGCGGATGATCTAGATTCTTTTGTCCTGTCCCGGTACACAGCGGCGCATGATTTTACCCGGTGGTTTATTTCTGTCTTTCAGGATGATCAAATACCGCGACGCTATATTTATGAAATAAAAAACTGGTTGAAGCAGCTATATATAGACGGTTCACCGGCAGTAAAATTATGCATAGAAACGGGAATACTTGAACATCTTTTTACCATTGAACAAATCAAGCGAGACTTCTCTGATTGGAAATCTGATCCCTTGCTTAAGTCTGCATATCGAGCCGCGCTAGCGTCTCATTAGTCGATGACAATGGTTTAAATTGACCTTATATATTTCTTGAAAAGCAGCTATAGCAGTGGAGATAAGTTGAAAACACTTACGGAGTATGGGAAATGGAATATGCACCATAAGACGTTTTATCGACTTACTTTATGTCTGCCAGGGTTGGTGCCGTTATTGTTTTACGTACTATCGTTAGTGGTGGGTCCTGGTAAATTATCCAATTTACTTGTGATGTCACTGGTTTTTGGTGGTGTACAGTATTTGTTTTTTGCTGCCCTTATTTTTTATTTGATTGGTCGCCTTGAATCGTTAAAAGAAGTAAAAAAATTATTCTGGTGTTCTCCATTTATATATATTATTTTTGGCACCGTTGGCTGGCAACTGGCATTTTACGTATGGAAATACTTTAAACCAATGTATAGTTTTTCAGTTGACGATGCTGTTGGTCCATTCTTTTTCTTTTCGATCTTTGGCCTGTTGTTTGGATATATTTATTGTTTGATTATCGAATTTGTTTTTCAAGTATTCAAAAAGAATAAATGGATTAATACTGAGGGTGAATACTGAATTAGATTTTCCTGTCAACTTAACATGACTCTAAAAAACTTCTACAGAGCAACATTGTTTCTGCCAATAGTTGCGCCCTTGATTATATCGATATTCGGTAAAACATCGTTAGGTTGGTGGCTTACAATGTCCATATTCATTTCAGGAATCGAATATATAATTTTTGCCATTGCTATGTTTTATCTAATTGGTAAATATCGAACAGATAAGAAAATAAGGCGATTGTTCTGGCTATCACCTCCAATTTTCATAGTAATTGCTATTTGTGGGTGGTATATAGGATTGTATATAGACAGGCTAACCAATCCGTCACTTATCGTATCTTTCGATATGGTTTATATATTTTTGTTCTATGGATTGCTGATTGGGTATGGCTACTGTCTCTTTTTTGAATTGATCTACCGAGTGTTTCAATCGCTGGGTTGGATCAGCTTGGATCAACATAATAAGTAAAGCTTTTCTGTCATTTGGAAAAAATCATAATGAACAACAAATCGACCCCAGCTGCCACGTTAGGTACTCCAACAACTCATGGTGGCGAGGTAACAACGGCAACCGCAGCTTTCACGATTGAAGGCAGAAAGGTAGCGCGCGTCGGGGACAGGATTACTTGCCCAGAGCATGGGGACGGATTCATCACTGATGGTGGAGTGGCTTCGATTGATGGCAGACGTATAGCCCACCACGGTAGTTCGACAAGTTGTGGCGCCACGTTAATTGTTTCGGGTAGCGGCCCTACAGTCTAGTTTTGATTTGGCGCGACCATGAGCGCTGAGAAGCTTATCGTGCATGGTTTGATTCTCGGGGCTTGATCGAATCTGCGTCCATACGCCGGGCTCACTCAGTATTGGCATTTGCCCCCTGAATACAACCCGCAGCGTCCGGATTCGCGGGTTGATGACAATGATGTAGTTTCCAGTCTCAGCTGCGGCTAGCCGTTGCGTATAGCATTCGCTTCGCGTCTGCTGTGCCATGCTTCGTGATCCGCACGCCTCAAGAAGGTCCAGGCGACGAAGCGGCTTTTTTTCTGGCCTTGCGCCATGTCGACTGTGCGCACATCGAGTGCGCCGGCGTTTTTGATACTGCGATAGACCTCGGGCAGATTTGACTCTTTCGAGACCAGGGTGGAGAACCAAAGCACCTGTTTCTGGACTGTCGTGCTTTCTTCAGCCATGCGGTTGATGAACAGGGCCTCGCCGCCTTCGCACCATAGCTCGGTATCGCGACCGCCAAAATTAAGCAATGGTCGCTTGTGCCGTGCCCCCGCTCGGCCCAGACCGCGCCATTTGCGTTCCGAATTGTTTGCCGCCTCTTCCGATGAGCTATAGAAGGGGGGATTGCATAGTGTCAGGTCAAAGCGATCATTCACGCCGACGAGGCCTTTGAATATATGGGCTGGCGACTTCTGCCGGCGTACTTCGGCTGCGTCGCTCAGGGCAGGGTTGGCCTGGATAATCGCTTGTGCTGATTTGACGGCACCCGGATCGATGTCCGAGCCCGTAAAGCGCCATCCATAGTCGAAATGGCCGATTATCGGATAGATCGCGCTGGCGCCAGTGCCGATGTCCAGTACATGCACCGCCGGACCGCGGGGTATGACGCCTGCATTGCGTTCTGCCAGCAAGTCGGCCAGATGGTGCACATAATCGCCCCGACCCGGAATGGGGGGCATAAATAGCCTTCCGGGATATCCCAGTGAGTCACACCGTACCAGGTTTTGAGCAGGGCGGCGTTGAGCGCCTGGACCGCGGCGGGATTGGTAAAATCAATGCTTTGATCGCCATAGGGATTGGCCCGGACGAAGGCGCCCAGTTCCGGCATGCTTTTGATCAACTCTGTGAAATCGTAGCGGCCTGATGGCGATTGCGGGGATGGAACAGGGATAGGGTGGACATTGCGTTCTGGGGCTACTTTGTGTTGAAGATCTGGCCATGATATCAATGAGTTCGGTAACCGTGGATAAAAATGGCACGAAATTCAATCAGGGCTCGCCTACTGTGCCGGCGATAAGGTTGAACTCAGCGTTACGAAAAGGACGTCCGTTGTGCAAGCCGAAAGGGCTTGGGCAGGCGGTCAGTGCCCATTGACGTCTATGTAGGTGCTACCAGCCAGAATGACTTCGGGTTCGCAGGCGGCCAGCGTGGCCGCTCCTCAGTGCGTCAGGCCTTGTATAATGGCGCATATGTCTGAGTTGAAAAAGTTGCCTCGTCCTCGTTGCGAGCATTGCCAGCGGCCTGCATCGCATTGCCTGTGTGCGTATATAAGTCGCATTCCTAACCGCACGCAGGTACTGGTGCTGCAACACCCGGATGAGGCGAACCACCCCCTGAATACCGCCCGGCTGGCGGTGATGGGGCTGCTTAATGCACAGTTGCTGGTGGGCGAGCATTTTCCGCAATTGGATGACATCGTTGCCGCAGCGGGCCGTGTGTTACTGCTCTTTCCGCAGCGGGAAGCAAGCAGCGCGCAGGTTGCTGCCGTTTCCACTTCCTCTTGCGGTGAGCCTGCCTCGTCGCTGCTAATCGTGCCGGACGGCACCTGGCGCAAGGCACGCAAAATAGTGGGCGCCAACCGGTGCTGGACACACTGCCTCGGCTGAGCCTCGCCCCCTGGCATGCCGTCGGAATACCGGATACGCAAGACGAACCAGCCTGCTGCCGTGTCCACCATTGAAGCGATTGCGCGTAGCCTGTCGCTGCTTGAACCTGAGCAAAGTTTCGATCGTTTATTGGCGCCCTTCAGGGCGCAGGTCGCGCAGCAGGTGCAGGCGATGGGGGAAGAGGTATATAGGCGAAATTATACGAATAGATGAGGGGTGTAATGTGGTAAGGCGGCCTACAGTGCCTTGCGCTAAGCGGGTGGCCTCGTCGGATGCTTACGTTATTGTCTAATGGCAAGTCACGATATGCTCTCTAGATGGAAGATTCTGATTTAGACGCCCCTCACTACCGCCAGTGCATCTGCCCAAGTAGTGTGAGTCTCGATATAATTCCGAATCAACGTCCGGTTCGAGCCAATCACTCCCGACCAACGATTGGCCCACGACTTATAAGCGTGCCAAGAGTAGCCAACATAAAGTTCACGTCTCATGGTGTTCATTGAAATCAACGTCGCATCCAGAAAGGTTTTCTCTATGGAGGTTCCTTTTAGGTCAAGGATGCTGGCCAAATAGATTAGCCAACGGGCTAGATGCTCATATTGATCCCATGCCCCGTTCTCCCGAGTGAGTTCAATTTTGGTGCTGATAACTTCTCCAAACATTTTCACGACTCGCGTGTGGTTGATGCTGACGCCAATCGCAGCTAAGGAGGATACGATCTCGAAGAAGGTATTTTCTATCCGGAGATAGTTTTTTGTGAAACTGTTGTTCTCAAAAATGACTTTACGAATGTTATCGATCGAATCAGCCATTCTCTTTTCGGCTTCTGGCATCGCAGCGTTTAGCTGGCGGAAAAAACTCGCTACTTCGGTCTGATCAATTACCCGAATTCCGTAGCAATGAGAGTAGTAGTCCTTGATGTGCTGAGCCACTGTGGATCGCGATACCAAGAATATATTTGAGCCAATGACATGATTGCGGGAGAACCCCTTATAGTCGCTGATGATTGCCTTGAGGTTTGTATCGCCCAGTGAATAGCCAATAATTACAATAGTATTCTCATGGAGGACGGTGCTAAGTTTTCTAGAGAAGTAAGACTCGGCATTGATGAACTTGAAATAGTCATCTGATGTCACGACCATGTTGTCTGGTGAATCCACTGAGCCATGAACGTGATAGATCTTGACCCTTGCCTGAGACCGTGGGATCGGTAGCCCAGGGGTTAGCGATTGGCAGCTCAAGTTGCCCGCCAATGACTCCAAAAGTTTGTCGTAGTTGGTTGTGATCACTTTGAATGATCTGGTGCCGAGAAACTTCACGAGGTCTGATGTATCGCCTTTTAGAGTTAATTGCCGGATCTGATTCGCGATCTCATGGTGGATGCTCTTTCCGACGTTTGTTAGTTCTATAGAGATAACTTGAGCGGCCTCTTCCAAATCAAGGGGATTGTTACCTGTTGACGGGAAAAGTGCCTCCTTTAGGCTTGTCGGATTCGGCGCTTCATCACAGACTGATTCGAGTAGCCCCTGCCAACTTGGAGCATCGTTTTCCGTTACGGCTTTTGAGAAACCAGTGCCAGTGAACAGGCAGAGTCTGTTAGATGCAGTTGCATATGCGATCTCGAAATACTCACTCAATTGTTAGCTCCTACGTCTAAATAAGTCACAAGCAGTTCATCTTCTCTATGATTCGCAGGCTAAATCATTACTTTATTCCAATCGACTTCATAACCTGCTGCTTTGAGCTCACGGGCAAGAGCCGTCCTCCATTCGCCAGACATTTCCGTCCAAACTACGCCGGCGAAGTCGGTTGGAATATCCACGTTGCCCGATTTTAAAGCGCAAACTTTGTCACGGCCCAACACTCCTATGAAATATCCAAGCTCCAATAGGACATTCTGCCTAACACGGGGCTTCAGATCCTCTCCAGTCTTACCTCCAACATCATCTGGTGTTAGCAGCACGACCGCCATTCCCACGCCAGAGTGCCACTCTATTTTCTCAATAATTGTTCGGCCGCTATTAGCTTGCTCATGAAGGATTATTACTTCAATACCTAGCTTCTCGATGAAACGAGCAACCGTTTCTCGAACGGCTTCATCATGTCCGTGAACAAGGAACACTCTATGCGCATTGACTGCTACACTCGAATGCGAAGGAACGCCGACAGGCACGGCAGTTTCAAGGTCCTCTAGATCCGTATGTAATGTGTTGATCGCTTGTCTGAGCAATGCCTTGGCATCGCTTATTTTTTCCCCTGTAATTCTTTTATAGTCGGGATCGGGCATACCTGAAATCCATACCGTCGGGTGGTAATGAAGATTATATGCCTCGCTGTATCTTTTTGCGGCAGTTGTGTCCGCTCCAAAACATCGCTCTAAAGTGTCTTCGATACTACGTTCAAGAGCCTTAAGCTCCGGAGAGGTCCCACTCTGCACCGTGTGCAGGTCAACTGCATCAAGATCTGCTATGCGTTGTTGAAGTCGCTCTATCCCTCGCGTTAATTGTCCTTCATCCAGAGAAATCTTTGGTTGATTCGCAGTTGATGGTGTTGCCTTCCTCACTTGATTATTCCTTACTGTTCGCCATTGAATGGGTCTACAGGGTAATTGCCGATATCTACTTGTAAAATAACTTGTAAAGTATTACATTTTACAACCAATTCCGGATCGGAGATTCATATGGGCCGCTTTACTGCGCATGCGCAATACGACGATTACAAACCTGATAACTGCCTGGTCGCAGCAGATGATGCCGACAACAATAATCGGTATAATTATCTTAAAAAAACACCATGATTTAAAAGAACATGAATCAGTCTTTGGTATCAAGTTTTATAGTGGCGAAAGGTTTAAATCCATAAAAATATTGCTGTTCGATAGCTCTGGTTTTGAATCCGTTGCCGAGGCGATTAGAAACGCCTCAAGGCTAATACAAGTCCGGATAGCGAAAATCGAGGACATGACGGCGGATGACTTTTTGAAGTTTGTCAACCGATTTAGTCTTGTTATGTCCAGGCAACCAGTGATAGGCAAAGAGGCCTCGTTTGAGGATTAGAACAGTTTGTGCGGTTTTGAGATCAACATTGACCGTATAAGGGCCAAAACATGACGTTCAGGAAGCAAGCCGGAAAATCAACCTAAGTGATTGCTCTTATTTTGGTGACGCGGCTCTGAGTTGAACCGGCACGCCTTGCGGCCGGGGATTTGAGTCGGTGATTTACAGTGTCTCTACAGGGAAATGGGGCGAATTCTAGCGTAGGTTGAAATAGGTAAAACTAATTTTAAATCAGCAGGTTAGCGTATTTTAACTGATCCGGTGAAAACTTATCGCTGTACCAAAATTTCGGTACAGCGTAGACGTGGCCTAGCGCAGATGACTGTACACGACCCTAAACGGCCTTGGCGAGGGGCAGCAGCCGGCTTAGGCAGCTCAGTTTCAGGGAGCTAGCTGCATCACTTGTCTCGTGGTATTTATTCGTTAACGCTGGATAAAACAGGACGGTATCGCATGTTTGAACATTTGCAGAGAGAGCTTCGTCGATTGGCTGCCGCTCAGCAGGTTTCTGTGCCCATTGAAGGTGACGCGGAGGGCTACTCCGATAAAGAGTGTCCCGCAGAGGCGTGCCTGTTCCAGTTCAAGATCTACGGTGATGATTGGACAAATATCGTGAGGGACGAAGAGGTTTTCTGTCCATCTTGCAGGCACGCTGCTCCAGCGAAATCATGGTACACAACCGCGCAGATCGAAGCGGCGAAGGAGTACGCTTTGGGCTCCGTGGTCAACGGCCTGAACGGCGCTATGCGAGCAGACGCTCAAGCCTCTAAACGACGGCAAAAGCCAGGCGCTTTCCTCAGCGTCACATTAGCCGTCAAAGAAGGAAAGGATGCTGTTCTTTTACCGGTAGCTGCAGCGGAACCGATGCGGCTACGAACCAGATGCGACAATTGCGCGTGCAGATACTCCTACGTTGGCGCTGCCTACTTTTGTCCGAGCTGCGGAAAAAATTCGGCGAGCCATACCTTTCTCCAAACATTAGCGACTATCCGAACCTCGGCTGCATTGGGTGGATCGCTGCGCGAAGTACTGGGGCCCGACGAAGCTGAGGTGATGACACGGACTCTGCTGGAAAAAGCCATTTTAGACACAGTTACTTCTTTCCAGCGGCTTGCTGAGCAGTTGTATGAAGCTCGAACCGGCAAAGAGCCGCGGCGCAACGCTTTCCAGAATATTGATGCTGGCTCTGCACTGTGGGAGGCAGAGCTCGGACTTTCGTATTCTCAGCTACTGGAGGCCTCAGCCCTGGCACGACTGCGTATCTACTATCAGCAACGCCACCTTCTTGCACACCAGCAGGGTATCGTTGATAACGATTATGCTGTACGCAGCGGGGATACAACCTACGAGGTTGGACAACGGCTATTAATCAAAGAAGGTGCTGCGCTAGAATTCGCAGGCTTGATAGAACGGCTCGGGATAGCACTATTAGCCCGTTGTTCGCCTTGAACTGCGTTAATTTTCGCCAAGTCACTGCCAAGGGTCACCGCCGTGAATTCAGTTTTTTGCGGGTAGCTGTTTCTGGCCGGCAAGCGACTGCTTGCCGGCCGGGATGCATCAAACCTCGGTTTGTTCTGCCATCTCAAGGGCATCGTCGACCTCGATGCCGAGATAGCGAACCGTGCTTTCCAGCTTCGTATGCCCGAGCAGCAACAGTACAGCCCGAAGATTCTTCGTCCTGCGGTAAATCAGCGAAGCTTTTGTACGGCGCATAGTGTGGGTGCCATTGCGGTATCGTCTAGGCCAATCGAGGCGACCCAGCGATGCACGATCCGGGCATACAGCCGTGTGGACAGATGCGGCGACGTATGCAACCGGCTCGGAAACAGAAAATCCGCCGCCTTTAGTCCTCACGCCTCGATCCAGGCTTCAAGGCTCCCACGGGTTAGCTCCGTGATCTCGAATTGCACCGGTCGTTGGGTCGTTTGTTGCATGGCGGTGGCTCTTGCGGCCATGTGGCTTCCGTGACGGACGTCCTGCACCTGCAATCGCGTGAGATCGCACGCTCGAAGCTTGCTATCGATTACGAGATTGAACATTGCGAGTTCCCGGACGTTCGACGCCATCTGGACTCTCGTTCGGATAGCCCAAATTTCTCGGAGCTTTAGTGGCGGCTTCTGCCCGGTGAGTTTGCCCTTGTTCCATGGTACACGACGGCCAACGGTGACATTCTCGGATTCCATGACAATCTCCTTTCGGGTAAAGGGAGATTGCGTTTGCACCTACGGAGGGTCGCTATCCGACCCAAAGCTGCGATGCATTCACTCAGCCAACTAGAAATGGCATGTATTGTTCAGTCTGTAAGAAGTCAAAATTCGATTCATTTGCTCCTGAATTTTGCACCAGTATGTACAGGGCCTCCCTAGATTTATCGTAATAATTTTTTGCGTTTTCAAATGTCAATTCTCTGTACGGATCAATGCGCGGAGCTTTGTTCTCAGTGTCACGAGTCCATTCAAAATCGTTATTGACTAAACCTATGTCGTACTCTTTGTAGTGGGCTAGCCAGTTACGCATTCTTATTAGGCGGCGAACGGATTGCCACGGATCATTGCCCCAATCTGGCTCAGTTCCGCCAAAAATTTGAATTTGCTCAATTTTTGAGGTGATTCTCAGTTCGTCAAAGTGGCGAAAATTAATCTCCTTCGAGAGAATACTATTGGTAAGTGCTTCTACTGCTGATACACAAGCCAAGATGCACATGGCTGCGGTTTCAGGTTCTTCATCGCTACAACCTCTATCAAGCATCGCTTTCGTTTGGGCTAAAAATGCTTGCTCTGCGTAAAAGTGAACACGAAAAGTCATTGCCAATACCTCATTTTCGATTCTCTTATTTTATGTTTTAGCTTTCCAACAATCCATGACGGCTCATGCCCGACGGTAACCAAAGCCTGAGGTCCAAAACCGACCCGCATCAGACATCAAAAAACTAGATTTTGTCAGCCAAGTTCTACTGCTTGCTGCGAGGCTAACTCCACCCCTTTATGAAGTAGCCACAGGCTTTCAATTCTTTCGCTACCGCGTTCTTCCAGCCACCGTAGCCATCAAGTGTAACGTATACAACCCCGCTAATGTCATTAGGTGTCTCAATCTTTCCCTTCACCAACGCACATACATTTTCACGGCCGAGTTTTGCCATTAAATACCCATGTTCAAATACCACATTTTGCCGAGCGCGGTTTTGCGGAGCAACTGTCGTTTCGTGAATACCGCGTCCATGGTCGCATGCGGTATAAAGGACGAGGGCGAAGTCCGACTCGTTGGTATAGCGCTCAATTTTCTCAATAATTGTCATGCCTGAACTGGCCTGCTCGTGCAGAATTATTGGCTCAAGTCCGAGCTCCACAACAAAACGCGCCACTTCCTGCTTCGCTTCATTATCGCGACCATGCACCATGAAGACTTTTCGCTTGTTCCGCGTTACAGGCCCGGTGGCAACACCTTTTGCGGAAGGGAGTGCCATAACGGAGGGCTTCGGACCCGACTTTTGGGCGGAACTCCCTGCCGACTGTCCGAACTCTAAGAAATCCAGCAACCCGGTGAACTCTTCGGAAATGTACGTTCTACGTTCCAGGTAGGTCTTGAATTTGGGCTGTATAAAGTGCCAAAAAGAAGTCAAGTCGCGATTTACTCGAACAAATGAAGGAACCAGTTGCTCGATATCAGGCATGGACAAAAGTTCCTGCCTGAGGACGCTGTACTCGTTCGTATCAGCCTTTCTGCCGCTCGCGTGGGAGGTAAGCAGAGTAGCTAAGTAGTTAGCCTTCTCAAAAGGAGTACGCAGGAATTTTATGCTCATAGCTGATTGTCCACCGGAGTTTTTTTGCTAAATCGGATATCTCGACGTTTAGCTGGAAGCGCGAGGGGCGACTCTTCCTAGCTATTCGGGTCTTCCGGTTGCCCAAAAAGCGATCTGCCTATCAACCAAACAGATCGCCCAAAGTTATGAATCAGTTGCTCACCTTGCCTCAGGTGCGAACGGCTCTGGTCAATTCCAGCAAGCTTGATGGAATCTGCAACTTTTGATCCGGTCGGATGCGCATCGCCGACGCGCATGTCATATGCGCCAGCAATCTCTGCAAAGATTTGGCGAGCTTTCTCGGCCCCAACCTTTTTGGCCAATACATATTGCAGCAGCTTATTTGAACCAAGTTTTTCCTTCTCTGCGTAGCCTGAATGCTTGAGAATATCGCGCACATTAAGTCGATCCGAGAACACACGGACAAGTTCTTTCGCTAGCCTCAGCAGCGAGGCTTGATCCTTGCTCGTAAATCTGGAAATTTGCTGCATCGCGGCATCATCATCTATATCATGAGTGAACAGCGAAATTCCGTATTCTTCCTGAAATCTCGCTTCAAGCATCCGCATACTCCGGAATAGCATGACTTCTACGGCATGTGTAGATGCCGGTTGAGATTTGACTTGTGCGGCCAGCAACTCACTCGAAACTTTCCCTTCCGGAACAACGTTATGCGCGGCCCAAATATGCTGTTCCCAAGAGGCCAAGCGGGCAACATCATAAGCATAGACAGTAATCAAATCGGAAGAATTAATTCCGAAATGAGTCTTATGTCCACAGGTTGAAAGAATGCCACCAGTTTCTGCCGTATACCACTCAAGTGAAAAGCCTCGATTATTAAGAAGCTCAGTAACTACACTAGATCGGAACCACAGCCATCGGCCAATTTCTTCATCATCCAATTTTGAAGATAGCATGCGCGCGCCATCAGTCTCGACGATGAATTGAGGGAGATTTGTGTCTGCATCCGCCCGAACTCGCATGCTCTGCGATTGATGGTCAATCCATTCATCTCGCCAAAATTCGCCTTCTACCCGGACACCTTCATAACCGCCGCGATGTCCTTGCGAGCTTTCATGGCTGGTGTTGCCATCGTTTTCCGCCCCCATCACTGGAGCGTCCTCATCTTCATCGACGTCAGTTCGCCAAGCTCGGAACACGGCCCAGCTTCCTCCGAAGACGTCATTTAGACTGCGAATTCGGAGCTCAAATCGCCCGCCGTCTCGCTGCTCTTTCTGGTCGTTCAGATTTGCGTACGCGCCACACTCAAGAAGAGGCACATTTTCCACTCTTTGGCGGTAATAAGAGAGGCGAAGTGAAAGATTTCTTGCTGCCAGATAGTCAAGGAGAAATTCTCGCTTGATCTCGATCAGACGATGCTTGCCGTTTTCATCAAGAATTTCGCGAGCCACTACCACGAAATTCTCTTCTGGTCTTACCCAGTTTGTTCCTTCCTTTATCAAGCGGAGTGCTACGACTAAATCAGGATTCAATATCCATAATCTTCCCCCAACGACCGGCTGAGGATGCTCAAAGACGAGGTTAAAACCGATTGGTTCCTTATCGTTGTATTGGTACTGCTCAATGGATGAGTAATAGCCATCCTTATAAGCATACGGAGTCACGTCATGGCCGATGCCGATATCACTCCAGCTTAAGCGCTCATCAACTAATCCCCGATGCTCTGGTGGAAACGCAACAGACCCACATGCAAAAACATCGCTGACGAAGCCTATCTCCCTAACATCCCCATTCTCATCAGCGGCGGATGCCCTCAATGGCACCCAAGTCGCGTTGGAGAAGGCGCGGCGAGTTTCTTTTTTCTGGAGAGTCCACTCTTCATTCATCATTGTTCTTTCTTAAGTGCCAAACACGAGCCGTTCACGGATGACTGTTCTTGACCGACAGCAGACGGTTCTGAGTCAGCGCCTTTACAAGATTTCCACCACATCTAAACATTGGAGTGCACATGTAATGCAAATCCCGGCGATATCGTTTGGCTTCGTCCTGTTTCATGCGTACAGTTCTCAGCCATGGTTGCCTCCGTACTTTATGTAATGTTATATTACAATATGTGGGATTTTTTTGTCACTTTGAGGCAAGACCGCGAGAAAAGGCTTTGCGCAGAAATTATCCCGTTTTTCTGCCAATCAATAGATTTCCCCGATTGACGGCTATCCCGGCTATTTGCGAACGAGGCCACTTCCCAAAGAGGCTTTGCCTCTCTGGACTCTCCACCCTCGCCGGCGGGAGCTCGAGGGGCAGGGTTATAGGCCGTTGGCCCTGCACTCCTACCCCGGGCGCAGCGTGTGGGCACTCCCGCCGCGCCAACCCCTTGACCCGTCATCCGTGCAACCAAAGAACATTGCGAGCATTCAGTCCTGCTGGTTTGGCTGGAAGATGAGTCAAGGGCGGTACCGGAGGCAGCAGCTCGAACCAAAGCGTAGGGAACGGGCGAGGGTACCGGGAGTAGAGCCAAGAACATCCGGGCCAAGCAAGCCGCCAAGATGCAGCCCCGGTTGCTTGCGCTACTGGAGCAGTTCGCCCACAGTCCCGCCCAGGCACTGGCCGGTACGCTCAAGTCGTGGCTGGAGCCGATTGTGAGGGTGTGGCGTTTTTCCAAATCCAACGGCATCACCGAAGGCTTCCATACTAAAATGGAAATGCTTTCGCGACGTGCGTTTGGGTTCAGAGATCTTGAGAATTACCGCTTGCGAGTATTAGCTCAATGCGGCTGGAATGGAGTGATCAATCGAGTTTGGTGAATACCCATCCCCCGATTTTGGCGTAGAGCCCGCTGGATTACGTCATGATGCCCACCCATCGTTTTAACCAGGGGCGAATCGAAGTGGATGCAGAGGAGCTTGAGGAATTGGAATAACTAGCTGCTGGTGCCCGGGGCCGGAATCGAACCGGCACGCCTTGCGGCGGGGGATTTTGAGTTTGCGCTTTAAGGTGTTTGTATAGAGAAAGGTGGTAAAGCTGAGCGTAAGTTAAAGTAGGTAAAAGTAATTGTTAATCAGTAGGTTAGCGTAATTTGGCGAAATTGTCGAGAACCTATGAGCGTACTTGTACTGTACCGAAATTCGGTACAGTAATTAAAAGACAGACGGACAGTAGATAGAGGTGAGCGATAGAAGGCAGCGGGGGATTCTGTTCTGGCTTACCAATATGTGGCCAATAATCCGTTAACCTCTGTTGATCCTATGGGGCTCGACAAATGGGACTGGAATGGTGTAGGCGATAGTGCAGTGTGCAGTTATTATGACGATATGATTGCAGCTCAACCGCAGCATTCACGATTGAAGGCAGAAAGATAGCACGCGTTGGTGACAAGACTACTAGCCAGGAAACGGGAGACTTCATCACAGATGGTGCTCTAGCCACGATTGATGGCAGACGTATAGCCTGCCATGGTGGCACGACAAGTTGTGGTGCCAAGTTAATTGTTCCGGACGAAGGCCCTACAGTGTAATACGTTGACTTTGTCCAAGTTTATAGTCCTACGCTCGAGGTTTTGGCGGCAATTGAGTTGGCTTTGTTATTCAGGAAATATGACGGTCCACGTAAAATCGTGTGGGCAGCTGACCTGGATGCCTATGGTAAAGTAGCCAAGCAGATTGCTGCCGATGTTGACAATCCGATTCGATTCTCTGCTCAATATTATGACGCAGGCTCAGAAAAGAGGGAAGTTCCTAGGAACTGAGATTCGCTGCCTCGTAGAAAGGCTAGCTTCACAGAAGCCCGAGACATCGCCTCAAGGGTTGACCTGTATTCGGAAGCCAACTTCTCCAGCTGAGAAGCTCGGACACTACCTGGGCGTGGAAGCGGAATCATAACGTTCGCAAGTTCAGATGTACGGATACGATTATGTGAAGCTGATGTCCTGATGTAAGACTACGGATCTGACTTTGAACTAACTCGCTTAACAATAGATAAGCAATCAAGTATGAGTCGATCCCCGGTTTGGCAGCTAGCACCTCGAATTCGGAAGAACAAAGCGTCTTCTTCTCGAAATCAGGCGTCATACAAACTCGCGGAATGCGAGGGTTTATCCTTGCAACAAGTATCTCGCCGGGCTGCGTCGGTACCCCGGGAGTTATAGGCGCATATGTTTGGGCTCCAGCGGTGTCTACAAGTCCTTCACCAAGAACATGTAAGACAGATACGTACGCCATACCGGGCATCCAGCGTTCATTACGCCTGGCTTCTCCGCAGAAGTCGACAAGCTCATGCAGTGCAACCATATCGAGGTCTTTCGCCGACTGTACGGACGCGATCGCCTCAAGACGTTGGGCACTGTAGTGGCTAGGAGTCCAGCTCGAACGTAGAACCTCAGATTCTTCGACTGAAACACAAGAAGGATCACGATTTAGAACTTGGGAAGAAGTCAGCTGCTTTGACTGTGCCGCGCTGTAGGCATCGAGAATCTGAGGAAGCTGATTAATCCCCTTTCGCTGCTTGATTTGAATACCTTTACGTGACGAAACCTGGAAACCCAGGTCCGTAGCCTTTGCCATGAACACATGTGAAGAAGCTTGGCTACGTCCCTTCTGGATATATAAGACTGACGTCTTCGTTCGCGTTCCCGCTTGAGCAAATGTAACCGCGGGTAGCTCAATAATCGCTTTTAATGTCGCTGTCTTTGCAAGATGTTGACGTAGAATTGCTGCGGTTCCTTTTGCTGAGACAATGCCGATCCGGAATGACAATAAGCAGACGTCCTCCATCGCGGAGTAGCTTAAGGTTTCGATCAATGAACAAAAGCTCGGAATCGATTGACAGACCGACCTTTGTCAATGAGCTGAAAAACGGTGTGTTTTCGCCGCAATCCGTACGTACTTCTTCGCTAGAAAAGCGAGCCCCAAAAGGGGGGTTGGTTAGAATCAGGTCGACACCGTCGTTCAATTCGTCTAAAGCCGATCCTCGAACCAGAGAGTTCCCTATTTCTATCCGGTGCTCGTTTACATCAAACAATTCCAAATTTATCGTTGCAAGCCGAGCCATTCGCTCGACCTTATCCTGGCCAATGAGCCGGATTTTCTCAAGATCTAGACACCTAGCTTTCGACCGAAAGTAGAATGTTGTGAGAAATGAGCCGACCCCACAAGAGGGGTCAAGTACCGTTAAGTACCGGCTTTGTGAATCGCTTTGAATATCGTTTAATGCCATGTCGACTACGAAATCAACAACTTCCGGAGGCGTCATGTATTGGGCGTCTTCAACATTTCCCCTGAAATTGTCTCGGACGAAGTGCCCAAAAGTTTCATTCAAAATATCGAAAGGATCGCCATTTTCCTTGGCTTGATAGGCAAGATCAACGCACTGACGTATAAGTAAAGTAAGCTCATGCGCTAGCGATTGGTCGTCAGCCCTAAGTGCTAGCTTCGGGTGTTCGCCGAATATTGAGCGCCCGGACTTCTTCCACTGATATTGAGGCAATCTTGCTGCTGTCTCAAATGCACTCTGTAGTTCCGAGACAAGGACAGAGGAGGAAGGGGCGGGGAACTCCGCAATGAGTCCACGCTTATACGCAAGGTAAGTAGCAAACAGTTTCGCGATTTCATCGAGTTTTGCGTTCGAGTCGTCCAGACGGCCAGAACGATGAAAGGTCTCTCGCAAAGCGGTCAAGCTCAGATACACCGAGCTGTATCCGTCAGTTAGCGAATCCGGCGCAGATAATGAAGTTTCCATACCATTCCTTTTTCCATAGCATTCTTTTGATTGGAATCTATTTTGCCAGCTAAACCGCGTTGCTGCAAGTAGATGTTTCCAGCACACTATAAAAATGTCTACCATAACTATCAAAATCGGACGAAGTGTTAGAACGCTTCGTGAGGGGCGTCGGCTCTCTCAAGAAGCTCTGGCAGACCTGGCTGGTGTGAGTCGCAGTTTTCTAGGAGAGATTGAACGCGGGGAAGCAGTACCGTCTATCGAAACTCTACAGAAATTAGCGGACGCGCTAGGAGAAAAGCTTTCCTTTCTAATTACGCAATATGAACGACTTGACGAGTGAAACTACCTTTGCTGACGCGCCTTCGATAATTGATCCTGGATTGGACCCCGGCCATCCACGTCACGCATCAAATCCTACGGCCGCAGCGCTTTCACTGCTGGATTTACATTATGAGGCGTTTTACGACGTGGAACCTTTCGCTTCGCAGACTGGTCATCCGGTCCCAATGGACACAAGGGGATGGTCGCAAATACTGGCGAGCGTTTTATCAGGGATTAACGGCCTAGCGCGGCAGAAAGGGGCAGATCTGGCTGATGGCTCAGACGTTAAAGGCGCAAATACTTGGAAAGCGATAGACACCCCGCGATTTAATGGGGTAATTAAGGCTGGGACCAAGGCTCTAACTTCTGACAAAATAGAAAGCCTTGACGTGATGCCTCACCTCTATCTGGTGTTATGGGATCAGACGATTAGAGATACTGCTCGGTGTCGTATTTGGGTGGTTCGGCCACAGCACGATGTCCTTTTTCGTGGGATTTGTACAAATTGGTACGACAAAAGAACGGCGGATGAAATTTCGTCGACAAATTTCCAGCTTCATCCTCCTCGCCGTAACGACAGCAATGTAATTAGAAACTCTTGCGGTAACCTAGAGTACCCACTTTACTTCTGCGCAGACGTTCCGACGGCGAAAGCGAACGTTACCGCCTGATCACGTTTGCACCCGAGGTTTTGAATATCGGACTGTGTACCGCAACATAAAGTTTGAGTGGTTACTTGTCGTACACCAATGAGGCGAGCCGACTGGTGGCTGCGCCACTAAGTAAAACTCATGGTGCCGGGGCCGGAATCGAACTCCTATAACAATCAATGGTGAGTTAAGAAATGTACATAAAACGGTACCGCTTGGGTAGTGTCAGAGTTGGTACCCGCAGTAAGTAAATCGTCTTTTGTCATCCATTGGAAAATTTCTGTTTGCTCACCGACCTCTCCGGTTAGCGTCATCATCAGATTCTTGGGAGAGTGAAGCTATGCCCGGCCGCAGTCTGCTGCGAATTTTTCCAAGGCGTGGCTTAATTCTATTGGCAGGGGACAGCGTTATTGATTTCACATACGCCGGATACTTTATCGTAACCGTACGTGGGCAGAGCGCCTCCTGCTTGATAGACCACGATCTCGATTTTCCAACGTCACTTCATCGTAGTGTCACCCGTATTGCCAAACTATCATAATTCATGCGGGTTTCGGGCATTTTCGTAGTGGCTGTGCACTACACTGAGGTTGCTGGCCTAAAAAAATATTAAATAAATCAAGTGCTTGATGCCACTGCAAGGTGCGTATTGTGTATAGCCCGAATTTAAGGAAATTTGAGCTATGGAATGGCCCTTTTAAGGGACATTCGGAGGGTCATAACTATCCCGTCGAGCATAGCTCGACGATAGTGCAAAAATGATGCAATGATGGTGCGGGTATGGTGCGCTCGTTCAGGTCGAGTCGTATCGATGATGCAAAAATGATGCAGATATGGTGCAATTATGATGCATTGTTTGTATCGCTGAATGTATTAGCAGGCAGTTATCGAACGCTGAGAATAACCACACGTGAAATCGCTAACGGCTATATTTCGAGATAGTCGTTGGAGCAGAGAAAAGTAAAAATTAGTCAAATCAGGGATCTTACGAAGTATAAATACGTACTACCAGAGTGTGAATAACTACCCTGTCAATTTGTCACCCTCCCCCCGAAATTCGCGGGGGTCGGTGACATAGCTGTGTCATCCCCTCCATGACATGGCTGTGTCAGGCCCCCCATGACATAGCTATGTCATACCAAGAACCACCATATGAATCATCAGTGAACTACTACTAGTGTGGATAACTTTGATATCCACGTGAAACCGCTAACGATAGTGCGAGAAAAGACTATTACAAAAAGCACGTGAAATCACTAACGCTAATTCTAAAGGTGGCCTATGCGTCTTTGGCATGACCGATTATGGCTGGCCGTTCATTGAATAATGGATTGCACAATCCAAAAAAAATCGCGAACAATCAAGGGATTGTTGTGTCAATAGCCGTAAATGAAATGTTGACAGATATTGACAACCTATTGATTTATAAGGATTTATTGACAGATATTGTTTTCTGATGCATGATTGGCAACATTCAATATTCATCTGTTTGGGATATTTCGGAGAGCATATGAAAACTACATTTGTTGTTGCTAAATTATCACCTCCAGAGGGTCTGGGTTCTCCGTTCTATGTTGGTGAACAGGACGGGATAATTCAATGGGGTGGGCCGACTGAAGCTTTTTTATTTTCGACCGTATTGCGGGCGAAATCCTTTTGTCGCAGTTATTCAGAGCCCGAAAATCTAGAAATCTTTCAAGTCGTATCGCGTGGAATTAAATATGCTCAGTCTTGAACGCTCCTGATTTTTAGCAAGGAAGATGACTATGAAAGGAACAATTATTTCTCTAGGGCTGTCGGCTGCGGCATTTGGTACTATGACCACACTCGCATCTCCTGTTTTTGCTGCAGGAATACCGGTCTTTGATGGTGCGGCGGCTGCGAAGTGGGTTGAGCAAATTAGGAGTATGAAAGGCCAGCTCGATATAGCACGTGGTCAGCTGGCTGAAGCTAAGCGCATGTACGAATCAGTTACGGGGGTTCGTGGCTTTGGTGACCTGATGCGGAATCCCGAATTGCGTCAATTCCTCCCTCAAGATGTGACTCAGCTTTATGATGCGGTTCAAGGTGGCAGTTTTGAAGGTATTTCTGGTTCAGTACAGGATATTTTGAAGGCAGAGAGCACTTCAGAATCTTCGGTGGCGAATATGCTTACTGCAATAGACCACCGACAGCGTATCGCGGCGGCGACCGATAAGGCAGTCGGTTTACAAGGTTATGAAGGCGCAAAAAGGCGTCTGGATCAAATTGAGGCTCTTACCGACCAAATTGATAATACGATGGATCAGAAGGCAATTGCTGAGTTGGCTGCACGTATCTCAGCTGAAAAAGCAGCTATTCAGAATGAAACGACGAAATTGCAAATGCTGTCGATGCTTCAGGACGCTGAACAGAAATTGATTGCAGTACAGAAACATGAAGTTAGTCGGAAAATTCTTGATCCTGACAACACCGGTATGCCAGTAATCAAATAGGAAAGTACATGAAAGAATTTGGTTTGGTTATTGCTGTAGTCTTGTCGGCGATTGGTTTGGTGGGGTGTAAAGAAGAATCTACAAAAGATGTACGGTATTGGTACGAGCACAATGAAGAGCGAATGAAACTACTGGCGGAATGTCGCAACAACCCTGGAGAACGAGGAATCACTCCAAATTGTATTAACGCCAGGGAGGCACAAAAGAAAAGATCGCTTGGTCTAGCGCCGGATTTATGGAGTAATAATGGCAGGCTTTAATTTTTTCAATCCGCTTTTCGATAAATTCGATTCGCTGACAGCGACTTTTGTCACGGACGTTTCTGCAAAACTTATTACAACATTGACCCCTGTATTAATGGCTGGTCTTGCGATAAGTTTTATTGTTTATTCATTGGCAATAATACGCGGAGTAATAGATACGCCATTAAGTGATTATATTTGGCGTTGCTTCAGAATAGGAGTGATCGTTTCAATTGCTTCAGCGGGGGGCTTGTATCAATCCGTGATAGCCGATGCAATTGTACATACCCCAGATGACTTGGCGGCAGCATTAGTAGCGGATCCGGCGTCAACCCATACAGCGGGAAATATTCTGGACGCTGCCGCTGAAAAAGGCTATGACGTTGCCGCAAAAGCATTTGATCAAGCAAGCTTTTTTAGTGGTGATGGCTTAACTTACATGGCGTTTGGAGTGCTCGCTATTTTAGCCTCCGTTGCTCTTGCTGGGATTGGCGGGGCTTTCCTAATACTTGCAAAGGTTGCTATAGCTATTCTTGTCGCTTTAGGGCCATTGTTTATATTTGCGCTGCTGTGGCAGGCAACGCATCGTTTTTTTGAGCTGTGGACCGCTCAGATCTTGAATTACGGATTATTGATTGTGCTTTGTTCTGCGGTATTTATGCTGCTAATGAAAATGTTTGGCGATTATATGGAAGGGATTCAATTCGATGGCGTAACGAATGTGGTCTATGCGCTTGGTGGGGCGTGCATGATTTCCGTCGTTTCAGTACTTTTATTACTTCAAATGCCTTCGATCGCGGCCGGTTTGGCTGGTGGTGCGGGTCTGAGCTATATGTGGGAAATGCGTATGTTACGTGGTGGGGTGGAGGCGGGATTTAGAGCTCCAGGCGGCGTATATCGCGGTGCTCGCGTAACAGCGAAAGGCATCCAATCGGTCGGCGGTGGAGTTAGGCGTATAGCTGGCTATGCACGCGGGCGCCTTGCTGCATAAAGTACGAATTTGGGGAAAGAATTGAGTAATCAAAAAAAAGCGTTTTGTCACTATGGTGTTTCGGAGGAACTGAAACATCAATTTGTGAGCGCGGCATCTGCGAATGATCGGGTGGCGAGCCAAGTGATGCGTGATTTGATGCGAGAGTATATTTTTAGAAATAGTAAAGGACGTTTTTGGGATCCTGGTGCAGAGATCAAGCGTAACTTGATTGTTAAAAAATGAGGTAACTATGAGTCGTAATGTTAAAGGAATATATGGGAACTCTGATGGCTGGGTTAATGCAGTATGTCGAGTTGGTGAGTCACTGCTGTCGTTGATCATCTTGATAGCGGCAGGTATGTTTCTTATGTTTTTTTCTTTTGAAGCGCCGGAGGTACTGTGGCGGTATTATTCTAACGGCGATAATGATGGTTTAGTTATATTCACAGGTCTGCTTTTTACTGTACCAGCGTACTTGCAATGGCATTGGAGAAAACAGTTATACCCCCATTTGAAGGTAACATAGAATATAGACTCGTTCCTGGGAATAATTCTCTGGGTTCTGCAGCTAATTCTTATGGAAGGAATGTGATGATATTTTGCATC
Source organism: Advenella kashmirensis WT001 (assembly GCF_000219915.2). NCBI lineage: Bacteria > Pseudomonadati > Pseudomonadota > Betaproteobacteria > Burkholderiales > Alcaligenaceae > Advenella > Advenella kashmirensis. The sequence continues at coordinate 3,579,474 of NC_017964.1, read as the reverse complement.
ATTAAGTTGAGGCCATAGGAAGGTTGCGCAAGTTGAATATTTGCTGTGAAGGCAAGACTGCGGAGAAGTACGATAACGATTGGAGCGAAAGAATGACCGAAAAATTCACTCAGTATGACCCAGCCGCTGTCTTGGAGACCTATGACGATATCGCTATTTTCATGAACGATGCTTTTGATACCGACGATTTCGTGTATATAGCTAAAGCGCTTGATATCGTGCAGCGAGCACAGAGCATGATACGAATTGAAGAGAGTAAGAGCCTTTTTCGTGAATAGTGTTGTTGCTTATTTTGGCTTCCTAGCACTTACACGTCGTGTATAAAGTCGCATTACCGGCTCAAATCCGCTATTCCATTTTCTCATTTAATAGTTGTTTGATTTCTTGTATATGCTTGAATCTTACCTTCTGCGACTGTAAATAAGCTGGTGGCGCAGAAGTACAAGGTTGCTCCCCTTCGCTGTTGCGGCTAAAGGTATACGTAGGCGAAAAGCCGCCTTCGCGCGCTTTCTTTGCTAGCGCGCGGAACCAAGAAATGAGAGAGGTATGAATGGTTTTAGCCGCCATGGCACCACGTAATTCATCTAGCAGTAGTTGCTGTTGCGCTTGTGGAACAGCCTTCAATAGTTCTTCAATTACATATTTTTCCTTTGAGGCTAGTCCTCTTGGGATGCACAGAGTATCGTTTTTCAGCTTTTGTGTTGATCTGGTAGGTGGCTCTTCTGGGCATTCGCGGGGCCGTAACGCCTTTTCTTGGGCGAGGCGCTTCAAGCAAGGTGTCTTCGAGCTAAAATCTCCGTGATTTTTTTGATATGTACTTTGTTGGCAATCTGAAAGATGGATAGATTGTTCATGCATATGTAGCATGTACTCATTCGACATCTGTCGTTGATCGGCTTCGTTGTATCGTCGCCATACAGTCAACAGTCCTGATTTCTCAAATACCCTTATCCAGCGTTGAACTGTCCGTGTAGAAACACTGCATTTTTTTGCTAATGTCTGGAGTTTCGGCCAACAACGACCTGTGTCATCAGCTATGTCGGCAAGTGCCATGAGGATGAGCTTTGGAGTGGGTTCTAAGGTTTGAGACCACGCCCAGTTCATTGCCTTGATGCTCATATGTTTTAGGCAGTTGTTTGATCAATGAACCGGGAAAGCTCTGCAACGGAAAATAGGACACGTCTGCCGATTTTGCGACGAGCAGGGCGAAGTTTTCGAGCAACGTCATTATTACCTGCTAATGTGATACGGAGACCATCGGGGCTTCGATTGAGTAACTGTGCTACTTGCTGTAGCGTGAGCAAGGGACTTCCATAGTGTTTTAAGAGTAGTTCTTCTGTCGTCATTGAGCCTTCCTGATTTTCACTTATTTATCGAACTAATAGGAATACTAAGCCGAGTGAAATCCAGAGTAAATAATGCAAATTTGGTGAAAATCTCTCGTAGAAAAACGATGGTGCGATTGTGATGCAACTATGGTGCAACTATGGTGCGCAGATGATGCAAAACACTCTAAGTTAGTAGAATTTTGGTTTCATTTTTTTACAAGATTAGAGTGTAGTTTTTTCACGATATCAGACGAATCGATCTTGCTACGTTCGAAAGAGACTTTGTTAAGTTGTAATTGGCAACTGCGCTTATTTGTCGTCATACCAATTTCTAGAACTATTCGCTACATGAACAACAAGAAGCATCATGGGAGCCGTATCGTCAGAGCGACTCTCGGCACTGTCATAGAAATTTAGAGTTTATTCTCTCCCACAGAATTTGAATAATAGTGAGCAATGATGCCGCCAGCTGCATTACCATACATAACCGCCGCAAAACCTAAGATATACCCAAGGTAGTCTTGTAAAAATTCGGCCCCTTTGCTTGGAAAGCCTACTAGAGCAGTGGCAGCCATTCCCAATATAATTAGGAATGCCAAAACACAAAGTACAGCACACAGTGCTTGAATAAGCCTTTTCAATAGCATATTTTTTATCCCTGTAATTAGTCCGTTGCAGGAGAGTTTGAGGCATTGTTCCAGACTATCGATAACACACACTTACGGGCGCAGCTTATCCAATTTCCCCACCAAATCTTCAGCCCTAAGATGCGTATACCGTTTCAGCATCTGCATGGACTTGTGCCCACTGATCGCCGAGACTTCCTGATCTGAAAGCCCAGCCTCCACCAGTCGGCTAACCGCTTCATGTCGCAAATCGTGAAACCGGAAATCTACCAATCCAGCCGCTTTCTTTGCATCAGTCCATGCCTTATCGAATAGATAAGTCCGTCGAATACCATCGCGACCAGGCTCACCAAAAAATACCAAATCGGTCTCTGGTGGCCGAATGGGGTTATCAATTGCCGCTTGGAACGCTGCTGTAGCTGCCCTGGTCAGCGGCACTGTACGTGGGGACGAGTTTTTCGTGATATCCAGCTTTACAATCCGCTTTTGCAAATCAATCTGGCCAAGCCGCAGGCCGCCAATTTCAGACAGCCTCATCCCTGTTTCCAGAGCTATCCGCACAATCCAGCTGAACATCGGATTCGAATATGCATCAACGGCAGTCAACAGTCGTTTGTTCTCTGCCGCCGTCAACCGTCGATTTCGACCAGCGCCAGGCGCAGGCGCCGAATATTGGCCACGGGATTGAACGGAAGGCCCATGCCCCATTCCTTGATAGCAATGGTAAACATATGGCTTAGCAGAGCCAGTTCCAGTCGTACGGTGTTATTGCTGCGCGGCACCAGTTTATCGTTTTCATCAGGATCACCAGCCAACCGCATGTCGCGATATTGAGCGACAATATCTGCATTCAAGGCGGCCAGGGAGTATTTGCCAAGATGTCTAAGCAGCGGTTGTGCTTTCTTGTGTTCAGAAATTCGGGTTGATTCGCGTTTGGTGGGTGTCACTTCTCGTAGATATCTAGTCAAAGCCGCTTCGAGGGTCATCCGTTCAGCCGGAGCCCGTTGGATAAACACCCCGCGTACCATTTCATCCTCGGTGCGGCGTGACCAGTCGTCAGCGTCTCGTTTGGTTCTAAATGTTTTAGATGTGGTAGGCCAGCCTGTCTTACGGATGACGGCTTTCCAGGTTCCAGAAGGGGTCTTGACGATAGTTGCCATGCGAGGGAAAGCTCCAAAAAGTGTACGCGGCGCTTCACCAGTGGGCTCTTCATCCTAAACGGGGGACAAGCGATATTCATTAAACTTGTTTTACCAAGAACGAAGTTTAATGGAAGAAGTATCGATGTCCCCCGCAGATGCTATTTTAGGTTTGACCGGTGTTGTAGTCCAGCGCGTGCAACACCAGCGAGATATTCATGTCTGGGCCCGGCCGGGGCAACGCCCGCCGTGCTTGTATTGCCGGCAGGGTCCGGTGCGTATCAAGGCGACGTATCAGCGTACGCTCAAGCACACGCGCCTGGGTAATCGGCTGATGATTGTGCATTTGAGTGTGCCTAAATACCATTGCACCACCTGCAATCGCTATTTCCGCCATCGCTTTGTCGGCATTGATCCGCGTCGCCGCGCCACTGAGGCCTATCGGCTGGAGGTGTTTGAGGCCCATGACGGTGGCGTGAGCCAGCGCAGGCTAAGCACCACGCACCGCATCGGCAGCGCCACGGTCGAGCGCTGGTACCAGTCCTTTGTCAAGCAACGCGTGTCCGAACTGTCGGGGCGAAGCTGCCCGCAGGTGCTGGGCATCGATGAGCACTTCTTCAGCCGCAAGCACGGCTACGCGACCACGCTGGTCGATTTGAAGAACCATAAGGTGTTCGATGTGGTGCTGGGGCGCTCCGAAGCGAGCCTGCGCAGCTTTCTGAAGCGCTTGCCGGGCAAGGAACAGGTGCGGGTGATTGTGATGGATCTGTCCGAGACGTACCGTCAGATCGCCCGTCAGTACTTCCCTAATGCGATCATTGTGGCCGACCGGTTTCATGTGGTGCGATTGGTCAATCAGCATTTTATGAAGCTGTGGCAGCAGCACGACCCCGAGGGCCGCAAGAACCGGGGGTTGATCAGCCTGATGCGCCGCCACCACTGGAAGCTGAGCTCGCAGCAGAAGGAGCGCCTGGAGCAGTACCTGGCGCAATACCCCGTGCTACGCTCGCTTTACGTTGCCCGCCAGCAACTGAACGGGTTTCTGGTGCAAAAGAACATCCGGCAAAGCAGGCCAAAAAGCTGCTGCCCCGGCTGCTTGCGCTGCTGGAGCAGTTTGCCCACAGCCCCGCGCACGCGCTGGCCAGCACGCTTAAGTCCTGGCTGGAGCCGATTGTGCGGATGTGGCGTTTCTCCAAATCGAACGGCATTACCGAGGGCTTCCATACTAAAATGGAAATGCTCTCACGCAGGGCGTATGGATTTAGGAATTTTGAGAATTACCGGCTGAGGGTCTTGGCCCAATGCGGTTGGAACGGAGTGATAAATCGAGTTTGGTGAATACCATCCCCCGTTTATGGGGTAGAGCCCACCAGTGTACCGAAACTGTACCTAACTCGCAATTTTGGGAAATCCCCCTGTGTCGGGGTAGAAGCTATAAATCACGCTAGGGCCTTATAAACACTAGGAATTTTGAGCTGGTGCCCGGGGCCGGAATCGAACCGGCACGCCTTGCGGCGGGGGATTTTGAGTCCCCTGCGTCTACCAATTTCACCACCCGGGCAGGTATGGAGGGTATTGCAGATAAGAGCGGAATTATACCCATATTCTTTTTCTTGCGCCATTCCCACGCGCTTACTAATAAAAAATCCTCATTTACCTGCCAATTTCCCACTTTTCCCCTTGAAAACCCTCCCTGCGTCCCCACTACTATCGGATACGAGGGCGAAGTTGCCGAAAAACCGGCTGTTTTGCCCCATTTTTCACCATTTTCCATCCAATTTAACGAAAAGTTACCATGAGTCAATCCGATACTACCGTGAAAAAAGCAGAGGAAACGCTGGGTTTCCAGACAGAAGTAAAGCAGCTTCTGCATTTGATGATTCATTCCCTGTACAGCAATAAGGAAATTTTCCTGCGTGAGCTGGTCTCCAATGCGTCAGACGCCTGCGACAAGCTGCGGTTTGAGGCGATCGACAAGCCCGAGTTGCTCGAAGGCGGCGCAGACCTGGAAATCCGCGTCAGCTACGACAAAGAAGCGCGCACCATCACAATCGCCGATAACGGTATCGGTTTGACCAAGGCCGAGGCAGTGGCCAACCTGGGCACCATTGCCCGTTCCGGCACCAAGGAGTTTTTCTCCCAGCTCTCGGGCGACAAGCAAAAAGACGCTCAGCTCATCGGCCAGTTCGGCGTGGGCTTTTATTCGTCTTTTATTGTTGCCGACAAGGTTACCGTGGTCAGCCGTCGCGCGGCGAGCCGGTGGACCAGGCGGTGTTCTGGGAATCTGAAGGGCAGGGCGAGTTTACCGTTGCCGATACAGAGAAAACAGAGCGCGGCACTAGCGTGACGCTGCATCTGCGTGCCGAAGAAGATGATTTCCTGAGTGGCTGGAAGCTGCGCGAAGTGCTGCGCCGCTATTCCGATCATATTTCCCTGCCTGTGCTTATGCAGAAGGAAGAGTACGATTCCGAGAAGGGCGAGCAAGTCAAAAAGGACGAGTGGGAAACCATTAACCAGGCCAGCGCGCTGTGGACCCGTGCCAAGAACGATATTACAGACGAGCAATATACCGAGTTCTACAAGCACGTTAGCCACGATTTTGAAGAGCCGCTGGCCTGGACGCATAACCGCGTAGAGGGTCGCAGCGAATATACACAGTTGCTATATTTGCCCAAACACGCGCCGTTTGATATGTATGATCGCGAAGCGCGTCGTGGCGTCAAGCTTTATGTCAAACGTGTTTTCATTATGGATGATGCCGAGCAGTTGCTGCCGTCCTACCTGCGCTTTGTGCGCGGGGTGATCGATTCGGCCGATCTGCCGCTGAACGTGTCGCGTGAAATTTTGCAGGAAAGCCGCGATGTGAAGGCAATCCGCGAGGGTTCGACCAAGCGTATTCTGAGCCTGCTGGAAGATCTGGCCGAAAACCGTGCCGAAGACTATGCCGGTTTCTGGACAGAGTTCGGTCAGGTAATCAAGGAAGGCACGGGCGAAGATATCGCCAACCAGGAACGTATTGCCAAGCTGCTGCGTTTTGCCTCTACCCATAACGACGATGCCATCCAGAACGTAACACTGGCAGACTATATCTCCCGCATGAAAGAAGGGCAGGAGGCCATCTATTACGTCACGGCCGACAGCTTTGCTGCTGCCAAGAACAGCCCGCATCTGGAGATCTTCCGCAAGAAAGGTATTGAGGTTCTGCTGCTGTCAGACCGTGTAGACGAATGGATGCTCTCGCACTTCCGTCAGTTCGACGGTAAGTCTTTTGTGTCTGTGGCCAAAGGCGGCCTGGATCTGGACAAGCTTACAGACGAAGCAGAGAAAAAGCATCAGGAAGAAGTGGCCGAGTCCCTTAAGCCTTTGCTGGAGCGCCTGCAAGCGTCTCTGGGCGAGTCTGTGAAGGAAGTCAAAGTCACCAACCGTCTGGTGGATTCTCCTGCCTGCGTGGTGGTTGGCCAGAACGATGTGAGCCCGCACCTGTTGCGCCTGTTGAAGGCCGCTGGCCAAGAAACACCGGATATCAAGCCGGTGCTGGAGATCAACCCCGAGCATGCCCTGATTGAAAAGATCAAGGGCGCCGCAGACGATTCGTTTGACGATTGGGCGCATGTGCTGCTGGATCAGGCTATGCTGGCCGAAGGCGCGCAAATTGCCGACCCGGCTGCGTATGTAAAACGCCTGAATGGTTTGTTGTTGAAAAGCTGAGCAAACGGCAGTGTAATGATGATCGACGTTTAGGATTACTTTTTACGTCGTCGGTTAGTGCAAGTATTGGTTCGCTAGTACGAAATGCAGTTCCGGAAAATACATTCGGGGCTGCATTTTTTTTCTATTGAGGCAATCCCAGCAAATTGCATTGCATCATTTCGTTGAATTGATTGCCTGAATCACAAGCGCGGGTCTGGGTTTGCCAAATTCGCCTTGTGTGGCGATGGTTACCTAGTCGCCACGCATCATTCTTTCCAGCCCTCTACGTCAGTTAAGGTTTCGTCCATGAACTGTTGCAGTGATGGCTCGGCAGAGTCTGATAGCGCGACGATGCGACATTGCCGGCGACATTCCTGCTCGAAGTCTGGACGGCGGGTGTCAGGTACCCAAATTTGTACAGGTCGTAATCCCGCGGCACGCAAATTTTGCCTATGTTTTTGAACTCGTGATCGAATGGAAGGCATGATGTTACCTCTCTCGCAAGCGTTATATGCAACCCGTTATGCAAGGTTACACGTAACCAATCAAGGTGGATAAGGTTGCAGATAATGGGTTGCGCAACAAGTGGGTCTATTTCCCAGACATGCGCATGCTTACTATACTGGCCCGGCTAGCAATCACCAATAGCCGAATCGACTAGGGGTGATGGGCATAATGATCCGTTTAGGTCACTACACCCGCACCAGTCGTTGGCTTGCAATGCCTTCAGGCATCTGCCGCCAATCCCAGCCTGTCAGCCGTTTATACCAATGCCAGTCGAAATACGGCCCAGGGTCGGTCTTGCGTTTGGGGGCAATGTGCTCATGGCCGCGCACGGCTTTAAGCGTATAGCGGTTGCGCAGTACGGTGGTAAGCGCCGCCAGTTGCAGGTATTGTTCGTCGGTAAAGGGGGTAAAGTCTGTGCCTTCCAGTTCAATGCCGATGGAAAAGTCGTTGCAGCGATCACGCCCGTCAAAACGCGAGACGCCGGCGTGCCAGGCGCGCCGGTTGGTGCTCACAAACTGGATAATGCGCCCGTTGCGATTGATAAAGAAGTGCGCCGAGACGCGCAAGTCTGCAATTTCTGCAAAGAAGGGGTGTTCGTCCGGGTTCAGGGTGTTGGTAAAAAGCTGCTGCACATGCGGGCCGCCAAACTGGCTGGGCGGCAGGCTGATATTGTGAATCACCAGCAGGGAAATGTTTTCCAGCAGGGGGCGGCGGTCCTGGTTGGGAGAGCGGATATGTCGGACCCCCGGGGCAGGACACAGCCAGCCGCGTCGGTCCAGTTTCAGGTCTTCGGTCATAGTCATATTTCGTCTGTCATAGGCGGACCATTGAAGGATATCAGGTGTGTTATTTGACACCCAGCCTGGCATGGTCCTGGCTGCACCACTGGCGGCCCTGTTGCGTGATCGCTTCCGAGGCGGGCAGATACACACCGCAATGGGCGCATTGCACCATATCTTCTTCAGGAAGGCTGGCAGGCGCCGCACCTGAAGCGCGGGCAGCCTGCGCTGCTGCGCCGTCATTGAGCTTGCGGATAAAGCTGCGCAGAAAGTGACGCAGCACCAGGTAGAGCACACAAAGCAGGACGATCGTAATAATAAAGCGCATCAGGCACCTCCTTTGTGCAGCATGACATCAAATATAAAGCGGGTGCCGGTGTAGGCAATCATGAGCAGGGCAAAGCCCACCAGAGTCCAGCGCAGGGCAAAGCGGCCGCGCCAGCCACGCAGGGCACGCCCCAGTAGCAGCAACCCGAAAACCACCCATGACATCATGGTGAACACGGTTTTATGGTCAAACGGCAGCAGTACGCCAGTCAGTCTCATGGAAACGGCTACCCCTGTGATTATGGACAGGGTCAGCAGGACAAAGCCGATCCAGATCAGGCGAAACAGGATTTTTTCCTGGACCAGCAGCGGTGGTTGCTCTTCCAGCGCGCGGGCAAAGATTGAGCGTTCGGCGCGGGCTTGCACCGGCTGGTGCAGGTAACGGTCCAGCGAGGTCATCAGAAACGCCTGAATGGCGGCAATGGCGATCAGGCTGTAGGCGCCGATGGAAATAAGCAGGTGCACCTGGAAATAGGCGTCGGCCACCGGAATGACCAGGCTGTCGTGGCCCGGAAACAGGGCTGCCAAGAGGCAAATAACCCCGGCAATGGGCAAAAGCAGCAGTTTTAAGCCGCCGATGTCACTAATGAGGTTTTCCAGCCAGAAGACGATCATGCCCAGCCAGATGGTAAGCGACAGACCTACCGACCAGGACAGGCGCAGCGAACTTTCGTGCAGCATGGCCATGTGCACGGCCACGCCATGCACAATAATCACGGCAGCCAGCAGCCAGCGGGAGGTTCCGGCGGCCAGTACAGGTCGGTTTGAGCCGAGCAGGGGCCGCCAAATTAGTAAACTGAGCAGCAGATAGGCCACGGTGGCCAGAGAGTGAAATACAATGTCGTAAGACATAAAATAATGACGAGTGTTTCCGGATAAGCAATCAGCGGATCTGCATAGCGCGATCCGGCCTGCAGGCATATAGTATAGCCGTTTTGCCCATTCCCCCATTTACTTCAGTGAAATTCCATGTTTGATAATTTGACCAACCGGTTATCCCGGGCCATGAAAACCCTGCGCGGGGAAGCGCGCCTGACCGAAGCCAACACCCAGGAGATGCTGCGCGAAGTGCGCATGGCGCTGCTGGAGGCCGATGTATCCCTGCCTGTGGTGCGCGAGTTCGTTGCCAAAGTGAAGGAACGGGCGCTGGGCACCGACGTGACAGGCAGCCTGAACCCAGGGCAGGCGCTGGTCGGGGTAGTGCACAAGGAACTGACCGCCGTGATGGGCGGCGATCTGGGCGCGAGGCCTCGGAGCTGGATCTGACCACCACGCCGCCGGCCATTATTCTGATGGCGGGTCTGCAGGGGGCGGGTAAAACCACCACCACCGGTAAGCTGGCGCGCCTGCTGGTGACCGGCGAGCTGATCCAGAACGGTCGTAAGGTCCCGAAAAAGAAAGTACTGGTCGTCAGTGTCGACGTTTATCGCCCTGCGGCGATTGAACAGTTGCGCACGGTGGCCGGGCAGGTGGGGGCGGACTTCTTTCCCTCTGCTGCCGACCAGAAGCCGCGCGATATTGCGTTGGCTGCGGTCGATTACGCCCGCAAGCATCATTATGAAGTGCTGATTGTCGATACCGCGGGCCGTCTGGGTGTGGACGAGGCCATGATGCAGGAAATCAGCATGCTGCACGGGCTGATCAAACCAATTGAAACGCTGTTCGTGGTTGACGCCATGCAGGGCCAGGATGCGGTAAACGTGGCCAAGGCTTTTGGCGAGGCATTGCCCCTGACCGGTGTGGTGCTGACCAAGCTGGATGGCGATGCGCGCGGGGGCGCGGCGCTGTCGGTGCGTCATGTTACGGGCAAGCCGCTGAAATTTATCGGGATGTCCGAAAAACTGGATGGCCTGGAAGTGTTCCACCCGGAACGGATGGCGCAGCGCGTACTGGGCATGGGCGATATCGTATCGCTGGTGGAACAGGCACAGCGCAATATTGATATTGCCGAAGCACAAAAGCTGGCGTCCAAGATCAAGACAGGCGATCGCTTTGACCTGAATGATTTTCGTGAACAGTTGCAGCAGGTAAAGAAAATGGGCGATATGAGTTCGCTCATGGAAAAACTGCCCGCGCAATTTGCCCAGGCCGCAGGCCAGATTCAGGGCGGTCAGGCCGAGAAGCAATTGCGTCGCACCGAAGGTATTTTGAATTCCATGACGCCGCAAGAGCGCAGCAAGCCTGAGTTGCTTAAGGCCACGCGCAAGCGTCGTATTGCCGCCGGCGCGCGTGCCGGTGCAGGAAGTGAACAAGCTGCTTAAGCAGTTCGAGCAGATGCAGGGCATGATGAAGCAGTTCAAGAAAGGCGGCATGGGCAAGATGATGCGCGCCATGGGCGGCTTAAAGGGCCTCAAAGGCGGCATGGGCGCGTTTGGCAATTTCAAGAAATAACAATGTTTGACCAGGGTTTTACAAATAAATAGTGCGCAACGGGTTTGAATTGCCAGGCAATAGATGCCGCAGATTATTCAACAATAATTTGATAAGCGACTGGGTATAAAGATGCATACGCGCAGGTTTTGCGCGATGCATTTTTTTTGAGTACCCATTATGTCTCTGAGTGAATTTACAGAAAGTTCAATTGCTGCCGGTGCTGGTGCTGCGTCGGTTCAAGGTTCGCGCGCTACGCGGGCGGCTGCCGCGCTTGACGTTGCCATCCAGGGCAAGCGTAACAGTTCAGGCAAAGCCGCAGCCACAGCCACATCCTCAAACACTTCCGATCAGGCCGTCTATGCCCGGCTTAAGCACTTAAGTCGCGTGCAGCGCCAGCGACGTGGGCTGCTGCTTGCCGCTGCTCTGGTGATTATTGCCTTGTCTTTGTTTACTGAGTCGGCCTGGCGCAATGTCACGCTCATGCATGACCTGATCCAGGCAAGCGGCCTGGTGCTGATCCTTTGCGGCGCGCTGGGACGCATCTGGTCCTCTCTTTATCTGAACGGTCGCAAGAACACTGAGCTGATGACGCATGGCCCATATTCAGTTACGCGCAATCCGCTATATGTGTTTTCCATTATGGGAGTAACCGGCATGGGGCTGCTGTCGGGTTCTTTGCTTACCGGGCTCATCAGCGGTGGCCTGATCTATCTGGTGTTCAACTGGGTGATTGCGCAGGAAGAAGGGACGCTGGAGTTGATTTTTGGCGAACCCTACCGCAATTACAAACGGCATGTGCCGCGCCTGGGTATCACGCTGCGTTATTGGAATAACCCGGCACATCTGGAAATTTCCATGAAGGCGCTGGGGCGTACCGTGCGCGAGGCCTTGTGTTTTCTGCTGGCCGGGCCGTTTTTTATTCTGTTGAATTTTCTGCACAAGGACGGCATTCTGCCGGTGATTGCGCATTTGTTCTGAGGCGGCCCGCGCCAGTGCGGGCCATTGTCTTCAACGATACAGGCCAGGCGCAGTGCCGCGATATCATGGCTTGCGGTGCGCCCGGCCTGTGTTGCGCTACTAGCTCTCCCTGGCCGGCATCGGCGGAGTCAGCACCGATGCGGTATCCGTATTATTGGAGAAGGTCAAAAAGGCCAGGTGGGCTTCGAAGCGCTCCAGTACGTCGTCAATCACCTGCTGTTTGGTCAGGCCCATCAGGTCATAGCCGCCCGAACCAGTCTGGGTAAAGACTTCGAGCCGGTAGTAGACGTCAATCTCGCGCGTCATCCGGCCACTGAACATGGGCACGGGCGCTTCAACCAGAGCGACGTGATAGTGAAAGGCGCGGGAGCGATCCATAGCGACGCGCAATTGCGGCTCTACCACACCACGCTCGCTGGTGATGGTGTCGCAAACGGCATCGTAGCCCTGGTTGCGAAATTCCGCCGCCACATCGTCCAGCGCTGGCCGCACCGTGCGGTCAATAAACTGGATGGCCTGTCGTTGCGATGCAAACGAGTGCAATTGCTCAAGGCGCTGCTTCCATGAGCGTTCCGGCAGATAGCCGCCAATGGGCGCCATGGAGGGCTTGCGCAGCACCTGACCCTCGCGTTCGGCGCGTTCCATGCGCAGCACCTTATAAAACGAAGCCATGACCAGATAAGCGATGATGGTGACCGGCAGCGCGAAAATAAGCGTGGCGTACTCCATGGTGGTAACGCCACCGGCCAGCAGCATTGCCACGGTCAGCACGGCGGTGAGTACGGCCCAGAAGATGCGCAGCCATTTCGGTCCGTCCTGCGAGGGGTCGGGGATGGAGGCGGAAAAGTTGGACATGACCATGGCGCCCGAGTTTGCGCTGGTCAGGTAAAACAGCAGGCCCGAAAGCGTGGCCAGGCCGGTCAGGAACATGGCGCCCGGGAACATGCCCAGCAGCGCATACCAGCCGCGCTCCGGACTGTCGATCGCCAGTTGGGCGAATGCCGTGTCGCCCTGCAAGACGTGATACATGGCAGAGTTGCCGAACAGGGATACGATGAAAAAGTCTCACAGCACCGGTGCGGTGATCGCAGCAATCACGAATTCGCGCAGCGTGCGGCCGCGCGAAATGCGCGCCAGGAAGACGCCGACAAACGGGCCCCAGGCGAGCCAGAAGGCCCAGAAGAACAGGGTCCAGCTGCCCATCCATTCGGAACCGCCGGGCGCGTAAACAAAGGTCTCCAGCGTGCGTGCGGGAAAGGTGACCAGGAACCGGCCGATGTTTTCGGTAAGCGCGTTGAGCAGGAACGCCGTTTGCCCGGTAACCAGAATGTAGACCATCATCGCCACCGCGCTCCACAGGTTGAGCTCGGAAATCCAGCGAATGCCGCGATCAACACCAGAGGTGGTGGCCAGCACGGTCAGGACCACCGCGCCTATGACAAGTGCAATTTGCAGCGAGAGGCCCTGTTCCAGCCCGAAAAGCAGGGAAAAGCCGACACTGAGCAGCACGACACCGATACCCATGGAGGTGGCAACCCCAAAGACGGTTCCCACCAGTGCGATGATGCTGATGCCGTCCCCCAGCGAGCCACGCACGCGTTTGCCCAGCAAGGGATAGAGCGCCGCACGAATCGATAGCGGCATGCCCCAGCGATAGGCGAAATAGCCCATGGCCATGCCCAGCAGGGCATACATGGACCAGCCGGCAACACCATAGTGAAACATCGTCCAGACCACCGCATCCTGCAAGGCTTCGGCCGAGCCGCCGGTGCCTGAAGGCGGGTGCAGGTACTGCACGATCGGGCCGGTGACCGAGAAAAAGAGCATGTCGATGCCTACGCCGGCGGCAAACAGCATGGCCACCCAGGTGGACAATTTGTATTGCGGTCGTGATTGATCGGGCCCCAGGCGCACGTTGCCTTCCTTGGAGAAGGCCACCCACAGCACAAAGCCGATCACCAGCGTCATGGTCAGCACGTAATACCAGCCCAGATTGATTGCGATCCAGTCCACGGCAATTTTCATGGAGGTGCGCGCATCATCGGGACCAAGAATGGCCCATATCGAGAATGCGATAATCACGATTGAAGAGGTCAGCAGCACGCGCCAGTTGATGCGGGCCGTGGGGGCCTCAAGCACATCTTGCGGCCCTTGCTCAGGTCGCTGCGCGACACCGGCGCATCATCGTCGAACGCGCGTTCATGGCGGCGTGGCGTGCCGCCAAACTTGCTGCGCTCTATCGGCACCGGCGGCGTTGTGCCCATGGCTGGCGACGCCTGCTCGGCTGGCTGATCCGGCCGGCCTTCATCGTTGGGTGGCTTGATTGACATTGTTTACTCCTTCGCAGGGCACGCCGGCCCGATACGGTCTTCTAAAGAAATCATTGGCAGACAGGCGAGGTCCTGCCTGCGTTGGCTGTTCAACTGCATGGGTTGCGCCCGTGTGCGATCCTGATACGTGGATGTCCGCGTTTGCTTCCCTTATGGTTTTTTTTGTGCGGGCGTCAGGGGGACTGGCGGTTCCCGTGGGGAAGCCGCGACGGCATTATTTTCCGGGGCAGGTTTTTGCCGGCAATGGGCAGGCTGCCAGGATCAATTCGGAAAGATGTTTTCATTGTGCTCGATGCTCCCCTGCGTGCAGACGTTATCGTTGACGGTTTCTGCTAGGACCCTCAAGCAAGCATTATACCTAGTGGCCAGATTTATGCTGAGCGAAGCTGAATTAAAAGAGCGGTTCTGAAGAAGGTGTGTGGGAAGCACAACTTCGAGCATGGCGTTGGGGCAAAAAGCAACCGTCACTGAAGTGTCATGCTGGAAGAATCAGGCAGGAACGTGCATGCGAATCACGCGACGGCGTTTGCGCAAGGCTGTTGTTTTTGATGAGGCTGGGAGAAGAGGTGGTCTGTGATGCGTGTCAGTCAGGCGATGCTGCTGCCGCTGACACGCAGACCCTTGGCCGGGTGGCTGCGATGGAGCGATTGGTTCGTTCCACCCCTGGACACCAAAATGGCGCCAGTGCAGCTTCCCGTGGCTACAGTGTAGAAATTACTTGGGAATGCGCAGAACCTGGCCTGGATAGATTTTATCCGGGTGGCTCAGCATTGGACGGTTGGCTTCAAAGATTTTCTGGTACTGGTTGGCATCGCCATACTGGTCTTTGGAGATTTTGGACAGCGTATCACCGGATTTGACGGTGTAGAAATTGGATTCTTCTTCTGTTGTCGCAGCAGACAGCTGGTTGTCTACAGAAGCCACACCTTGTGTATTGCCAATTGCAATTGCAATTTTTTCTGCGTCGGCAGTGGTGGCGGCATTGCCTTTCACTGTGACCTTGTCACCATCAACGGCGATATCCAGACCATCAGCATTCAGGCCGTGCTTGGCCAGTTCCTTTTTGAGATCATCGGGGGTTGCCGCTTGCGCTTCGCTACCACCAAATACTTTCTCGCCGACTTCTTTAATAAAACTGAGAATACCCATTGTTATGACTCCTTGTTATCGTAAATGACAACTGCAACTTCAACTTCAATATAGCACGGTTAGTGCGTAGCGCTATTATTCATGGAATACATGACAAACGGAAGTCCCTGAAAGTTAACAAATGTTAGATCGCGCTAATCGCTACGCAATATCGGCCAACGTCGCGTAATACCTGTGCAAACCATAAGCAGACAGGCAAGCCGATTTTTTTTGGGAAAATTGCGTGGTTGGGAGCTGTTTGCAGACTGTTTAGAGAATGTTTGTAGACGATTTGTAGATTGTTGACGCGCATCTAATGCAAAAAGCCGCGCATTGCTGTCGCAGCTTTTTGCTTTGGCCAACCGGTTATGCCGGCGATCCGTTTTTAACGAGACGCCATTTTCTGGCTGATGCTATTGCCGGGCGTAACGGTCGGTAGCTTCAAGCAGCAGCTTGAGAATACCCGGCTCGTTAAAGGCGTGGCCGGCATCGGGTACGATATGAAACTCGGCCTGGGGCCAGGCCTTGTGCAGGTCCCAGGCTGTTTTGGCCGGGGTGCAGCAGTCATAGCGACCCTGGATAATCACACCTGGAATATCTTTGAGCAGGTGGGCGTTATCCAGCAACTGGTTTTCCTGCATAAAGCCCGCGTGGGTGAAATAGTGGTTTTCAATGCGGGCAAAGGCCAGGGCAAAGTGATCGGCAATATAGTTCTGGGTGTTGGACGGGTCCGGATACAGCGTGATCGTGCGGCCTTCCCACTGGCTCCATGCGCGCGCCGCCCTGATCTGCTCGTCGCGATCATCGCCTGTAAGACGGTTGTGATAGGCGGCAATCAGATCATGACGCTCTTCGGGCGGGATCGGGGCGACATAGTCTTCCCAGTAATCCGGGAACAGGTAGGAAGCGCCTTCCTGGTAGAACCAGCGCAGCTCTTCCTTGCGCAAGGTAAAGATACCGCGCACGATCAGCTCGCTCACGTGGCTGGGGTGTGCCTGGGCGTAGGCCAGCGCCAGGGTAGAGCCCCATGATCCGCCAAAGACCAGCATCTGCTCGGTCTTGAGCACCTCAATGCGCAGCCGTTCAATGTCGGCAATCAAGTGTGCAGTGGTATTGTTTTCCAGGCTGGCGTGGGGCGTAGAGCGACCGCAACCGCGCTGATCGAACAGCAGGATGTTGTAATGCTGCGGATTGAACAGTTGGCGATGGTGCGCGCCGCAACCGGCGCCTGGTCCGCCATGCAGAAAAACAGCCGGCTTGCCCTGGGGGTTGCCGCAAAGCTCCCAGTACACCTGGTGGCCGTCTCCAGTATCAAATTTGCCGGTCTGATAGGGTTCAATAGGCGGATACATGCAATGGTCCTTGAAATAGTCTAAATGCGTTTGAAAACCAGATCACGAATGCCATGGCCCAGTCGCAGGCCACGGGTTTCAAATTTGGTCTGGGGCCGGTAATCGGGTTTGGGGGCGTAGTCTGTGCAGGTGTTGCGCAGCAATGCTTCGCCGCTGAGCACCTCAAGCATTTGCCCGGCGTAGTCTTCCCAATCTGTCGCGCAATGGATATAGCCGCCCGGTTTGATGCGGCTGGCCAGCAGGGCGATGAATTCGGGGCGCACCAGACGACGTTTGTGATGGCGCTTTTTCGGCCACGGGTCGGGAAAGTAAATATGCACGCCCGCCAGGCTGTCCGGCGCGATCATGTTCTGCACGACCTCGACTGCATCGTGCTGGATGATGCGAATATTGGTGATGCCAGACTCTTCAATGCGCTTGAGCAGTGCGCCGACGCCGGCGTTGAACACTTCAACACCCAGGAAATTTTCATCGGCGCGCAACTGGGCAATTTTTTGCGTGGTTTCGCCCATGCCAAAGCCGATTTCCAGAATGGTGGGCGCGGCGCGGCCAAAGGCCTGGTCATAGTCAAGCAGGCTGGCCTGGTAGGGCAACGCCCACTTGTCCATATGCAGCTCAACCGCCTGTTTCTGGCCCGGCGTCATATGCGAGCGGCGATGTACGAAGCTGCGGATATGGCGCGCTTTTAACTCGTCGGGGGTCTCGTTACCGGGGCTATTGCCGGCCGGGCTATCGGCGTGATTATCGGCTGAGTTGTCGGCGGAGTTATCGGCCTGATGATTGGTGCTGTTATCCGCACTGTTGTCGGCGTTTTTATTGGGATCTGCAATGGTCATGGTCAAGAGGGCAAGGGCGTACAAAGTCTGGCTTTTTGTGCGGGCGTGCACCCATCAGGCCTTGCGGGGCCTGAAAGGCGGAGCGTCGCTCGTACAACGGAACCTGCATTGTAGTGCATTCGCCCAGCGGGGGCGGGCTGCTCAGGCTGCGAAGCGGAATGTCATGACCCGGGCCGGCGGCACATTGGTCCACACAATTTCACTACTGTAATGACAGGCCTTCAGGGATGACTGCCATTGCGTCTGACGCAGATTGTAGGTGAACTGGATGGCGCGACCGTCATCCTTGAGCAGGGTTTGCCAATGGTGCAGAATCCGGCTGCGCACTTCGGGCGGCAGGGAAATGAGCGGCAGGCTGGAGACGATGGCATTGATGCGTACGCCGGGCGGCAGCAGGGCATCCAGATCGGCGGCATTGCCGTTGATGATGGTCAGATGCGGAAAGCGCCGCTGCAGGTGCTGCGCAAAGACGTTGGAAAACTCTATGACGATCAGCTTGTCGGCCGGAACGCCATGATCCAGTATTGCTTGTGTGATAACGCCGGTGCCGCCGCCCAGTTCAATGACGATGCCGTCATGGTTTAGCGGGATGTGCTTGGCCATATAACGCCCCAGCTTGCGAGAGCTGGGACAGATGGCGCCGGTGAATTTGGGCTGGTGCATCAGCTCGTTCACAAACATGAGCGGGCGTGAGCGCCTGACGGTTTTTTTCAGACGGCCAAAACCGCTTCTGCACCATGTTCCAACCATATGTTTCTACGTCCCGTTTTATTGTTGACCACAACATGATGCTTGTGCACGCGGCCCTTTTTACGGGGCCGGCGTGTTAGCGAACGCGCATGCCAGGCTGACGCTTCCCACGGTTCCAGGATATAGATACCGGGATTGGCTTTTTCATCAGCATCACTGGCGGCAAGCACCATGCCTTCGGAGACACCAAACTTCATCTTACGTGGGGCCAGGTTGGCCACCATTACCGTATATTTTCCGATTAGGGTCTCGGGCTGATAAGCTGATTTTATTCCAGAAAACACATTCCGGGTTCTGCCTTCGCCCACATCCAGTGTAAGGCGCAACAGCTTGCTGGAACCTTCCACATGTTCGCAATTAACAATTTTTGCAATTCGCAAATCTATTTTTACAAAATCATCAATCGTAATTACATCTGCAATGGCTTCGCCGCCGGGCAGCGCCGCGGCAACGGCAGCGGCCACCACATCGGCCTCGGCTGCCGGTGCATCGGGTTCGATCAGGGTATCGAGCATGGCCGGTTCAACGCGCTGCATGAGGTGTTTGAACGGCGCAATATGGTCGGGCAGTTCTGCTGCGTCGCTCCAGGCAAAGCTGCGTTTCATGCCGAACAATTCGGTTGCAATACGCTCGGCCAGCGCAGGCAGCACTGGCGCCAGCATTACAGACAGGGCCTTGAAGCCGGCAATGGCGCGTGAGCACACGTCCTGCAAGGCCAGTTTCTGCTGCTCGTCTGCGGTGCTGATGCCTTTGGCCATCACCCATGGCTGGGCGCTGTCAAATGCCTGGTTGATTTTGTCGGCATGCGCCATCAGGTTGCGGATCGCGCGGGCGTACTCGCGGTTTTCGAAATCAATGCGCACCTGTTCGGTCAGTGTTGCTAATTCAGTTGCCATTGCCTGGGCATCACCGGCGTATCCCAGCTTGCCATCGAAGTGGCGGGTGATAAAGGTGGCGGCGCGGCTGGCAATATTAATGTATTTGCCGATCAGGTCACTGTTGACGCGGGCGATGAAATCATCGGGATTGAAGTCAATGTCTTCAACCCGCGCATTGAGCTTGGCCGCGATGTAGTAGCGCAGCCATTCTGCATTCATGCCAATATCCAGGTACTTCACAGGTGAAATACCGGTGCCGCGGCTTTTGGACATCTTCTCGCCGCTTACGGTAATGAAGCCGTGCACATTCAGGGCATCGGGCACCTTGCGACCGGAGAACTTGAGCATGGCCGGCCAGAACAGGGCATGGAAATACACAATGTCCTTGCCGATAAAGTGAACCTGTTCAGTGCTGCTGTCCGGCGCCAGCAAGGCGTCAAAGTCGATGCCCTGCAGCTTGCAATAGGATTTGAGCGACGCCAGATAGCCTACCGGCGCGTCCAGCCAGACATAGAAGTATTTGCCCGGCGCATCGGGAATTTCAATGCCGAAGTAAGGTTCATCGCGCGAGATATCCCAATCGTTCAGATTGCTTTCTTTGCCTTCGTCATTGCCCAGCCACTCGCGGGTCTTGGCCAGCACTTCCGCTTGCAGGCGCTTGTTGCCCTGGCTGTTGCTGCCGGTGGTCCATTCCTGCAGAAATTCCACGCAGCGCTGATCGGACAGATTAAAGAAAAAGTGTTCAGACGATTTCAGGACCGGTGTCGCGTTGGTGAGCGTGGAGTAGGGGTTGATCAGATCGGTAGGCGCATACACCGCGCCGCACACTTCACAGGAATCTCCGTACTGATCCGGTGCATGGCATTTGGGGCACTCGCCCTTGATGTAGCGGTCGGGCAGGAACATGCTTTTGACCGGATCATAGAACTGTTCGATGGTCTTGGTGCTGATGAAACCGGCAGCCTTGAGCTGGCGATAGATGGCCTGGGACAGTTCGATGTTTTCCTGGCTGTCTGTGCTGTGCCAGTGATCGAACTTGATATGAAAGCCGTTCAGATAGCGCGGGCGCTCCTGCGCATAGCGGGCCACCAGTTCCTGCGGCGTGATGCCTTCCTTTTCTGCCTTGAGCATGATAGGCGCCCCGTGGGCGTCGTCTGCGCCGACAAAATGCACCGTGTGGCCGGCCATTCGCATGCTTCGTACCCAGATGTCAGCCTGGATATACTCCATGATGTGGCCAATGTGGAACGAACCGTTAGCGTAGGGGAGAGCCGTGGTAACAAAAATCGTGCGGGACATAAGATGCAATGTAAGTACAAAAAAGGGGGGAAAAGAGTGATTTTAGACGAATATTGCGGTGGACCGGGGTTTTGCGGCAATGGGCGCGCAATGATGATTGCGCCGCCCCGCCGCTGGCGCTGCCGGTCCAGGCATTAGGGCGCACAACGGGGTATATATTGGGTGTATATATGGCAGCGGCCGATCGCTCTCAGAGCACACCGGCCTGATAGGCCACCACCCCGCCAATGGCGCACACCAGCAGCGCCCACATGGGGTTGGCTTCGGTGAAATAGACAAAGACCAGCGTGCCCAGGACCATGCCCCAGGTGAGCACGTCAAAGGCCGAGTACAGCGACAGCTCAATGCCACTTGCAATAATCAGCCCGATGGCTACCGGTACCACGGCGTCCTGCACCAGTTTGTATTCCCGCCGGTGGGTAAAGTGGCTGATCACCCGGCCAATGGCAAAGGCCAGCACCGATGCCGGCAACACCATGGCAATGGTGGCTACCAGCAGCCCGGCAATACCGGCCACATGCCAGCCGATGATGCTTGCAATAAGCACATTGGGGCCGGGTGCCGATTGCGCGACGGCAAACAGATGGGTAAAAGTGTCGGAGTTCATCCATTGGTGAATATCGACTACCGCGTGGCGGATTTCCGGAATGGCGGCGTTGGCCCCGCCGATGGCAATGAGGGAAATGCGACTGAAGGTCAGAAACAGTTCAAGCAGCACGGTCATGGCTGGTGCCCCTGGCGGCGGGCGATGATGAAGTTGGCAAAAATAGCCAGCGGCATCATCAGGCCGACCACCTGCAACAGGGAAAACTTCAGCAGGACCACAAGTGCAATCGTAACGATGCCGGCCAAGATATGATGGGCGCGCAGGGTGATTTTGCTGGCCATTTTCAGCCTGTGCCAATGACCATGCCGGCAGCGGCGCAGGCTGAGCCTTGCAGGGCGGCATTGAAATAGGGGTTCTGATCCAGGAACTGGTACAGAATGGCCAGCACGATCAAGACCAGAATCGGCAGCACCAGCAGGCCGGCCACAGCCACCGCAGAGCCTTTGATGCCCTGGTAACGGTCGCCCAGCATGACGGCTACGTTGACCGTATTGGCACCCGGTAGGACCTTGCCGATACCCAGCAGCGTGGCATAGTCTTTTTCGCTCAGCCAGCGCTGCTCGCGCACAATCACATGCCGGGCAATCGGCCCGACACCGCCAAAGCCCAGCAGGCCGATTTTGGCAAAGCCACGAAACAGCTCGGGCAGGGTGGCAACGGCAGTGGCGGGGGCAGGCTGGGGCGCGATCGAAGGAGTCTGGGCCATAAAATAGGGGACCAAATAAGGTACCAGGAGTTTAAGTCTTATATAAGACTTAAATTGTACTCTCAATATGCCAAATGTCTCGCGAAAATTTGTAGGGGCGCCGTGCCCGTGCTTATGTTTTCTGCCCGATCAGCGTGATCCAGCCATTGCGCAGGGCAGGCAGCAGGGAGAGTACGGCCAGGGTTGCCATGATCAGGCCGACATTGCGGAACATGTCTGCGTAGCCCACCACGGCGACCCAGTACTGGCTCACGAATGGCGAGATGAACTGGCCGATAAAGATGGAGGTTGCGGCCATGCCGGCAATCCGGCCCCGCAGCGCGGGCGCGGAATGGGCGATGGCGGTGGACATGACATTTGGCATGGCAATGCCCAGGCCCGCGCCCAGGATGGCGTTGGCCAGCACCAGCGCCCCAAAGTGTGATGCGGCCGAGAGCAGGCCGAACCCCGCTGCCATCAGACTGAAGCCCAGCAGAAAAATCAGCGTTGTATCCAGGCGGCGCTTAAGCGCGCCAAAGCACAGGGCCGCCATCCCGCCAGCCAGATTGAAGGCGCCCAGCACCATGCCAAAGCCGCTGGCGTTATAAATGTTCAACGCTTGCATATGAAACTGCAATTGCGACGGGACGGTATAAAAAGAAACATTGATCAAAAAAGCCAGCAGGCAGACGGTTCCCACCACCAGCCAATTTACTGGCGCATCGGTAAGTTTTGTTGCTGAATGCAGGGCGCGCGGGCGTTGTGGTTCTGTCAGACAATACATAACGGCAGGAATCAATACCAGCGCGGCGCCATAAATGACAAATGGCATACGCCAGTGCACTTCGGCCAGCAGTCCGCCGGACATGACAAACACCACGCCACCCAGTTGCACGAAGGCTTGCTGCAAGCCCAGGTATCTTTCCCGCTCTGCGCCGGTAAAATAATCACCGATCAGCGCAGTACTCAGAGTAATGATGGCGCCGATGGCCACGCCCAGTACGGCACGCCCGACCAGCAGGGCGGTCAGGCTGTCGGCAATCAGGCCCGAGGCGCCAGAGACGCCATACAATGCAATGGCCATGACCAGCAGCCCCTTGCGCCCGAACCGGTCTGCCAGCATGCCGGCAAGCGGCGCCGACAGGGCGACAAACAGAGAAGGCAGAGTGAGCACCATGCGGCTGAGCAGGGCGATATGTTCACTGTCGGCAAAACGGGTTGCAATGGCAGGCAGAGACGGGGCAATAATAATGCCGGCCATAATGGTAAGGGTGGCCACCAGCAGCAGTACCAGCTTGCGTGCCGCCAGTCGGCGTGCACTGAACACCGGCGCCGGTAATGTGCGCGTTTGGGCCACATCATCGGCGGGCGGCATCAGGCTGTGGTCGGCGCCGTGAGTCTTGCCGGCTGCAGCTTGCGAGGCTGCGACTTCGAGGCCCGGTTGATGTGACTTTCGCGGCTTATTGGCGTGTTGCCCGGCGGGTGACGTTGGTGGCGTATCGGTGGTCATGACTACCTAGTTTGACAGAGTATGGCGTCATCATAAAACCTGAAGTTAACTTGATGTCAACCCTGCATGGCGTGCAAGTTTTACGAATGCGGCGGCAAATTAGTGATACAAAGGGTAAATGAGGCAGATGCCACCGGCAAGACAACTGCCATTATTTACAGATGTAATATCACGACGATGAAAGATATTCGAAACCTTGACCTGAACCTGCTTAAAGCGCTGGACGCGTTGCTGGATCACAGGAATGTGACCCGGGCTGCGGCTCGCCTCGGCGTGACGCAACCGGCAATGAGCGGCATGCTGACCCGCTTGCGCGATACGTTCGATGATCCGCTATTTGTGCGGGCACAGCGCGGCATTGAGCCGACCGAGAGGGCGCAGGCCCTGGCCATACCGCTAAAACAGGTGCTGGGCGAAGTGGGCGCGCTGCTGCAGCCGCCGGTATTTGATCCGGCCACCGCCAGTCACCATTTTACGATCGCTTCGACCGACTACGCGCTGCGTGCCATTGCGCTGCCGTTTCTGGCCACGCTCAAGCGGCTGGCACCCAATATCAAGGTGGCGCTGGTGCTGGTGAACGACACCCAGATGCTGTCCCAGCTGGAACGCGGCGTTATTGATCTGGCGCTGGTCTCGCCTGAATATACCTGTCCGGATTTGCATGCGCGCAAGCTGTTTGATGAACATTACGTTTGTGTTGTGCGCCAGGACCATCCCATTATCAGGCGTCAGCAGGATCTGACGCTGGAGCGGTTTTGTGAACTGGATCATGCACTGGTGTCTTATACAGGTGCAGGCTTTCGAGGCGCCACGGATGAGGCGCTGGAAAAAATGGGCAAAACGCGCCGGGTCACGGTGTCTGTCAAGAGTTTTCTGATTGTGCCTGATCTACTAAGGGCCAGCGATATGGTATCGATTCTGCCCAGCCGCCTGGTTACCGATCTGGCCGGACTGGCGGTGTTCGAGCCGCCCATCGCCATTGCCGGTTTTACCAAAATGGCGGCCTGGCATGAGCGCACGCATCGTGATCCGGCCCAGCGCTGGTTGCGGCAGTTGCTGTTTGATATCTGCTTTGACAACCATGCGCAATGCATGGCCGGGCCGGCCGACAAGGCGGGTGCGCCGGACCATATGTCCGGCTCCGCGCCTTGATCTGACTGGCCAATAAGCAATAACAATAACTTAAGCCGCTGCGCCGCGGTAGCGTTCCAGCCAGTGTGCGTAGGGTGCGGGCAGGACCCAGGTAGGGCGTGGCTGGCCCAGCGTTTTGGCCAGCACCAGCGGGTAATGCGGGTCGGTCAAATGGGCCCGGCCAATCATGACCAGATCCAGCTGTTCTTCCTGCACCACGCGGTTGGCCACTTGCGGGTCGTCAATGCCCCAGGCCGAGGCTACCGGCAAGCCGGCTTCATTGCGCAGGCGTTGGGCAATGGGCGCCAGGAAAGCCGGGGTTGCCCATGGAATGTGTGTATCCGGGATGACAAAGTTGGCGCTCACGTTCAGCATGTCCAGGCCGCCCTTGCGCATATTGCGGGCCAGTTCAATAGACTCGGCAACCGTTTGCTCATCACGACCGTCATATTCGATCACGCCGAAACGTGCGGTCAATGGCAGGTTCTGCGGCCACGCATCGCGCACTGCGGCCAGGGTTTCCAGCAGAAAACGGCTGCGGCCGGCCAGGTCGCCGCCGTATTGATCATCGCGCTGATTGCTGTGGGCAGAAAAAAAGCTTTGCGCCAGATAGCCATGGGCAAAGTGCAGTTCCAGCCATTCGAAGCCGGCGTCACGGGCGCGTGCCGCCGCGGCAAAATCGGCCTTGACCCGTTCAATGTCTTCCAACGTCATGGCCCTGGGCACTTTGGGCAGGTTTTCGCCATAGGCGATGGCAGATGGCGCGATGGGTTGCCAGCCGCGCGGATCGCCGTCGGCGATATGATCGTCGCCGTCCCACGGACGGTTGGCGCTGGCCTTGCGGCCTGCGTGGGCAATCTGGATGCCCGGCACCGCGCCGGCAGCCTTGATGGAAGCGGCGATTTTGGCCAACCCTGCAACATGTTCGTCACTCCACAGCCCCAGGCAGTCTGGCGTGATACGGCCTTCCGGCGATACGGCCGTGGCTTCGACAATCACCAGGCCGGCGCCGCCACGGGCCAGGCTGGCGTAGTGGATCTGGTGCCAGTCAGTGGTAAAGCCGTCCTGGGCGCTGTACTGGCACATGGGCGGAACCGCAATGCGATTGCGCAAGGTCACGTCTTTGAGGCTGAAGGAGGAAAACAGATTGTTCATATTGGTACTCTTGAAATGGATAAGCGTAAATCGGGCAGGTGGATCAATATTCGTCATGGGCCGCAGCGCGCCAGGCGGGCCGGTGTTGTGGCGGCGCTGCCCCCAAATGTGCCGGGCCAGATCGCTGCCGCTGGTGTTGCGGGGTATTCCACGTATTTGGCCAGGCATTTGGCTTGGCAGGTGCAGCGGCATTGTGTCTTGTGAGCACAGCCCGCCCGCCGCAGGACCGACGCGCACGCGATCGCCACTTTGCCCGTTAGGGGAAATTATGGTGCCGTGCATCAAATAATTCAAATGCTATATTTTTATCTTAGATATCATTTGAAATGATATCAACAGAGATGTCAGCAGCGGGCAGCGGCCAGCGCGTGATCTGTCGCTATGACATTTGCAGATTAAATGACAATCCCCAACTGGCGATCCAGTGCAAAGGCGCCACTGCCGCGTACGGAGATATAAAGGGCAAGGCATGCCATAAGTACGGGGTACTCGATACCGCGATCTATCCACGGCCAGGTCGGGCCCAGCACATAGCAGATTGCCAGCATTTGCACCACAATGGCCAGAGCAACGGGCGCGCCCACAAGCCAAGCGCGAGCATGAATGCACCAACTGTTTCGAGCAGCATAACCAGAAAGGCCAGCTGGGGGGCAAAGGGCAGGCCCATCACATTCTGGATGAGATTGATGGAACCCGCCATGGGGTCGGCCATGGAGCCATGGGAGATCCCCAGAGCCTTGGGTAAACCGTGAGTGAACAGGATAATGCCGAAGGCAAAGCGCAGCAAGGCATACAGGACAGGTTCGGCCCGTGCATACACCGTATCCAGCGCAGGGATCAGCAGGCGCGGGGCGGGCACCGTCGCGTTGTGGATGCCCGTCGTTATTTCGTTTTTGCGGTGGTCCATTTAAGTTCTTCCCTGAAGTGAATGAGCGGTACGGTGCTGAATACGGTGTTGCAGCGAGTGAGCCAGGAATGCAGCGGTCGCACCCAATGCGGTTGCAAGCGTCAGCGTCCCGAAGGTTGCCATGGAAGGGGGCTGGTGCAAGGCAAAGTAAGCCACCAGCCCGAGAAATACGGCGGGCAGGTTATTGACGACAGGCGCCGTGCCCAGCAATAGCGCAATGATGGTGATGGCAAATACCACCGCGCTAATAGCGTAGCTGCCCAGGTAGGGTGTGAGGGCCGCCATGGCATGCGCTGCGCCAATGCCCAGAACTATTCCGATCAGGACACATGCCAGATTGATGATGCCCTGCCGCAGGTTGAGTCCGCGCGTAAAAAACGAGATCCAGCCGACGAACATGGCCCATACCGGTATCTCGAAGGCCACGATGCTTAGCGTTGCGGCCGAGGAGGCGATGACCGATTCGCCAATGACCGTCTTTACGTGTGTGGAAAATGTGTTGCTTGTCATGCGTCATCTCCTTGGGGTTGCAATAATCGGATCGTCGATCGTGTGCCAGCCTCGGGCCGCACTTGTGTGCTGTTTTTGTTCATGCAAAGCCGCCGTTGGCGCGAACCACCTGCCCGTTGATCCAGCCGCCGTCGCTTCCTGCCAGGAAGGCAACCACATTTGCAATGTCTTCGGGCTGGCCCAGACGCTCCAGCGGAGCAAGCTTGCTCAGTTGCGTAATTTGCTCTTCGCTCTTGCCTTCGAAAAACAGTTCGGTAGCAACCGGTCCTGGCGCGACCGCATTGACGGTAATATTGCGACCGCGCAACTCGTTGGCCAGCACGCGCACCAGGCCTTCTACGCCCGCCTTGGCTGCGATGTAGGGGCCGTACTGCGGAAATGACTTGGCGATCACGCTGGTCGAGAGCGCAACAATGCGCCCGCCGGCCTGCATATGCGCGGCCGCCTGCCCCAGCACCAGGAAGGCGCCGCGCAGATTGGTCTGAATGACACGATCGAAGGCGTCGATATTTTCAGGGCAATCGCCGTCATGGTCATCACGCCGGCGCTGTGCACGACGGCAGTAACCTGGCCATAGGTTTGCTGCGTCGTGGCAAAAAGGCGCTGCACGTCTTCGGCGACGGACACGTCGGCCTGCACACTGATTGCCTGTCCGCCGGCGGCGACGATGGTGTCAACCACTTCGCCGGCCCTGGCGGCATTGCCGGCGTAATTGACCACAACCCGGAAACCATCTGCGGCCAGGCGCAAGGCGATGGCGCGACCGATACCGCGCGATGCGCCGGTCACAATGGCGGTCGGCATGGTGGCTTCGGGGTGAGTGGTATGGGCATGCTGGCTGGTTTCTTTGCTGATATTCATCGTGCTGTCCTTGGATGTTGAAGAAGGGCTGCGCCTCTGTGGCGGGCGTGACCCGGGTGATGGTGGTGACCACGCTTGCTGTCTGGCGCGGCGATGAACCACATCATAGCGATTGACGCCCTATGGATAAATAGGGTGAAATTGGCTTGTTAATTCAAAAAACACCAACAATGAGGTGCGTATGGACCGCTTTGATGCGATGCAGCTTTTTATCCGGATCGTGGAGCTGGGCAGCTTTACCGAAGCGGCGGGGGTGCTCAATGTGCCGCGCGCGACCGCCACGCATGCCATTAAGGAATTGGAAAAACGCCTGGGCGCACGGCTGCTGGATCGCACCACGCGGCAGGTTGCCCCCACGCTGGATGGTCAGGCCTTCTATGAACGCAGCAAACGGGTGCTGGCCGAACTGGAAGATGCCGAGACGTCGCTGAGCACGCATGTGACTGATCCCCACGGGACGTTGCGGCTGGATTTGCACGGGGCGCATGCGACCATGATAATCCTGCCGCGCATCGCTCAGTTCCGCGAGCGTTATCCGAATATTGAGGTGGTGATCAGTAGCGGTGACCGATTGGTGCATCTGGTCAGGGAAGGGATCGACTGCGTGGTGCGTGCAGGGCAGCCCCGCGACTCCTCGCTGGTGGTTCGGAAACTGGCGGATATGGAGCAGATTATCTGCGCCAGCCCCGAATATTTGTCCCGTCACGGGACGCCCCAGCACCCCGGCGAACTGGTTCAGCATCAGGCTGTCGGCTTTTTCTCACGCGGCAATGACAGTCGCTATCCCTTCTCTGTCATGATGGATGGCCAGGAGGCGCAGTTCGAGGCCAGTGCTGGATGTCTGTGAGCGATGCGGAATGCTACACCAGCGCCGCCCTTGCCGGTTGCGGGTTAATCCAGGTGCCGCGCTTTCGGTTGCAGGCGCATTTGCAGGCGGGCCGGCTGGTGCAGGTGCTGGCAGACTGGCCGTGTCCGGACCTGCCGGTGTGCGCGCTTTATCCGTTTCATCGCCAATTGTCGCCGCGGGTGCGGGTTTTTATTGATTGGGCGCGCGAACTGTATGGCGAAAAATTCGGCGCCTGAAGGGCTAGCCAACTTATGGAAGGCGTTGGTGCTTGCGGCAAGCCGGGGCGTGAGGGGCTAGGCGCCTGACGGGGCGCAGCCGATGTAATGGCAGGTGGCAGGCAATAAAAAACCCCTGCCAGTGGCAAGGGTTTTGGGTTTGCTGTGCGCACCTTTCGGCGTTTACTTTATTTCCCGTATTTCCACATCTGTGATATCGGGCTTGCGCGAGAAATTGCCGGGCTTTTTGAATTTTTCGGAAAATTCAGTATGAGTCTGGCGGGCGCGGGTTGAGGTTGTTTTCCAGTATTCGCGGGCGACGAACGGTTTGCCGCGCACCTTCGCAATAACATAGAACAACCCCACTGCAATGGCCGCAGAGACCAGGAACACAGCGGCCATGACAAGGCCTGCAATGGTGATGACACCAAATAGCAGCGCTTTGAAAAACCGGTCCAGAAAATCGTTCATAGGGGGTCAGATCCTTGTAAGTGGGAAGAGCCAATAAGCGTCAGTTACTGCTTATTGTACACAAGCAATTGATTTTGCTTGATTTGTTTTTTCTATAGTAGGGCTTTTTCAGGATAATTCAAGGGCCGCCGGCACGCGGATATGCCAAAAGATTTCAAAAAGGGGTTACGGCGGTCACACGCTGGCCTGTTACGCGATGCCGGGCCTTATCAACCTCGGCGGCAGGGGCGGCCAATGCGTGGTAATGGCCTGGCGATACCCTGGAGATGGCCTGGAGATAGCCTGGCAATGCCGCGGCAAAATTTGTTTTGCCGTCACACGTTGCAGGCTGCGCGTCATAGGGAAGATATCCCTGCTCCACACAGATTTTAACAATGTACAGGCCCATTAAACGTTATCATTAAGGCCATTACGTCCCTAAATAGTATCAATTGCAGCGAGTTGAAATGAGTCTGTCGTCAAAAGCCCTTTTGGATGCGTTACGGTCTGTGGTAGACCCGGTTACCGGTATGCCGGTGGCGCCAACGCTCAAGGAGTCCGATATTACGCTTTCCGAAACGGGAGCCACGGTTCGCGTAGAGCCCGGATATGTGACCAGCGCCGCAGCAAAGACCGCCCTGACCGAACAGCTGGAGGCTGCTGCCAGGCAAGCCGGCGCGGCGCAACTGACGCTGCAGTTCAGTGATA
The DNA here is from genome assembly GCF_000219915.2 of Advenella kashmirensis WT001. NCBI lineage: Bacteria > Pseudomonadati > Pseudomonadota > Betaproteobacteria > Burkholderiales > Alcaligenaceae > Advenella > Advenella kashmirensis. Next base: position 3,549,568 of record NC_017964.1, on the reverse strand, counting down.
CGGTGCGGGCGCATGCCGTGCAAAGCGGGCTCAAGCCTATTGCTTCGGTAAAAAATATTATTGCAGTGGCATCGGGCAAGGGCGGTGTCGGCAAGAGCACGACCAGCGCCAATCTGGCGATTGCACTGGCGCAAAGCGGCGCCCGCGTCGGTATTCTGGATGCAGATATCTATGGCCCCAGCCAGCCGCTGATCATGGGCGTCTCGGGCAAGCCGGTATCCAATGACGGCAAGACCATGGAGCCTTTGCGCGCCCACGGGATTACGGTCAATTCCATCGGCTTTCTGATCGAGGCCGATTCACCCGCCATCTGGCGCGGCCCCATGGTTACGCAGGCGCTGGAGCAACTGCTGCGCCAGACCAACTGGCCCGATCTTGATTATCTGATTGTTGATATGCCGCCGGGCACGGGCGATATTGCCCTGACGCTGGCGCAAAAAGTGCCGGTGGTGGGCGCCATTATCGTGACCACGCCACAGGATATCGCGCTGCTAGATGCCCGCAAGGGCTTGCGCATGTTCGAGAAAATGAATATTCCGATTCTGGGTATCGTCGAGAACATGGCGATGCACATTTGCTCGCATTGCGGGCATGCCGAAGCCATTTTTGGCGAGGACGGTGGCAGGCATATGGCCCAGGAGCTGGATGTTCCCTGGCTGGGCGCCTTGCCGCTGGCAAAAAGTATTCGCGAACAGACTGATGCGGGCACGCCCACGGTTGCCAGCGATCCCAACAGCGAGGCGGCGGGACTGTATCGCGAACTGGCCCGGCGTGTGGCCATGGCAGTGGCGGCCTTGCCCAGGGATATGGCGGGTCGCTTCCCCTCTGTGGTTGTTGAAAACCTGAAGAAATAAAAGCGCTGAATGGACCAATGCGATTGAACAAGGCTTGTTTTCTTACAACGATTTTATTGTTGGCCGGTATTGGTCAGGTTTCTGCGCAAAAGCCCGAAGTGATTATTGATCCCAGCGGGCTGGGCCCCGAGGCGCTGGATGCAGTAAACAAAGGTATTTCAGCTGTGGTTCGCATGGCTGACGATCAGGATTCGGGCGAGGCCGACCGGATCCGCCGCAAGGGCCGCGAAGCAGTGATATCTGCCCTGGCTACGCGCGGCTATTTCGCACCCGAGGTCACGCTGGAAGTGGGTGAAGACGTGGGCGGTGAAACCTGGGATATTTCCATTGATCCGGGCAAGGTCTCCAAGGTCAAGTCGGTGACCAATCACTTTACAGGCAGCATTGCCACGCCGCGCTTTAATGATCGCGTATCACAGTTGCGCAAAGACTGGGGCCTGCCGGTAGACAAGGATTTTCTGAACGAACAGTGGAGCAATGCCAAATCGGCTATGCTTGAGGGCGTGGCGGCCAATGATTTTTACCTGGCCCGCATGACGCATTCGCAGGCTGTGGTCAACCCCGAAACGGCCACTGTGGATACCGAGACCACGGTCGATAGCGGCCCGGCAGTCACGCTGGGTCACACTGAAGTGGTGGGCTTGCGGCGTGTGCCTGACAGCCTGATCCGTCGTTATATCAAGTACACGCCGGGCCAGCGCTTTTCCCAGGAACAACTGGATACCTGGCAGCAGCAGATTCAGTCTACCAATTTCTTTCGCGGCGCGTTCGTGACCCTGAAAAAACCACCAGGCGATGAGGTCTATACGCAGGACGCGGTAGAGTTGCCGGTCGCTGTGCGCGTGTCGGAGGCGCCGGCGCGCTCACTGGCCGGGTCATTGGGCATAGATGATGCGGTGGGGCCGGGCGCCGAGATCATGTACAAACAGAATGTGGTGTTCGGCCAGCCGCTGATTATGGAAACCGGCGCCGCGGTGAATGCGAAGTTGCAGCGCGCCTATATGGATTTTCATTTGCCGCCCAATCTGGACGGCAGCAAAGATAGCGTAGGGGTCATGTTCCGTCATTCCGATATCCAGGATGAAGATGTGATGCGTTATGCCGTGGGCTGGAAACGCAAGCTGGAGTTCAAGCTGGATGCGGCCAGCCGGGTCGATTATGAATCGAACTGGGGCGTGCTGGCGGCCTATGACTCGGTCAAGCGCGAGGGCGAGGAGCGTTACCGCCTGCCGTCAATGGTGGCCACCTGGGATTTTCTGCGCCGCGATGTCGACAACAAATATGATCCTCGTGAAGGCAATCTGATTGCACTGGGCCTGGGCGCCGGCGTGACGCTGGATAAAGGCGAACCTTTCAGCCGGGTCGGACTGCGTGCGCAACAGTGGTGGCCGATAGGTCGGCGCGATGTCTTTACCGTGCGCGGCGAAGTGGGACAGGTATTCGGTTCCAGCGGCATGCGCATTCCGGACGACTTCGGCTATCGGACCGGGGGCGCGCGCTCCATCCGTGGTTATAAATACAATGATATCGGCAAAAGCGCCGGCGATGCGGTCGTAGGAGACCGTTCCCTGGCGGTGGTCAGCGTTGAATATATGCGTTACTTCAATGATCGTTTCGGCATGGGTGTGTTCATTGATGCCGGTGATGCGGCAGCGGCATTCAATAAAATGAAGCTGCACGTGGGTTATGGCGTGGGCGCAAGAATCAAGACCCCGGCCGGCCCGCTGTTTCTGGACCTGGCCTATGGGCAACGTGATCGCAGCATACGGCTGCACTTTTCATTGGGAGTGGCATTCTGATGAAAATGAAATATTTGCGCTGGTATCTTCGCTGGAAACCCATTGTCCTGACGATCCTGATCGGGCTGTGCGCCTTTGTGTTCTGGTTCATGGGCACCAATCCGGGCAGTCGCTGGCTGCTCAATACCGTGATCGGCCAGGTGGGTGGCGAGCTGCATAATGTGCGCGGCACCTTATGGAGCGGGATCGAGCTGGAGCGGCTGCTGATCGATACGCCCGAAATCAAGATTACCGGTCGCGAGGCTGTGCTGAAGGTGGACTGGCTTAAACTGTTCAAACGCACCTTGCGTGTAGAGCAGATGAGTGTGGCTGATCTGGACGTCAAGCTGTTGCCGCTGGAGACAACCGAACCGGCGCCGGACGAAGCCAAGCCCTTTGAAATGCCGGGTATTCCGGTTGGCATACAGGTGGATCGGCTGGATGTAGGCGATTTTGCCTGCTGATGCCCGATGGGTCGGGCCTGCCCGTGGGGCTGAGCAATTTCAGTCTGACCGATTTGCTGATCATTGACCAGCATGCCAAAGGCACGCTCAAAAGCGTGCACGTGTCGCATCCGCAGACCGAGGCAGATCTGAACGGTACGCTGGAAGTGGAATCCATCAAAAGCCCGTATCCGATGAAGCTGGATTTGAATGCCAAACTGGCGACGCAAAACAAACAGTCGCCGGTATGCCTGAGCCAGTTCGTGCAGATTGGCGGCGTGCTGACCGGCGCGCTGCAGCAGCGTGATTGCACATTTGATCTGCACACGCAAGTGGCCGGCGATCTGGAAAAACTGGGCGTGACCTTGCAGGGCAGCGGCCAGGGCGCGCACGTGGATGCGTCGTTGAACCTGGGCGTGATGGGTGGCGGAATTCCATTGAACCAGGCCAATGTGAACGTCAAGCTGGGCGACGCCTCTGGCCTGCAGTTCAAGCTGGACAAAAAGGAAAAACAGGCGCGGCAGAGTCTGACCGCCTTGCCGGCTCTTTTGCCAGCCAGCGGCTCACGCTCAAGGGGCAACAGGGGGCGGCCGATTCGGTATTGACTAGCGATATGACATTTGTGGCAGATGTTCTTGGTCTGTCCAATGTGCAGGGATTGCAATTGAAAGGCACGGTCGATGGCGAAAGCCGTCTGCAGGGCAAACCGCTGGCCGCCGACCTGGATATTGATATTGATTCGCAGGGCGTTCTGACGCAGCGCCGGATTGTTGATGGCGAGCAAATGGCCCAGGCCGTTGCCGACAATATCAAGGCCGCGGCCGCACGCCAGGCCCAGGCGGAAGGCAAAACCGTTACCACGGCCAAGGGCGAGGATGCGCTTGAGAAGGCGCAGCAAACCGCCGCAACCACAGATGCAATACAAACGTCGACTACGCTGGTGGACCTGAACCGCCTGAATATTCGCAAGGCAGATATTGATCTGCAACTGGGTGAAAACAGTATCACCACATCGGGCAGCTTCGGGCAGCAGGAAAGCGTGCTGCGTTTGAGTGTGGATGCGCCCAAGCTGGGCCAGCTGGTCGATGGCGTTAACGGTACGGCCAAGCTCTCTGGCACACTGGCCGGCACGATTGCCCAACATGCGATCGATATCAGCGGCAAGGTCAACCAGGGCGCTGCAAAAACCCTGGGCAAGGCGCCGCTGGACCTGTCGGCCACCATCAACGGAAAATGGCACAGGTTGGCAGACGGGATTGACGGCTGGGAAGGCGAGCTGGCCGCATTGAACCTGGCGCATGCCGGGGTGCGCGTGCGCGAGCGCGATGCCTTGCCTCTGTTGTTCAGTCCGAACGCAACCGGTGTGCAGAATGTATGGGCGGCCGGGCCTAGCGCGCTGGGCCTGACCCTGCCCGGCGGCTCCGAAGCACAGATCAAGCTGGACAAGGCCAGTGGCAATGCCCTGGGCGTGACAACAGCGGGATCCTTTACCAACCTGACGATCAGCGACAGGTTGATGGACGAAGTGGCCAGGATGACGGCCGCCGGCGATGCGCAGCCGGCCAATGCAACTGACAAAACAGCGCGGGATGCTGCTGCCAGGGCGCTGGCGCAGAAAACCGCCGGCAGCTTTCCGGATATTGTGTTCGATGGCGACTGGAATATAGCTACGGAAAATGGCCTGCAGGGTGAGATCAATGTGCAGCGCACGGCCGGCGATCGGTTCGTGCCGCTGGTGCAGAACATCCCGGTAGATTTTGAGACACTGCGCATCAAGCTGAATGAAACGCGCCAGGATGAAAAAAATCCGCTGCTGGCCATTGCCGCGCAGGGGCAGGGCCCGCAGTCCAGCCTGGATGCCACGCTGAATCTGGCTATGGCAAATGTGATTCCGTTGCGTGATGGCAAGGTGCAACTGGCATTGACCGATGGCGCTGCAGTGAACGCAGATATTGAAACCATCGCCGGCGTTAGTGAAGGGACCGATAGACTGACCGCCAAGGTCGGGTTGCAGGCGCTGAATCTGCAGGCCCTGTCGGCGGGCGCCACGCCGGCCTCGCTGCTTAACGGCACCGTGTTGCTGGTTGCCGATACGCTGCCGGGCAAACGCGAAATCGCGGATGTGAACCTGGATGCACAATTGGCCCAGGCAGCACATGGAATGACAAGCCGCTGGCCGGCACAATTGGCAGCAAGGTGCACCTGGCAGGTATTTTTGATAAGCAGCCGGAACAGCAGCAGGCCGATCGCACTATCAAGCCGAATCTGGACAAGCTGCAGATCAGCGACACGGATGTGGACCTGACGCTGGGTAATAACCGGATCACAGCGTATGGCGGCTTTGGACAGGATGCCAGCCAGTTGTATCTGGACGTGAACGCACCGGCACTGGCCAATTTCTGGCCATCCCTGCCGGGCAGTGCGCTGGTCAATGCGGTGGTCGATGGCCGCGTGACCAATCATCGCGCGCAAGTTTACGGTATGTATGCACAGGCGCCCAGTCGCGCGCTGGGCAAAGCGCCGGTGGTGTTCGGCCTGAATATCCAGGGCGCCTGGGACAAAGTGGAGGGCGGCCAGGAAGGCTGGGTGGGCGTGCTGGAAGATTTGCAGTTGCGTCATACCGAGTTGCGACTGCAGCAGCAAAGCCCGCTGTCCCTGTCGTTTCTGCCGGCCGATGGCCGGCATCCCATGCAGTGGGCCACCACGGCCTCGCGGTTTGTGCTGGATCTGCCCGAGAATCGCAGTGCGCAGATTCTGCCTGGCGAGTCTGGCGGTAATGGCAGCCAGTGGCAGACCAAAGGGCAGATTAAGGATCTGGTCATTAATCCGCAATACCTGATGAATCTGCAAAAAGCCTTTACAGCCGAAGACCCGGCAGCGGCGCTGGCCGCCACGCAGGCTGCGGACAAGGCGCTGGCGGCGGCTACGGCAGGCAGCAAAAAAGCCGAGGGCAACAGTGACAAGCGCGCGGCAGCCAACGCCGTGGCCGACAAGGACATCACGCTGGATGCGGACTGGGATCTGGCATTCAACCAGATGCTGACCGGCTCGGCGCATATTATGCGCACCGACGGCACGGGCGTGTTGCCCTTCAGGACCCCGGTGCCGCTGGATTTTGACACGATTGCATTTGACATTGAACCGCAGCAAACGCCGCAGGTGCAGGATGGCTACGTCGTAACAGCCAGCGCCACCGGGGAAAAATCACATCTGAATGCGGATGTAAAACTGGATATGGCAACGCCGCTGTTGCTGCGCGATGCCAAGGCTGATCTTGCCCTGCGCGACGGCGCAACGCTGACGCTGGAAGCGCTGGTCTCGCCCAAGGGCGGACAGGACGAATCAGACCGCATTCATATGCGTGTTAATTCCAAGGCGTTGCCGGTCAGCAAGCTGATGGCAGACAGTATCCCCCGCACCTTGCTTAGTACCGATCTGACGGCCGATGTGGATATGTTCTCGCCCACGGCCATCAAATCAGCGACCATCAAGGGCCGTTTTGACAAAGGCAGTATCTGGAATGACAAACCGCTGGTCGGGTCTGTGGACCTGGCGGTGCGCGATTTGGCCTGGGCGGCCAGGGCAGCACGGGTATAGACTTGAATGCCTTCCAGGTGCCGGCGGCCAATATCGACCTGACTCTGGGCAGCAACAAGATACGCAGCAAAGGCGCTTTCGGCCAGGCCGACAGCGTGCTGACGCTGGACGTGGACGCACCGGCCCTGTCTTCGTTCTGGCCCGGCCTGCCTGGCAGCGTCACCGTGGATGGCACCGTCAAGGGCATGGTCGCCAAACACGCGCTTGATCTGAAGGGCATGTTCTCGCAGGGCAAGTCCCGGGAATTGGGCAAGGCACCGGTCAATTTCCGTTTGGCTGCTGATGGTTCCTGGAGCAAGAACGAGCAGGGCATAGAAGGCTGGCGCGGCACGCTCGCTACGCTGGACGTACAGCACGCAGGGATTACCGTGGAACAGGATAAGCCGTGGGCACTGGCGTTTGCCCCTGCGGCAGAAGGCGGGCTGCCGGCCTGGGAAGCCGGACCATCGAACATTAATATCGGCCTGCCGGGTAAACACAGCATCGTGATCAATCAGGATGGCACCACGGGCAGCAACGGCAAGTGGCAGACCAAGGGTTCCATTCGCCGTTTTGTACTGAGCCCGGCTTTCATTCGTGATATGCAAAAGCTGGTCGATCCGGCTGCCCAGGCAGCGCAAAACGCCAATACCGGGATTATCGACCGGCGCAAGCGCGCGCCGCAGGAAACCTCGCTGGTGCTTGATTTCGACTGGGATCTGGCCTTTGATGGCGCACTCACCGGCAAGACTGCCGTCAAGCGCGTCAGCGGCGATTTCATGATCCCTGCGGCAACGCCAATTCCGCTGGGCCTGAACAATATGCTGGTGGGCGCCACCTTTAACAAGACCGGCGCCACCACCAGTACTGCCAATCTGAATCTGGCCTTTGATACGCAAAACAAAGGCAATCTGAAAGGAACCGGGGCCATCGCGTTCAACGGGCTGGCGCCGAATCTGAATGGCGGCTCAAAAATCACGCTTAACGGCAAACTGGCCGACATCAGCTGGATGGGGCCGCTCACCGGCGATATGCTGGATTTGGGCGGAGCCGTGGCGCTGAATGTGACCGCGCAATCGCGCGCCAATGGCCAATGGACGACCAGCGGCAAAATTTCCGGTTCCAAAGTGAAAATCGTGGAAATCGACAACGGCATCCGCCTGCTCGATGGCACGCTGGAGGCTACCCTGCGCGACAACCAGGTGGTTATAAACACGCTGCGCTTTCCGTCGGTGATCCGCATTAAGGCCAATGAATGGCGCACCAAGAAATGGATTGACGATAATGCAGAGGCACAGAATGGTTCATTGGGCATTACCGGCAAATGGAACCTGAACACCAGCAAGGGCGATTTCCGGATCGTCTTCGATCATTATCCGATTATTCAACGGTCCGATCGCTTTGTGATGATCAGCGGCGATGTGGATATTAATGCGCCCTGCCCAAGGTGGATATCAAGGGCAAGGTCACGGCCGATGCCGGCTGGGCCAGCGTGGATATTCTGGGCAGTGTGCCGGCCGTGGATGGCGATGTGATTGTGCTCAAGCCGGGCCAGACCAAGGTAGTCAAGGAAGAGTCTCCCCTGGACCTGACGCTGGATTTTACGGTGGACCTGGGCAAGCGCTTTTATATCGTGGGGCTGGGGCTGGACTCCGGCCTGGTGGGGTCGCTCAACGTGATTCAGGAAAAGAACCAACTGACCGGCGTGGGCGCCTTCCGTACTCGCGGCGGGGCAATCGAAGCGTATGGACAGCGCCTGCAGATCCGTCGTGGTCGCATCACCTTCCAGGGTAACCTGGCCAATCCGATCCTGGATATCGAAGCCTTGCGCACCGGCCTGGATGTAGAGGCCGGGGTCAAGGTAGTGGGCACGGCCAGAAAGCCCAAGATTGATCTGGTGTCCTATCCGGATGTGAGCGAGGTGGAAAAACTGTCCTGGTTGCTGATGGGGCGTGGCCCCGACAGCAGCGGCAGCGACGCGGCCCTGCTGTTCTCGGTGGGCTCGTCCATTGTGGGCGGGGGTGAACCATTCTATCGCAAGCTGGGTCTGGACGATATTGCCATCCGTTCGGGCAATGTCGGCAAGTCCGGTACGGTTCTGCCCGAAAAAACAGTGGCTTCCAGCGTCAACCAGGAATCGTCGAGCGACCTGTCCCAGCAGTTTTTCGTGGCCAGCAAGAAATTTGAAAACGGCATGACAGTGAGTGTAGAGCAGGCCATGGCCGGCACCGGTACCGTGCTGCGCGGCAGCTACCGGCTTTTCAGGAACCTGTCGGCCGATATCAAGGGCGGCACCGTTAACGGGCTGGAACTGGTCTATCGTCGGTTTTTCAGGGACTGATGAAAAATGCATACTCCCCTGCAGCCGCAGGGGCTACAATGGCGCTTTTCCCTTCGGGGCAGACCCCAGCAGAGAGATACAGTCTATGAGTATCAAGAACGACCGGTGGATTCGGCAGGCGGCGCAAGACGGCATGATCACCCCTTTCGAGGCGGGTCAGGTGCGCGAGCATAACGGGCAAAAGATCGTAAGCTACGGCACCAGCAGCTATGGTTACGACGTGCGTTGCGCTGACGAGTTCAAAATTTTTACCAACATCAATTCCACGATTGTGGATCCGAAGAACTTCGACGAGAAATCCTTTGTGGATTTCAAGGGTGATGTTTGCATTATTCCGCCGAACTCGTTTGCGCTTGCCCGCACCGTTGAGTATTTCCGCATCCCGCGCGAAGTGCTTACCGTCTGCCTGGGCAAAAGCACGTACGCGCGTTGCGGCATTATCGTGAACGTGACTCCGCTGGAGCCCGAGTGGGAAGGCCATGTTACGCTGGAGTTTTCCAACACAACGCCGCTGCCCGCAAAAATCTATGCCGGCGAGGGATGTGCCCAGTTTCTGTTCCTGCAGGGCGACGAGGTATGCGAAACATCATATCGCGATCGTGGCGGGAAGTATCAGGGTCAACAAGGCGTCACACTTCCAAGAACATAATCAGGCTATTTGATCAGCCAGCCAGGAGTACCCGATGAAATTTCGTTTTCCCATCGTCATCATTGACGAAGACTTCCGCTCGGACAGCGCGTCCGGTTTCGGTATTCGTGCCCTTGCCGATGCCATCAAGGCAGAAGGCGTCGAGGTTCTTGGCGTAACCAGTTATGGCGACTTAAGTTCGTTTGCCCAGCAGCAAAGCCGGGCCAGCGCCTTTATTCTGTCCATTGACGATGAAGAGTTCGATGTGGACTCGCGCGAAGACGTGGCGCATGCCATCCGCAATTTGCGAACCTTTATTGGCGAGCTGCGCTTTCGCAATGAAGACATCCCCATTTATCTGTATGGCGAGACCCGCACCTCCGAGCATATTCCCAATGACATCCTGCGTGAACTGCATGGTTTCATTCATATGTTCGAAGACACACCCGAGTTTGTGGCGCGCCATATTATTCGCGAATCCAAGAGCTATCTGGACGGGCTCTCGCCGCCGTTTTTCCGCGAGCTGGTCAAGTATGCGCAGGATGGTTCCTACTCCTGGCATTGCCCGGGTCACTCCGGCGGCGTGGCGTTTCTGAAAAGCCGGTGGGGCAGATGTTTCACCAGTTCTTTGGTGAAAATATGTTGCGCGCAGACGTGTGCAATGCGGTTGAGGAACTGGGCCAGCTGCTGGACCATACCGGTCCGGTGGCCGAGTCAGAGCGCAACGCGGCACGTATCTTTCATGCCGATCACTGCTACTTCGTGACCAATGGCACCTCCACCTCCAACAAGGTGGTGTGGCATGCCAACGTGGCCAACGATGACGTGGTGGTGGTCGATCGCAATTGTCATAAATCTATCCTGCACGCCATTACCATGACAGGTGCAATACCGGTGTTTTTGCGCCCTACGCGCAACCACCTGGGTATTATCGGCCCCATTCCGCTGGAAGAGTTCGATCCTGAAAGCATTCAGAAGAAAATCGAAGCCAATCCGTTTGCCCGCGAGCTCAAGAACAAGACGCCGCGCATTCTGACGCTCACGCAAAGTACCTATGATGGCGTGATCTACAACGTGGAGATGATCAAGGAAAAACTGGGCACTATCGTTGATACGCTGCACTTTGACGAAGCCTGGCTGCCACATGCGGCATTCCATGAGTTTTATGCCAATATGCACGCTATCGGCCCGAACCGGCCACGCAGCAAGGACGCGATGGTATTTGCCACGCACTCCACGCATAAGCTGCTTGCCGGCATCTCCCAGGCGTCGCAGATTGTGGTGCAGGAGTCCGAGAACCGCAAGCTGGATCGCAATATTTTCAACGAAGCATTTCTGATGCATACCTCTACCTCACCGCAGTACGCGATTATTGCGTCGTGCGATGTGTCGGCCGCCATGATGGAGCCGCCCGGCGGCACCGCCCTGGTTGCAGAAAGTATCCGCGAAGCCCTGGATTTTCGCCGCGCCATGCGCAAGGTGGCCTCGGAGTATGGTCGCAATGACTGGTGGTTCAAGGTCTGGGGACCGAATCGCCTGGTTTCCGAAGGTATCGGCTTTCAGGAGGACTGGGTGCTGGAGTCTGGCGACGAGTGGCACGGCTTTGGCGACCTGGCCGAGAACTTCAATATGCTGGATCCGATCAAGGCGACCATTATTACGCCGGGGCTGGATATTGACGGTCATTTTGCCGACAGTGGCATTCCTGCGGCGCTGGTGTCCAAGTACCTGGCCGAGCACGGCATTGTGGTGGAAAAAACCGGCCTGTATTCGTTCTTCATCCTGTTTACTATCGGCATTACCAAGGGCCGCTGGAATACGCTGGTGACGGCGCTGCAGCAGTTCAAGGATGATTATGATCGCAATGCGCCGCTGTGGCGTATCCTGCCCGAGTTCTGCGCCGACTTTAAACAGTATGAACGCATGGGCCTGCGCGATCTGTGCCAGAAAATTCATGAGGCCTACAGCCAGCATGATGTGGCGCGCCTGACCACCGAAGTCTATTTGTCGGATATGGTGCCGGCGCTCAAGCCTTCGGATGCGTTTGCCAAAATGGCGCACCGCGAAGTGGAGCGTGTGCCGCTGGACGAGCTGGAAGGCCGCGTGACCGGGGTGCTGCTCACGCCGTATCCTCCGGGCATTCCGCTGCTGATTCCGGGTGAGCGCTTTAACAAGACCATTGTGGAGTACCTGAAGTTTGCGCGCGGTTTCAATGCGAAATTTCCGGGCTTCGAAACCTTTATCCATGGCCTGGGCCATGTGGTTGAGGATGATGGTCGCGACTTTTTCTACGTGGACTGCTTAAGACTGGATGAGTGATTCTGTTGATGTCGTGATCATCGGCGCCGGTGCTGCCGGCCTGATGTGTGCGGCGGTGGCCGGCCAGCGTGGCCAGCGGGTGGTTTTGCTGGATCACGCCAGCCGGCTGGCTGAAAAAATCCGGATCTCCGGCGGCGGTCGCTGCAATTTCACTAATATCGGTACCACCTGGCAGCAGTTTTTGTCGGCCAATCCGGCGTTCTGCCGATCGGCCCTGTCTGCCTATACCCCCGAGGACTTTCTGACGCTGGTGCGCAGCCATGGCATTGCCTGGCATGAGAAGCACAAGGGTCAGCTGTTTTGCGACGACAGCAGCGAGCAGATTATCGACATGCTGGTGGCCGAGTGCGACAAGGGTGGAGTCAAGCGACGCATGCAAGCGCCCGTGACCGCAATTGGCCAGGAAAACGGCCGCTTTACGGTGCAGACCGCAAGCGGCACGCTGAGCGCCGACAAGCTGGTGATTGCGACCGGCGGCATGGCCATTCCCCAGTTGGGGGCGACCGATTTCGGATTGAAGGCGGCGCGCCAGTTCGGCCTGAAAACTATTGAGCCCCGACCCGCGCTGGTGCCGCTGACCTTCGATCAGCAAAGCTGGAAACCGTTTGCCGAACTCTCGGGCCTGGCGGTGCCGGCCCGGCTGGAAACGGGACAGGGTAAACGCCGGGGCCTGTTCGATGAGGACTTGCTGTTTACCCATCGCGGCCTGTCGGGCCCGGGCATCCTGCAAATTTCCAGCTACTGGGAACCGGACACCCCCATCCATATTGATCTGCTGCCAGGCCGGCAACTGGCGCAGGAGCTGGTGCAGCGCAAAAAGGGCAGCAAGCAAAGCCTGGCCCATGCCCTGAGCGAAGTGTGGCCACGCCGACTGGCCGAGAACTGGCTGCAATACCGGGGCATGCTGCCGACGCAGCGGCTGGCCGATATGGCCGACAAGCCGCTGACGCAGCTGGCAGACAGTGCGCAACCGTGGGTTCTGACCCCGTCCGGAACGGTGGGTTACAAAAAAGCCGAAGTAATGCGTGGCGGCGTGGATACCCGCGAGCTGGACCAGAAATCCATGCAGGCACGCAAGGTGCCGGGACTGTATTTTATTGGCGAGGTGGTCGACGTGACCGGCTGGCTGGGTGGTTACAACTTTCAGTGGGCCTGGGCCTCTGCGATGGCTTGCGGGCGCGCGCTGTCAGCGTGACAGAGTACGCAGGCGTGTGACAGGGCGGGACTGCAGAATGTGGGTGATGTGCCTGTACTGTCGTTGTGTTTTCAACGGGCAGGCAATGGGTTCAGATTAACGTGTGCACGCAAGGTGCCGGTCCGGCTGACGGCCGCCTGTGGCGACCGCCCTATAAATTATAAGAATGTGAATGCCGGTCCGGTCACCCCTGGATGACGCTTTTAGAAGCCCAGGTCAATATTGGCGATTTTCCGCGCGTCGATGACGATTTCACGACCGCTGGGTGAATAGCCCGTCAGGCGAAAACCGCTATCGGTTTTGCCGCCCATCAGGGATAGCTCAAAGCTGTTTTCGTCGGTGCCGAAAGACTGGTCGACCGCGGTATAGGCTTTGATTTTCAGGTTGGCGACGATTTCATCGTTGCCATCGGCCTGGATGGTGCCTGAATACAGGTAATGGGCGTCGCCCCCCCGGACCTTGTTGTCTTCTACGACCGTCACTCCGGCGTGGGCTTTGGAATCTGCGATCACTGTTGCGTAGAAACCGTTATCCATAATAGTACTCCTTATGTAGTTGCCACTAGGGCGCTTGATGCTGACTGCAGTGGCGAGCTGCTCTGAAAATAGACCCGCTCGCTAATGAAGCTGCTAATGAAAACGTGTGTTCTGTATCTGATATTGTTGTGTTTTATGCTGACGTTCACCAGCGGATGGCTAGTGTACCGCAACATGATGACACTCGTGTGTGAGGGTACTGCCACGAGTGACAATTGCTTGTGGTCAAGTGTATTCTATCTCTTTTCCAAAGAATTATTTAATTGAAACTATAAGATGTAACAGTTCGTATTGGCACGGTAACAATGCCATAACGCCGGCTAACCTCTGCTAACTTGCGCACTTGTAAATCGGCCGCCGCGTGCCGCCCGGGCAGGGGGGCGATGGCGGTAAAAAATTGAGTATGGGGGTTGTCATAATGGATTTTTTTGCCGTTTGCCTGTATCCTTTCGCATGCTTTTAAATTGTCGTGGGAGAGAGCAGCAGCCGGCTACCAGCCCGTCATGTTGCCACCGAAGGCGCAATTCGCCCGGAATCGCTCAGGTCCATGTACCGCACAATCACCGGCCCGGCCGGTAAGGCACTCTGGAGAGACCTTTTCATTAAGGCGCCGAAGGGGAAACGCGCTGTGCTGCGCCATCAGGCCAGTCCAAAGCGCGCTACAACTCTCAGGCAAAAGGACAGAGGGCGACAAGCGCCGGTTTCGTGGTGAAACCTGTGCGCTGCGACCTTCAATCCTTTTCAACAGGTGCAAGCATGTCTACACAGACAACTCCCCCGACCGCGGCAAGCGCTCCCCCCTCTGAACTGAATCGCACGCCCCTGTTCGCGGCCCATCTGGCTGCCGGCGCCAAAATGGTCGATTTCGGCGGCTGGGAAATGCCTATTTCCTATGGCTCGCAACTGGCCGAACACCATGCCGTGCGCCAGAAAGCGGGCATGTTCGACGTCTCCCATATGCTCAATGTCGATGTGACCGGCCTGCAGGCGCGCCGCTTCCTGAGCCTGCTGCTGGCCAACGATGTGGCCAAGCTGGCCATCGCCGGCAAGGCGCTCTACAGCTGCATGCTGAACCCCGAAGGCGGGGTGATCGACGACCTGATTGTTTACTTTTTCGATGATGACCGCTGGCGTGTGGTTGTGAACGCCGGCTGCGCGCAAAAGGATATTGACTGGATGCAGCGCGTGGTCAGTGAGCACAAGCTGGATGTCACCATCACCCCCCGGCGCGATCTGGCCATGATTGCTGTTCAGGCCCGCAAGCCCGGGAACTGGTCTGGCAGATCCATCCCGACTGGCAGGCGGCCACTGAACCGCTCAAGGCGTTTTTCGCAGCCAGTGTCGGCAACGACACGCTGGTGGCCCGCACCGGTTATACCGGCGAAGATGGCTTTGAAATCGTGCTGCCGGCCGCGCAGGCCGAAACGCTGTGGAACCGCCTGGCCGCCGCGGGAGTGGCGCCTTGCGGTCTGGGTGCGCGCGATACGCTGCGCCTGGAAGCCGGCATGAACCTGTATGGCCAGGATATGGACGAGCAGACCCAGCCGGCGCAGGCAGCACTTACCTGGACAGTTAGCCTGACCGATACCCAGCGCGACTTCATCGGCCGCCAGGCCATTGAATCTGCACCGCGCAAGAACGTCTTTACCGGTCTCAAACTCAATGAGCGCGGCGTGATGCGAGCGCACATGCGGGTACGCACCGTGCAGGGCGAAGGCGAAGTCACCAGCGGCACCATGTCGCCCACGCTGGGCGTGTCTGTGGCATTTGCCCGTCTGCCCCAGGGCGTGGCTGCCGGCGATACCGTTGAAGTGGACATCCGCGGCAAGTGGGTGCCGGCCACGGTGACCGCGCTGCCTTTCGTGCGCAACGGCAAGGCCGTGGTCCCTGCACAGAAATAGAAAACCGTCACATAAACCTTGATACTATATGACCGTGTGCAACGTGGTCATTTTCCTCTTCCAGGAGTCTTGAATGAAATTACCTACCGATCGTAAATACACCCCTTCGCATGAGTGGGTCCTGGCCGAAGGCGACGTGTTCGTTGTCGGCATCACTGATAACGCCCAGGAACAGCTTGGGGATCTGGTCTACGTGGGCGACGTCCAGGTGGGCGCGCAATTGAAGGCAGGCGACACCGCCGGCGTGGTCGAATCGGTCAAGGCCGCTTCGGACATCTACGCACCGGTAGATGGCGAAATTGTCGCATTCAACGATGTGCTGGAAGCGCAGCCTGACCTGGTCAATGCAGACTCCTACACTAACTGGATATTCAAAATCAAGCCCGCCAACGCGGCCGACGCCGACAAGCTGATGGATGCGGCTGCCTACGAAGCCCAGGCCTGAAACCCGCCGCCGTTGCCCGCATTCACGCTGAATGCCAGGCAACAGCGGCATGACTGATTACCACCGGATTACCCAGATTATGTTGCACACACACGAAGCGACGTCCCAGGAATTTGTCGGACGCCATATCGGGCCATCTGAAGCCGAGCAGGCAGAGATGCTGTCTGTCATTGGCGCCGAGAGCCTGGACGAACTGATAGACGAGATTGTTCCTTCCCGTATTCGCAATGCCGCGCCCCTGGCGCTGGACGGGCCACGCAGCGAAGCCGACATGCTGGCTTCATTGCGCGCCATTGCACAGAAAAACGCGGTTTACCGCAACTACATTGGCCAGGGCTATTACGGCACGCTGACCCCCAATGTGATTTTGCGCAATATTCTTGAAAACCCGGCCTGGTATACGGCGTACACGCCTTATCAGCCCGAGATCTCCCAGGGACGACTGGAAGCGCTGCTGAACTTCCAGACCATGGTGACCGATCTGACGGCCCTGGATATTGCCAATGCGTCCCTGCTGGACGAGGGCACGGCTGCGGCCGAGGCCATGACGCTGGCACGCCGTTCTGCCAAGTCAAAAAGCGATGTTTTCTTTGTGTCTGCCCATTGCCACCCCCAAACCATCGAGGTGGTTAAAACCCGTGCAGAAGGGTTGGACATCAAGGTCGTGGTGGCTGATGAAGCCGACGGCCTGCCCGAGTGCTTTGGCGTGCTGCTGCAGTACCCGCATAGCCTGGGCGGCGTGAGCGACTATACGCAACTGGCTGCTAATGCGCATGCCGCAGGTGCTGTGGTGGCGGTTGCCACCGACCTGCTGGCCCTGGCCATTTTAAAAGCACCGGGCGAGTGGGGCGCCGATATTGCAGTGGGCTCGGCGCAGCGCTTTGGCGTGCCGCTTGGGTTTGGCGGCCCGCATGCCGGTTTCATGGCCTGCCGCGATGCCTTCAAGCGCAGCATGCCGGGACGGCTGGTAGGCGTGTCCAAGGATGCGCAGGGCAAGCCGGCCTTGCGGCTGGCGCTGCAAACGCGCGAACAGCATATCCGTCGCGAGAAGGCGACCTCCAATATTTGTACTGCGCAGGTGCTGCTGGCCGTGATGGCCAGCATGTTTGCCGTTTATCACGGCGCCAAGGGCGTGCGGCGCATTGCCCAGCGTACCTATGTGACCACGACCCTGCTGCGCACCCTGCTGCAGTCTGCCGGTTATGAGGTACAGAACGAGACCTGGTTTGATACGCTGCTGGTGCAGACCAGTCACGGTCAGGCACTGCGTGCCGGGCTGGATGCCGCGCAGATCAATGTGCGCTGGGTATCCGACACGCAATTTGCCCTGTCCATGGACGAAACAGTCACCCTGGCAGACCTGCAGGCACTGGCCAATGTGCTGACCAAGCTGCCGGTGCGACTGCGGTTGATGTTGCTGCACTCAACGCCGGCGAAGACACCTTCGTGCCGGTCACCCTGGCGCGCCAGTCCGCCATTTTGTCGCACCCGATTTTTTCCAGCATTCATTCCGAAACCGACATGTTGCGCTACCTGCGCGGCCTGGCCGACAAGGACCTGGCGCTGGATCGCAGCATGATTCCGCTGGGTTCATGCACCATGAAGCTGAACGCCACTGCCGAGATGATTCCCATCACCTGGCCGGAGTTCGCCAATATTCACCCGTTCGCACCGGCTGCGCAAACCACGGGCTATGCTGAACTGGTCAGTCGCCTGTCGGCCGCGTTGTGCGAGATAACCGGCTATGATTCGGTCAGCCTGCAGCCCAATTCCGGCGCGCAGGCGAATATGCCGGCTTGCTGGCCATTCGTGCCTATCACCAGGCCAATGGCCAGACTCAGCGCGATGTGTGCCTGATTCCGTCCTCTGCCCATGGTACTAATCCGGCCTCGGCCAACCTGGCCGGCATGTCGGTGACCGTGGTTGCCTCTGACAGCAATGGCAACGTGGACGTGGAAGACCTGAAGCGCAAAATCGAGCAGACCGGCGATCGTCTGGCTGCACTGATGATTACCTATCCTTCTACTCATGGCGTGTTCGAGGAAGCCGTCGTACAGATTTGCGATCTGGTTCATGCCGCTGGCGGCCAGGTATATCTGGACGGCGCCAATATGAACGCGATGGTCGGGCTGGCCAAGCCAGGCAGCTTCGGTTCCGACGTTTCCCACTTGAATTTGCACAAGACCTTCTGCATTCCGCATGGCGGCGGCGGTCCGGGCGTGGGTCCGGTTGCCGTGCGTGCGCATCTGGCGCCCTATCTGCCGGGTGTCCTGAACGAACAGGGCAAGCCTGACGCAGCCGATGCGGCCGGACGCCCTGGTCCGGTGTCCTCGGCGCCTTTTGGCTCGGCCAGCATTCTGCCCATTTCCTATGCGTATATCGCGCTGATGGGCGCTTCTGGTTTGCAGCGCGCCACCGAAGTTGCGCTGCTCAATGCCAACTATATTGCTACTCGCCTGGCGCCGCATTATCCGGTTCTGTACAGCGGTCGTAACGGTCGCGTTGCCCATGAGTGCATTCTGGATCTGCGCCCCATCAAGGACGCTTGCGGCATTACGGTAGACGACGTGGCCAAGCGCCTGGTCGATTATGGTTTTCACGCGCCAACCATGAGTTTTCCGGTGGCTGGTACCTTAATGGTTGAACCGACCGAATCGGAAAGTCTGAAAGAGCTGGACCGTTTTGTGGAGGCGATGATCTCTATCCGCCGCGAGATTGCCCAGGTAGAGGCCGGTGAGGTGGATGCCCAGGACAATGTGCTGACCAACGCGCCGCATACAGCGCAAATGCTGACTGCCGATGAGTGGAACCATGCTTATGCGCGCAGCCAGGCTGCCTATCCCGGCCATGTCTCGCCTGTCGGCAAGTACTGGCCGCCGGTGGCGCGGGTAGATAATGCCTTCGGCGATCGCAATCTGGTATGTTCCTGCCCGCCGCTGGAAGCCTATATCGACTAATTGGACCCGTAGCAGGTCTGTCGTGGGAGATTTCTGGTAACAGAGCATCCCACATCAAACGAACCGGGGCGACCCACATGGCATTACGTCATGCAAGTCGTCCCGGTTTTTTTGCGGCTGTCGGGTGTGACGTACCTATCGGGCTCGTAATGTATCGGGTGACACAGGCCGCAAGCTCACGCATGCAAGCTGCGCAAGCGTTATGTCCTTTGCTGAACTATGCCGTTAGGTACGCGATCCGCACTGCGTCACTTCCAGACCGGATTGCTCCAGGCGCGCTTGCCATCTGCGCCAATTAAAACGACGCGGTACCACGGGCTTTTTGCCAGCGGCGCCAGATCAATGCTGGCACGGGTCAGTCCGGTCGCAAACTGATAGGCCATCAGATAACCGGCGCCCACAACCAGAATGCCATTGACGGCAGAACAGCGTACATTCAGATGAGTGGCGGTGGTTTCAATATCATGAAAGACCGGTCCCTGGGTGGAGTAGAAACTGCCGGCTTTCAGGGCCGCCACGATATCGGCCTGGTCCCTGCTGTCGGCCTTGAGTTCTACCCATGCCGCGCCAAAGTCCGGTGACTTGAAATGCGCATCATCAACGGCAGTGGCTAGCATCGGGCGCCCGCGGTCCAGCAACCCGTCCAGCAGATAGGCGCCATCGCCCTTGTCATGCATGAGCTGGCAACCGTGGTTGTAGATTTCCACGGCGTGGGC
Organism: Advenella kashmirensis WT001; assembly: GCF_000219915.2. Classification (NCBI taxonomy): domain Bacteria; kingdom Pseudomonadati; phylum Pseudomonadota; class Betaproteobacteria; order Burkholderiales; family Alcaligenaceae; genus Advenella; species Advenella kashmirensis. Next base: position 3,529,879 of record NC_017964.1, on the reverse strand, counting down.
CGCATCAATCGTGAGCGCGTCGGCCAGCGACAGGCTGTACCAGGCCGGGTGAACCAGCGTGACGAAGGCGCCGGCATCGGCTGCACGCCGGGCAATGGTCGGACCGTCTTCACCTTCGCGCGTGGGTTCAAAGTCGTAGGGCAGGCCGATGGCGGTAATATGCCACAGTGCACTGTTTTCCGTGCGCGGCACGTGCAGTTCGGCGGCGGCCAGTGGCGTAAACGTGTCCGAGGCGAATTGCCGCGCATCGGTCAGCGGGAACTGATACGAGGGCAGAAAGTGATCTGTGAGCGCCAGGAAATCGTAACCTGATTCCTTGTATCGCCTAACCACTTCTTCGGTCGGCAGCATGCCGTCGGAATTGGTGGTGTGGGCATGCAGATTGCCACGCAAAAATTTGCCTGGCCTGGAAAAAAGCGTATCAAGCATTATGAAAATTCCTTTACGTTGTACTGTTCGATGTGTGCGCTGACCGCAGCGTAGTCAGGCATGACCATGTTGCGCCAGCGTCGTGCAACTGGTGGGCAAGCGCAGGAAGTGCATGGGCGCCGCCGGTAAATCCAATGACCGGCATGCCTGCGGCCACTGCCGCGCGCACCCCACTGGGACTGTCGTCGATCACCAGGCAACGCTGCGGCGGCGTGTGATACTGGCCTGCCGCGTGCAGGAACAGATCCGGCGCGGGCTTGCCCTGAGCGACATCGTCAGCGCTGTAGATGCGGCCGTCAAAATAGTGCGTGAGGTTTGTGGCTTCGAACGAAAACCGCAGCCGTTCGTGGGAGCTGTTGGACGCCACGCAGTAAGGCAGCGTCAGACGTTCCAGCAAGTCAAGCAAACCTGGCACTGGCGTCAGTTCCTGACGAAATAGCTGTTCGGTCAGTTGCATTTTTCGCCGGGCAAATGCCGGTGGCAACACCAGTTGGTATTGCTCGTGGATGCGCTTGAGCCCCGCCTCAAAGGTCAGGCCCACCAGCAGATCGGCACCTGCGCTTCGTTCAGGCTCAGGCCGAATTCAGCCAGTGCTGCGGCAGACGCCCGCGTGGACAGCACTTCGCTGTCCACGATGACCCCATCGCAGTCAAAAATAATTAGATCCAAAGAAGTATTGATCATGAGATACCGGCAAAATGGGGCGGCGCCTGGCCACCCCGGTTGACATAATTATTTTGCTAACAGGGCATTGGTCGCTTCAGTCATCTGTGCGAGCCCGTCTTCGGGCGTCACCGTGCCGCGCATGACAGAACCGATAATGTCACGCTGTGTGCGCCAGATCTGTACGCCGTTATTACCCGGGTAGCCGCCCCATGGGCTGGCATAGGCAATCTGCTTCAGGCTGGTTTCCCAGTTGGGGTTTTTCTTGTAAAAGTCTCCAAGGTACTCAGGCTGCAGGGCCAGCTTGTTGGTAGGCATATAGCCCGAACCCAGCACCGCTGCTGTCTGACCGACAGGGCCGGTGGCGAACTTGATGAACTGCCACGCGGCTTCTTGACGTTTCTGGTCCTTGCTCAGAATCATCATGGCATTTCCACCGGTAGGCACCTTGCCGGATGCTTTATTCGCTAGAGGGAATACCGAGGAACGCAGGGCAAAGCGCGAGCCGATCAATTCTGAAAATGCTTGGCGCTATTGGGAGAGGCAAAAATAAAGCCCAGCTTGCCTGATACAAACTGTTGGCGCGATTGGTCAAAATCACGCAAGGCCATGGCGCCGTCGGTCACAAAGCTGCGGGCCTTGCGCAATGCATTCAGGCCTGATTCGCCGGCAAAAGCTACGGTTTTACCGTCAGGGTTCATGATGGGGGAGCCTTGCTCCATGATCAGGGCACGCCAGAGCCAGTCGTCCGGCCAGGCATGTACGTCATAGGCCATGCCGTTAATGCCTTCTGAGGTCTTGGCGATGTTCGCGGCAAGCGCCACCAGCGAGGACCAGTCTGTCGGAAATGCATCCGGGTCGCCGCCGGCTTTTTTGACTAGGTCCGCGTTGTAGAAAATAACGGGTGTGGAGGCATTGAAGGCCAGGCCGTATTGTTTGTCGTCGACCTGGGCCAGTTTCAGGACGGACGCCTCGTAATTGGTCTGCAACCACTGATCTTTTTCTTTATCGATAAATGGTTTCAGATCGACTGCCTGCTTGCGGCGCTCCAGCGCATGCACAAGTTCGGGCAATAAATGAAAGCCGGAGAAGTAGACGTCGGGCAATTGCCCGGTCATCATGCTGCGCAGCACGGCCTGGTGCGCTTCGTCATAAGAAGGTGGCGAGGCCCGAAAGCGCACGACAATATCCGGATTCTCCTTGGTAAACGCCTGTGCGACTTTTTCATAAAAAGGATTGTGGCCTGGCCATGCGTGCATGGCATCCAGTGTAATGGTCTCGGCCTGGGCCGTTACCGCGTATGCACACAGGCTGCTGACTGACAGCCCCATCAATATCCGACAAACAGTTTTCATATCACTTGCACTCCAGAAAAAAACTTCCGACCCGCTGGTCTGAAGCTGGCATCCTTACTTGACGCCTGTATTGGTCACGCCCTGAATAAAATGGCGTTGAATAAAAAGGTAGAGAATCATCAGCGGCAGCGTCACGATCGTTGCGGAGGCCATCAGCGCGCCGAAGTTGGCGCCGATCTCGGGATCGGCAAAGGATGCCAATCCCAGAGGAGGCGTCATCAGCTCTGCATTGGTGATCACAATCAACGGCCAGTAAAGATCGTTCCAGTGACTGGTTACGGAAAAGACCGAGAAGGCGGCAATGGCCGGTTTGCTGGCGGGAACGACGATCTGCCAGAGAATGGCCATTTCGGACAGACCATCCAGTCGCGCAGCCTGCACGATATCTTCCGGGAAAATCTTGAATGATTGTCTGAACAGGAAGATGGCAAACACCGACAGAAAAAAGGGCACCATCAAGGCAAAATAGGTGTTGAGCAGGTCGGTTGCAGCCAGCCCCAGAAAGAGCGGAATGGCCGGCACCTGGATGGGGATGCACAAGCCCAGCAGAACGGCGCCAAACAGGAGTCGATCGCCCCGGAAGCGGTAGCGCGCCAATGCCCAGCCACAAGGTATGGCCGTTGCCAATTGCACCAGCAGCACACCGGCGCAGACGATTGCGCCATTGAGCATGTAGCGCAGTAAAGGCGCATCGGCCAGAGCGGTGCGGAAATTATCCCAGCCGACAAACTGCTGGGGCAGCCAGTTGAACGAGCCCGAGAACACTTCCTGGGCGGGACGAAAGGCCGTCACGATCATCCAGTAAAAAGGGAACAGCATGGCCAGCGCCAGCACGAGTAATGTACCGTGGCGCAAACAGGACGATAATGTCAGTTGTGATAGAAGGCGGGCGCCATACCTCGGTTGCGGTGTCATACGTAATGAACCTTTCTTTCGGTTAATCTGGTTTGCAGCCAGGACAGGACCAGAATGCAGGCCAGGAAGAGAACGGTCATGGCAGCGGCACTGCCTGTACGCAAATATTGAAATCCCTCCAGGTAAATCTGGTAAAGAATGACTTCACTGGCTGCCTGTGGACCACCCCGGGTGAGTACGGCTACGGTATCGAAGACTTTGAATGCGGTGATGCTGGAGGTCACGATCACAAATAGCATGGTGGGACCCAGTAGCGGGAGGGTGACGGTAAAAAAGCGGTCCCACGGGCGATCGGCGCCGTCTACGCGGGCCGCGTCATAAAGATCTTCGGGGATGGCCACCAGGCCGGCAATAAACAGCACCATATTGAAACCGGCCAGCTGCCAGATGCCGATAATGGCAAGTGAAATTAACACCAGCCCGGGATCGCCAAAGAATTCCATTTGCGGCAGGCCAAGGCCATGCAGCAATTGGTTGATCGGGCCGATCTGGCCGTGCAGCAGATACTTCCAGACGGTGGCCATGGCCACCAGCGTTGCGGTCACCGGCAGGAAAAACAGGCACTGGTAAATGCGGCGACCCTTGCCGACGCTTTGCACCAGAACGGCCAGAAAGAGGCCGCCGATGACTGAACCAGGAACGACCAGCAGGGTATAGATCACGGTATTGCGCAGCACATGCCAGAATTTGGCATCGCCCAGAACCGACACATAGTTATCGATACCGACAAAGCCCGTGTCCGGCATGCCAAGCTCATAGTTGGTAAAACTAAGCAGCATCACAATGATGACAGGCAGCAGCATGGTGCTGAGCATGAGAAAGGATGCAGGCATGGCAAACCACCAGCCATGCTGTCAGGCCAGCGGCGTTTTTTTTCGGTGACCCGTTCTGCCTGTTGCGCGGGCAGGGCGTGGCAACTGCTCATATTCAGGACACACGCTTGTGAATGGGCAGTACCTCGCAACTGGTGTACGCGGGTGCGATTCTGCTGCCTTGCGCATTGAACCAGAACGTCTGGGCCAGGTTGACCTGCAGGGTCAGCTTGTCGGACCAGTTGCCGCGGGTGCGCAGCCGGTCCACATCGGCAACCGGCGCTCTTGCCACCAGTGGTTCGTTCGAGTGCTGATGCCGACAGAAAATCAGGGCGTCATGACCGAGCACTTCCATGCGTTCGAACGTCGCGGAAAGACGGATTGCATTTGGCATAGGTCGGCTTGATAGATCGGCAATATTCACGCTCTCGGGGCGAAAGCCCATATGAACCACGGCATCGGTGGCCGGCATGGGCAGGGCAATGGGTTCGCCTGCCACGCTAGCGCCGTGCCGCATGTCAGATGTGATTGCCAGCAGGTTCATTTCCGGGCTGCCGATAAAGCGGGCGACACGAATGTCTTGCGGGTCTTCGTACAGATCCCTGGGCGTGCCGATCTGCACGATACTGCCATCCATGACGACAGCGACCCGGCTTGACAATGTCATGGCCTCTACCTGGTCATGCGTCACGTAAATGAACGTCGCGCCGGTGCGCTGGTGCAGGGCGGCGATTTCCGAGCGCATATGGACACGCAACCGCGCATCCAGGTTGGATAATGGCTCGTCCATGAGAAATACGTCGGGCTGTTTCACCATGGCCCTGGCCACAGCCACACGCTGGCGTTGGCCGCCCGATAGCTGCGACGGCCTGGAGTCCAGCAGATTTTCAAGCTGCACCTGGGCGGCCACCGCCGCCACTTCATGGTCAATCTGCTGGCGCAGCTTACGGCTACCAGGCCAGAAGCGACCCAGCAGCGGCCATCTGGCCGGCGCCGGCAAACGCTTCATTCTCAACGGTGTGGCGATGTTCTGCGCAACGGTCATATGCGGATACAGGGCATAGCTCTGAAAGACCATCGAAACCGGCCGATCGCGCGCCGGGAATTGCGTGACATCGCGATCGCCAATATAGACGCGCCAATGCTCGTGCGTAGTCAGGCCCGCGATAATGCGCAGCAGGGTGGATTTTCCGCAGCCGGAGGGGCCGACCAGCGTCAGAAATTCACCGGCGGCAATATCGAGCGATACCTGGGCAAGCGTGCGTTTCGTACCGTAATACTTTTCGACTTTTTCAAGTCTGACTGAAGCGGCCATGATGACTATTACCTGTCTGTTTCAAACAGGCGTCATTCTATTGGTTATTTATTTCAATATTATTTATTGATCATGGAGTTTTACTCCGAACATTGCTTTGGCGCCTGCGTGAGACAGATCGGCAATCGCCATGGCAAGCAATTCCACCAGATAAATCTTGCTGATTGCAGGTGAAATATCTCCACCAATGGTGAGTGGCTCAATCGGCACAGCCAGTAATACCAGGTCTGCAGCCTGGGCAACCGGGCTGTTGACGCGCCCGGTGATGGCAATCGTTTTTGCACCAGCCGAGCGGGCGCGTTTGAGAAACTCCACGGTGTCAAGGGTGACGCCGCTTTCGGAAATGCCCAGCGCCACGCAATGCTTGTCTACATCGGTCATCACTTCATGGGCCAGGACCGGATCCTGAAAAGCCTGGGCGGGCAAGCCCAGCCTCATGAGCCGGTAGGACACCAATTGACTGACAAGCCCGGATATCCCGGAGCCGAACACCGAGATGCGGCGTGCCTTGACCATATGCACGGCAATAGCCAATAACTGCTCGGCATGCAGGGCGTACGCGGTTTTCTGCATACTGAGTGTCAGCCGTCTGAGCAGGGCGCTATAGCGGTCGGCCTCGCTGTCGCTGTCCGTCGCGGCGCTATGCTCATTGGCTGAGAGTTCGGCCATGAGCGCCAGTTTGAAGTCGCTGAAGCCCTTGAAGCCGAGTTGACGGCACAGCCGCAACACGCTGGCCTGGCCGCTGTGGGTGTATTCGGCCAGCTCTGCTACCGTCTGGTGAACCACTTTTTCCGGATTGGCCAGGACATATTGGCCGACGCGTGAAGAAACTTCACTCATCGTACCAATGGCGTTGGCCAAATGGACCAGCGGGGCTTTTTGTTCGTTAAGCATGATCATAAAACGGATAACCTGGCTGGCAGGGGCCTCGTGGCAGTGGACGGAATCGTAGTGTGCACAAGTGCGCCGGGCCGAAATACGGCCAATGCGCCAATGCCACAGACCCAGATCATACACGGCCAATGTGATGTGAATGTGCAAGTATAGCGCAAGCCATTCATCGGGCTGAGCGGGGCGCAGGCCCGGCCGGCGTACAGCAGATGGCCGGGCCTGCACGGCTTGCTCGGTAATGAATTCAAACAGGATTCTGCGCTTTTCCTGTGTCTTGCATACGCAATCGGCGTTAATATGGGCGTTTTTAACGGCCATATTCATTTTCATGATTTTTCAGTCGCGTTTGCGTGCCACGGGCGCCGCTTTGCCCCGGTTCAATTGGGTGCTGGCTTTGCTGGCGCTGGTGCTGGCGTGTTGCTGCGCCAGCCCGGTATGGGCGCAGGACAAGGAAGCGCCACCCGATGTGGCGCAAGTGCTCAAGCAGGCGCAGGAGCAGATCGAGCCCATCAAAAAGCAGTTGGAGAAAATTGCCGATGCTCCGTTAAATGATGCAGCGCTGTCGGGCATGCGTGAGCAAGCCCTGAAGACGCAGTCTGCCGTAGGTGATGTGGCGGCAGCGCTGGTGCCCAAATTGAAGGATGTACAGGAGCGCCTGGCCGAGTTGGGTCCTACGGACGGTGCCGCGCCCGAAGCGGCCAATATCAGCGAGCAACGCGCAGAACTGGGCAAGGAACGTGGCAAGCTGGACTCGCAGATCAAACTGGCACGCCTGATCGGGGTGGAGGCTGAGCAGGCTGCAGAACAACTGAGCAAAGAGCGGCGGGTGCGCTTTCAGGCGCAACTGGGCGAGCGCACGGCCTCTATCGTATCGGGCACATTCTGGGCTGATCTGACACGTGAGTGGTCGCGCGATTCAATCCGCACCCAGCCGCTGGCCAATGAGCTGACCGCACTGCTGGAAGCAGTAACGCCTGTCTTATGGATTGGCGTTGCCATTATTATCGCGTTGATCATTGCCGTGCGCCTGGCCGCCGAAGGGTTGCTGCTCAAGGCCATGACCCGTTTTGTCGCACCGGGCCGCCTGCGCCGGTCTTTGTATGCGCTGGCCGTGGTGCTGATGTCTGCTGTGGCCTATGGACTGGTGGCCGAAACGATTAGAACCGGCTTAAGCTGGAACCAGAGCCCTACGACCACGATGACCGAAATCCTGACGCACATGGTGGTCGTGTCCTGGTTCGGCGGTTTTGTGGCAGGACTGGGTAAAGCCTTGCTGGCCGCACATCATGCCTCGTGGCGGCTGATTCCCATGCGTGACGATGTCGCCCTGAACCTGCGCTGGTTTCCGCTGGTGCTGGCCACCATCATCAGCCTGGGCTGGTTTATCCAGGGCGTATTTGCGACGGTGTATGCCAGCCTGGCGCTGACCGTGGCATTTAACTGCATTATTTCGCTGACTACCAGCATTGCCATGGGCGTGACCATGGTGCGCTCGCGCAAGCGCTATGCGACAGAGACCGATGCCGTACAGCGCAGCAACCAGATGACCATTCCCGGCTGGCTCAATGCGATCATCAGCCTGGCCGGTCTGGCGCTGATTGTCAGCCAGATCGCGCTGCTGCTGGGTTTTGTCGCCCTGGGCACCGTCATTGTGCAGCAACTGGTCTGGATTTTACTGGTACTGCTGTCGGCTTATCTGCTGGCGGTATTCATTGATGATGTATGCACCGTGATGCTGATCGCCGTCAAGCGGAAGAACGGTCAGGAAGATGAGGGCGCCTATCCCGCCATACGCAGCCAGTTGTTGGTTCTGGCTTCGGGCATCGGCCGGCTGCTGGTCGTATTGCTCGCGCTGGCGCTTTTGCTGGCGCCGTTTGGCGGCGGCCCGACAGAATGGCTGCGCAATTTCTCGTTCCTGTATTCCGGCATCTCGCTGGGCGAGGTAAATATTCGTCCTACTGCCATTCTGGTCGCGCTGGCCGTGCTGGTGCTGGGGTTTGTGCTGGTCAAGATCTTGCAGAACTGGCTGACAGACCAGTACTTGCCCACCACCCGCATGGATGCCGGCATGCGGGCCTCGGCCGGCGCCCTGTTCGGTTATGCGGGTTATGTGCTGGCCGGCGCCATGACGCTGTCGGCACTGGGTATTGGGCTGGAACGGGTGGCGTGGATTGCCAGTGCGCTATCGGTGGGTATTGGTTTTGGCTTGCAGGCAATTGTGCAGAACTTTGTCTCGGGCCTGATTTTGCTGGCTGAACGGCCGGTCAGGGTTGGTGACTGGGTCTCGCTCAATGGGGCAGAGGGCGATATCCGGCGTATTAATGTGCGGGCCACGGAAATCCAGTTGTGGGATCGTTCAACCATGATTGTGCCAAATTCGGAATTGATTACCAAAGTGGTGCGCAATGTTACCCATGCCAGCCCATTGGTCGAGTGCTGATCAAGCTGACGACTGCCGCTGGGTACCGAGCCGGCGCGCGTGCGCGACATCATTCTGGCGGCATATACGGCCAATGAAGACATACTGGATGAACCGCGGCCGGATATCCTGCTGGACAGCATTGATGCGACCGGGCTGGTGTTCATTGCCACCGGCTATGTCAACTCGCCGCGCATGGTGGCGCGCGTGCGCAGCGCTTTGCTGTTTGACATACTGCAGCAGCTGCATGAGGCCGATATCGCGCTGGCGGCGCCGGCCACCATGATGCTCAAGGAAGTGGCGGCGGCCCCGCAAAGTAAAACGCATTTTGAGGGCGGGCCGGATTAGGTTCGTAGTTGAATGCCTTTGCGGCATGCACGCCTTGCCCGTCCTGGTCATCGCAAGCTGCTGCGCCAACATATAAGCAATGTGCCTGGCGCGGTACGCAGAAAAACACCCCAAAGGTTGAATTGATGTCCAACTTTTGGGGTGCAGTTTATCTGGCGGGCTCTTATTTCAAAGCAATATCAAGGAATGCTGACCTTGTTCTGTTGCAGATCTTTCGGAATCCGTTCATAAACAACGTAATCGTAGTTCATGCCGTTTTCTTCCGGCTGGGTATCGCGTGAGGTTTCGCGCCACAGTTTTTCGTCCAGGTCGGGGAAAAAGGCGTCGCCATCGACAAATTGGTGAATTTCAGTTGCCATTACCTGCTGGGATTTTTCAATGGCCTGGGCGTAAATCTGCTCGCCGCCAATAACGAACGCGGTATCGCCTTGCTCGAACGCCAGCGCGATGGCTGCGTCCAGCGAGTTCACCACATCGGCGCCTTCGATGCTTAAATCCTGCCGGCGCGTAATAACGATATTGCGCCTGCCTGGCAGGGGGCGGCCGATAGACTCCCAGGTCTTTCGACCCATGATGATGGGCTTGCCCATGGTCAGGGTTTTGAAGCGTTTCAGGTCGCCCGGCAGATGCCAGGGCAGGGTGTTGTTCACGCCGATGGCCCGGTTTTCGATGGCATAGGCAACAAGAATAATCAGTGTAGGCATGTCGGTTCCTGTATAGGGTGCGCAGGCGTGCAGCATTCGCAGACTGCGTCTGAACGGGCAGGCTCAGACTGCGACTGGCGCCTTGATATGCGGATGAAACTGGTAATCGGCAATCTCGAAATCTTCATATTCATAGTCGAAAATGGAATCGGGTTTGCGATGAATGATCAGCCGTGGAAAGGGATATGGCGTACGTGATAATTGCAATTGTGCCTGTTCGATATGATTGCTGTACAAATGGCAGTCTCCGCCGGTCCAGATAAAGTCACCGGGTTCCAGATTGCATTGCTGGGCGACCATGTGCGTCAGCAGGGCATAGCTGGCGATATTGAACGGCACGCCCAGGAAAATATCGGCGCTGCGCTGGTATAACTGGCAGGATAGTTTGCCATCGGCTACGTAGAACTGGAAAAATGCGTGGCAGGGCGGCAGTTTCATTTGCCCGATGTCGGCCACGTTCCAGGCCGAGACGATCAGCCGGCGAGAATCCGGATTGGATTTGATTTGTTCAATGACCTGGGTGATCTGGTCGATATGGCCGCCATCCGGCTTGGGCCAGGAGCGCCATTGCACGCCGTATACCGGCCCCAGGTTGCCCTGGCATCGGCCCATTCATCCCAGATGGTGACGCCGCGTTCCTGCAGCCAGCGCACGTTCGAGTCGCCGCGCAAAAACCATAGCAGCTCGATGAAAATGCTTTTGGTGTGCAGCTTCTTGGTAGTGACCAGGGGAAAGCCCTCAGCCAGATTAAAGCGCATCTGATGACCGAATACCGAGCGGGTGCCGGTGCCGGTGCGGTCTGTTTTGGCTACGCCATGTTCCATTACATGGCGCATGAAATCTTCATACTGCTGGTTCATCTTTATGCCTCGGCGATCACATAAGCGTGGGTAATGGTTGCCGACTTTTCCAGCATGGCAACGGCAGAACAGTATTTTTCGTGAGACAGGCTGACGGCCCGTTCCACCGCTTTTTCAGGCAGGTTCTTGCCGGTGACGGTGAAAACGAAATGGATTTTGGTGAAAATCTTGGGATCGGTCTCGGCCCGCTCGCCCTGTACCGTGACCTGGCAGCGTGTTACCTGGTGCCGGCCGCGTTTGAGAATAAGTACGATGTCGTAGGCCGAGCAGCCACCGGCGCTCACCAGCATCATTTCCATGGGGCGGGGCGCCAGATTATTGCCGCCGCCTTCAGGCGCACCATCCATGGCAACGGTGTGTCCGCTGCCGGTCGTGGCAACGAACAGCATGCCTTCGGGGCCATTCCATTCGATATTGCATTCCATGATCTTTTCCTGCATTAAATCAAAATCAAATCATAACCCATTGCTACAATAGACGATCGGGCAGACATCACCGGGGTAACAAATCGACCGCCAGGGGCGCCTGCATCGTTCTTTTCCTGTCCTTTCCAACACAGGCTGACTTATGACCGAAAAAGCTATTGTTGTACAAGAATTTGACCGTCGTTATTCGCTTGCCGACCGGGTGCTGGCAGAAATCGGGACTGCGCTTGAAGTGCTCTCGGGCGCCTCGCGTGCTTCGCGTCCCAATCCTGCAGGCCCGCAAATGGCCGCCGGCGAACCGGATCTGAGCCAGGCCCAGGCCAGGCATGCGGCCGGGCTGATGCGTGTCAATCATGTCGGAGAAGTATGTGCCCAGGCACTGTATCGCGGGCAGGCGCTCATGTGCAAGGAAACGTCGGTGCGCAAGGTCTTCGAGACGGCTGCGCAGGAAGAGGTGGATCACCTGTCCTGGTGCCGCGATCGTATTCGCGAGCTCAACAGCCATACCAGCCTGCTCAATCCGCTTTGGTATGCGGGTTCTTTCGGACTGGGGGTGCTGGCCAGTGCTGCTGGCCGCGAACGTAACCTGGGCTTCATGGCCGAGACCGAACGCCAGGTGGAGGCGCATCTGGAGCGTCATCTGAGCGATCTGCCTGCGCAGGATAGCCGCTCGCGCGCCATTGTCCAGCAGATGAAGGAAGACGAAGTCCACCATCGTGAAACAGCGGAACAGCACGGCGGCACGCCATTGCCCGTGCCGGTGCGCGGCATCATGACAGCCATGTCCAAAGTCATGACAACGCTGGCCTATCGCGTTTGAATTGCGCACACTGAAAGTGCTGCGCTAAAGCCCTGCCTCTCGCAGTGCAACGCACCCCGGGCGGATCCCGCCCGGATTGCGAGTGGCCTCGCACGTGCGCCCTGAACGGTCTTGTTACCTGCTTTTTGCCGTTCTGGCAGGGCAGGGGTGGTCTTGGGGTTTCCCCTCTTATTTACGGTGAATGTACGGTCGATTGTTGTGAAAACCCCACGAGACGGCTGACCTTCCTGTGTTTTTCATGTGTCAGGGGCGTAAAATATCCAGACATACCCCTACACCAGTGTAATTACCTATGGACATACGGGTGCGGTGTGTCTGTTTTGAAACAGATTGAAGTAAATTGGGTGCAAATTCAAACGCTTGATTGATAATTTTCTTGCATCGCACAAAAAAAAGCAGTACTATCTCTTTAACGGATGACGAAATGGTTTTTCGGAAATTCGCAGTAAGCAGTGACAGCAGTTCTGCAGTTCGCCACATTCAAGAATAAGCGTTGGCGCCACAGTAACAGCTAGCATTGCCCGCAGTAAGAAATGTTGATCATCTCTTTGTTGTCTGCCAGCTGCTTGAGTTTCTTACCTATTTGTCTTGCCAAGGTTGTCTCCTCCACCCTCCTCCTTTGGTGGATTTAGCCAAGATCGCAAGGTCTTGGGCTTTTTTTTGTCTGCGTGCCAGGGAGCAGGGCAGCAAGGCGTGTCGGCTGTGGCATGTCCGGGTGCCCGGGTCATTGGATCGGCTGTTGATGTCCGCCGGGGTGTGGCTATGGATCTGCCTGTTGGCGCCCATCCCGGTATTGATTTTGCGCTGAAAGAGCCGGCCCGCCAGCAGCCTAAATTTGTCATAATGTGAAGGACGGCATTTTTAATGCAGATTAATTATTAAAATTGCCGAATATGAAATGTTATGCCGTTTGTTTCAAACCGGATAGCGCCCGGTCGCTCCGCGTTACTATTGTCGCTTGTTAAGTATTTTGCATTCTGGATCGACTTTGACATTTCCCTGGCAATATCTCTATATCAGCGTTGTCGCCTTTATGGTCGGCGGGCTTATTGTTTTTTCCGAAAGATGGCATGGCCGCTATACCGGCGACTATGATCTGAACAAACCTCAGGCATCCCACAAAAAATCCACGCCCCGTATTGGCGGCCTGGCGGTGTTTGCCGGTACCCTGGCCGGGCTGCTGGTGCTGGGCCGGCCCGACAACATGACGCTTAACTGGCTGTGGCCGGCTTTGTTTGTGGCCAGTATGCCGGTTTTCGTTGCGGGCATTCTGGAAGACATTACCAAGGACATTGGCGCGGGCAAGCGCCTGCTGGCTGCTTTCCTGTCTGCCGCCATTGCCTGGTGGTTTTTTGGTGGGGTCAGCCGCGTCAGCATTGATGTTTTCAATTACATTCTGGGCTTCTGGCCGATTTCACTGATCTTTACCGTGATCGCCGTGGGCGGCTGTACTCATGCGCTCAATATCGTGGACGGCATGAACGGCCTGGCCGGCATGGTCGCCATGCTGATGGCCACCTCAATCGCCCTGGTCGCGTATCAAGTGGATGATCTGGCGATTTTTGCCATTGCCCTTGCTATGGCCTCGTCCATTATCGGTTTCTTCGTCTGGAATTTTCCTTACGGGCGGGTGTTCCTGGGTGACGGTGGCGCCTACTTCATCGGCTTCATGCTGGCCGAACTGGCTGTGTTGCTGGTGGTGCGCAATCCTTCCGTTTCTCCTTTCTATGCGCTGGCCGTGCTGTTTTATCCCGTATTCGAAACACTGTTTTCAATCTGGCGCCGCCGCTTCAAGCGCGGTGTGCCGGTGGACCAGCCCGATGCGCTGCATCTGCATCAGCTTATTTTTCGCCGCCTGGTACGTGTGACGTTCAATCGCAAGGGCCAGGGTATGGTGCCGGTCATGTGCAATGCGCTGACATCCCCGTATTTGTGGGTCCTGACGCTGATCGGCCTGATCCCGGCGACCTATTACTGGGACAATCCCCTCGCATTGTGTATCAGTATGCTGGTATTTGCATCCGTGTATATCTGGCTCTATTCACGGCTGGTGGCCTGGCGCTGCCCGCGCTGGCTACTGCTGCCTTCGGTGTCGCGCCGTCGCTGACCACCGCCGGCAGTCTGCTTTGTTTCATTCCGGTAATACATGCGTGTCGCATCTTCGTCCGTGGTTATCCGGAACTTGTTAAAATTGACGCTTGAAATACGTTCCATCACATCTATTTGAATAGTCTTCTGGAGAACTACGTGCAACTTGGCGATATAAAATTAGCAATTGTCGGACTTGGATATGTCGGGCTGCCTCTGGCGGTGGAATTCGGCAAAAAGCGCAGTGTGCTCGGTTTTGATATCAACCAGAAGCGCATCAAAGACTTGCAGGGCGGTGTAGACCACACGCTGGAAGTCTCTTCCGAAGAGCTGGCCGAAGCCGACAAACTGGCCTATAGTGCCGATCCGGCAGAGCTTGCCAAATGCAATGTGTATATCGTAACCGTGCCAACACCGATAGACGATTACAAGCAGCCGGACCTGACGCCGCTGATCAAGGCGTCCGAAACCATTGGCAAGGTGCTCAAAAAAGGCGATATCGTCATTTATGAATCAACGGTATACCCCGGTGCAACCGAAGAAGATTGTGTACCCGTCCTGGAAAAATTCTCCGGCTTAAAATTCAACGAAGACTTTTTTGCCGGCTACAGCCCAGAGCGCATCAACCCGGGCGACAAGAACCATCGCGTATCAACAATCAAGAAAGTGACCTCGGGCTCAACGCCGGAAATTGCCGACTTGGTCAATGATCTGTACGCCGAGATTATTACTGCAGGCACCCACAAGGCATCCAGCATTCGCGTGGCCGAGGCCGCCAAGGTCATTGAAAATACCCAGCGCGACGTAAACATCGCCCTGATCAATGAGCTGGCCCTTATTTTCAATAGAATGGGTATTGATACCGAAGCCGTGCTGGAAGCGGCCGGCACCAAATGGAATTTCCTGCCGTTTCGTCCGGGCCTGGTCGGCGGCCACTGCATTGGCGTGGACCCCTACTATCTGACCCACAAGGCGCAGGCCATTGGCTATCATCCGGAAATCATCCTGGCCGGCCGTCGCCTGAACGACTCTATGGGTTCGTATGTGGTATCGCAACTGGTCAAAGCCATGACCAAACGCCAGATCCAGGTACAGGGCGCCAAGGTACTGGTCATGGGCCTGACCTTCAAGGAAAACTGCCCCGATCTGCGTAACACGCGCATCGTGGATATCCTGAAGGAGCTGGGCGAGTACAGTATGGATGTAGACGTTTATGATCCGTGGGTTGACCCGGCAGAAGCCGATCACGAATATGGTATTACACCTGTGAAGACGCCGGAGAAGGGCGCCTACGATGCCATTATCCTGGCCGTATCGCATCATCAGTTTGTGAGCATGGGTGCCGAAGGCATCCGGGCGCTGGGCAAGGCCCAGCATGTACTTTATGACCTTAAATACGTACTGAAGGCCGATCAGGCCGATATTCGACTGTAATCAGAAAGGCAGGTAAGTACGAACAGGCGCCAGCGATATGCATTCGATGGCGGCTGTGTTTTGGCAGCTTCAACCAATAGCAGGTGAATATTATGACTCAGGCATTCGACAATCTCAAAAACGCCATTCAGGCCGAACCACGGACCTGGCTGGTTACCGGTTGCGCCGGCTTTATCGGTTCCAATCTGCTGGAGACCCTGCTTTTGCTGGATCAGAAAGTAGTGGGCCTGGATAATTTTTCCACGGGCTTTCAGCACAATCTGGACGAAGTGCAGCAAGCGGTCAGCGCACAGCAATGGGCCAACTTCAAATTTATCGAAGGCGATATCCGTGACCTGGATGCCTGCAAGAAAGCGGTTGCCGGCGTAGATTATGTGCTGCATCAGGCAGCGTTGGGTTCCGTGCCGCGCAGCCTGGATGACCCGATTACTACCAATGCAGTCAATATCAGCGGCTTTCTGAATATGCTGGTAGCCGCCCGCGAGGCCGGCATCAAGTCGTTTGTTTATGCGGCCTCCAGTTCTACTTACGGCGATCATCCGGATCTGCCCAAAGTGGAAGACAAGATCGGCAATCCCTTGTCTCCGTATGCCGTCACCAAGTACGTGAACGAACTGTATGCCAATGTGTTTGCACGTGCCTATGGGTTCAGCTCGGTGGGCCTGCGTTATTTCAATGTGTTCGGCAAACGCCAGAATCCTGACGGCGCCTATGCGGCCGTGATCCCAAAATGGACAGCGTCCATGATCAAGGGTGAAGATGTGTTTATCAATGGCGATGGTGAAACCAGCCGCGATTTCTGCTTTGTAGAAAATGCCGTGCAGGCCAACCTGCTGGCTGCAGCCAATATGCCGGAAGAGGGCAGCCAGGTGTTCAACGTGGCTGTTAACGCGCGCACCAGCCTGAATGAGCTGTTCGCCCATCTGGCCAGCACGCTGGACAAGAATGGTGTGAAGTACGATAAACAGCCGGTATACCGCGATTTTCGCAGCGGCGACGTTCGGCATTCGCAGGCAGACATCACCAAGGCGCATGAACAGTTGGGGTACAAGCCTACACACGATATCCTGGAAGGGATCGAAGTGGCGATGCCGTGGTACACCCAGTTCCTGCGTTGATCCTTGAAGCGGGCTATCGGGCGGTTTAAAGGGCTGCATCCTGACCATATGCGTATCGCGCGCGGCGCGATGCGCGTGGCGTTTTTCCTGCTGATCGGCAAGATGGCTGGTGCGCTCAAGGAAATGGCAGTGGCGCATCGCTATGGCGTGAGCGAGGTGGTTGACGCCTATCAGTTCACCATGACCATGGCGAACTGGCTGCCCATTACCATTGTTGGCGCGTTTTCCATTGTCCTGATCCCGGTGCTGGTCAAGACGCGCTATGCGCCTGGCAGTGAGCGGGTGCAGTTTATCCGTGAGTTGCAGGGCTGGGTGCTGGCCATTGGGGTGGTGACCGGAGTACTGACCTGGCTGCTGTGGCCGTATATTCTTGATTATTCTGCAGGTAACCTGAGCCAGACCACCCGGCAGCACAGCACCGAGCTGATCTGGGCCTTTGCGCCGGCGGCCTTGCTCACGCTGCTGATTGGCGTGGGGACATCGCGCCTGCGCGCGCACGAGCGGCATGTTAATACCCTGCTGGAAAGCATCCCGGCGCTGATGATATTGGTATGGATTCTGCTCACGCCAGGTGATGTCAGCGTCATGCCGCTGCTTTTGGGGACGCTGGTTGGGTACGTTATCCAGGCGGTCTGGCTGATGGTACTGGCGCGCAAGGCTGACAACGGGATCTGGGGCGTTCCCAGTTTTACGTTCAAGTCGCATCAGTGGCCGTTGTTGCTGAATGCGGCCGGCGTGATGCTGATCGGGCAAATCGCCATGAGCTTTGTGGGGCCGCTGGACCAGATTGCCGCGGCCGGTCTTGGCGATAACGCCAACGCGACGCTGGGTTACGCCACGCGGTTGCTGTCATTGATTATCGGCCTTGGCGCCGCTTCGGTGGGACGCGCCGCATTGCCGGTGCTGGCCGACGTGCAAAGCCAGGGCGATGCGCTGCGCGCCCGCAATATGGCGCTCAAATGGTCGGTGCTGATGCTGGCGGGCGGCGTGGTTGCCGTGGCGGCATGCTGGGTGCTGGCGCCCTGGATTGTGAAAATCCTGTTTGAAAACGGCGCCTTTACGGCCGATGACACGATTGCCGTGGCCAGCGTGCTGCGCTGGGGAATATTGCAGTTGCCATTCTATTTCGGCGTGCTGATTCTGGTGCAACTGATGGCCAGCCAGAACCGCTACAAGCTGATGGCCGCCATTGCCGTAGCCAACTTTGCGCTCAAGGCAGTGCTCAACCAGATACTTGCTCCCATGATGGGCGCCGAAGGTATTATGCTGGCAACCAGCTGCATGTACCTGCTGTCTTATATTTGCTATGTCTTTGTGACGCTGACACATGATGTGTCCAAACAATCTTCTTCTGAAAAAACAATCGATTGATATGCCTTTGACTTCGACGACCGCAGCGCCATCCCCCCTGCGAATCATGATCTTTATCCACTCGTTGCATGCCGGCGGGGCGGAGCGGGTGGCGGTCGACCTGGCCAACCAGTGGCATATTCACGGGCACGATGTGATGGTGGTCACCCAGACCGATGCCCGTGGCGACGTTTATGAGCTGAACCGGCATGTAGAGCGCGTGGCGCTCAATACTGCAGGTTTGCGCGGCGTGATGGCCAATCTGCGACGCCTGTACGCCTTGCGCAAAACCATGCAGCGCTACCGGCCCGATATCGTGCTGGGCATGATGACCACCGCGTCGATTTTGTCGATACTGGCATCCACCGGCCTGCGATGCCGGGTTATCGCTACCGAGCATACCCATCCACCATCGCAGAATCTTTCGTCGTTCTGGCTCAAGCTGCGGCGTCGCACGTATCCGCATGCGGCCCGGGTGGTGGCGCTAACGCGCGATACGTCCAGCTGGATCGTCAATCACGTGCCCGGGTCGAATATGGCAGTGATACCGAATGCCGTTCACTGGCCGCTGGCCAATGGTGAGCCGCAGGTGACGCCGCCGCTGCGCAACGGACGCTGCCGCCTGCTGGCCGTGGGACGTCTGCACACAGACAAGGGTTTCGATATACTGATTGACGCATTCAGGGATCTGGCTGCCGTGTTTCCCGATTGGGATCTGGTTATCCTGGGCGAGGGGCCCGAGCGCGATCGCCTGCAGGGACAGATTGATGTGGCCGGGCTGGCCGGGCGTATCAGTATGCCTGGCCGTGTAGGCAATATGCAGCAGTGGTACCAGGCCTGTGATATCTATGTCCTGAGCTCGCGGGTAGAAGGGCTGTCCAACAGCCTGCTTGAAGCCATGGCCTGTGGCATGCCCAGTGTGGCTTTCGATTGTGAAACCGGGCCGCGCGAGATTATCCGGCCCGATATTGACGGGTTGCTGGTCACGCCGGTAGAAGATCCGCAGGCACTGGCTGCCGCGCTGTCGGGGCTGATGCAGGACAAGCAGGCTCGTAAAACGCTGGCCAGTCGCGCTGTGGATGTACGTGACCGCTTTTCGATGCGGCGCGTGCTGTCTTTGTGGCAAGAGGTATTCAACGACATACAGCATCAGGATAAAAAGGGATAGGCAACGCTTATGTGCGGGATTGTCGGGCTTGTAGGCCGGTTCGAACACAAGGAAACATTGCTTGCGCAAAGCTGTGACCGTATTGCCCACCGCGGGCCGGACAGTCATGGCTTCTGGGAAGAGGCCGATAGCGGCGTGGCTTTTGGTCACGTTCGACTGGCGATTCAGGACTTGTCTGAGCAGGGGCACCAACCCATGGCCAGTGCCGATCAGCGCTTTATGCTGGTATTTAACGGCGAAATCTATAACCATCCGCAATTGCGCCAGGCGCTGGAACAGGACGGTTATGCCCATGCCTGGCGCGGACACTCCGATACGGAAACCATTCTGGCCGGACTTATGATCTGGGGCGTGCAGGAAACCTTAAAACGAATGGTGGGCATGTTCGCCATCGCGGTATGGGACAGGCAGACGCGCAATCTGGTGCTGGCTCGTGACCGCTTTGGGGAAAAGCCGCTGTATTACGGTTATACGCCAGATGGCCTGATGTTTGCCTCTGAACTTAAGGCGCTGATGCCTTTGCCGGGTTTTGATGCGCATTTGAATCGTGATGCGATTGCGCTGTTTCTGCGCCATAACTATATTCCTGCGCCCTATAGCGTTTTTACGAAAGTGCGCAAGCTGTTGCCAGGAACCTGGGTGAGTTTGTCGGCAGACCAGATTGAGACAGGCGCATGGCCTGAACCCGTGTCCTATTGGTCTGCGCTGGAGGTGGCCCGTTCGCAGCCGCGTGCGCAATTTGCGCGCGATGATGATGCGGTCGATGGCCTGGATCGCGTATTGCGCCAGGCGATCCGCGGGCAGTTGCTGTCGGACGTGCCGCTGGGCGCGTTTTTATCCGGTGGCATTGATTCGTCCCTGATTGCCAGCCTGACCCGTGAGGAGGCGGCCGGTACGCTCAAGACATTTTCCATTGGCTTTACCGAGCCGGAATACAACGAAGCCGAATACGCCGCCGAGGTGGCGCGCCATTTGGGCACGGACCATACCGAACTGTATGTCAGCGCCCAGGACAGCCTGGATCTGATCCCGTCGCTGCCGCAAATGTATGACGAGCCGTTTGCCGACTCCTCACAGATTCCGACAGCGCTGGTGATGCGCATGGCGCGCCAGCAGGTGACGGTGGCGCTTTCGGGCGATGCCGGTGACGAGCTTTTTGGCGGCTATTCCCGTTATCAACGTGTACAACAGTGGTGGGGCAAGCGCGAGCGTGTGCCGGCGGGCCTGCAAGGGCCGCTGCGTGCCGGTGCGCGCGTTGCTGCCAGCCTGCTCTCCGGGCCGCGTGCAGAAAAGTTCGGCAAGCTCGAACAAGTGCTGGGCGCAGAGAATATGGTCGCGTTCTACCGGCAGTTTGTCTCGTACTGGCAGGATCCGGCCAGCGTGCTCAAGGGCGCAACCGAACCGGATAGCGCGTTTTCGCAGGCGCCATTGGATAGCCTGCTGGATACGATGATGGCCATTGATACCGTTTCGTATCTGCCCGATGATATTCTGGTCAAGGTGGACCGGGCCGCCATGGCCGTGTCCCTGGAGACCCGTGTGCCGCTGCTGGATCATCGGGTATACGAGTTTGCCTGGAGCCTGGACGAAAAATACAAGCTGCGCGGCGGCGACAGCAAGTGGATTCTCAAGCAGTTGCTATACCGTCACGTGCCGCAGCAGATGCTGGACCGACCCAAGAAAGGGTTTTCCGTGCCCATGGGGCAGTGGCTCCGGGGGCCGTTGCGCCAATGGGGCGAGCAATTGCTGGCATTGCCGCGTCTTGAGGCGCAGAACCTGCTGGATGCGCAACGCGTGCGCGAGGTCTGGATGCAGCATCAAAGCGGGCAGGTGGACAACAGTGCGCGCTTGTGGGGTATCCTGATGCTGCAGGCCTGGTTGGATGAATACGGAATCAAACCATGAAAATCATTAACCACGGCAGTAAGGAGTAGCCCATGCGAATCCTGTTACTTGTCAGTTCCATGAATGCGGGCGGGGCCGAGCGGGTGGCCGCATCGCTGGTCAATGCCTGGGTCAGGGAAGGTCACGATGTGTGCCTGATGCCCACTTTTTCGCGGGGCACCGGCCAATCATTCTATCCGCTGGATCCCGGGGTGCGCCAGGTCTGGGTGGCCCGGCATCTGAGCGGGCCGGGCATGTTCCGTACGCTGGCCAAGCCGCTGATCCTGCGGCGCCTGATTCAGGAGCAGGCGCCTGATGTGATCGTATCGTTTCTGACCAATGTGAATGTCATGGTGCTGGCGGCCACTAAGGGCCTGGGCATTCCGGTCATTGTGTGCGAAAGAACCAATCCGGCTGCCAGCAAGAATATCAGCAACGTGCTGGCACGCGCGCGGCGCCTGCTGTATCCACAGGCCGATGCCGTCATGCTGCAGACTCAACAGGCCGCCGAGGTTTTTGCCCGCGTTGTGCCCGGCTTGCAGCATGTGGCGGTCATTCCCAATCCGCTGCCGCCGGCGCTGGAGTCGGCCGCCCGTGCGGTGGACGATACCGGCAGGGTCTCCTATGTGTCGGAGTCTGCCGGCACGGCGCCGGATGGGCAAACGGCTGCAGATGCCGCAACGCCTTCTGATCTGCAAACCCCGGCGGGTGCACGCAAGCAATTGTGCGCCATGGGGCGTTTTGTTGCCACCAAGCGCTTTGAAATGTTGATTGATGTCTTTGCCCGGCTGGCGCCCCAGGTGCCGACTGGGATCTGACGATCTGGGGTGAAGGACCGCTGCTCAGCCTTTTGCAGGAAAAAGTACGCAAACTGGGTTTGCAGGATCGCATCCATCTGCCGGGTAAAACCGATCAGCCTGGGAGGCAATCAGTCGCGCCGATGCGTTTGTGATGACCTCTGAAGTGGAAGGGTTTCCCAATGTATTGCTCGAATCCATGGCGCTGGGCCTGCCTTGCGTGACCATGGATTGCCCCAGCGGCCCTGCGGAACTGTCCCGGGACGGGCGTGACGCCATTCTGGTCGGGCTCTCCGATGTGGACGCCCTGCAGGAGGCGCTGCTTCAGGTTATGACAGATGAAATACTGCGGCGCGAGCTTGGCCATCGCGCCACGATTTCGGTACGTGATCGCTACAGCCTGGCTGCGGTGCTGGAACAATGGCAGTTCCTGTTTGATGCGGTGCTGGGTAAGTCGCGGGTCAAGCCGGCGGCGCCGACGGAGTCGCAATAATGACTGCATTGTCGCAGCCCGCAGGCGCGACTGGCGCCATGAGCCAATCTGCCGGGCCGGATTCGTCTGTATCTGCGCCGGTCGCAGCAGCGCCGACAGATGATGCCAACGCAACTGCAGCAACAACCGCAGCGCCTGCGCGCAAATTGCATGTGGTACACGTGATCAGTGGCCTGGGCCAGGGTGGTGCCGAAGCGGTGCTTAATCGCCTGCTGATGGCGCCCTCCAAAGCAATTCGGCATACCCTGGTGTGCTTTACCGATGACGGGCTGTACGGTGCAGGCCTGCGCGATGCGGGCATCAACGTTATTACCCTTGGCATGAAACCCGGCAAGATCACGCCGCGCGACTTTATGGCGCTGCGCCGCGAACTGATCCGGCTGCGGCCTGACGTGGTGCAGACCTGGATGTATCACGCTGATGCGATTGCCGGACTGGCAGCCCGAACGGCTGGCATCCGGCATATTGCCTGGGGTATACGCAATTCCGGTGAAAATCTCAAGAGCAGCAGCAAGTCTGCCTGGCTGCTGGCGCGCTTTTGCGGGCTGGTGTCCGGCTGGCTGCCGCAAACCATTGTGTGCTGCGCGCAAGGCGCCCGCGCGCGCATGAGCAATGGGGTTATGACGCAAACAAAATGGTGGTGATACAAAACGGTTATGACCTGACGCGCTGGCAGCCCGATGCGCAGGCGCGCGAGCGCTTGCGGCAACAGTGGCAACTGGCGCCCGATGCGCGCGTGATCGGTTTTGTGGCACGCTTCAATCC
This sequence comes from Advenella kashmirensis WT001, assembly GCF_000219915.2. NCBI lineage: Bacteria > Pseudomonadati > Pseudomonadota > Betaproteobacteria > Burkholderiales > Alcaligenaceae > Advenella > Advenella kashmirensis. The sequence continues at coordinate 3,506,826 of NC_017964.1, read as the reverse complement.
GCTCAAGGACCATCGCAGCCTGATTGATGCGCTGGCCCAGTGCAAGAAAAACGGGCTGGTTCTGCATTGCGTGCTGGTCGGCAAAGGGCTGGATACAGATAATGCGCAATTGATGCAGTGGCTGCGCGAGGCCGAAGTGACCGACCAGGTCATTCTGCTGGGCATGCGCGATGATGTGCCCGCGGTCATGAATGCACTGGACGTGCATGTGCTCTCCAGCCTGGCCGAGGGCTTTCCGAATGTGGTTGCCGAGGCGATGGCTTGCGGCGTACCGGGGGTGGTAACCGATGTTGGTGATGCCGCCGTGATTGTCGGGGATACCGGTTGGGTGGTGCCGCCGCAGAACCCGGCAGCGCTGGCCGAGGCTATCGGGCAGGCGTTTGCCGCCATCGATGCGCAAGGCCGTGACGTGATTGCCGAAAGGGTGCGCGCGCGGGTGCTGCAGGAGTTCAGCCTGCCAAATATGATTGAACGATATGAACAGACCTGGCGGGCGATGCTTGGCGATGCGCGCTGATTCAACAAATAGGGACCCCGTACTATGACACAGCAGAACTCGCCCCGCTCCCTGATGTTCGTGGTGAATAATCCTGCCTTTTTTTTGTCGCATCGTTTGCCCATCGCATTGGCGGCAAAAGAGCAGGGCTATGAGGTCAGCGTGGCAACCATGGACGGCGCTGCCGTGCAGGCCATCAAATCGCATGGTTTAACGCACCATGTGTTGCCCATGTCGCGCAGCGGCATGAACCCGCTGCTGAACTCAAAACGGTTTACGCCATCTATCAGTTGTTCCGGCGGGTGCGGCCCGACATTGTGCATCTGGTCACCATCAAACCTGTGCTGTATGGCGGCATTGCCGCAAGGCTTGCGGGTGTGAAGGGCGTGGTCTCTGCGATCTCGGGTCTGGGGTTTATTTTTACGCGCGAGCGCAAGGGCATTGACTGGGTCAGGTTGGTTACCCAGCAGCTTTATCGCTTTGCGCTGGGGCACAGCAACAGCCGTGTCATTTTCCAGAATCGCAATGACCGCGATATCCTGAGCCGCATTGGCGCGGTCAAAGATGAGCAGGTGGTGATGATCCGCGGCTCGGGCGTCGACCTTGAGCAATATGCCGCAGTACCGGAGCCGCCGCTACCGATCAAGATTATTTTTGTGGCGCGATTGTTGCGCGACAAAGGTGTCCTGGAATATGTGGAGGCGGCCGACATGTCGCGGCGCGATGGCAAACCCTATCACTGGCTGGTGGTAGGCAATCCCGATCCGGGCAATCCGGCATCGGTCACGCAGCAAGAGGCCACGGCCTGGGGCGATCGCGTGCAATGGCTGGGCGAGCGCAGCGATATTGCTGCGCTGTATGCCGATTCACATATTGTGGTGCTGCCATCCTACCGGGAAGGGTTGCCCAAGTCTCTGGTTGAAGCGGCCGCCTGCGGGCGTGCCGTGATTACGACCGACGTGCCCGGGTGTCGGGATGCAATTGAAGCCGATGAGACCGGCGTGCTGGTGCCGGTTCGGGATGCACGTGCCATTTATGAGGCGGTTTGTGATCTGGCAGAAAATGCGCAAAAGCGTCAGGCCATGGGCCAGGCAGGGCGGGCGCTGGCGCAGGAGGCCTTCGATATCCGCAAGGTAGTGCAGGTGCATCTGGATATATACCAGGCGCTGGGCCGCTAGCTTGCAAAAGGCAGCCGGGGGCGCATGACCCGCCGCCCGCTGCTGCCAGGACGCCGGTTCAGGCGCAGGCCAGGCCTGGTATCATGAAATAATCAGAACGGCAGCGCCGCGCCCGGCGCAAACTGGGCGAACACCGCTTTGAATTCTGCACGGATGCGATCAATCGCCTGCTGCGACTCGCCTTCAAAACGCAACACAATCACAGGTGTGGTATTGGACGCACGCGCCAGGCCAAAGCCGTCTTCATATTCGGCGCGTACGCCGTCAATGGTATTGACGCTGGTGGCGCCCGGAAAATGCGCTTTTTCCTGCAAAGTCTTGATCAGCGAATATTGCTGGCCTTCTTCCATGTCCAGCTTAAGTTCCGGCGTGGAAATGCCCTCTGGCAGGGCATCAAGCACGGCGGTGGGGTTGGGCTCGCGCGAGAGGATTTCCAGCAGGCGCGCGCCGGTATACAGGCCGTCATCAAAGCCGAACCAGCGTTCCTTGAAGAAAACATGGCCGCTCATTTCACCTGCAATAGGGGCGCCGGTTTCCGCCAGCTTGGCCTTGATCAGCGAATGACCGGTGCGCCACATGAGCGGCACGCCGCCGGCTGCCAGAACAGAGGCGGTCACGTGACGGCTGCATTTGACGTCATAGATAATGGTCGCGCCAGGCTGGCGCGCAAGAATATCGCGGGCAAAAAGAATCAACTGGCGGTCCGGCCAGATGATGCTGCCGCTGCGGGTGACAACGCCCAGGCGGTCACCGTCACCGTCGAAGGCCAGACCGATTTCGCAGTCGGTCTCCCGCAGGGTGCGCTGCAGGTCTTCCAGGTTGTGGGGGTCGGCAGGATCGGGGTGGTGATTGGGAAAGGTGCCATCCACATCGCAATACAGCTCGATCACCTCGCAGCCAAGCGCGCGAAACAGTTTGGTTGCGACCACGCCGCCCACGCCATTGCCGCAATCGATGGCAATTTTCATCGGGCGGGTCAGCTTCACGTCCGACACAATCCGCTCTATATACGTCTGGACAATGTCCTTGCGATGTGCAACGCCTTTTACTGCAGCTACCGGCTCAGATTGCAGCGCCTGCATCTGCTCGCGCAGGGCCAGTACGTCGTCGCCGTACAGGGCCTTGCCGCCGATCATCATTTTGAAGCCATTGTATTTTGGCGGGTTATGGCTGCCGGTAATGGCAACGGCGGCGCCGATATTTTCGGAGTAGGATTCGAAATACACCAGTGGCGTGGGCACCATGCCGATGTCTACCGTATCAATGCCTTCATCCAGAATGCCCTTTTGCAGGGCGGCGGACAGCTCCGGGCTGGACAGGCGTCCATCGTAGCCCACCACGATCCGGTCCGTGCCGCAGGCGCGGGCACGCCGGGCCAGCGCGCGCCCCAGCAGGTAGGCAAACGAGGCATTGAGCTGTTCAGGCACAATACCACGAATGTCATAAGCCTTGAATACGGATTGGGGAAGCGCTGGGGTCATAGGTTGTCCTGGTAAATGCGGTTGCAGCCGTTGCGTCACGTACGCGACCGGCAACAGTCACGAATTTCGGTAGAATGTGAACTGTATTATACGTCTGTTGCCAAAGCGGGCTGGTGGGAATTTGTCCGCCAGCCCAGTGCGACAGCGGTCAAATTGAAACGAGCAGAAAAAAATGAATCTATTGGCAACATTGCAGGACATCGTCGGCGCAGATCATGTATTGATCGGAGCGGCGGCACAACCTTATCTGACCGACTGGCGCGGCCGCTATACCGGTCAGGCGCTGGCCGTGGTGCGCCCCGCCTCTGTCGAACAGGTAGCACAGGTGGTGCGCACCTGCGTGGAGCATCAGGTGCCCATGGTGCCACAAGGCGGCAATACCGGTCTTTGCGGGGGCGCCACGCCAGACGGGCAGGGCAATAGTGTCGTGATCGCTCTTGCGCGCCTTAACCGCGTCCTGCAGGTGGATACGGCCGACGATACGATTACCGTGCAAGCCGGCTGCACCCTGCGCGAGGTGCAGCAGGCTGCGATTGAGGCAGACCGTTTGTTTCCGCTGAGCCTGGCTGCCGAAGGCAGTTGCACGATCGGCGGCAATCTGGCCACTAATGCAGGAGGCACGCAGGTGCTGCGCTATGGCAATACCCGTGATCTCACGCTAGGCCTGGAAGTGGTCACGGCAGATGGCGAGATCTGGCATGGTTTGCGTGGCCTTCGCAAGGACAATACCGGCTACGATTTGCGTGATCTGTATATCGGCAGCGAGGGCACGCTGGGGATTATTACCGCGGCAACGCTCAAGTTGTATCCTCAACCAGTGGCGCGTTGCACGGCCATGCTCGCTTTCAACGACATGCCGGCGGCCGTGCGGATGCTGGCGCGAGCCGCAAGGGGTTCGGCGCGGCCCTGACCGGTTTCGAACTTATTTCCCACTATTGCCTGGATTCGGTCACACTGCAGTTTGACCAGCAGAAATGGCCGTTTGACGCGTCCGGCAGGCAGTGCCCGTGGTATGCGCTGCTGGAAATTTCCGACAGCGAAAGCGCCGATCATGCGCGCGAACGTTTTGAAACGGTGGTGGGCCAGGCCATTGAAGACGGGGATGTGGTAGACGCTGTTATTGCTGCATCCATTGCCCAGAGCAATGAATTGTGGCATTTGCGTGAAAGCATCCCGCTGGCGGAAAAACAGATGGGTAAAAACATCAAGCACGATGTGTCGATTCCGGTCTCGCGCATGGCCGATTTTGTTGAACAGACCAATGCGCAGTTGCAGGCGGCGTTTATGGGCGTGCGCCATATTGTTTTTGGCCACCTGGGCGATGGCAATCTGCATTACAACGTGGCAGCGCCGGCAGGCTCGGATGAGACTGCATTTCTGGAACTGCAGCCGCAAGTGTATCAATTGGTGCATGACAGCGTACACGCCTTTGGCGGCTCGATCAGCGCCGAGCATGGGGTGGGGCAGCTGAAAAAAGACCTGCTGCCGTTATACAAATCCGACGTGGAGCTGGCCCTGATGCGCAAGATCAAGCGTGCGCTGGATCCTCACATTCTGATGAACCCGGGCAAGGTTATCAATAGCGCTGACATTTAGGACAGAAAAAAGTGGCGCGCTGGCCCTGCACGATTTTGCGGATTGGCGTGCCACAGCTGCGGCAGGGCTGATTCTCGCGGTCATAGACCGCTGCATGAATTTCAAAATAGGCGCCGGGTTCGCCCTGCGTACCCGTGTAGTTGCGCAGGGTGCTGCCGCCCGATTCCAGCGCTTTTTCCAGCGTATCCAATATAGCCGCGTGCAGGCGCTGCGCTCTTGCCGGCGAAATGCGGTTGGCCGGCGTACGTGGATGAATGCGAGCGGCGAACAGGCTTTCCGACGCATAAATATTGCCTACGCCCACCACAATCTGGCCGCCCAGCAGCGCCTGCTTGATGGCGATGCTGCGCCCTGTAGTCCGGCATGGAGCATTTGCGGGGTGAAGGTCGCATCAAAGGGTTCTATGCCCAGCCCGGCCAGCAAGGGGTGCGCTGCCACTGGCCCGGCGTCGTTAGCGTGCCACAGCACTGCGCCAAAGCGCCGCGGATCGTTCAGGCGGACCGTAACGTCATCGAAACACCACTCCACATGATCGTGCTTGCGCAAAAATTCACCTGCCTGAACATGTCTCAGCGATCCGGACATGCCCAGATGCACAAGCAGGGTGCCGTGTTCGAAACGCAACAGCAGGTATTTGCCCCGCCGCTCGCAGGCCAGTAATTGTTTGCCCTGCAAAATGAGATTCAGCTGGGGCGTTACCGGCCAGCGCATCCGTGCTTCGTGCACGTGGACCGCGAGCAGCCGCTTGCCGGTAATGATCATGTCCAGGCCGCGGCGGGTGGTTTCAACTTCAGGTAGTTCAGGCATAGGAAAGGTGGGGGTGCCCACGGCACGCGCAAAGGCACGCCGCCGCAGATAAAATGCTTATGTTTTAAGGATTTATTAATAATAACTAAGCAGGGATGATAACATTTGTTTTTTGTTATCAGCCACTGCCTCGCTTGCCTGTGATTCCGATGAAAAGCGTTATTCGCGCCGCAGCCCTTGTTGCTCCGCTCATGTGGACTGCGCTCGCACATGCCCAGTTTAACCAGCCGGTAGACCGGCGCGCCATGCTGGATTTTCTGTCGAATGAGCAGGCCACGCCCGTGACGCTGATCAACCATACCGAGGCCGACGACATTTACCGTCTGCTCATCATGGAAATTGCTGCCCAGGAAGGCAAAACCGATCTGGCGGCAGAAACGGCGATGGCCATGGCGCGTGAGCGCAGAATGCCACGTCTGGCCAAACGGGCCATGCATCTGTATATGGCCAAGTCCCAATCCCGGCAGGCTGCCGCAGCGGCGCGGCTCTGGAGTCAGCTGGCGCCCGGCGATGAAGAAGCCGCGGCCGCTACACTGGCGCTGGCGGCCAGCAACGGTGATACGGCGGGCATCGTCAAGGCGCTGCGTGAGCGCATCGCCAAGGCCGGCAACAAGGACCGTGCGTTGTACCAGGCCGCCGCCGTGGTGGCGCGCATGAAAGACAAGCAGGAAGCCCTGAAGGTCTATACAGAGGTCATTCACAAGAACGGCGACAATTTCTCGGTCGCCCACCTGCTGCTGGCCGATCTGGCGGCCCAGGCGGGCAAGCCGGTACTGGCCTGGGAAGCGGCGCGCAAGTCGCTGTCGCTTGATCCGGACTCTGATGCCGCTGCCGAGCGCGTATTGCAATACGGTGTCAAAATCAACCACGACCTGGCCATGTCGCTGGGGCGCAAGTTCATCACTGCCCACCCAAATATCCGTCGGGTCCGTCTTCTGTACATCAGCCAACTGGTTGAAGACAGGAAGTTCGAATCTGCCCTGGCCGATCTGGCGCGTATGCGCAAGGCCTTTCCCGAGGACTTTGACCTGCTGTACCTGGAGGCTCAGGTCAATTACCAGGCCAAGCACTATAAAACGGCACGGGCGCGCCTGACCGAGTTCCTGGAGGTGCAGGGGCAGCGGCGCGAGGCATTGTCCGATGCCGAAACCAATGCCCAGGGCAGTCGACCGATGCGCGCCTGCTGTTTGCCCAGATTGACGAAGATGAAGGCAAGTATCGCGATGCGATCGCCCAACTGGAAAAAATCGATGAATCGGCTGCCTTGCCGCAAATTCGCATGAAACAGGCAGCACTCTACGGCAAGCTGGGAGAGCTAAATAAAGCCATGGCGCTGATTGCCGACATTCGCACCGAAACCCGCGATGACAAAATTATTGTTGAGCTGGCGGGCGCGCAGGTGCTGGCCGCTGCCGGGCGCACCGACAGGGCGGTGACCCGCCTGGTTCAGGCCGACAAGGCCCTGCCTGACAGCCCGGCCATCAAATATGACCTTGCCATGCTGTACGAACGGCAGGGCAAAATCGTTGAAATGGAAACCTTGCTGCGGCAGGTGATGGCGCTCAAGCCGGATTCGCCAGATGCCTATAACGCACTGGGTTACGTCTTTGCCGACCAGAATATCAATCTGGAGCAGGCGCAAACGCTGCTGGACAAGGCTGTGCAACTGGCGCCGGGCAACCCCTTCATTCTGGACAGCATGGGCTGGCTGCAGTTCCGGCTGGGCAATGATGCGCTGGCCAGCCAGTATCTGGAAAATGCCTTCGAGTTGTCGCCGCAAGCCGATATTGCCGCGCATCTTGCCGAAGTCTACTGGTCAAATGGCGACAAAAAACGGGCCCGGGCGCTGCTCAAACAGGGCTGGCAGCTGGACAAGGAAAACCCGACGCTTAAAGATACCCTCAAACGACTGGGAGTCCGCCTCAAATGAATGTACGCGTTTTATCTCGCTATACCCGATTGACCGCAATCTGCCTGGTGGCAGCCACACTGGCGGCATGTTCGACCGTGCCCACCCAGCCCCCGGCTTCGCAGGCCGCCCGAGCCGACGGCACGTTTGAGCGTTCCGGGCGCTTTGCCCTGACCGTTTATGATCGCAGCGCAGAGCGCAACCGCGATTCGGTGCAGGGCGGTTTTACCTGGCTGGATACGGGCGCTGTGCTCACACTGGATCTGACCAACCCGCTGGGTTCCACCCTGGCGCGGGTGGTCGTGGCCGATAACCAGGCGGTGCTCACGCGCTCCAATGGCCAGCGCACGGTGGCCAGCGACCCCGATGCCTGGTGGCCGAGGTGCTGGGCAGCCCGATTCCGGTCAGTGGCATGCGCAACTGGCTCAAAGGCCTGCGCAATGGCCAGGCGAGTGGTCAGCTTACAGGCCAGCATACGGCAGGGCAGACCAACACGGCCCGGAGTGCGCAGACGTTTGACGAAGCCGGCTGGCGGGTCAATATGTCCGATTTTGACAGTAAAGGACCCACGCGCCTGAATTTTGAGCGCACCATGGCGGGTGACCGCATTACCGTTCGCGTGGTAACCGAGAGCGAATGAAGTTTTTGCATGACGTTGCTGCGCCGGCCAAGCTGAATCTGTTCCTGCACGTCACCGGCAGGCGCGCCGATGGTTATCACCTGCTGCAAACGGTTTTTACCTTTATTGACCTGGCCGACCGGCTGCATTTCACCATGCGCGACGACGGGCAAATTGTGCGCGTGACAGATATTCCCGGCGTGCCGCAAGATGAGGATCTGATCGTGCGGGCGGCGCGCCTGCTTCAGCAACACGCCGGAGCGCACAGTGGCGCGGCGGCGGGCGTGACTATTGCCGTTGACAAGCATATTCCCGCAGGCGGCGGGCTGGGCGGTGGCTCCAGCGATGCCGCCAGTACCTTGATTGCGCTGAACCGCCTGTGGGGCTGCGGCTTGTCCCGAGAGGCCTGCAGGCCCTGGGGCTGACGCTGGGTGCCGATGTGCCGGTGTTTATCTTCGGTGAATCGGCCTTAGCCCAGGGGGTAGGCGAGGCGCTGGCGGCGTATCCGGTGCCACAAGCATCTTATGTCGTGCTTGTGCCCACAATCAGTGTCGCAACTGCAACAGTTTTTGCGTATCCTGATTTGACAAGAGACACAAAATCCCTCATAATGCACGACTTTGCTGGACATGATATTCATCAGTTTGGCAGAAATGATCTACAGGCAGCAGCATGTGCCCTTTTCAAACCGCTTTCGCTTATTGTCGGCTGGCTTGAATCCCTGGGTATACAGGCCAGAATGACAGGATCGGGTGCGTGTTTTTTTATACCGTTCGATACTGCCGATCAGGCCCAGGCATGCAGGCATAGTGTAGAATCTGCGCTTGCTTCTCATCCAGAGGCAAGCCAGTGGATAAAACAGGTCGTTGTCTGTCACGGCATCAACCGGCATCCACTGTATAATTGGATATAGAATTTGGGGCGTCGCCAAGCTGGTTAAGGCACTGGATTTTGATTCCAGCATGCGAAGGTTCGAATCCTTCCGCCCAGCCAAATTCGTACTGCATGTGCGGAAACCGTGAATAAGCCGCTATAAACCGGTATGTGCTTATCACGGTTTTTTTATTCACTTCACCGATTCCAGTCATCATGACCAACTCTAATTTCATGATTTTTACCGGCACTGCCAATCCCAGGCTTGCCGTAGACGTCGTTAATCATTTGGACATGTCGCTGGGCAAAATGACCGTCGGTCGTTTTTCTGACGGTGAAGTCATGGTGGAAATCCTGGAAAACGTACGGGGCCGCGATGTATTCGTGCTGCAGCCCACCTGCGCGCCTACCAACGACAATCTCATGGAAATCATGACGATGGTCGATGCACTGCGCCGCGCCTCGGCCGGCCGTATTACCGCCGCTATCCCGTACTTTGGCTATGCCCGGCAGGATCGCCGTCCGCGTTCAGCCCGCGTGGCTATTACGGCAAAAGTGGTTGCCAATATGCTGCAAAGTGTGGGCGTTGATCGCCTGCTTACCATGGACCTGCACGCAGACCAGATCCAGGGCTTTTTCGATATTCCGGTAGACAACATTTACGCCAGCTTTCCAGCGCATCATTACTGGGTGAGACCATTCTGCGTATTTCCCATGCAGAGTCGGTCAGCTCACTGTTTGTAGAATAAGGATTTGATCCGTTGCTGGTCGCGGCAACGGGTCGGGTGGCTGAGCCAACCGGTTCAGCCTTTTTGAAAATACCGTAAACGGTATTGTTTATTTGGAGTTCTCCATGAAATTTGAAGCCACTACGCGTAGCGTTCAGGGATCGAGTGCGAGCCGCCGCCTGCGTCGCGCAGGTCGTGTACCGGCCATTGTTTATGGTGGAAAAGGCGAAGCGCAAAGCATCGAACTTGACCACAATGAAATTTTCCACGCACTGCGTAAAGAGCCATTCCACACGTCCGTACTGGACATGATGCTCGACGGCAAAAAGCAGACTGTTCTGCTGCGCGCCGTACAATGGCACTCTTACAAGCCACTCGTGCTGCATGTGGATTTTCAGCGTGTCAGTGCCAACGAAGCGCTTACAACACGTATTCCTTTCCACTTTATCAATGGTGACGAATCTCCTGCTGTCAAACAGCAAGGCGCAACCATTTCGCACGTGCTGAACGATATCGAAATTACCTGCCTGCCTAAAGACCTGCCTCAGTTCATCGAAGTAGACCTGGGCAATTTGCAAGCCAATGAAGTTGTACACCTGTCTGACGTTAAAGTCCCGGCCGGTGTTGAGTTTGTTGGTGTGGGTGAAGAAAGCCCCGTGCTGGCAACGGCAACTGTGATTACAGAAAGTGTTGAAGAAGACGCTGCTGAAGCTGACGATACCGCTGCCGACGCAGAAAAATCTGACAAGCCTGCCGAAGACGACGCCAAGTAAGTCTCGAATGTGTTACTTTGCCTGAGGGCAGGGTAACGCGGGCCGGCCTTGCCGGTCAGGCCATTATGTTGGTACACCCCCGCAGTGCATTCGCATTTCGGGGGTTTGTTTCGTAAACTGCAGGGAATTTTGTACATGGCTTCGTTGCCTATCCGTCTGATTGTCGGGCTGGGAAATCCCGGCCAGCAGTATGAATCCACGCGCCACAATGCCGGGTTCTGGCTTGCCGACCACTACGCCGACGACCTGAAAACCCAGTTCGCCCTGGAAACCGGTTTTTTCGGACAGCTGGCGCGTGCGCGTCACGACGGCGAGGCCGTCTATCTGCTCAAACCCGTCACATATATGAACCGCTCCGGCCAGTCTGTGGGCGCGGTGGCGCGCTTCTTCAAGATTGAACCGGAACAGGTGCTGGTGCTGCATGACGAGCTGGATCTGCAGCCGGGCGACGTCAAGCTGAAAAAAGGCGGCGGTCATGCCGGTCATAACGGGCTGCGGGATATTCAGGCCGCTCTGGGCACGGGTGACTACTGGCGCATGCGCCTGGGTATTGGTCATCCGCGTAGCCGGGGCCTGGCCCAGGGTGTGGCAGATTACGTACTTTCCATGCCGGCCAAGGAAGACATGCCGCTGATCGACAATGAAATCAACAGCGCCAGGCTTGTGCTCGGGCCCCTGCTTGACGGTGATTTTGCCGCGGCGTCGCGCCGTCTTGCCGCAGCGCGCGAGGCGCGGTCATGACAGCCGCTACTTTCGGCGCCGACCTCAAAATGTTTCTGCGCTTTGTGCGCAGGCCGCGCTTTACCCCGCGCATCGCCCAGCGGGGCGGTGGTTCGGGCTGGTGGCGCGACTGGTGTCCGAATGTCCGTTTTGCCCGCATGTTGTCCTGGGTGGCTCTGCTATGGTTTGTTAACCTGTTCGTTCTGGCGCCATTGGCCCTGAGCGCAGCAGAAAGCGGCGGCGCTCAGCACCGGCTGGATCCGGATAACATTCCCTGGCTGATGGCCGTTCTGTGGGCGCCGCTGGTTGAGGAAATGCTGTTTCGTTATAGCCTGCGCTACCCCCGTGCCATTCTTTGGGTAGTACCGGTTATGATGATGGTGGTCTTTTCGGGCCCGTCATGGCTGAGCGCCGGTGCGTTTATCCTGGTGCTGGCGCTGCTTGCCGCCCTCAAGTTCCGGGGCTTTGCCGGTCATGACGAAGCATTGCCATGGCGCATACGCAAACTGTATGTACAATGGTTTCCCTGGATCTTTCACCTGTCGGTGCTGATTTTTGCTTTTGTGCATCTGAACAATTTCAAGCTGAACGAGACGCCGTGGTGGATGTATCCGGTTATGGTCATGCCACAATGGATGACCGGGCTGGTCCTGGCCTGGATGCGCGTTCGTTCCGGGATCGGCACGTCCATCCTGATGCATATGATGTTCAATGGCGGGCCGCTACTGCTGATCTGGCTGATGTTGCAGGGTAGATAGGGCGAGCCGGGCGCCGCAGCATCGCGGTGCTCATGGCATGTGTGTTATCTGGCCATTGGCAATGGGCCGCTGGCAGCGCTGGATATTCAATCAATCGCGATCTATATATAGGAGCAGCGCATGCGAATTTATGTAACGAGTGTGTTTGTTGATGATCAGGCCAGAGCATTGGATTTTTACACCAATATTCTGGGTTTCCAGTTAAAGCATGATGTACCTGCAGGCGACTATCGCTGGCTGACAGTCGTGTCCGGCGAGCAGCCTGATGGCGTTGAGCTGCTGCTTGAACCAGGCGCGCATCCGGCAGTGGCGCCTTATAAAGCGGCCCTGGTCAGGGACGGCATACCTGCCGCATCCTTTGAAGTGGACGATCTGGACGCCGAAGTTGACCGGTTGACGCAGCGTGGCGTGCGCTTTACGGTGCAGCCCATGGATGCGGGGCCGGTGCGGATGGCCGTATTTGACGATAGCTGCGGTAATTTGATTCAAATCATTCAGATGGTTGACGCGCCGCAGTGATGCGGTTCGTTCGTCTGATGCTCTCGTCCGCAATGTAATTTCAAGGCTCCCGTCAGGAGTCTTTTTGCTGCTTTCTTTGTGCGTTCAGGCGGCTATGAATGTGCTGTCGGGGCAGTTTTCTGAGATGGCAAATATGCAATGCCCGCGTTGATCCTGCTTGACTGAGCTAAGTGCGTCGCTCTATTGTTGCCCGGATTTGCGCTTTTTGCTAGAATCACCCTATAACATTGATTTTTAAACGTATTGTTCGTATTACTGTAGGAAGTTTGGAAGCTGGAATTTGACCCCGACCACTGGTCCAGCATATCCCCTGACAGCAGGTGAAATCGGTAAGCCTGATGATAGCAGCATGAACGCAGGTTTGGTTCGTGCGCCGACGACAGCACTATGCAAGGTGGCTTGCATATACAGACTAAGAAGGTTGCTCGGCTATCTCTCACTAATACGGAATTGAGGCCCTCATCATTTGGGGGCCTTTTGTTTTGTGCCAACGGGTGTTGTCATGCCTCTGGCTCAGGCCATTCTTGTGTTTGAAGGCATCAATCGATCAAGTAGAGCGTCAGAGAGGGTTACAATCAACGTTTTGCGCAAAACCCGTAGCGCTTCGCGTCGCGTGAGCCGATTGACCGGTTTTGTCTGCAACAGCAATTACTGATTACACATCGCGTTCGTGGACCCGGACAGACCGGGTTCCCCGTGAGGACGCATGTGCCCGAAATTCAAGGAAATTCAATGGCTCTTCAATGTGGGATTGTCGGACTGCCCAACGTGGGCAAATCCACGCTCTTTAACGCCCTGACCAAAGCGGGCATCGCAGCGGAAAATTATCCGTTTTGCACCATCGAACCCAATGTCGGGATCGTGGAAGTACCCGATGAGCGCCTGAATAAACTGGCCGAAGTGGTCAAGCCTGAGCGCATTCTGCCGGCCACCGTCGAGTTTGTGGACATTGCCGGGCTGGTGGCGGGCGCCTCCAAGGGCGAGGGCCTGGGCAATCAGTTTCTGGCCAACATCCGTGAGACCGATGCGACGGTCCATGTTGTGCGCTGCTTTGAAGACGAAAACGTGATTCACGTGGCTGGTCAGGTCAACCCGATTTCCGATATCGAAGTGATCAATACCGAGCTGGCGCTGGCCGATATGGGCACTGCCGAAAAGGCGTTGTTGCGCGCCCAGAAGACTGGTCGCGCTGGCGACAAGGAAGCGCAGCGCCTGGCTGGCCTGCTGGAAAAAATCATTGCCGTTCTGAACGAGGCTCGCTCCATCCGCTCCATGAATCTGGATAAAGATGACCTGGATCTGATCAAGCCCTACTGTTTCATTACGGCCAAGCCTGCCATGTACGTGGCCAACGTGAAGGAAGACGGTTTTACCGACAACCCGCATCTGGCTGCAGTGCAGGAATTTGCCGCCAAAGAAAATGCGCCGGTCGTGGCCGTATGCGCAGCAATCGAAGCCGAGATTGCCGATCTGGACGATGAAGACAAAAACGTATTCCTGGCCGATATGGGCATGGATGAGCCGGGCTTGAACCGCGTGATTCGCGCCGCTTTTCGCCTGCTGGGCTTGCAAACCTACTTTACCGCGGGTGTCAAGGAAGTGCGCGCCTGGACGATTCATGTCGGCGATACCGCACCGCGCGCCGCCGCTGCGATCCATACAGACTTCGAACGCGGCTTTATTCGCGCCCAGACCATTGCCTATGAGGACTTTATTACGCATAAAGGCGAACAGGGTGCCAAGGAAGCCGGCAAAATGCGGGCCGAGGGCAAGGAATATATCGTCAAAGACGGCGATGTGCTGAATTTCCTGTTCAACGTATAAGTCTGTCGTGTTCCGGGAAGGCGTGTTGTGCTTTCCCAAACCCAGTAAAGCCGCGCCTGTTCGCGGCTTTACTGTTTCCGGTCGGTCGGCCTGCGGGCTGGTCTTTTGCGGGCTGAGCCAGCGAACTGGCTTGCAACAACAATAATTTCATCTGTATCAAATGTTTATAGGGTAAATAACATTCACGATGCAGTCCAATTCCGGTGTTATAGTCAAAATTCCTCTTCTTACTCAATCAAGGAAAGATCATGGGAATTCTGGATGCAGTCAATGCTGTACTGGGCGGCGGCAAAAAGCCTGAAGAGCAGCCACAAAATGAACAAATGCAGGAAGGCCAGGTAGCGTCCGGGCAGGCCCCGGGCGACCTGGCGCCCGCCGCGCAGCAGGAAGATATGGGCGGTCTTGGTGGCTTGGGCGGTTTGGGCAACCTGGGCAATGGCATCAATCTGGCGCCCTGAGCGCGCTGTTGCCGGTGGTGTTGTCCATGATCAATAACCAGCAGGGTGGCCTGGGTGGTCTGGCCGAGAAATTCCAGCAAGGCGGCCTGGGTGATATTTTCAACTCCTGGGTCAACAAGGGTGAAAACCGTGAGATTTCCCCGGACCAGGTCGATACCGCGCTGGGGGCCGAGACGGTTGATACCATCGCTGCCCAGTCGGGCCAGTCCCGTGACGACGTTCTGGGATCCTTGTCGGGTATTTTGCCGCAAGTGGTCGACAAATCCACACCAGAAGGCCAGATTCCGGCCGATGGGCAGGCCCGGGGCGAGAACGAAGTGCTCAATTCGCTTTCCTCACTGTTCAAATAGTCCTGTTGTGCCTGCATTCGAATGCCATATCTGTTAGCATAATCAAAATAACAGCCCGATAAATCCAGACAGGCAGATCCGGCAGGCACAGCACGATTGTGAGCTCAACCGGCAGGCGGAGCATCTTTTTATGAAAAGAAGCGCCGCCTGCGACATGCATTGCATGAAGTGCATAAAACGTGCACATGCCTGGCATGTCACCGGCGCTGTGCATCGCGACCGCCGATCCATAGCGTGGCCATGATGGTGGTATGTTGCACATTTTTATGTGCCAGTACTGCTTTGCATGGGTAATGTGGTTTGGCCGTTCCCGGCGCGCATGCTTGCCGCTCATGGCCACTTTACACACGTGGCAGAGCCGCTACTGTCGGTTGCAATTATCGGAATGACAGACGGTCCTTGAGCGGGCTGTTCCCACTTATTATGAATGAGAGACCAAGCCGCCCATGAAAGTCTGGCTTAAAAGAATTTTGATCGGCCTTGTGGTACTGATGCTGTTTGCCTTTGTCGGCGCAGCCGTCTTTTTACTGACGTTCGATCCGAACGCCTATAAACACAAGATCGAAAGCATTGTGCAGGAACGATACAACCGTACCATGGTCATCGAAGGCGACCTGGAGCTATCCCTGTTTCCGCGTATCGGTCTGTCGGTTCGAAAAATCTCACTGTCCGAACCCAATTCCACCACCACGTTTGCGTCTATCGACAGCGCCCGTTTTGCCGTGGCCATCTGGCCGCTGATGTCGAATCGTCTGGTGGTCGATCATGTTGCTGTCTCCGGTCTGAAGGGCTGGATCGTGCGCGATGAAAAAGGCAATTTTAACTTTGACGACCTGCTGAGCCAGACCCCGCCCACCATAGAGGCAGTTGATCCGCGCTTCAAAAGCGATGAAATTCGTCCGAGTCCTGCCGCAGCCCCCGAAAGCAACAGCGTTTTGCCACAGCCCAAAAAAACCGATTTTAAAATCGATATTGCCGGGCTTGAAGTGCAAAACGGCGCGATATTCTATAAGGACAGGCTGAACAATCTGGATATGCGCCTGAACCGGATGACGGTCAATACCGGCCGGGTCACATTTGATCAACCTTTCGATGTGTCTGTAACGGGCAATCTGGAAGGCGCAAGACCCGTTGCCAACGCCAGTGTGAATATCCAGGGCCTGGTCAAGCTGGACCCGGTCACCAAGCTGTATTCGGCGCGCAATCTGGAAGCCAATATCAAGGGCGTCGTGGGTGATGTGGATGTGCAAACCGGCACCCTGACCGGTGATTTTGAAGTCGATAGTTTTGCACACGCGCTTACCGGATCGGGTATTGATCTGACCATTTCGGGCAAGGGCGCCAAAGGCACGGGGTTGCGCAACCTGGATATGAGCCTGGCGGCGCCCAAGCTGAATTTTGATTCGACGGCGCCGCTGTTGCAGATGACCAATTTCGCGGTCAAGGGCACGGCCTCCGATGAAGACGACGAGAGCTACGAATGGGTGCTCAATTCGCCGGCGCTGGATATCTCGCCCACCGGGGCAGGCGGCAAGCCGTTGACCGGCTCTGTCCGGATCAAGGGCAAGGAACAGTTCGGCGTCAATTTCCGCATGGAAGGCATCAGCGGCACGTCCGATGCCCTGAATGTGGCTCAGATCAAGCTGGAAGGCGCATACGCCCGTGGCAATAAACGCGCGGTCAATTTCAATATTTCTTCGCCTGCCAAAATGGACTTGGCGCGGCGCCTGTTCGCGCTCTCGGCCATGAGTGGCAATGTGGTGCTCAAGGACGTGGAAACGCGGGAGCAGAACATTCCCGTGATCGGCACCTTCAGCGCCGATTTCCTCAAAAGTGTTGCCAGTTTCAAGGCCGATGCCGTCATCAATTCCGGCAAATTCAGTTTTGATGGCAATATTTCCAGGTTTGATGAGCCTTACGTGCGCTTTGCCGTGGGCGCAGATTCGGTGAATCTGGATGAGCTGATCGACAATGTGTCGGGTGATGCTGCCACCGCGCCCGCGACCGGCAACGCACGAAGCGCCCGCAGCACCGCAGCAGGCTGAGATCAAGCTACCACTACCGCTGTGCGCAATCTGGTTAGCGACCTGATGGGTTCGCTTATCGGATCCGGCACCGCCAGCCTCAAACAGATTACCTATCATGGCGTGGTGTATAACGATGTGACGGCAGCCTTAAACTTCACCAAAGACCAGTTGGGTATCACCGATATCAAGTCCAGTATTTTTGACGGACAGGTGCAGGGCGATGCGTTGATCAATATGAAGGACGATGAAGTCACGACCAAACTCAATTTCCAGGACGTCTCCATTGAGCCGTTGCTCAAGGGGCTGGGTATGAATCCGGTCATGACCGGTACGGGCACCTTCTCGTTGGTCTTTGCTTCCAGAAATACACCCGAAGGCGCCAACTGGCTAAGCAATGCCACCGGCTCGCTTGAGGGTGAGGCGCGCGACGGCGCGATCAGCGGTTTTGATCTGGCGCCGGTGCTTGCCGATCCTGCAGCGTATGCCAATAACATTGAACAGGCTGGTACCTGGAAATTTGATCCGGCGGCCAAAACCCCGTATGAAACGCTGAAAACCAAACTGGTACTTGATAAGGGCGAATTGCATTTTGCGCATTTCAGTCTGCTGACCGATCCGCTGCTGATCCAGGCCGACGAAAATCTGGCGGTGTACAACCTGATCAATAACCAGTTTTCTTTCCCAGGCAAGTTTGTCACGCGCCAGCCGGTCACGCTGAATCAGGATGGCTTGCGCGTGAGCATTAAACAGGTAACCTTGCCGTTTGAATTAACCGGCTCGCCCGAGGGTGCGCAATTGAAGGTCAAGTGGCAGCGCCTGAACAATTCTCCGCTGGGCCAGTTCGTTAAGCAGCGCAAGGACAAAGAGGCAGAGGCGCAAAAGCAGGCCGCCGAGCAGGCTGCTGCACAGGAGGCCGCTGTGCCCGCGCCTGAGCCGCAACCTGGTGCAGCGACAGAAGGCCAGCCAGCGCCGGCGACAGCACCGACCAAACCCGAAGGTGCCAACGGCGGCAGCCCATCGCCCGCAGGGCAGGCCGCCCCCGTTGCACCTGCCGCAGGCGATAAACCGGCAGCTGAACCGACAACACCCGCTGTGCCCACACCCGCTCCCACTAAGTAGACCGGCCTTTTGTTATATTCCGGTCTTTGCGCAGCCTTTTTCCTTTTTGATTCTGCATTATGACAACATCAGATTTTCAGCCTATTTATCAATGCCCGGCTATTGCGGGGCCAGTCAAGCCCGCAGCACAATTGCGCTGGCTGCTTGTTGACGAGCAGTCGCGGGCGGTGGACCGGGACGATCCGGCCCTGAAACAAATCGAACTTTCCATTCGCTTCGATTACCTGGTCATTCGCGCGCCTGGCATGCTGCGGCTGGATATCCCGGTGGATGTGCTGGAAGATGATGAAGAGGCTTTTGAAGAGGCGCAGCTTGATGGACGTGCCTTGCGCGTGGTCAGCGAGGGGCAGTTGGCCGATGCGTGGTTCAGCAAGTTGCTGGCGCGGCCAATTCGGCTGGTCAAGCTGCATCCCGATGAAGACCTGACTGCCTGAGGTGCGTAGTCGCCGGTGCCGATAACGCTGTGGCCATTATTTTCGGTGGCAGGCGGAAAGCGGCAGCAGGGGGTAAATCAGCGACAATTCGGCTGGCGGTCCGCCATCACATGCGGACCGCTGCGGGACGGGTTGGTCAGGCTACGGCTGTCAGCTTGTAGAACTTGGCCATGAGCATATCCTGAGACTCTTTCCATTCCGGATTGATCTCAATACACTCGACAGGACAGACCACCTGACATTGCGGCTCGCCATGGTGTCCAACGCATTCGGTGCACTTGGCAGGGTCGATTTCATAGAAATCCACACCCATATAGATGGCTTCATTGGGACACTGCGGTTCGCAGACGTCGCAGTTGATGCATTCATCGGTAATCAGCAGGGCCATAATCTTTCCGGCGCTTTTCGTTTATACACAGTGACAGTGTACGCCAATGGTTGAGCAAATACCTGAAAACAGGCAAGCGTATCAGGGTTAATGGGGCCGCCGCGTGCCCAAGGCCTGGCGGCACCGTTGGTGCCGATATTACTTCTGGCGTGCCCTTTGGGTTTGCTTATTCGCTCTCGGGCGCCTGCGCGTTCCTGGCAGCCAGGCGGGCCTGGGATTTTTCCTGCAGCCAGCGCTCGACCGAGGGGAATACAAACTTACCCACATCACCACCGAGCAGGGCAATTTCACGGACAAACGTGCCGGAAATAAACTGGTACTGGTCGGACGGGGTCATGAACAGCGTTTCAACGTCGGGCAGCAGATGGCGATTCATGCCGGCCATCTGAAACTCATATTCGAAGTCTGATACAGCGCGCAGACCGCGCACGATGATGCGGGCATCTTCCTTGCGGACAAAATCCTTGAGCAGACCGCCAAAGCTTTTGACAGAAACATTAGGATAGTGACCCAGCACTTCTTCGGCAATCTGCAAGCGCTCTTCGATGGTAAACAGCGGATTTTTACCCGCGCTGACGGCGACGCCAACCACAACATGATCAAACAGCCCGGCTGCGCGTCGGACCAGATCCTCGTGTCCGCGGGTGAGAGGATCAAATGTCCCTGGGTATACAGCAGTGATCATCATGAGCTCCGTTTGCTCCCGATCGATGCCGGGAAAGAGGCCGAAAACCGGCCCGAGCGTTTAAAGGAACGTCGATTATAAGGTATTTACTCGCTTTTGTGCGGTGCAATAAGGTGTTCATGTAACTGATAATACACCTGTCCCGCCTTGCCCTGGCGGATAGCAGGGAAGTCGGAGCCCGGGTCTTCGGGCTGGTCCGATTCAATGTATACCAGGCCGCCCGGTTTGACAATGGCCGGCAGAAAAGGAAAGATGCGGTCAAACAGCTTGCCGGCAAAGGGCGGATCAAGCATGACCAGATCGAATCTGGAGGCATCCATGCGTTTTAACATCAGAAAGGCATCGGCGCTATTGATACGTACCTGGCTGGCCTGCAATTTATCGCGCGTGGCGCGCAGTGTCGCCAGCGCGGCCGGACTGGTTTCGGCCATCTGAACGTGCGCGGCGCCACGTGAGGCAGCCTCAAAGCCCAGCGCTCCTGTACCGGCGAACAGGTCCAGCACCGATTTATCGTCGAACCGGCCGTCCCACAGATAGTTCAGCCAGTTAAACAGCGTTTCGCGGATGCGGTCTGAGGTCGGCCGCAAGCCGTCGGCATCAACCACCGGAATCTGCGAGCGACGATATTGACCGCCGATAATTCGGATGGTCTGGCGTTTGCCGGAAGTGCCTGCGGGGCGGTTTGCTGGTTTCATCATTGTTGCGACGTACACTGTTAAAATAGGGAATCCTATTGTTATTGTAGTATTCACTTTCCTGCGACAACCTATGTTCAGTTTTTTCAAACGTAAAAAGAAAACCAGCGAGCCAGTTGAAAAGCCCGTTGAACCGGTGCTTGAGACCCGTCAGCCCGAAACGCTTGAAGAAGGTGCGGCCCTCATGCCGGTGCCCGAGCATACGATTGCCCCGGAACCGGTAGAGACCGAGCAGGCGGCCCAGGGCATACCACCCGCGCAGGAGCCGCCCGTTCGGGAGCCGACTTTGCCCGAACCGCCGGCCAAAGAGCCGCCGGCACCGGTTGAGCCGCCCCCGCAGGAGCCGCCATCCAAAGCGCCCCCGGTTCAGGAGCCGCCAGCGCAAGAGACGGTGGCCACGCCTGCCTCGGCCGAACCGCCCCCAGTGCCGGCTGCTGCTGTCCCTGCGGCTGAGCCCACGCCGTCGACATCATCCTTGCCGCCGCAAGCGCAGCGCAAAGTGCAGTCTGCGCCCGCTACTGCGCCAGTTCATGTGGATCTGACCGAAAAAGCGGCAACCTTGAAAAAAACCATGGATGCGGTGTTGGCTCCGTCTGCGAGCCAGGCTTCGGGCGCGACTAGCCAAACCGCTGTACAGGGCGGGCAAAAGAGCGTTTCTGCCGCAGGCACTCTGCCGCAGCCCGCTGTTGCACCGGCTGCGACACAAGCGCCCGCAGCAGCACCCGAGATAGGTGCCGTTTCGGCAAGGTCCGAAGCACCCCAGGCACCTGCAGCACCGGCAACGCCGCTAGTATCTGCCACATCCGCAGTAACTGCTATATCCGAAACGGCTGCCGCTGCCGAGCAGACGCCGGCAGCGTCCAGCACGGCACAGCGTCCCAAATCAGACCGCAAGTCCTGGCTGGCACGCTTAAAGGATGGTCTGTCCAGGACCGGATCGAATATCAGTTCGCTGTTTGTCGGCGTCAAAGTTGACGAGAATCTGTTTGAAGAGCTGGAAACCGCGCTGATTATGGCTGATGCGGGGATGGAAGCGACCGAATCGCTGTTGGGCAAACTGCGCAACAAGGTGAAAAAAGAACGCATTGAAGACGCACAAACCGTCAAGCACGCGCTGCGCGATCTGCTGGCAGAGCATCTGGCGCCGCTGGAAAAGCAGTTTGATGCAGGCGCCGGACAGACGCGGGTTGTGATGATTGCGGGTGTGAACGGTGCAGGCAAAACCACCTCCATTGGCAAACTTGCTCACCATTTTCAGGCGCAGGGGCACAGTGTGTTGCTGGCCGCTGGTGATACTTTCCGCGCCGCGGCACGCGAACAGCTGATTGAATGGGGGTCGCGCAACAATGTGGCCGTGATCGCCCAGGATGGCGGCGACCCGGCTGCGGTGGCATTCGATGCGGTTAATGCCGGGCGTGCCCGCAAGGCGTCCATTGTCATGGTGGATACAGCCGGCCGCTTGCCTACTCAATTGCATCTGATGGAAGAGCTCAAGAAAATCAAGCGCGTGATCGGCAAGGCCGATGGCGACGCCCCTCACGAGATTTTGCTGGTGGTGGACGGCAATACCGGCCAAAACGCCATTTCGCAGATCAAGGCTTTTGATGCGGCCTTGACGCTGACCGGGCTGGTCGTGACCAAGCTGGATGGTACGGCCAAAGGCGGTACGCTGGCAGCCGTGGCTGCGGGCAGTCAGGGCGTGCGGCCCGTGCCGGTTTACTGGATTGGCGTGGGCGAGTCATTGCAGGATCTGCAACCCTTTGTGGCGTCCGAATTTGCCGGCGCGTTGCTGGGCGATTAATCGGCCACAGGGCCGGGCTGATAAATGCCTGCCATCTCATGACAGCGCTTAACCGAGCCTTTTTATTAAAAAAGACACCCTGCAAACCGGAATAGACAATCCGAGCTTGCAGGGTGTTTTTTTGATCCTGTGCCGATCATGATCGGGGTGGGGTATCAGTCGTAGCGGATTTTTGCGGGGATATGCGTCAGCGCTTCATCAGCCTGGTGTTTCAGGGTTTCCAGCGTGGCAGTAAGCCAGCCCACGGCGAACCAGGCGCCAGGATGGGTTTGCGTGTGCGCGGCAAAGAACGTGAGGGCAGTAGACATATCGTTCAGATGACCGAATACTTCCTGTGCTGCTGCCAGTTTCTTTACATATCCGCTCAGGTTGCAATTGGGGCGCAAGCTTCATATACATTCAGGGCGTAACGCATGCGCTTGATGCGCTTGCGCAGGTCATGATAGGCCTCAATATCCGATTTATCTTCGGTTTTCCAGTGACGGACGATTTGCCTGTTCCATTTGTTCAGGCGCTGCTCCAGCAATCTGCGCAGAACAGGGCGGCCATGTGGCAGTGGCGTCAGGGGGATGATGATCGGTTCAATCTGGGTGGAGGCGCCGACCGCTGCAGGCACTGGCGCTGCTCCAATGCTTTGCTCGGCTGCGGCTGGCTCACTGTGCATCAAATCGGCCAGTTGTTCGTCATCAACCACATCCAGTTGAACCTGTTCGGTGTCATCCGATATAACGGCCACGGGATCGGTTGTGGGCGTCAGTACCGTCCACTCCAGCAGCCGCAGCAGCCATTGCTGAAATGACGGGTCTTTGGCGATGTCGTGCGGTGTGGCCCCATCTTCGTGCGAGCTGAACTGCATGGCAGGCATGCCTGCTTTGTTCAGGACCGGTACCACGGTCGCGAGCATGACGTCCAGATCCCGCGTGGCGCCAAATCGCCCCAGGTGCACGCGAAGCTCATCGCGTACTTCCTGGTCTGGCAGCCATGCCAGGCCGGCAAACAGCTTCCAGTTGCTGGTCAGGCGCCGCATCCCAATCCGCAATTGATGCACATGCTCGGGCCGTCCTACCACAACAACGCCCAGTGTATCAATTTCAGCCAGGCGCCGGCGTTGGCACAGATTTGTTCCAGGCATTCGGTCGTGACCGAGACCAGCGCCTGCGTGGCGCTATCCTGTTTGTCAATTTCGTAGGCGCGCGCTTGCGGGGCGCCCAGAAACGCAGCACTTCGCTGTCGCGTGTCGCATTCTTTACGCTGGCATTGTCCGCAAGCCTGATATTGGCTGCAGATTGCGCCAGGCGTCGCCGCGCTGTGACTTGCTGCGCAGGTCCAGAACCAGCTTGTACTGAGACAGCCATTTTCTGCCGATCTCAAAGATGGCTTCAGGCGAACCCGACACCAGTTCGAATTCCACTTCGGAAACCGGCAATTCCAGTTCGGCAGCACGGATCACGCCGGTATCGAAGGCGATTTCTATGGTGCCCTTGCGCGTGCGCTGGCGCCGATACAACCGGGTAATATCGGTTTCGTAGCGCAGTTCCAGCGGCTTGGCCAGTTTGAGCAGAGCGGCTTCGGCCGGCGTGCCTGCGTACAAACTCAAATCCAGAACCGGGCTGGGACGGTTGTGATTCAATTCCAGTTTGGTCAGCGCATTGCTGCCGGGCATTTTCAGCGTTTGCACCCAGTTATCGCCTTCCAGGCGTAACCGGATGGCGATTTTTGATTTGGCCAGTTCGCGATCTGCGGTATCGAAATACATGGCGCGCAGCGCGATGGTTTCGCATTTCGCTTTTTTCAGCGCCTTTTCTACTTGCGCAGCCGCGGGGGCAGGCACATGTAGCTTAAGTTCCTGTTCAGACATAGTCATTATTAATGTAGTTACACTGCAAAGAGGTGGGAGTTTATCCCAAGGATGATAACACTCCGGCTGCGCATATTTGATGACATGTCATAAATAAGAAATACATTGTCCGTCGTGCCACAAGGGTTTTATGTTCACTGCCGGCAGTGTGTGCACCCGGCGCGATCAGACTGACGTGACCGGTTCTGTCTTAAAAAATGCGTCGCACGCCGTGGCTGCCGCCAGGGTTCTGCCGGTGAGCCAGTGTTCCAGCGTTTGTTGTTGCCCCACGCTGAACTTGAGGCCCAGACGGGTGCGGCGCCACAGGATATCCTGGGTGCTTTGCGCCCATTCGCGATTGATCAGCCAGCGCGTTTCGGCCTCGTACAGGCCGTGTCCGAAATGCATGCCCAGCGCAGCAACGGAATCGGCATCGCCGATAATTTCAGTTGTCATAGAGCCATAGGCCGCCACCAGACGGGCAAGCAGCGCAGTATCCAGCCATGGGTAGCGCACTTGCAATTGCTGCGTATAGCGCTGTGGGTCCAGGTCGGGCAATTGGCCGCCCGGCAGTGGCGCGCTGGCGGTCCAGGCCGGTCCCTGTTGCACAAAGGGCTGAAGCTTTTCCAATGCGTGTTCGGACAGTTTGCGATACGTGGTGATCTTGCCGCCAAAAATCGATAGCATGGCCGGTTCGCCGTTCTTGCCGCCGGTCACATCAAAGACATAATCGCGGGTGACGGCAGCGGCCTGACCCTGGGCGTCATCATACAATGGGCGGACACCTGCCCAGCTTGAGACGATGGCGTCGCGTTGCACCGGCTGGCGCAGGTAGCGATTGACCACCGACAGCAGGTAATCGGTTTCTTCTTCGGAAATGTGCGCGGTACGTGCATCACCATTGAAATCCACATCGGTGGTGCCAATCATGGAATAGTCACCGCGATGCGGCGTAATGAAAACGATCCGCTTGTCATCATTCTGCAGGATATAGGCATGATCGCCTTCGTATAGCTTGCGCGTTACGAGGTGGCTGCCTTTGATCAGGCGCAGGTGATTGCGTGGCCGGGCATTGGGGTCGCGCAGCGTGCCAAGTACATTTTCAACCCAGGGCCGGCGGCGTTGATCAGCACCCTGGCGCTGACCTGTACCTGGCGGCCCCTGGCATCTTGCAGGGTCACCAGCCATCGCCCATCCTGAACGCGTGCGCCAATGCAGGTGGTTCGCGTCAGAATCTGCGCGCCGCGTGCCTGCGCATCCATGGCGTTGAGCACGACCAGCCTGGAGTCGTCCACCTGGCAGTCCGAGTAAATAAAACCTTGTTTGATACGCTCGCTCATGGGCAGGGCAAATGCAGAGTCATCGTCCAGGCGGATATGGCGGGATCCCGGCAGGCGCGCCGAGCGTTTGGCCAGATGATCATAGAGAAAGAGCCCGGCACGAATCATCCATACCGGACGCAGGGTGTGATCGTGCGGCAGTACGAAGCGCAGGGGGCGCACAATATGCGGGGCGATATTCAACAACACTTCGCGCTCGGCCAGCGCTTCGCGCACCAGACGGAATTCGTATTGTTCCAGATAGCGCAGCCCGCCGTGGATCAGCTTGCTGCTGGCCGATGACGTAGCGCTGGCCAGATCGTCCTGTTCACAGAGCAATACAGACAGGCCGCGTCCTGCCGCATCACGCGCAATGCCGGTCCCGTTGATCCCGCCACCGATCACCAACAGATCTGTCTGGTGGATTGGTTGATCGTTCTGCTGAATCGTTGCCGCATTCATCCGTACTGCTCCAATGAAAGATCTCGCCAATTGATGCCCGGGCGGTATCGTCAAAAAAGATTATTTTACCCGATTGGCGCTGTCTTGAAGCCGGGTGTTCTGCCCCTGGCATTTCACCGTTGTCGGCACGGCCGGGCATGCCACCGGGGTCAGGCAAACTCTGGCATGCTCATTTGGCGGGGAGCGCGCCAGTGCAAGGCGTGTTCATTGCTTTGATGCCAGCGCTGCCTGCTTCAGGTCGGCCAGCAGCGCGTACAGATCCTTCTGATTGGCCTTGGGCATGTCGCTGAACATATCCTGAAGCCAGGCTTCGTGGGCAGAGGCCATTTGGTCAAATTGCCGACGACCCTTTGCGCTGAGTCGCAAAAAGGTACTGCGGCGGTCTTCACTGCTGACCTTGGCGCAGGATCAGCCCTTCCTTTTCCAGCTGATTGGCAATAGTGGTGACGTTGCCGTTGCTGACCATCAGTCTTGCTGACAGGTCGCCCATTCGCATGCCTTGCGGCTCTTTGGCCAATTGCGCCATCAGATCAAAACGCGGCAGGGTGCAATCGAATTGCACGCGCAGATAATTGCGGATGCGATTTTCGATCAGGCTGGTGCAGGTAAGCAGGCGCAGCCACAGACGCAATTCGGAATGATCAATGGTTGCGGCACGGGTTTCCAGATCGTGTTGCATAACTGCTCCTGCTGAAATAAACGTAAATAAAACGATATGGCCATTCGTGTGGGGCCGGGCAGATTGTAAACGCTGCCCGGTTGGTTCGGGTGCCCATGCTCGGCATAAGGCACCCTTTGCCGCCTGTTTAAAAAAAGTTTGTAGTGCATTATAAATTAGTTTAAACTTAAAATAAATCACAATTGTGAAACAGGCAAAACTGCAGTGCTGCGCTCTAGTGTCTGCCTCGGCGCCGCCAGCAAGACGGCGCGGCAGGCAACGGTCACAGACTGCGTTCAAAGGATCTGTCATGAATATTGTATGTATCGGTGGCGGCCCCGCAGGTTTGTATGCCGGGCTGCTGTTGAAAAAACGCAATCCGCAGGACCGGGTGGTGGTTATTGAACGTAACCGGCCGTTTGATACCTTTGGCTGGGGCGTGGTGTTTTCTGACGCTACGCTGGAAAACCTGAAAAAGGCTGATCTGCCCACGGCCGAACAGATCATCCGCCAATTCAACCACTGGGACGATATTGATATTCATATCGGCCAGACCACAATCCGCAGCGGCGGACATGGGTTTATCGGTATCGGCCGCAAGAAGATGCTCAATATCCTGCAACAGCGCTGCCTGGATCTAGGCGTGGAGCTGGTGTTCGAGACCGTGGCCGAAGACGATCAGGCCATCGCAATGGATTATGAGGCGGATCTGGTCATTGCATCGGACGGCATCAATAGCCGCATCCGGACGCGCTACGCCGATACGTTCAAGCCGGATATCGACACACGGCGCTGCCGTTTTGTCTGGCTTGGTACACAAAAGACGTTTGATGCGTTTACCTTTGCCTTTGTCAATACGGAGCACGGCTGGTTTCAGGCACATGCCTATCAGTATGAAGAAGGCATGTCCACCTTTATCGTGGAAACCCGAGATGAAACCTGGCGCGCCGCCGGAATCGATACGATGTCGCAGGAGGAGGGCATTGCCTATTGCGAGGCCCTCTTTGCGCCCTGGCTTGACGGACACAAGCTGTTGTCCAATGCCAGGCATTTGCGCGGATCGGCCATCTGGATTCAGTTTCCTCGCGTGATCTGCGAGCAATGGGTGCATCAGCAGCAACTGCCCAATGGTAAAACCGTGCCCGTGGTGCTGATGGGCGATGCCGCACATACTGCGCATTTTTCCATTGGTTCGGGAACCAAGCTGGCCCTGGAAGACGCCATTGAACTGGCTGGCAGTTTCCGTACCCACACTGATATCGGCACGGCGCTGACGCACTATGAAGCGCAGCGCAGCATCGAAGTGCTGAAAATCCAGAATGCCGCACGCAACTCCACCGAATGGTTCGAAAATGTCAAACGCTATAGTCAGCTGGCGCCGGAGCAGTTTGCCTATTCGCTGCTGACCCGCTCGCAGCGTATTTCACATGAAAACCTGCGCTTGCGCGATCCACAATGGATGCATCATTTTGAAAGCTGGTTCAGTCATCAGGCCGGCCAGACCAGGCTCCTGAGAGGGTCGCAGGCGCGGACAACACTGCCGCTGCGATCCCACCCATGTGGACGCCGTTCAGCCTGCGTTCTGTGAAATTGAAGAACCGGATCGTGGTCTCGCCCATGGCCATGTACTCTTGCGTTGATGGGGTGCCCGGCGACTTTCATTTCCAGCATTTGCTGGCGCGCGCCTGGGCGGCGCCGGGCTGGTTATGGTTGAAATGACCTGCGTATCGCCCCAGGCGCGGATTACGCCGCATTGTCCGGGCTTGTGGAACGCGACCCAGTTACAGGCCTGGCAACATATCGTGCAGACGGTTCATGCGCAATCGGATGCAAAAATCGGCATTCAACTGGGCCATGCGGGTCGCAAGGGATCTACCAAAGCGGCCTGGGATGCATTGATATGCCACTGGAATCGGACAACTGGCCACTGGTCTCGGCATCTGCCTGCCGTATTTGCCCGGCATCTCGCAAGTGCCCAAGGCGCTGGATGCCGCAGATATGCAGCAGATTACCGGGCAGTTCGTGCAGTCTACCCAGCTTGCCGCACAGGCGGGGTTTGACGTACTTGAGCTGCATTGTGCGCATGGCTATCTGTTGTCGTGCTTTATTTCTCCACTGACCAATCAGCGCACGGATGCCTACGGGGGCTCCTTGGAAAACCGCCTGCGTTTTCCTCTTGAAGTATTTAAGGCGATGCGCGCGGTGTGGCCTGAAGACCGACCGCTGAATGTGCGTATCTCCGCCAGCGACTGGGTCGAGGGTGGCATTGCGGCAGACGATGCAGTGCTGATTGCCCGGGCCTTCAAGGTCGCGGGTGCTGATCTGATCGACTGCTCGTCAGGCCAGGTCAGCCCCGACCAGAAGCCGGTGTATGGGCGCATGTACCAGACGCCCTTTGCAGACGAAATCCGCAACCAGGAAGGGATTGCGACCATGGCGGTCGGCGCCATCACAGAGGCCGACCAGGTCAACAGTATTATTGCGTCGGGTCGGGCAGATTTGTGCGCCATCGGCCGCCCTCATCTGGCCAACCCGGCCTGGACGCTGAGCGAAACCGCCAGGATCGGCTACACGCAAGTGAACTGGCCCCGGCAGTACAGCGCGGGCAAACGGCAAATCGAGACCCTGTTCGAACGGGCCCAATCAATGCAGAACGGATAAATCATCATGAAGCAGATCGCTACACCTTCATTGGACAATCGTCACGTGCTGATTACCGGCGCCAGCCAGGGGATCGGGCTTGAAGTAGCACGCCTGGTGCTGGATGCCGGCGCCAGGGTGACGCTGCTGGCCCGCAACGGCGAGCGCCTGGCCGCGGCCGCGGCCAGGCTTTCTGCAGATGCGCAGCGAGTGCACACGGTACAGGCCGATATCACAGATGAAAAGGCAATCGGCAGCGCCTTTGACGCAGCGCGGGCGCGTTTTGGTCCGATCAGTATTTTGGTCAACAATGCCGGGCAAGCGCAGAGCGAACGCTTTGACAGAATGGATACCGAGTTCTGGAACCGGATGCTGCAGGTGAATTTGACCGGGACCTATCAATGCATTGCCGCTGCGTTGCCCGACATGCTGGCGCAGGGCTGGGGGCGGATTGTGAATGTGGCGAGTGTTGCCGGCCTGAAGGGCTATGGCTATGTCACGGCTTATTGTGCAGCCAAGCACGGGGTGGTGGGCCTGACCCGTGCCCTTGCCCTGGAGCTGGCGACAAAGAATATTACCGTCAATGCCGTGTGCCCCGGTTATACCGAAACCCCGCTGCTTGATGGCGCCGTGGCCAATATGGTTGCCAAAACCGGCATGACCGCAGATAAGGCAAAGGCGGCACTGGCCAGCAACAATCCGCAGGGCAGATTGGTGCAACCCGAGGAAGCAGCGCATGCCGTACTGTGGTTGTGTCTGCCGCAGTCGGGCAGTATCAATGGGCAAGCCGTCCCGGTCGATGGTGGCGAGAAAATGGCCGGCTAGGGCACGGCGCAATGTGCTGTTAGCAAATAGCCTGCTGCCTGCCTAGGGACGTTCCGTAGCGCGGGAAGCGGGCAACGAACAGGACGGTCCCGTCAGGCAGATGAAAATATCATGCGCTGATCAGGCGGGAAAGCAGCGATGACAAATGTAAATGCCGAAGCATTCACGCATTTGCCGCAAGGAAAACAGGAGAGACACGATGACTATTTCAGATGACATCAACCCCATGCAGGATCAGGGTAAGCCACTGGCAGGCTATCAGGCCACGCATTTTGACTGGCAGGTCAGCGATGACCACAAGGTGGCCACCATTACGCTGAACCGGCCGGAAAGAAAAAACCCGCTAACCTTCGATTCCTATGCCGAGCTGCGTGATCTGTTTCGCGCCTTGTCCTTCGCCAGTGACATCAAGGTAGTGGTGATTGCCGGCGCCGGCGGCAATTTCTGTTCGGGTGGCGATGTGCATGAAATTATCGGCCCGCTGACCCGCATGTCCATGCCCCAGTTGCTTGCCTTTACTCAGATGACCGGTGATCTGGTCAAGGCCATGCGTGGTTGCCGCAGCCGGTGATCGCGTCGGTGGCGGGCGTATGCGCGGGCGCGGGCGCCATCCTGGCCATGGCGTCCGATATCCGGCTGGGCACGGCCGACAGCAAAACCGCCTTTCTGTTTACCCGGGTCGGCCTGGCGGGCGCAGACATGGGGGCGTGTGCGATTTTGCCGCGCATTATCGGCCAGGGCCGCGCCAGTGAACTGCTCTACACCGGTCGCTCCATGTCTGGCCAGGAAGGTCACCAATGGGGCTTCTATAACCAGTTGCATGAGCCGGACCAGGTGCTGGCGGCTGCGCACACCATGGCAGCGCAGATTGCCGCGGGCCCGACCTTTGCCAATGGCATTACCAAGCATTGCCTGCATCACGAATGGAATATGGGCGTGGACGACGCCATTGATGCCGAAGCCCATGCTCAGGCCATCTGTATGCAAACCCGGGATTTTCATCGGGCTTATCATGCCTTCGTGGCCAAAAACAAGCCCGTGTTCGAGGGAGACTGACCATGCCTGATCATGAGTTTCTGGACTGGCCTTTTTTCGATGAGCAACACCGCCATGTTGCCGTCGAACTGGATCGCTGGGCACAGGATAATCTGCGCAATGTACCGCAAGGCAATACCGATGATACCTGTCGCGAACTGGTACGCAGGATGGGAGAGGGCGGCTGGCTGCGCTACGCGGTTCCGGCGGGGCCCAATGGCGCCTGGGGCGGTGCGCTGGAGCAGATTGATTCGCGCATGATCTGCCTGATTCGCGAGACCTTTGCTCGCTATCACGGCCTGGCCGACTTTGCCTTTGCCATGCAGGGCCTGGGCAGCGGCGCCATTGTGCTGGGCGGCTCCGAGGCACAGAAAAAATCCTATCTGCCGCGCGTGGCGCGTGGCGAGCTGATTGCCGCCTTCGCCCTGTCCGAGCCTGATGCCGGGTCCGATGTGGCCGCCATGGCCTGCAAGGCCACGCAGCAGGGATCCGAATATGTTCTGGATGGCGTCAAAACCTGGATCTCCAATGGCGGCATTGCCGATTTCTATTGTGTATTTGCGCGCACCGATTTTCTGCCAGGCGCGCGGGGCATCAGCGCCTTTATCGTGGACAGCAATGCGAAGGGGCTGGACACGTCCGAACGCATTCACGTGATGGCGCCGCATCCGATGGCGGTGCTCAAATTGAAGCAATGCCGGCTGTCTTCCGAGGCTCTGCTGGGGACCAGGGGTGAGGGTTTCAAGCTGGCGATGCAGGTGCTGGATATCTTCCGCGCATCGGTCGCGGCGGCAGCCAACGGCTTTGCCGCCAGGGCGCTGGATGAAGCCCTGGCGCGCAGCAAGACCCGGCAGATGTTTGGCGGCGTGCTGGCCGACCTGCAATTGACGCAGGCCGCGCTGGGCGATATGGCTACGGCGCTGGATGCCAGCCGCCTGCTGACCTATCGCGCCGCCTGGCGGCGTGACGTGTACCAGGCCAGAACCACCAAGGAAGCGGCCATGGCCAAGATGTTTGCAACCGAATCGGCGCAGCAGGTGATTGACCGGGCCGTCCAGCTGTTTGGCGGGCAGGGCGTGGTGGCCGGCGAGTGTGTGGAAGGGTTGTACCGGGATATTCGCGCCCTGCGTATTTATGAAGGCGCTACCGAAGTGCAGAAATTGATTATTGCACGCGAATTACTGCGGGACTGAACCGAAACGGGAGCACAGACTTCCTGACTTATCCGCGCCGCCGGATAAGCCGCTAACACAGGAGACAAGACATGACAGCACAGACGGGATTGCAGGACCGCTTTGTTATTGAGCATCTGCCCGATAGCGGGCAGCAGCCGCAGTACCTGTTCGACTTGCCACAATTGCAATACCCCGAGAAGCTCAACAGTGCCGTGGAACTGATTGACCGGCATGTGCAGCAAGGGCGTGGCCAGAACATTGCATTGCGCTGGTTGCAGGACGGCCAGCAAAAACAGATGAGCTATCAGGCGCTGGCGCAATGGACCAACCAACTGGCGCGGGTGCTGACCGAAGATCTGGGGCTGGTATCGGGTAACCGGTTGCTGCTGCGCGGACCCAATAACGTGGGCATGGCAGGCGCGCTGCTGGCTTGCCTGAAGGCCGGAATTGTCGCTGTACCTACCATGCCGCTGCTGCGCGCCCGGGAGCTGAGTGCCATTGTGCAGATCTCACAGGCACAGGCGGCGCTTTGCGACGAACGGTTGCTGCAGGAGTTGACGCATTGCCGCAACCCCGATCACCCGAACTATTGCCCCACACTGCAGCAGATTATGGCGTTTGGCAACGAAGGACCCGATGCGGTCCATGCGCCCGATAGCATGCAGGCAAGGGCCGACACCAAAAGCGACGCGCCCTACGACGCCCAGACGCTGCGCGATGACCCCTGCATGATCGCCTTTACCAGCGGCACTACCGGTAAGCCCAAGGGCTGCATTCACTTTCATCGCGATGTGCTTGCCATGTGCGATACCTTTTCCAGCCAGGTGCTGCAAACCCGGGAGACTGATATCGCTTGCGGCACGCCGCCGCTGGCCTTCACTTTCGGGCTGGGCGGGTTGCTGTGCTTTCCATTGCGCGCCGGCGGTTCGACGTTGCTGGTGGAAAAGCTGACCCCCGACGCTTTTTGCAGATCATTGCCGATCACAAGGTAACCATGACCTTTACGGCGCCTACCTTCTATCGCAAGATGGCGGCGCTGGCCGAAGGTTATCCGCTGGCTTCGCTGCGGATTTGCGTGT
Organism: Advenella kashmirensis WT001; assembly: GCF_000219915.2. NCBI lineage: Bacteria > Pseudomonadati > Pseudomonadota > Betaproteobacteria > Burkholderiales > Alcaligenaceae > Advenella > Advenella kashmirensis. The sequence goes on along the minus strand of NC_017964.1, from coordinate 3,473,558 downwards.
CGGCCGGCGAGGCGTTGCCCGATGATACGCGCCAGATATGGAAAAAGGCCAGCGGCATCAATATGACGGATGGCATTGGGGGTACGGAAATGATGCATGTATATATTTCCAGTACCGGTAATGACATCCGTGATGGCGCGATTGGTCGGGTAGTGCCCGGCTATCAGGCCAAGGTAGTTGATGCTGATATGAACGAGGTGCCGCCCGGTACGCTGGGCCGGCTGGCTGTGCGCGGCCCGACCGGCTGTCGTTATCTGGACGATGAACGCCAGTCCCGCTACGTGCAGCAGCAGTGGAATCTGCCCGGCGATGCTTTTGTGATGGATGACGACGGCTACTTTTATTATCGCGCCCGCGACGACGACATGATCGTCTCGGCAGGCTACAACATTGCCGGCCCGGAAGTCGAAAGCGTGCTCATGACTCATGAAGCGGTGAACGACTGCGGGGTGGTAGGCCGCAGCGATGCCGAGCGCGGCGTAATCGTCAAGGCCTATGTTGTGCTGAACGAGGCTTTACGCCCGACGCCGCACTGATCGCGACCCTGCAGGATTATGTGAAGCAGGAAGCGGCGCCCTACAAGTATCCGCGCGAAATTGAATTTGTGGAGCAGCTGCCGCGCACCGAAACCGGCAAGCTGCAGCGTTTTGTTCTGAGAAAAATGGCCGAAACCCGGTAATAGGGATCGGTAATAGGAATAGGAAACTGAAAACATGGAAATATTGCAACCCTCAGACTGGACCAAGCCCCGCGGCTATGCCAACGGCACCATGATCACTGTTGAAGCCGGCAGCCGCCTGCTATTTGTTGGCGGCCAGATCGGCTGGAATGGGCAACAGCAGTTTGAATCCGACGATCTGGGCGAGCAGGTGCGCCAGACCCTGGAAAATATCGTGGCGGTCCTCAGGGAGGGCGGGGCGGCGCCATCCGATATTGTCCGCATGAACTGGTACGTGACGGACAAGCGTGAATATGTGGCGGCCTATCCGGCGATTGGCGAGCATTACCGCAATGTCATCGGCCGGCATTTCCCGGCCATGACGGCGGTGCAGGTGGCCGGCCTGGTGGAAGACCGGGCAAAGGTGGAAATCGAGGTCACCGCCGTGGTGCGCGGCCCCCAACAATCCTCGGACTGAATGGGGGTCTTGCCGCCTTTTACAGGGGTGACGGGGTAAAATAACGCTTTTGCCCATTGCTGGTGCGCTGCGCCAGCGCCAGTCTTTCCGGATTCAAGCACGATCATGACTTCTGCCGCCCCTGTTTCTCTGGTGCCCGACTGCACCATTTCTCCCGTCTCTGAAATCGTCGAAGAGCTCAAGGCGGGGCGTATTGTCATTCTGGTTGACGAAGAAGATCGCGAAAATGAAGGCGATCTGGTGATGGCGGCAGACTTTGTCACGCCCGAAGCCATCAATTTCATGGTGACCCACGCCCGCGGCCTGGTATGCCTGACGCTGACTGAAGAACGTTGCCGCCAGCTGGAGTTGCCGCTGATGGCCTCGCGCAACGGCACATCCTTTGGTACCAACTTTACCGTGTCCATCGAGGCCGCCGAAGGCGTCACTACCGGTATTTCCGCTGCTGATCGGGCCCGCACCATTCAGGCGGCCGTTGCCAAGAACGCCAAACCTCAGGATCTGGTCAATCCCGGACATATTTTTCCGGTCCAGGCGGTATCGGGCGGGGTGCTGATCCGTGCCGGCCATACCGAAGCAGGCTGTGATCTGACCGCCATGGCAGGCCTGACGCCAGCTGCGGTCATCTGTGAAATTCTTAAACCCGATGGCAGCATGGCGCGTCTGCCCGACCTGGTTACCTTCGCCCGTGAACACAATCTGAAAATTGGTACGATCGCCGATCTGATCCAGTATCGCAGCGAAAACGAATCCATGATTCGCCGCCTGGGCAGCAAAAACCTGAAAACCCCTTTCGGCCAGTTCGAAGCGGTCTCCTATCAGGACAGCATGTCGGGCGCGGGGCATATTGCACTGGTGCATGGCGTGATCGATCCCGACCAGGAAGCGCTGGTGCGCGTGCATGAGCCGGTATCGGTACTGGATCTGCTGGACCTGGAGCGCAATGCACACAGCTGGGGTATCGCCCAGGCGCTGGAGGCGATTTCCGCCAGCCCGGCCGGTGTTCTTGTGCTGCTTAACTGCCAGGGATCGCAAAAAGGCCTGATCGAGGCGCTGGAGAAATGGGGAGAAACCGAGAGCACCGCGCGCAGGGATGATCGCTACGATCTGCGCACTTACGGTATCGGCGCGCAAATATTACGTGAACTGAACGTCGGAAAGATGCGCCTGCTCGCACTTCCACGTAAAATGCCAAGCATGACTGGTTATGCACTTACCGTGACAGGTTACGAAACTTCTTCTGACCCCCGCTGACTTTAAAGGAATGGCTATGAAACCCTATACACTCGCCCCTGATCTGAATGGCGAAGGCCTGCATATCGGTATCGTGTGCGCACGATTTAACGAGGAAATTGGTTTTGCCGAACTCGAAGCCTGCCTGGCCGAGCTTGGCGAGCTGGGTGTCGACGAACGCGACATTATGGTCGTGACTGTGCCCGGCGCGCTCGAAGTGGGCCTGACGCTGGCACAAATGGCCGAAACCTACGAATTTGATGCGCTGATCGCCCTGGGTGCCGTCATTCGTGGTGAAACCTATCACTTCGAAATCGTCAGCAATGAAAGTGCTGCGGCTATTACTCGGGTGTCCATGGATACCAATGTGCCGGTGGCCAATGGTATTCTGACCACAGAAGACGAAGAGCAGGCCAAGGCCCGCGCTGAACAGAAAGGCAAGGATTGCGCCAGGTTGCCGTGGAAATGGCCAATCTGTCGGCTGCGCTGGTGCCCGAGTCGGAAGACGAAGATGATGACTTCGAAGATCTGGATGATGACGACGACCAGGACGACGAAGATGATGAAACCGAAGAAGTAGCAGATACCCCAAGGCGATAGGACAACGAGTGGCTCAGGATAATAAAACAATGCATCGCAGTGCGCGCCGCCGGGCGCGCGAATTTGCCCTTCAGGGTATTTATGCCTGGCTGGTCAGTGGCGACACTGACCTGCGCGAGGCTGGCGCCATCGACGCTCACATTCAGGACAGCCCGGAATTCGAAAATGCCGATCCGGTCTGGTTCAAAACGCTGTTGCATGGCGTTTTTGCCGAGGCGCCGGCGCTGCGCGAAGCATTCGTGCCTTATATCGACCGCCCGCTGGACGAACTCTCGCCCATCGAGCACGGCATTCTGCTTATCGGCAGTTACGAACTCATCCACCATGTAGATGTGCCGTACAAAGTGGCCATTAATGAAGCGGTGGAGCTGGCCAAGGAGTTTGGTGGCACCGACGGCTTCAAGTTTGTCAATGGCGTACTGGACAAACTGGCAGCCCGTGTGCGTTCGCTCGAAGTCAATGCCGGACGCTGATCCGGGGTTGGGGAGCATGCGCGCTTCGGCCGGCGCCTGGCGCTAGCCGGATGCATTTGCGAAGCCGTGGGCTCGCGGTAATTGAAGAGCGGTTTCTATGTCCGGCGAATTTGATCTGATCCGTCAGTTTTTTACCCGCCCGCAACCTCTGTAGACATGGCGGTGGGAGACGATTGCGCCATCCTCACGCCCACCGCCGGCACATCCATGGCTATCAGTAAAGATCTGCTGCTTGAAGAGCGTCATTTCTTTTCCGACGTGGATCCCGAGTCTCTGGGGCACAAATCACTGGCCGTTAATCTGTCCGATCTGGCTGCCATGGGAGCGACGCCGCGCGGCTGCCTGCTGGGCATCGCGCTGCCGCGTTACGATGCCGACTGGCTGGAGGCGTTTTCCCGGGGCTTTAACCGCCTGGCCGATAAATACCAATGCCCCCTGATCGGCGGCGATACCACTCGCAGCGAACACGATATTGTCATCAGCGTGACCGTGCTGGGCGAAGTGACTCAGCCGTTTCTGTTGCGCAGCCGGGCTCTGCCCGGTGATGATATCTGGGTCTCCGGCACCCTGGGCGCCGCCGACTGGGCCCTGAATCTGCTGCTGCGCCAGAAGGCCGGTGAGGTCCTTACTGAAAGCGAAACCCAGACACTGCAGGCCACCCGGCATGCCCTGGAGTGGCCCGAACCGCGCGTGGCGCTGGGGCTTGCCCTGCGGCCGCTGGCGCATGCCGTCATCGACCTTTCCGACGGCCTGGTGCAGGACTTGAAACATATTTTGCATGCCAGCGGCGTCGCTGCCGTATTGTATGAATCTTTAATGCCTGTTAATCTTAGCCTGCCAGACGATGATCCGCAGCAATTGCGCCAGTCCGTGTTGGGCGGGGGTGACGTCTACGAGTTGTGTTTTACGGCGCCGCAGACTGCCAGAGCGGCACTGCAAGCCATTGCTGCAACCCTGCCTGTGACGCTTACGCGCATTGGGCAGGTTCACGTCGGGCAGGGTTTGCGGGTACTTGATGCTGCGCAACAGGATATTTCCGCACTTCCAGCGGGTTTCGACCATTTCCGGCCAGCTCGTCGGCGCAAGCCGTAAACACAGAAGTAATTGCATGATAGAAGACATTCAACCGCAAACGATACATAATGCCGCTGGCACCAAAACGACCGTGAAAGCGCAATGGCCTACTTTCGGCTGGATCCGGGCTAATGTCCATCGCTTTTTTGCCTTCGGGCTTGGCGCCGGGCTGATCAGACCAGGACCGGGAACCTGGGGTACCCTGCTGGCCTGGCTGCTCTGGTGGCCGCTCAGCTTTGTGCTGGGCACAGATTTTTACATGGCCCTGTTTATTCTGGTTTGCTTCGCTTATGGCGTCTATTGCTGCCATCGCGTCGCCCAGGAAATGCACGTGGATGACCACGGCGGCATTGTCTGGGACGAAATGGTCGCCTTCTGGGCGGTCCTGCTGCTGGTTGCGCCCATGAACCTGGGCTGGCAACTGGTCGCCTTTATTCTCTTTCGCTTTTTCGATATCGTCAAACCGCCACCCATCGGCTACTTTGATCGTACGCTCAAAAACGGGTTCGGCGTCATGTGGGACGACGTGGTGGCAGCGGCCTATACGCTGTTCATCATGGCGATCGCCACCAGAATGTTGGGGTAAGTATGTCAGAGTTGTTGAGTGAGCAGTGGCAGGTCGCTGCCCAGTTGGGAGAGGCGCTCAAGAAAAAGAGCTGGCTGCTGGGTACCGCAGAATCCTGCACCGGGGGCCTGCTGGCGGGTGCGATTACCGCCATCCCTGGATCCAGCCAGTGGTTTGATCGGGGGTTTGTAACTTATACCAACGAAGCCAAAATGGACATGCTGAGCGTGAACCAGGCTGCGCTGGATAAATTCGGGGCCGTTAGTGAAGAAGTGGCCATCGAAATGGCCGAAGGTGTGCTGAGCAATGCGCCCCTATCCACCTGCGCGGTCAGCACGACCGGCATTGCGGGCCCGGACGGCGGCACCACACATAAACCGGTAGGCCTGGTGTGCTTCGCTGTTTCCTACCGCAAGGCCGACGGCATCGTCACGCTGCCATTCTCGCAGAATTTTGTCGGGGATCGCCATCAGGTGCGTGTCCAGGCGGTTATCTACGCCATGGAAATTACCCGACGCATCGTCGAGGAAAATTGAACTGATTCTGGCAGGGCTGCGACGCATGGGTAGGGCTGGGCTGGTGGCTGCCGTGAAGTCCTGACCGCGATTGGTGCATATACTCATCGCACGCCTAACATGCCTATCTGAGATGAAGTCGCGTCATTTGATTATGTTGATATCATAAACTATAATTGATATCGAAGTAATCAAAAGGAGATATTGATATGGCATCGGTCACTATCCGACATATCCCCGATGAAGTTCATCGTGCATTACGCCTTCGTGCCGCCAAACATGGGCGCAGCACCGAAGCTGAGATCCGCAGTATCCTTGAACAGGCAGCCAGACCAGAAGGGCGTCTTCAACTCGGTTCGTTAATGACCAGCATTGTCCAGGAAGCCGGCGGATTGACTGAGGCAGAGGTGGAGCATTTTGAAGAGCTTCGTGACAAAACACCAGCCGAGCCTATGGGGTTTGAATGATCGTTCTGGATACGAATGTAATTTCTGAGCTATGGAGGATCAAGCCCGATCCGAACGTGCTGGAATGGATCGATGCTCAGGCGATTGAAACGCTGTATCTGTCGGTAGTAACCGTGGCTGAAATACGATATGGGGTGGCGACCATGCCGGCGGGTAGACGCCGTAAGATCTATCAAGACAGGTTAGAGCAAGAGGTGCTGCCAGCATTCAAGGGGCGTGTTCTTGCTTTTGATCTGGATGCGTCCAGGGTTTATGCTGAATTGATGGCCAGCGCAAAAGCGCAAGGTAAGCCTGTAGGCAAGGATGATGGTTATATTGCAGCCATTGCAGCAACCAATGGTTTTATCGTAGCAACACGAGACGTCAGCCCGTTTACGGCAGTCGGCAGTCTCAGTGATCAATCCCTGGAAACAGTACCCTCAGATACATTGAAAGCGGACTTGTCATGGCACGAGACCTGCCTGTATGACTCAGGTTACCTCGTTTTGCACAAGCGCTTCAGCCTGCGCGCGCCTGATTAATCTGGTCGCGCGTCTCCCGTGCGACACGAGCCGCTTCCTCTTTCCAGTTTTCATCCGAGCTGGCGTACAAAATCGCCCGTGATGAATTGATCATCATGCCGGTGCCGGCGATATTGCGGCCGGCCGTCACGGTTTCTTCGATATCTCCGCCCTGGGCGCCGATGCCCGGCACCAGCAGCGGCATGGCGTCACCCACCCGGGCGCGGACCTTGCTCAACTCTTCAGGGAAGGTGGCGCCGACCACCAGACCGCACTGGCCGTGTGTGTTCCATTTTTCTGCGACCATACTTGCCACATGCAGATATAGCGGCTCCCCGCTGGCAGACTCAACAAATTGCAGGTCTGAGCCACCCGGATTGGAGGTGCGGCACAGAATAATAATGCCCCGGTCTTTCCATGCCAGGTATGGCTCAATGGAGTCGAATCCCATATATGGCTGACGGTAACGGCATCGGCCTTATATCGTTCGTACGCCTCGCGAGCGTAATGCTCGGCCGTTGTGCCAATGTCGCCGCGCTTGGCGTCCAGCACAATGGGCAAATGCGGATAGGTCTCGTGGATATAGGCGCACAGTTGTGACAGCTGTTCTTCTGCGCCCTGTGAAGCAAAATAGGCTATTTGCGGTTTGAAACCGCAGGCGTAGGGTGCCGATGCATCTACGATGCCCTTGCAGAACTCGAATGTGGATTCGCGGTTCTGTTTCATGCTAACCGGTAGTCTTTCGGGATCAGGGTCTAGGCCGACCATGAGAAGGGAGTTCTGGCTTTGCCAGGCGGATTCCAATTTTTCGATAAATGTCATGAATAATTAATGTGAAAACAGACGAACTAAGAGCAAACCAAACCAGACCAGACCGGCGAAAGTAATTACCATCATGACCGCAGCGCTGGCAATATCCTTGGTCTGGCCAATCAGCGGGTGCGTTTCTGCACTAACCGTATCGGCCAGCACTTCGATGGCCGAATTGATAAGCTCTACCGTCAGGACGCTGACCAATACCCCCAGCAACACAACGATCTCAGCAAAATTGCGCCCCAGCAGGAAGGCAAAGGGCGTGAGCGTGATGCAGACAATCAATTCCTGGCGGAAGGCTTCTTCGCTGGAAAAGGCTGCACGAAACCCCTGTGCCGAGTACACAGTCGACTGGATAAAACGCAGTGCGCCGCGATTTTTGCGGCCGTGCGGATGGCTTGGTCGATTCATGAACGACATTGTAGTTCACAAAACGCTACGGCTTGATTAAACGGCGCTATGCGGGCTCATTCAGACGCGTCTACAAGAACCGAGATATGACCCGCGCTGGTGTATTCGATTATATTGACGTCTTCTACAACAGTAACCGTCGCCACACCATCTGGGCGGCAATAGGCGCGTAAGGCTGGTAAGAGTCTTGAATCCCTGGGTAGTCCATTGGGCGGATGATAGAACGACACAATCTTTTGCTGCAGATAAAAGGGCTCAGGGCGAGCTACTCCTTCAATTTACCAAACCCTCAATCCACTCTTTTCACATCACTCACTAACAACCGACTCCATTTTGGACGCCTTCGTCGATTCGTGTCCGACCAAAGCGGCAACTAATGCGGCGTTTATATAACCAGCTGAGGCTCCGACCACGGTGCTGAACAATATTGCAAGCAATGCATTATTGAACGACACCGATAGCAGGTGTTCCGTCGCAAACAATCCCGCCGTGGTGGCAAAAGCAAAAATGCTGGCGTATCCGTAGATGATTGCCGGAGTCACGCTGAACAGGGCAATCGTTCCCATTCTTGTAAGAGTCGCAATGATTGTACCGATACACACCGGTCCCCAGAGTTGCTGACCCCATTCGCTGTCGAAGGGATTGTTCAAAAGGACAATTGCTGATATCCATGCCGCTGTTGCGCCGAGCGCCATATGACTGATGGTCGTGATGAATGCCTGATTGCGGTTGGCCCCGCCATTCATATGAAAGAAACAAGCCCATGTGATGAACACGGCCCACGGTGGAATAAAAGTGAAGAATCCAAGCACATAAAGAACGATGGTCGTCAGTGCAAACGCGCTGAATGTTGCTGCATTGAGTTGAGTCATGACTATCCTTTCATCAGTGATACATAAAATCCGGTTTTAACCGGTCTTCAGCAGCTGACTTTTGCGTCGCTGCCAGCCGGTCTCAGGTCTCGCCTTTACTAAGCATCTCGGCATATTGTTCCGGGGTGATCGTGCCACCCAAGATATCGGCGATCTGCTTATCCCTGGCTGGCAGGGCTTCCTGCAGGCCCTCTATCCGTTTCCAGTGCGGCAGTGCAACCGGCACGTTGTCCTGTGGGACGTGCTTTGCGCTGGCGACGCGCTTGTAGCGGTGGATGTATCGTGCACAGTTAACGAACATTTCCACAATATCGACAAATACCACTATCTCCGCGCCTTGAAACATCTTGAGCGACTCTTCATCACGATGAATCGAGGCGTTGCCATGTATGCGAATGCGATGTGGAATGTCGAAGTTGATCAGCAACATGCCGACCTGATTGTTGATTGAGATATTCCCCATGGAGAGGAACATACCGTTTCCGTCAAAACTCGGAAACGCCAGGGTTTTACTGTCGATGATTTTGAGGAACCCAGGATTTCCCCCTTTGTATGAACAAGTGGGATAACCACGATGGTCGATGGTTGTCAGGAAAAACATCTCGCGGCTCTCGATAAAACCACGATGTTCTTCGCCAATTTCAGTGCAAACGATATTGTCGTTCACGGCATCCGCTAGCTTCACCGTATCAAAATCCTGTTGTAGCGCCCGGTGCTGTTTGCCATAGAGCTCTTGCATGAAACCTCCTTTTCCCATATGTCTGTTTAATGGAATTTTTATTTAATAACTTGTAAAACCCGTGTGGGCTCTTCTGGAAACAGCGTCGGCAGGAAACCGACTTGATTGTGAGTTCCAACCAGACGCCAGGCCTGCAACCGCAGCATCAGAATCCACATATAGGCACCTCGAATCAGTAGCACATTACCTGTATGTTGTGTACTATTGGTTCCACGCTGTCCTGTCTTGATGGTTAGCAGAGAAAAATATACCGCAGCCACGCTATGGAAACTTTTTCCGGTTGGCTGTATTTTTTGACTGAAAAGGTGATATGCCATGGAATATCCTGACAGGCATTCAGCGACGACATTTTCTTCGAATCTGCTGGCGAATTTTGAACGGCTGGGTGCGCAGCGGTTTTGTACTGAAGAGCTGCCGACCAATCAGCGGTTGGAATGGCTCAAGGAAGTGATTGGCCGGGAGTACGCCAATGTTGATGTTGGAACGCCCGATCAGATGCATCTGTATAACGATATGTTGATTTACTTCTGGTCACAGGGGATGCGCTTGTCTCCCATACGGTCCAATGCCATTACGATAGAAAGGCTGCCAAAAGAACCAGAGCATATTTCCCAGGATTGTTATTTCGGCGTATTGTTGACCAAGGGGCAGTACAAGCTTGAGCAAGGCGGTCGGGAAGTGTTTCTCAAACCAGGTGAAATGACGATATACGATGCTACTGAGCCACATCGTGTTACTACTCCCGGGCTGTTCTCCAAGATTTTAATTTCTATTCCCCGTTTTTTGCTTGACGAACGCATTGCCAATATCAGCAGGCTGACTGCAACCAGGCTATCCACTGTGCATGGTGCGGGAGCTATTACTGCCTCGATGATTTCATCTATCGTCAATCAATTAGAAAAACTGGATGAAGCCTCTTTTCAGGCACTATCAGAACCGGTGTTGGAGCTGTTTACCTTATCGTTACAGGAAGTTGTGGGAAAAACAAAGCAAATGTCCCACCATCGGAGCCAGGCATTAATACGGGTTAAACAGTTTATTGCCTGCAATCTGACTGATACCGATCTGAAAGCTGAGGTCATTGCCTCTGCCATGGGTTTATCGGTTCGTTACATCAATAATTTATTTAATGAAGAAGACACCTCATTGATGCGTTATCTCACGCAGCAGCGACTGGCACGCAGCCGTCATTATCTGGCCAGCTCGTTATACAGTCATTTGAGCATTACTGAAGTAGCGATGCAAAGTGGTTTCAGCAATATGTCCCATTTCAGCCGAGTATTCCATCTGACTTATGGAATGCCCCCCCGCGCCTATCGCTATCACTACCAAAACAATCATGGAGTGTAAAGCACGTTAGGTGGCACTGATCAAAGTGATTTGGCGCAGAAGGTAGCTGGAGCAACAATACGTGTACGACCGATGGAGCTACGTTGAAGTAGCCCGGCGCGACGATCTCCTGTCACAATATAGTCTGCCTCGCTAGTCAAAACCAACGAAAGTAGGAAAGCGTCGTTTGGATCGTTCAGTGCCATACCATCAGGCAAAGCGGGCAAGGTATACAGCACAAGGGTCCGTTGCATGTTGTTCATTACTGTGCCCACAGGGTGGGCCGGCAATATAGCCCTGAGCTTAACGGCTCGCATATCGCGACTCGTCTGGTTGTGCGGTCGAAGTCACCAGTTCGAATTTGGCCGCGCGTCAGGCGCAATATCACATCAGGTGTACCTTGCGGTGAAACTAGCGCGCCGGGCATTCGGATCGCCACCCAAAGAAAAACCCCGAAACGGCGAACCGTTCGGGGTTTGTTTGCTGTGGACCTGCACACGGCAGGCCCGGGGTGTATCTGGCTGGATTAGAATCCGCCCATGCCACCCATACCGCCCATACCACCCATGTCAGGCATGGCAGGAGCAGGTTTGTCTTCAACGATTTCGCAAACAGCGGCTTCAGTTGTCAGCAGCAGGCTGGCAACAGAGGCAGCGTTTTGCAGTGCTGTGCGGGTCACTTTGGTTGGGTCCAGAACACCTTGCTCAACCAGATCGCCGTACTCGCCTGTTGCTGCGTTGTAACCGTAGTTGCCTTCACCGGCAGCAACTTTAGCTACAACAACGCTTGGCTCGTCGCCAGCGTTGGCAACGATCGTACGCAGAGGCGCTTCAACAGCACGCAGAATCAGTTTGATACCTGCGTCTTGATCAGCATTGTCGCCCTTGATTTTTTCAATGGCTTTCTTGGCACGAATCAGTGCTACGCCACCGCCAGGAACGATACCTTCTTCAACAGCAGCGCGGGTTGCATGCAGAGCATCTTCAACGCGGGCTTTTTTCTCTTTCATTTCAACTTCGGTTGCAGCACCAACACGGATCACGGCAACACCGCCTGCCAGTTTGGCAACGCGCTCTTGCAGTTTTTCGCGATCGTAGTCAGAAGTGGCTTCTTCGATCTGTGTACGGATTTGTTTAACACGAGATTCGATGTTTGCGCTAACGCCTGCACCGTCAATGATGATGGTGTTTTCTTTGCCTACTTCGATACGTTTGGCCTGGCCCAGATCTTCGATCGTGGCTTTTTCCAGAGACATACCGGTTTCTTCAGAGATCACGGTACCGCCAGTCAGGATGGCGATGTCTTCCAGCATGGCTTTGCGACGGTCGCCAAAACCAGGTGCTTTGACTGCAGTGGTTTTCAGGATGCCGCGGATGTTGTTCACAACCAGTGTTGCCAGGGCTTCGCCTTCAACGTCTTCAGCGATGATCAGCAGAGGACGGCTTGATTTGGCAACTTGTTCCAGGATAGGCAGCAGATCACGGATGTTGCTGATTTTCTTGTCGAAAATCAGAACATATGGATCTTCCAGGGCAGAAACTTGTTTGTCCTGGTTGTTGATGAAGTAAGGAGACAGGTAGCCACGGTCAAATTGCATACCTTCGACGACGTCCAGCTCGTTGTCCAGTGATTTACCGTCTTCAACAGTGATCACGCCTTCTTTGCCTACTTTGTCCATGGCATTGGCGATGATGTCGCCAATAGAGCTGTCGCTGTTGGCAGAGATGGAACCAACCTGAGCAATTTCCTTGCTGGTTGTGCATGGGCGAGACAGTGATTGCAGTTCTGCAACAGCGGCTGCAACAGCCTTGTCGATACCGCGTTTCAGATCCATTGGGTTGATACCGGCAGCTACGTATTTGAGGCCTTCTTCAACCACAGACTGAGCCAGCACAGTTGCTGTTGTGGTACCGTCACCAGCGTTGTCAGATGTTTTGGAAGCAACTTCTTTAACCAGCTGAGCGCCGATGTTTTCAAATTTGTCTTTCAGTTCGATTTCTTTGGCAACAGATACACCGTCTTTTGTAACGGTAGGGGCGCCGAATGAGCGCTCCAGAACAACGTTACGGCCTTTAGGGCCCAGTGTTGTCTTAACAGCGTTTGCCAGAATGTTTACACCACGGACGATGCGCACACGTGCGTCGTCACCGAATAGTACTTGCTTAGCAGCCATGTTTAATTCCTTGATTGATTGTCTCAGTAGCCCTTATTCCCGTGCTTAAGCAGCGGGCAGGTTCGTTTTTGCGGGCGGATTAGCGACTACTGCGAGGATTTCTTCTTCGCGGATAACCAGCAGCTCTTCGCCGTCAACTTTGACGGATTGGCCGGCATACTTACCAAAAAGGACTTTGTCGCCTACTTTCAGGTCAACGGCGATAACTTTGCCATCTTCTGTTTTTTTGCCTGGACCAACAGCAACAACTTCACCCTGATCTGGCTTTTCTGCTGCACTGTCAGGGATAACGATACCGGACGAAGTTTTACGTTCGTTATCGAGGCGCTTGATGATCACGCGGTCTTGCAAAGGACGCAATGCCATGGAGAAACTCCTGAATATATAAAAATAGGTTGGTAAATTGAGTTAGTCAGGCCGGCTGTTAGCACTCGACCCTACTGAGTGCTAATTATAGGGATGAATGGCTCAGTTTCAAGAGGGAAAGTTGGCTTGTTACATTTTTGACACGAATTGGAAGGTGTTATCGTGTCGATGGCCAGTCAGTTTGGAATTTTCGTCACTCAGTTTTGAAGCCACAGCCAATACATTCTCCCAACCCAAGGTAGAGAGTGTGCAACAGACCGATACGCTCTTCCATGTTTTTTCACTGGCGCGGGATGCGATCTCAATACTTAACTGCGGGTCCTGGCCCGATGATTGAGTTCAACTGCATCTCAGCCAATGGCAAATCAATCTTCCGCGCAAACATGATGAGGGCTCTGGCTGGCTGTCTCCATTGCCCGGTTTGGCCAGTCGGCATACGCTTCACGTAGCTGACGGCGTGCGATCTTGCCCACGGCGGTACGTGGAATACTAGCGACCGAAACGAATGCCTGCGGGAGCTGCCATTTGGCGAATCGGCCAAGCAAATGTAAACGCAGTGCTTCGTCTTCGATCGTGGCGCCTTGCGCCAATACCATCAACGCCAGGGGCCGTTCACCCCATTTTTCATGCGGGATGCCGATGACTGTGCACTCAATAATTTCCGGCAATTCAAGAAGCGCATCTTCCAGGTCTTGAGGGGGGATCCATTCGCCGCCCGATTTGATCAGGTCTTCCTTTCTTTCCAGTACCTTCAGGTTACCGCCAGGGTCGATGTGGCCGATATCGCCGGTGCACAACCATCCATCTTCGGTCCAGCGGCCAGGCAAGTTCAGTTCAAAGTACTTGTTGGTCACACATGCGCCTCGCACCTGGACTTCGCCAATCGAGCGTCCGTCATGTGCGAGTACGTTCCCCTCCGATACGATCCGAATATCAACAATGGCCATCGGCTTGCCCTGGCTCAGGCGCCAATCACCACTCGCCAGGTCTACTGCTTTGTTGTGTTTGGGCTGAGGTCTGCTTACCGTAATGACGCTTGCTGTTTCGGTCATCCCCCATCCTTGAAGCAGTGTGATGCCAAAATGCGCAAGACGGTCAAACAGGTGCTGCGGGGGTGCGGCGCCGCCCGTTATGATGGTCATCGGGCAGAGATTGGCCGGTGTCGCAGTTGCAGTCGCTTGCTCCAGGCTGCGCGCAAGTTCTTGCCAAACCGTTGGCACCCCTGCTGAAAACGTGACCTGCTCCGCCTGCATGAGCGCCAGCAAGCTCTGAGGGTCGACCTTAGGGCCGGGCAGAACAAGCTTGGCCCCGGTCAGTGCGCAAGAAAAGGGAAGGCCCCAGCCATTGCCGTGAAACATGGGGACAACGGCCAGAACCGTGTCGTTACGGCTTACGCCATAACCATCGACCATGGCCTGTGAGAAGGCATGCATGACCAGGCCGCGGTGAGAATACACCACCCCTTTGGGGCGGCCGGTGGAGCCGCCGGTGTAGCACATACTCGCCGGCGAATCCTCTGCTATCTCGGGCAGTGTCACGCCAGACGGCACTGGCTCGTCCAGCCAAGCCTCGTACGTTGCAAAACCTGCAGCGTCCTCAAGCCCGTATTGGTTGATGATGACCTTTTCCACCGTTTCGAGTCGCGGCAGTATCTCCAGGAGCTGGGGCAGCAACACATCATCGACGATCAGGATTTTGTCCCTGGCATGGTTGATAATGTAGACCTGGTCATCAGGTGAGAGGCGGTGGTTAATGGTATGCAGCACGCCACCGGCGGCCGGCACGCCGAAGTATGCTTCCAGGTGGACATGATGATTCCACATCAGGGAGCCGACGGTTTCCCCTGACTTGAGCTTTTCAGCGGCGCAGTCCTCAGGGCCAGGCGTCGGCTGCGCGCTGCGATTTGCGCATAGCTGTGCCTGCGTAATTGCCCATCGGCATTTTTGTCACAACTTCAGTCGTGCCATACATACGTTCGGCCAGACGGCAGAGCCAGTTGAGCGTCATGGGGAAGTTCATCATAAAGTGTCTCCGTTACACAGGTTCTCGGGCCCGCTTATCGATGTAGCGGTTATTAAAAGTTCATTTCTTGCCGTATGACTCAATAGTCGAGCGGCAAAACTGCTCCAGATAATCAACAAGCCGGTCTGCATTCTGGACGGCGTCCGCTTCATTCCCAAGCGAGATGCTACGCATCAAGTTGGCATGCGCGGCGCCGGCGGCACTCAGATCGCCCCAGCGCTCGTAGTGGATATACCAAAATCGCCGGGAGCGCGCATGGACCAGGGACATCACACTTTGAATGAGCTCGTTTCCCGAGGCTTCTTCCAGAGCAGCGTGGTTGCGACGCGTTGCCTGGAGGAACTCGTCGCCGTCGCCAGCCGCGGCGCTCTTCTCTGTTGCCGAGGCCAGTTCAAGCATGGCAGCGCGTTGGCTGGCGTTGGCCCGCAGGGCGGCGCAACTTGCCACCAATCGCTCTAGCGGACGCCGGATTTCAAGCACTTGCAACTGCATTGCGATGGTGACATCCACCACCATGATTCCCCGCCGAGGCAAGACGGTAACCAGACCGACTTGTGCCAACTGCTGCAAAGCCTCCCTTACCGGCGTGCGGCCAATGTTGATCTGTTGTGCCAGTTCTGCCTCGGAAAACAGGCTGCCGCCTCGAATCCGGCCTCGGATGATCATGTTTTCGAGCGCTTCGTAGGCGACGTCTTTTAAAGGCTTTTCATGTGAAGGGTTTGTACTCATATACGTTATCCATTGTTTCAATCTTGCCTGTGTATAGGCACCGAGTGAAGAAGTCACTTCTATCTAATATATCACCACAACAGAATCAATATTGCCAATTCAAGCCGTAACTTCTGATTTATTGGGGATAACCCGCGAAATAAATATTTCTGATATATCAGAGATTATTTATCTGATATATTACCATCTATGCATTGATATGTCAGATAAATTCGATGCTTTCGAAGTCGTCACGTTGTCCCCTTTCACCAATAGCAATAATGATTTCCCCCGAGGAGAGGTTTAGATGAAATTATTTTCACGTAATACGTACGCGTCGCTGGCCATTGCGCTGGCTGCAACGCTACCCACGCAGGCATCAGCAGATAAATCCCAGACCTGGCGTGTCCAGAGCTTGTGGCAGTCTGGTACCGTCACTCAACTGGCGTTTGAGCGCTGGGCCAAAGACGTCACGCAAAAGACCAATGGCAAGATCAAGGTCACGCCCTTGCCAACCGGCGCGATAGTGGGACCCAACGAAACATTCGATGCCGTTGCCAGAGGCATCCTCAATGGCCAGCATCCGGCAACCGTCTACTGGAGCGGCAAGAATCCGGCATTTGCCGTGCTGGGCGACTTGAACGCTGCGTACGATGATCCCAAGCTTGCCTACGAGTATTTCTATGAACATGGTGGACTGGAGCTGTTGCGTGAAGCATATAAGCCCTATGGCCTTTATCCCATCGGCGCGGTGTGGTGGGGGGCAGAATCCCTGCCCACGACGCGTAAAGTGGCTTCGCCGGAAGACCTGGCCGGCCTGAAAATTCGTCTTCCCCAAGGCATGTCCTCAGACCTGTTTGCCAGCTTCAAAGCGGTGCCAATCAATCTACCCGGTTCCGAAGTTTTCAGTGCGCTCGATAGTGGCACCATCGAGTCCACCGACTGGGCACGCTCAGCATGAACGAGGAACTGGTTTTCACGACATCGCCAAATTCGTCATCTATCCAGGCATTCACTCTACCCCTACGGGCGACGTCTCTATTCCAATAAAAGTGTGGGACAAACTCGACCCCGAGACGCAGAAAATACTTGAGCAGTCTGTCAAGGATTTTGGTCAGGACCTGGCGGCAAAACTCCAGCAGGCCGATGCTGCGGTCGCGCAAAAGCTTGAGGCGCGGGGCGTGCAGGTCATTGACTGGAGCGCAGCGGATCGCAAGAAGTTCCGTACCGCCGCGATTGCTGTCTGGCAAAAATATGGAGATAAAAATGATTTGTCGCGCCGCGCCGTTGACGGTCAGGTCCAGTTCCTTCGCAGCAAGGGTCTTATTGAGTGACCTGGCCAGGTGACCAAAATCGGCGGTTTTTCGTTAGCCGCTAAAGTTCACGCATCCACTCATTACGCCGCGCTCACTCTTGGCTGAGCCTAAGCGCGGGAACGCGCGCACTCTGGAGCAAGCAATCATGCGATTCATCAGTAACCTGAACCAAAAGATCGGGGACTACGCAAGTGCCATTTACTTCGTGGTCTTCGTTGTCATGATCTACGACGTCATCGTCCGTTATATCTATCACACGCCCACCGAGTGGGCACTGGAATTTGTCATCATGGTGGTCGGGATTCACTACGTAATCTCCGGTGCCCATGCCATTAAAAACAACACGCATGTGCGCATCGACGTCATCTACAACCTGCTGCCGGTACACATGCGGCGCTGGATGGATGTCTTGGCACATCTGCTGGCCATCGTTTATCTATCGATCATTGTTTATTACGGAGTTGAACAGGCATTACCCGCGATTGAAATGGGAGAACGCTCCGGTGGCGGATGGAATTCGCTCGCCCCGACGTACATGAAGATCGCGATTCCTATTGGCGCTGCCTTAATGGTCCTGCAAAGCATCGTCTCCTTCATTGATTCTGTAAAGGGTGTCCGTAATGAGCAGTGAAATCGTTAGCCTCGCAACAGTAGGCATTTTATTGTTGCTTCTTTTCACAGGCATGCCGCTCGCGTTCGCGACGGGGATGACTGCCGTCGTGTTGACGCTTTGGCTTTTCGAACCGGAGACACTGTATTTCATTGTCAGCCGGATCTTCACCTTGATGAATAACTACGCATTGATTTCGGTGCCACTGTTCGTCTTGATGGGGTGCATCCTGGAGAAGGCGGGTGTCGTTGAACGACTATTTTATGCACTGCATATTTGGTCAGGACGCTTGCGCGGAGGATTGGCCGTCGGGTGTCTTCTGGCGGCAACGATACTGGCCGCCATGGTTGGTGTCATCGGCGCTGAGATTGTAGTCCTCGGCATGGTGTGCCTGCCGACCATGTTGGCGCGTGGCTATAACAAGCACCTATCGGTCGGGGTAATTTGTGCCGGTGGATCGCTGGGCACCATGTTGCCGCCCAGTATCGTGCTGATCGTCTACGGCCTGGTTTCGCAGACTTCCATTGGCACCTTGTTTGTCGCTGCCGTTCTGCCCGGGTTCCTGCTCGTTGCACTGTATCTGGCCTATGTGCTTATACGTTGCTACATGAATCCTTCCCTCGGGCCCTTGGCACCGCCCGAAGAGCTCGAACTTCCGATTATGGAGAAGATTGCACTCGGTCGCGCACTGATCTTACCGGTAGGCTTGATACTGATGGTCCTTGGTGCGCTGTACAGCGGCATTGCGACACCCACCGAAACCGCAGCAATAGGCGTTCTGGGCTCGCTGATTGTGGCTGGTGTCAACGGTAAATTGAACTTCGATGCCGTCTGGGACTCGCTGCGACGAACGGGAAGTACCGTGGCCATGTTGACGTGGATTTTCTTTGGCGCCTCCGCATTGGTGTCGGTCTATACGCTGGCGGGCGGCACCGCCTTCCTGCAGGAATTGATCACGGGCTTGCCCATTCCTCCCTTGGCTACCGTTGCGCTCATGATGTTAATCCTCATGATCCTGGGCTGCTTTATTGACTGGATTGGCATCGTGCTGCTCACGATGCCCATTTTTGTGCCGGTCATCAAGGCCTTGGGATTTGACCCTATCTGGTTCGGGATCTTGTTTTGCATGAACATGCAAATCTCCTACCTGGCCCCGCCGTTCGCGCCGGCCGCGTTCTATCTGAAAGCCGTTGCGCCGCCAAATATTTCGCTTGGCGACATCTTTAGAGGCATCGCGCCTTTTATCGGACTTCAGATCATTGCGTTGTTGCTCGTCATGTTCTTCCCGAAGATCGCGACGTGGTTACCGAGCTTCATGGGTTAACGCTGCTTGGCTATCTTGAAATTGGAGAGAAATATGAGAGATGAACGTCAACCGTTCGCGCTGGAGGCCGACGTGCTCGTGATTGGCGGGGGCGCAGCAGGACTGGCCGCCGCAGTGACAGCGGCGCGTCAGAATCTGAAGGTCATTCTGCTTGAGCGCTATGGCTTTGCCGGCGGCGGCGCCGTCGCAGGATTGTCCGGCACGATCTGCGGTCTATTCGAAGCCCGGCAGGACGCCAAGGCAGCCCCCGTGCGTCTGGTATACGGCTTTGCCGAGGAGTTTATCCAGCGCATGCAGGCCAGAGGAGGTCTTTCCGGTCCGACGCTTTACGGCAAGACTTATACCCTGGTGCATGACCCCCTGACGTGGCGTGAGGTCGGTGACGGTCTTCTTGCCGACAGTGGTGTTCAGGTGCTTTATCACACCGTCGTCAGCGACGTGTTGATGGACGGGGGTGAGCGCGTGGCCGGCGTGGTAGCCTACACCAAACAAGGCAAGCTACGCGTCACGGCAAAGATTACGATCGACGCCAGTGGCGATGCAGATGTGACTGCGATGGCAGGACTGCCCACCTACCGCAGCTTGAACGGTGTTATTCAGAATCCGACCATGATCTTTCGCATCAATGGCGTAGACGTTAAACGGTTCCTGGATACCTACGGAGACAATAGCGTGCTTCTTGGTCCTGTCGTCGAGATGATCCAGAAGGCTAACGCATCCAGGAAATACGCGTTGCCGCGCCAGAAGATCTTCCTGTTCCCGACGCCACGCCCGGACCAGTTACTGTGCAACTGCACACGCATCCTGGGTGAAGATGGTCGTGACCTGGATCCGCTTGTTGCGGCTGACCTGACAGAGGCGGAGATTCAGGGCCGCAAGCAAGTACGTGAATATGAACGCTTTTTCCGCGACTATCTCGTTGGGTGCGAAAACGCCTATGTCAACGATACCGGTGTGCAAGTCGGCATTCGCCAAAGCCGCCAGGCCATGGGTGTGGCCACGCTGGCTAACAGCGATGTCGTTAAGGGAACCAAGTTCGGCTCCGGCATTGCACGTTCGGCATGGCCCATTGAGCAGCACGCGGGAGCCATACCCAAACTGGAGTGGCTGTTTAACGACTACTACGAGATCCCATACGAATGTTTCGTGCCGTCGGCAGGGGAGTCGCTTCTGGTGGCCGGGCGATGTCTGTCGGCGGAGGCCGAAGCCATGGCCTCGGCACGGGTGACAGCGCAATGTTTTTCTTACGGGCACGCTATCGGCCACGCCGCAGCGCTCGCTGTACACGAGAAAGTACAGCCCCGAGATATTGATCCCATTGCCGTACGCGTAGCGGTAAACCGCGACGGCGCACAACTTGATTGAATGAACGAGGAGAATTAAACCATGATTAAAGTAGAACACAAGGACAACGTGGCGATTATCACCCTGGACCGCGCGAATCGGCGCAACGCCCTGGGCAGCGCAATGGTCGAGGATTTGGAGCGTCGGTTCGCCGAACTGGACCGCGAGACTTCCATTGGCGCCATCGTGCTAACCGGCACGCAGCCTAGCTTTTGCGCAGGCAGTGACCTCAAGGAATTGGGCACAATGAACCTGGCTGAGATGGCAGAACACGAAGCCATCACCGCCGCCATTGCCCGCAAAATCACCTTCCTTAACACCCCGGTCATTGCTGCCGTGGAAGGGCATGCTTTTGGTGGCGGCTTCATTCTGGCCTGCTCGTGCGATCTGATCGTCACCAGCGCCGCCGCGCGATGGAACCTGGCCGAGGTGCCCAACGGCTGGCTGCCTCCCTGGGGCTTGCAGGCGCTGGCGTCCCGCGTAGGCCCGGTTGTTGCCAAACGGCTTACCTTTGGTCACGAACTTCTAAGTGGCGCCGATGTATTTCGGCTTGGTCTGGCCGACTACGTGATCGACGAAGGTAAGTCACTGGAGGAGGCGATACGCATTGCCAGTCTTATTGCAAACATGCCCCAGCCCGCGGTGGCTTCCACGAAGCAGTTTTTTGCCCCTTTGGTTGCCGGTGCGAGCGAAGTGCTTGACGCGAGCGCCAATCGGGTCTTCATCGATAATTGCAAGCATGATCGTGCCAAGGCGACACTTGCGCGGTTCGGAGCAAAAGCATGAGCAAAATATGCACTGCGGCCCAGGCGGTCGCCCACATCAAGGATGGGGATGTCGTAGCCAGCGTTGGGGTTATCGGCTGGATAACGCCTGACGCCATCCTGCGAGCTTTGCGTCAACGCTTTGATGACACACAAAGCCCGCGAGATTTAACGTTTTACTTTCCATGCGGCACGGGTGATGCGGTGGGCATACCGGGCATGGATCATGTCGCCACCGAAGGCCTTATGAAGCGAATCGTCTCGGGTTCTTACGTCAATCCGACCCATCCTGAGACCGGTGCCCGACCCGCCCTGATGACACTTATCCAGGAAAACCGGATCGAAGCCTATAGCTGGCCCATCGGCGCCAGCATGCATTGGCTGCGCGAAGTGGCGCGCAAGAGCCCTGGCTACTTTACCCGAGTCGGTCTCGGTACTTATATCGATCCCGAGCAAACCGGCGGGCGCCTGACCACGCTTGCCACTGAGGAGCTGGTTCGCAAAGTGCAGTTCGAGGGCGAGCAGTTGCTCTTTTACCCCACCTGGGCTTTGAATACGGCCATCATTCGTGCGACAGCCTCGGACGACCTTGGCAACCTGTCCTTCGAAGAGGATCCTCTCCTGTCCTCGAATATTGCCTTGGCCCTGGCCGTGAAGGCGTGTGGCGGCAAGGTCATCGCGCAGGTCAAGCGCATCTTGCCACGCGATTCGCGATTAGCCGTCTCCACTCGCATTCCTGCGGCGCTCGTCGATCACATCGTGGTTGATCCAGAACAGATGATGGTGACGGACATTGCGACCGATGCAGCCTACCTGGGTAACCAGAACGCGCCGCTGAGTTCGTTAAAGAGACTGCCCCAGACACCGGCGAAAATCATCGCCAGGCGAGCCGCTCGCGAAGTCAAGCAGCACGAACTGACGATATTCGGCTTTGGTGCGTCCTCGGATGTACCGCTGGTCATGGTTGAAGATGGTCTGATCACTGAGTCTAACATTGACGACTATTGGTTCACGACGGAGCATGGCTCCTTTGGTGGCATCGTCATGAATGGGTGGCAATTCTCCGCCAACATCAACCCGCGGGCGAACGTGGATGGCGTCACACAGTTCGACCTGATTGATGGCGGCCTGTGCACATTCGCCGCCTTGGCGTTTGCACAGTTTGATGCGAACGGCAGCGTTAATGTCAGCCGCTTTGGCAAGGCGAACCCGGGGGCAGGGGGGTTTATTGATATCGCGCAAAATGCACAACGACTCGTTTTTACTGGCACCTTCACCACCGGCGGTTTAAAAATATCCTATACCGACGAGGCTGGTTTAAAGATCGAGCGCGAAGGCCAGTCCCGCAAGTTCGTCAAACAGGCTGATCACATCACTTACCGGCTTGGCGACGGCGTGGCAAAGGGCCAGAATGCGCTGCTCATTACCGAACGCGCGGTGTTCTCCGTGACGCCAGAAGGTCTCGTCCTGGAGGAAATCGCGCCCGGTATTGATCTGCAACGAGAAGTGCTCGACTTGATGGACTTTCCGCCAGTCAGCATACGCGAACCACTTGCGATTATGGACCGCGCATTATTCGCAGAGGAGACTGTTCATGCTTGATACCCAGAATGTCGTCGGGGTAACGGTTTACGGTGCCGTCACGGTGCTGACGATCCAGCGGGGGTTTCGCCGCAATGCAATGGATCAGGCCCTGATCGATGAACTTAAGGCGCAGTTGCTAAAACTGGATAGGGACCCATCCGTGGGAGCGATCGTCCTGCAGGGCGAGAACAACGGCTTTTGCTCGGGCAGTGACCTGAAATTCATCAGTCAATTGAGCCTGGAGGATATGGCCCGCTTCGAACGGGAAACGGGCGACATGGCGCGCCTGTTTGCCTTTGTGAAGAAACCTGTCATCGCCGCAGTTGAAGGCTTTGCTATCGGTGGTGGCTTTATCCTGGCCATCTCTTGTGACGTGGTGGTGGCCGCAGAAAAATCACGGTGGAGTTTGCCCGAAGTACCACACGGGTGGCTGACACCCTGGGGTCTGAACGCTTTAATCGAGCGGGTCGGGCGGGTGCGTGCCCGTAACCTTTGCTTCTGCCTGGATGAACTAAGCGGCAAAGACATGCTCGGTATGGGCGCCACTGATTACACGGCGCCAGATGGCCAGGTCCTGGACAAGGCACTGGAGCTGGCTACCCGACTCGCCGCGCTGCCACGGGCGGCCGTAGCGAGCACTAAACGTTTCTTTGCTAACCAGATGATGCCGCATGCCGAGGTGATGGACTTCGAAGCTAATCACTTTTTCGTAGAGAACTGCGCCCACCCAGATGCCACCAGTACCTTAAATAAACATAGGACCCGCCAAAATGCTGATTGACTTTAATGATGACGAGAGAATGCTTACTGAGGCTGTGCGCCGTTTTGCGGAACAGCAACTGGCGCCCGCGATGCCCCGGCACCTATCTGACCATGAGTTCCCGACCGCGCTGGTACAGGCCTTTGGCCAAATGGGCTTTATGGGTACGTCCTACGACCCCGAATACGGCGGTGGTGGCCTGGGCACCTGCGGCGCAACGCTTGTTGCTGAACTACTTGCGCGGGTGGAGCCGTCTTTCGCGGCAATCTTTTTGTGCAACAGCGCACCCACTTCCCTGATTGCCCGCTACGGCAACGACGCCCAAAAACGTCAATGGCTGCAGGCCATCAACGAAGGCAAGATGATCGCCTCCTTTGGTGTGACCGAGCCGCAAGGCGGGTCTGATGTTGCTGGCGTGAAAACCACTGCCGTTCTGGACGGGGACGAATACGTTATTAACGGCCAGAAGATGTTCTCGACCAACGCCGGCACGCCGCTGCACGGATTTTCGACCGTCGTCGCGGTCACCGACCCGGACGCGGGCGCGAAGCGGCTGTCGTCCTTCATCGTGCCTGTTGGTACGCCAGGCTTTTCGGTTGGCAAGCCGGCCAGGAAGATTGGCTGGCGGTTCGCCGACTCAGTTGAACTCTTCTTTGATAATGTACGCATCCCGAAGGAGTATCTCATCGGTCAACGAGGGGATGGATTAAAACAGGTGCTGACGGTGTTGAGCGTAGGTCGCATATTGGTGGGCGCGACAGGGCTGGGCCTCGCTCGCCGCGCTATCGATCTTGCCAAATCCTTTGGTCGCGATCGCAAGGTCTTGGGCAAGCCCATTCTTGAGCATCAAGGTTTATCGTTTCCGCTTGCCGATATACTGACCAAAATCCATGCTGCGGAGCTGATGGTTCGTAACTCGGCCACTTTGGTTGACGAAGGACGTCCTTTTCGCAATGAAACCGGCATGACCAAGCTTTTTGCCAGCGAACTGGCAGTGGAGGCCGCGTTGAAGGCGATCCAGGTCCACGGAGCCTACGGCGTGTTTGAGGAATATCCGGTATCCGGCCTTTTAGGAGAGGCCAAGGTGTTGGAGATCGCCGAAGGCACGAGTGAAATCCAGCGACTGGTGATCGCCCGGGAATTGCTCGATTAAATACGTTGCAACGATCATTGTTCACATTGCCGCACATCACCATTTTTAAAACTCAGGAGCCATTGTCCAACGATTTTGGTTGACCCATCCCACCGATGTCTGGGGGCGACGATATAAAAGTCCGATTTGCCTCGCAGAGACCCTTCGTAGAGTCGGGTCAGCCTGCCTTCCTTTATGTCCTGCTCAACGAAAAAACTGTTGGTCAGTGCAATGCCCTGGCCGGCAATGGCTGCTTCTATGGCGTGTGCGGTTTGATTGAATTTAATGCCAATGTTCGAAGGCACCGATGTCGATCCAATCACTGACTGTATAAACTCGGGCCAGAAATTGTGAGTGTCGCCCAATAAAAGAAACTGCTTCAGGTCATCGGCGCTCGTTGGTCTGCCCATTCTGGATAGCAGGCTGGGACTGCAAACGGCAATAATGTTTTGCTGGTATAAAAGTTCTGTATGTAGTCCCGGTCCAAATGGGGGTTGCCGTACCTGATGGCAAGATCCACTTTGTCCAGGTGAAAGTTAGATATCCGTTCAGTAGCAACGATCTGCAGGTCCAGCGACGGGTTTCTTGCAAGAAAGTTGGGCAGGCGGGGGATTAGCCATTTGGAAGCGAACGTAGGTGTGACACTGAGCGTGATTCGTCTTGGCTCGGGCTTTATTTGCAGCGTTGCCTCGGTGATGATGTCAAATGCGCGGCTGATACCGGCAATATAGGTTCTTCCTTCGCTGGTCAATTGTAGCGAACGAGATAATCGATCAAAGAGTTTGATACCAAGCTCGGTTTCCAGTTTTCGGATCTGTTGCGCCACCGCGCTTTGGGTGACTCCCAATTCTTCGGCGGCAAGACGGAAATTCAGGTGCCTGGAAACGGATTCGAATATCCGCAGGCCATTTAACGAAGGAAGTGGTTTTGTTTTGTCATGCATACAATAGATTTTCTACAGGCAATTTTAAATTTAAGTGCTCAATGCCAGATCCGGAAGATGATATTCTCTATATAAGTATTTATCTTACTGCATAATCACGGAGCGTTTAAATGACTGTAGAAAAAGTTGCAATTGTTATGGGTGGAGGCAGTGGTATGGGCGCAGCGGCGGCCCGGCGCCTGAGCCGCGATGGATATAAAATCGCTATCCTGTCCTCTTCTGGCAAAGGTGAAGCATTGGCCAATGAATTGGGCGGGATTGGCCTCACTGGCTCAAACCAGTCGAATGAAGACATCAGGCGTCTTGTCGAAGAAACAGTAAAAAAATGGAACCGTATTGACGTGCTGGTCAATAGTGCTGGGCATGGACCCCGTGGTCCTATACTGGAAATGACAGATGAACAGTGGCATGAGGGCATGGACGTGTATTTCATGAATGTTGTCCGGGCAACCAGGCTGGTGGCGCCCATCATGCAGGCGCAAAAGTCCGGTTCGATCATCAATATATCCTCTGCCTGGGCGTTCGAGCCGGCAGCCATGTTCCCTACGTCAGCCATTTTTCGTGCAGGACTGGCCTCATTTACAAAACTCTTTGCCGATCAGTTGGCCGCTGACAATGTGCGCATGAACAATGTTCTGCCAGGCTGGATAGACAGTTTGCCCGAGGTAGAGGAGCGGCGGCAGGCGGTCCCGATGCAACGGTATGGCCGCAGCGAGGAAGTGGCCGCAACCATTGCCTTTCTGGCTTCAGATGGTGCCGGGTACCTGACAGGGCAGAATATCCGTGTCGATGGTGGGCTGACTCGTTCTATTTCCTAGATCTGATCCGATTGCTATAGTCAGATGGTTTGGCGTTTTACCCGGAACTGTCGGATATGCTCGCTCAGCCCAGTTTCCCTGCAATCTTTAATCATTGTTTGCGCGCACATATATGCCAGCCAACCCATTTGTGTATTTCAAATGTAAATGCCTTTTCTATGATGAGACTGGCAGTGTGCCAGTCTCGTGTTGAACTCGCTGGATTTTCCGCAGGCTTATGAGCGGCTGCATTTTGCGCGACTGTGTTGAGAAACAGTAAAATTCAGGGACCCAGGATTCAGTTCACCGAAATATCATTTTCCTTGATAATTTTTTCGTAAAACGACGAATCTGATTTAATCAATTGAGCCAGCTCAGCGGGCGTGCTGCCAACGGGAACAAACCCGGCAGCCTTGAATTTTTCCTTCACTTCAGGATCTTTTGCAACCTCAATCAGATTTTTGGACATGGTGTCTACGATTTCCTGCGGCGTACCTTTTGGCGCCATCAGCGATGCCCAGGATTTCATGATAAAGCCCTTATATCCTGCCTCTTGCATGGTCGGGATATTTTGTTCGTCTTCCCA
This sequence comes from Advenella kashmirensis WT001, assembly GCF_000219915.2. NCBI lineage: Bacteria > Pseudomonadati > Pseudomonadota > Betaproteobacteria > Burkholderiales > Alcaligenaceae > Advenella > Advenella kashmirensis. Next base: position 3,446,402 of record NC_017964.1, on the reverse strand, counting down.
GCGTTTTGCCGAGGTAATTGCCAGCGCTTTGAGCTTGCCCTGTTTTGCGTATGCCATAGGAACTAAGATCGGGTCAAAGACCATGGACACCCGGCCGGCCAGCAGATCGGACAAAATAGGTGCGCTGCCTTTGTATGGGACGTGCGTCATTTGAATGCCCGCTACTTGCGCAAAATGCGCGCCAGTCAGATGCGCGCTGGATCCGATGCCGCTTGACGCGTAGGTGAGCCGATTTGTCTTGCCATATTCGACCAGTTCTTTCAGGTTATTTGCCGGAATGGAATTGTTGATGAACAGAAATAGCGGCAGGTCGGCCATATGCGAAACCGGAACGAAATCGTCATCACTATAGCTAAGTTTATACAGGTGTGGATTGATCGAATGGGCCGCCAGTACGGTAACAAATGTGTAGCCGTCCGGTTTTGCCCTTGCGGCCTGGCCAGTGCCGATCGTGCCGTTTGCGCCAGGCTTGTTTTCAATGACGATGGGTTGCTTCAGTCTCTCGGACAGTTTTTGCATGATCACCCGGCTGACGGTATCAGTTGCGCCACCCGGTGTGTAGGGGACAATGACTGTGATTGGTTTTTCCGGCCATGCCGCTTGCGCGGTAACGGGCGCAGCAAGTGCAGCAAGCATGGAAGTGATGAACAGATATGTCCCTGTCTTTTTCATTATTGTTTTATCCTTGGTTAGGTTTAATGCTTTTTAGAATACCAAAAATTCAATAAAAGATAACGAGGGATTTCACTAGCAAAGCAGGCGATTCTGCGTGAAATGCAACATTAATTCGAAAAGGGCCAAGAATGGCTAAGCACGGCTTTTGCACAGCGGAACAGACTGGCCGATTCGTGGCCTGACAATCCCCAGTAATGTCGTTCGTGCAGGCTGGCTGTGCGGGTGAACGGCCCATTTCAGATATCAGGAAACAGGCGATCAGCATCGACATTTACAGCATCGAGCCGACCCACCGGGATGGTTTCCCTATGAAATATAGAACCTGGTTTTAAGCCCCATCGGGATACACCGGTAAGAAAAAGCCCCGGCAAAGCCAGGGCGAGATATCGAGTGCGGTCAAAGGCGGCGTCAATGCCGCAAGTCAATCACGCTTGTATCGTTCACTTATTGTCTTCGTTCATTTTGCCGACAATATCTTTTTCCTCGGCAAACGTTTTTGCTGCGAACTCGGCATATTCCTTATGATTCATGTAATAAGTCTGGATGCCGTAAGCGGCGATGGCTTTCAAAAATACCGGATCCTTAACGGCTGCAGCAACCGCTGCATCCAGTTTTTCCACGATCTCGGCAGGCAAGCCTTTGGGCCCAGCCAGCCCCAACGGGGAGGGAATAACGACGGGATAACCGGCTTCAGTGAATGTGGGTACGCCGTCAAACGCTTTCAACCTTTGCTTGGAAGCGACTGCCAGAACACGGGCGGTACCCGCTTCCATATAGGGCAGGATGCTATTGGTGGTGATGGCCGCTTTGATATGGCCGCCCAGCAGTGCCGTGATTGCTTCGGCATCGCCCTTGTATGGGACGTGCGTTAATTTGGCGCCGGTCGCATTGCCCAGCTCTACCATGACCATCTGGTTTCCGGTAAAGCGCCCGGGTGTGCCGACACTGATCTCGTCGGGATGCTGCTTGGCATAGTCGACAAATTCCTTGACGGTTTTAATGGGTGATTTGGCGTCCACGACAAGAGCAAAGTCATAGGTTGAAAACGATGCAATATAGGTCAGGTCCTTGATCGGATCGTAGCGGGTTTTTTGCAGATAAGGTTGCCTGAAAATGCCGTGCGGCGCCAGTGTCAGCTTGTAGCCATCGGGGCGGGTGCGGACCATTTCCTGGGCGCCCATGGAGCCTGCCGCGCCCGGCTTGTTTTCGATGACAATTGTCTGTTTCAGGTAGCGCCCCATGCTTTCACCCAGCGCGCGTCCGATCAAATCCGTAGAACCGCCTGCGGCATAGGGGACCACGATGCTGATAGGTTTGTCTGGATAGTTGCCAGCTGCATGAGCAAGACAGGGGGCGATCGCCAGGAGCGCGATGTTTATAAATTTTATTGGACTGAACAGATTCTTCATTCGTTGCCTTTGGTTATTAATGCAGGCACGAGCTGCCCGCAGATACGAGTAAATGGCAATTATAAACGTAATAATTTCAAACACATAACGGGCTTTAATGCGTTCTGCGTACCGGAATTTTTTTAGTTGTTCATGGGGTAGGGAGACACGCTGCTGACGTTTTCATTCACATCCAGCTCCCGGCCAATATAGGGAAATGCACGTTGTGCGCATTGCGGCCGCTCGCATACCCGGCATCCCATGCCGATGGGTGTCGGAATATCCGGATTGCTGAAATCCAGTCCTTTTGCATATACAAGTCGATGTGCATGCTTTACATCGCATCCCAGCGCCACAGCGAAGTCTTTTGAGGGTTGCCCGAACCCGCCGGTCTGGTGACATACCGTACGTGCGATCCACAGGTAAACGCGCCCGTCCGGCATGCGGGCCAGTTGCCTGAGAATCCTGCCGGGACTGGAGAAGGCCTCGTATACGTTCCATAAAGGACAGGCCCCGCCGACACGCGAGAAATGAAAGTGAGCCGCAGACTGGCGCTTTGAAATGTTGCCGGCGCGGTCGACCCGGATGAAGAAAAACGGCACGCCGGTTGCATCGGGTCGCTGCATGGTGCTCAGGCGATGGCAGACTGTCTCGAAGCTGACGCCAAAGCGTTGGCCCAACAGGTCAATGTCGTATTGCAATTGTTCGGCAGACGCCAGGAACTGCCTGTAGGGCAGGATAAGCGCTGCGGCAAAGTAGTTGGCCAGACCCAGGCGTACTAATTTGCGTACAGCCTGACTGGAAAATCGGGCACGTCCACCATGCGCTCCAGCATACTGTCCAGTTCCAGAAATGCCAGTTGTGTTCCCATCTGAAAGGCGCGCTGCCCGGGCGTGATATGCGGCGGCAGACTAAGCTGGCGCAATGCCGGGTTGTAAGCACGCTGCAAGCCCTTTTCTGCGGGCAAGGTATCTACACTGACGCCGTGATGTTCGCGTAAACGTTGTTCCAGCCGGTCTGCCAGGCCCGGCGGGGCTATGTCGGACAGCCCCCAGGCGGTATGGCACTGCTCGGCGTGGGCGTCGAGCTCCGAGAAATGGTTGTGATGGGTAAAGAAAAAATCGCGCGCTTCCTCGTAGGGTTGTGTCTGTATCATCAGCGCGTCTGCAGGATCTTCGGGATCCTTGTAGGTCATCTTTTCCGCCATGGCTTCCAGCCGGTCCACCGCTTCGCGGTGACGTCGATGCAGATCAATCAAAACCCGGCCTACGGCGGGCATATTCGTTGCGATCTCCTGCATTTCCGCTTGTGATATTCGTGCCGCTTCGTGTCCGCCCAGCGCCGACGCCGGCAGGGTAGCTCCAACCTCGCGCAGTGCGGCCACCATGCGCGTCTGTTCGTCGTCTGAAAAAGTGTTTACGTCCATATTGAACACTTCGCTCAGGCGTAACAGGACCGACATGGTCAATGGCCGCTGGTTCTGTTCGATCTGATTCAGGTAACTGGCTGACAGGCCCAGCATGCGCGCCAGCCCGATCTGAGTGAGTTTTCGCTCTTCGCGTAGCCGGCGTAGCCGTACGCCCATGAATATTTTTCGCATTGTGTCCGATCTTATAAGTGCAGACTGTCTGTTATATTCGCAAAATTCGCAATTATGCAATCAGGAGTTTACCAAGATTCGCCTTCTTGTTGATGCAATTGTCAGTAGTTTTGCGTAAACTGCAAATCTTGATTGTTACACGATATTTGTATTGCACAGAAGAGGGGGATACCATGACTCAAGCATCCGAAGCAAAGGGCTTTAAACCAAAGAAATCCGTCGCGCTGTCCGGCGTGGTGGCCGGTAATACCGCGCTATGCACCGTCGGCCGCAGCGGTAACGATCTGCACTACCGCGGCTACGATATTCTGGATATTGCGCAGGCCTGTGAATTCGAGGAAGTGGCCCATCTGCTCATTCATGGAAAACTGCCCAATAAGGCAGAACTGGCATCTTATAAATTGAAGCTGCGCCGCTTGCGTGGCCTGCCGGCTCAATTGCAGCATGCGCTGGAGGCTTTGCCGGCGTCCAGCCATCCCATGGACGTCATGCGCACGGCGGTATCGGTACTGGGGTGCGTGCTGCCTGAAAAGGACGATCACAATCTGCCGGACGCACGCGACATTGCCGATCGCCTGATGGCCAGTCTGGGCTCGGCCCTGCTGTACTGGTACCACTACAGTCATAACGGCCGGTGCATAGACGTAGAGACTAACGATGACAGTATTGGCGGGCATTTCCTGCACTTGCTGCATGGCGAGAAACCCTCCGATGAGTGGGTGCATGCCATGCACACCTCGCTGAACTTATACGCTGAACACGAATTCAATGCGTCCACATTTACCTGCCGCGTGATTGCCGGTACGGGATCGGATATCTATTCGGCGATTACCGGCGGGATTGGCGCGCTGCGCGGCCCCAAGCACGGTGGCGCCAATGAAGTTGCCTTTGAAGTGCAAAAACGCTATGAAACCCCGGATGATGCCGAAGCCGATATTCGCCGCCGGGTGGAAAACAAAGAGGTGATCATCGGCTTTGGCCACCCCGTATATACTATTTCCGACCCGCGCAATAAGGTGATCAAGGACGTTGCGCGCAAACTGTCTGCAACGCAGCAGAACATGAAGATGTTCGACATTGCTGAACGTCTGGAAAGCGTCATGTGGGACATCAAGAAAATGTTTCCCAATCTGGACTGGTTCTCGGCCGTGTCATATCACATGATGGGTGTGCCCACCGCCATGTTTACACCGCTGTTCGTTATCGCACGCACAGCGGGCTGGGCGGCTCACATTATCGAACAACGTATCGACAACAAGATTATTCGTCCGACGGCCAACTATAATGGTCCGGAAGATCAGACCTTTATCCCGCTGGACAAACGCTAATACCTATGAATACTGAAAACCGCAAGCCATTGCCCGGCACCGGCCTGGATTATTTTGACGCGCGCTCTGCGGTCGATGCCATTGAGCCCAATGCCTACGATACTTTACCGTATACGTCCCGTGTATTTGCCGAAAATCTGGTGCGCCGTTGCGACCCTGCGACGCTGACCGATTCACTGCGGCAACTGATTGAACGAAAGCGCGACCTGGATTTTCCGTGGTTTCCTGCGCGCGTGGTGTGTCACGATATCCTGGGCCAGACCGCGCTCGTGGATCTGGCCGGATTGCGCGAGGCCATCGCCAAGCAAGGTGGCGATCCCGCCCAGATCAATCCGGTGGTTCCCACCCAATTGATCGTAGACCATTCCCTGGCCGTTGAGTATGCCGGTTTTGACAAGGACGCATTTGCCAAGAATCGGGCCGTTGAAGATCGCCGCAACGATGACCGCTTTCATTTTATCAATTGGACCAAGAAAGCATTCAAGAATGTCGACGTTATTCCGCCAGGCAACGGTATCATGCACCAGATCAATCTGGAGCGGATGTCGCCGGTTATTCACAGTCGTGATGGCATTGCTTTTCCTGATACCTTGGTCGGTACTGACAGCCATACGCCGCACGTTGATGCGCTGGGCGTGATCGCCATTGGCGTGGGCGGCCTGGAGGCCGAAAGCGTGATGCTGGGGCGTGCGTCCTGGATGCGTTTGCCTGACATTATCGGCGTGGAACTTACCGGGCAACTGCAGCCTGGCATTACTGCCACCGACCTGGTGCTGGCGTTGACCGAATTTTTGCGCAGCCAGAAAGTGGTCTCGTCGTACCTGGAGTTTTATGGTGAAGGGGCGGCCCGCCTGACGCTGGGTGATCGCGCGACGATTTCAAATATGACGCCTGAGTATGGCGCCACCGCGGCGATGTTTTATATTGATCAGCAAACGATTGATTACCTGAAGCTGACGGGTCGGGACGATGAACAGGTCCGGCTGGTGGAAACATACGCCAAACAGGCTGGCCTGTGGGCCGATAGTCTGAAAACAGCCCGGTACGAGCGCGTATTGAGATTCGATTTGTCATCTGTGGTGCGCAATATTGCCGGTCCATCCAATCCGCACCGTCGTGTGTCGACTTCTGAGCTGGCCAGCGCGGGTATTTCAGGTGTGGTTGAAAATGAGCCCGGCCTCATGCCCGATGGGGCGGTCATCATTGCCGCCATCACCAGTTGCACCAACACGAGCAACCCGCGCAACGTGATTGCGGCCGGGCTGCTGGCGCGCAATGCCAATGCGCGTGGCCTGCTGCGTAAGCCGTGGGTCAAATCTTCGCTGGCGCCGGGCTCCAAGGCGGTCCAGTTATATCTGGAAGAGGCCAATTTGCTGCCCGAACTGGAGAAGCTGGGTTTTGGTATTGTGGCCTTTGCCTGTACCACCTGTAACGGTATGAGTGGTGCGCTGGATCCGGTAATCCAGCAGGAAATTATTGATCGCGATCTGTATGCCACTGCTGTTCTTTCGGGCAACCGCAATTTCGACGGCCGTATCCATCCCTACGCCAAGCAGGCTTTCCTGGCGTCGCCGCCGCTGGTCGTGGCTTACGCTATCGCCGGCACAATTCGTTTCGACATAGAGAAAGATGTACTGGGCACGGACCAGAACGGTCAGCCGGTGACGCTTAAAGATATCTGGCCCAGTGACCAGGAGATCGACGCCATTGTTGCCAGCAGTGTTAAGCCAGAGCAATTTCGCAGCGTATACGAACCGATGTTTGCGGTCAGCGTTGATGATGGCAAATCGGTTAACCCTTTGTATGACTGGCGAGCGCAAAGTACCTACATTCGCTGTCCACCCTACTGGGAAGGCGCGCTGGCAGGCGAGCGCACGCTCAAGGGCATGCGTGCGCTGGCGGTGCTGGGAGACAACATCACCACAGATCACTTGTCTCCTTCCAACGCCATCCTGCTCAACAGTGCAGCAGGGGAATATCTGGATAAAATGGGCCTGCCGCAAGAGGACTTTAACTCTTACGCGACGCACCGGGGCGATCACCTGACTGCACAGCGTGCCACTTTCGCCAATCCCAAGCTGCTCAATGAAATGGTGCAGGAAAACGGCGTCATCAAGCAAGGTTCCCTGGCTCGCGTTGAGCCGGAGGGCAAGGTTGTGCGCATGTGGGAGGCCATCGAAACCTATATGGAACGCAAGCAGCCACTGATTATCGTGGCCGGGGCAGACTATGGCCAGGGCTCTTCGCGGGACTGGGCAGCCAAGGGTGTACGTCTTGCGGGCGTAGAGGCCATTGTTGCAGAAGGTTTTGAGCGCATCCATCGCACCAATCTGGTGAGTATGGGCGTATTGCCGCTTGAATTCAAACCTGGCGTTAATCGCCAGACGCTTAATATTGACGGCACGGAAACCTACGATGTGGTGGGAACGCCTGAACCAAGATCTACACTCACACTTGTGATACTTCGCAAAAACGGGGAACGCCTGGAAGTGCCGGTGACCTGCCGCCTGGACACGGCCGAAGAAGTGTCCATCTATGAGGCCGGCGGCGTTTTGCAACGCTTTGCGCAGGACTTTATTGAATCGCCCGCCGCCAGTCAGGCACTATGACAGATAGGGAACAAGTAATGACGCACGCATCACAGATGAAAATTGCCGCGACCTATATGCGTGGCGGCACCAGCAAGGGGGTGTTTTTTCGGCTGAATGATCTGCCCGAAGTTGCGCAGACACCGGGCGCGGCACGTGACGCGCTACTGCTGCGCGTCATCGGCAGCCGGATCCTTATGGCAAGCATACCGACGGTATGGGCGGCGCCACATCCAGCACCAGCAAGGTAGTCATCCTGTCCAAAAGCGAGCGCGCCGGGCATGATGTAGATTATCTGTTTGGCCAGGTCTCCATTGATAAACCGTTCATCGACTGGAGCGGCAACTGCGGAAACCTGTCGGCCGCCGTGGGACCGTATGCCATCAGCAATGGATTGATTGATGCTGACCGCATCCCGCAAAATGGCGTTGCCACCGTGCGCATATGGCAGGCCAATATCGGCAAGACTATCGTGTCGCATGTGCCCATCACCAATGGCCAGGTGCAGGAGACGGGCGACTTTGAACTGGATGGGGTGACCTTTCCCGCAGCCGAAGTGCAGCTCGAATTTGTGGACCCGGCCGCAGACGAAGAGGGTGCAGCAGGCGCCATGTTCCCAACCGGCAATCTGGTTGATGAGCTGGACGTGCCCGGTTTCGGCAAGTTAAAGGCCACCATGATCAACGCCGGTATTCCTACCGTATTCGTGAATGCCCAGGATATCGGCTTTACCGGCACGGAGCTGCAGGATGCGATCAACAGCGATGCCAAGGTGCTGACCATGTTTGAAACCATACGCGCGCATGGTGCGCTGCGCATGGGGCTCATCGCAAATATCCAGGAAGCTGAACGCCGCCAGCACACGCCCAAGGTGGCGTTTGTGGGCCAGCCTGCCGACTACACGGCATCCAGCGGCAAGCAGGTTGCAGCCGAGAGCATTGATCTGGTCGTACGGGCGCTCTCCATGGGCAAATTGCATCATGCCATGATGGGCACCGCTGCAGTGGCTATTGGTACGGCAGCGGCTATTCCTGGCACGCTGGTCAATCTGGCTGCTGGCGGGAGCGAGCGCGAGTCCGTGACTTTCGGTCATCCATCGGGCACGTTGCGGGTCGGGGCGCAAGCCATTGAACAGGCAGGGCAATGGACAGTAAAAAAAGTGCTCATGAGTCGCAGCGCCCGCGTGTTAATGGAAGGCTATGTCCGGATTCCAGCAGATACACTTTGAAAAGTGTACAAGAACATTTCATTTTTAATATCTTAAGATAAAAAAGGATTTACAGCATGTCGACAAGAAAGCAACTCAGATCACTCGTCGAAGCTCGCCGCGGCATTATCGTTCCAGGCGCATTCAATGCCTTGTCTGCCAAAGTCATCGCCGATCTTGCTTTAAAGCCATCTACGTAACAGGCGCGGGCGTAACCAACATGTGGTTTGGCATGCCGGACCAGGGGTTCATGGGTTTGCACGAGATTGCCGATCACACCGCAAGGATCCGTGACGCGGTAGATGTGCCATTGATCGTCGATGCTGATACAGGCTTTGGCAACGCATTGAACGTTCGCCACACAGTAAGAGTGCTGGAGCGTGCCGGCGCCGACTGTATCCAGTTGGAAGACCAGATCGCGCCCAAGCGCTGTGGCCATTTTGCAGGTAAAGAGGTGATCTCTACCGAAGAGGCGGTCAGCAAGATCAAGGCGGCGGTTGATGCGCGCCAGGATCCGGACTTCCTGATCATGGCCCGTACCGATGCGGCAGCCACACATGGTTTTGAGGCAGCGATCGAGCGCGCCCAGAAGTTCGCCGAAGCGGGTGCTGACATTCTGTTTGTGGAAGCAGTGACCGAAGCAGAACAAGTGCGTGCGCTTCCGCAGCGTCTTGCGAAGCCCCAGCTCATGAACATGGTAATCGGGGGCCGTACGCCTATTTTCAATGCCGATCAGCTTGGCGAATTGGGCTATGGCATTGTGCTGTATGCCAACGCGGCCCTGCAGGGCGCCGTCGCCGGCATGCAGAAAACACTGACGGTGCTGCGCGACGAAAAAGAAGTGCAGGAATCCAGCGGGCTGGTGGCGTCTTTTTCCGAACGTCAACGCCTGGTTGGCAAGCCTGAATGGGACGAGCTGGAAAGTCGCTACAGCTGATCAGACAGGCTCGTGTTCAATTGCCTTGCGTCGTTCCAAGGCCGAGAGGGGTTGCAGCTGCAGCCCCGTCTTCATTAGTGATGCGTTAAAAACGTTGGTCATGTTCAATGGGCACGGATCGCGCCACGCGTACCCGGGTCGGTTGAGCGTGATTTCGCATTGCGCACCTGATGTTGTTAAGGCACCAGCGCTATTGCCCGGCATCAGCGGCTCGCCGTGGCATCTATCAGCACGGCGTTTGTTCAGCAAAGCAGACCACCATTTTTAAATGTCTGTGTTCGTCTACCACCAGTGTTTCATGATTGAAATCCTGGCGCGTGTTGCTGGCCGTCATGAAAGATCGCATGGCGCGCCGCGGCGGTTCACTATCAGCGTTTTTCCACCAGCGCCGAAAATCCGGCGAGACCTGCGTAAGTGTCTCGACCAAAGCCAGCATCGCGAGATCGTCTGGCGCGGTAGCCAAATCGTAGCGAAACTGCGCCACCAGCTTTGGTGCGTCTTCACGCCAGGCACCAAAACGCCATCGCATATCCGGATCGGCAAAGACAATACGCAGTATGTTTCTTCTCTCATATTCCCGCGTGCTGAAGCCGAATAAATCATTGGCGGCACTATTCCAGGCAATGACATGCCAACTGAGGTTAACCACGTAAGCGGGCCTTGTTGTCAGATCGTCCATTAACTGCTGGACCAGGGCGAGACCGCAAGCCCATGATGCGCTTCGGGTGGTGGTGGTCGCTTATGCGCAAGAAGAAATAGATGGCTGCATTCACTGTCGCCAAGCTTTAGCGTGCGGGCCACACTTAGCAGGAATGCCTCCGATACCTGAATGTCGCGCCCCTGCTCAAACCAGGTGTACCAGGTGAGTCCCACTCCGGCCAGCGCGGCCACTTCTTCTCGGCGCAAACCCGGCGTTCTGCGTCGCCCGCCGGCTGGCAGGCCAACGTCGGCGGGCGTCAGCTTATTCCTGTGGTGGATCAGAAATTCGGATAACTCGTTCTTGGTACGACGCAGGCTTCGCTCAATCATGGCTATTGTCAATAGTAATAGGATATTTGCTTAAATTGTAATGGGATGATTTTGCGCTGAAAATGGCATTTCTGCAATCGACAAATCAACCTGGAGCAATGAATGATGGCAATAAATGAAGTCTCTAGCTGCTTGGACAACACTGCCGGTGTTCGCGAGTGGGCCGGTCTCGCGCTATTGGCTGCGCCTACGATCCTGCTTGGGCTTGACCTGACGCTATTGCATTTGCTATTGCCGGCGCTGGCTGTCGATCTGCGTCCGACGAGTACGCAGATGCTGTGGATCATTGATGCCTATGGCTTTATGATCGCAGGTCTTCTGGTTTCAATGGGAACGCTGGGCGATAGAGCCGGACGGCGCAAGCTATTGATGGTCGGTGCTGCCGCGTTTGCGGCAGCTTCGGTGATGGCGGCGTATTCCACCAGTGCTGCAATGCTGATTGCCGCACGTGTATTGCTTGGCATCGCCGGTGCGACTTTGATGCCATCCACGCTGGCGCTGATCAGCAATATGTTCTGCCAGCCGCATCAGCGCGCACTGGCCATCGGGGTATGGGCAACCATGTTTGCCCTGGGCATGGCGGCCGGGCCCGTGGTGGGCGGGGCGCTGCTGCACTATTACGGATGGGGGACCGCATTCCTGGTGGCAGTCCCGTTTGTCGGGCTGTTGCTGGTTGCCGCGCCGTTTCTCCTGCCGGAGTATCGCTCACCACAGCAGGGCGTCTGGATATCGTCAGCGTCATATTATCGTTGTTTGCCATATTGCCTATCGTTTACGGCATCAAGCATATCTCCAAGGATGGGGTCGATATCGTTGCTTTAGCGACCGTCGCAGTGGGATTGGTATTCATGTGTTTATTTGTCCGGCGCCAGCGCCGCTTGACCCATCCCTTACTTGATCTGGCTTTGTTTTCCAGTCAGGCATTTTGTGTCGCCTTGATGGTGTTGCTTGTCGGCTTGACGGGAGTGGGCGGAACAATGCTGCTGGTCACCCAGTACTTGCAGTTGGTTGTGGCTTATCGCCATTGTCTGCCGGCTTGTGGATGGGGCCGCCGGCGCTTGCCATGTTGATTGCCGGTATTGCCGCGCCGTTACTGGCACGGCGGATTCGCCCTGGATATGTGATCGCGGGAGCGCTGGCGTTGTCGGTGATGGGTTACCTAATGCTGACGCAACTGGACTCGTCATCGCCAGGCAATATCCTGGTTACCGCGGCATTTTCGCTGGTCTATCTCGGCCTGGGCACCATCGCCGCGCTCGGCACAGAAATGGTTGTGAGTGCAGCACCGCCTGACAAGGCAGGGTCGGCATCGGCCATGTCCGAGACGGTACAGGAGCTGGGTCTGGCCGTGGGCATCGCCATACTGGGCAGTATTGCGACTGCTGTCTATCGAAGTTACATGACCGATCAGGTCCCCGCGACGGCCTCCGCCAGTATCCAGCTTGCGGTGTCCGATAGCCTGGCAGCAAGTATATCGGTGGCTCATGCCTTGCCTGCGGGTTTGCTTGAACAGGCGCAGGCGGCTTTCATGGCGGGATTCAATGTTGCCGCAGCCGTGAGCGCGGTCGGCATTGCCTGCCTGGCGGTATTGGCTGCGATCAAATTGCGGCATGTTGCGGTGAGTTTGTGACTTGCCGGTCTGAACTTGCGACGGTCGGTATTTGAACGAGGCCATGGCGGTACGCCGCAACACGCCCGTACCGGCTGACGCTGGTATTGTCGCTTGCCGGAGCCGGCCCATACTAACAAAATGTAAAGCCTATTTGATTGATTAACATGGTCATGTATGTTGGAATCACAAGTGTGATCGCAGTAGTTCCTGTTTGCGTTCCGGTCTGCTACGCGATCAAAAGCGTCTATTTCCTGTGAAGAACTTGTGAAGAACTTGTGAAGAACTTGTGAAGAGGAGGTGTTTATGACTGCCCCAGCATCACGGCAACAGTCATCATTGGCTAATTCCATCTATCAGTTGTTCAATCCCATTCCTTTCGGATTTTTTGTTGCGGCATTGATCTTTGACGTTGTGTATTTCCAGACTGCCGAGATGATGTGGAGTAAAAGCGCAGCGTGGCTTATTACTATCGGCCTGTTCTTTGCCATCATTCCGCGCCTGATCAACCTGGTGCATGTGTGGATCCCGCGAGGCAGGGTTGTTCTTCCCGCTGAAAAGATTGATTTCGGTTTCAATTTCATTGGGATTCTGGCGGCCATCCTAAACGCGTTTATCCATAGCAGGGATGCGTATGCCGTCATGCCTTCGGGATTGATCCTGTCTGTCATTACGGTCGCCTGCATTGCCGTGTCTGCGATCATTGCGTCCACCTTTTACGCAATCGGGAGGACGCATAATGTCTAAGTTCAAATGGAGCCTGCCCCTTGTTCTCGCGGCCGGCATCTTGCTGGCCGGGTGTAACGATAACGCAACGATGAAGCCCGATGAACAGCTCGGCACCAACCCGACGTTGCCTGAACCGCGACATTTTTTCTCGCCACCCATTCAAGTGCCTGACGGTGTAGGCTGGTCAGAAAACAAGCAGCCCGTCGTTGCCAGCGGTTTGAAAATTGAAAAAATCGCCAGTGATCTGCTGCATCCCCGACAACTTTATACGCTGCCCAACGGCGATGTTCTGGTTGTCGAAGCCAATTCGCCTGGTACAGCGCCTGTTACAACACCCAAACAGTTTTTCAGCGGTTTCGTGAAGGGACAATCGGGTAAGGGGGGCAAAGGCGGAAACCGCATCACCTTGCTGCGACAGACTGCCGAAACCGGTGAATGGGAAAACATGTTTTCTGGAGAATCTGGATTCCCCCTTTGGCGTCCAGCTAATCGGTAACGACTTGTATGTTGCCAATACCGGAAATATCATGAAATACCGCTATGAACCGGGGCAGACGCGCCTCACGGATCCGGGCACGGCGTTTGCCGATTTGCCCGATACCGTCAACCACCACTGGACAAAGGCGCTGCTTGCCAGTGCCGATGGGTCAAAACTTTACGTGGGTGTGGGCTCCAACAGCAATGTCGGTGAGAACGGGATGGCCATAGAATATCGCCGCGCAACAGTGCTGGAGGTGGATGTCAATAGCGGCGGCAGCAGGATTTTTGCTTCCGGTCTGCGCAATCCCACGGGACTGGCCTGGGAGCCACAATCCGGAGCACTCTGGGCAATCGTGAACGAACGGGACGAGATCGGGCCGGACCTGGTTCCGGACTATCTCACTTCAGTCAAGGAAGGCGGTTTTTACGGCTGGCCTTATAGCTACTTCGGCCAGCATCTTGATCCTCGGGTCAAGGCTCAGCGTCCTGATCTGGTCAGTAAGGCGATCGTGCCAGACTATTCCCTGGGCTCGCATGTCGCACCGCTGGGCGTGCATTTTTACACCGGCCAGGGGCTTCCGGAGAAATACCAGGGGGGCGCATTTATCAGCGAACATGGAAGCTGGAACCGCTCGCCATTAAGCGGCTATCGGATCAGCTATGTGCCGTTCAGTGATGGCAAGCCGGCAGGCAAGGCAGAGGCGGTGGTCTCCGGCTTTTTGTCTGAAGATCAGAAGAGCCTTTTCGGTGCGCCCGTGGGCCTGACCCAGGCGAAGGACGGTGCGCTGCTCTTTGCCGATGACGTGGGCAATACCGTCTGGCGGGTGACCGCCGCCAGCCAGTAATCTGGCGGTGGGTTGTCAGGTATTCATGAGGGTAAATGGGCCTGGGTGACGTCTTGCGTACCCGGGCCTTAGATAGTCCCAGGCACGCATCAAATTATCTTGGCTTACGCCTTTGCCGAACGCAGGCTTTTCAAGATAATCATTGCATTGAGCACCGCTGCGATGCTCAGAAAGCCAAATGCAGCCGCAAATCCTGTCGTTGCTGCAATAATGCCGGTTAGCATTGCGCCGAGCCCAGTTCCCAAATCGAAGGTGACGTTCCACAGAACAGAGACCTGGGCCAAGCGGCTGTTGCCGGCGAGCCGGTAGGCGCATACCAGGGTTGCGCTTTGCATGCCTCCGTAGGAAACGCCTAGCAGGGTACTGCCAAGATAAAGCAAGGCCAGGTCCCAGGCCGCGCTTGATTCCAGTACCGACGCGCCAAGCGCAGCCATGCCCAGGCAGCACGCCAAAGCCAGTCCGAAGATCAGGTACCGGGCAGGGTAGCGATCACTTAACGAGCCAAAGGCCCAGCGGGTAGGAGTTGCAAAGCCGGTCAGGCAGAGCAGCGCAATCGTGGCCGAGGCTGCATCAGCGGTAATCTGGCTGGCGAACGTTAGGATGGCGCCGCCGCTACTGGTCACAATCACCAGCGATAACAAGACAGGGGAGATGACCCGGAGGGTGGATTTGCCGTGCGTGATCGCGTGTGCGGCGGACGAATTTTGCGGCCTGGTGTGTTCATTGAGCAGACGGCCAAGGGAATATGTCCAGTACAGGCCCAGTACGGGCAGGGTAGCGAACAGCGTAACCACGAGTTTGCCCAAATGCTGTTCAAGTATAGGCGCCGATGATACAAGTACAAGTTGTGGCCCGCCACCGCCAGGCCATAGATGCCAACGGCTGCGCCCCGACGTGCCGCAGGCACAAGCAGTGCGATAGCGGTTGCGCCTCCTACGGTCAATATGCCAAAGCCGATGCCGCGCACCGCGCTCGATAGCAGAATGACAGGCAGCTCAGAGGATGTCGCTTGCAATATGGCGGGGGCGCCCAGTGATAGTAACCCAGTGGCCAACACCGGGCCCCAGCCGAATCGCTTGAGCGCGCGGTTGACGGACAGTTGGGTCAGGATGGTGAAGGCCATCAGAATGGCCGTCACGCTGCCTGCAGCGGCTTCGCTGGCGCCGCCCTGATTGCCCAGTCTGGTGACAGTGGCAGCAGGAGGCTGAAACTACCGATCCCAAGTCCCACGACCAGCAGAAGTGACACGACACCGGGAATGTGCAGCAGATTTACGTTTCTATCGTTGTCTGTCAAGTCGTTGCTCCATGCATGACCCCGTATTATAACGAAGGGGAGCAAATAACTTCGCGTGCAATTAAATCAATATATTAGTGCGTGACCGATTTTGAAAAAAGCTGAATGATCACAATGCCAAGTGCAATAAACAGCATGCCCACAATGGCCGGCAGGTCCAGTCGCTGTTTATAAAACAGAAATGACATGATCGATACAAGAAAGATGCCCATGCCGCCCCAGATCGCATAGGCTATGCCGATATTCATGGTTTTTACGACCTGCGACAGGCCATAAAAGGAAACGGCATAGCCGATCACCACAACGATGCTCGGGCCTAACTGGGTGAATCCGTGAGAGGCTTTCATCATCGTGGTGGCAAGGGTCTCGGCACAGATCGAGATGGCAAGAATAAGATAGATATTGAGCATAAATCCTCAGCAAAAATTGGGTCTGCAAATTATATATTTTCAGAATGACAGCAAATGACACTACTGCGGTGCGCGCCAGGCCTGGGTCAATCCCTGCCTTTGCGCTGCTTACAAACAACGGACGATATGTTCGCGCAACCATTGATGGGAAGGGTCGCGATGGACGCGGTCGTGCCAGAGCATGAGCATTTCAAAGCCCGGTATCTCCAGCGGAGGCGCAACAACCTGCAGCGCGGTGCTGTGCCTGACCAGTCGCGAAGGGACCATCGCAACCAGATCGGTATTGACCAGCACCGCTTCAAGAAACAGAAAATGCGGTACCGACAGCGCAACGCGCCGGGCCAGGCCTCTTGCGGCCAGTGCCGTATCCGTTACACCATGAAAGCCGCCATTGTCAGGGGACACAATGACATGGTCCAGCTTACAGAACTGCGCCAGGGTGAGGGTGCCTTGTAACGCGGGATGCCCTGTGCGTGCTGCCAGGACATAGCTTTCATTAAACAATGAACGGCGTCGCAGTTGCAACGGCGCTTCCGAGCTGATGTGAAACGCCAGATCAATGTGCGCCTGTTCTGCCTGGCTGGCCAGCGCCTGGGGATTGAGCGCCACAATTGCCATGCGCGCGTTGGGCGCTGCTGATCGCAACCCTGCCAGCGCGCCAAGCAAGATGCTGGTTTCTCCATAGTCTGACGCTGCAACACGCCAGGTTTGATGGCTCTGGGCCGGGTCAAACGGGCCCGACGGCGTCACCGCCTGCGTCAAGGCTTCGAGCGCCTGTCTTAGCGGCTGTCGCAGTTCGTCGGCGCGGGCGGTGGGGCGCATGCCACGTGGCCCGGGTAGTAATAACGGGTCGCCAAAGGTTTCCCGCAATCGGGCAAGCTGCAGGCTGACAGTGGGCTGGGCCAGGTGCAGGCGCTCGGCTGCCCGCGTGACATTATGTTCGGCCAGCAGGCGTCCAACGTGACCAGTAGATTAAGATCCAGACGCCGCAAGCAATTGTCCATGGAAATACCTGAAATTTTAGAAATTCATTTCTAATATACTGCATAAAAACGTATCGTATGCGTATTCAGTATGCGTATTCATTTACCAGAAAAGGACTGCATCATGAATGTGCTTGTCGTTTATGCGCACCCTGAGCCCCGTTCGCTGAACGGGTCAATAAAAAATTTCATTGTCCAGCGGCTGGAGCATGCTGGTCATACGGTTCAGGTTTCGGATCTGTATGCCATGCAGTGGAAGAGCGCGTTGGATCCCCAAGACAATCGCTCACCGACACTGGGCGCGCGCTTTGATCCTTCTTTAGATTCCCAGCAGGCGTTCGTGAACGGTACGCAGAGCATCGACATCGAACAGGAGCAAAACAAGTTGCTGTGGGCGGATACGGTTATCCTGCAATTTCCGCTTTGGTGGTATTCCATGCCGGCGATTCTCAAGGGCTGGGTCGATCGCGTCTATGCCTACGGTTTTGCCTACGGAGTGGGGGAGCACTCGGACACGCATTGGGGGGACCGCTTCGGAGAAGGGCTGCTGGCCGGCAAACGCGCCATGCTGGTGGTAACAGCCGGCGGCTGGTCATCGCACTATGAGCCGCGCGGTATTAACGGCCCGATCAACGACATCCTGTTTCCCATCCAGCACGGTATCCTGTTTTATCCAGGCTTTGACGTGCTGCCGCCGCATGTGATCTACCGCACTGGCAAGATCGATGCAGCGGCGTTTGCCAAGGTGTGCGATGAACTGGGACAGCGGCTGGATACGCTTTGGACGACAGCGCCCATTGCGTTTCGCAAGCAGAATGCCGGGGATTACTGCATTCCGCAATTGACGCTGCGCCCGGAGCTCGCTCAGGGAGAGGCCGGTTTCGGGATTCATGTTTCACATCCCGACGAAAATAAGTTGTCGCAACATCGCGTGACGGTTGAGCAATCTGATCTTATGCATGCCGAACAGACGCGCTGAACGCTTAATGTTACGCATATTCGCTCTTAAATCGTTAAAGAGTAAGACACCCGGATTCAGGTGTCTTGCTGGTTTTTTTTGTTGCGAATCATCCATGTAGAAAATAAAAGTGGCCAAAACCGGGGCGTTCTACGATTACAAAATCACGTATTTAATGATGCTCTGTAATGACCTTCCCTTTGAAAGCGCGAAGAATGAAGGCGCTAGACTTGTAAACCCATCTTCAAAGGAAGGTATATGACGAAAAGATTGACTCGCTCGCTGTTTCTGGTTGCCACTTTTTCCGGCGTCGCCGCACTGGCTGGCTGCGCAGGCAGCGGCTATGATTCCGGAGCTTCAACCGCAGCGGACACCAGTGCGCAAGCGCCCATGACATCCGGTTCGCCAACAACTGATTCTATGCAAACTGCGCCAGCGCCAACGACTCAGTCCACGCCAACCGCACCCGCGCCAACGGCACAACCCTGAATGTCGCGCGCAAGGCCAATAGCGGCGGCTTACAATCGCAATATCCGTTAGCCCTTAAGGCACTTGCGCATGACCTTGCTTGAGATATGGCGCCCAATGCCATATCTCGAATACACCATTTGCCCAATTTAGTCTATTAGAGCAATAGACAATCGGGCATCTCCGAGGACGATTATCCAGCGCCGGTCATTCGGATCCGGCCAATTTCAATTGCCATTCCTTGCCTGACGCTCAGCGAACTGATGCGCTGGGACCACGCGCAGTCGGTAAGGATGTAAACTTGAGTCACGCTATTGATTTGAGCCGGTTATGCCGGCCCCTGACCACCTCGACCGATTCAAGGAAGGCTATGAACTCGCCCAAACGTCTGCGCTCCGCAAACATCACCCAAGGTCCGGCCCGCGCGCCGAACCGTTCCATGTATTACGCGCTGGGATACAAGGAAGAAGATTTCGTCAAACCCATGGTTGGCGTGGCCAATGGCTATAGCACCATCACGCCCTGTAACAGCGGCTTGCAAAAACTGGCCGATGCGGCGATTGAGGCCATTGAGTCATCGGGAGGCAATGCCCAGGTATTTGGCACGCCCACCATTTCCGACGGGATGGCCATGGGAACTGAAGGCATGAAGTATTCGCTGGTTTCGCGCGAAGTGATTTCAGACTGCGTTGAAACCTGCGTGCAGGGCCAGTGGATGGACGGTGTTGTGGTGATCGGCGGCTGCGACAAGAACATGCCCGGTGGCATGATGGGCATGCTGCGCGCCAATGTGCCCTCCATCTACGTATACGGCGGCACGATTTTGCCAGGCCGGCTTAACAATAAAGATTTGAACATTGTCAGCGTTTTTGAAGCGGTGGGAGAGAACGCGGCGGGCCGCATGAGCGACGAGGAGCTGCGGCAGATTGAGTTGCATGCCATTCCTGGCCCCGGGTCTTGCGGCGGGATGTATACCGCCAACACCATGAGTTCCGCATTCGAAGCCATGGGCATGAGTCTGCCGTATTCATCGACCATGGCCAATGTGCATGATGAAAAAACCGAATCGGCCAGTGAATCGGCCCGGGTGCTGCTCAAGGCGATCGAACAGGATCTGAAACCGCGTGATATCGTGACCCGCCAATCCATCGAAAATGCGGTCAGCGTCATTATGGCGACTGGCGGATCTACCAATGCGGTGTTGCATATGCTGGCCATTGCCCATGCGGCCGATGTCGAGTGGACCATCGACGATTTCGAGCGTGTGCGCCAGCGGGTCCCCGTCATTTGCGATCTGAAACCCAGTGGCCACTTCCTGGCCGTAGATTTTCACAAGGCGGGTGGGGTGCCGCAGGTCATGAAGATCCTGCTGAACGCCGGACTGATTAACGGCGACTGCATCACGATTACAGGACAGACGATTGCACAGATGCTTGAAAACGTGCCGGACACGCCCGCAGCAGACCAGCAAGTGATCAAGACCATTGACCAGGCTTTGTACAAACAGGGGCACCTGGCCATCCTGAAAGGCAACCTGTCGCCAGATGGCGCGGTAGCCAAAATAACCGGCCTGAAAAACCCTGTTATTACCGGCCCGGCACGTGTATTCGATGACGAGCAATCTGCGCTGCAAGCCATTCTGGATGGCAAAATCAAGGCCGGTGACGTGATGGTGTTGCGTTATCTTGGTCCCAAGGGCGGCCCGGGTATGCCGGAAATGCTGGCCCCCACAGGTGCATTAATTGGTGCCGGGCTGGGCGATTCGGTCGGCCTGATCACAGACGGGCGTTTCTCAGGGGGAACCTGGGGGATGGTCGTCGGCCATGTAACGCCTGAAGCCGCTGTGGGCGGAACCATTGCCCTGGTCCAGGAAGGCGACTCCATCACCATCGATGCCCATCAATTGTTATTGCAATTGAACGTAGCCGAGGCGGACATAGAAACGCGACGGGCACAGTGGACGGCGCCCAAACCGCGTTACTTGCGAGGCGTTCAGGCCAAGTTTGCGTTCAATGCGTCGCCCGCAAGCACGGGCGCGGTGCTGGACAAGTTCTGAGGCGGTTATGAAGCGCGCAAGCCAGGGCTGGCGGCCCTGGCTGATCGGGCGTGATGATTTGGCATTGCAAGGCGGCTGCGGCCATACGGCCGGGTAGCGCCAGGGCACCTGTAAACAGACAGTTGTAGCGACCCCGCAGTAGCAAAACTTCTGTCGCCAAGGCCCGGTTGTACGCCGGCACTATGCGCCGGCCTGTCTGCGTCTGCCGACGAGTGTATATTGAGCAATGGCGTGAACCCATTTTCGTCGTGTACACTTCAGTTCCACGATATCAATACTTTCAGAGGTCACACCATGAGTGCCCTGGCACATGCGATCAATGCCTTTGCCCGCACCGACGGCGATCACATCACGGCGATTCCGTCGCTCACGTTCCATCGCCGTCAGTCGCCGACGGATCCACTGCATTGCATATATGGCTTTGGCCTGGGTGTGGTCGCGCAAGGCGCCAAGCAGGTCACGCTTGCAGACAGGGTAGTCGAATATGGCCCCAGCCAGTGCCTGCTGGCTACCATTGATCTGCCCGTGTTGTCACGCGTGACCCAGGCCAGCATGCGAGAGCCATATCTGGGCCTGATGCTGGCGCTGGACGCGCATTCGATTGTGCAAACGGCCGCTGAAATGCAATTGCTTCGGCCGGCCAAGGACAGCGCCTGCCAGCCCGTGACGGTGCAAAAGCTGGATACTGCGTTGGCCGATGCCTGATCCGCATGGTCAATCTGCTCAATGAACCGGCGCTGGCGCCTAGTTTGGCGCCTTTGATTCAACAGGAAATCACCATCCGGCTGCTGACCGGCCCGCATGGTCCGCAGTTGCTGCATCTGGTGGCGGCTGGTTCGCCCAGCCAGAAAATCGCCCAGGCCGTGGCCTGGCTCAAACAGAATTATGCGCAACCCATGCATGCCGATGAACTGGCGGCTCGTGCGGGGATGAGTTCGTCTACCTTCAGGCATCATTTTCGCGCCATTACCGGCATGAGTCCTTTGCAATTTCAAAAGCAATTGCGCCTGCAGGAAGCGCGGCAATTGATGCTCAACCAGAATCTGGACGCCGGACACGTGGGCGGACTGGTGGGGTATGAAAGCGCCTCGCAATTTAATCGCGAATACAGTCGTCTTTTTGGCGCACCACCGCAACGCGATGTCAGGCGGATGCGGGTAAGCACAAGCCAGTCTTCACAGTAAGGCAACAGCTTAAACGCCAGGTGTGACCGTATCAGTATGGCAACTGTGATGGTGGGGCGGGCGCCGCCGTTGCATGCCATGTGTGATGACCAAAGCCCGGCGCGCATATTCGGTCAATAAAGGCAATAAAGATAACAAAGGCAATCTCCACGACATCCCACCAGGCGTTTGCCGGGCGATATTGCAAGGCGTCGAATTAATAACTGCAGTGCCTGGCCAGTCTCAGCGAATTAGGCAAAAATTACGGAGAATTGGGCAATTTGTCGGGTTCTTCCGAATCTATAATGGCCTGACATCATAGGCAGCCTGCCTGCTCTGACGCCGTATCCTGGTTACTGGCAGTGCTTGCTGTATCGCTTGCCAGTCTGGTCATCGGGCAGGCCAAGGCCTGGCACGACGGTTTGTTCGGCACGCGATGATCCGCGATGTGTTCATTCCTGTTGGTTTCCCTTCTCAATCCTTCCTCCTTCGATGCAAGTCGTTGCGAATTCCTGATGCAGTTTAATTACGGAGAGCTATCTCATCATGAGTATCCTCAATATCAATGGCAGTGACCATACAGTTGATGTCGATCCGGGTACGCCGGTTCTTTGGGCGTTGCGCGATGCGCTGGATATGACCGGAACCAAATTCGGCTGTGGCGCTGCGCTGTGTGGCGCCTGTACCGTGCATCTGGACGGCCAGGCCATTCGTTCCTGTGTTACGCCGATCTCGGCTGTCCAGGGAAAAAAAATCACAACCATCGAAGCAGTGACCGACGGCAGCGACCCGGTTGGCGCCGCTGTCCATGCAGCGTGGGTCAAGCATGATGTGGCCCAATGCGGCTATTGCCAAAGTGGCCAGATCATGAGCGCGACTGCCTTTCTCAAAAGCAGGCCCAAGGGCAGCCAGCCTACGGCTGATGAAATTGATGCAGCCATGGCCGGCAATATCTGCCGCTGCGGCACTTATACCCGCATTCGCGCTGCCATTGCCGATGCTGCCCAAACCCTTGCCTGAACGGAGTCCTGCATGTCGAACAATACTTTTTATAGTGAATTGCCCCGCGCAGTGCAACATATTCTTGAACAGGGCCAGACTGACAGTCGACCTGCGCTAGCCCGACGCAGTTTTTTGAAAATGGTTGGCGCAGGTGGCCTGGCATTAGGTGCATTTCCTCACGTGCTCATGGCGCAGGAAGGTAAAGGCGCTGCGGCTGCCGCATCGGCGCTCAAGCCGGGCCAGCAGCCCTCTGCATTCGTGCACATTGCCCCCAGCGGCGAGGTAACGGTGACGATCAATCGCCTGGAATTTGGCCAGGGTGTACAGACGGGCCTGCCGATGATTCTGGCCGAGGAACTGGATGCCGACTGGAGCCTGGTGCGCAGCCGTAACGGCAGCAACGATATTGCATACCAGGATCCGCTGTTTGGCATGCACCTGACGGGTGGATCAACCTCGATCAAGCACAGCTATACCCAGTACCGCGAACTTGGCGCCCGTGCACGGGCCATGCTGATGTCTGCCGCGGCCCAGCGCTGGAAAGTGGATGTGGCCAGTGTGCGCACGCAAGCGGGCGCCGTACTGGGTCCGGACGGCCGCAAGGCAACTTATGGCGAGTTGGCTGAAGCTGCAATGGCGCTTCCGGTGCCTGAGAAAGTGCAGCTCAAGGACCCGAAAGCATTTCGCATCATCGGTAAGGCCACCACGCGTATTGATGCCAAAGCAAAGAGCAGCGGACAGCAGGATTTCGGTATCGATATGAACCTGCCGGGTCAATTGACGGCGGTGGTGGCGCATCCGCCGGTATTCGGCGGCAAGCTCGCGTCCATGGATGACGCTGCTGCGCGCGCTGTCAAAGGCGTCAAGGCCGTGCTGCGGGTCCCTGTCGATGGCGGTGGACAAGGCGTAACGGTGATTGCAGATGGCTACTGGCAGGCCAAGCAGGGGCGCGATGCGCTCAAGCTACAGTGGGACACGGCCGGCGTAGAAAATGTAGACAGCGACAAGCAACTGGCTCAGTACCGGGAACTGGCAGACAAGCCCGGTCCTCGGCTGTACGAAGCAGATATGTCGCCGCTGGCCTCGGCGCCCCACAAGCTGGATGCGGAATTTTTCTTCCCGTATCTGGCTCACGCTCCCATGGAGCCATTGAACTGTACCGTTCAGGTGGCCGAGAACGGCGCACAGTTATGGGTTGGCACGCAAATGCCCGGCTTTGATGGAGCGGCGGCGGCCCGTGTGCTGGGCCTCAAGCCCGAGCAGATTCAGGTGAACGTGCAAACCGCCGGCGGCGGATTCGGCCGACGTGGCGTAGGCACCAGCGACTTTGTCGTGCTCGCTTGCGAGGTGGCCAAGGCAGCAAAAACGGCTGGCCTTAACGCGCCGATCCGCACGCTATGGAGCCGTGAGGACGACATCAAGGGCGGCTACTACCGACCTGTGCATCTGCACCGCGCGCGTATTGGCTTTGATGACAAGGGCAAGGTCCTGGCCTGGGAGCATGTGCTGGTTGGGCAATCCATCGTCGCGGGCACGCCACTGGAGTCGATGATCAAAAACGGCATTGATGCTACCGCCACCGAAGGGATGCGCGACCCGTACCCAGTGCCGATGCAATTGACGGTACATCACCCCAAAGTGAACGTCCCCGTATTATGGTGGCGCAGTGTCGGATCCACACACACGGCCTTCGTCATGGAAACGCTGATCGACGAAATTGCGCGGGCGACCAAACAGGACCCGGTTGCTTATCGCATGGCGCTTTTTGGCGAAAAAAGCCCGCGCCATAAGGCTGCCCTGCAATTGGCGGTGGAGCGCAGCGGCTACGGCAAGACGACCTTGCCCGAGGGCCATGCCTGGGGGGTTGCCGTGCATGAATCCTTCAGTTCAGTGGTGGCATATGTGGTCGAAGCGTCGGTGCAGGATGGGAAACCCGTGCTGCATCGTGCGATCGCCGGCGTGCATTGTAATCTGGCTGTCAACCCGCTTAGCGTGGAAGCGCAGGTGCAGGGTGCTGCCATCATGGGCTTGTCGATGTGCCTGCCGGGCGCTGCCATTACCCTCAAGGATGGGCAGGTGCAACAGAGCAATTTTGGCGACTTCAGCGTGCCGCGTATTACCGATGCGCCAGAGATCGCCGTGCACATCGTGCCCAGTGCCGAGCCGCCGACAGGTATGGGCGAGCCGGGTCTGCCGCCTTTGGCGCCTGCCTTTGCAAATGCCATTGCCAGCATTACCGGAAAGCCGTTGCGCAATCTTCCTTTCAAACTGGGGTGAGTCGCGGGGCGCAGGCCCCTGATCTTGCTGAGGCAAAGGCAGCGCCGCTGATAGCCAATACCGGTCTATTGTTCAGACCTGTAAGTGATGTCAGCGGCGCTGCCTTTTCTCTATGCGTGTTCAATACGGGATGCCATGGTCGTGGGCGGCCACTGCGCACCTGGGCGCAGGCCGGACGATTCAGGCGCCTTGCCCGTTATCTGAGCGTGAGGTGTGGAAAATCAGCAAGGCCGCGATCAGCAAAAGGACCGCACTTGCGATAAAAGTGCTTTGATAGCCGCCATGATCAAGCAGCAAGCCGCCGACTGTAGAGCCCAATGCAATCGATAGCTGAATAACTGCAACCATCAACCCGCCACCGGCTTCAGCATTCTGTGGCAATGTTCGCGATATCCAGGACCACCACCCGACCGGGGCTGCGGTCGAAATCAAGCCCCAGAAGCCGAGTAAAGCAATCGTGGCAGCCACTGCGCTGCCCAGGGCAATTAAGGCGAGGGCGGTGACAGCCATGAGCAAGGGAATGGCAATAAGGGTTGCATAGAATCCACGTTTGAGTACCGCGGCAATACCTAGCGTGCCCACGAACCCCGCGATGCCGATCACCAGCAGCACAAGCGTCACCATGGGCGCCTGGACCTGTGTCACGTTCTCCAGGAACGGCCGCACATAGGTGAACAGCGTAAATTGCCCCATGAAAAAGAGACCGACGCCCAGCATACCCAGCTTGACCACCCGGTTGCGCAAGAGGGTGACGATACTGCCGGAAGCCACGCTGCGCGGTTCTGCAGGCATGGAAGGCAGGCTGAGCCATTGCCAGGCAAATGCAAGCAGAGCCACGGGCACCAGACAAAGAAAAGCGCCGCGCCAGCCAATGACAGCACCCAGATAGCTCCCAAGCGGCGCTGCCACGACCGTGGCCAGCGCATTGCCACTATTGAAAATGGCCAAAGCGCGTGGCACCTGGGAAGCCGGAACCAGTCGCATGGCGGTTGCTGCTGACATAGACCAGAAACCGCCGACGACGACACCAATGAGCGCTCGCCCTGTCATATAGATGGCGTAGTTTGGCGCCATCGCGACGATTGCGCCGGAGACTGCCAATCAGCCCTGTCAACAAAAGCAGCAATGTTTTTCTATTCATGGCGCCGGCCAGCGATGAGATCAGAAGGCTTGTTAGGACGGCGAAGGCGCCTGATATGGCAATGCCCTGGCCGGCCATACCCTCGGTAACGCGTAGATCAGCTGCGATGGGGGATAACAGGCTGACGGGCATGAATTCAGAAGCGATCAGTGCAAAAACACACAGGGTCATCGCCAAAACGCCGCCCCAGAACGCGACCGGTGCATCTGCTGGGTGTTCAGTGTCCGTATCGGCACGAGAAAGGTCACATACTTCAGTTGTCATGGTATTTTCAGTGGTGATTATTCAGTTGAAATCGTTCAGGGCGCTGCGCAGTAGCCGTGATGACAAAGCGCTGCCTGTGCAGCGCTGGTGCCTCCGCCTGTCTTGCGGGACGGCTCATATGTCCGGGTCGTAAACGTTGCGGGTATTAGTTTTCGATACGCTCAATGCGTATTTTGTATGGCGCCGGTCGTGCCAGAACGGTTAAGCCATCGGTCACTTTGCCTAGCGGCAACAGGTCTTTCGAAAAGACACCGTTGCCGACAAAAATGGCCAGATTGCCCCAGGGCGCATAATGGGCGATGTCACCGGCCTGAGGGGTCATGCTGTCGGGCGCGCCTTGTTTGTCTAATGCGCGTGGCAGGTCG
This sequence comes from Advenella kashmirensis WT001, assembly GCF_000219915.2. NCBI lineage: Bacteria > Pseudomonadati > Pseudomonadota > Betaproteobacteria > Burkholderiales > Alcaligenaceae > Advenella > Advenella kashmirensis. The sequence goes on along the minus strand of NC_017964.1, from coordinate 3,419,604 downwards.
GCAACGCGTTCAGTGCCTGCGTAATCTTCCAGTGTCAGCGACAGTGGCAATAGGGTGGCGAAGTCTCTGGCAGTGGCGTTGTCATAGAGCGTTGCCGTGACGATCTGATCATCCAGGTGAATACGGATTTTCATGGGCGAAGCCGGTGAGGTTAAGGAGGTTGCGTTTGTGCTTGGTACAGCCACCGGGTGAGTAGAACCAAAGCCCAGCAGGCCCGGGATACAGGCGCCAAGCAGGGCCCATCCGGCGTACTGCATCATACAGGCGGAGCACATCTTTTTCATAGTATGTATTGTGGCAAAGGTGCACCGCTTTGACTAGCTAATGAATGCTTAATGGGCTTATAAGTTATACTAATAAATAAATTCTTCGGGAATGATGCGATATGGTCAGACGCAATCTGAACGATCTTGTCTCTTTTGTGACCGTGGCGCGCGAAGGCAGCTTTACCCGTGCCGCGGCGCTGCTCGGCGTAACGCAATCAGCGCTAAGCCAGGCGATCAGCGGCCTGGAAGCCCGGTTGCAGATCCGCCTGCTTACGCGCACCACGCGCAGCGTATCGGCTACGCCCGCCGGCGAGCGCCTGCTGCTGGCTATTGGCCACCGCTTCGACGAAATCGAAGCCGAACTGGATGAATTGACGGCATTGCGTGACAAGCCGGCCGGCACCGTGCGAATCACTTGCGGTGACCATGTATTGCATGCCATCCTGCTGCCCAGGCTTGAGCCTGTTTTGCGTGAGTATCCGGACATCAAGCTGGAGTTTGATGTGAATTATGGCTTTCGTGATATTGTGGCGGACCGATACGATGCCGGTGTGCGCTTGGGCAACACGATCGACAAGGACATGATCGCGATGCCGATTGGTCCGCCGTTGCGTCTTGCCGTCGTGGCCTCACCCGATTATTTTGCTGCCCACCCGCCGCCACGCAAGCCACAGGATCTCATGGCGCATCGCTGCATCAACCAGCGCATGCAAACGTCTGGCGGGCTGTATGTATGGAACTTCGAGCGTCGCGGCAAACAGGTTAATGTGCGTGTGGACGGCCCGTTGATCTTCAACACTACGCAGCCCCAAGTGGATGCGGCACTGGCTGGGCTGGGCATCGCCTTGCTGCCTGAGGACGAGCTGATGCCGCATATTGAGTCGGGTCGCCTGGTATCAGTGTTGCGCGATTGGTGCCCGACGTTTACAGGCTATCATCTCTATTATCCCAGTCGTCGTCAGCCGTCTACTGCATTTTCGTTGGTGCTCAACGCCTTGCGTATTGGCGGCGCGGGGGCCTAGGGCGTTTTGCGAAATACGAATCACTGTATCCGCATTCTTGTTTTGTTGGCCTTATGCAAAAAACTCTGCAATCATATTCGGATCGCAGAGGTTTTTTTACGGCATCACGGTTGATTGGTGAATCAGCGATTAACCAATTTGGCCGGGAAGGCCGCCATGACAAGCACGGCGTTGAGCAACAGGCACACGGCAAAGAACCATAACGCGGCATGTGCAGTGCCGGTCAAGTCGGTCGCCCAGCCAATCAGCGAGTTGCTGACCAGACCGGCAATATTGGCAATCGAGCAGGCCAGGGCAAAGCCGGTGGCCGCTGCGGTCCCTTTAAGAAACGTCGCAGGCAGGCTGAAGAAGACCGGTACCGCACCCAGCAATGCGCAGGAGGCGACCGTGAAGGTCACAACGGTCAGGATCAGGTTGCTTGACACAAATGTGCTGCATGTCAGGGCGATCGCGCCTACGGTAAGCGGAACCGACAAATGCCAGCGGCGCTCACGATAGTGATCCGAGCTGGCGCCGATGGCCAGCATGCCAATCACACCTGCAATACTGGGAATGGCTGTGAGCAAACCGATGTCAAAGGTATCTGCTACCCCGGCATTACGGATGAACGACGGCATCCAGAAGCCGATGGCATAGGCGCCCAGCAGAATCGAAAAATCAATACTGCCCAGCATCCACACTTTGACATTGAAAAATCCATCCTTGAATGAATGCTTGCTATGTTTTCCTTCGGCATTGTCGTGATCCAGATCACGCTGCAGCAGCGCCCGCTCTTCATTGTTCAGCATTTGGCCTTGTGATGATTATCCGGTAAAGCCCAGAACGTCAGGATGCCCAGCAGCACACTTGGAATGGATTCGAGCAAAAACAGCCACTGCCAGCCGCGCAGGCCATGCAACTGATCAAAGTGGTTCATGATCCAGCCTGAAATAGGGCCGCCAATCACGCTCGATAGCGGCAGGCCAATCATGAACAGGGCAATGATTTTTCCGCGGCGGTAGGTTGGGTACCAGGTTGTCAGGTAATACAGGACGCCAGGCAAAAAGCCCGCCTCGGCGGCGCCAAGGAAAAAGCGCAGGGTATAAAACTGCGTGGGTGTTGTCACGAACATGGTCAGGCCAGACAAAATACCCCAGGTAATCATGATCCGGGCGATCCACATTCTTGCACCAACTTTCTCCAGGATCAGATTGCTGGGCACTTCGAAAATAATGTAGCCGACAAAAAACAGACCCGCGCCCAGACCGTAGGCGGTAACGCTAAATTGCAGATCTTCCACCATTTGCAATTTGGCGAAACCGACGTTGATCCTGTCCAGGTATGCGGCAAGGTAACAGAAACACAGAAAGGGAATAAGGCGCCAGGTAATTTTTGTATAGAGATCCTGGTTTGTTTCGCCGGTTTGGAGCAGTGGTGGGTTTGAAGTGGTCGAGTTCACGTCAAATGTCTCCTGGAGGTAGGGGTCCCGCGCGCGGGACAATAGAGCCGGATGACAGGCGTTGATTGGATCATCCGGTTCCGGGTAGGGTGTTATGGGTTGGTGCTGACACTGGCGCTTTGTGTCGTCAGATCCTGCTCATAGAGGTCGTAGCCGTAAACCCAGCCGGGGTCTTCCTGCTTGAGCAGGAAGGTGTTTGCGTTCGAGACCGACTGGACCTTGGAGGCGCGCTCTTTGCGATTGGCTTCATACAGCTCGAATGCTGTCCGATAGTCGCCAAGCCCTGTCTCTTCAAGGCAGCGGGTCAGCATGGCGGCGTCTTCAATTGCCATGCAGGCGCCCTGAGCCATATGTGGCTTCATGGGGTGGCAGGCGTCACCCAGCATCACCAGGCGACCGCGACTCCAAATGGGCAGCGGGTTGCGATTAAGCAGGGGCCACTTGGTAATGTTTTCTGTAGAACGAATCAGGTTTTGCACTGTCGAGTTGTAGCCATCGAATGCAGCAAGCATTTCTTCCTGGGAGCTGTCTACAAATGAGCCCTGGAAATCCCATGCTTCGTGCGGGACGCCGGTGACAAAATAGTATTCGTCACGTTTGCCGGTAGTGTAGTAAACCATCATGTGACGATCTTCGGTCCACCACTTGACGCAGTCTTCGAATTCATCGGCAAACTTGACAAGATTCTCGCCGCGAATCAGGCGCGATGGGCGACCCAGCCGCTGTACGTGGGCGCTTCTACGCCCAGCAGGGTTTCGCGGATTTTTGAATAAATGCCATCGGCGCCAATCACAATATCGGCTGTGACGCGCGTGCCGTCAGCAAAACCCAGCTGAACTTTATCGCCATCGTCTTCAAGTGTTTCCAGTTTCTTGCCAAAGTGAACGGTGCCGGGTTTGATGCTGGACATCTGCAGGGCATGCATATCGCCGCGATGGATGGTGATATAGGATGCGCCGTATTCTTTTTTTGCCCATGCGCCCAGGGGAATGCGGGACAAATACTCGCCAGAATTGCCGTCCCGACTGAACCAGAAATCCGGATGTGAGCCCATTTGTTCCAGCTCTTTTTCCAGTCCCATGCGGCGGAAAACTTTCATTGCGTTCGGGCCAACGTGGATGCCGGCGCCCAGCCGTGAAAACTGCGGCGCCTGTTCATATACCTCGACTTCAAAGCCGGCTTTCTGCAGCAGGGTCGCGGCTGCAGCACCACCCAGGCCGGCGCCGACGATCGCGATTTTGACTGTATCTTTCATAACGTATCTCCTGACAATTCAATTTATGTCCATTTCAATTAAATAAGAGTGTACACACTTATTTTGTTAATTAAAATAAAAACGAATTGGGGTTTACGAGCAGGCACGTGATTTTGATGTAAGAAAAATAAACAGATAATGCCGATTGTGATTCGAGTCGGAAAAATGCTTTATGCAATGCTGCTCCATTTTGGTTCACAATTGAAATTTTCTAATAATTATCAACGGAATTGGCAGGATGTCCGGCACCGCGGTGGCAGCCTTTACGGGCTGTAGCGCAGGGGCTGATATGCCTGCACCAGAAGCGTGACGCTTGGTAAAGACGCACCAAATAATGTCATTATTAAAGTTGTTTATGCCTGGCCAGTGATGATTGTTATATACTATTAAATAGTGTACAGGCTATAAATGAACGTTGGTTGCAGGCCACAGGCAGGGACTTTTTCAGCGCCATTGCTTCATGCGCCAGTACAAGTGCTGCAAGGGTTGCGCATCGCCTGCGGGTATACTTATAGCCAAAATATCGGGTAAAAGTTATAGAGCGTCATCATTACAGCTTAATCACGTCAAAAAACGAGCAGCCTAACTATGTCCAGAAAACACGAGTCACCTGAAACAGAAGCAGGGCGTGCCAGCGCACCGTATGATGTCACCCAGCAGGTTGGACACTTATTGCGCAAGGCGGTGCAGCGTCATACGGCCATTTTTCAACAGAATGTGGGCGATGATCAGTTGACGGCTATCCAGTTTGTTACCTTATGCGCCCTGCGTGATCGCGGGCGCAGCTCCCAGGCCGAGCTGGTAGAAGCGACGGCGATTGATCAGGCAACCATTCGCGGCATTATTAATCGTTTAAAGGCGCGCGGCCTGATCGCGCTTTCGCCGGGCAAGCTGGACAAGCGCAAGGTGATTGCCAGCCTGACCACCGAAGGGCAGGCGCTGCTGTCCCGCACTATTCCTCGTGCACAGGAAATCAGCAGACTGACAATGGGTCAGCTGAATCCGGCCGAGCAGGTGGCGATTTTGTATCTATTGCAGAAAATGAACGCCAGCGGTCTTCAGGACGAATAGGCCGGCAACCGGATCGCATGGGCGCAGGCATGGGCTGTGCCGGCAGTCATGGATGGCCCGGCTGCTGCCTGATCTCGGCAATTTTTTTACGCAGGTTGTTCCAGGCCGGTTTGTCCGGTGCAAAGCGCGCGCGCATGTACTGCAATAGCGATTCCATTTGCGCATCATTCATGCTGCTTTTGAAACCAGGCATCGTGCTCAGGTTGGTCTGGGCCGGACGGGTAATGCCGTGCATCAAGACCTGAATCACATTATCCGGGTGGTCGCTATGCAGATTACTATTGAGTGCCAGCGATGGGCGTGCGCCGAACAGGACCGGTCCGCTGCCAGAGTCGTGGCACACCGCACAGGCGCCGTTAAATAGCGTCTCCCCGGGTAGCAGTCGCGTCTCCTGGTTCGTCTGGCTGTCTGCCTCCAGCCTGGTGGCGAGCGCGGCATGGCTGCTTTGCGATTGAGCGGCAGCCGGATTCAGGCTGGCCAGGTAATGGGCCATGGCCTTCACATCGGCCTCGGGCAATTGCGCAAGCCCTGCAACCACGGGTCCCATCGGGCCCGCGGCAACGCCATGCAAGGGGGAGTAACCCGTGCGCAAATACTGGAACAGCTCCTGTTCGGTCCACGGGATAGGGGAGGACGAGAGTTTGTTGAGTGCCGGCGCTTCCCAATTGTCGGCAAAGCCGCCGGCCAGAAAATTGTTCTCTCCGGACTTTTCGGCGCCCAGGGCATTGCGGGGTGAGTGACAGGCAGCGCAGTGTCCGCTACTGTTTACCAGGTAAGCGCCACGGTTCCAGAGCGGGCTTTTGTCCGGATTGGGAGTATAGGCCTGCCGGTCCCGATGAAACAACGTATTCCATCCGGCCACCAGGGGACGCAGGTTCATGGGAAAGGGCAGGCGGGTTTCCTGATTGGGCGCCGAGACCGGGGGGCGGGTCATCAGGTAGGCATAAAGCGATTGCAAATCCTCATCAGACATTTTTGCATAGGCGGTGTAGGGAAATGCCGGGTACAGATGCCTGCCGTCGCGATGGATGCCTTCACGCATGGCGCGCTCGAACGCCTTGTATGACCAGGCGCCAATGCCGGTTTCCCGGTCGGGCGTAATATTGGTGGTGAAGATGGTGCCAAAGGGGGTGTCCAGCCCCAGGCCACCGGCATTGGTCTGGCCGCCCGGCGCCGTGTGGCAGACCATGCAGTCCCCGGCAAGTGCGACAAGCCGCCCGCGCTCAATCGCCGTCGCGGAAAAAATAGACGTATCAACCCGGCTGACCGGGGGAATGCTGGTGCGCCAGGGGGCTGCAACCACCAGGCGCCGGTTGCGGCCGCCATCAGTCCACCCAGCCAGCTATTGCGCCAGCGTCGGCTGCGTTTTGCTGTTGGAGGCGGATCCAGCGACAGGGTGGGTAATGCGAATGGCGTTTCACGGATACGCAGTCCGGTCGCGCTGTATATCGCATTGGCAATGGCGGCGGCTGCAGGCAGCTCGACACCTGGCCCCCAGGCCAGCGGCTGATCCAGCGAGCGTGCGCTATTGATGACCTGCACCTCGGGCAGCGCCAATGGGCGCTGTTTGTCTTGTTCTGAGGGGTTGTTGGCGCCTTGTTGGGTCTGTCCCAAAAGAGATTGCGTCCACTTGCCCAGACGATCTTTCAGGGCGCGCTGGGTTTCCGGTGTGGCCGTCGGTGCCCGCTGGGCATCGCTGGCATCATGTCCCACGGTCAGCCTGCTCACCGACAGGCCGCCGCTGCGCGCATCCACGGCCAGTTCGACCGACCACACCGACCATACTTCCTGTGGAGGATTGCGGTCGTTATCAATAATATGGCTATAGGCAATCCCGCGTCCAACTCCGGCCGCCTTGGCTGCCGGGCCGGCGGCGGTCTGGTCCCAGCCGCTTTGTTGCGCAACGCTTCTTAAGAGCTGCTGTCCGCGCTCGCTGTCGATGTGTGCCAGACGGGACTGCACTGGGTCCAGATGATGGTTTGCGCAATATTCATCGAAATGCGATTCCTGTGCAAACACCGTGGCGGCTGTATAACTGTAGGGGTCCGCGGCCACCAGGCTGCTGCCGTTTTTTTGAATGGGGGCGCTGGCATACTCCGTAAGCAGCGCCATCCCTTTTGTCGAGGTAGATTCGAGCCCGCACAAGCGGCCGGCAATGGACGGGCGACGCGGGTCCAGTGCATTGATGCTCCAGTGCGCCTGGTCCGCCAGGCGCTGGCTCGCCGCCGGACGGTTCTGTTCCACTGTGGCTGCCAATGCGGCAGGTGCGTAGGTGGCCTGCACCCGTACCGGCTGATGTAAACCCCAGGCCAACAGTGCGGCTTCGACGGCTGTCTCCAGTCCGTCCTGCGTGTGCTGGCCGTGTTGCACTATCTGGATGGCTTCGGGCGCCAGCGCCAGTAGTGCGCCCAGTTCCTGCCGCAGGGCAGCCTGGCGATGGGTATTTACCCATATCGTGAGTTGATCGCCTCGATGCCAGGCGATCGCCCAATCCGGTGCGTCGGCGGCCAGATGGTTATTCCATTCATACCGGGTTGCCGAATGGATCGTGCCTGACGTTGCTGTCTGGTGTGTTAAGGGTTGCACATCGGGGCCTGCAGCAACAGGCGTCGCCCAGGTGGCGTGCAGCAAGGCACAAGCCTGCTGCGCCTGCGTGCGCTGTACGGCGACAACGCCTACAAAGCTGCCGCGAGTGATGCAACTGACCACGCCCGGCACATTGGCTGCCCGATCACTGTCGAGCGCCTGCAATTGTGCAATCTGGTTCTTTTGTATGCCCAGTTCCCACTGTGGTGGACGCAATACAACGCCATGCAGCAATTGGCTGCTTGCTGGTACAGACAGATCCATGCCGGTGCTATCGTCTGATGCGGCACTGATGCCGGTAGCGGTGGGAGTGATCAACTCCTGTGTCATGGGCGCCCCCTGACCGCGGAGATGGCGGCCGCCATGATTTCCACGTGGGTGCCGCAACGGCACAGGTTGTGACGCAGTTCGTTACGAATTTGTGCTTCCGAGGGGTTGGGGTTGCGGTTCAATAGGGCCTGTATTGTCATGATCATGCCGTTAAGGCAGTAACCGCATTGCGCAGCCTGGTTATCAATAAAGGCCTGCTGGACCTTATTGGGCTGGCCGTTGTCGCTCAGGCCTTCAAGGGTGGTGATCTTGCGGTTTTCTACCACGCTGACCGGTATCACGCAGGAGCGAGCCGCTACGCCATCCACCAGTACCGTACAGGCGCCGCATTCGCCGAGTCCGCAACCGAACTTTGGGCCATTTAAGGCCAGATCATTGCGCAATATGTAAAGCAGCGGCGTATCGGGTTCGACGGTCACGTTGTGGTGCTCGTTATTGACCGACAGGGCGAATGGGCGGGGGGCAATTGGATTCATGTTCCGGGCGTAAAGTATGTCAACTAATAATAAGTTTACACACTTTAATTTTTTGAGCAAACAAAGAATTTAACGAAATTAGACAGGAGTGTGTCAACTCATCTGTCTGCGGGTTTTCACTAGTTTTTTCTGAACATAACCAAAGCTTACACTGAAAACTGCCTATTTATTTTCATTTCCATGAAGATATGCTTTTGCTGTTTAATCATTTTAATATAGCGTGTACACTGTAGTTAATCTTCTAATCCAACACACGCCTGAACCGGATACCCGTTAATGACGTATATGGCACCTCGTACCGAGCAACAATCGCTATTGGAGTCTACCGGCACTCTGCTGGTGCTGCGTGCGCCGGTTGTGCCGCCTGCGCCTGCCCCGGGGCAGCCCGGGGTTGTGTCTGTGTATCTGCAGGATTATGACGATGTGTTCGTTGCTGTCTCCGAGCAGGGCTGGGTCCGGGCCTTTTGCGGCCACGTTGACCTGGGTACCGGCATTCAGACCGCGCTGGCGCAAATTGTGGCCGATGAGTTGGATGTGCCGATGTCTGCCGTGCAGATGGTGCTGGGCCACACCGATGCTTCGCCCAATCAGGGTCCCACTATTGCCAGTGCGTCAATTCAGATTACCGCAAGGCCTTTGCGCCAAGCCGCTGCCCAGGCCCGTCATATTCTAGTGGATTTGGCCGCCGACATGTGGAATGTAGATGCTGAGCAGTTGTCTGTTCAGAATGGCCGGATATCTTCCGCGCATGGGCAGGCCATTGACTACTGGGCGCTGCTGGCGGGAAAGCAATATCGTGAATATCTGCGGGACGACATTCAGACTAAGGCAGCCAAAGACCTGAAAATTGCTTGGCCACGTCTCAGCCCCGTGTGGATATCCCCGCCAAGGCGCTGGGCCAGTTTGCCTATGTCCATGATGTGCGGGTGCCTGACATGTGGCATGGCCGGGTCGTACGGCCGCCCTATGTCGGACGGGATACGGGCGCCTTTATCGGCCACAGCCTGGTTTCAGTGGATGCCGCTAGCGTAGACCATATCTGTCCTGACATCAAAGTGATCGTGCAGGGAGATTTTGTCGGTGTGGTGGCCCGTCGCGAAGAGCATGCAATCCGCGCAGCGCGCGAACTCAAGATTGCCTGGAAGCCAGTTGCACCGCTGGAAGATCTCCAGGATCTGGAAGCGGCCATTCGACGCCAGCCCATGAGCGAACGGGTCCTGCAGGACAATCGTAGCGACCACCCCGATCTGCCCCCGGCAAGGGTCAATATCAAACGAACCTATGTCTGGCCTTACCAGATGCATGCCTCCATCGGGCCTTCATGCGCGGTCGCAGATTACCAGCCTGGACATGTCAGAGTCTGGTCCGGTTCGCAAAACCCGCATATGTTGAGAGTGCATCTTAGCCAGCTCAGTGGCCTTGATGAAGCGCACATAGAAATTATTCGTCTGCAGGCCGCCGGCTGCTATGGCCGCAATTGTGCCGATGATGTCTGCGCCGACGCGCTCCTTCTTTCACAGCATGCCGGTGTGCCGGTTCGCATGCAATTGAGCCGCGAGCAGGAACATGGCTGGGAACCCAAGGGCGCTGCGCAGTTGATGGATGTGCAGGGCTCGATTGATGCACAAGGCAATTTGCGGCATTACGACTTCACCACGCATTACCCGTCAAACGATGGGCCGCTCCTGGCGTTGTTGCTTACCGGCAAAGAGCCGGCGTTGCCGCGCAGCCTGCAAATGGGTGATCGCACTGCGGTGCCACCTTATGGCTATCCAAGCCAGAAAATTGTTTGCAACGATATGGCCACCATTGTGCGCGCCTCCTGGCTGCGCGGCGTTTCGGCGTTGCCCAATTCCTTTGCTCATGACTGCTTTATAGATGAGCTGGCGTTCGAGGCGCAGGCCGACCCGCTGGCATTTCGGGTAAAAAACCTGGCGGCTGACGAGCGCGCCCAGCAATTGCTGCTGGCTGTGGGCGAGCGGGCGCGCTGGCAACCCGGCAAATCCGGCAGTCGGGGAACACCCGATGCCAACGGGTGGCTGCACGGGCGGGGCGTCTCTTACGCCCGCTATATACATTCCAAATTTCCCGGCTTTGGTGCGGCCTGGTCGGCATGGGTTGCAGATATCAGCGTCAACGCCCATACCGGTGAGATCCGGTTGAACCACGTCGTGGTTGGTCAGGACACCGGGCAAATGGTCAATCCGGCGGGGGTACGCCACCAATTGCATGGCAATGTGATCCAGGCGCTCAGCCGCGCCCTGTATGAACAGGTCAGTTTCGATGCCAATGGCACGGTACAGGCCGAGTGGGGCGCATACAAGATTATTGACTTTACTGCCATCCCGCCCATTGATGTCGTATTGATGGACAGGCAGGACGAACCGCCCATGGGTGCAGGCGAATCGGCTTCGGTGCCATGCGCCTCTGCCGTGGCCAATGCCTTGTTTGATGCCTGTGGCTTGCGCTTTTACCAGGCGCCGTTTACGCCACAGACCGTGCGCGAGGCGCTGCAACTGGCCAGCATCTATGGCGCGACGCCTGCGCTGGCCGGCACGTAACTTTTATTTAAGGGAGATTGAATGAGTCACTATCTATATGGCGCCAATATATCGGCCAATGGCATCCGGCAGCATTACCTGCGCTATGGCGGTAACGAAGGTGAACGGGCGAATCGTCCGGCGGTCATCATTATTCCGGGCATTACCAGCCCGGCGGTGACCTGGGGGTTTGTTGGCGAGCGCTTCGCACGCCAGTTCGATACATATATCCTGGATGTCCGGGGTCGGGGTCTGAGCGAAGCATCCGAGACGCTCGATTATGGTCTGGACGCCCAGGCTGCTGACGTGGTTGCGTTTGCCAAAGCCCTGCGCCTGAGTCGTTATATCCTGGTTGGTCACTCCATGGGCGGGCGTATCGGCGCACGCGCTGCGAGCACCGCCCCTGCAGGACTTGAAGCGCTGGTCATGGTAGACCCACCGGTCTCGGGCCCGGGCCGCCGCGCCTATCCTGCCAAATTGCCTGGTATGTTGATTCCATGGCCTTGGCACGCAAGGGGTGCGATGCCCAAGCGATGCGCGCTTTCTGCCCGACCTGGACGCAAGAACAACTGCAGCTTCGTGCGCAGTGGCTGCATACATGCGATGAACGCGCCATTATCCAGAGCTTTAACGATTTTCAGAATGACGACGTCCATGCCAATTTTCCGCAAATCAAGGTGCCGGTCATGTTGATGACGGCCGAGCGCGGCGATGTGGTTCTTGATCAAGACGTTCAGGAAATCACGACGCTGATTCCCGGTCTGACCGTGACCAGAGTTAGCGATGCGGGACACATGATTCCCTGGGACAATGAAGCGGGGTTTTATGCCGCCTTTGGCGACTTTCTTGGCGCCCGGCTCGATTAAGACTGTCGTACCGGCGCTGCGGGTGGCTGCCCGCAGCAGAGCACTTTCATGAGGACTATTATGGCTGTAAGCGATTATCAACTTATCGAGGCATGGCAGAAGGTATTGACCCTGTCCAATCTTGAGGCCGGGCAGACTGTTACGATCCTGACCAGTATGTCAACGCATCCGCAAACGCTGTCATGCGCTACGATTGCGGCGCAATCCAAAGGCGCCATTGTCAACCGGCTGGATCTGCCGCCGGTCAATGCTGAAAAGGCATTAAGCCGGGATGCGCTGGCGTATCTGGGCACCACGCCACTGACCGGGAATAAGGCGGCCATTGCCGCGCTCAAGGCCAGTGATCTTGTGCTGGATCTGATGACATTGCTGTTTTCACCGGAACAACATGAAATTCTTGAAAGCGGCACCAAAATCCTGCTGGCCGTGGAACCGCCGGAAATTCTGGTTCGTACAGTGCCTATCGAAGCGGACCGCAAGCGCGTCAAAGCGGCCTCTGCGCTGATTGCCAAATCAAAACAAATGCATATCACTTCCGAGGCCGGCACCGATTTGCGCTGCCCCCTGGGTGAATTTCCGGCCATCAGCGAGTACGGTTATGTGGACGAGCCCGGCCGCTGGGACCACTGGCCCAGCGGCTTTACGCTGACCTGGCCAAACGAAGGCGGCGCGACAGGACGTATCGTGATTGATAAAGGCGATATCTTGTTGCCGCAGAAAAAATATGTTGCCGAACCCATTACCCTGACAGTCGAAAATGGTTATGCCACCCGTATAGAAGGCGGTATCGACGCGCAGTTGCTGGACGAGTACATGAAGTCCTTTAACGATCCGGAAGCTATGCCATTTCCCATATCGGCTGGGGGCTGCAACCGCGCGCCCATTGGTCCACGCTGGGCCTGTACGACAGGGAAAACACAATCGGCATGGATGCGCGCGCGTTTGAAGGCAATTTCCTGTTTTCTCTGGGCCCCAACAACGAAGCGGGCGGCAGCCGCACCACGGCATGCCATATTGATATTCCCCTGCGTCATTGCACGGTCAAACTGGATGGGGTGGATGTTGTGCGTAACGGCAAGGTTCTGGACGGGGGCGTAAATGAGTAAGGCAGATGCAGTCTATGAGCAGCAGGCTTTGGCGCCGAGCTGGAACCGGTGGCACCCTATGGCCTGTTGATTATCGACCTGGTCAACGGCTTTGCCGATCCAGAAGTCTTTGGCGGCGGCAATATTGCCCAGGCGATCGAGAATACGGAAAAACTGCTGCAAACAGCGCGCGAACAGGGCTGGCCCGTGGCGCACACGCGCATTGTGTATGCGGACGATGGCGCCGACAACAATATTTTCAGTATCAAGGTTCCCGGCATGCTGGGCTTGCTGGAAAACGAACCCAATAGCCAGATTGTGCCGCAACTGACGCCGGTCCAGGGAGAGCTGATCGTACGCAAGAATGTGCCATCGGCGTTTTTCGGCACCTCGCTGGCCGCCTGGCTGACGCAGCGTGGCGTCAAAACCCTGCTGGTCGCCGGCGCCGTCACCAGCGGTTGCGTACGCGCCTCTGTGGTCGATGCCATGCAACTGGCTTTCGCCCGCTGGTCGTCGCCGATTGCGTCGGCGACAGGGCACAGGCCCCGCACGAGGCAAACCTGTTCGATATGAAACAGAAGTACGCGACAGTGGTCGATCGCGCGCAGGCCATGCGTCTGCTTGGCCTGGGCTAGGGCGCTTGCGTGACCGGAATTAAGGACCAATCGCTGTGTAGTAAGGAAAAAGGCTGATGATCAGCCTTTTTCTTTGCGTGCGTTATAGTAACTCTGCTGGTGATTAATAAATACGCCAGCCAGACAGACAGTGAGATATACGTCGTTCGTTGCTGATGAAGCCGGATAGTCCGCACAAAGCATCGCGCAGACTATCCGGATCTGTTGTCAGGCATCAGGCTGCGCCATGGGCTCCGCCTTTGCAAAGCGGGCAAGGCACTGCAGTTTTTTTCAACTGCACAGATCAATGGCCATTGAGTCATATCGACATTAAAACGGCGGGCGCTTTCTATCTGAGGGATTAAATAAACATCGGCCATGGACGGGGCATCTCCAAAGCAAAATCCCTGGCGATTCCGATCCTTTGCCAATAATGTCTCTATGGTATCGAAGCCGGCAGTTATCCAATGGCCGCACCAGGCGTTGATGGCCGTGTCGTCGCCGCTGAAATGTTTGCGCAGATACTGCAGAATGCGGCGGTTATTGATAGGGTGTACGTCGCAACCGACAATGGCAGCAAGCGCACGTACATGGGCGCGCGCTTCTGGGTCTTCTGGCAATAACGCCGGCTCGGGGTAACGTTCCTCCAGCCATTCGATAATGGCGGTAGACTGAATCAGCGTTCTGCTGTTATCCATGGTGAGGGCGGGGACCAGCCCCTGCGGATTGATCGCCTTGTACGGCTCTTCGGCTTGTTCGTCCACTCGGAGGTCCACGGGGATATAATCCGGTGCGAGCCCCTTCAGGTTTAGCGCAATGCGCAGGCGATGTGATGTTCCGCTACGGAAAAAGCTGTAAAGCTTCATGTATATTCCTTCTTTTCTTTACTGAATCCGCAACGGCTACGCTGACTGACCTACATTCAATTGAATATCACCCACGCCTTCCACGCGGCCAGTTATCCTGTCGCCGGGCACGACGGCGCCTACGCCTTCCGGGGTACCTGTGTAAATCAGGTCGCCAGGTTGCAAGTGGTAGAACAGGGACAGGTCTGCAATGATTTCACGGATGTTCCAGATTAGCTTGTCGATATTTGAGCGTTGCTTGACTGCACCATTTACTGATAGTTCAATGGCACCGTTCTCAATAATCTTGCCAGGCATGGGCACGATGTGTGATGCCACTGCTGAATCTTCCACATCCTTGCCCAGGTCCCATGGACGGCCCTTGTCGCGAGCGACCAGTTGCAAGTCGCGGCGGGTCATGTCCAGGCCACAAGCATAGCCATAGATAATTTCATGTGCCTGGTCGGCAGCAACACGAAACCCCGCTTTGCCAATGGCGACCACCAGTTCCATTTCAAAATGGTAGTTACTGGTTTCCGGTGGATATGGGACAGTAGCGCTGACAGTGTCAGGGTTTGCGGACTCTTGGTAAAGTAAAAAGGGCGCTCTGTGCTTTTGTCTACGGGTTTGCCCATCTCTGTGGCATGGGCATGATAATTGCGACCTACAAAAAACAGACGGTTGATGGGAAAATGTTGTTCAGTGCCATGTACTGGCATGGTTTGTGCGGGACGGGGTGTCCAAAGATAATTGACTGTAGTCATGGTGTTTCCGATCTGCAATAGGGATGTAGCCCAGAAGTCTGGGATGGTGAAAGAGCGAGTAAGCAAGGCTGGCGGGCCCTCTGCCCGGCACGTCAGGGCGTGTCGAACTGTTCGCGATAGGCATGCACTGCTTCGAAAATAGGAGCGTCGCTGAAACGGAAAAGGTCCAGCGATGACTGGTCTGCAGCGCATAGGGCGGTAAAAGGCTGCCATGAGGGTATAACAAACATGTCGCCACGCTTGACCTCCCATTGGTGTTCGCCGACGGTAACACTTCCCTGTCCATCGAATACCTGGATCACCGATGAGCCGACCTCGCGCTTGGTTCGCGTATGCGCGCCGCTGCGTATGCGGTGCATCTCACAGCGAATAGTAGGAAGCACGTCACGGCCATTCATCGGATTGGTGTAGCGCACGGCGGCATGGCCTGGGCTTAGCGTAGCGCTGTAGCCTTCTTCTTCCAGTGCGAGCTGTTCGCTCAGTGCCAGATTTGTGTCTTCCCAGCGGTAGGCCAGTAAAGGCGTGGTGGGCTGATCTTCCTGTTGCGATACAGGGCGCAAGCCGGATGTGCCCACAGGCGTTCGGAGCGTGACCTGGCCGGTTTGATGTATTCCTGAGGGTCAAGCTTGTGGCGTCCGACTTCGAAAAACTGCGATTCCGTATAGGAGGCAAAAGGAATGTCCAAACCGTCGATCCATGCCATGGGTTCGATCGACGCATTATGGTGGGCGTGCCAGTTCCAGCCCCCCTGGGGCAGAAAATCGCCACGCGACATGCGCACGGAATCGCCATTGACCACAGTCCAGACGCCTTCGCCCTCTACGATGAACCGAAAGGCGTGCTGGGTATGGCGATGTTCTGGTGCATCTTCGCCAGGCATCAGATACTGGATGGCTGCCCAAAGCGTGGGTGTGGCAAAGGGGCGTCCTCCAAGCGAGGGGTTGGCCAGGGCAATGGCGCGGCGTTCGCCGCCGCGGCCTACCGGTACGATACGGCCGGCTTCTTCGGCCAATTGCACCAGCCGATCCCAACGCCACACGTGGCACTGGCCTTACTTTTTGGATGCATCGGCATCAAATCACCAATTTCTGTCCACAAAGGCACCAGCATCTCGCGCTCAAAACCGCGGTAGAGCTGTTTCAGTTCTGGTGTGGGTTCCGGTTGACCCGGGGAGGCGCTGGCAGTTAACCGGACAGGCGAGGGAATGGCATTAATCACATTCATGGCAATTGGTTCCTATATGTTTAATCCAAACTGATGTTGGCGCTATCTATCAGGTCTTTGTACGTGGCCGATTTTTGGTCAAGACGTTCGCGCAATTGCGTCAACGTCCAGCTCAGCGGCTCGAAGGCAAAGGAATCAAAACGCTTGCGTACTTCGGGGTCACGCAGTACCTCTGCAATATCAGCGTGGATCTTGTCACGTATTTCTACAGGGATGCCTTTGGGTGCGACAAGCGATACGATCGAATTGACGTCCAGTTCGCCAGGCCCGCCGGCTTCTGCTACGGTGGGTACATTGGGATACAGTGTGTGCCTTTCGGGAGCAGCGATCGCCAAATAGCGCAGTTTGCCGCTGTCGTACACCGGTCGGGTGGACGGGATGGTGCCAAATGCCCAGTCCACTTCTGCATTGGCTACCGCGGTATACAGTTGGCTAACTTCCTTGTAGGGAATGTGCAGCATCTTGGTGTTTGTCAGCGAGTCCAGCCATTGCCCACCAAGGTGGCCAGGACTGCCCACAAACCACGACCCATAGGTAACACTGTCGGGGCTTTTTTTAGCCGCTGCGATCAGCTCGGTCAGATTTTTCCAGGGTGATTTTTCACTGACGGCGATCATGAACGGTGTATAAAATAAAGGCGCGACCAGATCAAACTTCTCCAGTGGAAAGTAGTGACGGGCTTTATACAAATGCGGCAGCGCCGAAATATGCTCGCTATCCAGTTGTAGCAGGGAATAGCCATCGGGCGCCCGTTTGCTTACCGCTTCCAATGCAATGAAGCCGCCACCGCCTGGGCGGTTTTCGACCACCACCGGCTGCTTCCACTTCTTGCCAAGTTCCTGGCTCAGGATGCGCAGCACTACGTCAGGACCACTGCCAATGGAAAAGGCTGTGTACAGTGTAACGGTCTTTTGAGGATAGTCGGATGCCTGCCCCCATGCAGTGCTGGTCAGGCAACTAATGGCAAGCGCAGCTGCCATCAGGGTACGGCGTTTGCGAAAAAACATGGTTTGTCTCCTGGAATTTTTTATTTGTTGAGGGTGGCCGTCAAAGCCGATAGCCTTGCATGCAGTTTTGTGCATTCCAGCCGTATAACCACTGCAGGTTGTCATAGAAACGAGATTGTGGTGTGTCTTTCCAAAGTGAGTTTCGAACAGCACGCTCTACACCTGCCGCATGATAAATTCGTCCCATCTCGCGCGTGGACCAGACGACACGGGCGCTGCGCGGTATGCGCAAGGACTCATAAAGCTTGAAAGCGCCAGGCAAGTCGCCGCGGCACTGCTCAATGGATAAGCCGAGCGTGACGGCGTCTTCCAGGGCCATGCAAGCGCCCTGGGCCATGTATTGCGACATGGGATGTGCCGCATCTCCCAAAAGGGTTGCACGGCCAACGCTCCAGTGCGGGACCGGCTCGCGGTCCGCCGTAGCCCAGCGGCGCCAGGAGGTTGGCAGATCAAGCAACTGCCTGGGGCGTTCATGTATGCCTTCGAAATAGGAAAGCACTTCTTCCTGACTACCATCACGCGCACCCCATTGTTCCTGTTGCCGACTGTGAAAGGTGACGACCAGGTTGTATTGTTCGCCGCCTCGCAATGGGTAATGTACGAGATGGCACCGGGGCCCCGCCCATAATACCGGCGCGTTGATACGCAAGTCGTCCGGCATGTTTTCTTTATCTACGACAGCACGGTAGACCACATGGCCGGTCACACGGGTGGCGTCACCGATCAGGTGATCACGTACAACGGATTTAACGCCATCACAGCCGATCACGACATCCGCCCGGAAAACGTTGCCCTCCGCATCCGTCACCTGCGCGTATTGGTCTGTCTGGGTGAAGGTCTTGATCTGTGTGGAGGTTTGAAACGAGATCAGCGGATCGTTTTGTACTCCGTTCAAAATGGCACCGTGAATGTCAGCCCGGTGAATCACCGCATAGGGCCGTTGAAACGGTCGCGGAACTGCTCGCCGGTCTGGACACGCAAAACCTCGGTATTGTCAACTGCGTCCATCATAATGATGTGATCGGTAAAGACGGCGCATTGCCTGGCCGCTTCGCCGACACCCAGTGCGTCAAGGGCTGAGAAGGCATTGGGTCCCAATTGAATGCCGGCGCCGATTTCACCAATCTGTGACGCCTGCTCCAGCAACTGCACCTGAATACCTTGACGGGTCAAAGCCAAGGCAGCCGCAAGGCCACCGATGCCGCCACCCACGATAATGGCGCTCTGCGGTTGTTGTGTCGTCATGGTTGTCTCCTTCTATTGCCACGTTTTCACCCATTATGGCTGTATAGGCATATAATTTAAAATGAAATATTATTATCATTCATATAAAAAACAATATACCTAAGCTCTGTTATCCGAACCCTATTATCTGAGCCCATTATGGATTGGACCCACCGGCTGCGACTGCGCCACGTAAAAATGCTGCTTAGTCTGGCGCAAACGCACAACATAAGCCATTCCGCAGCCAAACTGCATACAACCCAGCCAGGGCTGTCCAAATGGTTGAAAGATCTTGAGGAAGATATTGGCTTGCCCTTATTCGAGCGCCATGCACGCGGCCTGATTCCGACGCCCTATGGCGAGATGCTGATTGCCCACGCCAGACAAATCGATATTCAGCTGGATCGCGCCAGCAGTGATATGGACATGCTGCGTGAAGGCGGTAGCGGCCGGGTCATAATCGGCGCCAGCGGGGTTGCTGCATCTGACACCGTACCGCTGGCCATTATGCGTCTGCTGACACGTATGCCAAAGGCCCGGGTGAATCTTGTCGAAGGAACCACTGACCGATTGATTTCCCAACTGCAGCAGGGGGCGCTGGACATCGTGTTGGGTCGTGCCGATACGGATCTGGCCAGCCCGACTCTGGAGGCTGAGAATCTGTTCTTTGACGGAATCCACTTTGTTGTACGTCCAGGGCACCCGCTTTTGCAAGTTGATCCGCTGCGCTGGTCGGATTTACATGCTTATCGCTGGTTGGTCTGGCCAAAAGGCACGCCGGTGCGTAATGCACTGGATGTTGCGCTGGTGGCAGCAGGGCAGAACCTGGCGCAGGACACGATAGAGACCAATTCCGTTACAGCCAATCTTATGTTCCTGAACAATAGTGACATGATCGGTGTGGCCTCGGTTCGAGCCTCCCTGCGGCTGGCACAGATGAATGTCCTCAGAATCCTGCCAATGCGCTTGTCCGGATCAGGTGCCGTTGCCATGTACTGGAGCAAGGAAGCGTTCATGTCGCATGCCTTACGCCTGGCCTTGAATTGCTTGCGAGAAGTCGCGCATGAGTACGATGCTGAATCAGCTATGTAGTCTTCTGTTGGCGATACTGTCCAATCCTGCTGCCACTTTGTAAGCGTATTGCCCCCGTTGTGCGGATGTGCTGCGGATCGGTCGTGTTGCGCGCATGAACCAAGCGGCATTGCCCATCGTCGTATTATGGCTCCAGCAGGCACCCGTCCGTACGCAAGGCCTGCTGCAGATGTGCTGGATCAAACGTTTGCAACGGTGTTGTGCCAGCCATTGCGGCGGCGGTGCCGGCAGCCTGACCCATCACGAAGCATGCGCCGCTGGCCCTGGCTGCAGACTGCCCTTCATGTGTCATTGAGGCACAGCGGCCCGCAACCAGCAGGTTTTGCACTTGTACGGGTACCAGCATTCGCCACGGCAGATCGTTGTATGCCCGGTCTGGATCTGATGGGAATCCCCATGAAATACCGCCGGATTGATGCAATTCCATGGGCCACGCGTTTATGCCGATCCTGTCATCAAAGCGGGCAGAACCGATGATATCGTCACCCTTCAACGCGTAACATCCCTGAACGCGACGCGTCTCACGGATGCCGATCTGTGGCGCGATTTCGACGATGCGCGCCTCGGAGAAACCCGGAATCTGTTCTCGAAGAAACTGGAAGTAGGCAAGCACCTGGCGTCTGCCTTCTACCTCGCCGGCACTCAGCTCATTGGCGTCCACTGCGTTCAGGCGCGACCCTCGGCATTGGCAATTTGAGTGACATTGGCCCGCCATTCAGACGAATGGATTTGCGGCCTGAGAATCGCGCCGTCTCGCGGGAAGCGATACCGTCCCGGATGTTCCCGTTGCGCACGTTCCATAAAGTCGTTGATGGCCTTGAATTCACCGACTGCAGGCAGTGCCTGCGAGGCGTCCACATGGCCGACACGGAACATCGTCGTCGGAAAGAGTCCACTGCCGTGTCCGTCGCCTATTTCATGGGCCACGCCGGCAAATACGGCCACGTCTGCGTCGCCTGAGCAGTCAACGAAAATGTTGGCTCGGATTGCCTGCCTGCCTGATTTGGTCTCGACCACCAGGGCGTTGATGCGGTTATCTTCCATAAGCACGGCGCAGGCACGGGCGTGAAATAATATGTTTACCCGGCAAGCCAGCATCCATTGGTCGGCCGCACATTTGTATATGGACGTATCGTACGAGCGCACCCTGATGCGACCTTGCATTCCATCCTGAGGCTGGTTCAGTCCGCCCAGCGCTTCAATGCGCGACAGCAGATCGTCTACTGCGCCGCGCACCAACTGCTGCATTTGACCGTTGTGGCGACCGTAAAGGCCTGCAAAGTTAGTCACGCCGCCTGCGGTACCCATGCCTCCAAGAAAGCCATAAGATTCCACCAGCAGTGTTTGGGCGCCATGGCGTGCAGCACTGGCCGCAGCGGCAAGTCCGGCGGGACCGCCGCCGATGACAACAACGTCATACTCGCCAAAAACCGGCAGATTTCGCGATGGCTCCAGCAAGGTCGATGGTAAAGTCGTCATGAATACTGTCCTTGTCTAAGTGTTAATCAAGTTTGATATGGTTCTGTTCGACAACCTGCTTCCAGCGTGCCAAATCCTCTTGCAGGAGCTTGCTGAAATCCGCTTGCGAGTTACCCACCGGATCCATGTACTGGGTGCGAAGTCTGCTCTGGACTGCCGGTTCGGCCAGGATCTGAAGCACATTTTCATGCAAGGTATTGATAATGGAAGAGGGGGTATTGGCTGGCGCAATAAGGCCGATCCAGGCATCTCCCTTTATGTTGGGCAGACCACTTTCGGCTAATGTGGGTATATCGGGAAGCGAAGGCGACCTGGCAGGCGAGGCAACTGCCAATGCCCGTAGTTTGCCTGCCTTAACATGTGGCATCACCGCTGCTGCGGGCAGCAGCGCCATGTCGACATCACCCGAAAGAACCGCCGTGACCGCGGCACCCGATCCCCTGTAGTACATGGACGGCATCGCCCCCTGTTTGAGCAACCAGGGCTGCCATTGCCAGATGCGAAATCGATCCAGCGCCGATAGATGCGAAACTCAGTTTCGAGTCCGTTTTCATCAAGGCGGCCAACTGCTTGGTATCGGTCGTGGCCAGTTTGGATCCGACTACCAGTACCGATGGTTGTGACACGGCCACGGTGACCAATTCGATGTCCCTGGCCACGTCGTACGGCATGCTCCTGAATAATAGGGCATTGACGCCCAGTGCACCCGCAATGCTGACGCCAATCGTTTGTCCATCGGCGTGGGCTTTGGCAACGACGTTGGTTCCGATGTTGCCGGCTGCTCCGCTCTTGTTCTCCACCACGAAGGGCTGCTGTAATTTTGCCGCCAGGCGCTCACCAATAAGGCGAGCAGTAAAGTCCGGGGTAGAGCCGGCATCAAAAGGAACGACGATACTCACGGGCCCGGCAGGCCAATTGTTTGCAAGTGCGCTAGAGCCGGTGATTGCGAGTGTGGCGAGAAAGAAAAGTCGAAGTGCGATCGATTTCATGTTATGTCTCCTGGAGACTGGCTGGTTGTGCCAGATATGTCTGGTTCTTGTGTGCATTTTATGGACCGGGTATCATTGCGTCGATCGAGGATAGGTAATACACGCTAGCAGGAAATTAAATAATGGACATGAAGCTACTAGCCGTATTTGATGAGATATACAAGACCCGCAGCGTCAGTCGGGCAGGAGAGAATCTCGGCATCCCACAGACGTCGGTCAGCCTGGCGCTCGCACGGTTGCGGCGCCGCTTCAATGATCAGCTGTTCGTACGCACCGGGAATGGGATGATGCCAACCCCGCGGGCTGCCATGCTCGTGCCGCAACTGCGCCAGGCTCTGCAATTGCTGCAGCTAGCCACTCAGCAGCAGGCGGAGTTTGATCCGGCATCGTCATACAGGACGTTCAGAATATCCATGACGGACATCAGTCATCTTGAATTTATGCCGGCAATGATGAATAAGGTGGCCAGGGTGGCACCCAATGTCCAGATTGAAGTTCTGCGTATCAAGGCGGATACCGGAAAATTGCTGGAATCAGGGGATGCAGACCTGGCTATCGGGTATATGCCCGAACTTGAGGCTGGTTTTTATCAGCAGAAGTTGTTCAAGGATGGTTTTGCCTGCGTGGTGCGACGCGACCATCCGCGTATTGATGCCAGACTGACCCAAAGCAGGTTCAAAAGTGAGCGGCATGTTGTTCTCATAGCGCCGGGTACCGGAAACGAGATTGTCGAACGGGAACTGAAACGTCAGGGAACACAGCGTAAAGTTGCCCTGTCGTTGCCTACGCTTCCTGGCGTCGGTAATCTGCTGGCCAACACCGATCTGATGGCCACGCTTCCCGGGCGGGTTGCCAAAATACTGGTCAACATTGCGCACGTCAAGGCGCTTGCACCTCCCTACAGATTCCCGGATTTCTCCATCAAGCAACACTGGCATGAACGCTATCACCAGGATCCGGGGAATCGCTGGCTACGCTCTACGGTAGCCGAGTTGTTTCTGGAGATTTGATCGGGTTCCTGCCCGACTTCGTCTTCTATCAGTGAATACGGCACAGAGTTTTAGTCAGATCCAGTTCGCTCAACTGTAGCGTGCTGTATACGCAGCGCGCCGTTTGCATATTGTTGCGCAACGAGGCCCGCGCACGCGGACCCTCCATCGTTTCAATCACGCACCAAACCGTTCAATCACTTCACGCAGCGCCACGTGTCCCAGGAACGCACCGGAACCTGCCGGCGTTTCGCCATTTTCTATTGCAGTTGCAAAGGAGACAGCAGGTGTGCGGCTAATGCGCTCGCGCATGGCAGCAATTTTGGGCCATCGGGTGGGCTCGGCCACCTGGTGGATTGCCAGCCATCGGGCTACGCCTATGAAAATGGCATCGGCCAGACAGGGGTGCGCGCCTAGCAGGAACGGGTTGTCGCCGACCATTTGCTCCAGTTTGTCGTGACGATTGATGACGCCGGCATTGCCCACTTGCTGTAATATCATTTTTACTTGCGGGTCGGGGTTTTCCATTTCCCATGCCTGCCACAGCGGGACAAAAGCGCCGGTGAACCCCGTGTTGATAAAGGCCATGAGCTGATGCATGCGATCAGTCTCAGCAGACCTGGGTGCAAAGCTGATCCGTCTTTCGGTGTCGCGGTCCTGCAGCCAGTTGGCAATCGCCATGGTCTCGGTCAGGACTTGTCCCTGATCGGTAATAAGGACCGGCGTTTCCCTCCTGGGATTGATGCGCAGATAGGCCGGCTCCTGCATTTCGCTCAGCATGTCTACCCGGCACAGGCGATATGGCTTGCCCAGCCATTCCATGGCTGCAATCAGTCCCATGGAGCTGCCGGCGGGAACGCCATAGAGTAAAATCGGTTCCATCAAATATTCTCCGTAATTCATGTGTGATAGCCAGTGTGGCTTGCGCATGCATTATCGATGCATATTCAGTTCCATGTAAATTACGCACTTTTTGGTAACCACTATCGGAGGCATCATGAAAGATCTGGTCTCTTACTGTCCCATCGAAGAAGTCATGCAGGTATTGAGCGGGCGCTGGCCGACGCTGCTGGTCTATTATCTGAAAGACGGCGTCAAGCGATTCAGTGATCTGAAGCGCGACAATCCAACGGTCTCGCATAAGATGCTCACGTTTGAATTGCGCAAACTGGAAAATGCCGGCATTGTCCAGCGCAAGGTGTTTGAGGGCTATCCCTTGCGTGTGGAATATTCCCTGACGGCGGCAGGGCAGGGGCTCGTGCCGCTGATAGATGCGCTGGGCGATTGGTGGAACCAACTGCCAGCGGAGGCCTCCGTACCGCAGACACTGCAGCAACCCGCGTTCACGGGTCAATAAGCGAGCATGATTTGTCCTTAGGCTAAAAGCAAAATGGATCAAGGACCGAATATCAAAATAAAAAGAACAGATTTAATAATGTGATTTGTCTGACATGCCCAGCGTTGCTATGCATGTTCTTTTTTGATGATTTATACTTTTTGTCGACAAGGGGCAGTGGTTTATCGCGACAAGTTGTCTATGGTCAAACAAAGAGCGGGCCTTGTAATAAATATGACTTGTCTATGTAATAGACTCTCTGCTCGGTATCAATATATATGGCGGAGAGTAAATTGGTGAACGCTGAACTGACATTCGATCGTGATGGGCTGATAGAGCAGATTGATATCTACAAAAGACTAAAGCAGAACGGGTATCTGGAGTCTGCTCAAAAGGAACTGGAGTCTATCGAGCGTCTATTGGCGCTCGTGCAGCAGTCGCACCCCACTGAATTTGAAGCATTGAAGGCCAGGCTCGCAGTTTAAGCCCACGGGTAATGGAGCCACTGCATGAAAGCGTCAACCCCCGCAACAGGATAGGGGCTGACGCTTTCATTACTTACGCATTGATTGCTTACGTTTTGATTATTTACAGCAACCCATCCGGCTGACAATCAGCCGCTCAGGCGTTGCCGCGTTGTCATCATGTTTTGCTGTCGGGACGGCGGGTTTTTTGCAAGTACGGCCTGGTCATGAGAAAAATAGTCGAATGCCACCGTGCTGTCCGATTCCTCTTCAGCGGTCAGCATCAACAGTTCTTTTTGCGGCTCCAGCACGCGATCGCCCTTTTCGTCGCGTACGCGCGTAACCAGCCCCATCCGGTTCATGAGCTCAATAAACGGTGCGGGATCAAGTTCTTCTACGTTGACCATGTGCCCGACGTCCCATGTGCCGTCGGCAATCAACATGGCTGCTGCAACAACGGGTACGCCGGCAGTGTATGAAATGGCCTGGCTGCCCACTTCCTCGTAGCTCTCTTCATGATCACAAATGTTATAAATGAGTACTTCCTGCGGCATACCGTTCTTCGTGCCTTTTACCAAGTCGCCAATGCATGTTTTACCCGTGTATCCCGGGGCTAGTGACGCAGGATCGGGCAGCACAGCCTTGACCACTTTGAGCGGCACGATTTCATCTCCCTCTGCCGTACGGATGGGTTTTTCAGAGAGCAGGCCCAGGCTGTTCAAGACATTAAATACATTGATGTAATGGTCGCCAAAACCCATCCAGAACCGGATGTTGGGAACACCCAGGTTTTTTGACATGGAATGCAGCTCGTCATGACCGGTCAGGTAGGTTGTGTGATTGCCAACCACGGGCATTTCCCATTGCTGGCGATGCTCGAACATCTTGCTGGCTTTCCAGCGGTTCTGCTCCCAGGACCAGACGGTAGAGGTGAACTCACGGAAGTTGATCTCTGGATCGAAGTTGGTAGCAAAGTAACGACCGTGGCTGCCGGCGTTAATATCGATAATGTCAATGGAGTTGACCTGGTCAAAATAGGTGTCCAGCGCAAAACGGCCATAGGCATTGACCACGCCAGGGTCGAAACCAACACCCAGCACGGCTGTCACGCCGGCTTTCTTGCAGGCTTCGCGTCGTTTCCATTCATGATTGCCGTACCACGGTGGTGGTTCGCATACCTTGTCCGGGTCCTCGTGAATAGCCGTGTCCAGATAGGCCGCGCCGGTCTCTATGCAGGCAGTCATGACTGACATGTTCAGAAAGGGCGAGCCCACATTGATGACAATCTGGCTGCCGGTTTCACGGATCAGCGTTTTGGTCGCTTCAATGTCCAGCGCATCCAGGGCGTGCGCCTGCAGCCGGCCGGGGCCGTGTTTATTGCCTTTGTCTTTGATAGAGGCAATAATGGCTTCGCATTTGGCCACAGTGCGTGATGCAATATGTATGTCGCCAAGCAAAATATTGTTCTGTGCGCATTTGTGTGCTGCTACGTGTGCGACGCCACCGGCGCCGATGATCAGAACGTTGCGTTTCATTGGATAATCCCCCAAATTGTTAAATACCAGCAGCTACTGTCCTAGGACAGGCTGTTAACGTAGTCGTCAAAGGAAAAGTCGCGCACGACGCGCACGGAGCCATCCTCGTCTTTGACGGCGATGGAAGGCATATGAATGCCGTTGAACCAGTTTTTCTTTACCATGGTGTAGCCACCCGCATCGCCAATGGCAATCTGGTCACCAATTTGCAGCGGCCGGGTAAAGCGGCCTTCGCCAAAAATATCGCCCGCAAGACAGGTTTTGCCGCAAACCATGTAGGCGTGTTCCCCGGTGTCCTGGCCCACCGGCGCGGTTTCACGGTATATCAACAGGTCCAGCATATGGGCTTCGGTGGAACTGTCTACAATCGCCAACTGCTTCTCGTTAACGACAATGTCCAGGACGCTGACCTGCAGCGTTGTACTGTGGCGCACGGCAGCCTCGCCCGGCTCCAGATATACCTGCACCTTGTATTGCTTTGCGAATTGCCGCAGGCGCTCGCAGAAGGCATCCAGCGGATAGTCTTGTGCGGTAAAGCTAATGCCGCCGCCCAGGCTGACCCACTTAAGGTGAGGTAGGATTGCGCCGTAGTCTTGTTCAACCTGGGTAAGCAACTGATCAAAACGTGCAAAATCGCCATTCTCACAATTGTTATGAATCATGATGCCATCGAGTTTGTCCAGCACAGACAGAATGCGTGCCGGATCGCTTTCGCCCAGCCTGCTGTACTGGCGCGCAGGATCGGCCAGATCAAAGCCGGCGCAACTGACACCCGGGTTGACGCGCAGGCCTACCGGTGTGTCGCCTGCTGCGGACGCAAAACGCGTGAGCTGACTGATGGAGTTGAAGATGATTTTGTCGCAGTTGGCGATGACTTCGTCGATTTCATGATCGGCAAAGGCGACGCTATACGCGTGCGTTTCACCGCCGAATTTCTGGTATCCGAGCTTGACTTCATACAGGGATGAAGACGTCGTACCATCCATATACTGGCGCATCAGATCAAAAACCGACCAGGTGGCAAAGCACTTGAGCGCCAGTAATACTTTGGCGCCAGAGTGCTGGCGGATGTAATCGATGACTTGCAGGTTGCGCAACAGCGCAGATTTGTCGATCAGGTAGTAAGGGGTAGAAGGCATTTGCATGGTGTATCAGGTGTCAACAGATGTCATAGCTTGTGAAGAACTCATGGGAGTGGTTTTTTGATGAGGCGGTATTTTCTTGCCCAGGCGCTCCACCACAATGGATGGGCGATCGGTAAACGCGGCCACGATTTGCAGCTTGCCGCCCAGGCTTTCGATGTAATGCTGCAACGTCGATACCAGCATGTCGTTGCGTTTTTCTATCCGTGAAATGGTGCCCTGGCCGATATCCAGCGCAATGGCCAGGTCTTCCTGGGTGTGACCGGTAGCCTTGCGCAATTCTTTGAGAGTTGCCACTTTCAATGTCTGGTCGGCTGCGGTGCGTGTGCGTTTGCCGCTTTTGTCGGCATCACGATCAGTACGGGGCGTCGTCTCTTTGCTGGATTTTTTGGGCATGATCTGGCCTCTGCATGAATGAAATGCGTAAATATGATGCGAACTCGCTTGGATAGCAGGTCTGTCACGTAGGTCGCTGTAAACGGGTGACAGCGTCAAAAGATGAATCTGATCTGCATTTTATGGGCTCCATAATATATGCTTTCAAGTGAATATGCAACCGAAGGCATAATTACAAAATAATTACATATCTTTTGATGAGGCATGGACTATTTGATTGGCTTATTCTTGCACCTGTACGATAGACCATTGTTGTCCTATTATCGCTCAGATGATCCGCCGGCCCGACAACCAACAGATCGCACTTTTGTTGTTGCGTTCACTGTTGTGGCCGCCTGATCCAACCCACCACTCACCGGAGATTTTTGATATGAGTATCCTTCGCTTACCTTACTGGACCTTGTCGCCCGAGGCTTATCAGGGATTGGGCGCAACCAAGAAGGCGCTGGAAAAGAGCAGTCTTGGCAAGCAATTGATCGGGCTGGTATGGTTGCGCATGTCGCAGATCAACGGCTGCGCGTTCTGCCTGGAAATGCATACCAGGGAACTGCGTGCCGGCGATATCGCTGACGCCAAGCTGGACGGGCTGGCCGGATGGCGTGCCAGTGAACGCTTTAACGAGCGAGAACGCGCCGCACTGGCATGGACAGAAGCGCTCACCCATGTGGACAAGACCAGTGCGCCGGACGAAGATTTTGATCCGCTCAAGGCGCACTTTAGCGATGCAGAAATTTCCGACCTGACCTTTGCCATTGCCTTGATGAGCGCATTCAATCGCCTGGCCATCGGCATGCGCCAATGATCATCGCGATTGTTCAATAATCTATAGTCGGGCAAGGGCCGCTGTTTGCAAAGGCTGCAGGCAAAAAAATTACATATGCATTAAGCGCATATGTAATTTGGAGGAAACTGCCGCGATTGGCCGGGTTCACGCCTGGTGGCGCTCTGCAGTTCAATCGCGGCTGATGTACGCCGTTATGCCGCGTCGTGCGCCTGCACCAGTCAGACCGGTGCGCGCACGACGTTCCATTACGCGTTGCGCAGGGCAGCTGCCGCTTTTTTGCGCTGTGCGATCGTGCGTCCTACTACGACGATCAGCAGGGCGCCGATAACCTCAGCAGCCAGCTTCATCATGGTAGAGGGCTCGCCAAATCTTTCCACAATGAAGATGTCTGTGATCAACATGCCGCCGGCGATCCAGCCCAGCAGTGCCGCGCCAAACAGTACAACACTCGGGAAGCGGTCGATCAATTTGAGCACAAGCGTACTACCCCAGATAATGATTGGAACGCTAACGACCAGGCCGAAGATCACAAGGCCAAGCTGGTGCTCGGGATTCGCACCCTGGGCTGCACCGGCAATGGCAATCACGTTATCCAGGCTCATGACAAAGTCAGCGATTAGAATGGTTTTGAATGCCGAGAAAACGGTTGTCCCACCCTGGATGTTGCCATGCGCGTCATCTTCCGGAATCAGCAATTTGATACCGATCCAAAGCAATAGCAGTGCGCCTATGATCTTCAGGAAAGGCACGGTCAGCAGGGTCAGTGCGAAAGCGATCAACGCAACCCGCAGGGCAATGGCGCCGGCGGTACCCCATAGAATGCCCTGTATCCGCTGCTTTTTCGGCAGGTTGCGGCAGGCCAGCGCAATGACAACGGCGTTGTCGCCGCCCAGCAGGATATCAATCAGGATAATTTGAAATACCGCTGCCCAGCTTAGTGTCTGTAAAAGTTCAAGCATAATTCACCATGAATCCGTCTAATTGAATGTTGGAATGAAACGGATCGGGGCGCCTGTCGAACACGTGCATCCCGGGAGGGTGCACGACAAGTCTGAGAGGAGCGTCAGACAAAACAAAACGGCCTGATCCGCAAGGACACAGGCCATCATTTATCTGAGGATGGACCTTGCCCTTGGTGGCAAGGTCTTGCTGCAACATGGATGTGTTGCCCGGGCACCGGGCGTCTGCAGATAACTGCATGACAACCGTAATGACGATGCGGCGGAAGAAAGCTACTCCCCTTGATGGTTGAAGTATAGCGATGATTGGGGCGCTGTCAAGATATTTTTGATGATTTTTACGCTTTTTATGTGATTTTTACCGCCAATGTATGCGTTTTAACTGAGGTTGGGCTATGGGTGGCGCGGCCACCAGGGATGAAAAAAAATAAGAGTAAAATAACCACAAATTAAATTTTGAATTCAGGACCCGATACATGTTTCCCCAACGATTGACCGAAGGCTATGTTTCTTTTCTTCATGGCCGGCTCGAGCGTGAGCGCGCGCGTTATGAACAACTAGGCCAACGTGGCCAGCATCCGGAAATCATGGTCATTGGCTGTGGGGATTCCCGCGTTGCCCCTGAGACCATCTTTGATGCAGGACCGGGCGAAATGTTCGTGGTGCGCAATATTGCCAATCTGGTGCCCCCCTGTGAAACCGATGTCGAGTCATCCTACCACGGCACCAGTGCCGCCATCGAATTCGGGGTCAATGCCCTGCAGGTCAAGCATATCGTCGTGCTGGGCCATGCCAGTTGCGGCGGCGTGGCGGCGTTTGCCAATAAGGCGGCGCCGTTATCCAAGCGGGATTTCATTGGTAAATGGATGTCGCAGATCGCGCCGGTAGTCGAGCGCATTGGGCCGCCAACGCAAGATCGTGAGAGCTGGATTCGGCAACTGGAATGGGCCGTTGTCGAGTATAGCCTGGCCAATCTGATGACCTTTCCAGCCGTTCGCGAACGCGTCGAAGCAGGCCTGCTGAAACTGCACGGTGCCTATTTTGGCGTGGCTACCGGTGTATTGTTCGTTCGCGACGAGCAATCAGGCCAGTTCAAGGCCTATTCCGAATAAACACCGGGCAACGTCAGCCAGCAGGGGCATCTGCCGGCTAACGCGTATTGCCGAAATACCTCACGCGCAACTTGTGTATGTCGCCGCGCTCATGCAAACCAAGCAACTCCAGAGTGACGGGCCGCAACAGCTCGCTTTGCAAGGGAAAGCCAAACCCGTACTTGTCCGGATGAAATACGGCGCCTACCAGGCGAACGGGTTGTCCTGGCCGGGAATGCACGAAGTATTCCAGCACGGGTGCATCGCCGACAAGCGCATCAACCTCGCCAGATAACAAGCCCTGGATCGATGCGTCCAGGGTGTCATAGTTTTGTGTCCTGATTCCCAGGTTCTGGACATAGTCTTCACCGACGCTGCCGCCCAGGACCCCCACGGTTTTGCCGGACAGGTCCGACAGCGAATGAATCTGGTTTGTCAGCGATGTTGTTGTCATGACGCTTGTGATCGATGAAGTGACATAGGCAATGATGGCCACGCCCAGCACCATCCATAACGCCGACCATATGCGGCCAATCCAGCCAAACAGGTTTTTGTGCGTCGTCTTGCCTGTGGTCAGGATTGACATGGTATGGAAAAAATTATCAGCCAGGCCTTCGCGCCATCTGCGCGGGAATTCGCTGTCCAGCCTGCGATCCAGCAATGTAATGATCACTGTCGCAAACAGGGCGAGAATCAGCAGCCAGGCAAAGGTGGTCAAATGCCCACTGTCAGAAAGTCCGTCGATAATATTCTGAAATGAGCCCGACCCCTTGCTCGGCGTCATGATTCTCAGGCCCGAGTCATACCATGGCTGCGTAAACGCAATCGATTGCGCCCGTTGCCTGGTAATGGTGAGGTTCGTTACTGCTGCGTCTATCTCGCCGCTGCCAACCGCTTCTATCAGTTTACGGTAGGAGGGATAACTCTGGTAGGTTGAAGTGAGCCCCAGCTTGTCTTCCAGAGACTCCCAAAGCTCGATTGCCATGCCGGCATATTGCCCGTTTTCGCGTGTCACAAAAGGCGGGCTTTCGTAAACACCGACCGTTACCGGCCTGGATGCCGTGTCCTGATCCTGCGCCCGGACTGCACCGGCAAACAGGCCGATCGCCAGTGCCAGGGCGATCATCCCAAGTATTCTTGTGATCCATCCCGGGCAGGCAGATTCAAATACACCGTATTTTTTCATGTCTCATCAATATTGGTTTATCACAAGATGAGCGTCGGCATGTGGGGGGCTATGCCCGCGCAAAGCGGCTGTGCTTTGCAACGCTCATTACAAGATTCTGCAACGGCAGTAGTCATGCGCAAGCGACTGCAGCTGCAGCGCCCGCATGCTCCTTTATAAACCATATTTGATGATCAAACCGGCTGTTGGTGGTCCGCAGCAACGACTAACCCAATGGACGTGGCCGATCTGGCAGCGTTGCGGTAAGTTGTCCCATGCCAAACGGGAGCACGCCATACGGTTGCGGCGCTGGCTGTTGGCGGCATTAGCGCATTCAATTGCGACTGGCATATAAGGATTGTCATATTAGCGCGCTCATAAAAGACCAAGCAGCCCACGGTTGTATGGCGGGTGCCGCGCCAATACAGTTGCAATTGACAGGGCAAGCGCAGTCTGCTGGTGCGCCGATCAGGTCCAATATATTGATATTGCAGGAAAAAATAATTTTTACCTTATTTTTACACCAATGTTCGTACGATCTGCCGTGTCCCTTACTTTCGGATTGATCGTCCATCATGGAAACAATGCTTCTCTTTCTGTGCTCATTTGTTGCCGTGCTGGTGCTTGCCTATCTGGTTTACGCACTGTTGAATGCGGAGAAATTCTGATATGAGCACCCAGGCCTGGCTTAACCTCGTCCTTTTCATGGCTGTCCTGACAGCGTTGGCGCCGCCGGTTGGCCGGCTGCTGGCCCGGATAGCGCGTCCTGCAGCAACGTTGCGCCCACAGTTGTTCAATCGGCTGGAGCGCGGTATTTATCAATTTTCCGGTGTGGATCCCACAGTGCAAATGGGATGGAAGCACTATCTGCTGTCGCTAATGCTGTTCAATATTGTCGGCCTGCTCGCCGTCTTTCTGTTGCAAACGGTTCAACAGTGGTTGCCGTTGAACCCGCAGGATATGGGCGCGGTGTCTGCAGATTCAGCTTTCAATACTGCAGTCAGTTTTGTGACCAATACCAACTGGCAGGGCTATGGCGGGGAAACCACCATGAGTTACCTGGTCCAGATGGTCGGGCTGGCGGTACAAAATTTCCTGTCGGCAGCGACGGGAATTGCCGTGGTTTTTGCATTGATCCGCGGTTTCACAAGTAAAAGTCAGAACCATATCGGCAATTTCTGGGTGGATATTACCCGAATAACGTTATATGCACTGGTTCCGCTGTCGATCATTCTGGCGCTGGTGTTCGTCAGCCAGGGGGTGATCCAGAATTTTTCGCCATCACTGGTCATCGATACGCTCGAAGGCGGACAGCAGACTATTGCCATGGGACCCGTGGCCTCGCAGGAAGCAATCAAGTTGCTGGGGACCAATGGGGGCGGCTTTTTTAACGTCAATTCTGCCCACCCCTTTGAGAATCCGGGTGCATTCAGCAACTTTGCACAAATGATCGCGATTCTGCTGATTCCTGCGGCCTGTGTTTCTGCTTTGGGCGCATGGTCGGTGATCGCCGACAGGGTTGGACCATCTACGCGGCCATGTCGGTGATTTTCGTGGTGCTGACCGTGTGCGTGCTGCTGGCAGAGCAGCAGGCCAATCCTGCGTTGTCGAGCCTGCCCATTGACCAGGGTGCACAGGCCTTGCTGCAGTCTGGTGGCAATATGGAAGGCAAGGAAGTGCGCTTCGGTATTGTGGGTTCGGCCCTGTTTGCCGCCGTAACAACGGCAGCCTCTTGCGGTGCTGTGGTGGCCATGCATGATTCATTCATGCCGCTGGGCGGCATGGTGCCATTGCTGTTGATGCAACTGGGGGAGGTGGTGTTCGGTGGGTAGTTCCGGTTTGTATGGCATGTTGATTTTCGTCATCCTGGCTGTGTTCATTGCGGGCTTAATGATTGGGCGAACACCCGAATACCTGGGTAAGAAAATTGAAATGCAGGAAATGAAAATGATTGCGCTGGCATTGCTGGTGCCGCCGTTTCTGATCCTGGGTGGCACTGGTCTGTCTGTTGTGCTTGATGTCGGCGTAGCCTCGCTGGGCAACCCGGGTGCACATGGCCTGTCGGAGGTGCTGTATGCCTTCACCTCCGCAGCAAATAACAATGGCAGTGCATTCGCCGGCCTGTCTGCCAACAACGTCTTTTACAACCTGATGCTGGCGTTGGCCATGTTTGCAGGACGGTTCGCGGTTATTGGCGCAGTACTGGCTGTCGCCGGCTATCTGGCAGCAAAACAGCGGGTGCCTGTCAATGTGGGCACCATGCCCACCCATGGCGTCCTGTTTGGCGTTCTGCTTATTGGCGTTGTGCTGATCATGGGGGCGCTGACATACATTCCGTCGCTGGCCCTGGGTCCCATTGCGGAGCATATGCAGTTGTTTTCAGTTCAGTCAGCGGAGTAACGCATGAGTAAAGTCTTATCAATGACAGATGGCATTAAACCAGCGCAGGTGTTGCGCGACACGTTTCTGAAGCTGGATCCACGCATCCAGATGCGTAACCCTGTCATGTTTGTTGTTTACGTCGGCAGCCTGCTGACAGCGCTGTACAGTATCGCCGGGTTCTGGTTCAGCGACCGGAGCAGCCACGGGTTTACGATTGCCATTACATTATGGTTGTGGTTTACGGTGCTTTTCGCCAACTTTGCCGAAGCACTGGCGGAAGGGCGCAGCAGGGCGCAGGCGCAAAGCCTCAAGGGGCTGAAAAACAGCATGATGGCGCGCAAATATGTCGATCCGGTACGGCGCGATACGCTCATCGAAGTGCCTTCGGAGACGCTGCGCAAGGGTGACGTTATCCGCGCTGACGCAGGTCAGTTGATTGCTGCCGATGGTGAAGTGATCGAAGGGGTGGCCACCGTGGACGAATCGGCCATTACCGGTGAGTCCGCGCCGGTCCTGCGTGAGTCAGGCGGCGATCTGTGCTCTGTGACCGGCAGTACGAAAGTGCTGTCCGACTATCTGATCATCCGGGTAGTGAGTGATCCGGGGAGAGTCGTTTCTGGATCAGATGATCCGCATGGTAGAGGGCGCCAAGCGCCAGAAGACCCCCAATGAAATTGCCCTGACGATTCTGCTGGTGTCGCTGACCCTGATTTTCCTGCTGTGCGTGACGACCCTGTACCCGATGTCGGTCTATAGCGTTGCCGCGTCGGGCGCCGGCCAGCCGATCAGCGTTATCGTGCTGATCGCGCTCCTGGTTTGCCTGATCCCGACCACGATCAGCGGCCTGTTGTCTGCCATCGGTGTTGCCGGTATGAGCCGCATGATGAAGGATAATGTCATTGCGCGTTCGGGCAAGGCTGTCGAAGCCGCAGGTGATATCGACGTATTGCTGTTGGACAAGACAGGCACGATTACTTACGGAAATAGACAGGCCAGCGCCTTTATTCCAAGCCAGGGCGTGCCCCTGCAGCATCTGGCATGGCTGGCGCATGAAGCGTCATCGGCAGACGAAACACCCGAAGGCAGAAGTATCGTGGCGCTGGCTCGCGAAATGCAGGTATCGCTTGCCGATCCTGCCGGCCAGCGGCAGGTGATACCTTTTACTGCGCAGACACGCATGAGCGGCGTGGACATTGCGAACAATGGCGCCATGCTGCACATCCGCAAGGGGGCCGTGCAGGCGATCGAACAGTATTGCCTGGTCCAGGGCAACGCCATCCCTTCGGATATTGCCGAACAGGTCAGGCAGATTGCGCAACGCGGTTCGACCCCGCTGGCCATTGCAGAAAACGCCAAAATTGTGGGGTGCATCGAATTGAAGGATGTGGTTAAGCCGGACATCCGTGAGCGGTTTGCCCAGTTGCGCACCATGGGGATCAAGACCGTGATGATTACTGGCGACAACCCTTTGACGGCGGCGGCGATTGCGGCCGAAGCCGGGGTGGATGATTATGTCGCACAGGCTACGCCGCAAACCAAGCTGGATATCATTCGGGATTATCAGCAAAAAGGCCATCTGGTTGCCATGACCGGTGACGGAACCAATGATGCGCCGGCCCTGGCCCAGGCCGATGTGGCCGTGGCCATGAATTGCGGCACGCAGGCGGCGCGCGAAGCCAGCAATATGGTAGACCTGGATTCGGATCCCACCAAATTGCTCGAGGTCGTCAAAACCGGCAAGCAGATGTTGATGACCCGCGGCGCGCTGACCACGTTTTCCATCGCCAATGATGTGGCCAAATACTTCGCCATCATCCCTGCCGCGTTTGTTTCCGTTTACCCCCAGTTGGGCGTGCTTAACGTCATGCAATTGCACTCGCCCGAATCGGCCGTGCTGTCGGCGGTGATCTTCAATGCCCTGATCATTATCGGCCTGATCCCGCTGGCCTTGCGCGGCGTAACCTTTCGTGCGCAAAGCGCCGCGGCGCTGCTGCGCAGAAATCTGCTGATCTATGCCGCCGGCGGGCTGCTGGTGCCTTTTGCGGGCATTAAGCTTATCGATTTGATGCTATCGGTGCTTTGACACCAGGAAATTTCATGATGAAAATATTACGTTCAACGCTTGTTCTGTTTTTACTCTTGACCGTTATCACCGGCTTTGTTTATCCCCTGGTCGTGACCGGTCTGTCCTATGCCTTTTTCCCGTGGCAGGCGCATGGCAGCCTGATCGAAAAAGAGGGAAAAAATATTGGCTCTACCCTGATTGGCCAGTCTTTCACGAGCCAGCGCTACTTCTGGGGACGGCCATCGGCCACGGCTGACCAGCCCTATAACGGCGCGTCGTCCGGCGCCAGTAATCTGGCCGTGTCGGGCCAGGCCTACCGGCAACAACTGGCTACCCGCGTCCAGCAATGGCGTGCCACGCATGGTGATGCGCCGGTTCCGATTGATCTTGTCACCAGTTCGGGTAGCGGGCTGGACCCGGAAATCAGTATTGCCGCGGCGAATTATCAGGCGGCCAGGGTGGCCGAAGCCCGCTCCCTGACGCAGCAACAAGTCCAGGACGTGATCCGGAAAGTTCAGCGCAAGCCGGTCATGCTGTTTTTCGGCGAGCCGCGAATCAATGTGCTGGCATTGAACCTGGCGCTCGATCGCCAGTACCCATGAGTGGCCGGTCAACGTCAGGCGCGGGTCTGGCCTCATGTGCAACGATCATGTCGTCGGGCGCAAACGGCGCCGCTGGCTGCCGGTATTTGCATACAATACAGATGTCATAACCGATTCATTCCATTGCATAACCATGAACTATGGTAACCCCATACCGCAAAGACCCTGATCAATTGCTTGAGGCGCTTGCCCGCGAAGAATCCCGGCAGGCCCGGGGGAAATTGCGTATTTATTTCGGGGCCAGTGCCGGGGTGGGCAAGACCTTTTCCATGCTGACGGCAGCCCATCAGGAATTGGCAGCAGGCCACGATGTCGTTATCGGCGTTATTGAGACGCACGACAGGGAAGATACCCGGCAACTGGCCCTGTCGGTGCCGGCCATCCCGCTTGATATCATCCATTATCGCGATCGTGTTATCCGGGAGCTTGATCTGGACGCCATGCTGACCAGGCGCCGCAGATTGCGCTCATCGATGAACTGGCCCATACCAATGCGCCGGGACTGCGACATAGCAAACGCTGGCAGGATATTGATGAATTGCTGGGCGCAGGGATCGATGTCTGGACCACGCTGAATGTGCAGCATCTGGAAAGCCTGAACGATGTCATTAGCGGCATTACGGACATCCGGGTGACCGAGACCGTGCCGGACCAGGTTTTTGATGACGCAGATGAAGTTATTCTGGTGGACATCACGACCGAAGCGCTGCTGGCCCGATTGCAGGCCGGTAAAGTTTATATGGCTGAACAGGTGCCGTTGGCACGACAGCATTTTTTCCGCAAGGGGAACCTGATTGCGTTGCGCGAAATCGCCTTGCGCCGGACTGCCGAACGTATCCACAAGGATGTCAGGCAGTATCGCCATGAAACGTATGTAGAGGCGATCTGGCGTACGGCCGAGGGCATACTTGTGGTGGTGGACACGGCCCTCACGCCAAATGCAGCCCAGGCCCTGATCCGTCATGGCAGCCGCCTGTCCGGCCAGATGTCCTGCCCGATGCATGTGATGTTCCTGCGAGAGGCAGCCAACAGCAGAGGGCCGGCTCGTTCCAATGGCGACTGGCAGTTGTTGTTGCAGCAGGCCGAGCAACTGCAGGCCACAACCACCGAGCATTATTGCAATGGTGATGTGATGCCTGATATTGTCGCCTATTGCCGCAGCCAGAACTTGTCCCGTTTGTTGCTGGACCGATCGGTTCTGCGCCGATATTGGTGGCGGCTTTCTCCGCTGGTGCGCGTTGGGCAGTTGGGACCGGATATCGATGTCATCATTTACGGAGGTGTTTCCAACCGGCAGCGACAGGCAGCGGCGCGCGCGCAGGATCATGCCTTTGCCCGGCGCGAACCGGTTGATTGGGGCAAGGTGGGGCTTGCGCTGATGTTTGTCTGCGCGACCACGGCCTTATTATGGCCGTTTTCATCGATCCTGGCGATCACCAATATCGCGATGTTATACCTGGCGCTGACCATGGTGGTGGCCTTGCGTCTGGGGCGCTGGCCAGGACTGGTCTGTGCTGTGAGCAGCGTTGCGCTGTTTGACTTCTCATTCATACCACCGCTGCTCTCTTTTTCGGTTGCAGATATTCAATATTTGATTACTCTTCTGGTCATGCTTGCCGTTAGTACCTTGATTAGTCAGCTGGCTGCGCAACAACGCTTCCAGGGCAGGCTGGCATTGCAGCAGACGCAGCGGGTTCACAGCCTGTTCGAACTGGCCAAGCGGCTATCGGGATCGCTGCAGAAGGAGCAAATCGTGCAGGAAAGCCAGAAGCTATTGCTCAGCGACCTGGGCGAAGACGTTTTTGTCATTCTGCCTGACGCACATGAATCGCTGTTGTTGCCAGAGGCCGAGGCGGGGCACGAGGCGGCCGGGCTGGATATGGTGGCGGCGCAGTGGGCGTTTGACAATGAGGACAAAGCCGGTTTTGGGGCCGATACGCTGTCTGCGAACGCCTTTCGATATTTTCCCCTGCATGCGCCGGTGCGGATTCGTGGCGTGCTGGCCGTGCGCATGCAAGGCGCGCCCCATCTGCTGTCGCCGGAATGGCAACAGCAACTGGAGATATACGCGCATGTGATCGCCATCGCATTGGAGCGGATCCATTTCGTAGAGGTGGCCAATGAATTTCTGCGTCAGGTCGAATCGGAGAAACTGCGAGTGACCATGCTCAATATTATTTCGCATGATCTGCGCACGCCCCTGACGGTGCTGATCGGCGAGGCCGAGGTGCTGGCGGCCGAGTCGAACGACAACCATGTCAGGCAAAAGGCTGCGATTATTCTGGATCGTGCCCGCTGTATGCACGATATGATGAGCAAATTGCTGGATATGGCAAGGATAGACTCCGGTCAGCAACACATTAGCAAAAGCTGGCAGTCCATTGAGGAATTAGTGGGGGCGCCGTCCGGCACCAGGATGTGTCCGCCCGGGGTCATGAGTTGAACATCAGCATTGCACCAACCCTGCCGCTGGTCGAATGTGATCCGGTGCTGATCGAACGGGTCATCGCCAATCTTGTAGAAAATGCGCTGCGCTATAGCCCACAGGGTACGCAAATAGATATATCGGCCCGTCACCAGGACGATTCGATTCAGTTAATGGTTGCGGACAGGGGTGTCGGACTGCCTGACACAGAAGCACAGCGTGAGCGTCTGTTTGACAAATTTGTGCGTGCCCATCCCGAGACAGACACTACGGGTGCCGGCCTGGGCCTGGCCATTGCCCGGCAACTGGTGCAGTTGCATGGTGGAACGCTCACGGCGGCCAATCGTGCTGGCGGCGGCAGTGTATTTACGGTGCAGTTACCTGCGCTGCCCGTGCCTCCTGTGCTGGAGTAATCATGCAACTGAAACGAAAACTGCTGCTGCTCGAAGACGATGCGCATATCAGAAAAATGATTCGCCAATGCCTGCCGGACCAGGAATGGGAAATTGCCGAGGTGGTCACGGTGGCAGAGGCGATTGAGGTGGCGACGGCGTTTGACCCTGATCTGGTCATCATGGACCTGGGCCTGCCCGATGGCGATGGCAAGAAATTTTTGCGCAGCTTCAGAGCCAGCTCCAATGCAACGGTCATGGTGCTGACCGCACGCGGCCAGGAGCAGGAAAAAGTGTTTGCCCTGGATGCAGGCGCTGACGATTATCTGACTAAACCGTTTAGCGTGGTCGAATTGCAGGCACGCATCCGCGCCCATCTTCGACGCAGTGTGGCTGCGTCACAGCCGGCGCCCAGCCGTTACCAGTTTGGCGATATTGATGTCGATCTGCAGGCGCGCCGGGTTAGCCGTGCCGGCCAGCTGTTGCACCTGACACCCAAAGAGTTCGACCTGCTGAGCCTGTTGCTGGCCAATGCAGGCAAAGTCGTTACACAGCGCAAGATGATGGTTGAAATATGGGGACCGGCTTTTCTGGATCAGACGCACTATCTGCGTATTTACATGGGCCACCTGCGCCACAAGCTGGAACAGGACCCGGCCCGGCCCCGCTATATTCTGACCGAAACAGGCGTCGGATATCGGCTTGAGCTATGAACGCGGCCTGAACGAACTATGGACGGACACCGCTATTGACCGGCAACTGTTCCAGGGCGCTTGCTACTGCACTTGCCGGCGTACTGGAAATTGCGATCGTGATTGCTTGCGGATGAGCCGCAAGCGTCATGTTCATATGGCGGTACGCTTGAACAGACCTATTGTTTGCTGAAGGAATGCCGAGTGATCGTTTTTGCGCCAACTGAGCATAATGGGTGAGGTAAATTCCGGCTCGTCCAGGTTTACATACACCACATCATCGCGATGCAGGCGACGCACCGATTCGGGCACAATCGCAATGCCGATTGTCGCCGTCACCAGGCCAATAGCAGTCTGTAATTCATTGACTTCCTGAATGACCTGCGGGGAATATCCTTTCTGCCTGCACAGATTCAGGACATGATCCGCATAGCTTGGCCGCGGCTTGGCCGGGTACAGAATAAGCGGTTCCTCCATGATGTCCGCGAGCCGGACCGATGCTTTATTGGCCAGCCGGTGCGTGATGGGCAACGCCACAACAAGGGGTTCGTCGGTCAATACCAGTCGTTCGATTTCTTCATCGTTGAGCAGGATGCGCCCGACACCGATATCGATTCGGCCCGATTTGAGCGCTTCAAATTGCTGCAGGGTCGTCATTTCCACCAGCCCGATTTCCACCTGGGTGTTTAACTGGCGCAATTGGCGGATCAGGGCCGGCATGTGTCCATACAGCGTAGATGGGACAAAGCCGACGCCGAACCAGATACGGTCATTTTTGCCGATCCGGCGGGTGGCATTGATGGTTTCCTGCAGGCGTTGGGTCATTTTCTCGGTCTGGTCCAGGAAGTAGCGGCCGGCATCGGTCAGTACGATACCGCGACCCAGGCGCTCGAATACCGCCACGCCCAGCTCTTCTTCCAGCATTTTTATCTGCCGAC
The DNA here is from genome assembly GCF_000219915.2 of Advenella kashmirensis WT001. NCBI lineage: Bacteria > Pseudomonadati > Pseudomonadota > Betaproteobacteria > Burkholderiales > Alcaligenaceae > Advenella > Advenella kashmirensis. The sequence goes on along the minus strand of NC_017964.1, from coordinate 3,378,074 downwards.
TCAGGGGCGGCTGGGCAATATGCAGAATCCGCGCTGCCTTGGTAAAGCTCAGCTCCCGGGCTACGCACTGGAAGTAGCGGATTTGTCTTAACTCCATATTCATACCTTAAAAGTATCGATTACGCCAAATATAGTCTTAGACACGGACAAAAACAATACGGATAATAAAGAAAACTATATAACGGCAAGCCGCGCCGGACGCTTCAAAGCGGCCTTGCGGCAGTAGCACAGCCACTTATCGCGTATGGAGATGCAATTGAAACACAATACTCGTCGATTACCCGGCATCAAAGCGGCATGCGCAGCGACCGCCATTGCTGGTTTGTTTGCTGCCACAGCCGCGGCAGCGGCCTATCCGGAACGTCCCATTACCTGGATCGTGCCTTTCCCGCCGGGAGGCGCAATGGATGTGATTGCGCGTACGCTGGGTGAGTCGATTGCCAAAGACCTCGGCCAGCCGATTGTCGTGGAAAACAAGCCGGGTGCCGGCGGCAATATTGGCGCGGCTCAGGTGGCTAATGCGAAGCCGGACGGTTACACGATCATGATCGTGGCCAATGGCATGGCCGTCAATCCATCGCTCTACAAGAAACTGAGCTACGATCCGATTGCAGACTTCGAGCCAATCTCTCTGCTGGCAGACGTGCCCAATATTCTGGTGACACAAGCCACCCGCAAGGACGTCAATTCGGTTAAAGACGTGATCGAGCAGGCCAAAGCCAATCCCGGTAAGTACACCTATGCGTCGGCAGGCGTAGGCACCTCTATTCACCTGGCCGGGGCGCTGTTTACCTATCTGGGAAAATTGGATATGCTGCACGTGCCGTATAAAGGCAGTGGCCCCGCCGTGTCGGATCTGCTGGGTGGTCAGGTGGACTATATGTTTGACAGTATTACGTCCGCCAAACCACACGTTGACGCAGGCAAGCTAAAAGCGCTGGCCATTACCACGACCAAGCGCTCGGCCTCATTACCCGACGTTCCGACCGTTGCCGAAAGCGGTGTGCCTGGGTACGAATTGCGACCCTGGTTTGCAACGTTTGCACCGGCCGGCACGCCTGCCGATGTCATTCAGACACTGCAAAAAGCCATGCTCAAGGCGATGGAAACGGATAAAGTGAAAACCACGTTCAAGACCATCGGCGCGGAGACAATCGGCAGCACACCCGAAGAGCTCAAGACGTATCTGCAATCCGAAACCGTGAAGTGGAAGAAGATTCTGTCCGAAACGGGTATTTCGGCAAAATGACTGTGACGGTCCAGGTCAGCGTGACGGCGTGAGTCGTTGCGCTTGGATGCTGTCTTTAATCGTTGCATTTGTCCCAATAATATCAAGGATCAAATATGTTATTCATGGTAGAAATGGCAGTAAACATCCCTCATGACATGCCTGCAGACGTCGCTGCGGATATCAAAGCCAGGGAGAAGCAATACTCGCAGGATTTGCAGCGCGCGGGTAAATGGCCGCATATCTGGCGCGTCGTGGGCCAGTATCGTAATGTGAGTATTTTCGATGTGCAGGACAACGAAGAGTTGCACAATCTGCTGTCCGGGTTGCCGTTGTTCCCCTATATGGATATTCAGGTAACGGCCTTGTGCCGACATCCGTCTGCAATTTGACGCTGTTCTACGCCGGCACGACGGTTCAGTATCGTACCGGCTATATTCTTTCTATTTGAACCGGCTGCATTCTATGTAAGCCGGTTTTAAATTGCACCCACCGTCTGATCCTAATTGCGTGTATAGAACGCGATCTTGTCTTCATCCAGTGTGATGCCCAGGCCGGGCCCCTGAGGGATCGCCAGGGTGTAGTCGCTATAGTCCAGCGGCGTGGCCAGTATCTCATCCTTGAGTAACAGCGGGCCGAACATTTCAGTGCCCCACTCAAGCCGGTTCAGCGTACAAAACAAGTGCGCTGCCGCGATGGTGGCAATAGAGCCCTCCAGCATGGTGCCGCCGTACAAGGCGATATCGGCCGCCTGTGCAATGCCGATCAAATCCCGCGCATTTTGCAGGCCGCCGGCCTGTTCGATCTTGATGGCAAATACATTGGCGCAATGCCTACTAGCCAGCGCAAAACCGTCCTGTGGGCCCTTGAGAGATTCATCGGCCATGATCGGCACAATACCCAGCGCCGTCAGGCGTTGCAGACCCGCCAGGTTTTTTTCATGAATGGGTTGTTCCACCAGTTCGACTCCGGCATCGGCCAGTGCTCGCAGGTGCTGGGTTGCCTCGGTTTCCGACCATCCCTGGTTCACGTCGATGCGAATGCTGGCTTCGTCGCTCAGCGCGCCCCGGATGGCACGAATGTGTTTCAGATCCTCTTTGGGCGCGCGCATGCCAACCTTAAGCTTGAACAGTCGGTGACGACGGGTATCGAGCATCTGCTGCGCTTCGTCGATATCTTTGCTGGTATCGCCACTGGCCAGCGTCCAGGCAACACTGATCCGGTCATGAACAGCGCCGCCGAACAGTGCATTCAGCGGCACGCCCAGGCGTTTTGCATAGGCGTCGTAGAGCGCGGTCTCGATGGCACATTTGGCAAAGCGATTGTCCTTGATGGCCTTGTCTATGCGCTGGCGCAGGGCTGCCAGACCTGATGCAGGCTGCCCGATCAGCAATGGCGCAAAATAACGATCAATGTTGGTCTTCAGGCTTTCGGGGCTTTCGCCGCCGTAATTGAGTCCGCCAATGGTGGTCGCCTCGCCGATGCCTTCAATGCCATCGGAGGTTTTGATACGGACCAGCACCAGACATTGGTTATGCATGGTGGCCACGGACATTTTGTGCGGGCGAATGGTAGGGATATCAAGAATTTGCGTACTTACTTCTACTATGGTTGCATCCATATCCATTTCCTCTGATAGCGGATTTATAGTCGTGTTCCGAGTATATAAGTGAGGCGACGTTCGGTCTAATATGGAATTTGTTCGCAGGTATACCAAAAAGGTATGGACGTATGAAAGTTGCGCGCAACACGCAAGCAGTGGGAACAGAGGTTACCGGAATATTGCTGACAGCATCTACGGGTAAATCGGGATTAAACAATGGTGAAGCATGCCTTCATAAATCACAGATGGCGAATTTTCCCTGTAGCGACTACTCTGATCTCATAAATCGAACCTACAATCGGGAGACACGAATGAAATTTTTGCAATCAATTCCTTGTGGCGTGCTGGCTACTGTGCTATTGGCAGGTACCGCCAACGCGGCCTGGCCGGAAAAAACCATCACGATTATTGTGCCCGCTGCCCCTGGCGGCACGACAGACATGTCAGCCAGGCTGGTGGGCGACAAAATGAGCAAAACCCTGGGCCAGACGGTGGTGGTCGAAAACAAGGCCGGGGCAGCCGGCATTATCGGTTCGCAGGCCCTGGCGCGCAGCAAACCAGATGGTTACACGCTGGGCATGGGTAATGTAGGGCCTAATGCAATCAACTATAGCCTGTACAAAACGTTGCCTTATAAAAAGGAAGATTTCAAGCCTATTACGCTTGTCATTTCGGTGCCGAACGTCCTGGTTGTCAACAGTGAGACGCCGGTCAAATCGGTGTCTGAACTGGTTGACTATCTTGCTGCCAATGAAGAGCGAAGAACGTTTGGCTCCTCGGGCAAGGGGCAGTCTCCGCATCTTTCTGCAGAGATGTTCCTGCAACGAATTAAACAAACGGCACAGCATATTCCCTATAAAGGTGCCGGGCCGGCGGTATCCGGTCTGCTGGGCAAGCAATATACATTCATGATCGATAACCTGCCCAGTTCCATGCCGTCTATCAAGTCAGGTAAATTCAGGGCCCTGGCTGTCACGGGCGATAAGCGTTCGGAACAGTTGCCCGATGTACCCACGATGAAAGAAGCGGGTATTGACAATATGGTCGTCAATGCCTGGTTTGGCTTGATGGCGCCGGCCGGCACGCCCGACGATATCGTCAGTAAAATTCAACAGGCTGCCAAAGAGGCGCTAGGCAGCGAAGAAATTGTTTCGCGATTCAAATCTCTCGGTGGCACCCCAGGTGGAAATACACCAGCGGAGTTTGGCACTTTTATTAATGAACAGCAGGCTTTATGGGCCGATACGGTGCGTGCGGCGAATCTGCAAATGCAATAGGCCAGGCGACTATTTCAGTTGGCTTATTACTCCTGCGCGGCCTTCCACCTGGCGTACTGTACCGGAAGGCATACCGCGCAGGGCCGGTACCCGGCAGCAATGGCTGTTGCTTCATCGGCAAAAAACACCCGATGCTTCACATAACCGCCGCGTGCAATGGCCTGCAGGGCGGCGCGGCAATCCAGGCGACCATAGATTTTGCTGCGCCTGTGGCCGCCGAATATACCTGGGCGGGTGCTGCACCACGATTTGCCATCAGATCCGGTCAGTGTCCAGCAGCGAGCCCTGTTCATGAGTATCCCTCTGTTCGTTTCCCGGAGCATGATGGAAAAAGAGTTCCAGCCCGATGCGTTGGCCGCCACGTACGCGGCTGATGGCATGTTTCATATTGACACGGTAAAAGCCCTTGTTTCCCTTGATAGGGCGGTGGCCTGTGCTCATGAGTGCAACATCTCCCGGTCGCAGTGACAGGACAAGGGGACGAGACTGCATGCGCGGACGCTGTTCTGTCATGACCAGTTCACCACCACGAAAATCCTGCTCCGGTTCGCTCAGCAGCAGCGCCACTTGTAATGGAAACACAAGATCGCCGTGGTTGTGTTGGTGCAGGCAAATATAGTCTGATTCCTGCAATTGATGCAAATGGGACAGTTGCTGGTTTTGCCCGGCATCGTGATTCGACTGAACAAAGCGCTCCAGTGTGCCGGGATAGCGGTAGGCCAGATCCAATACTTCGTTCCAGCGGTTGGCGATGGGGGCTAGATGGCGGTAGAGCTGTGTGCGCAACACCGCAAGTACCTGGGGCAATGTATTCTTAAAAAAGTATATCTGACCATGACCCAGTTCACCCCGGGCCAGCGCCATGCCACGCAGTTTCTGGTCGCTTATTTGTTCGCTTCGCGAGTCGTTTATCGGGCAGTTCAACTGTCTGGTCAGGTCTCGAACCTGCGCAGCAGACAATAAGCCGGGTAGCAGGGCGCAGCCTTCGCTGTCCAGATCGGCAGCAATGTGTGCCCAATCCAGGTGATCTATCTGCTGTGTGAAGGCGGTCATGGAAACGGGCTTAACGGGCATCATGAAAAATAATCCCCAGTGTGTGGCGCCGGCCGCTTTGCACGACGCTCACGCCGTGGCGCATGGCGACTTTGCGTGTGCCGCCGCGTTTGCCGGGTGCGGGTCGCTGGTTGACGGTGAAGATGAGTGCGTCGCCTTGTCCTAGCGGAATCACTTCAGCGCGCTGGCTGCTTGCGGTGGTTTCTGTCATGACGAACTGGCCTCCCGTAAAATCGCGACCGGGTGCAGACAGCAGAATCGCCACCTGCAAAGGGAATACATGATCGCCATACAGGTCCTGGTGCAGGCAGTTATAGTCGCCTGGGCCATATTGCAGTATCAGCGGGGTGGGGCGGGTCTGACCGGCAGCATGGCATCGGTTCAGGAACATATCCAGGGCAGGCGGATAATGTGCATTCATATTCAGTTGGCGACCCCAGCGATTGGCGATCGTCGCCAGATGCGGGTAGAGCAGATGGCGCAACTCGTTCAGCAATGCGGGTAGTGGGTAGGCGAAGTACTTGTACTCCCCTCGGCCAAACCCATGACGGGCCATGACGATGCGGCTGCGATAGTCTTGCTCCCGATCATAGCCTGCAGCCAGCGCTTCGCATTGCGCTGCGGTCAACAGGCCTGGCACAATTGCATTGCCGTACTCTGTGAGTGAGCATTCAAGTGCCTGCCAGTCTGCGTTGTTGATCGTGGCGGCGTAGGCAGCCTCGGGTTTAGCCCATTGGCCTTTATCCCTCGTGCATTGATCCAGGTCGTTCTTATCCATTTGTTGCTCCAATACGCGGATGCGGCGGGTTCGTTTTTTGCGCGCAGATCAGGGGCATGGTTAATGACATATGCATTATTTTATTGGCAATGATGACAATAAATAAAGTATAAACAGCACGTGCTGGTTTGACACTCCGCTACTTGCGATTGAAATAGGGATAAGAATAATCTGCTGTGACGCGCCTGGCGTCAGGGTTTAGTTTTTCGCTTTTCTGTTGTGCGTCAACGGGCATACTGAGCAGTACTCTGGCGGCGTGGTTGCCCGAAGATAAAAGCAGCAGGTCTTGCGGATCCGGATCAGCTTGTCGTCGCACCGGGTATGTGCAAAATGATATTGGGCTAACGGGTTATCCTTGACGCCGAAAACAGCGCCGGGCGCATGCAGCAAATAGTCAAAGTCTTCCTGGATACGGGCCTGTTTATCTTGCCCGGCGCTGGCGATCATATGGCGCTCGTATTGCGAATAAATGCGCACGGCCAGGTTCTCCCACAAGATTTTGGCTGATACGCCGGAGGCCGCGCTCAACGCTGCCCACACCGGGGCCAGGTTTTCAGCAAACAACTGGCGCACAATACGTTCGCGCCATTGCTGGCGCTCTCCGGCTTGTGGGCGAGTGACGGCCAGGTTTATTAATGGCATACGCGATTGCCACTTGCCGTCGTGCTGGTATTCAAGAACCGTGTTGCCCAGGGACAGATCAAGCCCTTTGTCGAAGACGGTCATTGCATACAGGGCTGCGGCCGTACTTAGAAACGCGATTCTTTTGCCAAGCAAAGAAGCGGTCACCTTGAGTGTCGGCGAGCCGATGATCGGGCCGATTTCACGCAACAGCATGGTGCAGCGCGCCGGGTCCAGCAACGCCCCCATCGGCATCGAACAGGTTGGATGGCGTTGGCGGGCATCAATCAGCATGAACCTTGTGGTCAGGACCTGCCACTGGTTCGCATCAAAGCCATCAGCCCTGGGACGCGTCAGTGCCTGCACTCTGAATTCCTTTGCCAATGGGGATGCACATGGGGGTGCCGTAAAGCGGGTCTTTTACAATTTTACTTTGCAGATGAAATACATCCTGAACCATGGTTGCATTGAGCACCTGTGCCGGATCGCCTTGTGCGTAGACCTGTCTGTTGGCAATGGCAACCATATTGTGTGCATAACGGCAGGCCAGATTCAGATCGTGCAGAACCATGACGATGGTTTTCTGTCTGGTCGCATTCAACTCGTACAACAGGTCCAGCACTTCGATCTGGTGTGCCAGATCCAGGTATGTGGTGGGTTCGTCCAGCAGCAACGTGTCTGTGTTTTGAGCCAGCGTCATTGCAATCCAGGCGCGCTGGCGCTGTCCGCCGGACAGGGCATCTACCGGCCGGTCCTGAAATTCGGTCAGTTCCGTTTGCGCCAGCGCCTGCGTCACGATGGCCTCGTCTTCCCCGGACCACTGTTGCAGCCAGCTCTGGTGGGGAAATCTTCCCAGGCGCACCAATTGGTAAACGGACAGGCCTTCCGGCGCTGCCGGGCTTTGCGGCAAAATGGCCAGCTCGCGTGCTACCGCTGCCGTGGAACGGCGATGGATATCCTTGCCGTTGAGCAGGACCGTACCCTGCGACGGCCGGATCAGCCGGGCAAACGATTTGAGCAGAGTGCTTTTGCCGCAGCCATTACTGCCGACAAGTACTGTAATCTTTGCCCTGGGAATGGCCAGATTCAGCCCGTCAATGACGACCCGGGTATCGTACTTTAGCGTAAGGTCTTGGCTTTCTATAGGATCCATTCGGATTGATCTTTCATAAAAATAATAACATTCGTGCTATGACCGTGAGCGCAGCAGCAAATAGATAAAGAACGGTGCGCCAATGGCCGACACAAAAATACCGGCGGGCAGATCCAGCGGCAAAAACTGGGTGCGACCGATCAGGTCTGCGATCATGACCATATTGGCGCCGACCAGCATGGTCACGACAACCAGACTGGCGCCGGATTTGCCGCCTATTCGCCGGGCAATATGCGGCGCAACCAGGCCGACAAACCCCAGGGCGCCGGTATAGGCAATGGCGGCGCCCGCCAAATAGACACTTAACGCCAGCAGAACCAGCCGCGCCCGCTCCATGGAAATGCCCAGGCCGATAATCAGCGCATCGTCCAGCTCATTGACTGCCAGCGTCCTGGTCAGCGCAACCAGCAATACGGCAGCCGGCAACAACCACAGGCACAGGGTCGTGACCTCATGCCAGCGCGCGCCATAGACACTGCCGGTCAGCCAAACATAGGCGCTCAGGGTCGAGGAGAGCGGGCTGAACACCAGCAACATAGTCGTGCAGGCGACCATCACAGCAGATATGCCCACGCCCACCAGGATCAGCCTTGTGGGTGAAACACCGCTTTTCCAGGCCAGCAGGTAGACCAGCGCGGCGCCGGCAAAACCGCCGGCCATCGCCGCCAGCGGCAGCCATTGCACGCTGAGCCAGGATGTCATGAATGACAGGAAAAATACCGCTGTGGCCGATGCGCCGCTGGTAACGCCGATAATATCGGGTGAGGCCAGCGGATTGCGAATAATGGTTTGCAGCAACAGGCCGGAGACCGCCAGGGCGCCACCGGCCAGCAGCGCCATCAGCATTCTGGGCGCGCGCAAGATGGAGACGATAAAGGCATTGTCGGCAATTGTCCGGCTGCGCAATGCGTCAAAGACTTCCGGCAACGATAGCATGTACTTGCCGGAAGCGAGCGACAGCAGGGCAACGGCCATCGTGATTAACAGCAACAGGACGATCACTGTGCAAGTGCTGGTATTGATCTGGCGTGAATACCAGTTGTTGCGCACGGTCAGCCATTTATCCATGGCGCATCCCCTTTCTGGCCATGTGGATAAAAAAGGGCGCACCCAGCAAGGCAGTGACCACCCCGATAGCACTTCCTGGGGAATCAGCACGACACGCGCCAGAATGTCAGCAAGCAACAGCAGCAACGCCCCGAACACGGCATAGCCAGGCAGCAGCCAGCGGAAGTCTCCCGGCAGAATACGGCGCACAATGTGCGGGACGATCAGTCCGATAAAACCGATATTGCCGGCCAGCGACACCGCGCCGCCAGCCAGCAGGATGACAATGATGCTCAATAGCGAGCGAATGACAAATGTGTTTTGTCCAAGGCCCCGCGCGATATCGTCGCCGGTAACCAGAATATTGATATGTCTGGCCAGTATGAAACTGGCGGCAAAGCCGACCAGCAGATATGGATAGATCGTGAGCACGGCGTCCATTTCACGTCCGGCAACCGAGCCGGCCATCCAGAACAGAATGCTGTCCAGGCCTTCCTGGCTAATTACCAGCAGCGCCTGGGTGAATGATGCAAACAGGGCGGTAACGGCGGCGCCTGCCAGCACAATGCGAAAGGGGCTGCGGCTGCCGAGCATGCCGATGCAATAAACCAGGGTGCCGCGACCGCGGCGCCGGCAAACGCCAGCATCATGAACTGGGTCAGCGAGCTCGACCCGAATAACGGCGCCAGCAGGACAATGGAAAAAACAGCACCTGCATTGATGCCGAACAGGCCGGGAGAGGCCAGCGGGTTGCGGGTCACGGCCTGCATCAGTCCGCCGGCCACCGCAAGGCATGCACCCACGGCAATGGCCACCGTCATGCGGGAAAGCCTGGTGGTGTTCACCAGAATATGGTTGATATCAAGTGGATCGGGTTTAAACAGTGCGCCCAGTACATCCCCGGGTGCGATATAAGTTTTGCCTATCGACAGGCTAAGGATCGACAGCAGGACCAGTAAACCGAATCCGATAGCCAGTGTCAGGACAGCGCCCGAGCGCGTATGCAGCGTCGTCATTGTTGCACACCTGCGGGAGCGTCAAGCAGTTGCTCCAGTTCATCGAGCATCAAATTGGCGCTCAGAATGCCGCCAGCCAGGCTCCAGTAGACGTTGTCGACCAGATATACCTGCTTGTTCTTTACGGCTTTCAGTTGTTGCCATAGCAAATGCCGGGACCAGTCGTCGTAGCGGTTTTGCACGACCCTGCTGTCCGAACGCATCTGCACGAAGAACACGTCAGCATCCATGACAGGGATGCTTTCCTTGCTTGTCAGTTTCATCAGCGGCCAGCCGGACTTTCTGAACGGTTCGCTCCAGACAAAGCCCAGATCGGCCAGTACCGAGCCGGCAAAGCTGTTTGCCAGATAGATCCTGACATGGTCGTTGCGAAAATCCAGGACCGACACGGACAAGGGCCAGGCCGCGCCGAATTTTTCCTGCAGGCGCTTTGTGGTCTGCGCCAGACGCGTATCCCATTTGTCCAGCAACGCCTGGGCGGCGGCTTGACGATGCAATGCCTGGCCGATTAACCGTGTGTTTTCTCTGAATTCGTATATTTCTTCCACCGCCACGGTGGGGGCGATATAGGACAGCAGATCGTAGATTTTTTCATTTCTGAATTTGGAGGCGATGATCAAATCCGGCTTGAGCCTGGCAATATCTTCCAGGCTGGGCTGGGTCTCCAGGCCTACCATGGGTACGCCTTCCAGGTCTTTACGCAGATAGCGATAGACCGGTTTCTCGGTCCATGACTCCACGGTAGCCAGTGGTTTTACGCCAAGCGCAACTGTGATATCTGTGGCGCCCTGAAACAGCGTGATGATTCGCTTCGGGGTCTGGGCAATGGTGGTTGTGCCCAGCGCATGTTGCACAGTGAACGGTGTGGCCATGGCATTGGTGCAGGCCATGGCGAGCAACAGAAACCCTATCAGAAAGGCCAGAGCAGCTCGCATGCCGGTCGCGCCAGTATGTGCTGGCGCAAGCACAGTTGTGCTTGCGCAGCTCCGATACGGTGCCTCCTGGCTTGTCCACAGTTGTAATAGCGCGTTCATTAGAAGTTGACCGAATATCCTACGGTGACGGTGCGACCACGACCCGCAAAATATCGCAGCGGATCAACCAGGCCACTTTGTGAGTAATAGGTCAGGTATTTCTTGTTCAACAGGTTGGCTGCCGATACGCTGATCGTGCCTTTTGGCAGTTTATAGTCCAAAGACAAGTCAACCAGGCATAGCCGGTAAAGTCCGAGTCTTTTTCGTCGAATTTCTGGCTGAACGCATAATTGACTTGCAGGAAGGAACTCAGTTTGTCAGTCCATTTGGCAGACCAGCTTGCCACAATGCGGTTGGGGGCTACATTCAATGCACCCAGCTTGGCATCCAGGCTGCCGTTATCATCGCTGTCATACTTGCCGTGCATATAGGAGTAGCCGATTTTTGCATAGTGCCGGTCATTGATGTGAACACCCAGGCCGGTCTCGATGCCCTGGATCCGCGTCTTTTCCCGTGCCAACTGGAACTGACCATCGACCGGTACGACTCGCGCGCCATATTTTGAATTCGATTGGTAATAGCTCAGATCAAAATCAAAGCGGTCGTTTTTGTAGCGCAAGCCTACTTCGTAGTTGTCTGTCAGTATGGGTTTGAGCGCCTGGAAGTTATCAATAGACTGTCCGGGCGTGTTGATCGAACGCAAGGCGCGACCAACGTCGGGCATATCGAACCCTTGTGAGAAACTGCCAAATAAGGTCAAATTATCCGTTGGTTTATAGACAATGCCTGTGCTGAACAGTCCTTCATTGAATTTGAGCTTTCCACCTTGCACAGATACGTTTTTATAGGCAGCCAGGGTACGATACGACTGCACATCAAGTTGTCCCATTTCGTAGCGATAGCCGGCAGAGACAGTCAGATTGTCCAGCAATTTGTATTCGGCCAGCACGAACGGTGCATAGCTTGTGTATTTGGACTCCGGTACATATGTGCGACCGGTCAGATACAGGCCTTGGTCGCCTTTGTCGATCAGGGTATCAAAACCGCCGGTCAATTTCAGTTTGCCGTCCAGCAGATCATCTTTGGTCAAAGACAGCTTGGTTCCCCATTTATTTGCTTTGGAAACGGACTGATCATACAGCGTGCCCACGGGCGCAATGCGTGCATCCTGGAACGTGCCGGAATTGGCGGCGCCAAAAAGCCCCTCGAAGCGCTGGTTGAACACCATCGCATTCAATTTGATTCCGGCATTGCCCAGGTTGAGGTTTTCGTAGCTCAGGGCCGTGGTCCATACCGTATTGCTTGGCGCCACCCCTTCAGGGGTGCCACGCACCGAGGTGGACGGAATGCCGGCCTCCCGGTCACCCTTGATGCCGATATAGTCCATGCGCCCCTTGATCCGATAATGATTCATGCTCAGTTGCAGCTTCTGGTCGTCATCGATCCAATAGCCCAGCTTGGCCAGAATGTTATAGGAGCGTGAGCTCATCAGATCGCCCTGGGTGTTGTCGGCGGCAATCATATTGTTCCAGCCGTCCAGCGCCAGACCCTGGCTTTCATAACTGCCCGAAAGCAAATACTCAAAGTTTCCACTGCGGCCATTAATGCCATACGTGGTTTTGTATCCCATGCTCTCCGATTTCAATTGTGATGTAGGCGTGGTGGCCTGAATGCCGAAATGCTGATTGATCGTACCCGGCTCCGGCTTTTGGTCACAATATTGATCACCCCGCCGGTGCCGCCGATGCCGTTGGATGCAGTCGCGCCGTTGATGACTTCTATATGATCGACCATGGAGTAGTCGATCGTGTGCACTTCACGCCCAGTCGGGCGCAAGGGGTTCGATTGCGGTACGCCATCAATCATGATCAGGGGCGTTCTGCCTCGCAGGGTTTCGCCACTGCCGTTCATTTTGTCCCTGCTCGGTGTGTAGGCCGGCAGCAAATTGCTCAGGACATTGGATGAATTGGTTGAAATGGCCAGCTGCTGCTGGATTTGCTCCGAATCAATAATGACGATCTTTTGCGGCGCATTTTCGGGGTCAATATCAGAGCGGGAGGCGGTGGCAACAATGGGAGCCAGAACTTGGGGCGCTTCCTGAGCCTTTACAGATGTCGTGGTACATACTGCCGTAATAGCTAATAGAATATTTTTATGCATCAGGAAGATCCGATCAAAGAGGGCGAAAAATTGAAATGAGAATTATTACATAGCTTTATAAATTCTCCGGCCAACTTGCGGCAAACCAATTGAAATACAAGGGTCTGGATGCAATGACTCAGTTTTTCGCGACCCACTTTGCATGTGCCCAGCCGCCGTGTTCAATGCTTATGTGGGCGCTCCCCGGTTGGAGCGCCCAGCACCCCGACTGCGCGGCGCAGGCCATGCATCCAAGCGTTCACGCAAGACGTGAAGCACAACAGATATATGCGTGACGGGTAAGACGGGACCACGCTAGCGTGGTCGTAACTGCATTGATACATCCGTCATAAAGGTATTGGTTGACTGGTCCAGGACTATGAGTTAATCACAGCTGTCATTGGACCTCCTGGCGTCCTCGGTAATTTTTTCGTCTGCCTGCGCCATCTCTTCGGCGTCAGCCGTTTCCACTTCATGCAAGTCTTCCTGCGCCGGGCAGTACTGAAACTTTGCATAGATGGGAAAATGATCGGACCCGATGTCGGGGAGCTTGGCCATGTGCTTGATCTGGAATTCGGCGCTCTGGAAAATATGATCCAGCGGCCAGCGCAAAAAGCGGTAGTGCGCATGGAAGGTATTGAACATGCCGCGGCCGATGCGGGCGTCCAGTAATTCGCTCACTTTCTTGAACAGACGAGTAGAGTAGGACCAGGCCACGTCATTCAAATCACCAAAGACCAGTGCAGTCTCATCCAGTTCCCGTATCTGTTTGCCTACCAGCAGCAGTTCTGCATCCCTAGGCTTTGATGTTTCGCTTTCGGTTGGGCTGGGCGGCGTGGGATGCAGGCAGTAAATCCGGATTTTTCACCGGAGCGCAATATCACCTGGCTGCGAATGGACGGGATATCTTCTTCCACCCGATACAACACTTCTGTATTTTCCAATGGCAGGCGCGAATATAGGTGCATGCCGTACAGGTTGTCCAGGGGGATGGCCACGCGGTATGGATAATCTTCTTCCAGGCCTGCCAATGCATTCTGCCACCACGCATCAGATTCCAGCGTTAGCAGCAGATCAGGCTTGTATTGCCTGACCAGTGCAATCAGCGCATCGCTACGGCGGTTGGGCGTCAGTACATTAGAGGAAAGCAGCGACACGGTTCGGTCGTCATCCGGCGCATGGTTGCTTAGGACTTCAGTTTTAGCCAGGCGGGTATACGGAAAGATTTTATAGAGCTGGTAAATGAGGGCGATCAGGTTTGCCGCGAGCAAAAAAATCACTAATCCAGAGGCGGCGGGCGGGTTCAATACTGTGAGGCCCAGGCTTGCCAGACACAGAACAGCAATTTGTACTCTGGGAAAGTCCAGGCTGCGGATGGTCCAGTGACTGCTGGGCATAAAAGCGAGTGCTGTTGCAAGCGCCGGCACTACCAGAATCAGAACGTAAAGAAATGACACTCGCGATGCTCCGTGGGATGTAAGCTGCAATTATAGAGAATATTTATGTCACCCATCTGAACAAGAGGTGTCATTGCTAGCGCTCAATACTCAATATTTGTGAATTCAGCGCCTTTGCTAGGTTGATCCGGCGCACATATAAAGTGCATCATGTCGTAGCAGGCCAGCGCCGGAGAGTATTTGCCCACCGCTAGAACGAAATGGAGAAACCGCCGTCTACCGCCAGTACCTGACCGTTTACATACGAGGCTGCGGCAGAGGCAAGGAAAAGTACCGGGCCCACAATTTCTACGGGATTACCCCAGCGTTGCAGGGGATTACGTTCCTGCATTTTGGCAATATTGTCGGGGTTTTCGATCAACGCCTGATTAAATTGAGTGGCGAAAGTCCCCGGTGCGATGGCATTGCTCAATATACCGTCCCGCCCAAATTCGACCGCTAACGAGCGGGTCACGGTATTGAGCGCCTGTTTGGTTACCGGATAGATAAAATCGCCAAAACGAACGATTTGTCCTGCGATTGAACTGATCGTAATGATTCGTCCGTAATGGTTTAACTTCATCAGGGAGACGGCCGCACGTGAAATTTCAATGGTAGACAGAATATTGGTGCGGGTGATGGCTTCGAGCTCCATGGCATCAATATCCTGCAATCGCCGACGCATTCTGATGCTCGCATTGTTTACCAGGATATCAAGACGCTGATGGCTATCTCTTATTTGTTCAAAGGCGCGCTGGCAGGCCTCCCGATCGTCCAGGTCAAATGCCACCCAGTCTGTCGCCAGCCCCAGGGCTTCCAGTTTGCGGGACGCGGCTTGTGCGCTGCATTCATCACGACCGTGAACAATAACCTTTGCGCCGGCTTGTGCCAAACCCTGAGCTATTTCATAGCCCAGGCCGCGGGTCGAACCGGTGACAAACGCCACCTGATTGCGGAAATCGAACAGTGTGTTCTGACAGGTTTCGGTCATACGTTTCAATCTTTGTAGCTCGCATCGCGGCGATCCAGATACCGACGCATGGCCGGCCACTCCATGATGCCGAATGGACGTCTTACGCTGGGTTGGTACAGATGATGTGTTTTGTCTACTACTTCTGCTGAAGGGATAATCAACTTGGTGTTGCCGGCCAATGCATCAACCTGGGCCCGGCACGCCATCTCAAGCCAGTACATGGCGTTGAATGCTTCAGCAATGGATGGCGAGGCCACCAGCAATCCATGGTTGCGCAGAATCATTGCGTCCTGGTGGCCAAGATCGGCTACAAGGCGCTGCTGCTCATCCATGTCGATGGCGACACTCTCGTAGTCGTGATAGGCAATGTCCTTAAAGCGCATTGACGTCTGCGTAATTGGCAGCAAACCGCATTCCATTGCAGATACGGCCATTCCCGCCCGAGAATGGGTATGAATGACACAACCGACGTCATGGCGCGATGCGTGCACGGCACTGTGAATGACGTATCCGGCCTGATTGATGCTAGTGCCATCTGCGTGCGGGTTATCGAGCACCTCGCCTTTTATATTGATTTTGATCAGGCTGGAAGCTGTGATTTCTTCATACATATAGCCATAAGGATTGATCAGTATCTCGTCATCGGTATCGGGAATGCGTGCAGTAATATGGTTGTATACCAGATCGCTCATGCCAAAGAGCGGCATGAGCCGGTAGCATGCCGCCAGGTCAACCCGGGCTTCCCATTCGCTATTGCTGTATTTCATTTTTGGTCTACTCCTGCTTCTTTCACAATTTTTCCCCAGGTGTCATAGTTTTCCTGAACCATTTTGCCGAAGGCCTCGGGCGTCTCGCTCATGACGACTTCGGAACCCAGCGCCACCAGTTTGTCATTGGTTGGCTTATCGCTGAGCGTTCGATTCAATTCGGTGTGCAACTTATCCACAATGTCGCGCGGCGTGCCTTTGGGGGCGAATACTCCCAGCCAGGCGCCCATGTTGAAATTAGGCAAGCCCTGTTCCTGAATGGTCGGAATGTCGGGCGCCAGCTTGGCGCGGTTTGCTACGCTGACGGCCAGGCCATTCAGTTTGCCAGCTTTGACGTGGGGCATTGCTGACACGACGGTGTCAAATGTCATATCAACATTGCCACCTATCACGTCTGTTTGGGACTGGGTGCTGCCAGAATAGGGCACGTGCACCATTTTTGTGCCTGTCTCCTTCATCAGTAATTCCATCAGCAGATGACTGGTCGTGCCTTTGCCGATAGAGGCAAAGGTCAGTTTCTCCGGGTTGCTTTTTGCATAGGCGATCAGGTCTTTAAAGGTTTTTAACCCTTTGCTGTTGTTGGTGACCAGCACATAGGGTAGCCAGGTCGTTTGCCCTATCGGTTCGAAATCTTTTGTCGCATCATAGGTCAGGGACTTGTAAACGTGCGGATTGATGTTCATGGGTGCGGTGGCCGAGAGCACCAGGGTATAGCCATCGGGCCTGGCCTTGGCAACCAGGCCGGCCCCCAGGCTGCCGCCCACGCCTGGCTTGTTTTCAACGATGATAGGCTGCTCCAGGTCTTTGCTCATTTTATTGGCAAGGATACGGGCAATGGCATCGGTCGATGTTCCCGGAGGAAAGCCAACCACAATCGTAATTGGTTTGGCTGGATACTGTGCTGGGGCCGCGCCTGCACCTGCCATAAGTGCCATCATGCAGTTGCCAGCATGCCTTTAATCAAATAGCCATGTGTCATGTCTCGTCCTGATTATGTTTGAATTTATAATGCTATTGGTCATGTATATGTCTACATTTCATGACCAATAGTATCGATCAGCAGACGGTCAGTCTATTTGTCAATGAAAAACGCTGACTTCACCAAAAGTGAACGGGGTGTTCAATTCGGTGGAACCGGTAGGCGCAAAGCCATCAAACCTGACTAGACGTGCCAGCGCTCCATGATTATTCGCAGGATGCATTATGAATCAGTATATCGAACCCGTTCCCTTGGAAAAATCCTATCGGCTGATCAATCACGGCCCCACGATCCTGGTGTCTGCCGCCCATGACGGCGTGGAGGATGTCATGGCTGCAGCATGGGCTTGTGGTCTTGATTTTTCGCCTCCGAAGCTGACCGTCGTGCTCGATAAAAGTACGTGTACACGCAGGCTCGTCGAGAATGCCGGTACATTTGTCGTACAGATACCCACAGTTGCACAGGCGCAGATGACTCACTATGTGGGAAACCATGGTCTGAATGATGAACCCGGCAAGTTGCAAGCCGCTGGCACGAAGCTGTTTCGCATGGATGGATTTGATCTGCCTTTTGTGGTGGGATGCGCAGCCTGGCTGGCCTGCAGGCTGATTCCGGAGCCGCACAATCAGGCGCACTATGACCTTTTTATTGCCGAAATCATTGGCGCCTGGGCCGACAGCCGCGTTTTCCGCAATGGGCATTGGGAGTTCGCCAGCGCCGACCCTGCATTGCGTACGCTGCACTATATCGCCGGCGGTCAGTTTTATGCGATCGGCGATGAAATTGTCGTGAGCGGGCGGTAGTGCCCGCTGGGTTGGACGCATAATTCACGCCAGGGCATGATGTGTTTCCTTGCCATAAAGGGCTAGTGTAAACTGAACACTACGATCGTTTTGTCGCCTTCAGAGAATACCCTGTTCAGGATAGGGTTTGTGTTGCTCTACCTTTCATAGCCAAGGCGAGACAAATCAATAGTCTGGAACCGGCCGTGAACGATCAGCTCCGCAATGCCGCGACCAGCCGCAGGCGCGTGCATCATGCCATGCCCTGAAAAACCCGCTACGGTATAAAGATTAGGCAGGCGCGAGTTCCATGCGCCGATCACCGGGTTACCGTCCAATTCGTTTACTTCATACAGCCCGGCCCAGCTGCGGTGGCAACGGGCCGCCTCAAAGGCCGGAAAGCGATGGGCGACTGCCGGCCAGACCACATCTTCGAAGTTATGGTGATCAACTTCGAAATTATAGCCACGCGGCACATCCCCATCGACCAATCCGCCGGAATAGCCCTGTCCCTCGGAACGGAAGGCCAGCCGGGCCGTATCCTTGACATAAGGTAAAGTGCCCACGTGACTGCCCGGCGTGAAGTAATGCTCAAAGCGCCGCACCGGCGCTATCGGCAATGACATATTGAATAATCGGGCGACATCGCCGGACCAGGCGCCGGTAGCATTGACAAACGATGCGGCGCGAATCACCTGCCCGGTGCTCAAGGTGACCGACTTTGCCTTGATTGCATCGTGATCGGCCGCTACAACCCGGTCGGCAATGTATTGCGCGCCAAGTTCTATGGCTTTGCGACGGAAGCCCCAAAGCAATCCATACGGGTCGCACCAGCCATCTTGGGGCGTATGCACGCCTGCACCCAGATCGTCCACGTACATGGCCGGGAATCGGTCTTTTAACTCTACTGGCGATAGCAGGTCCAGCATGCAACCCTGGGATTGCTGGAAGCGGGCGTTTCTCTCAAGGTTTTTGGTGTCTTCGGGCGGCACGACAAAAAGGTAGCCACCCTCGACCCAATCGACTGGCGCCGGATGTTGTGCGGTGGCCATCGTATGCTCAAAATTTCTGATGAAATCAATGCTGTACAGCGACATGGCGATGTTTTCGGCGCTGGTGAACTGCACGCGACAGCCGCCTGAGGAGCGCAAGGCCGAGGCCAGCTCGTAACCGGGGTCTGGTTCAATAACGCAAACCGACAGTTGTGGCTCCTGTTGTAAAAGATGGTAGGCGGTGGCCGAGCCGATTATTCCGCCACCGATAAGGGCAACGTCAAACAGGTATTGTTGTGCAGGCATAGGAAAGAATCAGTGAAAATAAAATGGACGGAAAAACGCCTGATGTTGATTATTTGACAGCATTGCGCAATTGTCCAGACGCGGTGCGGGGGCATGGGGGTTTTCCTGTATATATTGCAGTTGTAATTGCCTTGCCGGGCCGCCAGGGTGGCCTTGTGGCGCCCACCAGGGAAGGATCATGCAGGTGCTGAGCCAACGCCATTGGCCTACATCGAAAGTTAGCAAATTACAACTGCACTTACACATGTCTGAATGTTCTTGACAACACCGGAATCTGTGCGTATAAACTTCATTGCAGTCGCAGTTTGTAACATGTATGAAAAATGATAAACAATGATTAGATTACAGGTACAAAGGAGACAATTATGACAACTCGCATCGCAAAAAAACGTCAGACAGCAACACCAAAATCATCACGTCGCAAGTTTCTGGGAGGAGCGGCCGCCGGCTCGGTCGCTGCGGTGGGGATGGGATTTCCAGCTATTGTCAGTGCACAGACACCGATCAAGTTTCGTTTTCAGAGTACCTGGCCAACTGTCGATATTTTCCACGAGTATGCCAACGATTTTGCGAAAAAAGTCAATGACATGACCGGTGGTGAGCTCACTATTGAAGTGCTCCCTGCGGGTGCCGTGGTGCCGGCTTTTGCCTTGCTCGATGCCGTATCCAAAGGTACGCTGGACGGTGGGCATGGTGTATTGGGTTACAGCTACGGCAAGCAGAACGCGCTGGCTCTTTTTTCGTCGGGACCGGCATTTGGCATGGACGCCAATATGCTGCTGGCTTGGCACAAATACGGTGGTGGCAAGGAGCTGCTGGTCAAACTGTACGACTCCATCGGCGGCAATGTCGTATCCTTTCTGAGCGGTCCCATGCCAACGCAGGCGCTGGGCTGGTTCAAGAAACCTATTGCGAAGGCAGAGGATCTGAAAGGTGTGAAATTTCGCACCAATGGTCTGGCCATTGATTTGTTTACCGCCATGGGTGCAGCTGTGAACGCGTTGCCCGGTGGCGAAATCGTACCGGCGCTGGATCGCGGCCTGCTCGATGGCGCCGAGTTCAATAATGCATCGTCAGACCGCTTGCTGGGATTCCCGGATGTCTCCAAAGTGTGCATGCTGCAAAGCTTTCACCAATCTTCCGAGACATTTGAAATTACCTTCAACAAAGACAAGTACAACAGCCTGCCAGACAAAATGAAGGCGATTATTCAGAATGCGGTTGAAGCGGCCTCGGCCGATATGTCATGGAAAGCGATTGACCGTTATTCCCAGGACTATATCAAGCTCAAAACAGAGGACAACGTCAAATTCTACAAGACACCGGACGCCATCCTGCAACAGCAATTGACCACCTGGGACGACATCATTACCAAGAAAGCGGAAAACAATGCCTTGTTCAAGGAAATTGAACAGTCGCAACGCAAGTTCGCTGAGCGGGCGGTAGCCTGGGACATGGATACCAATAACAATCGTCGTATGGCCTACAACCATTATTTTGTGAAGAAGGCTGCGGGCTAGGCGCCCGGATGGCGCCGGCAATGCATGCCGGCGCCGGTTCCTGTCGCGTCGACGTGCAGGTCGCTATGACCGGATGACGACTCGCATTCGGCGCAAGGGATTGTTTATTGCTCTGTCCCAGGAGTTTGTTAATGAAAAGAGTTCTCCACCGTATTGATCAGGTCAATACCTGGATCGGACAGCTGTTCGGCTGGTGCGCGCTGATTCTCACGCTGTTTGTCACTTACGAAGTTTTTTCCCGTTACGTCTTCAAAAACCCGCACGCCTGGTCGTTTGATGTAATGAATATGTTGTATGGCGCCTTATTCATGATGGCGGGTGCCTATACATTGGGCAAGGACGGACACGTACGCGGTGATGTACTCTACGGTTTCTTTCCGCCTCGCGTGCAGGCACTGCTTGATCTTATCCTATATATCCTGTTTTTCTTTCCCGGGGTCATTGCGCTGGTGTGGGCCGGATATAACTATGCATCCGAGTCTTTTGCCATTAATGAACATTCGACCATTACTGCAGATGGCCCGCCTATTTATCCATTCAAGGCAATCATCCCCATTGCCGGCTTTGCACTGATCATGCAGGGCATTGTCGAGGTTGTGCGTTGCGTGCAGTGCCTGCGTGACGGCGACTGGCCCTCCCGAGAAATTGACGTTGAAGAAGTCGACGTTGATAAACTGAAAGATATGGTCAACGTGACCGATGCTGATATTCAGGAAGCCGACCAGTACATCGCAAGAAAAGGGGATAAAGCATGAGAAAAGAGGCCTGGTTCGGTATTAGTATTCTGATTGCGATTGTGGGGGCCCTGGTTATTTTCATGCCAGCTCCGGCCGATATTACCAATGGCCATCTGGGCCTGTTGATGCTGGCGTTGATTGTGGTCACCATCATGCTTGGTTTTCCCACCGCGTTCACACTGATGGGTATGGGCGTCATTTTCACGCTGTTTGCCTATCGCGCAATGGGGCCCAAGCTTGCCATAGAACAGACCCTGGATCTGATGGTGTTGCGCACTTACGCCGTCATGACAAATGACGTATTGATTGCCGTTCCGCTGTTCATCTTTATGGGCTATCTGGTAGAGCGCGCCAACCTGATCGAGAAATTGTTCAAAAGCCTGCATCTGGTCATGGCCAGGATTCCTGGATCGCTGGCGGTGGCAACGGTGATTACCTGTGCTGTGTTTGCGACAGCCACGGGTATCGTCGGGGCCGTGGTCACGCTGATGGGCCTGCTGGCGTTACCCGCGATGCTCAAGGCAGGCTATGACGTCAAACTATCGGCCGGTGTGATTACCGCAGGCGGTTGCCTGGGGATTATGATTCCGCCTTCGGTTTTGTTGATTGTGTATGGCGCCGTGGCGGGTGTATCGGTTGTCAAATTATATGCGGCGGCATTCTTTCCGGGTCTGATGCTTGCAGGCATGTACGTGTTGTATATTGTCCTGGTGGCAAAGATAAAACCTGCGTGGGCGCGCCCCTGCCTGAAGAAGAGCGGCGGATTGCCTTGCCTGAGTTTGCTGCCAACATCAAAAACCGCATCAGCAACAAGGCGCTCCCCGGCTTGGTGCGCGCCCTGAAGGGCGAACGCAACAGCGGTATTGCTGCCTCGGTGATACTCAAGCAACTGTTCATCACCCTGATTCCGGCCCTCATGTTCGCCTGCGTGATCGCCCTTAGCTACAACCTTTCAATGCCGTCCAAGCAACAGGTCAGCGTGTTGGCGGAAATGGGCTCGCTCAATGCGCCGTCAACAGTGCAGTATGCCGGTTCTTTGCAGGAGCCCCCAGGCTCGGGACTGGCCGAGCCCCCGGGCTCACTTGCCGAGCCGCCTGGCGCTTCGTTGGCAGAACCGTCGGCTGGCGTTTCCGAGCCACCGGGTACGGTTGCAGAGCCCCCGGGCGCAGCGCCGCCGCAGCCTGAACAGAATGCAACTGGCACGTCAACCGCGCCAGAGGCCGACGTGCCAGGCGTATCGCCGACCTTCTGGATTGTGTTTGCTGTCGGGCTGGCGTTGATGATTGCGTTCTACGCTTGGTTCACCTTTGCCCGGCTGGAAATTTTCAAAATGCTGCTGGCGTCGTTTTTCCCGCTAGCCATTATGATTCTGGCGGTGCTGGGCAGTATCGTGTTCGGTTTTGCTACACCGTCCGAGGCTGCGGCCATGGGGGCCTTCGGCGGTATCTTGCTGGCCCTGTGCTATCGACGCCTGAATATGCCAATGCTCAAGGAGTCTGTGTATCTGGCGGCAAAAACCAGTGCCATGGTATGTTGGCTTTTTGTCGGCTCCAGTATTTTTTCTGCCGCCTTTGCCTTGTTGGGCGGACAGGAAATTATCAACACCTGGGTCGTGTCCATGGACCTGACGCCACTGGAGTTCATGATACTGGCGCAGATTGTGATTTTTTTGCTGGGCTGGCCGCTGGAGTGGACAGAAATTATCGTTATTTTCATGCCGATATTCCTGCCTTTGCTCGCTCATTACAATATTGATCCGCTGTTTTTCGGTATTCTGGTGGCGCTCAATTTGCAAACCGCATTTCTTTCACCGCCCGTAGCTATGTCTGCATTTTATCTGAAGGGCGTTGCGCCCTCGCATGTGACGCTGAGCCAGATATTCATGGGTATGTTGCCTTTCATGGGCATACAGATACTGGCGCTGATTCTATTGTATGTCTTCCCTAAAATCGGTCTCTGGTTGCCGGAAGTGCTGTATTAAATTGCATTTAGCGTGGTGCGCTGTTCGGGGCTGCGATCTGTCCTGAGCAGCGCAGGCCTGAGGTCTTGCCGTCATTTGCGATGTCGGTATGCACTGGTAGGCGAGCCGCCTGAGCGTGCGCGTTGTTTCTTTTCCGGTACACGTGCAGCTGCTTCCAAGCCAAGCTGCGCCCAGTCCAGCATTTGTTGACGATCATCCAGGACTGATTCGGGCGGGGCACGAAACGAAAGCGCGACTGTCTTGCTTTCCCCGTTGGGTTTTGTCGTGGTATAGGTCAGTGCAGGACAGTCTGCTTCGTCGAACTGCCCCTGGGTCTGATTATCGGACTTGACATAGAATCGGTCCTCACCGCTGACGATGGCGAACATTCGTCCGTCAAGATATAGTCCGACACTGCCGAACATTCTGCGTGTGGTGATCGGCCCCAGCGGCGCGAGGAGATCCAGCACATACTCCAGAAAATCTCTGGACGCGCTCATGATGCCTCGGCCGACGAAGTCAAAAAGCTGGCCACATAGTCATCTGCCGGGTTGGCCGTCATTTGCTCCAGGCTGCCTTGTTGAATCAGGCTGCCCTGATTGAGCAGCGCAACCGTACCACCCAGTGTCCGGGCTTCCTCCACATCATGGGTAATAAACACAATTGTCTTGTTCAGCCTGTCCTGCAAGTTCAGCAGCAATGTCTGCAGCTTGCGCCGGATCAGCGGATCAAGTGCTGAAAAGGGTTCGTCCATTAGCAGGATATCGGTGCCGGCCGCCAGTGCACGCGCCAGGCCGACCCGCTGTCGCATGCCGCCGGAGAGCTCATCGTAATAATGCGCCTCGTAGCCTGACAGTTCCATTTCGTTAAGCCAGTAGCGCGCCTGTTCGGCACGCTCACGCTTGGGTACACCGCGCACGCGCAGAGCAAATTCGGCATTCTGCTGCACGGTAAAATGCGGCAATAGGCCAAAGTGCTGAAAGACCATGGCGATGCGCTTCTGGCGAAACTTCTGCAGATCGGGAATCGACAAAGCGGTCACGTCTACATCCTGGATTTGAACCGTACCGGTGTCCGGATCAATCAGCCGATTGATATGCCGCAGCAAGGTGGATTTACCAGAGCCCGATAACCCCATGATGCAGTAAATGCCATTGGAAGGAATATCCAGGTTGATATTTCTCAACGCCACATGACAGCCGGTTTCAGCGGTAATCGCTTCGTTGTCCGAGCCTGATGCAGCAATTTCATAGCCTTGCCATGGCGCTCGCCAAACACCTTGTTGATATTCTGCAGACGAATGAAATGTTCGTCTCTTGCCGGGCTGCCGGCGCCGGTCGGGACTATGCCTGCAGTCGTGTCAATGGCCTCTGTATTCATCGTGTTCTCCTGCGGTTGCCGTAGGCTGGGTGATGCGGTCAATGATCACCGCCAGAATGACGATTGCGCTGCCGGCCTGTACACCCTGGCCGACGTTCAGTGTCTGCACCGCTTCCAGTACCCGCTCACCCAGACCCGGTGCGCCGATCATGGAGGCCAGCACAACCATCGAGAGCGACATCATGACCGCCTGGTTGATGCCCGCCATGATGCTGGGTTTGGCCAGCGGCAGAATGACCCAGCGCAGCATTTGCCAGCGGTTTGTGCCAAATGCCGTTCCGGTTTCATGCATTTCGCGACTGATTTGCAAAATGCCCAGTGCGGTCAGCCGGATAAGCGGCGCGATGGCGTAAATCACTGTTGCGAAAAGCGCGGGCACATTGCCCAGGCCAAAAAGCATTAGCACAGGAATAAGATAGACAAAGCTTGGCATCGTCTGCATGACATCCAGCACCGGTTGCAGCACACGATAGAAGCGCGGACGAGCCGCCACGAAAATGCCTATGGGTATTCCAATGACCACTGTAATAATAACTGCGCAAATTAACAGCGCCAGCGTTTGCAGCAAGGCCGCCCACAAGCCGAAGGCGCCAATCACGTACAGTCCGATGGCGCACGCCACCGCGAAAATAATTGAGCGTGTGCTATGCCAGGCCAACGCAGCAGTGAGGACAATCAACAGCCATGCCGGAATCGCGGCAAGCGCCTGCACCGTCGGACTTAGCAAATAGCGGGTAAGAAATCCACTAACCTGCCGAAACGATTCGCCATAGGTGCCCACCACAGACTTGAGACCGCTATTGAGCTTGTCCTGAATGGACCAGTCCGGGAAGATGCTGCTGACCTCTGCTGTTTGTCCAGTCCATGCCTGCAGCCGTGATGCCGCTTCGGGGCTGACCCATTCCTGCCAGACTTCCGGATGTTCCTTGATGAATTGTTCTGCCTGTCGGGCGCCATCGCGTTTGCTTTCGGTCATCTGCAAAATGGCGCCATTCAATTGATCGGGAGTGAACTGGATTTTTTCAAAGAACTGCATCAGATCAGGATGCTGCTCCTTGAACGGTGTGGATACGGCAATCGACAGCTTCGATACCGGAAAGCCCGTGACGCAGTTTTTGTCGCCGTCTTTTTCCAGCAGGCTGCTCCAGCATTCCGATTCATTTTCCGGAAATTGCAGCGCCTTGAAGGTGTATTTGGCCATCAATCCCGTTGGCTGCCAGTAATAAAAGAGCAGGGGTTTTTTCTGCTCATAAGCCGACGAAATTTCCGCATCCAGTGCCGCGCCCGTACCGGGGTGAACATTATCGAATGTCTTATCCAGGCCAGTCGTGCGCAGCAGGCGGGTATTGAATATCTCACATGTCCAGCCCGACGGACAGTTCATGAAGCGTGGCCTTGGACCGCTGGCTGAATCCCGAAACAAGTCTGAAAAGCGCTCCAGATCCTTGTAGGAACGAAGTTGCGGATTTTGCTCCCAGACATAATCAGGCACGTACCAACCTTGCTGGGCTCCGCCTTTGAGCGTGTCGCCCACCATGGCGGCCTTGTTCTCCTGCAGCGCCTTGTTCATCACTTCGGAGCGCCCGACCCACACTTCACCAATCACCTGAATGTCATTTTGCGACAAGGCATTTTCCTGAGCAGGACCCGAGCCGGGCACCTCTGTAGTCTTGCACTGGTAGCCGTGTTCTGCGATCAGGCGTAATACCGCGCTGGTAAATTGACCGCTTTCCCAGGTCAGTGCGGCGAACTTGACGGGGCTATCGCACGCAGCAAGCGCAGGGGCAGAGACAAAGAGCAAGAAAACAAAAACGATGCGCTGTAACATTGGCCGGACCTTTGCATGTGCTTGATCGGTCAATTACAACCGGCATTTGGTGATGGTGCAAGGCTTTAGCGTCATATTGACGTAAATAGACATCATTTACAGGCTATTGTGGTCGCTGTGAAGCACCGTGGCTTCGCAGCTGCATCCATGAAAAAACAGTGCCGCAGTTCACGGTTGCTACAGGCATATTGGTGCGTTCAATGCCAGGGGAACCTGCTTGGGTCTTTCTTTTCTGGTTAAGTTCGAATGCGTCCTGGCTGACATATTTAATTCGGGTATTCCCTAGAAAATTACGCTTGTGATTTCGAACGCCATGGTGTTAGCATTTAAATATGACCACCCGGTCACATTTGGCATAACGCATCTGTTTTGTCGTTCAATAAACTTTGCAATGGATTTTTTATGACAATTGGAATAGCCGCCAGCGGCGCCAATGCGGGAGAATCAGTACGTGCAGCGGTGCTTGCGGCCCAATTGCTGGGCAGGGGCGCCATTGGCGGCTTTGCCGTATTTGCAGTCATGTTGCACGATGGCAAAGTATGTCACTGCGTGACCCAGAGGGGTGGAGCCACAAACCTGGCCATTCCGGACGAATGGCTGCAGGCCACACGCGCTGCAGCCATTTCCAGCGGGCCCGACAGGCCGGAGCCGCTGCAGCAGTTTTTGCCCGGCTTTGATGGCATCGGGCTGGTATCCGGTCATCGCCTGCCTAATCGGGCGGGAAGTGATGGCGAGCCTTGAATCGTGCCGTGTTGCGGCGCCTGGCAAGCGGAGAAATGCCACAGCATGCGGTGGATGCCGTTTTGCATGCCAATGGGCAAAGTGATGCCGGACTCATCGCCGTTGATGCCCAGGGGCGTATCGGCTTGGGCAATAGCCAGCGAGTCGCCTCAAGAGCGGATCTTGGCAGCTTTTACCGCAGTGAAGGGGACAGGTGCCTGGCCATACTGCACAACTCGATTTATTTTATGCCTGATACGGCAGATGCTGTGGGCAGTCTGGCGTGGGACTGCCTGGGCGGTGATGCCAGTGCATATCAGTTTTTGTCACTGGCGCAGAGTGTGGCATTGCGAACGGCGCAAAGCGACCGAATTCAGCTGAATGCCGACGGGGAAATAGCCCTGATTGAAACGGCAGCTACGCAAGTGGAGAGCATGTCTGGCCGTTTCACTGCGGTTTATCTTGGTACGCCGGTCTGGCAGGCCGCTCGCCTGGTCGGGCACGTGGTCAGCGAGCTGATCGCGCAGGTACAGGATGGCCTTGTGGTTCGCAGCCTGGACCCCGTCTCGGCTATGGTCGTCATGAGAAAGGCTATGCATGTCGCGTCGTGAAAACACCGAGAGAAAGCTTTTGAATGCGCTGGAGGAACAGATCAATGCAACGGGGATGGTGGGCGTAGGCGTTAACGCTGTAGCCAAGCGGGCGGGCGTGAGCAAAGAGCTTATCTATCGCTATTTTGACGGTATGCCGGGATTGTTGCTTGCGTGGATGCAGGAACAGGATTTCTGGACAGCACGCGCGGGCTGATCAGGGTTGAAGAATCCAGCCAGCAGACACCTGCCGCCCTGATTTTGTCGATGTTGCATGCGCAGATCGAAGCGCTCGCAGGCAGTGAGAGTCTGAGGGAGATCCGGCGCTGGGAATTGATTGAACAGAACGAGGTCACCGAACAATTGGCACAGCGTCGTGAGAAGGCGGCAAGGTCGTTCATTGATCGGGTAGACGGGTTAACGCAGGAGCTGGACGTGCCGCAGTGGTCAGCATCATGCTGGCGGGGGTGCTGTATATGATGTTGCGATCCAGAACCGAAAGCCATTTTCTGGGAGTGTCGTTACGCACGAATGCAGGCTGGCAGCGGCTTTATGCGGCGCTGGAGCAGATCATTGATGCGGGTTTTCCTGAAAACCTGCGAACACAGGCATTGGCCGATCTTGAGCGGATCAAGGCGACGGATATTTTGACGGAAGCAGACAATGAAGCGAAGAGCAGCGGATGTATTGATCGAAGCCTTAAGTGCGCATGAAGTAGAGCGCGTCTTTTGCGTACCCGGAGAAAGCTATCTGAGTGCGCTGGATGCGCTCTCGGATCATGCCGGGATTGACGTGGTGACCTGTCGTCATGAGGGGGGCGCCGGTTTCATGGCAGCGGCTGATGCGCGTCTTACCGGGAGACCAGGGGTCGCGCTGGTCAGCCGCGGGCCGGGTGCAATGAACGCGGCGATTGCCGTGCACACGGCACAGCAGGATGCCGTGCCGCTGGTGCTTTTCATTGGCCAGGTCGAACGGGCACACCGTCATATGCAAGCCTTTCAGGAGCTGGATTACGGACAGGTGTTCGGCAGCATGGCCAAATGGGTTATTGAGGTCAATGATGCACAGCGGCTGGCCGAGTGCGTTGCCACGGCGTTTCATTATGCGTGTAGCGGCACACCGGGGCCGGTTGTGGTGGCGTTGCCAGAGGATATGCTTGAAGACATGGTCGACACCGAAAGAGCGTATTGTCTTCCTTTGCCGGCAGCAGGGGCGTCGGACCAGTCGCTCAAGCGTGTCGCCCGCATGATCGAACAGGCGCGTCGGCCGCTGATTATTGCCGGCGGCCTGCTTAAGAACGAAGCAGGACAGACAGCGTTGCAGTGCATGGCCGAGGCGTTTGGGGTACCGGTAGCAACAGCGGTCCGGCATGCCGATCTGCTTGCCAATGATCATCCGCTGTTTGCCGGACACCTGGCCTATGGCGCGCCGGCAGCGTTGGCGCAGGCGGTTTCCCGGGCCGATCTGGTCATCGCTGTAGGTACCCGTCTGGGGGACGTGACGACGCAAGGCTATCGTTTTCCTGCTGCGCCACAGCCACTGCAGCCATTGATTCATGTCTGGCCGGACGCCAGTGCATTGGGCGCGTTGCGCCGAACGGACCTGGGGCTGGTGGCCGATCCTGCCGCTTTTCTTGTAGATTTGTGCGACTTCGCTCCGGCGGCAATCGATCCCGACCATCAGGAATGGAGCAGGCAACTGCATCAGGTGGCGCAATCGTTGACAGACTGGGACGGGCCCGCAGATGCAGAAGATGGTGTTGTGTTTTCGAGTGTGGTGCAAGCGGCCGATCGTTTGCTGGCCGCTGACGCCATTATTACGATTGACGCCGGCAATTTTGGCGGATGGGTCCAGCGTCTGCTTCGTTTCGGCGGTGGCAGGCAAATGATCGCGCCTTCTTCAGGCGCCATGGGATACGGGGTGCCGGCTGCCGTTGCGGCCAGTTTGCGTTATCCGGACCGGCAGGTCGTTTGTTTTGTCG
The DNA here is from genome assembly GCF_000219915.2 of Advenella kashmirensis WT001. NCBI lineage: Bacteria > Pseudomonadati > Pseudomonadota > Betaproteobacteria > Burkholderiales > Alcaligenaceae > Advenella > Advenella kashmirensis. The sequence goes on along the minus strand of NC_017964.1, from coordinate 3,348,234 downwards.
GCGACGGCGGGTTTCTGATGACAGGCAACGAACTGGCCACGGCCATCCAGTACGGCGCGCGTCCGATATTGGTGATTTCGGACAACAGCGCCTATGGCACGATCCGCATGCATCAGGAAAAGCATTTTCCAGAACGGGTGAGCGCAACGAATCTTCGCAATCCGGATTTTGCCGCAGTGGCGCGCGATTTTGGCGCACTGGGTATTCGCGTTGATGACAGTTCACAGATTGATGCGGCGTTGTGCACTGCGCTCGCGGCAGGGGGGCCTGCCGTAATTTCGGTGCACACCAGTTTGCAATATATATCGGCTTCGGCAACGATTGATCAATTGCGTGAGCGCGCAATGCCAAGCCAATGATGTGGGGGCCAGCATGCATATCATTGTGATTGGCGCGGGCATTATCGGCATGACCAGCGCCTATTATCTGGCAAAGAAGGGATATCAGGTCACGGTGGTGGATGCCTGCGCAGGTCCTGGGCAGATGACCAGCAAGGCCAACGGCGCCCAACTGAGTTACAGCTTCGTCGCGCCGCTGGCCGAGCCCGCGGTTCTACCCAAATTGCTGCGTGGCTGCTTAGTTCCCAATCACCCTTGTCATTGCGGTTGCGTGCAGATCCGCAGCAATGGCGCTGGGCATTGGCGTTTCTGGCCGCCTGTCGCACTGAAAAAAGCCGGCAGACAACCGCTGAACTGCTAACGTTGGGTTTGTATAGCAGGCAAATGGTGCACCAGCTGATTGCAGATGAAATGTTGTCGTTTGATTTCAGCAGTTCCGGAAAGCTGCTGGTGTATCAGGATGCCGGTTCTTATGCTGTCGCCAGAAAACAGATGGACTATCAGGCAGCGTTGGGTTCGACGCAAGTCGCGCTGGATCGCGAGGGTTGCCTGGAACTGGAGCCAGCATTGCGCGGCATTGGAGCGCGGATTGCCGGCGGCATTTTCACCCGTAGTGAAGACGCCGGCGATTGCCTGACGCTGTGTCGTGAACTCGAAAGGATACTGCACCAGGGACCGCAGAAAGTTGAATTTCTCTATAACACGCCTGTCATGCGCCTGGATCAGGAAAAAGGTCGCGTTACGGGGTTGCAGACGCAGGCTGGCGATATGACGGCCGACGGCTATGTCATTGCCAATGGCATTGGCGCGCAGGCACTGGCCCGTCAGGCGGGTTTCAATCCCCATATCTATCCTCTCAAGGGATACAGCCTTACTTACGAACTGACTGCACAAAGCGAGGCACCCTGCGTCAGTGTCAGCGACGTGCATAAAAAAGTGGTATACGCGCGGTTGGGTAATCGCTTGCGCGTTGCCGGCATGGTGGACATTGGCGATCGTTCGGACACAGTTCACCCCAGGCGTATCGCCAGTCTCAAACAGGCAGTCGAGGATTATTTGCCGGCGTTGCATCCGGCCGGCGAACCCGTGCCATGGGCCGGGTTGCGTCCTGCTCGCCCGGATAGCAAACCCTTGATTGGCCAGACGCCACTGCGAAACCTCTGGATCAACGCAGGCCAGGGCGCGCTTGGCTTTACGCTTGCCGCTGGCAGCGCTGCCTTGCTTGCCGATCGGCTCTCCGGTGTTCCCACAGCGATTGCCGACAATCTTTTCGCTCCTTAATGCAGGATGCAGTAGCACGTGTACTGGCTACAGTTGACCATACGTCAAGTGCGCCAGCCCCTTATATCGAGTACAGGAGAACTACCATGATGTATAAGGCCAAGCAATTGACCGCTTTGAGGAATATGGCACTGGGAATGGCACTGGCTGCCGCCTTGTCGTGCGTGCCTGCCGTTCAGGCGCAAACCGTCACTGCAGTGATGCAATCAGGATTGCGCGTCATGGATCCGGTCGTCAGTACCGCATTCATGACTCGCGACCACGGCTATATGATTTACGACACATTGCTGGGGACTGACTCCAGCTTCAAGATCCAGCCGCAGATGGCAGACTGGAAGACATCTGCCGATGGCAAGACCTACACCTTTACCTTGCGCGAGGGCCTTAAATGGCACGACGGCGCACCGGTTACTTCAGAGGACTGTGTCGCCTCTATCAAGCGCTGGGCCGAAAAGGACTCTACCGGCCAGGTATTGATGACCATGGTCGCCGATATCAAAGTGATCGATAGCAAGGTGTTTGAGATCAGCCTGAAGGAGCCCACCACATTATTGCTATCGGGTCTGGGCAAGCTCAGTTCGCGTCCTGCGTTCATGATGCCCAAACGCATTGCGCAAACCCCGGCTTCCAAGCCAATTACCGAATACATTGGGTCCGGGCCGTTCAAATTTGTCCAGTCCGAGTTCAGGCCTGGGCTGCGGGTCGTATACGAACGCAATAATGACTATGTGCCGCGCAGCGAACCGGCCAGCTGGACGGCCGGCGGCAAGGTGGTCAATGTTGACCGCGTGCAATGGGTCGCCATGCCGGACCAGATGACACCCATCAATGCATTGATGAATGACGAAATTGACTTCATTCAGCAAGTGCCTTTTGATCTGCTGCCCCTGGTTCAGGATCAGGAAAATATCAAGGTTGAGGTGCTGGACAAGCTGGGCGCCTGGACGTACTTCCGGTTCAATCATTTGCATGCGCCATTCAATAACCGGTTAATCCGCCAGGCCGCGATGTATGCGGTAGGACAGGAAAATGTTCTTAAGGCGCTGGTTGGCAACCCAGAATACTACAAGCCGTGTGCCGCTGTTTTCGGATGTGGCAACCCATATGAAAATGACTATGGCAAAGAGATGGTTGTGCCGGCCAATATAGAAAAAGCGCAGGCGCTACTCAAGCAGGCTAATTATGATGGCACGCCAGTTGTGATTTTGCAGCCTACCGATATTGCCATGCTGTCTGCGCAACCGGTAGTGATCGGCGATGCCTTGCGCAAGGCCGGTTTCAAGGTTGATATGAAGACCATGGATTGGCAAACCGTTGCCACCCAGCAAAGCAATCAGAAATCGCCGGCCGAAGGCGGATGGAATATCTTCTCCACATACAGCATTCTGGCCACTAGCGGTGATCCGTTTGGTAATACGACAATTGCTTCAAACGGCAAAAAAGCCTGGGCCGGCTGGCCGGATGTGCCTGAAATTGAATCGCTGCGACTTGAGTTTGCAAGAGCCAAGGATGATGCCGAGCGCAAGAAGATTACCGCTCAGTTGCAAAAGCTGGTGATAGATGAAGGCGTGGTTGCGCCGCTGGGACAGTTTCTGATCCCTGCCGCATACAGTACCAAGCTGTCCGACGTCTTGCCTTCGCCGGTCACCGTGTTCTGGAATCTGAAAAAATCTGATAAGTGAGTCAGTCATGATTACCTATATTACCCGTCGGCTTCTGGCTACACTGCCGGTTATCGTGATGGTTGCCATAGTCATCTTTGCCATTCTTCGGCTCACACCAGGCGACCTGCTGCCATTATTGCAGGAGACGATGCCACTGCGGCTCAGCTTGAGCAGATCCGCCAGACCATGGGCCTGGATCAGCCGATTTATACGCAATTTGTCGTCTGGGTAGGGCGCTGCTGCAGGGCGACCTTGGCGTTTCGCTGTTATCGGGCACACCCGTGCTGCAGATGATTGCCGGACGCATGGGGCCAACCCTGGCGCTTGCGCTGTCAACGATCGTGCTGACCGTGATCATTGCCATTCCGTTGGGTGTCATTGCTGCATGGCGACAAGGCAAACTGCTGGATCGCCTGATCATGAGCCTGTCTGTGCTGGGGTTTTCGATTCCCACCTTTGTTGTTGGTTATTTACTGATCTATTTTTTCGCCATCCAGCTGGACTGGCTGCCGGTACAGGGTTACAAACCGCTATCGGCGGGGCTGCTGCCTTTTGCGCAGCGCTTGATTCTGCCCACCCTGGCGCTAAGTGCAATTTATGTGGCTTTGATCGCCCGCATCACGCGCAGCAGCATTATCGAAGTCATGGGCGAAGACTATATTCGCACTGCACGCGCCAAAGGCCTGAAAGAAAAATCGGTGCTCATGCGACATGCCTTGCGTAACGCAGCCGTACCCATTGTCACGGTCATCGGTATCGGCATTGCATCCCTGATCAGCGGCGTGGTGGTCACCGAATCGGTCTTCAATCTGCCGGGCCTGGGACGGCTGGTTGTCGAAGCAGTGCTTGCTCGCGACTATCCGGTTATCCAGGGTCTGATACTGCTTTTTTCCATCGTATATATCCTGATCAATTTGATTGTTGATCTGCTTTATACGGTTTTTGATTCAAGAATTCGTTATTGAAGGACTACCATGACTGTCCCACTCACTTCAGAAATGCTGCCGGCTTCGGCCCCTGGGCAGCCGGTTGCGGAACATTATTCGACTTTATCCGGTCAGCTGCGCGCGGCGCTTGGCAGCGTTCCGGTCTTGATTGCATTTGTAATGTTCATGCTGATCATTTTTGTGGCGGTATGCGCGCCCTTGCTTGGCACCGTAGACCCTGTGGCCATCAATCCGGCTGAAAGGCTGGCCAAAGAATCGTCCGCGCACTGGCTGGGCACTGATGCATTCGGGCGCGATACCTATTCGCGTGCATTGTACGGCGCTCGGGTTTCGCTAATTGTCGGTATCGGCGCAACTGTGATGAGCCTGACCGCCGGATTGCTTATCGGGGTGATTGCCGGTTATTTCAGGTTTGCCGATGGCATTATCATGCGGGTGATGGACGGTATCATGGCGATTCCCGGCATTCTGCTGGCCATCGCCCTGGTGTCGCTCACTGGCGGTAGCTGGTCACGGTTCTCGTAGCCATTACGATTCCAGAAATTCCGCGGGTGGTGCGACTGGTGCGTGGCGTGATCCTGTCGGTGCGTGCCGAGCCCTATGTAGAAGCGGCCGTTTCCCTGGGTACACGCGTTCGTACCATTCTGTGGCGCCATATGATTCCCAATACGGTAGCGCCGCTGATCGTACAGGGCACCTATATTTTTGCTGCCGCCATCCTTACCGAGGCGACCCTCAGTTTCCTGGGGGCCGGGCTGCCGCCAGAGATTCCCTCGTGGGGCAATATGATGTCCGAGGGACGCATGTATTTTCGGTTGTTGCCCGGGCTGATCCTGTACCCCGGTATCCTGCTCGCATTGACATTGCTTTGCGTCAATATCCTGGGCGATGTATTGCGTGATGTGCTGGATCCAAGAATGGCGAAAAAATCATGAACCAAGACACTATCAAAAATACGGAAAATGCGGAACCGGTGTTGCGGGTACGCGAACTGTCGGTGCGGGTCGCCGGTGCTGGCCCCGAAAGACGTGTCGTCAATAACATCAGCTTTGATGTATTTGCCGGCGAAACGCTGTGTGTGGTGGGTGAGTCGGGTTCGGGCAAATCGGTATCCTCGTATACGGTGATGGGCCTGCTCGGCGAGGATAGCCTGCAGGCATGCAGCGGCAGCATCATGCTCGATGGCGAAGACGTACTGCAAGCCACGACCAAGCGTCTGCGCGAGCTGCGAGCCACCAGAATGTCGATGATTTTCCAGGAACCGATGACTGCGCTAAACCCTGTGCAGAAAGTGGGGAGCCAGATTGACGAAGTGCTGCGGATCCACAGCACTATGTCTGCAAAACAGCGTCGCCAGGCGGTGCTGCTTATGCTCGAGTCGGTGCATATGCCCGATCCTGAGCGGATCTACGACGCGTATCCGCACCAATTGTCTGGCGGACAGCGGCAACGGGTGGTTATTTGCATGGCGCTGATTCTGCAGCCCCGGCTGCTGATTGCCGATGAACCCACCACGGCGCTGGATGTCACCACCCAGAAACAGATTTTGCTGCTGATCCGTGAGCTTCAGATAAAAAACAATATGGCCGTGCTGTTTATTACGCATGATTTTGGCGTGGTTGCAGAAATCGCCGATCGGATTGTGGTGATGAACAAGGGCGAGGTCATGGAAACAGGCACGCGTGACGTCATTCTCAGAAACCCTAAGCATCCGTACAGCCGCATGCTGGTGTCTTCGGTGCCCAGCCTGGTACCCAAGCAGCGTGAGCAGAACGAGGGGGAAAAGGTGCTTGATGTGTCCGGTCTGGTCAAGACCTATTCCGAGAAAAGATTTTGGGGGACCGGACGCCATATCACTGCGGCCAACAATATCAACCTGACGCTCAGTCGTGGAGAAATTGTGGGGATTGTGGGCGAATCCGGTTCCGGCAAATCAACCGTTGCGCGCTGTATCGTCAGGCTGCTGCAACCGAGTTCGGGTCATATCCATATCAAAGACCGGGATATTGCACAGCTTTCGGGAAGCCAGTTGCGGCCCATGCGCCAGCGTATCCAGATAGTATTTCAGGATCCCTATCGCTCCCTGAACCCGCGCATGACCGTGGGTGATTCGATCATCGAGGGATTGCTCAATTTCGGTGTGTCCAAGGATGTTGCGATGGATAGGGCGGCTGCGTTGATGCAGCTTGTAGGCCTGACTAAAGAGGCATTGCAGCGCTATCCTCATCAATTTTCCGGCGGGCAGCGACAACGTATCTGCATTGCCAGGGCCCTGGCGCTGGAACCCGATATCCTGGTTGCCGACGAGGCGGTGTCTGCGCTCGATGTGTCGGTACAGGCGCAGGTGCTGGCGCTGCTCGATGAAGTGCGCGAACGCACGGGCGTTGGTGTGTTGTTTATTACACATGACTTGCGGGTTGCGGCGCAGATTTGCGATGCCATTATCGTCATGCAACAGGGGAAAATTGTCGAATCGGGCAAGGCCCACACCGTACTGACTGCGCCAACGCAAGCCTATACCCGAGCGCTGATTGATGCCGCTCCGGGCAGACACTGGGATTTTCAGAACTTTCGTGCCATGTCTGAAGCGGGAGAGCAGGCGGGATTGCCGGCGTGACCGCTGTTAATCAATCGCAAGACGCCTTCCATATTTTAGAGATCAGAAATGAATACACATTATGATGTTTTGATTGTCAATGGTGATGTCGTCGACGGCACCGGCAGCGCGCGTTTTACGGCCGACGTTGCCATCTCGGGCGAGCGCATCGTGCACGTTGGCGATTTGTCGCAGGCGAGCGCAGATAAGGTGATTGATGCCAGTGGCCTGATCGTCTGCCCGGGGTTTATTGACGCCCATACCCACGATGACAGGCTGATGCTGTCAGAAGGGGATATGGCGCCCAAGGTAAGCCAGGGAATCACGACCGTGATTGGCGGCAATTGCGGTATTTCTCTGGCGCCCATGCCGCGGGACATTCCGGACCCGGTAACGCCGCCTCTGAATCTGCTGGATGAGCAAGGCGGCTGGTTCCGGTTTCGCAGCTTCGCGCAATACGTCAGCGAACTGAGCGCCCGCCCGGCGGCGACCAACTGTGCCATGCTGGTCGGGCATTCGACCCTGCGCGTTGCAACAATGGATGACGTCACCAGAGCGGCTACCGATAGCGAAATATCTGCAATGCAGGCGCTGGTGATCGAAGCGATGGAGGCCGGGGCCATTGGCGTATCCACCGGTCTGGTCTATCCGCCGGCGGTGGCTGCACCCACGCAGGAAGTAATTGACGTGTGCGCTCCCCTGGCACGCTATGGCGGCATTTATTGCACACATATGCGCGATGAAGGCGATCGTGTCATCGAGGCGCTGGAAGAATCGTTCCTGATTGGCCGGCAGGTTGGCGTGCCCGTTGTTATATCTCATCACAAGGTGGTGGGCGTTCAGAACCATGGTCGATCGGCCGAAACGCTGGCGTATATCGCAGATCATATGACCAGGCAGCCTATTTGTCTAGATTGCTATCCCTACGATGCGTCATCGACCATCCTGTCACCAAAGCTGGTAGCCAATGCGACACGGGTCACGGTGACCTGGTCAAAAGGCCTGCCGCAGATGGCGGGGATGGACCTGGACCAGATCGCAAACCAATTGAATATAAGCACCGAAGAGGCCATTGAGAAGCTGTTGCCCGCCGGTGCGATTTACTATCGGATGGATGACGCCGACGTACAGCGCATCCTGCAATTTGACGACACAATGATCGGCTCCGATGGGTTGCCTCATGATGAAAAACCGCATCCCCGATTGTGGGGAAGCTTTCCACGGGTGCTGGGGCATTACAGTCGTGGCCTGGGGCTGTTTTCCCTGGAGAAGGCATTGCATAAAATGACCGGACTGACTGCAGGCAAATTCGGCCTGACCGATCGCGGTGTCATCCGGCAGGGAGCATTTGCGGATATCACATTGTTTGATGAACAAACGGTGGATGAGGCGGCAACCTTCGCCCAACCTGTGGCCGCTGCCATTGGCATCAGCACGGTCCTGGTCAACGGCAAGATTGTCTGGGAGGATGGCAAACCGAGTGGGCAACGGCCAGGCCGGGTGCTGCGTCGTGACGGCCTGTCGGTTCAGACAACACAATAGAAAAACCCTGTATCCGGTGTTGGATACAGGGTATGAAGAGAATACTGATGCACTACGACGCTGCCGGTGTCAGATCCGTTGGGAACGAGACCGGCTGACCGGCGGCCAGACCGCAAGGCGCATGATCAACGCGCCATGGCGCGGTTGAGCACGCTTTGTTCTTCGGAAGTGAGATTGGGTCCATCCAGACTGACGCTGGCATCATCGTTTCGATATTTTCTGATGATCGGTTTGAGTTCTTCCTTGATATGCTTTTCGCTATAACCATTGAACAGGTGGCCAAGCAGCCCGCGATCAAGATCGCTGGTCTTCATGAACCAGTCTGCAATAGGGAAGGTCAGGTTCATGTTGTAATGCATCATCAGCCCCATATTGTGGTGCGCCGTGTGATGGCGCCGGATGGTATTGATAAAGGGCACATTGCGCACGAACCAATTGTCATGAACATGGCAGCAGTAATGGAAGGTTTCATACACAAGATATTGCAGCACCATTGTAAGGAAAACAACATAACCGGCATTGGGATTGATAATCACCGAAGCCAGATAGCCCAGGACCAGGCCGCCAACGCCAAGCGTCAGCAAAACCCGCCATGGGAAAAAGACAATCCTGAATTCGCGGCTTGAATCTATCGTAATGTCATTGTCGGTGAAATACTGATGATGCTGCCGGGTATGCCTTTCGTAAATGGCGCGCAGGCAAACACGTCAATGCGTCTGTGCATCACGTAGGTATGCATGGCCCATTCCACGAAGTTGCCCGCCAGGAAGACGGGAATAATCAATAAATACTCCCAGCTCGCCGTGCTCAGTTGCGAGATGCAATAGATGACTGCGGCTATGCCGACCGCATACATCACGCCGATGTGCACCAGTCCGTTATACAAGGGGCTGATATCGCTTTTATATTGTTCGCGAAATTTTCGTTGCCTTTCGGTCATCATAATCATTACTCCTGAAATAAAATCTCAATTGCCATTCATTACCCGGCCACTTATCCGGATATGTCTTCAAGGGCCCGGCCACGGGTCTCTACCCCCAGCAATACAACAACCGCAGCTGCGATGACGAATGAGACAGCACCCAGCGTAAACACGCCAGTCTGTCCGGTGACCGGTAGCAGAAAGCCTACGGCAAAGGGCCCCACAAACGAACCCAGTCGACCAATGGATGACGCAAAGCCGGCGCCGGTGGCGCGGATGCGTGTGGGATACAGCTCAGGGGTATAGGCGTACAGAATGGACCACATGCCAAAAAGGCAGAATTGCATGAACATGCCGGACATCATCAGGTATTGCAGGTCACCCTTTACGCTTGCCACATGCCCATAGATGTATACCGAAACGGCACTACCCAGCAGCAGCAGAACACATGTGGGCTTGCGGCCGATTTTCTCAATGATCCAGGAAGCGAAGATAAAGCCGGGAATGCCCGCCAGTGAAATAGTGACGGTGTACTGCACGGATTTGGTCACTTCGTAACCGGCTTGCTGTAGCAACGCGCCAAGCCAGCTGGTCAGGCCGTAATAGCCCATTAGTGCAAAAAACCACAGTATCCACAGCATCAGGGTGCGGCGTCCGTATTCACCCTTCCACAACTCAGAGAAGCTATTGCCTGAATTGGACTGCGTGGCAGTGGCCGGCAGCGAGACTATGGGCGGCAACTCTTTATTGTTAAGTGTTTTGCGCACATGATTTTCCATGGTGGTCATGACGCTGTCGGCTTTTTCACTTTGCCCTGAATCTGACAGCCAGCGGGGCGATTCAGGAACGTGACGACGGATATAGAAAACGAACACAGCAGGCACCGCCAATACAAAGAAAATACCGCGCCAGCCGATGGGTTCCAGCAGCAGATAGCTCAGCAGGCCAGAACAGATGAAACCGATAGGCCAGAAGCCTTCCAGGATGGCCAGATATCTGCCACGACGGTTGGAGGGAACAATTTCCGAAACGATCGACAGACCTACCGGAAATTCCATACCCATGCCGAAACCCAGCACGATGCGACTGGCAATCAGCATGTTGACGTCGGTCGACAGGCCACAGAACAGGCTGCCCAGTCCCCAGAAAACCATACTGATCTGGAACACGGGCTTGCGACCGAACCGATCGGCCAATACGCCGGCGACAGCAGCGCCGATCAGCATACCAAGAAAACTGGCGCTGGCCACGATCCCGGTCTGGGCAATGCTCAGACCGAACTCGGCTTTGATCGACCCCAGAATAAACGTCATGACGCCCAGATCCATCGAATCAAAGAACCATGCGGTCGCGATAATACAGAACAATTTGGTTTGATAACTTGTCATCGGTAGCCGTTCCATACGACCTGAAATATCCGATGGCGTAATAGGTATTGATGCCATTGCCAGTCTCCTTATCAATATATTTTTCTTGAATTTAACTGATATATTACTGAAATGCAATAGAAATATATCATGAATGTGATATCACGATAGCTGCAGATCATCATAAAGGGGTCTGGGCAAAGGGGGTAACAGCGCTGGCGCAGCATGGAACGCCCGCTACGGTTCCCCTGAAAAAAACGAGGAGCAATCACGGTTGCAATTGAGGGTGGCGCGCGTAGTTGCAAGGCACCAGTCGTACGCAGCAGGCCGCTTCAGCAGTCGGTACGGCCCGATGGCTCTTCTGGTGCGCTGGGGCGTCCCGGCACTGCCCGGCAGTATGTGCCTTTGGGTATTGATTATTTGCAAAGGCCAGCACGCTGCGCCAGCTGCCGGGCGCGGGTGAGCAGGCAGGTTATTCGGAAGTGCAAGCCTCCTGGCTTTCCTGCACATGCCGCAGAACAGCGAGAGGCGTGTCGGTAAACTCGCCAGCCCATGCATTGGCAATAATGCGCAGGTACGACGCAGAGGTATCCGGAACGGCAAATGCGTTGCGCAGACGGGTCACGCTCATTGCGTCTGCGTACAGGCGCGGCAGATCGGCTTCTTTGATGCCAAAATCTTTCAGGTTATTGGGAATACCCAGTTCGCTGACCAGCGTCTGAAGTGTCCGCACCAGTTGTAAAACAGTATCGTGTTCGTGCTCGTGGCCCTGGCCGGTTATGCCAAAAATCGCGGCAATTTCTTTGAGTTCCTGCAAGCGGTTTTCGCGCAACTCATATAGAACATAAGGAAGGATCACGGCGTTGGTGCGGCCGTGTGTTTCATGAGTCAGACCGGCAATACTGTAGGCGATGCCATGCACCGCGTTCAGTCCTGCGCTGCCATAAGACAGGCCTGCAAACACGCTGGCATAGCTCATGCCGATGCGTGCCTGCGAGTCGGCGCCATTCAGGTAAGCCTGTCGCAGGTGGCGGGCGCAAAGCATCATGGATTCGCGGGCGAACATCTTGCTCAAGTGGGTGCGTCCACTGTAGCCTGGATCCGGATTGTTGTTGCGCTCAAACTGATTCGAATCCATGGTGACATAGGATTCCATAGCGTGGATCAACGCATCGATGCCGGCGTCGGCGGTGACGCGCGGCGGACAGGTATAGGTGAACTGTGGATCGACGAGTGCAATAAACGGTCGCAAGCGATTATCCATCAAGGCGATCTTGGTCGCGTTGTCGGGGTCTATCAGAATGGCGCCTGGCGTGACTTCCGAGGCCGTGCCCGAGGTTGTCGGCACGGCGATAAAGGGCAGCGGTTCATCGTTGCCAATGCCGTCCTTGTAGTGCGCTACTGGTTTTTTGCTGCGCAACGTCAGCGTGAGCGCCTTGGCCAGATCCATATTGCTGCCGCCGCCCAGCGCGATCACATGATCGGGCGTCTGGTCCTGTGTCTGGGCCAGAATGTGCTGCGTCGCCTGGTCGCACAGTGTTGTGGACGGATCAGGCTCACCGCCGCTAAATACGTAAGTGCTGATCCCGCATTTGCCGGCAGCCTGCACATATTCGCTGACCCATGGCGTTTGTTCTGCGAAATAGCTATCGGTAACGAGTATGCCGCTGTGATAGCCCAGTTTGGCCAGCAGGGCAGGCAGATCATGTCTGGCGCCTTCCCTGATGATCAGGCGAGAGGGTGCGCAGAAAAACAGATGGTCGTCAAAATTCATGCATTACTCCAGATTGAGAAAGTCGGAAAATCCGGCTGAGACGGCAGCGGTGTTCTTAGTCAGAATCGAATGGCCCGCATTGTCTATCGTGAGAAAAGTGGGGTTTGCAAGCAGCTGGCGAAACTCGGATACCAACGGCAAGGGAGAGTCCTCATCCCGGGTGCCAGTCATAATCAGACAGGGAACATCCACCAACGCGCATTGTTCGCGCAGTGAGCACCGTGCAATGGACTGCCAGGTCCACATAACCGCATGATGCGTGGCCGCTTCCTGCAGCTGCAGGCGCTGTTCGCGTTCGCCAATCTCCTCAAGCAACTGTGCTTGCGTTGTTTGCGTAAACCAGGAAACCTGGCTGATATCGGGCACCCCGGACAGCAACATCAGTTTATCGGGCCGTTTTGCCTGCGCCTGGCCGACAAAGGCCAGGGCCACGCTTACGCCCATACTCCAGCCGGCAAGGCAATAAGGCTGGCCATCATTGATATACTTGTGTACCGTGTCTTCAATCACATTTGCAAACGATTCAAGGGTCATGTCATGTTCAGAGCAGTCCCGCTGGGCGCCTCTTCCCGGCAGGTTCGGCAAAATAAAAGTGCACTGGTGGGCCAGTTGGGCTGCCAGCGGCAGCCAGACGCGGTTGGTCCCCTGTATGCCGTGTATGGCGATAATTTTGATGGGGCCCGAGCCGTGAATCAGTGTATCCATAGTGTTGTGATTGATGAATGAACAGAAAAAGCAAGTCGATTGAAATGAAGGGAGCAACAAATATATTAGTTGTATAATACTCACGTGTGTGATTTTTCACAATAGCCGAAAGAAAAACGATTTTTTTCGGTCAACCTTTTCGTGACATCATGGCCTCAAATAACGCATCGAATTTACAGAATAATCAAGACCTTGTTTCGGAACCCGTTTCGCTTCAACCCAAAGTCAAACTGACCGATATTGCCTATCAAAAGCTTGAGCAGGCTATTACCATGCTGGTCCTGGAGCCGGGCTGTTCTGTCTCGGAACAGCAGTTGTGCGACTTGACGGAAATTGGACGCACGCCGGTACGGGAAGCGGTGCAGCGACTGGCGCGCGAGCATCTGATTATCGTTTTGCCGCAGCGTGGCTTGTTTATTCCCGAGATCAATATCCGCAAGCAGTTAAAGCTGCTCGAAGTGCGTCGGGAAGTTGAACGGCTTGTTTGCCGCATGTCGGCAAAGCGCTGCACGGAACAGGAGCGGCTTGCCTTTGTCCAGTTGCATCAGCAATTTAAGGAATCGGCCAGGCAGGCCGATGTAAACCAGTTCCTGAAAGCCGACAGAATGCTCAATGAATTGACCTTGAAGGCGGCCAGGAATGAATTTGCAGAAGGGGCCATGCGCCTGATGCATGGCTTGTCCCGTCGATTCTGGTATTTTTATTTCAAAAAATCGAATGACCTGCAAACCATGGCCTTGTTGCACGCCGATGTGGCTGAAGCCATCGGCCAGCAGGACGCGGATAAAGCTGCTCAGGCATCAGACAAATTGCTGGACTACATAGAGTTTTATACCAAGGAAAGCGTCACTGATTTTATGTAGCCGGCATGCCGCTGGTAGTGACGGGCGGCACGACGGCCCCGCCAAATATCGATCAGTGCACCCGGGTGCTGTCATCGCATAATGTGATTGTGCACGCTGACAATTGATTCGGTGCGCCCGTTTTACCAGCCTGGCAGGCTCCCGAGTGACGTATCGCGGCGTGGCGCGCGAGGCCACTGCCGCATAATCAATTATTCAATTTTTCCCATTTTCTGTACCGTGACGGCAATGCCTTGTGCATCCTGTTTCCAGTATTGGGCAAAGGCGTCAGCAGGCAGATAATCCAGTGGACTGCCTGTGTTGCCGATGGTTTTGGCAAAAGCAGGGTCGGCAGCGAGTTTATCCAGACTGGTTTTCAATGTCTCGGTGGCCTCGGCTGGTGTGTCGGCGGGTACAAAAACGCCGGACCACTGGATAAAGGTGGCGTCGTGTCCAAGCGACTTCAGGCTGGGTACATCCGGCATGGACGCAATCGGCTTATCTCCCCAGTGTGCCAGCGCCCGCACTTTGCCGGCCTTGACCTGCTGAACTATGCTTGCCGGACCGGTAGCCAGTGCCTGCACGTGATTGCCCAGCAGTCCTGCTACTGCCGGACCGGCCCCGGTATAGGGGATATGTGCAAGAGAGATTCCGGCAGCCTGCGACAGGATTTCCATCGGAACGTGCATGGTGCCATACAGGCCGGAGCTGCCATAAGTGATGCCTTTCGGATCTTTTCTGGCCGCTTCAATAAACTCTTTGGCGCTCTTCCATGGCGCGTCGGCCCTGACCACGAGCACGGTCGGATCTGCTGTGATTCGCGCTATCGGCTTGAATTGATCAAGCCGATAGGCAGGCGTTCGGCCAAGGATTTTGTCTGCCCCGGGCAAAATTGAAATGGACGACAGGCTCAAAAGAATGGTATAGCCATCCGGTTTTGCCTGGCTGACGCCCCGATGCCGATAGCGCCGCCAGCCCCGCCCTTGTTTTCGATGACCACAGATTTGCCCAGTGCTTTGGACATGGCATCTGCCACCGGGCGGGCGACCGTATCGGCAACGCCGCCGGGCGGAAATGGCACAATCATGGTAACGGGTCTTTCCGGGTATCGGGCCAGGGCCTGGGATGCGGTTACAAGCGATAACGCCAGTAACAAGGATGTCAGCTTGCGGGTTGTCGTCATATTGGATGACGACGATGCATTCTTACGTGTTGGTGTCATGGTGGTGTCTCCTGCCGTGACCAATTGCGATTGTCAATGGTGCTTTGTTGTCGTGTGCTGCACTGCATGTTTTTATCGGTTGAAACGGCCAGCTATTGTGTCGTCAGGCTGTGCCGATTCCGTTGCTCGTCAATGAAATGCTCAGCCAAAGGGGTTGCTCAGTTCACCAATGCCGTCTATCTGTATTGTTACCACGTCTGCGCTGCGCAGATATTGCGGTGGTGTCATGCCCATGCCAACGCCCGCTGGCGTGCCGGTAGCGATAATATCGCCGGGGTAAAGCGTGATGCCGCGCGAGCAGGTTTCGATGAGCGTGGGTAAATCGAATATCAGATCTGTGGTGACGGCGTCCTGACGCAGTTGCTCGTTCACCCAGCACCGTACACGCGTATTGGTTGCATCAAGTTCATCGGCGGTAACAATCCATGGCCCCATAGGGCAGAAGGTATCGAACGATTTTCCCAGATCCCATTGCTGGTGGCGCATTTGAATATCACGTGCCGTCACGTCGTTCACAATGGTGTAGCCAAATACATGAGTCAGGGCATTCTCACGCGAAATGTTTTTACCTTTTGTACCAATGATGATTGCCAATTCGGCTTCATAATCAATTTGGCTGGAAATTGTTCCCGGCAGCATAACTGTCTGCCCCGGTCCGATAACGCACTCGGGAACTTTGGTAAATACGATGGGCCAGGAATCCGCTTTTTTATTGCTGTCCTTGAATACCGTGTCGGACAGCTCCCTGGCGTGCGCGTGATAATTTCGGCCCACACAGAAAAGATTGCGGCGGGGCCGGGGTATCGGAGCAAGGACGGTGGCTGCGGCCAGATCGTGTCCTGGCGATACTGGCGTCAGGCGATCTCGTAAGGCTGCATATTGCGATACCAATTGGTTCATATCTCCCTTGAACCCGGTGACAAGCTCGAATATGGGCCAAAATTGGTTCTTGTCAGTATCCACAAGGCATGGATAGCTATTGTCTTGATATTTCAACGTGGCAAATTTCATTTTTTCCAATTAATTGGTCAGAGAAAATGTTAATCTATCACAATAAAAATACCAAAATGGGCTCGTATTGGTCTATATTGCCCTGTTCCAAGCGCAGATAACACGTATTCGACGGATTCAATGACAGACAGAATTAATATCAGTGGCCAGATTCGGCTGCTTGGCGGCAAGAAACTGGCGGACTACCTCGCAGGAGAAATCGTCGCCGGTAAATTGAAACCCGGCATGAAACTGCCGCCGGAACGTGAACTCAGTGACCGTTTCAATATATCCCGTGGCGCAGTACGACGGGTGTTGGCGCTTTTTCGCCAGCAGCAACTGATCAGCCAAAGCATTGGCAGCGGCACGTTTGTAACCGAGCGCGCGGCGTTATTGGCTAATCCGGATCCGCAAGATCAGGTCTCGGCAATCAGCACCAGTCCGGCCGAGCTCATGGTTGCCCGTCAGTTGATCGAACCGCTGATGCCTGGCCTGATCGTTCAGAACGCTACCGTAATGGATTTCCAGCGCATGGCCGAATGTATTGCGCGCTCGGAAGCCGCCCTGACAATTGAAGAGTTTGAGCATTGGGATGAACAGCTGCACAAGGCGCTGGCGCATGCCACCCATAATTCTTTTTTTGTGCAGGTTTTGAATCTGACAAACCAGGTGCGTGCCCAGGGAGAATGGGGGCGGCTCAAACGCAATTCTCTGACTCCCGAAAATCGCCACTGCTATGAGGTGCAACATCGGGAAATTGTCGCGGCGCTGACCGACCGCGATGCCGGGCTGGCCAGGAAACGGTTGCTTGAGCATTTGCAACAGATAGAGATGAATCTGTTTGGCATAAAAAATTAATATCGCCGGCGAGTACTGAGTTTGCTTACTGCCGGCGCGCTGCATGAGGACTGTTTTCGCTGGGCTTGTCCCAACAGCGGGCTACCTTATCAATTGCGCCTCTCTGTATACTCCCACATCCCATCCATCAGCATCCGCAAGGCATAGTCGGCAAAACTTCGCCGCACAATTACCTCCCAGTGCTCACCGGCTTTGTCATCAAGACGGCGCAGCAGCACTGATGTTTTGTAATAATGACTTTGTGCACATTGCCCAGCACCAAATATGCGAGGGTGCAAGTCCAAAGGGCAGCCTTTGGCCAGAACACAACGGGCTTTCGGGCCACTCAGTTGCACTGTGCTGTAGGCGCTGCTCTGGTCGGTCACGGCGCAGAAAATACCGCGCAAAGCCACGTTCAGACGGGTCGGCAGATCGCCGGCTTGCGGCCTTTTTGCACGGATCATCCATTCGTCAGGCGCGAGCCACATAATGCAATACTGATCACTTTCAGTTGTGGTATTGGGTTCGGTCGGCAACGGTATGCCGAGTGTGCTCTGTACGGCAGCAGTAAAGTCAAGATTGTCAGGTTCGCCACGCAGATTAACCAGTTCTGCAAACGGCACTTCAAGCAGTATCACGCACGCGGGTGATCCGTGTTCAAATGCGCCGGCACCGCCTGTCAGGCCTGCCAGTGGAGTTTGCTGTCTGGGTTCATTCAACATGCTGGCGTGCTCCTTGGGGATCATAGAATACCGGACTGCAGATCTGCGCTTGCGCGAATGCGCCGTCTGGCAATGCAACCGTGACTTCCTGTTGCATGCGAGACAGGCCGTTTCTGATCATGGCAAGCGCAATAGGTTGCTTCAGAGTGGGACTCAGATAGCTTGAGGTGACGTGCCCCTGTAACGGTACTATTGCCGGCGCAGCGGGTTCATTAAGAATGGCCGCGCCTTCCGGCAATACGGTTCGCCCGTCTTGCGAGCGCAGTCCGACAAATTGTTTGCGATCAGGGCCGGCTGTGTCGCTGCGCGACAGCGAGCGTTTGCCCAGGAAGTCTTTGGACGGGGCAAGCATACCGCTCATGCCCATGTCAATGGGTGTGGCCGAGCCGTCGGTATCCTGTCCGACAATAATGAAGCCTTTTTCAGCCCGCAGTACATGCATGGCCTCGGTACCATAGGGTGTGATGCCAAACGGTTCGCCGGCATGCATAAGCATTTCCCATATATGATGACCGTGATTGGCGGGCATATAGACTTCATAAGACAGCTCACCCGAGAAGCTGACGCGCAAAATACGTACCGCCACGCCATCAATACTGCCGTGTCTGAAACTCATGAACGGGAAAGCCTGGTTGTCAAAGTCAATGTCATGGCATACGTGCTGCAGCACCTTGCGGGCGTGTGGGCCGGCAACCGTTGCCGTCGCATATTGGTCGGTCAGCGAGGTAAGATAGACTTTAAGTTCTGGCCATTCGGTCTGCAACCAACGCTCCATCCAGCTCATCACTTTGGCGGCGCCACTGGTAGTTGTCGAAATGAGAAAATGCTGATCGGCGAGCCGCAAATTGACGCCATCGTCCAGGATCATGCCATTTTCATCAAGCATCAGGCCATAGCGGCAGCGCCCGGGTTCAAGTTTGGTCCAGGAGTTGGTATAGATGCGATTCAAAAATGTGGCGGCATCAGGCCCGCGCACATCAATTTTACCCAATGTGCTGTAATCGAGCAGCCCGACGCTGTTACGCACGGCCAGGCATTCTCGCGCAACCGCCGCCTCCATGGTTTCATTGTCGCGGGGATAATACCGTGCACGCTTCCAGTTTCCCACATCTTCAAAAACGGCGCCATGCGCAACATGCCATTGATGCAGGCAGCTTTTACGAATTGGATCGAAATACTCGCCCAGCTCTCGTCCGGCAATGGCGCCGAAAGAAACGGGGGTGTAGTTGGGACGGAAGGTGGTCGTGCCCGTCTCCGATATACTCTGGCCAAGCGCGTCGGCCAGCACAGCCATGCCGTTAATGTTACCCAGTTTGCCCTGGTCGGTGCCGAAACCCATGGCGGTATAACGCTTGACATGTTCGATGCTGCGATAGCCTTCGCGTACGGCCAGGTAGATGTCGGACACAGACACGTCATTTTGCAAATCCACAAATTGCTTGGGGCCGCGCGCGATATCCCGGCCCGTGGCCGTTGTCCACAAGGGCAGGATGTTGCCGGCCGGCACAGGCTCTGTGTGCCACGAGATATCGTGATCGGACTGCCAACCTAGCGCGGCAGCCGCTTCGCGGCCGGCCCGTACGCCGCTGTCCAGGGCGCCGGCCAGATCAAATTGGCCGTTGCAAGCGCCGACCGTTGTCTGCCTGGCCACCTGATCGTTCGGCACGAAGCAGGCGTCAAGTTCCTGCCAGCGGGGTTTGCCGCCAGACTGGGCATACAAATGCACGACCGGGTTCCGTCCGCCGGATACGGCAAGCAGATCGCAAGGCAGTGTGTGGGTTGTTATGTCATGGCCGACCGGATTGCCCAGCTGGCGCACGGCTACGCTGTCTATATGACGTTTGCCATTGGCGTGGCTGACAACAGCCTGCCACAGGATCGGTATGCCTTTTTCTGCAAGCAATGTCGGCACGGCTGCGTCCTTGGCCGCGCGCGCGTCAACAACGGTAACCTGGGCGCCGCAGCGATGCAGGTCCAGTGCAGTCTGATAGGCGCTGTCATTATTGGTAAACACCACGGCGCGCCGGCCGGGCAGCACGCCAAAGCGGCCGATATAGGTGCTGATCGCTGACGCCAGCAAAATGCCAGGCAGGTCATTGTTGCCGAACGCGATTGGACGCTCATGGGCACCGGTGGCCAGAATCACGTGCGCAGCGCGGATTTTCCACAGGCGTTCGCGCACGCCGTTACGCTGCTGCAGCGGCAGATGATCGGTCAGTCGTTCGCATACGGTGACCAGGTTGTGGTCCTGATAACCGAAGGCGGTCGCGCGCGGCAAAAATTGGAATTCGGGCATTGCGGCCAGTTCGCCGGTGATCCTTGCGAGCCACTGCCTGGCAGGTGCGCCGTTGACAGAGGCGCACGCGTGCAGCAGGCTGCCGCCCGGTTCCGATTGATTGTCGACCAGTATGACCCGTGCACCCGTACTTGCGGCGCTGTATGCGGCGGCAAGTCCGGCAGGCCCCGCGCCTACGACCAGTACATCACAGTGGGCATAGTTTTTTCGTAGCGATCAGGATCATGTTCGGTGGGAACGGTACCCAGGCCTGCAGTATGGCGGATGTGTTCTTCATATTTCCCCCACCAGCGGCGGGGCCACATAAATGTTTTATAGTAAAAGCCTGCCGGGATAAAGCGCGACAAATATTGCATGAACGCCAGCCGGTCACGTTCAATGTCGGGCCGGGCATTAACGCTGCTTGCAGTCAATCCTTCGTACAGTTCGACTTCAGTAGCGCGCGCATTGGGCACGGTATATGCGCCGTTTTCCAGCTGGACAATGGCATTGGGTTCCTCGACTCCGGCCGTCATGATGCCGCGGGGGCGGTGATACTTGAAACTGCGAGCGACAAAGTGGATGCCATTTGCAAGCAGGGCAGAGGCCAGCGTATCGCCCTGGTAACCCAGATACCATTTGCCGTTAAATTGGAACCGCAGTGGTTTGTTTCTGTCAATAAGACCGCCATCGGCCAGACGATGTGACTGGGTCATGTCTGCTCCTTGCCCGGTGCGCCGATTTTTTCCACCGACTTGAACTGATAATGACGGGTGTCGCGTTCGGCAATAAACCAGCGTCGACAGCCATGAGTATGCACCCATTGTTCGCGGTGGATGCCTAAAGGGTTCTTGCGCATGAACAAATAGTCGCCCCATTGTTCATCGGACAGGTGTTCGGGATTGGCGGGTCGTTCAATACCGGCCTGGCCGCCGAAATTGAATTCGCTTTCGGCGCGCTCACCGCACCATGGGCATCGTATGACAAGCATGATTATGATCCTAGTGCGCAACGGCAGCGGCGCCGTGCTCGTCTATGAGATGACCGGTATAGAAGCGGTCTATGGAAAAGGGCGCGTTCAGGGAATGAGGTTCGTCGTTGGCGATGGTGTGGGCAAAAACCCAGCCCGAGCCTGGCGTCGCCTTGAAGCCGCCGGTACCCCAGCCACAATTGAAATAGAGCCCCTTGATGGGCGTTTTGGAGATGATGGGACAGGCATCGGGACTAATGTCGACAATGCCGGCCCATTGCCGGTTCATGCGCACACGGCTTAAGCTGGGGAACATTTCAACAATGGCCTGCAAGGTCTGTTCGATGCTCTGAAAACTGCCGCGCTGACCATAGCCTGTGTACTGATCAATGCCTGCGCCAATGACCAGATCGCCTTTATCGGACTGGCTGATATAAGCATGTACCGCGTTGGACATGACCACGGTATTGATCGCAGGCTTGACCGGCTCCGATACGAGGGCCTGCAATGGATGGCTCTCCAGCGGCAGGCGTATGCCGGCCATATCGGCAAGCACACTTGAATGGCCGGCCGCCACGATCGCCACTTTCCTGGCGCCGATGAATCCCTTGCCGGTTTCAACACCCAGGACTACGCCATCTTTCTTGCGAATGTTGGTTACGGGGCAGTTCTGAATGATATCCACGCCCAGTTGGTCGGCTGCGCGGGCAAAACCCCAGGCGACCGCATCATGTCGGGCCACGCCACCGCGGGGCTGGAACGAGGCGCCCAGTACCGGGTAGCGGCTGTCCAGGTTGATCAGCGGCTCCAGTTGGCGAATTTGTTCGCGGTCAAGCCATTGGCCGTCAACGCCGTTATACAGATTGGCATTGATGCGTCGCTGGGTATCACGCACCTCTTGCAGGGTATGCGCCAGATTCATTACGCCGCGCTGGCTGAACATGACGTTGTAGTTCAGCTCCTGGGACAGACCTTCCCATAGCTTCATCGCCTTTTCATAGAGCTGTGCTGATTCGTCCCATAAGTAGTTGGAGCGCACAATGGTGGTATTGCGAGCGGTGTTGCCGCCACCCAGCCAGCCTTTTTCCACAACGGCAATATTGCGTATGCCATGAACCTTGGCCAGATAATAGGCGGTTGCCAGGCCATGACCGCCGGCTCCAACAATAACCACGTCGTATTCGCGCTTGGGTTCGGGACTGTGCCAGGCACGTCCCCATTTTTCGTTATGGCTCAGCCCGTTGCGGATCAGACTGAAAATTGAATAGCGGTTGCGCATGATGTCCTCGTAGCAATCCTGTTGCGCCGTGATCGGAGCGGGCGCAGTGACTGCAAGTAGAGCAAATCGGGCGCTGCGCAGATAGAACTTTTCCGCCTATTGATTGGAATAATTACGCCATCATTGAATGGTTTTGAAAGTTGGAAAACGTCTAATGAAACTCCTGGCGCCCCGGAAATACTTCGCTCACATAATCGACCGGGTTCGGGGTTTTTGCGGCCAGCAGCGATGCCGGCAACTGGGCCCGGCTGCGCCACTGGCCAGGAGACATTTCAAAGGTGGTTCGAAATTCCCGCCCCATATGTGAGGCATCGGCAAAACCGCAAGCGCTGGCAATGGCCGCGATGGATTTGGTGGAGTGAGTCAGCATCCAGGCGGCCATGCGCAGCCGAATCCCCCTGGAATACGCCTGTGGGGTCACGCCTGACGATTGCTTGAAAAGCCGTTCCAGCTGACGCACTGAAATATTCAGTTTGCCTGCAAGCGTGTCCATCGTGAGGGCCTTGCCCATATGTTGCTCCATTAACAGCATGGCGCGACGCACCACAGGATGCGTGTCCGGTTCGATACCCGGGGGCAGCGGCTGGGGCGTCGTTTGCGGGTTGGCATTATCTATCTGCAGGATCCGCAAGGCCTTTTGTACGATGGCATGGTCCATATGACGCTTCAGAATATCGGCGGCCACATCAATGGATGCACGTCCTCCCGAGCAGGTAATGCGGCGGCGATCACAGACGTAGAGCCGGTCGGCAACAATCAGATTCGGATCGGCTTGCGGGAACTGTTCGACAAAATCCCAATAATGGAACCAGCTGACGCAGATGCGGTGATCCTGCATGACACCGGCCTGCATCAGCGCGAAAACCCCGGTGCAGACGCCAACCAGATTCACGTTCTGGTCTGCAGCTTGCTGTATAAATCGTTTTTGGGCAGGACTGAGCGGCAGGCCGGTGTGCAACAAACCGCCCACCACCACCAGATAATCAAAACGTGCCGGATCGCCCAGTTTTTCCGAGGGCATTACCTGAATGGCGCTGGAAGAGCTCACTGGCGCCAGCGTTTCGTCGACCACATGCCAGGCGCAGCGAACCGGTTTACTGTAGTCGCCTTCGTCTCCGGCCAGGCGCAGGACGTCCAGCAGACCGGAGAATGCGGTCAGCGTGAACTGCGGCAGCAACAGAAAGCCAAAGCGAATGGGCGCAGTAGCCGTAGGTTTGGGGAGCATGGTGATGGCGTTCCTTAGTATTTGTATTCTAGCCAACTATAGCGCCAAATGCCTCCAGCCAAACGGCGGTCACAAGAGATAACCGCTCAATGCGTTGCAAGCCGGGGGACGCAGCTGGTGTGCACTCAAAAAAACCTCCCGCTCAGGACCTTCTGGCGATTATCTCTCGGTGAATGCCAGCTTGGCGCCCAGCGCAACGAAGGCGGCGGCAAAGCTGCGGCGCAACCAGGTCATGACCGCGGGCCGGCCAATCACGTGGTGGCGAACCGCTGCAGCAAAGACGCCGTAACCGGTAAAAACGATAAATGTCATTGCCATGAAAATGGCAGATAGCTCCAGCATGATCGGTAGCGGGTTGCTGGCCTGGTTGCCGACAAATTGCGGTAAAAAGGCGAAGAAAAATATGGACAGCTTCGGGTTTAGCACATTGACGGCAATAGCGGAGCGAATCACGTCCCTATTGGAGCGCGGCGCGGCGCCGGTTTCGATTTTCAGCGCGCCATGCTCGCGCAGGGTTGTAAACGCCATGTACAACAGATAGGCGACGCCCGCGTACCGGATTATTTCAAAAGCCAGGGCACTGGTATGCAACAAGGCAGCCAGTCCCGTAATGGCGGCGAACATGTGCGGCAAAATACCCAAGGTACAGCCGAAAGCGCAGATGACGGCGGCGCGGCGTCCCCGCGACAGGCCGGCGGCGACGGTGATAATGACGCCTGTGCCGGGCGAGATCACCACGATCAGGGATGTCAGCAAAAATTCCAGGCTCATATTGTGGCTCCGGTAAAAGGTGCAGCAGGCAGGCAAAGACGCGATTGTCTGCCTAGCTTATAACAGTCTGTACCGGGCAAACAACTTATAAATGGGATAACGTGCGACGGCGGGCAATGATTTGCTGTATCCACTCGTAACCACTAACCAGCAATATGCCAAGCAGAACCATCAGCACCGGCCACGAAATTGGGCTCCAGCGGCTCATCCAGCAGCCAGACGCCAAAAGCAATACCGAAAAGCGGCGTCATGAAGGACAGGACGCCAAGCCGGGATGCCAGATACTGCCGCAGCAGCCAGAACCACAAGAGCAGGCTGCCAAAAGACACGACCAGTATCTGAAATGCCATGGCGGCAAAGGCACGCGGCGTAGGGTTGAAATAAGTCTGGTCCATGAGGATGGCGGCAACGATCAGAACGGCGAAGCCGCCAATCAGCTGATACAGCAAGGTGTGCGTGCTTGGGCAGTTGTTCAGGCGAGTGGTGCGTATGACAACAGTGGTCGCACCCCAGGCCATGGCTGCGCAGATCCCAAGCAAGTCGCCCAGCAGCGGGTTAGTGCCGCCGGTATCCGCCGAGCCGCTGCGGCCGGTAAAGGTTACGACAATGCCCGCAAAAGCGATCGCGATGCCCAGCCATTGAACCCGGCTCAGACGTTCGTCGGGCACCTTCCAGTAAAGCCCCAGGGCAGCAAATACCGGGGCAGTGTAAAGGAAAATGACCATATGCGAGGCCGTGGTGTGGTGCAACCCCTCGGCCACCAGCAAAAATTCCAGGGCAAAAAGCAGTCCGGCGGCAATCCCGGGCTTCCAGGTCCCGTCAGAGAGCACAATGCGATCGCCGCGCGCATAGATCAGGATGTACACCATGATGGCTGAAACACCGGAGCGCAAGGCAATCTGAAAAACCGGCGCAACGTCTGGTGCCGCGCCCTTGAGTACGACCTGTTGCAGACCCCAAATTGCGCAAGTAAGCAGCATCAGGCCGGTGGCCTTGCGATCAATTGCCCGGCGGTGTTCCATTTTTGTTCCTGTTCAAGATAAGCCCATTGTGAAACAGGATTATCTCATTGACGGATAATCGCCATATACTGTAAATATGACAATCGATATCGGGATTAAGTCATTTATTGGTATGAAGTGAATTTTCCGACGAGGGGTGGCATGTTTCCTTCGGGATCCATGTGCCGTTTTGCAGATGCAAGTGCGAGCTGTACAGGGATATGGCACGCGTCGGGCTCGTGTCGGTATTGCTGTCAGCGCGATCGCTCTTGGCCTTTCTGTCCGTTATATCGCTTTTATTGGATTACGCTTATGAAAAAATCCGGCTTTTCACCCAGCAACGCGACGCATTTGCGTCGACCTCCGTTTGATACGGCTTTGCCGGCGCCCATTGTCTTTCGGGCGGTGAGCGTGCAGGCAGACACCGTATATCCGCGTCATCTTCACAACTGGGGGGAATTTGTATACTCCTTTAGCGGCATCATGGAAATCGAACTGGCCCATCAGCATTATCTGGCGCCGCCCCAGTACGGTTTATGGCTGCCGCCTCGCACCGAGCATATCGCATTCAATCGTCATGCGGGCATCCACTGCTCCCTGTATGTCGACGCAGCGCTGTGTCAGACCTTGCCTGGCGTCACCTGTGCATTGACCGTCAGCCCGTTTATGCGGGCGCTGCTTGATGAACTGGGCAGAAGGCCGCCGGCCGTTGTCGCTTCACTGCGGGAGCAACGTCTATTGCGGGTATTGGTGGATCAGCTGGAGCAGGCCGATTGTGCAGGGACTTACCTGCCCACATCAGACGATCCTTTGCTCAAGCCGGTGTTGCTGGCGCTACAGGCCAACCCGGGTGATGCGCGTACAATCGCCGAATTCGCGGCGATCAGTCATACAACAGAAAGAACCTGATGCGCCGTTGCCAGCGTGATCTGGGCATGTCTTTTGTTGAATGGCGACAGCGGCTCAAGGTGCTGGCTTCGCTGGCACGGCTTGATCGGGGCGAGACCGTGGAAGCGATTGGCCTGGATCTGGGCTACAGCAGCGCGTCGGCATTTATCAGCATGTTTCGCCGCCTGATGGGAACCACGCCTGATGAGTACCGCAAGGGCCGGCGCACGCAGGGTGCAAGACTGGCAGCG
Organism: Advenella kashmirensis WT001; assembly: GCF_000219915.2. Taxonomy (NCBI): domain Bacteria; kingdom Pseudomonadati; phylum Pseudomonadota; class Betaproteobacteria; order Burkholderiales; family Alcaligenaceae; genus Advenella; species Advenella kashmirensis. The sequence continues at coordinate 3,321,825 of NC_017964.1, read as the reverse complement.
GGCCGGGAGAATAGGTGAACAAGCCACCAACTGAGCAGTGTGCAAAAGCATATATATCCAATACATAAGTAAAGATCAAGCGAAAGGCTGACAGAACCGGTGATGTCGGGTATAAAGCGGAATCAGATATTTATTACGTCAGTCAGGCTATTTGATCGTTGCCCTGAAATTTGATTTCCAGAAAGGAGAAGAAATGAAACTTGAGACATTGGCCATTCATGCGGGTTACACACCGGAGCCCACCACCAAGGCAGTTGCCGTACCCATTTATCAGACGTCTTCGTTTGCCTTTGACAATACGCAGCATGGCGCCGACCTGTTTGATCTGAAAGTGGCCGGCAATATCTACTCGCGTATCATGAATCCGACCAATGCGGTGCTGGAAGAGCGCGTAGCTGCCCTGGAAGGCGGAATTGCCGCGCTGGCAGTCGCCTCGGGCATGGCGGCCATCACCTATGCCATCCAGACCATTACTCAGGCAGGCGACAATATTGTATCGGTCAGCAAACTGTATGGCGGTACCTATAACCTGTTTGCCCATGCGTTTCCGCGCCAGGGAATCGAGGTGCGCATGGCTCCTCATAATGATATTGCGGCACTGGAGGCGTTGATCGATGACAAGACCAAAGCGGTGTTCTGCGAATCCATTGGCAATCCCGCAGGCAACCTGATTGATCTGCGCGCACTGGCAGACGCGGCGCACCGGCACGGGGTACCGCTGATTGTGGACAACACCGTGGCAACGCCGGCGCTGTGCCGTCCCTTTGAACACGGCGCCGATATTGTGGTGCATTCGCTGACCAAATATATGGGCGGGCATGGCACGACTATTGCCGGGGCTGTGGTTGATTCCGGCAAGTTTCCATGGGCCGAGCATAAAGAGCGGTTTGCGGTGCTGAATGAACCAGATCCGGCCTACCATGGTGTGGTCTATACCGAGGCGTTTGCCGAAGCTGCCTTTATCGGACGTTGTCGCGTCGGCCCGTTGCGCAACACCGGCGCCGCCCTGGCTCCGCTGGCAGCATTCCAGATTCTGCAGGGTATTGAAACGCTGGCATTGCGCGTCGAGCGCCATTGTGAAAATGCCTGAAAGTGGCGCAGTTTCTGCAGAAGCATGAGCAGGTCAGCTGGGTGAAATATGCGGGTCTGCCCGATCATCCAGAACACGAACTGGCCCGCAAATATATGGGTGGCAAACCATCGGCCATTCTGTGCTTCGGCGTGAAGGGAGATGCGCAGGCAGGGGCGCGCTTTATCGATGCGCTGCAATTGATTACGCGCCTGGTCAATATTGGCGATGCCAAATCGCTGGCATGCCATCCGGCCACAACCACCCATCGTCAGCTCAATGAGCAGGAACTGGAGAAGGCCGGGGTCAGCCAGGACATGGTCAGGCTTTCGATTGGTATTGAGCATATCGATGACATTCTGGCGGATCTGGATCAGGCATTGCAGCAGAGCAAGGGCTGATCGCAGGCTTTCATATTGTCCATACGCAATCCGGGGCGCCATAATTGGCGCTCTTTTACTGCGCAAGATATTGCGCGCCCGCGTCGCCGGTTCGGTGATGGGGCGTTGTAATCGTCATGGCCATGTACCGCCTTGCATCGGCCAATGGTTACACGCATTCGACCTGCTAAATGCTATGATTGAACCACCAACGGTACAGGAGTTCCCCTCATGGATATTACAATTTATCACAATACCCGCTGCGGTACTTCACGCACGACGCTGGCGCTGATCCGCAATACAGGTGTCGAGCCCAATGTCATAGAATACCTGCACAATCCGCCTTCTCGCGAAGAGTTGACAGCGATTATAGAGCAGGCCGGCATCAGCGTGCGCGACGCAGTGCGTCAGAAAGAAACGCTGTTCAAGGAACTCGGACTGGATGACCCGGCTGTAAGTGATGATCGGCTGCTGGATGCCATGATTGAATATCCGATTCTGATTAATCGCCCCTTTGTGATCACGCCTAAAGGCGCGCGCCTGTGCCGCCCGTCAGAGCTGGTGCTGGATATTTTGCCGCTGCCGCAAAAAGGCGCGCTCAACCGCGATGACGGCACACCACTGATAGATGCACTGGGTCAAAAGGTTACGCAAGCCTGAACGCTTACAGGCAATACCCCACACGATTCATTGCATTTGAAATTGGGTCGGCCCTTGAGCCGATTCACATTGCTGCAGGACTCGCGCTGCGTTTGGCGCATTGATGATCTTGAACAAGGACCTGATATGGCACGCCCGATCTGGAATGGTACGCTTTCTTTTGGACTATTGAATATACCCGTGGCGTTAATGCCAGGGGAGCGACGCATTGATCTGCATTTTCGGATGCTGGACTCGCGTGACAAGGCGCCGGTGCGATACGAGAGGGTCAACGCCGATACCGGCGAAGAGGTGCCGTGGAAAGATATCGTCAAGGCATTTGAATATAGCAAAGGCAATTATGTGGTGCTGGAACCCGACGATATTCGCGATGCAGCGCCGCAAAGCAAAGAGTCGGTCGATGTAGAGGCTTTTGTCGACGCCAGCGCTATCGGCCCGGCGTATTTCGAAAAACCCTATGTGCTGGTGCCGGGAAAAAAGGCGGAAAAAGGATATGTGCTGTTGCGCGAGACACTGCGTGATGCCGGCAAGATCGGAATAGCACGTGTGGTCATACGCACGCGTGAATATCTGTGTGCCGTGATGCCGCAAGACGATGCGCTCATGCTGATTCTGCTGCGCTATCCGCAGGAGTTGATTGATGTGCAGGACTACCGGATTCCGGAAGGCAAGTTGAGCGACTACCGGATTTCCAGCCAGGAAATGGACATGGCCAGTCAATTGATTACGTCCATGGGCGCGGAATGGAAACCAGAGCAGTACAAGGACGAGTTCCGGCAGCGGCTTTCAGATGTGATAAAAAAGCGGATGAAAGCCAACAAAGTCAGCCACCGACCTGAAGACGAACTGGAAGACGCTGCAGTACCGGAGAATGCTGCCACTAACGTGGTCGACTTTATGTCGCTGCTCAAGCAAAGCCTGGCAACCAATAAACGAACACCACCCAAGGCGGCCAAATCCAGTCCTGCAGCACGAGGCAGCGACAGTGCGGCAGGCAAAGCGAGCAAAAAGGCTTCAGCAAAATCAGCGGCCAGAGCGGCGGGGCGCAAGAGCACAACGGATAACGGTAAAACAGCCCGAGGTAAAACGGCAGGCAAGGCAGCCAAATCAACAACGACTGCCAGAAAAACTGCCAAGCAACACCAAAGAAAAGCGCCGGTTCTTCCGGATCCGGCTCACGCAAGCGTGCGGGCAGCACCAAAAAGGCGGCCTAGCGCGCATTTTCCAACACTACTGACCGGGGGCGCCTATGAGCCTTGCCGACTATCAGCGCAAACGCAGGTTTGACCGTACACCGGAACCGCAAGAGGATGCAATTGGCGGCGGTCGGCCCATCTTTGTTGTCCAGCTACATCACGCCAGCCATCGCCATTATGATTTTCGGCTGCAGGTTGCCGGGGTGCTCAAGAGCTGGGCGGTGCCCAAAGGCCCCAGCCTTGACCCGTCGGTCAAACGTCTGGCAGTGCAAGTAGAGGACCACCCCGTCAGCTATGCCCGTTTCGAGGGTGATATTCCCAAAGGGGAATACGGTGGAGGACATGTCAGAATATTTGACAGCGGAATCTGGAGCACCAATGAAGAGGTCGAAGCGCAACTGGCCAAAGGACATTTGAAATTTGAACTGTTTGGCGACATCTTGCAAGGCGGGTGGCATCTGATCCGCAGCCATCGCCGCAGTCGCCAGCAACAGTGGTTACTGATCAAGCAGGACGATGCATTTGCCGGGGACAAAGAGGCTGATGACTTTGTCGATGAGTCTGCAGCGTTGGTCACGGATGGCAAAGGGCCAGCCGCAAAAAAAGCGAGTGCGGGTAAAAAGACCGCCGCCCAAAAAAGAGCAAAAGACAGGGCAGCAAAAAATATAACTTCTAAAGGCACAACTTCCAAAGCAGTAGCCGATACGAAAAGCCAGAAGAATCCGGCAACCGCCGCCTGGCGTGCGCAGCTTGATGCCTTCAAAGGCGCAAAGCGACAGCCGTTGCAGCACAAACCATTTGCGCCACAATTATGCCTTACTGCAGACAAGGCGCCGGTTGGCGATGATTGGCTGCATGAAGTCAAATGGGACGGCTATCGCCTGCTGTGCACGATTGTTGATGGCACTCCGGCCTTGTGGTCGCGTAATGGTCTGGACTGGACGGCACGCCTGCCTGATGTGGCCAGTGATATGGCATCGCTCGGGCTGCAGCAGGCTGCCTTTGATGGCGAACTGGTTGTGCTCGAGGGCGTGCACAGCAATTTTTCCGCCTTGCAGGCGACGCTGTCTGGCGAGAAGCAGGCGCCATTGAGTTATCTGTTGTTTGACCTGATTCATCTGCAAGGGTTTGATCTGTGCGATGTGCCGTTGCAGGAACGCAAGGCATTGCTGGAGACGGTATTGCAAGGCGCGCCATCACGATTGCGATACAGTTCGCATCTGGTGGGTTCCGGACCTCAGGTGTTTGCGCGAGTAACAGCAGAAAAACTCGAAGGCATTATTTCAAAACGGGTAAATGCGTCATATCACGCCGGTCGCAGCAGAAGCTGGCAGAAAATAAAAATGGAACTCAGTGATGAGTTTGCCATTGCCGGCTTTATTGAGCCCAAAGGAAGTCGCATGGGTATTGGTTCATTACTGCTGGCATTGCCCGAGGGCAAGTCAGGCTGGCGACTAGCCGGGCGTGTCGGCACCGGCATGAATGATGCTATGTTGCGACAACTATCGACCCTGTTGCGACCGGTTGCAGAGACAGACCCGACGGTGACAGTTGCAGGCATAGATTCGGATTTGCGGCGTGCAAAATGGGTCAAGCCGCGCCATGTGGTGGAGGTGTTTTATCGTGGACACAGCAGTCAGGGATTGTTGCGTCACACGGCGTTCAAGACATTACGAGAAGACAAGTCTGTTGCTGATCTGCGAGGCAGCCAGGCAAAAGAGGAGCCTATGAAAAAGGATACTGTTCAAATTAGCAGCCCGGACCGCTTAGTGTACCCCGAGATGCAGGTGAGCAAGCAGGATGTGGCCGACTATTACGAACGAGTGATGGACTGGCTGTTGCCGGGGGTAGCCGGACGGCCGCTATCGGTGCTGCGCTGCCCGGATGGCACGCAAAAAGCCTGCTTTTTCCAAAAACACCATACGGCCGGCATGGATGTCAGTACGGTCAGTCTGCAAGAAGAGCAGGGTGGCAGGCAGGACTATTTGATGGTGCGGGACAAGACAGATGTCATGCAACTGGTGCAGTTTAACTCGCTGGAGTTCCATCCATGGGGTGCGCTGGCCGACAGCCCGGATGATTGCGACCGTCTGGTATTTGATCTTGACCCTTCTGAGCAAGTGTCGTGGGCCACGGTGAAAAAGGCGGCGCGTCAGGTGCGCGATCTGCTGGAGCAACTGCAGCTGCAATCGTTTGTACGCACGACCGGCGGTAAAGGGCTGCATGTGGTCGCGCCGCTGAAACCGCCCGTGCCCTGGGAGGACGCAAGACAGTTTGCGCGCGCTTTTGCCGAGTCGCTGGCCGGGGCGCATCCGGACACCTATATCGCAACGGCCTCCAAAAAACAGCGTAAAGGATTGATATTCGTGGACTATCTGCGCAATGGGCGTGGCGCCACCAGTGTCTGCTCGTATTCGCTGCGTGCCAGGCCTGGTGCCGCAGTGGCCACACCGCTGCGCTGGGAAGAACTTGGGCGCGTAAAGTCGTCGGACGCCTTCCATATCCGCAATCTGCCGCAACGCCTGGCCCGGCTTGCCAGTGACCCCTGGGAGGAGATGACTGCGATCAGGCAGTCACTACCTGATCTGCCTGAGTGACGGCGCGCGCTGGGGTGCCGCTATGCCGAAATCGGCCCCGGATTGCCGGGACAGTGACCAGGCGTCGAGCATTTTCACGGCGTCAATATACTCGTGATGCAAGCCATGGCACTACAGACACGCCTTTGAGTTATTCCCAGCCGCCGCCCAGCGCCAGAAATACATCCACCTGCATATCGGCCAGCTGCGCCAGGGACGAGGCCAGCGCGCTGTCGGCACTGGCCAGGGTGCGCTGTGCATCCAGCACCGGCAGGTAATCTGTTTTGCCTGCCCGGTACAGGACCGATGCCTGACTGGCCGCCTGTGCCGCTGTATCGCGTGCCGCTTTGAGTGCAGCGTAACGTTCCAGTTGGCGGGCATAAGTAACCAGCGCGCTCTCGGTTTCCTGCAGGGCATTCAGCACTGTTGCATCAAAATGCGCATATTCTGCCTCTGCCGTTGCCCTGGCCTGGGCAATAGCGGCCTTGGCGGCGCCCGTATTGGGCACTGTCCATGATATTAGCGGGCCTACATTTAAGCTCGTGGTGCTTTTATTGCCAAGCATATCCATGGGGCCGGTCGATGCGCTGGCCAGGCCCAGTGTGATGGTCGGATACAGCTGGCCGATGGCAACGCCGATTCTTGCAGTGGCGGCCGCCAGCTTGCGTTCGGCTGCCCGAATATCGGGGCGACGGCGCAATAACTGTTTGCCGTTGCCAACCGGAATGGTGCCGGTAAACCGAGGAGGCGTGGCGCATTTCAATAGTGATGCCGGCATGGAGGACGGTGTCTGGCCGGTCAGGGTCGCCAGCCGGAACAAGGCAACCTGCTGCTGGGCCTGCAACGGCGGGATGCCGGCGTTCAACTGCTGAACCAGACCGCGTGCGCGGGTGACATCCAGTTGCGTCCCGCGTCCTGCCTGCCACAATTGTCTTGCGATATCGCTCGATTCCTGTTGTATACGCACTGATTTTTTCGCCGAAGCCAGTTGCATACCGGCGGCGCAGATAGTGGCGTAGGCCCGCGCGGTTTCTGCAGCAACTGTCACGCGCGCGGCTTCGTAGGTGGCCATTGCCGCTTGTGCATCCTGCTCAGACGCCTCTATCGCCCGATGGATTTGCCCGAAAAGATCGATCTGATACGCAATATTAAGGCCGCTACTGTATGCCCACCGGTCTGGTGGTCGCAGATCCGGCTGTAGCTGCTGCAACCCGGAACTGTGACCGTACTGTGCCGAGGCATTGACGTCTATGACAGGAGATTGCTGAGCCTGGGCACCCGCCACAGTGGCGCGTGCGCGGGCCAGATTTGCCTGGGCTGCGCGCAGGTTGGCATTGGCAGCCAGTGCCTTGCTCACCAGCCGATCAAGGATTGGGTCATGATTGAGCCGCCACCAGTGCACAGGCAAGGGCGCGTCAGAATAGACATTGGTCGCGCGCGCGCCGACAAAGGCGCCCTGGGCGGACGGCTGTTGTATGACGGCATTGTCCGGCGTTTTGTAATCGGGCCCCACGACACTACATCCGGCCAGCAGGAGGGAAAAAAAGACGAGGGTTGATAAGCGGTAATTCATAATCAGATTTTTAAAAGAGGTCTTGCGTAATGGCGCCACGCTTGCGCCTGCAGCTTGTCTGGCTACGAGTACGGACGCGTCAGCCTGTTAAGAGGGGCTCGTGTTGCCTGGCATGGTTGTGTGTCGGATTGTTTATTGATGATCCTGGCTTGTCTGGTCGATATTCACGGTGGCTGTCTGCCCTGCGACCAGCAGCATGTCCGCATCCTTGTTGTCAATGGCAATGCGTACGGGCACGCGTTGCGCCAGCCGAATCCAGTTAAAGGTGGGATTGACGTTGGGTAGCAGGTCGCTGCCGACGCTGCGTTCGCGATCGGCAATACCCAAGGCGATGCTTTGCACATGTCCCCTGATGATGGCGCTATTGCCCATTAATGTGACGGTGGCCGGATCATTGATATGAATGTTGCCCAGCTTGCCTTCCTCGAAATAGCCTTCCACATAGAACGATGCGCTGTCGATAAGAGCCAGTACCGGTTTGCCGACCGTGACGTAATCTCCAATGCGCAAGCTCAGATTGGTGACCCGACCATCGGTGACGGCGTACACGCGACTGCGAGACAGATTCAGCTGTGCGCTGGCCAGCTGTACTTTTGCCTGGGCCAGCGCCGCTTGTGCCTGATGCAGATGCATGCGGCTTTGTTCGACCATTTCGGCGGCTACCAGTTTGCCCAGGGAGCGGTTGCGTTTTACGTCACGCTGTGCCTGATCCCGGGCCGCAGTATCAGCCTGGACCACAGCCTGTGCCTGGTCGTATGCCAACTGATAGCGTGCCCGGTCAATTTCGAAAAGCAAGTCTCCCGCCTTGACGTCCTGGTTGTCATGCACGGCAACGTTCATGACCAGGCCCGAGACATCAGGGGCAACCTGAATCACATTGGCCTTGACTCGCCCGTCACGGGTCCACGGTTCCACCTCGTAGTGCAGCCAGAGCTGCCAACCGGCGTACACCGCCAGTGTCAGTACCAACATGGTAAGCAGGAACCGGCCAATAGCGGCCAGTGGTGGTGAAGTGGGTAATTTCATTTGTCAAACCATTAGCAATTTCAAAATAGAAGGAAAAGTACGCTGCACTGCGAAAAGCAGAATCACGTACAGCCCCAGGTCAAACAGGGCAGGGTGCCACACCAGGCGATAAAATCCCAGGCGCGAGAGCAGTGTGCTTACGGCCTTGGCGATTACGAATGTGATGAGAGCCAGTACCAGCAGCCAAGGTATATACAGGCCCTGTATGTCAATTTCTCCGATCATGTTTCGGCCTCCTTGGTGTTTGCGGTAACAGGGTACGGCGCCATTTGCGGGAACAGGCCACGGCGCAGACCCACCATGGCGACAACAGCGCGGTGGTGCGACGGACCGATAGTGGGGGCCAGCAATACATTTTTCAGCGCATCATCCAGCTGCCGCAGCAGGTCGTCATCGGGCGCTTGCCTTGGCTTGCGAAGAAAGGCAGCCAGGCTATCGAGCAGCCGGCGCACCGACTGGCCGGCGCGCGGCAGGGACTGCAACGCGCTTTGCAACACGGCGATATCATTGCCGACCCGCAAGGCCAGCAGTGGATCGGGTGTTTCCTGCTGTGCTGTGCGGTTCTCGACGGGCAGACGGGTTTGCAGCAGGCCAACGCGGTCAAGCATGCGTGAAGTCAGGTGTGGTGTGATCCGCAAGCGTCGCGTTGACGCCAGAGTGGCCAGATCCTGTCGATTGGCATTTTGAATGCGAACGACGGCGCGTTCGGCACTGATGGTGCGAAACAGGCTCGCCACCAGCGCTGCCACGGCTGTGCCAGCCAGTTGCCCGGTGATGCTGTTCAGATAAATGTCCAGTGTTGCCTGGTTGACATCCATCAGAGCGAATGTTCCCAGTACGCCAAATAGCAAAGCCATTGCCTTGAGCGCATAGGCAGGGCGTATGGCCAGTGCCGACAGTACAAAGACAACTGGAAAAATGACCATTGCCAGCATTTCAAATGTGTGTACGGATGGCAGTGCAACCAGCAGATAGAAAGCAGAAATGGGAATGGAGTAAATCGTATAGCGCAGGAACACACGCATGGGTGCGGCCGGGTTATCCAGCGTGGAAAAAAAACAGCTGAACACGGCGGCCATCATGGCTGCGGTGCTCCCCTGCGGCCATGCAGTGATAATCCAGAAAACGCAACAAATGCCAATGGCGATCGCGGCCGCCAGCGCCGATTGCAGCGCAATGCCGTGATCAATATGCAGGTCGGGTTTGCGCCGGCTGGCGCTGGCCTCGTCACTGGCTTTCTGGATGCCGGCATCCAGATCTATGCGCATCTGAATACATTTTGCATAGGTGTTGACCAGTTCATGCAGGCGAGTCGCCAGGCTTGCTGACAACAGCGTGTGCCATTTCATGCCGGGCTCAATGGCGGGTGTGATCGTGTCAATTGAGTGATGCATCGCTTGCAGCTGTTTAGCGTCGGGCTGCTGACCGGATGCGATCCAGTCGCTGATTTGATTCATTACCTCGCGCGTTGCAGGCGGCAATGGTCTGCCGGCTCGCTGCAATGCATTGATCCTGTCTTCCACCGAAGAGATGACCGGCGTCAGGCTGATGATGCGGTTCAGTAGCGCACGCAACAGGTGCGAGGACCAGCGAATATTGCTGGTGTCAAACGGTATATGCGTAGCGGTCAGACGCAATTGCGTAATGTCGTTGGCCAGCTTGCGACGATTTTGCCTGTCTTCTTCCGGGGCAGCGCAACGCAGCGTAGATATCATCCAGGAGCGGGCATCGGCCAGTGTCTGGTCCAGGCCATTCATTACCACAGGTGCAATACTGCGCGGTAGCACAAGCGTATGCACCAGGGCGGCGCACACGATACCCAGGCTGATCTCTTCAACGCGGGAAATGCCCTTGTCAAAGAGGCCTATCGGATCGTCGACAGCGGGAAATCCGATAAGTGCGGCGGTGTAGCCCGCCAGCATGAACACATAAGAGCGGGGCGTACGGTCCAGTAACGAAATATACAGACAGCCGCCTACCCACAGAGACATAGCTAAAGTGGTAAGCAGGGGGCTTTGATTCAGGTTCGGAATAATGGCAATCGCTGCGGCCGATCCCAATACCGTGCCAGCCAGTCTGTACAGGGCCTTGGAACGGATGCTGCCTGCCCAGGGCTGGGTTGTGACGACGTAGGCGGTCATCATCGCCCAGAACGGGTTGTGCAGGCCGATGCTGTATGAAATATAAAGCGCCAACATGGCGCTTATATAGCATTTGAATGAAAACAGCGCTTCGTCGCCAGTAAACAGTTTCATTTGTGATTGCCCGAATGCTTCCCTGAAGAGCGGCCAGCTGTACAGGTGCTGTGTCTGATCGTATCGAGCACACGCAAAAAGGCATCGGCATCTTCTTTTGACACCCCATTGAAGACCATGCGCCGAAAGCCAAGCAGGCGCTCATCAATTTCATTTGCAATGCGTCTGCCCGCATCGGTCAGGTACAGCGTTTTGCTGCGCCCGTCTTCAGGGTCCAGCTTGCGTACGGCCAGGCCGCTGGCCTCAAGCTGATCGAGCAGGCGGACCAGGGAAGGGGCTTCAATGCCCAGCTCTTCGGCGATATCCTTTTGTCTTACGCCTTCCCCTAGCCGTCGGATGACCACAATCGGCCACGCGGTGGCCTGAGACATGCCAAGTTCGGCAAGCAATTGATCGGCCGCGCCGCGATAGCGCGTGCCATATGCAGCAGGCCCTGGCTCATGGCCATGCGTGTGGCGTCTGAGGCTGATTGGATTTGTTGGTCATGGCAAGTGGGGTTCAAATATATGGGTTGAGATATTCTATTAGTTAGCTACCTAACTATTATAAGGACTGAAGCTTAAAGCAGACTGAAATCGGGCAGGTGAGCTTTTTCTTGTATGGGAGGTCCGTTTTGGATCGGCCGTTGCGAGTCAGCTTTGGTTACAACGGCCATGCACCTTACCATCTTTAATGTGGGGTTGACCCGTTCCGGAAGCGGCTATGGCGGGTTGCGCTTAAAACCGTGGATACGACCATGATCATGATCGATCAAGTAATTTACATGCCGATACACCGCGCAGGCGCGCCCGCAGTTCTGGCTCGGACTGCTTTATTGTTACACTGAATTGATCTTTCGTACTTGAAAGGAGTTTTGGCATGGCGGTGACGACAACAGAACAGGAACGCGAATTATTGTATTCATTGATTTCGCGTCGCCGCTCCGTCCGGCAGTTTACCGACACGCCCGTTGAAGAACCCGCGCTCATGCGCGTCCTTACCTGCGCACAAGGGGTCAATAGCAGCGACGGCAAGCGGGGCGCGCCTTCGGCTCATGCCTTGCATCCGCTAGGCCTGACGGTTGTGGTGCGACGGGTGCAGGGCGTAGAGGCGGGCAGCTATCTGTTTGACCCGGCGCGCAAATCTCTTGGTCGCATCGCATCTGCCCCGGTATCCGGCAGCTTGCTGCCTGTCTCTCTTGCCGATGATGAATGGCTTGAGACCGCGCCTGTTGTTATCGTCATTAGTGCCGACTATGACCTGGCTTTGCGTCATTTTGCCGATCAGCAGCCCGATGGCCTGCGCGGTTCCCGCTATGTAGACGTAGAGACCGGCGCTGTAGCACAGAACCTTTATCTGGCAGCGCTCGTCGAGAAGCTGGGCGGCGTGCTGGTCATGGGGGTCGATGACCAGGCGTTGGCCAGGCAACTGACCTTGCCCGCCGAACATAAGCCGGTGGCGCTATTCTGTCTGGGCCAAGCTCAGGCGTCATAGCCGAACAATCAGTCCGACAACAGGTTTTGTTATGATGAATGTCATCGTGACATTCAGGGAATATGTAATGACGTCAATCGAGAACGACAAACCGATCAACGGCAAGCCACGCATTCTGCTGCTCTCGGGCAGTACGCGACGACTGTCCTACAATACCCGGCTGGCTCGCCATATGGCGCTCACGGTGGAGCAAGCCGGGGGCAATGCGACGTTGATCAGTCTGGCCGACTATCCGATGGCCATCTATCATGCAGATGATGAAGCGCAGTTTGGTCTGCCTGAATCTGCGCGTCAACTGCGAGCGCTGTTCAAGTCGCATCATGGCGTGTTCTTTGCCTCTCCGGAAGAAAATTCCTCCATCTCGGCTTTGCTGAAAAATACGCTGGACTGGGTGTCGCGTGCAGACGGCGACGAACCGGGCAAAGTGCCTTATATTGGCAAGGTGGCGGCCATTGGCGGCGCAACCACAGGTGCGTCTGGGACCAGGCTGGGCTTGCTGCACTTGCGCACGGTGTTGTCAGGGCTGGGAATGTTGGTATTGCCGTCCGTCATGACAATTCCCTTTGCCGCCAACGCATTTGACGATGCAGGTCTGTTGCAAAGCGAAGAGCAGCGGGCAGCAGCAGAAGCACTCGCGTTGTCCCTGGTCAGGACGGCGCGCGCAGTGGGCGTTAGTTCCTGAGATCAAGGGCGGCGGGCTGGTATACCTTTTTTACATAATGCATGAAATGTGCAAGATCAGGTGTTGTGCGTTGCGGCACCTTGGCCAGATCGTCCCAGCGGCGCAGGCGCAACGCGTCCTGGGCGTAAGGACGTTGCCGGAATTGTTCAACCTCGGCCTGACTGAACTTGCCACCCTGCAAACCCAGGCTGTGTACGGAGGCGGGCGATAGCGTCCCGAAATAGTCCGGATCAATGGCGCACAGGCAACGCTTGGCATCGACGTGCATTTTGACCGGCTCGATCACCGAATCTGGAAACCCCGGTTCAAGGAAGGGAACGGCGGCCAATTGATGGCGGTGGTCGACACCCGGGAACGCATTATCACGCTCCTGATTGCGCGCCTCCAGGATGTGACCCAGGTCATGCAACAGAGCTGCCGCAATGAGCGAATCCGGGGCGCGCCCGGCCTCGGCAAGACAGGCCGCTTGCAGCGCATGTTCCAGTTGCGTGACCGCCTCGCCGTCGTACAATGAGGCGCCATAGTGCTCGTACAGCGATTGAATGTCTTCGGGAGTAAGTGCCATCACGATTCCTGTCTTCTGGTAAAAAGCACCAGCATAATCTTTAAAAATGACAGACGCTTGACCGGATGGCGTAAATGATGCCAGAGCCGATCATCCGTTCGTATTCGTTACAGCACTTGTACGGTCGGCCTTCGTCACTTGTCTAATGCGAAACGCTGCCGGAAAATACATTGATGACAATGACACCGGCAATAATCAGGCCGATGCCCAGCAGTGCTGCCCCGTCAAGAGATTGCCCGAACCAGATCCAGCTTATCAGGGATATGAGCACGATACCAGCTCCGGACCATATTGCATACGCAATACCAGTAGGCATTGTGCGTAAGCTGAGTGACAAAAGGTAAAACGCAGAGGCGTATCCCGCAATGGTGATGATTGAAGGAACGAGCCGGGTGAAGCTCTCGGATGATTTTAGAAAGGAAGTAGCGATCACTTCCATGATAATCGCGCCGGCCAGATATAAATAAGTGGAAATCATCGTGATGGGTGCTCACCTTGGTCAGAGGCAACTTTGCTTTCGATAAGGGCAGTAAACCCGGCCGCATCGCCGTAGTACCGTTCATGCCCCAGTTTTTCCAGGACATCATCCTTTTGGATCACAAAGGCCGGGAAGCCTTGTGCGCCGGCATAATGCATCAGCGTGAGCGTGCTGTCCAGATGCGCCTGGATGTTGTCATTGAGTATTTCCCGGTAGGCCCCGACAAATAACGCTCGATCAATCTGCAGCGACTGTGCCAGATCGGCCAGGACATCTTCCTGAACGACGGCGCGGCCTTCGCGATAGTGTGCATATTGGATAGCCTGCAACATGGCCGGTTCGCTACCGGCAGAGACAGTGCCGACCGCGAGAATGGCGGCAATGGGCGGCAGGGAATCATAAATGGTATCGTCGCGTGCGAGCAATCCGTCCAGATAGGGCTGGCCAAAGTGCTGGCCGGTCATGTTTGCGATACGTGCATCGGCCTGGCGAATCATGGCCCGTTTGCCTTGTGGCAGCGTCATGCGCTGGAACAATCCGCCTGCATGCATTTCAAATGTAAACTTGTCGCGAACGGGAGAGGCAAGAACACGTTCAAGCAGTGGCTCGGCGGCATAACACCAGCCGCAAAGGGGATCATAGATATAGTGCAGTGTAATTTTCATGGCCAGACCCTATGAATATGTGGCAAATCGCTAAGCAGATCGAAATTAACACAAATGAGCCAATTGGCACTAGACTAGGCATACGTCCCTCGCGCCTGGCTAATGTGGGCGATACTGCGTGAGTGATTGTATTTCATTCGCAGGCGGGGTATTTAACGTTAGGCAAAATAACATCATCAGGGAGAGCGGGATGGACACCATCCAGAATCAATATGAAGCCGTTTATCATTCGGACGAGACAACCCGGCTGCGCCAGGACCTGGCACTGGCCTTGCGGGCGGCTGCCTTTCATGATCTTTCGGAGGGCGTCTGTAATCACTTTAGCGCCGAGGTCCCCGCCTGTGCCGACTGGTTCCTGCTAAATCCGCGCGGCTTCCAGTGGTCCGAGATACAGGCCGAAGACATTGTCATGGTTGATGCCGATGGCAACAAATTGTGGGGCGAACATGAAATTGAGCCAACCGCATTGTTTATTCACGCTGCCGTACATCGGATTGCGCGCAAAAAATGTGTGCTGCATACGCATATGCCTTATGCGACCGCACTGACGCTGACCGAAAATGGCGGGCTGGATCCGCTGCTGTCGCAAAATGCCATGCGGTTCTACAACCGTATCGCTGTCGATCGTACCTACAACGGTCTGGCGCTGGACCATGCCGAGGGTGAGCGCATTGCCCATGCCATGAATGGCGCCGATGTTGCATTTTTGACAAATCATGGACCAATTGTCTGTGGTGAAAGCGTCGCTTATGCGTACGACGATCTGTACTATCTGGAGCGTGCCGCCCGCGTGGAAGTGCTGGCGCATTCGTCGGGCCTGCCGTTAAAACCGGTGGAGGAACACAAGGCGGCACTGGCGGCCAGTCAGATACAGCAGGAACGGTTGCAGTCTACGTTGTTCTTTGAATCGCTGCGTCGCTTGCTGTAAGGGCGAGTGGCCAACAGGCGCTGGTTGATGCCGGTTGGTCACTACTTACCGACCGAGATAGTTCAACTGGCGCAGGCAACCGGCATGACTGGCGTTCTTTCCCTGCGTATGGCGACCACTGCAATCAGCAGACTGGCGATCGGCATCAATGCCGCAACATAGGGAATCCATGGCAATCCACCCTCCTGGGCAATAACCAGGCCGCCGGCCCAGGCGCCCAGCGCATTGCCCAGGTTAAAGGCGGCAATGTTCAGACTGGACACCAGGCTCTGGTCTGCATTGGTAATCTTACCCAATACCCACATTTGCAATGGTGCAACGGTGCTGAAAGCCGCTACCCCAAACAGCCCTACTGCAATCACGGCAGCAATCTGATTCTGGAAGGCCCATGGCATGAGCAGGAGCACCGCAGACAGGGCAAGCAGGCTCACGATCACAGTCGTCTTGAGATACTTGTCTGCAAATCTGCCGCCCAGCAGATTGCCTATGACCAACCCGACGCCAAACACAACCAGAATAGGCGAGAGTGCTGTTTTATCAAAGCCGCTGATTTGCGTGAGCAATGGGGCGATATAGGTAAACACGGCGAACACGCCGGCAAACCCAAACACGGTTGTCATCAAGCCCGCAATCACGCCGCCATTGGCCAGACTGCGCACGCTGGCGCGCCAGTTGTGATCGGAGCCCTGCGCGCGGGTACCGGCCGGAACATAATGACGAATGACAAAAAACGACACAATGCCAATTAGCGTGACCGCCCAGAACGTCGCGCGCCATCCATACATCTGGCCCAGGAAGGTGCCGAACGGCACGCCCAGAATATTGGCGGCAGTCAACCCGGTGAACATGACAGCGATGGCCGAGGCCTGTTTGTCCCTGGCAACCAGCCGTGTTGCAACCACCGAGCCGACACCGAAAAAGGTGCCATGTGCAAAGGAGGTGAGCACCCGGGCGAACAACAGGAACCAGTAATTGGGTGCCAGGGCGCAGGCAGCGTTGCCCAGAATGAAAATGACCATCAGAACCAGCAACGTGGTTTGTGGGCAGTCGTCCCGTGGCGATGGTAAAGATGGGCGCGCCCACTACAACACCAAGGGCATAGCCTGATATCAAGGTGCCGGCAGTCTGGACAGGGATCATCAGGTCGTTGCCTACTTCAAGCAACAAGCCCATGATCACAAACTCGGTTACGCCGATTCCAAAAGCGCCGGCCATTAATGCATAAACAGCAATAGGCATGATAATTTCCGATAGGTAGATGAAAGCAGGCTTATTATTGCCTGCCCGACCCCGGGGAAACAGCCTGTCTGCGGCAAATGATTTGTGCGCAGAATTCACGAATTTGCCTGTCTTGCGCTGGCAGCGCGCGGCAACGGTGTTGCTGCGTTTAGCGCAGAATGGTGTGCTCGGTCAGAAAGTCCAGAAAAACGGCGACCCGGCGCGGCATCAGATCGCGTTTGCCCATGAAGACTGCGTAAAACGATTCAAATTCCTGGCTATTGTATTGCTCCAGCACCTGGATCAGCGCGCCACTTTGCAGCTCCTTGTCCACGATGAACCGGGTCAGGCGTGCCAACCCAGCCCCTTGCATTGCCAGATGCTTGAGCGAAATGCCGTTATTGACCTTGATCTGCGCATCTATGCTGACCTGCAGCGCCTGGCCGTCTTGTGTCATACGCCAACCGCGAAACGAACGGGACAGGTTCAAATCGAGCTTGTGATAACGCGTCAAATCTTCGGGTTGCTTTGGTGTGCCATGCTTTTGCAAATAGGCGGGTGCTGCGACGATGACGCGGGGCGATTGTCCCAGCTTGCGCGCGTAAAGATCGGAGTCCTTCAACTGGCCGGCGCGAATGGCAACATCAACACGCGCATCGTACATATCTACCACGTCGTCGGTCAGGTCAATATTGAGTGTAATGTCAGGAAATTTCGCCTGAAATAAAGGAACCAGCGGCAATAGGATCAGTTCACCGAATGGCACATTGGTATTGATGCGCAGGGCCCCGACGGCAGGGCATCCTGTGTCATGCCCGCTTCAATGTCGTCCAGTTCCGAGAGCAGACATTTGCTGCGGTGAAAAAAAGACTCGCCGGCCGGTGTAAGCGATAGCTTGCGCGTGGAACGGTTCAGCAGCGTCACCCGCAGGCGCGCTTCAAGTCTGGCAACTGCTTTGGAAACGGCCGACGGACTCATGCAAAAGTGTCGGGCAGCCAGGGAGAAACTGCCCGACTCGATGGTGGCCACGAACAGTTCCATTTCGACAAGTTTATTGCCCTTGGGTGCAGATGACATATGAATATTGTTCACAAATGTTGTGATTGCTGGTGTCTGGATTGTAAAGCATGTGCACTGCATACTGCACGCAGTTGCTGTTGCCCTTATCCATCACACTTATCGTCCATACACAGGAGACTTCATTGAAATCAACGCACTATATACTGCTGGCGGGCTTTTTGAGCCTTATTACCTTTACCGCGCAGGCCCGGCAATGGGTGGCAAGCTGGCAGGCGAGTCCACAACCGATCTGGGGGCAGGATTTTGCTTTTCCTACGGGCATTCCGCAAGCAATACAGGACGCGACATTCACCCAGAATGTCATGATCAGCCGTGGCGGCAAGCGTTTGCGTCTGGTGATCTCCAATCGCTACGGCACGGCGCCGCTGGTCGTGGCGCAAACCACGGTAAGTCGCAAGACGGGCAAACAAGGATTGACCGATGCCCCAAAAACCGTAAATTTTAGCGGACAGGCGGCAGTGACCATCGCTCCCGGCCAGCAAGCTATATCTGATCCTCTGGATATGCTGGTAGCGGATCTGCAGCAGTTGCAAATTGCGCACTATGTGAAAGCCAAAACGGCATTAGAGACGTTTCACTGGGATGGGCGCCAGCAGGCAGTGTTTCGCCAGGGAAACCAGACGCAAAAGCCGTTGTTGGCCGCTGATCCAGTTTTGCATCGTACGCAGGCCCGGGTTTTTCTGACTCGCATCGACACGGAAAGCGTATCGCCGACCTGTGCCGTGGCTATGCTGGGCGACTCCATTACCGACGGCAACGGTGTGCCGATAGACTCCAACACGCGCGTGACAGACTATATGGCCGACGCGCTGCATTCGGCCGGGATTGCTGTGATCAATGCCGGCATTTCGGGGGCGCGCCTGCTTGGCGACAAAATGGGGAGCATGCAATGGCGCGTATTTCACACGACGTCTTTGATGCGCCGGCTGTGACCACCCTGGTGCTCTTTATTGGCATCAATGACATCAGCTGGCCCGGGACCGCTTTTGCGCCGACCCAGCCTATGCCTGCTTTAAGCTCCTTGCAGGAGGGATATCGCAAGTTGGCAGCGCTGGCCAAAAGCAGAGGGCTGCGCGTTATTGGCGTGACGCTGGCACCATTTCGCGGTGCATTGGCCGGCACGCCGCTGGACAATTACTATGATGACGACAAGAACCGTCTGCGCCTGGCGGTCAACGCATGGATACGTGATGCCGGGATTTTTGATGCGGTGGTCGATGCCGACAGCTTGTTGCAGGATCGGCATGACGTAACAAAACTGGACGCACGTTACGACTCTGGTGACCATTTGCATCCCGGACCGGGCGGCAATGCGGTGCTGGCGCAAGCGATTGCGGGGCAGGTTCGATCCTGTCGATAGTTGCCTGCTCGTTGTATTTCAGACTCGTTGCGCTAAGGCATATTGTCCTATATATTGCGGGGCTTGGTCAGTTTGCCCGCAAAGCAAGTACAATAATGCAACTGTAATATGAGTAGTAAAAATATGGGCTCGCTGGTTACTGGCGGAATTACCATAACAGCAGATGTCCATACCGTGTGCGTATGTTTCAATCCTCCAGGAGCAGCAAATGGAGCTGGACACTCTGACTCTGGCCCGAATACAGTTCGGGTTCACGATTTCTTTTCATATTATTTTCCCTGCCATTACGATCGGGCTGGCCAGTTATATGGCGGTGCTCGAAGGCTTATGGCTCAAGACAGCCAATACCGTCTATCGGGACCTGTACCACTTCTGGTTGCGCGTGTTTGCGATCAACTTCGGCATGGGCGTGGTGTCCGGCCTGGTGATGGCTTACCAGTTCGGCACCAACTGGAGTTACTTTTCCGATTTTGCCGGTGGCGTGACCGGCCCGTTGCTTACCTACGAAGTATTGACCGCATTCTTTCTTGAAGCGGGTTTTCTGGGTGTGATGATGTTCGGCTGGCACAGGGTGGGGCCACGGCTGCACTGGTGTTCCACTATTCTGGTTGCGCTCGGAACCCTTATTTCGGCCACCTGGATTCTGGCCTCCAACAGCTGGATGCAGACCCCGCAGGCTACGAAATCATCGACAGTCGTGTGGTACCGGTCGACTGGTTCGCCGTGATATTCAATCCCTCTTTCCCCTATCGCCTGGTCCACATGGTCATCGCGGCATTTCTTGCAACTGCATTGATCGTGGGTGCGGTTGCTGCCTGGCACATGTTGCGGCGGAACGCGCAGCCTGCGGTCAGGAAGATGTATTCCATGGCGATGTGGATGCTGCTTGTAGTTGCGCCGATTCAAATACTGGTTGGCGATTTGCATGGTCTGAATACACTCGAACACCAGCCGGCCAAACTGGCGGCAATGGAAGGGCATTGGGAAAACGGGCCGGATGGAGAGGGTGTGCCATTGGTGCTGTTGGGCTGGCCCGATATGGAGCGGGAAGAGACGCGCTTCAAAGTGGAAGTGCCGCGTCTGGGCAGCCTGATCCTGACGCACAGTCTGGATGGGAAAATTCCGGCACTCAAGGAATTTGCGCCTGAAGACAGGCCCAACTCCACGATCGTGTTCTGGACATTCAGGATCATGGTGGGACTTGGCATGCTCATGTTGCTGCTGGGCGTGTGGGCATTGTATGCGCGCTGGAAGGACAAGCTTTACGACAGCCCGGTGCTGCATCGTTTCTCTGTCTATATGGGGTTGAGCGGCCTGGTGGCCATGCTGGCCGGCTGGTACACCACTGAAATAGGGCGCCAGCCGTGGGTCGTCTATAACGTCATGCGTACGGCCGATGCCGTTACGCCGCACAGCCCGCTGGAACTGGGCATTACGCTGATTTTGTTTATCGTGGTGTACTTCGTGCTGTTCGGCGCAGGGGTTGTTTATATGCTTCATATAATGGCTCAGGGACCGCAACCGACTCCACATCTTGAAATTGATGGTGGAGGACCGGGAGAGGGGCGTACACCGGCACGGCCACTGTCGGCGGCGACCGATACCGATGAAGAGTCGCGCTCACCAACACAGGGAGACCGTCATGGGAATTGATATTTCGCTCTTGTGGGCTGTGATTATCCTGTTCGGAATCATGATGTACGTGATCATGGACGGATTCGATCTGGGCATCGGGATTCTGTTTCCGCTCATGCCTCGCCGTGCAGACCGTGACGTGATGATGAACACTGTTGCCCCGGTCTGGGACGGCAACGAGACCTGGCTGGTGTTGGGTGGCGCCGGCTTGATGGCCGCCTTTCCGCTGGCTTATGCCGTGATTCTGAGTGCATTTGCCATGCCGCTGATTCTGATGCTGCTCGCGCTGATTTTCCGCGGCGTGGCGTTCGAGTTTCGCTTCCGGGCCAGCGATGCGCGTCGTCGCTGGTGGGACGCCGCTTTTATTGGCGGTTCTGTACTGGCCACTTTCTTCCAGGGCGTGACCCTGGGGGCGTATATTGACGGCATCACAGTTGTGAATCGCGCCTATGCCGGCGGGGCGTTGGACTGGCTCACGCCGTTTTCCGTGTTCACCGGCATCGGGCTGATTGTTGCCTATGCGTTGCTGGGCTGCACCTGGCTTGTGCTCAAGACAGACGGGCCGTTGCAGCAACGGATGATTGAACTGGCCAGGCCGCTGACCCTGGTGTTGCTGGTTATCATTGGTATTCTGAGTATCTGGACGCCGATGAGCAATACGCTTATCTACGAGCGCTGGTTTACCTTGCCAAATCTGTTCTGGTTTGCACCAGTTCCCATTCTGGTGATCCTGGTAAGCTGGGGGCTGATACGCAGCCTGAATCACAATCCGCATGCCGAGCCGTTTATTTTTACCCTGTGTATGGTATTTCTGGGTTATAGCGGACTGGGCATCAGTGTCTGGCCCAATATCATTCCACCTGATATTTCCATCTGGGATGCCGCCGGTCCGCCGGAAAGCCAGGGGTTCGCACTGGTGGGTGCGCTCTTCATTATTCCGTTTATTCTCATGTACACCTCCTGGGCGTACTATGTGTTCCGTGGCAAAGTGACGGCAGATGCGGGATATCACTAGAGGCGTGAGCCGCGGGCAGAGGCATACCGGACTGCCGGCGGCAGTTACCACATTCATAGCTACAGGCGCATATTACATTTGGGATCACGCGATATGACACAGCAGGAAACCAAACGCGCTGGCACCACTACAAGCAAACGCAGTCGCTGGTTATGGTTCGTCGGATTGTGGCTGGCCGGAACCGTGGCGCTATTGCTGGCGGCCTATCTACTGCGCGGCATTATGTCCGCCGTGGGCATGACTTCCTGAAAGCGCCGGCGCGGCTTTTGATCGCGCCTGTCTGCAAATCCACGTTTTCATGCGGTACCGTTTTCGCAGCAGCCTGAAAGCGATGTTTGTACTTGATACGCTAAGGTTTGGCTGCGCCGCCGCTGACATGTCCGATTCCGGCCAGGGCCGTTGGTGGCGGCCTGCTTTGGCGCGTGCACGCTACAATAGCGCCTAAACACAAGCGCAATGTGGCGCGCTGTTGCCATCAGAATCCAATCAGACATCCTAATGAACGCCGAACGTTTAGAGTTTATCCGCAAGCTGCCCAAGGCTGAATTACATTTGCATATAGAAGGTACACTGGAGCCCGAATTGATTTTCCGGCTTGCGCAACGCAACGGCGTGACCTTGCCATATCCATCTATACAGGCACTGCGCGATGCGTATCAGTTCACTGATCTGCAATCGTTTCTGGATCTGTACTACGCCGGCGCGGCAGTGCTGATTACCGAAGCCGATTTCTATGAGATGACCATGGCTTATCTGGCGCGGATAACGCAGGAGGGCGTAGTTCATACCGAAATCATGTTCGACCCGCAGACCCACACCGAGCGTGGCGTGCCAATAGCAACGGTGTTTGCCGGCATTGCGCGCGCCTTGCGCGAGGCCAGGCAGACCTGGGGCATTACCTCGTGTCTTATCATGAGTTTTCTACGGCATCTGTCCGAGCAAGACGCCTTTGATACGCTGGAGCAGGCTTTGCCATTGCGCGAACAGTACAGTGACCTGTGGCTGGGAATCGGCCTGGATTCGGGCGAACAGGGCAATCCACCGGAAAAATTCGAACGCGTGTACGCGCGTTGTGGTCAATTGGGCTTTTATCTGGTCGCTCATGCGGGCGAAGAAGGGCCAGCCGCTTATGTAAGTAATGCACTGAACCGGCTGAATGTGATTCGCATTGACCACGGTGTGCGCAGTGAGGAAGATCCGGTCTTGTTGCAAACGCTGGCTGCCAGAAAAATACCGCTCACCGTCTGCCCGTTATCGAATCTGAAACTCAAGGTGGTCAGCGATATGCGCGAGCATAATCTGAAGCGCCTGCTGGATCAGGGTCTTTGTGTGACGATCAATTCAGATGATCCCGCCTACTTTGGCGGCTATCTGCTCGATAACTATGTTGCGGTTGCCGACGCGCTCGGATTGAGCGACCAGGAACTGATCACCCTTGCCAACAACAGCATGCAGGCTCGTTTTCCGGTGTTCCTGACGCAACCCTGCTGAGGCCGACGCCCGTTGCCAATTTGTGGCCTATGACGCTTTGTCACTGCGCTGATGCATCCGGAAAAACTGCATGATCAGGCTTGAAGCATTCGGGCCATCCGAAGTGTTGAAATCGAGCCTGCTGTCGCCACCGCTCCAGGCATGACCCACTTTTCTGAGCTGGCACAATCGCACAATACTCTTGCGGGCGCGTTTGAAATCAAACTGCGTGTATTCGCGCGAGGTCTGTTCACCCACTGGTTTCTCGATAGGCTGCGCCTGGTCATCAAAACCATTGAGCCAGGCAAACTGACGCGCCAGCTGTTCGCCGTTATTGGCCGATACCACCCTGTCGAGTTGGCCTTGCAGAATCAACGCAGGCAGGTAGTCGTGGCTGGCAGTCAGGGTTTCGCTGGCGGCCTTGAGTGCTGTTAGCGGATCATTCAAGGTACCGCGCCGCATCGTTTGCAAACCGCTGGACAGGCTGCTGGCATTGCCCATGACAGGTCCGGAATGCAGGGCCACCGCGGCAAACAGCCGGGGATGACGCAAGGCCAGCAGGCTGCCCATGCCGGCGCCGGCCGACATGCCTGCCAGATAGATTCGCGTCTTATCCATTTTGTGGCGCCGTATCAGATTGCGCACCAGCGCGGCAATCGCGTCTGCTTCTGCATAACCATGTTGCTGATCGGGTAGATACCAGCGCCAGCAGCGCAGGCTCTGGCGCTGTCGCGATTGCTGTGGATATAAAACGACCATGCCGGATCTGGCGGCATGCTGGTTCATTCGTGTTCCCTGTGCGAATTCGGTGGCTGTCTGTTTACAACCGTGGAGCATGACCAGCATGGCGCTGCCTTGCATTTCGTGCGATGGCGGTACATACAGGAAATAGCTTAGGCGCTGAAAAAACAGGGAGATCGTCGCCGGCACCTTGAAGAGCCGTTCCGTCCAGGAACCATGACGGAACGGCGGCGGAACGGGTTTTTTTGCCGGACGCAACACGGCGGCAGGCGAGGGCGGAAACAGCGGGTTGTGGTTGAAGGCCGAAGCGGCCAGCTTCATATTCGATCGTGTGGCCCTGATCAGTGCGTTGCTCTGCTGGCGCGCAATTTTGCGGGCGGTTTTAAGAAAAATGGAGCTCATGCTGCGAGCCATAATGTGGTATCCCCACGGTAAAGTAGCGTTAACCGGTATTCACCTGGCGAGGGTCGCACAGGGGCGGTTCTTGCATGAAATACTAAGATGTCTGTGTGAAGATATCACGTAAATTATCAATTATTGTATTTTCCTGCCCCGGCAGCCATTGCAGTACATGTCTGCAGCGGGGTTGCCAGCCACGTGCAGGCAGCACAGAAGGCGCCTTGTTACAGCGATTTCAGACTGCTTTAAGACGGACCGGAATGCACCCGCGCAGGGCATTGGTCAGGACAATGGCATCGGCCGCTTGCAGCATGGCCCGGGTGATGCGACCTTCGGTGACATGATCTGTCTGCAGGTACTGTGTCGGGTTGGCCAGCACTTGCGCGCGCATGACACCGGGTAAAATATCCAGGGCCAGGGCCGGTGTCAGCCATGCACCACAATGGTGAATAAAGACCGATGTGCGTGCACCTTCGAGCAGCTCACCATCATGATTGAAATACAGCACGTCGAAATCGCCTGAAACCGTTGCCTGCTTCAGGTCATCGTCATAATGTTTGCGCCATGTCGTTTTAAAGCGACGCAGGGGGTCACATACCTGTAGCCGGCGTGCTGCGATGCTTACACAGGGCAGGCCGGTTTCGGACGGCGGCATAGAGGTGTCCAGAGGGAAGGCAGCGATCTCGCAGGTTCCGTCCTGGGCCAGCATCGCGCGCACGCGCAGTCTTGCGTGCGACGGCTGTGCGCTAATGAATTGCTGCAGCTGTCGTGTCAAGGCAGCCCGGTCGGCGGCAAAACCCAGGCTTTGGGCCGAGGCATGCAAGCGTTCAATATGCCTGTTCAGCAGTGCACAATGGCTTTGCTCGACCAGCATGGTTTCAAATAACGCAAATCCGGCAGGGACGGCGTGCAGAAAACGGGACTTCCAATGGATTTCCTCGTACTCCGATTGTGCCGTACTGTCGTACACAATGCCGCCGCCTACGCCCATGACCCCGGTACAGGCAAGGGCCTGGTCGCGCGCCGGCTGCAGGGTCAGGGTGCGGATGGCAACATTGAAACAACCTTTGGCGCCCATTGTATTGCCGGACGCTTGCAAATAGCCGATGCTGCCGGTATACAGGTCACGCGGCGCTATTTCACTGTCTGCGATATAGTGCATACTCATTTTCTTCGGGGCGCCGGTAATGGAGCCGCAGGGAAACAGCGCGCCAATCACATTTGCCATAGTAATGCCGGGTCGCACCTGGCAGTCAATGGGCGTAGTCATTTGCAGTACCTGGCCAAAGCGTGTCACTTTAAACAGCTCCTGCACCTGTACGCCGTTGGGTTGAGCCAGCATGGATAAATCATTGCGCAACAGGTCCACGATCATCAGGTTCTCGGCCCGGTTCTTGCTGTCGTTGCGCAGCAGGGCGGCCAGCGCCTCGGGATCGTCGCCTGGTTGACAGGCAAGGGTTCCCTTCATGGGTTCGGCGCCAATTATGCCGTTATCATCAATGCGGATAAACAGCTCTGGAGACAGGCACACCGTCCACGGCGCCATGCGCTGATGCGGCAGCCAGGCCAGCACGCCGTAGGGCACCGGTTGCCTGGCACGCAGTGCGCAGTACAGCGCCAACGGCGAGCCATAAGTCTCGAAGTATTGTCTTGCGGTGTAATTGATTTGATAGAAATCGCCACGCACGATGGCCTGGTGCAATCGGTCAAACTGCTGCCGGTAACTGTCAAACGCCGGCAGCAATTGCAGATTGCACAGCCTGCGGGCTGCAGATCCGGATCATGCGCATGCGCCTGTCGGATCAGCCAGTGCTCAATCTGCTCATCCGATAGCGTTGTCGCTTGTGAAAACCAATGGATGTGCATGGCTGCGCCTGCGCGCTGCGCTGCCTGTTCGGCATCGGCCACGCCGAACTCATAGGGAATGAAAATAGCCGGGTGCAGTGCCTGTGCCCAGCCGCGCGCCAGCACGATATCCAGGTCTGCCAGTTGTGCGGGAGCGACGGTGTCTGAGCGTACAAACGCCTCCAGCAGCGTGGCCTGCCGGGTAACGGCGTCATCAAATAGAACAAACGGTGGCAATGTGTCCATGGCACGCAATGATACCGGAATTACGCCTTCTGCCTTCGAGTAAACTGCCAAAGAAAATAGACGGCGCCGATGAAGGTGGCAATCAGGCCGGTGGGAACTTCATAGGGGAACATAATGTGTCTGCCGAGCAGATCGGCACATAACATGATAATAATGGCAATGGTCGAGGAGGCCAGCATTTGCGTGCGCAACCCGTGAAAGCCATGGAGCGGGCCAGATGTGGTGCAATCAGCCCGACAAAGCTGGTCGGGCCAATGGTAATGGAGGCCAGCGTAGTCAATGCTGCGATCAATAGAAACAGCAGGGTGCGGGTAAGCATGGGACGCTGGCCGGTGGCGCGGGCGATGGGGTCTCCCAGACGCAGCAGACTCAAGGGGCGTCGTGTCATGCAGGCCAGGATGACCAGCAAAGCGACAATGGCAAAGCGCATGGGCAGATCGTTCTGCAGCAGGCTCATGTAGGTATCACCGGATATCCATATCAACAGCTGCTGGATCTGTTGCATGCCGCTGGCCAGGGTCAGGGTCAGCAGCGAACTGAATAGCTGCGTGAGCGCCATGCCGGTCAGCAGGATTTTTTCGGGTTGGAACTGGTTGCGCGCATTGATCAGCATGACAAACAGCAGGCTGGCAAACGCGCCGCCAATGCCGCAGACCAGGTACAGCACCGGCGAGGGCGCGGGCACCAGCATCATTAACCCGATCAGGCCCAGTCCGGTCCCGGAGGTGACGCCCAGAAATTCGGGCGAGGCCATGCTGTTGTTGGTCATGTTCTGAATCAACGTGCCGGCGCAGGCGATGGCAATGCCAAACAGAATCGCGGTTAGCGTGCGATTTTCAGTGAACAACGCGATAGTCGGATCAATCTGGGCAACCAGGGTCCAGTTGCCGGCGACATCGTGCGTGATATGCGGCAGGAACACAAAACATCCAATGGCAAGCGTAATCAACAGCAGCATGCGCTTGCGCAGCAGCGATGCAGGATGGCGCACCCCTACATGCAGCGGAGCTACTTCCTGGCGTGTATGGCTGCGCTGTTTCATGAGCAGAAACAGCAGCACCGGCACACCCAGCAGCGCCGTCACGGTTCCCGTCATGATGCTGTTAGGCCAGAGGTATGTGGCCAATTGCAGGCAGAATCAGTAATGGACAGCAGCATGGCGCCAAACAGCATTGCATAGCCCCATTGCTTGCGTATATCGGTCACACCCAGAGAACGGGCGATCACCGGCGCGGCCAGGCCGACAAAGGCAATGACGCCGACACTGCTTACCACGATTGCAATCAGAAACGAGACAAGCACAAAGCCGGTAATGCGCACCAGACGGACATTGACGCCGACGCTTTTGGCCAGCGTACCCTGCAGCGAAAAGGCGCGCAGCGAGGGCAGCAGAAACCAGGACAGCGGCAGGCACAACAGGGTTTGCCAGGCGGTGCGCAGTGTAGGCTGCCAGGAGTCCTGGCTGAGTGAACCGGCGCCCCAGATGATAAGCCCATAGAGACGGTCCGGGTTAAGGATCAGATACATATTACTTAGCGTGGTCAGCAACAGCGTGAGCATCAATCCGATCAGAATCAGGGTGTTGCCGGCGCTGCCGGCGCGCCGGATAAACAGTACGATGACCAGGCTGCTGACCATGCTGCCGGCCATGGCCAGCAGTGTGGAGTCAAATAGCTGCGCCTGCGGAAAGTACATCATGCCCAGCAATAGCGCGAATTGGGCGCCGCTGCTGATGGCCAGCGTGTCGGGGGCAGCCAAGGTGTTCTGCGTGACTTGCTGCAGGATAAAGCCGCCCAGGCCCAGGCAGATGCCGCAAAGCAGCGCCATGGCCATTCTGGGCAGGATGCCATGCCAGAACACCAGTTGTTGCATCGGCGCCTCTGGCGATGCGTCGCTACCCGGTGAGGTGAGCAGGATGACTGCAGCCATCAGGGCAATGGCGATTGCGCAACTGACAAGTGCAAGTGTTCTTGCTGAAAGTGTATATCTCATTTGTTATATCCGGGGAAACGGAAAGCCGCGTTCGAGCCGGCGTTGGCATCCTGCGCCAGCAGGCCGTCCCGGACTGTTTGCGCAAAGCGCAGCACAGTACCCAACCCACCCAGCGTCCAGATGGGCTCGGCAAGAATGACGCGGTTTTTGCGCACGGCCGGCAATGCCTGCCAGATCACGTTTTCCTGTAATTTTCCGGGCAGATCGGCCGGGTAGGGCTTGATGATAAAGATCGTGGTGTCCTCTGGCAAAGCGGCCAGGTGGGTCAGATCTGCACTCTGAAAACCCCACTGATTGACTGCCGCTGTCCAGGCATTGCTGATGCCGATTTTCTCCAGCGCGGTGGAAAAAAGGCTGGGTTTGCCATACACCCGCACATTGCGGGCATCGATAAACTGGATGACCGCTACCGGCTGGCCGCGATGTTGCACCAGCTGGTCGCTGATCGCTTCAAGCTGATCGCCTACCTGTGCAATATAGCGTGCAGCCTTGTCAGGATGGCCGGTAATTTCGCCGATACGGGTTGCCAGCTCGCTCAGGTTTTGGTAGATATCCTGGCCTGGCGTGTAGACGTCCAGCAGCGTCGTGGGACCGATCCGCTCCAGCAGACCTTTGACGAAGGCATAGTCTTGCGAGGCCAGAATCAGCTCGGGCGCCAGCCGGATCATTCGGTCGGGATTGGGCTGCGCGCGCATGCCCAGATCCAGCGTGCTCTGCGGCATGGCCGGCGAATGGCTCCAGACTTCATAGCTGCTTTTTTCGGCGATCGCTGCGGGAAAATTCCCATGGAAGCCATTGTTTCGGCAATGGTCCAGTCCAGCACGGCAATGCGTTGCGGTGTCTTTTTTTGGCTGTTGGGCGGCGCAGACTCAGTTGGCGTTGCCGCCCTGGGTGGGTTCGTCTGGCTTGCGGCCGGGCCAGTGGCTACTGCGTTTGCCAATAGGCAGGCGCAGATCAGCATGCAACGGTGAATTACAGTGGGCATGGGCATGCTCCGACTCAATTGAAGGCCAGTTGCACACCCGGATGTACGGGATGGCTAATCAGTTGGAGGTCGACATCGTAGATATGCCGCAATTTTTGCTGATCGAGCAGGGCCGCGGGCGCTTCGGCATAGATAAGCCTGCCGGCACGCAGGGCCAGAAGGTGATCGCAGTAACGTGTGGCCAGGTTAATATCGTGGATGACCGCGATCACGCACTGGTTTTCCTGATTCGCCAGCCGTTGCAGCAATTGCATCACTTCAAGCTGATGCTTAAGGTCCAGGGCCGCCAGCGGTTCATCCAGCAGGATATAGGGCGTATTCTGGGCAAGCAGCATGGCAATCCAGACACGCTGGCGCTCGCCGCCCGACAGGGAGTCGAGCAGCGCCGGCATGAAAGCCTCGGTATCGGTCAGGGCAATGGCTCGCGCGATGGCCGAGTCATTTTCGGGGTTGCTGTTGCGCCAGATACTATTCCATGAATAGCGTCCCAGTTCGACCAGTTCGCGTGCGCTCATGTCGGGGATGACCGGCGTATATTGCGGCAAATAGGCCAGTTTGCGCGCGTACTGGCGATTGGACAGCGTATCCACACGGGTATTGTCCAGCAGAATGGCGCCCTGGGAGGGAATATATTCACGCGCCAGCAACTTGAGCAGCGTAGACTTGCCCGAACCATTATGGCCGATCAGTCCGTAGAATTTGCCCCGTTCGAATTGGGTCGTAAGCGGATGCAGCAGGGTTTTGGAAGAGGTTTGAAAACCAGCGTTTTCAATCTGGATCATCACGTATCCGGCAAGAGTAGATCAGAGCTGTGATTGTAAATGATTCTCAATATCCAATCGGGTGTTTTTCTGATATCTGGCATTATTAGCCAGCGTTAGTGGTGCTGTTGGCGCGGCCCTCTGTTGGACAGGGCCCGGATCTTGGGCAGGCGCTGGCATCAAGCCCCTGCATCAGCCAGTGAAAAGGCCCGCGTCTATGGCGGGCCCTTCTGGAAAAACCGGCGATTGTCAAAAGCGCAATTAACGAATAGGCAGCCCGTATTGCAGGCCGCCTTCGGTCCATAAGGCGTTCAGGCCGCGTTTGATTTTCAACGGGCTGCCCTGGCCGACATTGCGTTCAAAGCTCTCGCCGTAGTTACCCACTTGTTTAATAATGTTGTAGGCCCATTTCTCATCCAGTCCCAGGTTTTTGCCCGCGCCCGGCGTGGCGCCCAGCAGGCGCTGGATATTGGGATTGGTGCTTTTGAGCTGTTCGTCGACATTGGCCGTGGTCACGCCCAATTCCTCGGCATTGACGGTGGCCTGAAAGACCCATTTGACGATATTGAGCCAGGCGTCGTCGCCCTGGCGTACAAAGGGCCCCAGCGGCTCTTTGGAAATGATTTCCGGCAGCACTTCATAATCGTCCGGCGAGGACAGTTTGGAAATGCGGATGGAGGCCAGGCCCGAGGCATCGGTAGAGAAGACGTCGCAACGGTTAGTTGCAAAGGCATTGACTACCTCGTTGAATTGATCGAATACGACTGGTTTGTACTCCACCTTGTTGGCGCGGGCCCAGTCTGCCAGCGTGTTCTCATTCGAGGTGCCGGTTTGCAGGCAGATGGTTGCGCCATTGAGTTCTTTGGCGCTTTTAACGCCAAGCTTCTTGGACACCAGAAAGCCCTGTCCGTCATAAAAATTGACCCCGGCAGCGATCAGGCCCAGCGCCGTATCCCGCTGTTGCGTAACGGTCGTGTTGCGGGTAAGGACGTCAACTTCGCCCGATTGCAGGGCAGTAAAGCGCTGCTGAGAGTTCAGCGGTACGATCTTGAATTTGCTGGCATCGCCAAAAACCGCGGCGGCAATACTTTTGCACAAATCAACGTCCAGGCCCTGCCACTGGCCTTTGGCATCAGGCGCAGAAAAACCGGCAAAGCCAGTCGTGGCGCCACACACCACAGCACCGCGTTGTTTGACATTATCCAGCGTTGCCGCATGGGTGAGGCCAGGGACGGTGGCTGCGAGCGCGAGCGTAGCAAGTGAGGCTTTCAATAGGGTGGACATAGCAGACTCCAGTTTAGGGTTACAGCATAAAGCAAGAAGATAGACTGCTTTTCAGTCATCGAAAAACAACCATTTCTTTGAATCTTATTACGGAATGTAATAAAAGAAAAGGCACCTAACCGTAACCCGTGGTTATTCGGGTTGCGATACGGTGCCTGCCTACACGCTACGACACGCACGTTACGCGCCCGCGCGTCATGGTTATTTGCCTGCCTGTTTTTCCTGACGGTTTTCTTTCCACAGCTTGTAAATGTGCCAGGCCATCGGCAGCACGGAAATAATCACGATGCCAAGGGTAAACAGTGACAGGTTCTCTTGCACCCAGGTAATGCGGCCCAGGAAATAACCTGCCAGCACCAGCAGGAATATCCACAGGAACCCGCCTAATACGTTATAGAACGCGAAATGGCGCCGATCCATGCCCGAGAGCCCGGCCAGGAACGGGGCGATGGTGCGCACGATAGGAATAAAGCGCGCCAGAGTAATGGTAGAGCCGCCATACTTTTCAAAATAGGCATGGGTTTTATCAATATGACTCTGCTTGACCCAGCCCTTGCGGATCAAAGTCTGCCCAGGGGTGATCGACCGATGGTGTAGTTGACATAGTCGCCGAGCACTGCGGCGGCAAACAGCATAACCATATACCAGAAGGGCGGGATACCGCTGATACCCATGAAGGCGCCGACCGCAAAGAGCAGAGAGTCACCGGGCAGAAACGGCATGACGACCAGGCCGGTTTCCAGAAACAGAATCAGGCAACCAGGCAGATACCCCAGCTCCAGTGATCGTGCAACATGGCCATCAGGGCCTGATTGTCGTGGAGCCAGCCAAACAGCGAGGAAAAATTCATAAATAATGTGCTAAACAGATGAGGCCGCCGTGCAGTGCAGGCAAGCCGTTGAAAAGAGTCAGCTAATAGTAATATGGAATAGGTATTTATACCGTTTGTTCATGAAATTATCATAATTTTTTACATTGAACACGCTATGATGAATGCTCGTTCACACAACCAGGAGTATTGCAATGTCCAGGAAGATTCTGATGCTAGTGGGTGATTATGCCGAAGACTACGAAACCATGGTGCCGTTCCAGTTTCTGTTGGGCGTTGGCTACGAAGTGCACGCTGTCTGCCCCGATAAAAAGGCCGGCGACAAAATAGCAACGGCTATCCACGATTTCGAAGGGGACCAGACATACTCGGAAAAACGGGGTCATAATTTTGCCATCAACCATGACTTTGCCCAGGTAGATACCGGCGATTATATCGGCCTGGTGATCCCTGGTGGTCGGGCTCCGGAGTACCTGCGCAATACCCCGCGCGTGCTGGAAATTGTACGCGAATTCGATGCTGCCAAAAAACCGATAGCAGCCGTGTGCCATGGTGCCCAGATCCTGGCTGCTGCCGATGTGATTCGAGGGAAAAAATGTTCCGCCTACCCGGCGTGTGCTGCAGAGGTGACGCTGGCTGGCGGGCACTATCAGGATATCGCCGTAGACAGCGCCGTAACGGACGGGCATTTGGTCACCGCGCCCGCATGGCCTGCACATCCGGCCTGGATGGCACAGTTCATCAAGGCGCTGGGCGCAACTGTTACGCTGTAATTTGGGCACCTGTCCGTTTTTGTAAGCGGCGCTTGCTACAGCCTGGCAGGTACCTATAGTATCGCGTGCCGGCGACGCAACCCCGGATATTGTGCCGGGGTGGGCATCCGCATTTTTTCTACTGGGAGTTTGAGTTTCATGTATATCCTTCATATTGCCAATAAAAACTATTCCTCGTGGTCCCTGCGACCGTGGATCTTGCTAAGACAACTCGATATTGCCTTTGATGAAGAGATGCATCCGTTCCAGGCCGATATCCAGGCACAACGCGAACAATTCCTGGCATTTTCACCCAGTGCAAAAGTGCCTGTGCTGCAGGATGGGCAAACAGTTGTCTGGGATAGCCTGGCCATTGCCGAGTATCTGGCCGAGGCGCATGCAGGTGTGTGGCCCGATGATCGTGCAGCCCGTGCCTGGGCGCGCGCGGCGTCCTGCGAGATGCATTCCGGATTTGCCCATTTGCGTGAACGCTGCACCATGAACTGCGCGGTGCGCGCCAGGCCGAAAACCGTGACGGCGCCGTTGCAGGCAGATATTGAGCGCATCAATACACTGTTTAACGAGGGCTTGTCACGCTTTGGCGGGCCGTTCCTGGGTGGGGCGACGTTTACTGCCGTCGATGCCATGTTTGCGCCGGTCATATTCCGGATCCAGACCTATGGTTTGCCGATGCAAGGCGCTGCCGCCGATTATGTAGCACGCATGCTGGCCTTGTCGGGTATGCAGCAGTGGTATGCGCAGGCATTGCAGGAGCGCGAGATCGATGAGGCGCATGAGCAGGATGTGGGGCGCTACAGTGATATCATCGCTGATGAACGGCAGAAATGATTGCAGCCCACTGTTGTGGCTGAATCCAAATGGCTTGATTAGTATGGCTTGATTTGATTTAAATCAAGCAGGTAGCCATGACCGAGACCAAACCGGCGCCATCGTGTTTTTGTCCGGCGTAATATTGTCCTTTTTTATTTATTAGTTTGGAAGAATGATGAAAAAATTAGTTCTGGCTTTCACCATACTGGGTGCAACGACAGCCTCTTTGTATAGCACACTGGCTCTGGCCGATCATCAGGGTGGCAGCCACGGCGGCGCTCATGGTAATCACGCGATGCACGCCAGCTCAGAGCGCGCGCCGAGCACCGTGAAGGGCTCTGATCATTTGCGTGTTCAGGACTGCTGGATCCGTCTGCTGCCCAAGGTTGCGCCGTCCGGCGGGTTCTTTGTATTGCACAACGAGGACAAGTCCGAACCGGTTGTATTAAAAGGTATTCAAACCGATGCGTTTGGCATGAGCATGCTGCATGAGACCACCGAGAAAAACGGCATGTCAGCCATGGCGATGGTGCCCGACGTTACCATTGAGCCAGGCCAATCCTTGTCGTTCAAACCGGGTTCCTATCACGCCATGCTGGAAAAGCCCAAGGCAGATTTAAAGGCAGGGCAACAGATCACGGTCAATTTCGAGCTGGGCACCGGCAAGAAAATACCGGTTCAGTGCACGCTCAAGTCGCCATCAGCCCGCAGTTTCAGCGATCAGTAACCGCTCTTACAGGCGCGGCGCCCTGCCGCGCGTCCTCGCTAAGCGCCAATTGCCGGAAGCGTCCGGCAGAATAATGATAAAACGCTTGCGGGCAGATTTGTTTTGATACGACCGTCGCAACCAGGCTGGCCAGCAGCATCCAGAAAAGCATGGCCTGGCTGCCAGACATTTCCATGACGATGACAGAGGCAGTAACGGGCGACTGCGTAGACGCGGCAAGAAAGGCAGCCATGCAAATCAGGACAAATACGCTTTGTGCCTCTTGCATGTTGACAGAATGGGCCAGTTCCACGCCGATGCCGGCACCCGTCGTGAGAGCCGGCGTAAAAATACCGCCGGGAATGCCCGCCCAGTATGAGGCCACCGTGGCTAGCAACTTGGCAATGCTGAAATGTTCTGAATCCTGCGGCAACATCATCAGGCATTTTTAGCGACATCGTAGCTGGTGCCGAACACGCCGCCCGCAGTCAGATAACCCAGGAATGCCACGACCAGGCCCATTAGTGCGGCCATCCATAAAGGATGCTTGTGCACGTGATGCCGCAAGCTTGACGGCATGCAGCCGGCCAGCCCCTTGCTTAGCAGGCGCGCAAAAATACCGCCGGCGACACCGCAGACCACCGCGCAAAGCAATGCCCACAAGAGCATTTTTTCGTGCAGTGGCGACGAATGAAAGCTGCCGAAATAAGGATTGTCGCCGGTCAACGCAACGACGATAAAACCCGCAGCCAGTACGCCCAGCAATACCAGCCGTTGCCAACGCAGATCCAGCCCTTTGCCGATCTCTTCGATGGCAAAAATCACGCCGGAAAGCGGTGCGTTGAATGCGGCGGCAAGCCCGCCGGCGGCGCCGGCTGCAATCCACTCGCGTGTATTGAATCCTTTAAGAGGCAGGCCAATTTTCTGGCACCATTGCCCCCAGGCCAGCATCGCTGCAGCGCCGATCTGTACGGAAGGGCCTTCGCGACCAATGGACGCGCCAGCCAACAGGCCCAGGAAGGTAAGCGGAATTTTCCAGATTGCTTGCGCCAGCGAAACCAGCCGCAGTTTGCCGGGCGAGTCGCGGTGCAGTGACAGGCTGGCGATGACTTGCGGAATGCCGCTGCCGGCCGAATAAGGGGCGAAGCGCATGACACACCAGCGTAACAAGACGAAGGCCAGCGGCATGACTAACCAGATCAGATAGGGATAAGCGCGTGTCCACTCACGATTTTTCTCCAGCGCATAGTCGGCCATCATTGCAAAGCCAATGGAAACCAGCGCAACAAGCGCAGCGCCGCAAAGCATCAGGAGCAGCTGTAAAGATTTTTTGGACAGACGCAACGCCTGTCTGGTTTTTCGCTGTACGGAACGACGTATTCTGGGCGCAGGAGATTGCATGCGATTACCGGGCAGGCGTTTCTGGAATGAGTTCCTCAAGAATGATCTGATTGAATGCATGGGGCAGGGCCAGGTTCAGGCCGTGCGAGGCCGGTGTCAACGTATGGCGTGTCACATGGCTAAAATGCTGCTGCAATGCATCCAGGATAGCGGGGAAGGGAGCCGGGCTGTTCGATCCGCCCATGAGTGTCACAGGAATACCGTATTCGTTAATCCGAGATGGGTTCAGCTCGTATAGCGGCTCGCGGATGATCAGTGGCAGGGTGGCGGCCTGCTCTCGCGTCATCGCCTTGAACCAGGACACCATGCGTTTCCAGGTGCCGGCACCGCTGACGCCGTCAATGAAAATTTCCAGCGCTGTATCCGTATCGCCGTGTTCATATGCTGCCAGCGCCAGATCGCGGTACGGCAGCGCGGGCATGCTGTCTTCCGGCAGTACGGAACCCAGGCCAGGATCAGCCAGCAGCAGATGCGTTACCCGATCAGGACGTCGGCAAGCCATTTCAGCTGCCACGCGGCCGCCGCGGGAATGGCCCAGGACGGCAAAGTGATGAATGCCCAAATGGTCCATCAGGCAAATAGATCCGTCGCATGCTGGTCAATGGAAAAGCGCGCACCTGCATCAGATAGTATGGGCGATACTGGTGGGTAACCCGGCAGGCTGGGCGCAATGACACGCACGGCAGCAGACAGGTCAGGCAATTGCCAGCGCCAGAAACGAAAGTCACATAGTGAGCCATGGACCAGCAACAGACAGGTGGGTGATTGCCCCACGTCCTGGTAGGCAAGGGTGGTACTGGCCAGTGTGAGCGTATGTTGCGGGTATTCGTTTTGCATCGTCATCAAATAAAAAAAGCATCCTGCGACTTCCGGATGCCTTTCGGTAAAAACGGAATCGGGGCCCGAACTTAGCGGAACAGCTCCAGGCGATTCCGGGCTGTATCGGCAGCAGGGGTATTTGGGTATTCGTTCACTACGCGCTGCAAGGTCGCTTTCGCACCTGCAATGTTATTCAATTCTACCTGACTGCCGGCAATCACAAGCAGTGCGTCTCCGGCTTTCGGATCGCGGGGATAGGCCGCAACCATGGATTGCAAGCCCTGTATGGAACCGTTGAAATCCTTGTTCGCATAGCGGCTGCTGCCTTCATAGAAGCGAGCGCTTGGCGCCAGCGGGCTGTTAGGATATTGCTGGGCGAAGCGGTTCAGTGCGGTACTGGCTTCCGCGTAGTTGCCCTGGCGGAACAGATCAAGAGCGCTATCATAGCTTTGCTGCTCGTTCGGGTCACCCACCTGCGGTGATGGAGGAACGTCAGGATTGGCTGCTTGCTGGCCCGATTGCTGAGCCATGCGCGCCTGATGGTTGACCGTTTCAATAGTGCCGCGCAATTGCGTGATCTGTTGTTGCAGATTATTGATTTTATTGGTCAGATCGACGTTGTTTTGCTGGGTTTGTCTTAACTGGGAGCGCAGGTCAAGAATGGCACGCCGAGCATCTTCGTCTTCAAACGCATATGCTTGATTGGCACTCAGACTGAGTACAAGGGCAGATGAGGCAATGAGCAGGGAATGTGATTTCTTCAATTTCATATGGACTCCGTTAAAACAGCAACGCCGCAACGGCAGAACCGTTTGCGGCGCAGTGAGCTTAACCTACAAAGCAGGATTAACGCTGATAGTTAATGTCTGCGCGACGGTTTTCAGCATAGGCTTCTTCAGTAGAACCTTCTGCTTTTGGACGCTCTTTACCGAAGCTGACTGCTTCGATCTGGTTAGGGCTTACACCCTGTTGTGTCAGCTGGTTGGCAACTGCTACAGAGCGACGCTGACCCAGTGCCAAGTTGTATTCGGCGCTGCCGCGTGCATCGGTATTGCCTTCGATGCGAACACGCTGGTTAGCATTAGCTGCCAGGTATTGTGCGTGCATTTGAACAACGGGCTGGTATTGCTGCTCAACAACATAGCTATCGTAAGCAAAGTAAACAGAGCGTTGCTGTGCCAGTGGGCTGTTAGGGTTGAATGGATCCATAACGGCGTTGGAAGTGCCTGTTCCAGCTCCAGCAGTGCCGTCTACAGGAGTAGAGCTACACGCTGCCAGTGTGGCAGCCAAACTAGCAATGGCAAGTGTTTTTGCAATGCGAGAACCCATGGTAATTTCCTTTATCAAAGTCAAAAATAAACTTATTTTGTAAACGGCCCCCAAGCCGCACCAGTCACATTGCCAGACGAGGGTATTGAGGCCTGGAACGAACCGTCAGCATTGACGATACCGAGACCGCCACCTGCTGCGTAGAGCACTTGCATTCCGTTAGGTGCGAAACTTGGAGAAAGATCATTGCCGCCAGAAGTCAGTACCTGATCAGATCCAGAGCCAAGACTACTTATAGCAATAACATATGACCCACCTCGTAAGCTAGAATATACCAGTTTTGACCCATCTGGTGATATTTTTGGCGAAACATTTTGTGATCCACTGAAGGTCAGACGGCTGGCTGCACCCCCTCCTAAACCGGCGCGATAGACCTGTGCGCTACCCCCTCGGTCGCTGGTGAAAACAATGCCACTTCCATTAGGGAAAAAGAACGGTTCAGTGTCAATTTCCGCTGAGTTGGTCAGGCGTTGCTGGCTTGAACCGCCGCCTGCGCTGACCAGGTAAATTTGTGAAATACCCCCTTGACTTAGCGCCACGGCAAGCTGACTACCGTTCGGAGACCACGCAGGGCGCTGTTGTTGCCCTTGAAGTTGGCTGCCACTGTGCGTCCGCCGGTGCTCAGGTTCTGCACGTAAACTATGGGTTTGCCCCCTTCAAAACTCACATAGGCCAGACGCGTGCCATCGGGAGACCAAGCCGGAGAAATGAGCGAAGAAGACGAACTAGCCACGACCTTGCGGCCCTCTCCGTCGGCGTCAGCGACGACCAATTGGCGGCCGGTGGTGTAGGCAATTCTCGTTGCAAAAATACCACGTACACCTGTTGTTTTTTCGTAAATAGCATCGGCTACCCTATGGGCAAGTCGGCGCATTTGCGCTTCTGAAATGTTCTTGGCATCCAGTTGCGACTGCTGAGCAGCATCTGCCAGACGATAATCGACGCTGTTGCCATTGACTGTGCCGTAGGCAACGGTCGTGCCGCCAGCCTGGGATATGGCTGCCCAATCCGGTGTGCTGTTGGCGCCCAGTGTCAGATCACCGGTGCTCTTGACTTCGAACTGGCCCGAACGGGTCAGGTCGGCGCGAATGATATTGGCAATTTCCGCCCCATTGGGGCCTTCAAAATTAGCGACAACGATCGGGAATTTATTGGCAGAGCCTGAACCGCGCAGCTCTACGTTTACCTGGGCGTGGGCGATGGAATAGAACACGACGGCAACAAATAGCGCCCAGGTCATCAAGATGCCGACATAACGCTGCACAGCACGGGCGGGAACGGCAGCAGTTCCTTTTTGATTGAGGCAGTCATGACTGCGGTCTCCTTACAGAATGTAATAACGACAGTGTATCAATAAAGCCCGCTTTGCCGAGGCAGAGCGGGCAAATGTTGTTTCACGATTTTTCGATCGACCCCACTATGCCAGTTGGCATTAGTTCGGGTTGTAGCGATACGGGCCAGTCACATAGGAATCGCCGCCTGGAGGTTTGGGGAACGGTTTGCAGGCCATGAGGGCGGCCTGCACCGCGCGGTCGAAGGCCGGGTTGCCCGAGCGCACCAGGATTTTGGCGCCAGTTGGCGTGAAGTTGCTGTCGAAGTCAACGCGATAAGTCACTTTCAGACGCTGATTACCGGAAAATCTCAGGCGTGGCTCCACGCACTGTTGCACGCGTCGCGCGTAGCCGGAATTACCGCCACCGCCACCGACCTGATTGCGGTCACTCTGGCCGCCACGAATACCGGCGGTGCTGCTGACGTCGCCACGCATGGCGGCACGCAGGGCATCGCCCTTGGATTCGGCTTTTGCCTTGGCCTGCGCTGCTTTGCGGGCATCGGCCTTGGCTTTTGCTGCAGCCTTGGCCTTGGCTTCGGCAGCCGCTTTTGCCTTGGCCTCGGCGGCAGCCTTGGCTTTGGCCTCGGCCGCTTCCTTGGCTTTGGCAGAGGCTTCTTCTTTTGCTTTTTCTTTGGCTTCGGCTTCTTCACGGGCTTCGGCTTCGGCGCGAGCTTTGGCATCGGCTTTCGCTTTTGCTTGCTCGCGGGCTTTTGCTGCAGCGGCAGCCTTGGCTTGCGCTTCGGCTTTGGCCTGCTCTCTGGCCTTCGCTTCTGCTTCTGCTTCGGCCTTGGCTTCCAATTCAGCCTTGCGTTTGGCCTCGGCCTGGGCTTTGGCCGCTTCCTTGGCTTCTTCCTGAGCACGGGCTTTGGCGTCGGCTAATTCTTTCGCTTTTTTCCGCGCCTCGTCCTTGCGTTTCTTTTCCAGCGCGATATCCGGGTCTTCCTGTTCGCTGTCTGTTGCTTGCGATTGCTGGGCGCGCGCTTGTTGCGCAGCCGCAGCCGCAGCGGCTGCCGCAGCAGCCCGTGAGGGCGGTGGCGGGGGCGAGGCTGCTTCCTCTTCTTCGTTTTGGGTGTCTTCTTCGGCAGGGTCCGGCGTGCGCGTTTGTGCCGGCGGTTGCAATACCTGATTTTCGCCCTCGGTCCACAACTCAAGCTGTACCGGGCCGGTCGGCGCTTCGGTAGATTGGAACAGTCCGGCGATCAGCGCGATCACTAACAAAGCGTGAAGGATAACCGCGCCGATCAGGCCTTTGCGATTATCTCCTTCATCATAAAATTCGTTAGGATTGTCGAAGTGCTTCATTAAATTGAGATGTGGTGGCAATAAGAATGGGCGGGACGGCTTACTTTTTGCCGTCTGTTGATTTCTGGTTGACCAGCAGGCCCAGGCGTGTCAGCCCACTGCTGCGCAGCGTGTCCATAACCTTCATGACTTCTTCATAAGGTACTTTGCCGTCTGCTGCAATCACGACAGGGCTGTCGGGCTCAACCAGTGCTTTGACTTCTTCCACAATATTGGCTTTGTCTATCGTTTGAAAGTTTTTGCCGGCAGTGCGCTGGCGCACTTTGACTTCGCCGTTTTCGGACATTTCCACTTCCACCGGCGTGGCCGGCACAGCGGATGCCTGGCCGACCGACGGCAGGTTGATCAGGCCTGGCGTGATCATGGGAGCGGTCACCATGAAAATAACCAGCAACACAAGCATCACGTCGATATACGGCACGACGTTCATCTCGTTTTTCATGCGGCGCCCGCGACCGCGGCGGTTTTGTATTCTGGCCATTAGCGAACCTGGCGTTGCAAAATATTCAGAAATTCGTCAATAAAGCTGTCGAAACGGCTGGCCATTTTGTCGATGTCGTTCGAAAAATGGTTGTAGGCCAGGACCGCAGGAATCGCGGCGAACAGGCCGATGGCCGTTGCAATCAGGCTTCGGCAATGCCGGGGGCAACCGCTGCCAGCGTTGCCTGGGCAGTGCCGGACAGGCCGATGAATGAATGCATGATCCCCCAGACTGTGCCCAGCAGGCCAATGTAAGGGCTGACCGAGCCAGCTGAAGCCAGAAAATTCAGGTTGGAGTCCATGGCATCCAGTTCGCGCTGATAGGTCGCGCGCATCGCCCGGTTGGGACCCTCAAGCAGAGCATTGACTTCCTTGACGCCGTTGCGGCGCGCTTTGAGAAATTCATCCATACCGGCTTCGAAAATGCGCGCCAGCGGACCTTCTTGCTCACTGTTTTGGGCGATGGACTGGTGCAGGGAGGTCAGATCGCCGCCTTTCCAGAACGAATCTTCAAAATCCCGTGTCTGATTGCGCGCGCGTTTGAGCGCAATTCGCTTACTGATGATATAGGTCCATGACAGAACCGAGATGATCACCAGAATCAGCATGATGACCTGTACGGGTAAGCTCGCGTTGATGATCAGCGAGATAATCGACATCTCTTCGGGGGTGGTAGGTTGCATAAAATCTAGTCCTGCACGAAAGGAAATAGTTGTCGGATAGGCATTGGAATGG
Organism: Advenella kashmirensis WT001; assembly: GCF_000219915.2. Lineage (NCBI taxonomy): Bacteria > Pseudomonadati > Pseudomonadota > Betaproteobacteria > Burkholderiales > Alcaligenaceae > Advenella > Advenella kashmirensis. Next base: position 3,279,751 of record NC_017964.1, on the reverse strand, counting down.
GAGCCGGACGAAATGTGTCCGCATTTACACAGCATACCTGAATCTGGCTTTCCACCAGCCGGATGCCATCGCGTTCTGCTACTTGTTCAAAATGGACGGACGCGGCGCCCATTTTGGTAATCCGGCTGTTGATGGCCAGCAGGTCGTCCAGCCGCGCCGGTGACCGATAGCGCAACTGCGTATTGACAACGATGAATATCAGCCTGTCGTTGCCTGCCAGCGCGGTCTGACTGACCCCGAGATGGCGAAGCCACTCGGTGCGGGCGCGTTCGAAGAACTTCAGGTAATTGGCATAAAACACCACGCCACCCGCGTCGGTATCTTCGTAATAAACGCGAACGGGAAAATGAAAAGAATTTTCCAACAAATCAGACCTTGCAATACAACCGGAAAGTGTAAAAACTCAAGAAAATCACGAAATCATAACGTGTTTTTGAGCTCGTTATAAAGGGATTTGATCCTTGTTAACATTTCTGCAACAGGAACCTTTTGCCCCTCTGGCCAACTGCGCGATTGTAATTCCACGATACCATCTTTCAGTCCACGATCGCCAATTGTGATACGAATTGGAACACCTATCAGTTCCCATTCAGAAAACATGACGCCGGGTCGCACGTCGCGATCATCCAGGATGACGTCTATCCCGTCCTGGCGCAGCGTATCGTAAAGCTGCTGAGCCTGTTGCTGCACGGCCTCGCTTTTGTGCAAGCCGATGGGGCAGATGACGACTTCGAACGGCGCCATGGCCAGGGGCCAGATAATGCCCTTGGCATCGTGGTTCTGTTCAATGGCGGCGGCCATGATGCGGCTGATGCCGATACCGTAGCAGCCCATTTGGAGTGGCTCGGGCTTGCCCTGTTCGTTCAGGAAAGTGGCCTTGAGCTTTTCCGAGTACTTGTCGCCCAGAAAGAAAACGTGACCAACTTCGATGCCGCGCTGGATGGCCAGCCTGCCGGGGCCGTCGGTAGCCGGATCGCCTTCGACAACATTACGCAGGTCGGCCACCTCTGGTTCGGGCAGGTCGCGTCCCCAGTTGACGCCGGCATAATGGTAGTCTTCGCGATTGGCGCCGCAGATGAAATCGGCCATGTTTGCAACAGTCCTATCGGCCAGCAGATGCACTTGCCCGATAGGCTTGACGGGGCCGAGAAATCCGGGTTTGGAACCGAAGTACTCCATGATTTCCTCTTCGGTTGCCATGCGGTAGCCTTCCTTGAATGCAGGCAGCTTGCCAATTTTGACTTCATTGACTTCATGATCGCCGCGCACCATCAGCAACCACAACTGGCCGGCGCCTTCTTTGGGCGTGGTCATAAATACCACGGCCTTGACGGTTTTTTCCAGGCTGACATTCAACTGTTCGGCCACGATTTCGCATTTGCTGGCGCCGGGCGTGGCCACTTCCCGTAGCGCTTCTGTTGGGGCGGCACGCGAAGCGAGCAGGCAGGGGGCGTCGGCCAATTCGATATTGGCGGCATATTGGGAGTCGGGGTTGTAGACGATCAGATCTTCGCCGGTGTCGGCGATTACCTGGAATTCATGACTGCGATCTCCGCCAATGGAGCCGGTGTCGGCGGCCACGGCGCGGAACGTAAGGCCCAGGCGCGAAAAGATTTTCACGTAGGCATCGTACATGGCATCGTAGCTGGCCTGGGCAGACGCTTCGTCACGGTCAAACGAATAGGCGTCTTTCATGGTGAATTCGCGGCCGCGCATCAGACCGAAGCGGGGGCGACGTTCGTCGCGGAATTTAGTCTGAATGTGATAGAAATTGACGGGTAGCTGGCGCCAGCTGTGGATTTCATTGCGGGCGATGTCGGTGACTACTTCTTCCGAGGTGGGCTGCAGCACGAAATCGCGCTGGTGCCGGTCCTTGATGCGCAGCAGCTCGGCGCCATATTGCACCCAGCGGCCGGACTCCATCCAGAGCTCGGCGGGCTGAACCACCGGCATGAGCAGCTCGATCGCGCCCGCACGGTTCATTTCTTCGCGCACGATGTTCTCGACCTTGCGCAGGGTTTTAAGGGCCAGCGGCATATAGGTGTAGATACCACCGGCGTGCTTGCGGATCATGCCGGCACGTGTCATGAGCTGATGACTGATGATTTCTGCTTCTGCAGGGGCTTCTTTTAAAGTATTTAGATGAAATTTTGAGGCTAACATGGCTACCGGTTCAATTGATACGTATAATCAAAGACAATTGTATTTAAAAATGGGAGTGGCCGCATGCTTGATCGCGAAGGCTACCGTCCTAATGTTGGTATTATCCTCGTAAACCAGAAGAATGAGGTCTTTTGGGGTAAAAGAATTCGAGAACATTCCTGGCAGTTTCCGCAAGGTGGTATCAAATATGGCGAAACGCCTGTTCAGGCCATGTATCGAGAGCTTCAGGAGGAAGTGGGTCTTAAGCCCGAGCATGTACGAATATTAGGTCGAACACGAGACTGGTTACGCTACAACGTACCTGATAACTTTGTCAGACGGGACTCACGCGGGCATTATAAGGGACAGAAACAGATCTGGTTCCTGTTACGCCTGGTGGGCAAGGACACCGATGTCAGCCTGCGGGCCACGCATCATCCGGAATTTGACGCCTGGCGTTGGCATACCTACTGGGTGCCGCTGGACGTCGTCATCGAATTCAAACGTGATGTGTATCACCGTGCGCTTAAAGAATTGTCGGATATCCTGTTTCGTCGGCACGGAGAGTCGCGTTTTTTGCGTCAGCGTAACGGCACAGGCTCAGTGCCGCGCAAAAATGCGCACGTAAAAGATGCCAATGGCAAAAAAGGGCATGCCGTCCATCCGGCGGGTGCCGACACGTCTGTCGCCATTGCAGCCAAAGGCGAGCTGCCTAAAGGAAGCAAGCCCGTGATGGCAGGCCGCCAGAACGCCAAGCCTGGCGCCAAACGCAATTTTGAGCCCGGCCACGGCCCGCGCGCTGCACAGGGCCGGCGCAAAAACAGGCCCCACGGCACGCACGCAACGGCCGTGTTCATGCATCCGACGGTAACACGCAGGCGCATCGCGTCAAGGCGCTGCCGGTAACCCGTTAGCTGCATTATCGGTTAGCCGGTACGTTATTGGTTAGTTGTTATTTATTTGTTAGTTGTTATTTGTTATTTGTTAGGTACGTTATCTGTTTGTTGCGTTATCTATTCATGTACCGGATAAATGCGGGGGCAGTTCAAGCCAATAAAACATCGCGCAGCGCCGGTCAGGCGCAACGCGCGGTGTTGTTGTATCCGATAAGCAGGAGCGACTGCGCCCCGTTTAACACCCCTGTTTAAATCGACAACATTAATAAACGGGCTGCATTTGCCCCTGATCCGGGCCAGGCGGCCCACCAGGCGGGCGCGCCGCTATTGATGTGGTGCTATTTGCGCGGTGTCAGTCTGGTGATCAGGCTGGAGGTATCCCAGCGCTGGCCGCCATTTTGCTGCACTTCGGCATAGAACTGGTCCACCACGGCAGTGACCGGCAGCAGCGCGCCGTTGCGTTTGGCCTCATCCAGCACTAGCCCGAGATCCTTGCGCATCCAGTCGACCGCGAAACCAAAGTCGAATTTGCCCTGCACCATGGTTTTGCCACGGTTTTCCATTTGCCAGCTCTGGGCGGCGCCCTTGCTGATGACATCCAGCACGGCGTTCATATCCAGATTGGCGCGCAATCCGAAGGCAATGGCTTCGGACAGTCCCTGTACCAGTCCGGCAATGCAAATCTGGTTCACCATCTTGGCCAGTTGGCCGGCGCCATGTTCACCCAGCAGGGTGACCGCACGCGCAAAATGACCGGCTACGGGTTTGATTTTTTCAAAAACCTCGGGCTCGCCACCGCACATGACGGTAAGTACGCCGCCCACCGCTCCGGCCTGACCGCCAGAGACCGGCGCGTCGATAAAACTGAATTTACCTTCACGGGCGGCCGCTGCCAGTTCGCGCGCCACATCGGCCGAAGCCGTGGTGTGATCGACAAATACCGCATTCTGCTGCATGCCATGGAAGGCGCCGTCGGCGGCGGTGGTGACGCTGCGCAGGTCGTTATCATTGCCCACGCAGCAAAAGACAATATCGGCGCCTTCGGCTGCCTTTGCCGGGGTGGGGGCGCTGTTGCCGCCGAATTCGCTGACCCATTCTGCGCTCTTGCTGGCGGTACGGTTGTATACAGTGACATCGTGGCCGGCGCGGGCCAGATGCCCTGCCATGGGATATCCCATCACCCCCAAACCAATAAATGCGACTTTTTTTGCCGGGACCGAATCATACTGTTTCTCTGTAATTGAAGCCATGAGTGCACCTGAACGAATTGGAAGTGAATGGTAATAGAACGTAAATAGTACCTGTTTGTGTCTATTTTTTGGAAATATGGCTCAGAACAGGTAAAATTCAATCTCATTTAATTAAATCCGTGTGCACTGCATCGTAAGCGTGCCCGCATATTTTGAGAACGTGATACCACTATGCTTCAGGATTTAGATCAAGTTGCTGTCCGCATCGGGCAGCTGGTTCAGCTTACGAAACAGCTTGCTTCCGAAAGGGAATCCCTGGCGACCAGACTCAAACAGGCTGAAGGCGGACGGGCAGAACTGCAAAGTCTGCTGCAAGAGCGGGAAGGCCAGTTCAAGTCTATCAGCGAACGTCTGGCCAATCATGAGACCGAAGTCAATGGTATCCGGGAACAGGCTCAGGCCGAGAATGTTCAGTTGCGCCAGACACTTGAAGGCACCACTGCCGAACTGCAAAGCGTCAAACAGCAGCTGGCGGCCGCCAAGAACGAAGCCAATGCTTTGAAGGAAAGCGCCAGAACTGCGCGTGAAAAAGTGGAACGCGTACTGGCCAATCTGCCGGGCAATGCGTCAGAAGGAGTGAACTAATGGAACGCATAGATGTCTCTATTTTGGGGCGCGATTTTTCCCTGGCATGTAATCCTGAAGAAAAGCAAAAGCTGCTGTCAGCAGTCAAGCTGGCTGATCAGCTCATGCTGAAAATCAAGGGTTCTGGCGGTATGACGTCTGCCAGCAACGAACGCATCGCCGTAATGGCCTGCATTCAGATGGCTTCGGATCTGCTTTCCGTTAAATCTGCCGACGAAGGCTTCGGCGGCATGCAATATGGGCAATTCAAGAGTAAAATAGAGGAACTCAATACGTTGCTGGATTCCGGCCTTAACGATCTGAAAAAACTTTAAAGTATTCAGGGTTTAACTTATCGTGATTTTTCTGTACAGTTAACCCTAACAGTTTGTCCCTGCTGTATTCGTGACTTGGCTATACATCTCTTACCTATGCTTATGGCAACGGTCGCCGGATTACAGAGTTGGAGTGATCGTCTCTAGTCAGATGAACCCGACGCTCTGTTGAAGGTAACCAACTTTGAACTGAAAGGTTCGAGGTGCCAGCCTAGACGATACAAGCGGGGCCATTATTCCTATAAAGCGAGCTGTCATGGCTCGCTTTTTTTTCGGAGCCATCCATGCAGCGTACATTTTCCCACGCGTTTTTATCCAGAGCCACTTTGATCGCCATGTTCACATTGGGCGCCGTGGCCGTGCCCGCTACTGCGGTGCTTGCCCAGCCAGCCTCGAACCCGGCCACCACACAGTCAACAGAGCCGACGCTGGCGCTGAGCGCCTCTGCATCCGAGACGGTGGCTCAGGACACCGTCACCCTGACGCTGACGCGTGAATTGCGCGGTGAAAATCAGGTCGACCTGTCACGCAGTGTCAATGAAGCCATGAATAAGGTTCGTGATAAAGCCAAGTCAGACAAAGACCTTGAAGTTCGCACCGGTTCCTATCAGGTGTGGTTTGAACGTGACAATAATCGACCCGTCAAGCCTGCTGCGACAGGCACCCGGGCCGCCGATGCAAAAGATGACGGCAATGCGGACGATGCCGGCGGTATCTGGGTCGCGCGCGGCGAGCTGCTCATAACTTCCAAAAACATGGAAAAGGCCAGCCAGTTTGCGGCCGATGTTGACGAGGATATGGCATTGGACGGCATTCGGTTCTCCCTGTCGCGCGAAGCACGCGAGACCATTGAAAAGCGCCTGCTTGTCGCGACCACGAAAGCCTTCAAAACCCGCGCCCAGGATGCTGTTACCGCACTGGAATTTGGCGGCTATCGGATCAAGTCATTGCGTCTGGGCGATGTGGGGCAGCCTGAAAGCTACCAGCCGCGCATGATGGCAATGAGTGCTGCCAAGGCCGGCCCCGCGATCGAGGCCGGCAAGGAAACCGTCACGCTGTCGATGGAGGGAGAGATCTTTTTGTTGCCCAAATAAAGATCGCGATACCCACTACTATCATGGGCAGTGACAGCCACTGCCCCATGGACAGTCCCAGACTTAGCGTGCCCAGGAAACTATCCGGTTCACGCGTATACTCCACCAGGAACCGGGCCAGGCCATAACCGGTCATGAATACGCCGCTGGTTTGTCCGACCCAGCGCTTCCTGGAAGAAAAGATCCACACGACCGCAAACAGGATGATCCCTTCGGCCAGCATTTCATAAAGCTGGGAGGGGTGACGCGCAATGGGTCCGCCTTGGGGAAAGATCATGGCCCAGGGCAGATCCGAAGGACGCCCCCACAGTTCGCCGTTAATGAAGTTTCCGATACGGCCCATGGCCAGGCCAGGCGGCACTAGCGGGGCGATGAAGTCTGCAACCTCGAAAAATGTCATGCCCTTTTTGCGCGCATAAAGGTACAGCACAACCAGTACGCCAATCAGTCCGCCATGAAACGACATGCCGCCATCCCAGACTGAAAAGATATGCAGCGGGTTGGCAAGATAGTAAGCAGGCTGGTAAAACAGAACATAACCCAGGCGTCCGCCCACCACTACACCCATGACGCCGTAGAAGATCAGATCTTCAAATTCGGAGACAGTAAGTCGTATCATCCTTTTTTGATCCGATACTTGCCAAGTATCCAAAGCAGGGCGAACGCCGCTACATACATCAGGCCGTACCAGTGGATTTTGAGCGGACCGATTTCAAGTGCAATCGGATTAAATTGTGGATATGCGATCATAAGAACCAAAATGCGACAATGAAATGGAAAGTATAAAGGCGCGGCCAACGCTTTGTGCGTGGTCGGGTAAAATAAACGCAAGTTAATTGTTAAAATTTAAAAGGTTACCGTAGTGTCAGGAAAACAGATTGTCGCCTGCTTGGCAATTATTGCATTCAACATAACTTATGCCAGGGCGCAAACGTTGACTGACGGACCGCAGTTGGCAAAGGACAATATCTGCATGGGCTGTCACCAGGTGGATAAAACCCGCGTGGGACCGCCGTTTTCGGCCGTGGCGCAGCGCTATATGGCAGGCGGCCAACCCATGATCAACTATCTGGCCAATAGCATTCGCAAGGGCGGGCGTGGTCGCTGGGGGGCCGTTCCCATGCCGGCGCAGCCGCAGGTAAGCGAAGAAGAGGCCACCGCATTGGCTGCCTGGATCCTGTCACTGGCCACCCCGGCAAAATAGTGACTGAACGCTGCCAGGCTGCAACCGTGACATTGACTGGTTATCCCCGAAGCGGGTATGCGAACTATGCCAGATGGGATATGACAGTTGAAAAGTATCTTGCGAACTGTTTAACCGTTTCTCTGGAGAAATGCCGAACAGCTGTCCGGCATTGACCACCACCGTATCGGCAGGGCACAGGCCTGACGGACGGATTCTTTTGAAGGTGAGTGTTTTGACAAATCAAACTGAAATCGCGGTATTGGGTAGTGGCTGCTTCTGGTGTTCAGAGGCCGTATTCCAGCAATTGCAGGGCGTGCAGTCGGTGCAATCGGGCTATAGCGGCGGCCATGTGCAGAACCCGACTTACGAACAGGTCTGCGGCAAGGACACCGGCCATATAGAAGTGCTGCGGATTGAATTTGATCCTGCCGTTATCACTTATCAGGACTTGCTTGATATTTTCTTTGATACACACGATCCAACCACGCCGGATCGTCAGGGTAACGATGTGGGTCCGCAGTATGCTTCTGCCATTTTCTGGCAGTCGGACGAACAAAAAGAGACTGCTGCGCAGGTGATCGCTGCCCGGCAGGCTGATTTTGCAGACCCTATCGTGACCAAATTGCTGCCGGCGGCGCCTTTTGGCCGGCAGAAAGCTACCACGATGATTATTTCATTCAGCATCCGAACCAGTCTTATTGCGCATTTGTGATTTCACCCAAAGTGGAGAAATTCAAAAAACGTCATTCAGACAAGCTCAAGCGTTAGTGGCATCGCACTCGATCATACAGTTGTGGCCGATGCCTGATCGAGTGCGATGTTGCGCAGCCAGGGCGTGATCTGCAACCGTGGTGGGTGGCGTCTTAGTCAACGGCGCGCACCACCCCGCGACGCATCTGGTCCAGTTCTATGGACTCGAACAGCGCCTTGAAGTTGCCTTCACCGAACCCTTCGTTGCCCTTGCGTTGAATGATTTCAAAGAAAATCGGGCCGATCTGGTTTTCAGTGAAAATTTGCAGCAGCAGGTCGTTATTGGGCCCGCCATCGAGCAGAATGCGATTTTTCTTAAGGCGTTCCACATCTTCACCGTGATCGGGCAGCCGGGTGTCCAGCAGCTCGTAATAGGTATCGGGCGTATCCAGAAAACGCAGTTCGCGGGTACGCAGGTTTTCGATGGTGTCATAAATGGTGCTGGTGCCCAGGGCAATATGCTGGATTCCTTCACCGCGATACATATCAAGATACTCCTGAATCTGACCTTTTTCTTCCGTGCCTTCTTCATTGATTGGGATACGGATCTTGCCGCAAGGCGATGTCATGGCCTTGGACTTGACGCCAGTAACCTTGCCCTCGATGTCGAAGTAGCGCACTTCCCGAAAGTTGAACAGACGCTCATAAAACTCCGCCCATTCGGCATGCGGCCTTTATGAACGTTGTGGGTCAGGTGATCAATGATTTCCAGCCCCGCACCCTTGTAGTTCAAGTCTTCTTCGGCAGTAGACGGATCGATGGCAACAAAATCCACATCATAAATACTGATGTCGCCAATGCCGCCCGTACCATTCTTGCCTTTCCAGCGGTCTACCAGATAGATCAGTGAATCGCCAATACCTTGATGGCCGGGATATTCAGTTCCATCGGGCCGCTGCCGGAGTCAAATCCCCAGGCGCCCAGCTCGAGCGCGCGCTGATACGCCTTGGTAGCGTCATCAACCCGGAACGCAATGGCACAGATGGAGGGGCCATGCAAACGGGCAAAGCGCTGGGCAAAAGAGTCTTTTTCGGCATTGATCAGAAAATTGATTTCACCCTGGCGATACAGCGTTACGTCTTTGTGGCGATGCCGGGCGATGGCTCTAAAACCCAATGTTTCAAATACTTTTCCGAGTGCAACGGGATCGGGTGCTGTATATTCAACAAATTCAAAGCCATTTGTGCCCATCGGGTTTTCCCAAGGCGTAAACGTTGTTGTAGACATAGCATTGCTCCTGAAGTTTTTTGTTCTGATAAAACATCTATTCTAAGCAAAAAAGCGAGGCAGACGATTGCAAAAAATGCTGCAAAATTTCGTTATCTTGCATTATTATTTTATTTTTCGTTATATTTAGGAAAGATTATGTCACTAAATACACTAGATAAAACAGACCGGCAAATTCTTAACCTTCTGCAGAAAAATGGCCGGCTAAGCAACCAGGACCTGGCCGATAAAATAGCGCTTTCCCCAAGCCCGTGTCTGCGCCGCGTCAAGCGTCTGGAAGAAGAGGCTATATTAAAGGATACGCCGCCCGCGTGGATGCCGACAGAATCGGGCGCGGCCTGATTGCATTTGTCTCTATTCGGCTGAACAAACACAGTGGCTCCAGCCATGCCCCCATGCAGGATTTCAACCGTGATGTCCAGCTCTGGCCGGAAGTGGTCGAGTGCCATTCCATGTCGGGCGATATGGACTACCTGCTGCGCGTGCAAGTGCAGGATCTGGCCGCATTTTCTGCATTTGCCATGAACGTTTTGATGCAGCACCCCTCTGTGGTGGATATGAGATCCAGTTTTGCCTTGGGAAAAATCAAGGAAAGCGGCGCGCTGCTGGTGTAATTGCCAAGGCAAGGGATAGGCAGTCTGCCAGAGTGTTGGGCAACGCGCAGCGGCTGCTTCGAATTGCTATCTCGGTCGGCCGCCTCACCGGCCACGCTTGATGTGGCCTGATGCGGCAACGGTACCGTCTTGGGCATGTGCTGCCGTTTTTTGATATCGGAGGGTGCATCCGGGTGTGAAAATGTCTTCATGCTACTTAAGGAGACATAAATGAAAATGAAATCCCAACTTGTGTGTGCCGTGCTGCTGTCGGCCGCTCCGCTACTTGGCTGGGCGCAGTCGTGCGAAGTGACCGTTGAGTCGAGCGATACCATGCGCTACAGCATGCGCTCGATCAGCGTCCCCAAATCCTGCGAGACCTTTAAAGTCACGCTCAAGCATACCGGACGCATGCCCAAAACCGCCATGGGACACAATTGGGTGCTGGGCAAAAGCAGTGAAATTGACGCCATCATCAAGGACGGCCAGAAAGCGGGAAGCGAGCATGATTTTCTCAAGCCCGACGATACCCGCATCATCGCCAAGACAGCGTTGATTGGCGGCGGAGAGACGGCCGACACGACGATCACCACCAGCAACCTCAAGCCAGGCGAATCCTATACATTCATTTGTTCATATCCGGGACATTGGAGCATGATGCGCGGCACGCTCAAGCTGGAGGCATAAGCCGGCACGCCGGCAAATAGTCAGAACTTGTGGGAAGGCCCGGTTGCAGATTGTCCTTGCGGCCGGATACCGGGCGCCGGGGCCGGGTATCCGGCTGTTTTTTTGCCGACGTCGGAGGGTACTATTTCTTTATTTCTCGATTGATTTTATTTATTGATCTCGCCCGCTTGCGGCCGATTCGCCGTCTGCCATGTCAGCGGGCGAAAACTGATTTCAAATACATCATTGGGACAGTGGTCGATACAGGCCCCACAATTGATGCAATCGCCCGATATCACAAATGCGTTATCCTCGCCGCGCAATGCGGGACCAATGACATGCGGTTCCGGACATTTTCTCAGACAGGCACCGCATTGCTCGCAAGCGTCGCGCCGGGTTGCCCGCACGCGGATCCGGCTGAATCGGCCGATGGTTCCATAAAAGGCGCCTACGGGGCAGAGATAGCCGCACCAGCCATGGCGTGTAATTAATAGATCGAACAGGAACACGCCAGCAATCACTGCCCATCCCAGCCCCATGCCGAAGATCAGCCCGCGTTGCAGGATCGTGACCGGATTGATAATCTCCCAGGCAATGACGCTCGTGGTCACGCTGGCCAGCAGGGTCGCGGCCAGGATGACAAGGCGGGTGTTCTTGTTGAGAGCACGGTCGCGTTTTATGCCGAGCCGGTCACGCAGCCAGAGTGCAGCATCGGTAACGATGTTTACCGGGCATAGCCAGCTGCAATAGCTGCGGCCGCCCACCAGAAAAAAGAACAATACGATCAGAAGGGCGCCGCCAGCAGCGACCGCGGAAATGGCGTGGCCTGCAAATAATGATTGCAGCAGGATATAGGGGTCAGAAAGATTGATGATGCCAAACCACTGGCTGGATGCGAAATTGCCCTGAGCAATGCGCCATCCCAGCCAGGGCCCAGCCATAAAAGCGAACAGCAGGGCAAGCTGGGCCGTGCGACGGGCCAGCAGCCAGCGCCAGGATCTCCAGCCGGTACGTTCCTTTTTTTTCAGGGATTTGTCCGCGATAGCAATTGTCATTATTACAGTCGTCCTGAAGGGTTTCTGCCTTCCTGGCCCAGCCCTAGTTTGCGCGGCAGCACGCGAATGGCTGCCTCCTTGATCACGCAATGCTTTTCACACGTACCGCAGCCGGTGCAGGCATCGGAGTGCACGGTCGGGATAATGCGTTGTTTGCCATTTATCTGATGGGTTTCCAGGGTGATGGCCTGGTCACGTACGGGGCAAACCCGATAGCAAATGCTGCAGTTAAGTCCCTTGTAGTTCAGGCAGGTTTCATGCCCCACCAGTACCGCCACGCCCATGTCGGCATCCTCGATCCGGGCCATTTCGCTATCGAGGGCGCCGGTCGGGCAGGCTTTTGCACAGGGAATGTCCTTGCACATTCGGCACGGATCATCGCGTGCAACAAAGTAAGGCGTGCCGGTTTGAGCCGGACCATCCAGTGTTGCCAGCGAAAGAATATCGTAAGGGCAGGCACGAACACAGAGGCCGCAGCGCACACAGGCAGATAAAAATGCTGCTTCATCCAGTGCGCCGGGCGGTCGCAATGCCTGAGGCTCGGCGGCGGAAGCGGCATCGGTTGCGGTATCCAGGGCGAGCCATGTCACACCCAAAGCGCCAGCGGCGCGCACCGATGTTTTCAGCAGGTCGCGTCGCTTTTCCGAAATCCGGGGAGCATCTGACGGCTTTTCCTGACCCATTGGAGCCTCCGTAAAAGGCCGGTGTCACGCGTGACGGCTGCGTGTCTCGGACGGCAACTCGCCGAACAAGGCCTTGTAATAGCGTGAAAACAAACTCATATGCCAGAATCCCCAATGAATGGCGATATCTGCAATGGAGCTGCCCGATAGCTTGCCGGTCTGCAGATCGGCGCGCACGCGATTAAGCCTGATATTGCGAATGTACGACACCGGGGTAATGCCCAGTACCCGCAAAAAGGCATGGTTCAGCGTTCGGCGGCTTACATTGAGTTCCCGGCACAGTTCGCCAATGCTTGGCGGGCACAGCGGCGAGGCCAGCGTGCGTTCGCGAACCCGGTTTACCAGATAGCGATGGATCCGGATATCGGAGGTGCGCTGTGAAAGGGGCTTGATGGAAGCCAGTGCGTGTACGCACTCAGACATGATATCATCTTCAAAATGACTCCAGGCGGCATGGTTCGGTGTAATCCGCGCCATGGGGGCAGATGCAAAAAGAAATCATTGAACATTCTGCGCATGGAGTCTGCCTGCGCCTGCTCCAGCCGTTCGACTGGCCGTATTTTTCCAAAAACGCATTGCAGATCAATACCCAGTACTTGCTGGGCATATTCGTCCAGCCTTTCGGCATCAATGACGGCCACTGAGATTTCTGATTGATGCGAGGTTCGGAAAACCAGTTCGGCATCCTTATCCAGCGTGATGAGCGAGTTTTCTTTCAGCGCAACCGAACCCCAATGGGAATCGCCGGTTACTTTGCCGGCCAGACCTATGACATATGTGTTTGCCGGCGCACAGGCCAGTTCATCTACCGAACAGGTCATGGACTCCCGAAACAGCTGGATGCCGCGCGTGGCAATGCTGTCAACCTCGCCATGAAAACTGCCTGCAGACAATTGGGTATAGTCCTGTGACCAAAAAGGCAGGGCCTGCGCCTGCTGCAGGACATCGCTATTGCGCAGCCGTACCGCTGACATGGATTGGGCGGGAAGCACCTGTCTGCGGACAGAGACTCCCTGATCCGATATAGCCATTGTTTTATCCTCCAGTCCCCTTATGGTCGTCCAGCGTCTTTAGCGCTGATTCTGACCGGTATTATGCAGCCTGAGAATAGGCCGTTTTCCACACAAGCCATAGTAAAAATCGGCAACCCTTTGCTTGCCTTGATCTTGCCAGCCTGTACGTTTTTTATCGACAAGGGTAAACCCGCATTCGGAAGATGCCGATAAGTGCTACTGAATGGTCTTGTGTACCGGTAACCTTCGTCGCAAGCAGTATGCAAATAACACAAATGTGATGGAGGGGCTACAGATGATAACCACAAACCATGATGCAACCGTGTCCACCAGCTTGCGCTCGGCCGAATCAACGGAGCGCGTGCTCGATTGCATTTCCTTTGCGCAATCACAGTCGTGGCAGGCTCGATTGTTGCTGATTGTCCTGGCGCTGAGCGCCGGGGCCGTAATCGGGACCACGCTTGATGCACCGGGTTCTCCGACGCAGTCATTAACGTTAATTTTGTGGCCACTGGCATTTTGTGGCGGGCTGCTGTCCACCTGGTCTCCTTGTGGCTATTCAAGCCTGAGCCTGCTACGTCCCCAGGCAGGCTATGGCCTGCGCAGCGTGCTGGCCTGGATCCCAACTATCCTGATGCATGCGCTGGGCTATCTTGCCGGTGCACTCATGCTGGGCGCAATGCTCGGCGGGGTGGGGGCGCTGCTATCTACCGGTAGCCTGCTCGTGCCCGGAACTGTCGTGCTGGCCATACTGGCGTTCTGCTACGGCGCGCATCAATTCGATTTCCTTCGCATGCCCTATCCGCAGCGCCGGGCGCAAGTGCCTCACGATGCGCGCTTTCGTTTTCGCTCATGGGTAATCGGGCTGTTATATGGCTTTGCGCTAGGCACAAATTATTCTACCTATGTGCAGACGCCGATTCTCTACATTGTCACGCTGGCCGCGGCGCTAAGCGGTGATATTTCGTTTGCTATTGCAACGGTGTGCGTATTCAATGCCGGTCGCTTTTTACCCATGCTCGTCAACCTGTTCCCGGTAAGTGACCGCAGCGTGCAGGGTTTTTTGGCCAAATATCAGGAAAGGGCGGTAACGGCAGACGGTTTTCTGTTGATCACGGCAGGGGCTGCGGCGCTCGTCGTGTGTTTGGTGTAAGGGGGCAGCGCACGTGCGACCTGCATATAACAGATACAGCTGGAGAGACAAATGAAGACTGATGGACTGGTGGTAAAGACAAGCAGCCCTGGCCTGCAGGTGCGTGCAGGATGGGTGCTGATGACGGCGTGCACGGCGCTGGTACTGGCGGGAGCAGCGGGTGCTGCCGAACCCAAAATTCCAACTCAGCTGGGCAAGGAGATTACCTCGACCCTGCAGGATGAACCCATCATCCTGTCCGCGCCGCCCAGCAATGCCAAACGAGTGTATGTCACAGACCCAGGGCATTTCAATGTAACGTCGCAAGTGTTTTCAATCGATGGCGAGAAAAGCAAGCTTCTGGGCATGACTGATGCTGGCAAGCTGCCGCATGTGATGGCCTCGCATGATGGCAAGTTTTTTGCCGTGGCCAATACACTGTTTGCGCGGATAGCACGAGGCCAGCGTAATGATTATATTGATCTGGTGGATGCCCAGACTCATGATCTGATTGCCGAGATTGATATTCCGGAAGGCCGGTTTCTGAGCGCGACGCTCGAGCGCATGGCCACGCTGTCCAATGACGACAAATTCCTGCTGTTCCAGCAGTTTTCCCCATCGCCTGCGGTCGGGATTGTAGATGTGGCCAACAGATCATTCGTCAAAATGGTTGACGTGCCCGACTGCTATCATTTGTTCCCGGCAGCACAAAACACCTTCTTTATGCACTGTCGCGACGGATCGCTGCTGAAGGTGGGGTATGACGGCAAAGGAGAAATCAAGCAGGAAAACACCAAGGTCTTTCATCCCGAGGACGATTATCTGTTTAACAATCCTGCCTATTCGGCAAAAGCCGGACGTCTGGTCTGGCCCAGTTATGAGGGCAATATCTATCAGGCGGATTTGACTGCGGACGGTGCCACGTTTGCCAAAGTGTTCAATGCGTTCACAGAAGAGGAGCGCAAGCAAAAGTGGCGCCCCGGCGGCTGGATGACCGTGACCTATCATCGCCCCAGCGACACGATTTATCTTCTGGCCGACCAGCGGGAAAAATGGACACATAAGCTGCCCAGCCGCTTTGTCTTTGCACTTGAAGCCAAAACCGGAAAACGAATCAGCAAAATCGAACTTGGCCACGAGGTGGATTCGATCGGAATAAGCCAGGACGACAAACCGGTGCTTTATGCCGTGTCGGCCATAGATCGCACCTTGTATATGTATGATCCGGCCACGGGCAAAGAGACCGGCAAGGTGGACGAGCTGGGTAAAGCCCCCCTCATGCTCACCATCCCGGAATTGTGAGGACACCATGAACTTGATATCCAATCCGCTACTTTTCATGCTGGCAAAATTCTTCCTGGTTTTTGTGCTGATTGCAGCGGCATTACCCAAGCTGCGGGACAGGGATGAGTTTCATGGCGTCGTGGCGAACTATCGTGTTTTGCCCGACGTGCTGGCCTATCCATTTGCGCGCATGCTGCCTTACCTGGAATTGTCGTTTGCAGCGCTGTTATTGATCAACGCTGTGACCGCGTATGCCGGGGTGCTTGTTGCCTTGCTGCTGCTGTCGTTCGCTATTGCGATTGGCATTAACCTGGCGCGCGGCAGAACCCATATCGATTGCGGGTGCCTGCGCGGCGCCGAGCGCGGCAATGGTATTGGCCTGGTTCAATTTGCCAGACCCCTTGTGCTTGCGGGGTTCGCGTTGTACGTGGCGCAGGCGGCCAACGCCGGCGTTACCGCAACGCTGGGCGAAACCGTGCTGGCGCTGGCCGCAGCCGCAATGACAGCGATTCTTTATACCGGTGCAGATATGCTTTCATCTCTGTCACCTGCCAGTTCTAATAATTCTTAAAGGGAAATGGAGACATCATGAATACAACTTTGCTTATCGCTTCCAACGTAATGCTCTGGCTCGGATTCATCGGCCTGGCGGTGCTGGTTATGGGCCTGATTCGTCAAATAGGTTTGTTGCACGAGCGCTCAGCGCCGCTAGGGGCATGATGCTGGATCACGGTCCGGATATTGGCGAGCAATCTCCGGTATTTCAGGTGGATGACTTCTATGGTGTTCCGCTCGCTGTCGGACAGGCGCTCACGCCAGGACGCCCCAGTCTGCTGATGTTCACCGGCCCAACCTGCCCGATTTGCGCAAAGCTGTTTCCCATTATCCGCTCAGTGGCGCAGCGCGAGGGGGCCGATGTTGTCCTGATCAGCGACGGTAATGCGGCAGACCACCGCAAGTTTCTGGCCGAGCACGATATGGGCGAAGTGAGGTACGTGGTGTCGGCCGAGATCGGCATGAAGTTCCAGGTTGCAAAAATTCCTTATGGCGTTCTTCTGGACGAACAGGGAATGATTCTGGCCAAAGGTCTTTGCAACACACGCGAACATGTCGAGAGCCTGTTTGAAACCGTGCGGCTGGGGCACCATTCCCTGCAGAAATATATGCGCGAAAAAATGGTTCAGCCGGCCGATATTGCGCCCCAGCTGCATTGAATCCCAACGTTAACCAGACAAGCGCTTGTATAGAGCGAGGAGATCGTCATGAAAAAAACCAACAATTTCGATAGTGGAATGGAAAGGCTCAGCCGCGTTGCTGCCAGCAAAATTGGTCGACGCAGCTTTCTGGGCCGATTGGGCGCGCAGCTGGCAGGCGCGGCGTTGCTGCCGCTGTTGCCGGTTGATCGTCGGGGGCGGCTGAACAATGCGCATGCTGAAACCACGGGCTCGCTGGGCCGTGAAGGCTGGAAGCCGCAAGACACCAATTCCCAGGCATGTGACTATTGGCGCCACTGCTCAATTGACGGCAACATCTGCGATTGTTGCGGCGGCTCTCTGACCAATTGCCCCCCGGGTTCAAAACTGTCTCCCAGTTCCTGGGTGGCCAGTTGTCATAATCCCGGCGATGGCCAGAGTTATCTGATCGCTTACCGGGATTGCTGCGGTAAACAGACTTGCGGACGGTGCAACTGTGTCAATACTCAGGGAGAATTGCCGATCTATCGCCCTGAGTTTAACAACGACGTGGTTTGGTGCTTTGGCGCCGAAGATGACTCCATGACCTATCACTGCACCATTTCGCCGATTGTCGGCAAGGCCAGTTAATTGGTGCCGCGACAGGTACACGATTGTGATCAAAGGCGAGAAACAAAGCGGGCGTACGTGGTCAGGCCTGATGCTGCTGGCAGCATTGCTTGCCGGTGTGCAGGGGTCTGAACTGCGTAGCGCTCACAGTGCCCCGCAAGCGGATGCCGAATTGATGCGGTCGCTCAAACAGAAGTATCAGCGACCGCAATCGGTGCCCTATCCGGCAGACAATCCCCATTCGCAGGCAAAAGAGGAACTGGGGCGCAAGCTGTTTTTTGACTCGCGACTCTCGCGCGCAAGCCGCTCTTGTGCCACCTGTCACGATCCCGGCAAACGCTGGAGCGATGGTCTGGTTCAACCGGTGGGTTCCGGGCAACAGGAATTTGCCCGTAGAACACCGACGCTGCTCAACAGCGCCTGGCTGTCCGCTCTCATGTGGGACGGACGCGCCAATACGTTGGAACAGCAAGCGGTCATGCCTATTACGGCCGAGCATGAAATGAATATGCCGGTGGCGCTGTTGCTGGAGCGTATCAATGCGCTGGACGATTACGCACAACCGGTGCAGCGCGCCTACGGGCGTGTACAGCAAATTACTGTCGAGCATATCCAGCAGGCGCTGGCTACTTTCGAGCGCTCGCTGGTATCGCCGCGCACCGATCTGGATCGCTGGATCGCCGGTGATACGCAGGCGCTGACCACACAGGAGCAGCGCGGTTTTGCTATCTACAATGGCAAGGCCCGCTGCAGCGCATGCCACAGTACCTGGCGTTTGACTGATGATGGTTTTCATGACATCGGGCTGGCCAGCGCTGATCGTGGCCGGGGAAAGTTTACGCCACCCCAGGTGGTTGGCATGCAGCATGCCTTCAAGACGCCGACGTTGCGTGAACTGAACGATAAGGGGCCCTATATGCACGACGGCTCAATCGACTCGCTGGAAGCAGTAATCAAGCATTATGAGGAGGGCGGCATTGACAGGCCCAGTCGTTCTCCGGAAATGCAACCCTTTACGTTGACGGAACAGGAACGCGCAGACCTTTTGGCATTCCTGCGGGCACTTGGCAGAAATCCCGTGACCCAGGCCGCAACCGGCCAATTGGAGAACTGACCCATGCAGGATATGACTCGGCGTACATTCATACAGCATATGGCGCTTGGTGCTTGCGCTGTGCCGCTGGTGACTTTTTACTCACCTGTCATGGCCGCAACGGCTGATCATGTGCTGACATTGAATCATCACGAACTGAGCAAACCCGATTTCACGGCAAGGTGGGCGATCGCGTACGTATCGTGAATGCGGCCGATATTGCGCATAGTATTTACGTGACCTACGAAGACGGCAAAATCGTTTCCCTGGATACGCAGTTGCCGGGTACAGAAAAGTCATTTGTGCTGGAAGCTGGCGGTACTGTTGTGCTGCGTTGCTGGATTCACCCTGTTATCAGGCAGGAGTTGCAGGTTACGCTGTCTTAATGAGGTCTGCTGTGACAGGCATTGCCATGATTGTGTACACCCCACTGCATCATCATGGAAAATGCAAAACTACTGGATATAGCGGCGTCTATCAGCACAGTTGGAGGTTTTTAAGGTGCAATGCAATGGACTGCCGGTCCGGCCGTTTCTCCCACCACTGCCCTTCGCACCACGACGCGTTTATTGTCGCGCCCGACCTGCGTGCGTTATACCAGCCGCCGAAACAACCCCGGATAATCCATCACAAGTCCATCCTCGTCCACCGCCAGTTCGGCAGAAAAATCCCGGTCGGCACTCTCGTATAGATAACGTCGATCGGCAATACGGGTGTAACGTTGCCCATCGGGGCACATTTGCAGGGATGGCAAGGGCACATAGGCCATGGTAAGTTCGGTAGTGCACCCCTCGCTCAGGGAGAGCCGCCGTATCGGCAGGGTATTGGTAAACGGGGTAGCTGCAATATCTACATCGATGCAACCGCCCAGATTGGGCATTGCGTCGCCTTTGTCATCGGTCCAGTGTCCCGTCTCCGTCGGAAAAAACATGCAAATAAACACCGCTGGCCATGCGCACCCACACTTCGCGGGTACGCCATTGCGTGTCTGTCGTGACCCGGTAATGCAGGCCGTAGGGCGAGCCACCTCTTGCGCCGATCACGACGCCTTCGCCCTGGATCGTGTCGGCATTCATATGCAGGCAGAAATGTTCCAGGCCGGTGTTGTCGCAGCTTTTCCAACGAACAGTACGGGCGGGAAGGGCAGTGTGGTCCATGGTCGCAGCTCCTGTGCCGGATGACCTTGCTTGCTTTTATGGGTCGCAATACATAAAGTTTGCGATTGTATTGCCGACCTGTCAACCCTAGCGTTGCAGCAAGGTTTCCACCGCTTTGGCGATCGCCAGGACAGTGCGATCCTGACCGCCAGCTGCGGCTATGCTCACGCCGACGGGTGCAGTTCCCGGGGCATGGCAGGGTAACGATACCGCGCAACCGTCCAGGAAGTTAATGAAGGTGGGATTGCGCAACAGCAGCAAATTGGTTTTGTGATATACCTCTTCATCGCGCAGCTCGGCAATCGTGGGCGCGATGACCGGCACGGTAGGCATGATCATGGCGTCATAGTCCGCCAATTGCATTTGTAATTGCTGTATCCACTGCGCGCGGCGCTGCAGCAGGTCGATATAATCGGCGGCGCTAATTTGCTTGCCGCGCAACATGCGCGAGACCACGCGTGGATCATAAGCGTCGGCCTTGTCCGCGATCAGCTGGCGATGCCACGCCCAGGCCTCGGCAGCAATGAAACCGCCCTGGGCGTTGATGCCGGGCAACTGGTCAAATGGCGGCACGGCCTGTTCCACAATAATGGCCCCTGCCGCCGACAGTTGCGACAGCACCTGTGCATAACTTGTCGCGACATGATCGTCAGCGCCATCTAGCACGGCGTTGCCGGGAAACAGCAGGCGCAGGCCCTTGATGGGTTTGGACGCAATCGGTGTGTAGTTTTCGCCGGTCATCAGGCGTCCAATATGGCGCAGCACTCTACGCTGGCGGCCAGCGGGCCGATGGAATCCAGGGTCGTGGACAGCGGCAGGACGCCTTCTTGCGGCACCCGGCGTGCAGTTGGTTTGAAGCCGGTCAGCCCGCAAAGGGCAGAGGGGATGCGCACAGAGCCGCCGGTATCCGAACCAATGGCCGCTACCGCCATCCCGTCTGTGACTGATACTGCGGCGCCCGAAGAGGAGCCGCCCGGGATACGGCCTTCGCCGACGCTGCGTTCCCACGGGTTGCGCGGTGTACCGTAATGTGGGTTCACGCCCAGGCCAGAGTAGGCAAACTCGGTCATATTGGTAGTGCCGATAATGATGGCACCCGCGTTGATCAACCGCTGTACGACCTTGGCATTATCCGAGGCGGCAGGCGCATCGTTCAAGACGACCGAGCCGGCCCGTGTGGGCTTGCCTTTGATATCAAACAGATCCTTGACTGATATGGGCAAACCGTCGAGCGCAGAGCGGCGTATGCCCGCCTGACGCAGGGTGTCGGCAGCCGCAGCGGCGGCCAGCGCCTGCTCCTGGAAGACCTGTGTATATACTTTGGGGCCTTCGCCGCTGGTTGCGCGCGCCAGAGCCTGTTGTGTCAGTTGGACCGAAGAGATTGAGCCTTCATCGAGCGCGTGCGACAGCGAGGCTAGACTGGGAAATGCAGAAGAGTTCATTGGACAACCATTAATGACAAATGAAATTAGTGGACAGTAACTTGCTAGTGAGGATGATCAGCCACCACAGGCAGCGTTTCGACACGGTATGTGTGTTGCAGGCTGCGGTTCTTGACCGGATCGTGCAGTTCCATCACAAATGTGTTGGATGGACGGATGCCGCCAATAGCGCCGACCGTGCCGCAAATCATACCGTGTCCTTCGGGCAGCACGCTCTGGTTGCCGGTATAGCCTTTGATCAGTTCCTGTGGCAAACGCAGGCTATCCAGGGTGCCTTCCTGATACAGTATTTTTTTGCCCGCTTCGTCGATCCAGGAGCGGATGACCAATTGATCCCAATGTTCCACTACCTCGTCAAAGCGCCAGGCCGAGGTTGCTACCGGTTTGACGCAAGCCTGTTTGGATTCGGCCACGCCATAGGCCTCCAGTTTACGATCAGTATGGTCTGAAGCCAGACTGACATACATGGTGCCATCCACGGTGAACACGAAGACTTCAACCTCGCCGGATGAGTCAGTGCCCAGGGCCTGAATGTTGCTGGCCTGAGTCAATTGATTGTTGGCTACCCTGTAGTACAGCGGAACCGCGCTGGGGCGGGGCACGCCAAGGGCGGCCAGCTCTTCTATATGGTGTTCGATGGCTTTGATGTCGCGTCCGGCCCAGCCGGCAACGATCAGGGTGTCAATATCAGCAATAACGGTTGCTGCAGGGTCTTGGACAAGTGAGAATTCAAGTTTCATGGTAATACTCTTGATAAACAGATGGGAGAGCACGCATGCGCGATGTGTCACGCATGCTTGTGAAATGATGGGGGTGCTGGATCAGCGCTTTTTGACAAAAAGGATGACCAGGATCGAGGCCAGTATTTCCAGTGCGGCTACAAAATAAAGCCCGGAAGACAATGAACCGGTGCTGGTTTTCAATGAGCCAATCATGTATGGCGCAACAAATCCGGCAAGATTGCCTATAGAGTTGATCAGTGCAATACCGCCGGCGGCGGCGGTGCCGGCCAGAAAGGCTGCGGGAATGGACCAGAACACCGGAAAGGCGGCCAGGATGCCGACAGAGGCAATGGTAAGGGCGATGAGCGCGAACAGGGCATTGTGCAATAGCATGCCGGTGGCAACCAGACCCAGGCATGCGATCAATGTTGCCACGGCGCAATGCATGCGACGTTCGCCGGTTTTGTCCGAGTGAGCGCCATTCCATACCATTGCGATTGTTCCGGCAATGAAGGGCAGGGCCGAGAGCACACCAATCATCAGGTCATTGTTGATGCCGATGGCTTTGATGATGGACGGGCTCCAGAATGCAATGGTAGCGTTGCCGCTAACAATGCAAAAGTAAACAGCGGCACAGAGCCATATTGCAGAATTGCGATAGGCGTCTTTGAATGACAAATGCTTGTTGCCTGTCTGGCTGTTTTCCAGTTCCAGGGCCCGCGTCACCGCCTGTTGCTCTTGTGGTGTGAGCCATTTGGCGTTTACTGGTTTCTCTGGCAGGTATTTCAACACGAACATGCCGGCAATAACAGAAGGAATACCTTCGAGAATAAACAGCCATTGCCAGTTGGCCAGGTGCCCTACACCTTGCATGCCGTTCAGAATCAGGCCGGCCAACGGTCCGCCGACCACACCAGCGAGCGCGAACGAGGTCATGAACAGCCCGTTGACACGTGCCCGGTATTCCGCCGGGAACCAATAGGTGAGATAAAGCACCACGCCCGGGAAGAACCCGGCCTCAAATACGCCCAGTAAAAAGCGCATGATATAGAACTGCGTGGGGGTGGTGACATACGCCATACCGATGGACGCGGCACCCCACAATATAGTGATGCGGGCCAGCGTTTTGCGGGCACCGATTTTTTCCAGCAGCAGATTGCTGGGAACTTCGAATAGAAAATAGCCGATAAAAAAGATCCCGGCGCCAAGCCCGTATACGGCTTCGCTAAATTGCAGGTCCTGCAGCATGTGCAGTTTGGCAAAACCAACGTTAACGCGGTCCAGCCAGGCCAGAATAAATAGGAAGACCAGGAAAGGGATCAGTCGCCAGGCAATTTTTGCATAGGTTGCCTTCAGTTCGTTCGCGTTGGTGCCCAGGCTAGGGCTGGTCGCAGTGCTTGAGTTATTCATCGTGTTTTTCCAACTACTGTTGCGTGTTGAATAGGGCCGGCCGGCGCCAGGAGCCGGTCAGCGGTGGGTGGAATGTGGCCGGAGATGATGCCCTCTACAGGGGCGTGGCCGGAAATAAGACTGCCTGTTGCGGCCAACATGGCGCAACGTTGTGCTGCATTAGGTCTTATATGTGGGCAGTGTAGGTAGCGCGTTTTTGACTGTCCAACAAGAAAATATACGCAGTCGTGATTGCAAAATCTTATTGTTGCCTGGAATCAGTTTGCATATTTCGTAAAAAAAGCATAAATATCAAATGGTTATAATAATTTTCAAGATGATTTTTAACGCCAGAAACAAGAGAATTGCGTTCAGGGGCAAAAACCGATCCTAGGGTAAATACTTAGATTTGGAATGCAGGCAGGACGAATCAAAGTCATGTCTGTTCTGCGACCATGTGCTGGTGGTCTTCAGGTTTGCAGTGGGGCACAGGCGATGCTCTGGCCTCGATTGGTGGCAAATGCGATGGCCACATCCTGAGCAATCAGGCCGATGGTCTCGGCTAGCGGATTGTCCTGATTGTGGCGGAATGCGGCCTGCAGCTCGAGCGGTGGCAAGACCGTATCCGCCCGCAGCAGTTGTAGTGTCTGCGCATTCAACTCCTGCTGGATAATGGCCGGGGGCAGCGCAGCCACGCCAAAACCGTCTCGGACCAGCCTGATCATGGTCGCCACGGAAGAAATACCGTTAAGGTGCAGGGACACGTCTCCCGCCGTAGCAAACATTCTTTCGATGGCGGCGTAGGGCTCGGAGTCACGCGCAAAGCTGACGATGGGGAAGGCGGCCAGATCGGCCAGGCTGAGTACATCGTTGCCCACTTCCAGTGTTGGGCTGGCGACCCAGCGCATGGGTAGTTGGCCCAGGGCAATGGCATCGACCTGGGAAACATGGATGGCGTTGCCTTGCAGTACCAGGTCCAGGCTCCCCTTATTGAGTTGTTCGGTCAAATGGGCGGTGGTGTCGCTGGTAATTTCAATTCTCAGGCGAGGATAGCGTTCGTGCAGACGGGCCAGAAACTCTGGAAACCAGCTGTGCACAATAGATTCAATCACGCCAATGCGAATGACGCCGGCATAAGTATGCTTATCCAGCATGTCTTCTTTCATGTCGCGCAGCAGCTTGACCATGCGTTCGGCATGAACCAGGGCTTTGCTTCCGTCGGGTGTCAGCGAGACCTCGCGGGCGTTGCGCTCGAACAGGCGTACGCCGAACTCCTGCTCCAGCGAAGCAATACGACTGGAGATGGCTGCCTGCGTCGTGTGCAAGCGTTCCGCGGTCATACGTAAATTGCGCATTTCGGCCAGCAAGACGAAAGTTTCCAGAAATCGAATATTCATGGGGCCAATTATAGCCCGCGGGGGACCAATGCACGTGACAGGGAACGGATACCTGCAGGCGTTTTATGGCAAGCAGGCCTGGGGCAGGGGAGTAAGACCCGGATCCAGGGCCCGGGGTTCTATGCTCAGGTGCTGGGTACATTCCTGTGTCATGCCTGGGCATGATGTGCGACATTTCTAATACATCTGGCTGGCTTCTCTATATAGAGATAGGGAAATATGGATCGGAATGTGCCTATACCTATATATAGGAGCATGCCTATATAAGGATACAGAGGAGCGTCTGTGGGCGCATGCGTTTGGGTCGCGGCAGAAAGCGGCGTTATAGCTAAAGTGGAGCACCTTGTAATATATACCCTTGTTTCAACGCTCCCCATGCGGGACGACTGATCAGGGATGAGTAAATCACAGGCATTGTCTGTAGCATCTATATATAGGGACCGCTATCTCTCTATATTAAAGGCCGATATAAGGGCGCTTATATAAAGAGGCTGGCTATACAAGAACCCAGCAACCAAAAACCCAGCGACGACAAGTCCGGCTTGCCAAATCGTGGAGGCCAGTGATAGCTATTGCCTACCTGGGAACGTTACCCTTTGTGTGGATGCCTATAATAAGGCAGATATATCCGGTGATATGGTTAGTGTATGGCCTGCTAATGCGCTCAATCAAAGCTGAACAGGGCATTTTCTGGCCGTGTGGGCATAAAGCGCCTGGACTCAGTAGTGGTGGCAGCCGGAAAATCGTGGTTTTTGGGCTAAATCACACATTCACAGCCAGCATAATTGCCAGCTAGCCGTGCAAGCGAGGAGAAATTTCCCTCATTTGTAGAAAAAAGCGTACAAAAACGTCAGCGCTCCATGTACTGATCTGAGCCTGTTGTTGCCTTTTTGCTGCAAAAACCACACATGATGCGAGCGGGCTTAAAAATTATTAAAAATGTCGTAAAAAGGTGAAACTGAATCAAATCATGCGCTTAGGGTAATTACGGATCTTAAAACGGCTGACTGGGTGAAGTATTTTGAGAATTAGGCTTGCCAAGGGTCAAATGGCTTGCTATAGTTTCGATCTTTCCTGCTTAACAAACAACGCAGGACACCTCAAGAAGGGTACCGCATGAGCGGCAAATTCTTTAGGTAAATCAAAGCGTTGTGAATGTACTTCGGTATGTTTGGGTGGGGAAATCGCAGAAGGTGTGGCGAGCAGTTATGAGTGGTTTTTTGTTTTTGGCGGTTGCTCAGGCGATGGTCGATAAGGAAACGAAAAGCCGATCATGAAGAAGTAGAAAGTAAAAATAGTTCTTGCTTTTTGTTTCTAAGTGGTTCATAATAGCGGGCTACGCTACTGAGAAGTGAAGTGGTTTTGTAGTGAGTTTGAAGGGATTTTTTGAAGTGAGTGAGAAAAGAAATTTTCGAGCTGTTGCAAAAAAGCCTTGACAACAAAAACCAGATGCTTCATAATCTCGTTTCTCTGCTGATGACACACAACAGTGTGACGGCAGCAAGAGAAAAGAAGTGAAGCGGTGAGTTAGTAATAACTTGCTGAGCGGTACAGAATTTAGCAGTATGTGATTCTTACTATAATTAGTATGAACGCCGAATGTGACAGCGCAATGTCACCGCTTACTCCAGTGGGAGCTAAGAAGAAATGTTCTTTAACAACTAACAGCCGATAAGTGTGGGCGCTTGGAATGAGTGCGCAACATGGTCTAACCGGGGGTACCTGGCTAGATTGTGATGCTAACAATATATATTTTAGGCGCTCACTTGAAATACAGAAGTAAGGTTTATATCACTATAAACGTTATTTCTTTTGAGTGAAGCAGCGACCATTTACCTATTTAAACAGTTAAATGGCAATTAAACAGAGATTAAACTGAAGAGTTTGATCCTGGCTCAGATTGAACGCTAGCGGGATGCCTTACACATGCAAGTCGAACGGCAGCGGGAAAGTAGCTTGCTACTTTTGCCGGCGAGTGGCGAACGGGTGAGTAATGTATCGGAACGTGCCCAGTAGCGGGGGATAACTACGCGAAAGCGTGGCTAATACCGCATACGCCCTACGGGGGAAAGGGGGGGATCTTAGGACCTCTCACTATTGGAGCGGCCGATATCGGATTAGCTAGTTGGTGGGGTAAAGGCCTACCAAGGCGACGATCCGTAGCTGGTTTGAGAGGACGACCAGCACACTGGGACTGAGACACGGCCCAGACTCCTACGGGAGGCAGCAGTGGGGAATTTTGGACAATGGGGGAAACCCTGATCCAGCCATCCCGCGTGTGCGATGAAGGCCTTCGGGTTGTAAAGCACTTTTGTCAGGGAAGAAAAGGTTTCGGATAATACCCGGAACTGATGACGGTACCTGAAGAATAAGCACCGGCTAACTACGTGCCAGCAGCCGCGGTAATACGTAGGGTGCAAGCGTTAATCGGAATTACTGGGCGTAAAGCGTGCGCAGGCGGTTCGGAAAGAAAGATGTGAAATCCCAGGGCTCAACCTTGGAACTGCATTTTTAACTACCGAACTAGAGTATGTCAGAGGGGGGTGGAATTCCACGTGTAGCAGTGAAATGCGTAGATATGTGGAGGAACACCGATGGCGAAGGCAGCCCCCTGGGATAATACTGACGCTCATGCACGAAAGCGTGGGGAGCAAACAGGATTAGATACCCTGGTAGTCCACGCCCTAAACGATGTCAACTAGCTGTTGGGCCCTTCGGGGCTTAGTAGCGCAGCTAACGCGTGAAGTTGACGCCTGGGGAGTACGGTCGCAAGATTAAAACTCAAAGGAATTGACGGGGACCCGCACAAGCGGTGGATGATGTGGATTAATTCGATGCAACGCGAAAAACCTTACCTACCCTTGACATGTCTGGAATCCTGAAGAGATTTAGGAGTGCTCGCAAGAGAACCGGAACACAGGTGCTGCATGGCTGTCGTCAGCTCGTGTCGTGAGATGTTGGGTTAAGTCCCGCAACGAGCGCAACCCTTGTCATTAGTTGCTACATTTAGTTGAGCACTCTAATGAGACTGCCGGTGACAAACCGGAGGAAGGTGGGGATGACGTCAAGTCCTCATGGCCCTTATGGGTAGGGCTTCACACGTCATACAATGGTCGGGACAGAGGGTTGCCAAACCGCAAGGTGGAGCTAATCTCATAAACCCGATCGTAGTCCGGATTGCAGGCTGCAACTCGCCTGCATGAAGTCGGAATCGCTAGTAATCGCGGATCAGCATGTCGCGGTGAATACGTTCCCGGGTCTTGTACACACCGCCCGTCACACCATGGGAGTGGGTTTTACCAGAAGTAGTTAGCCTAACCGCAAGGGGGGCGATTACCACGGTAGGATTCATGACTGGGGTGAAGTCGTAACAAGGTAGCCGTATCGGAAGGTGCGGCTGGATCACCTCCTTTAAGAGCGAAGCGCACGAAGCGAAAGCGTCCACGCTTATCGGTTGTTAATAAGAACGAGTACAGCGGTCTGTGTACGAAGTTGGGTTTGTATGAATTGTTATTGATTATCAATGATGGTTTAATGCGAGCGGCTTTGTATATGGATGAACAATCAGGTTTCGCTGGGGTTGGCTTTGCGAGTGGTTGATGAGCGCTGATGGCGCCGACAGATCACGAGCGGTTGCTGACTGATGTGAAGTTGGGTCAGTAGCTCAGTCGGTTAGAGCACCGTCTTGATAAGGCGGGGGTCGTTGGTTCGATTCCAACTTGACCCACCAAACAGGTTTGTTGGGGGATTAGCTCAGCTGGGAGAGCACCTGCTTTGCAAGCAGGGGGTCGTCGGTTCGATCCCGTCATCCTCCACCAATAATGATTGTGGCACATCGATTGTGAAAGCATGATTGCCCGGTGGCGCGCCAAGTACATAAAACACGTTCTTATTGACGAACACACAGAATTTAAGTGCTTTCTTTTTTAGAAAGAAGGTGCTAAAATACTGATCCTCTCGAATTTGGGTTTACCCGAATGAGGGTGGTGAAGTAAAGCATTATTGGCTGTATATGTTCTTTAACAATTTGGAAGAAGCACAACTAAAGTATTCAAAGGGTACTTATGCGATCCACCAGGGTCGGGTAAGTAAACGATGAAAAATTGGGTTGTGATTGCATTATTTTATGAAGTTCTATTAACTCAAGCTTCATGATCGAATGCGCTTTTGTCTTGTGATTCAGGATTTATTCTGGGTTGCTGGGTGTGAGTGGATTTGAGAGTGAGGAATGACATTGATGAACGGCACACAAACGCAAAAACTCAGCATGTTTATGCAGTGAATTCAAAAGGCACTGTATAGACGAAGCAGTAAATTCCTATAGCCTTTAGTGTTATAGGATCAAGTGACTAAGTGCACATGGTGGATGCCTTGGCGATCACAGGCGATGAAGGACGTTATAGCTTGCGAAAAGCTACGGGGAGCTAGCAAATAAGCATTGATCCGTAGATATCCGAATGGGGGAACCCACTGTCTTTGACAGTATCCTGTACTGAATACATAGGTACAGTGAAGCGAACCGAGTGAACTGAAACATCTAAGTAACTCGAGGAAAAGAAATCAACCGAGATTCCGAAAGTAGTGGCGAGCGAAATCGGAACAGCCTTGACGAGATAGCAGCATTGGTAGTTGAACGGGATGGAAAGCCCGGCCGTAGCAGGTGATAGCCCTGTAGACGAAATCTTTGCTGTGGTACTAGGCGTCGAATAAGTAGGGCGGGACACGTGAAATCCTGTCTGAATATGGGGGGACCATCCTCCAAGGCTAAATACTCGTGATCGACCGATAGTGAACCAGTACCGTGAGGGAAAGGCGAAAAGAACCCCGGAAGGGGAGTGAAATAGATCCTGAAACCGTGTGCATACAAACAGTAGGAGCCTCCTTGTGGGGTGACTGCGTACCTTTTGTATAATGGGTCAGCGACTTACATTCAGTGGCAAGCTTAACCGAATAGGGAAGGCGTAGCGAAAGCGAGTCCGAATAGGGCGAATTAGTCGCTGGGTGTAGACCCGAAACCAGATGATCTATCCATGGCCAGGTTGAAGGCACGGTAACACGTGCTGGAGGACCGAACCCACTAATGTTGAAAAATTAGGGGATGAGCTGTGGATAGGGGTGAAAGGCTAAACAAATCTGGAAATAGCTGGTTCTCTCCGAAAACTATTTAGGTAGTGCCTCGCGTATTACTGCCGGGGGTAGAGCACTGTTATAGCTAGGGGGTCATGGCGACTTACCAAACTATGGCAAACTCCGAATACCGGCAAGTACAGCGCGGGAGACAGAGCACTGGGTGCTAACGTCCAGACTCAAGAGGGAAACAACCCAGACCGCCAGCTAAGGTCCCTAAATATTGCTAAGTGGGAAACGAAGTGGGAAGGCATAGACAGTCAGGAGGTTGGCTTAGAAGCAGCCACCCTTTAAAGAAAGCGTAATAGCTCACTGATCGAGTCGTCCTGCGCGGAAGATGTAACGGGGCTAAGCAATATACCGAAGCTGCGGGTTCGTGATTTATCACGAGCGGTAGGAGAGCGTTCTGTAAGCCTGTGAAGGCAGCTGGAGACGGTTGCTGGAGGTATCAGAAGTGCGAATGCTGACATGAGTAGCGATAAAGGGAGTGAAAAGCTCCCTCGCCGTAAGTCCAAGGTTTCCTGCGCAACGTTCATCGGCGCAGGGTGAGTCGGCCCCTAAGGCGAGGCAGAGATGCGTAGCTGATGGGAAGTTGGTTAATATTCCAACACCATTGTTAAATGCGATGGGGGGACGGATTGCGGAATGTGAGCGGGTGATTGGTTGTACCCGTGACTGGTACTGAGAAGGTGGTTAGGTAAATCCGGCCGCGTAATTCAAGGTATTGGTGCGAAGCGAATTTATTCGTGAAGTCATAGGAAGTGGTCCCAGGAAAAGCCTCTAAGCTTCAGTTTAACAATGACCGTACCGCAAACCGACACAGGTGGACGGGATGAATATTCCAAGGCGCTTGAGAGAACTCAGGAGAAGGAACTCGGCAAATTAATACCGTAACTTCGGGAGAAGGTATGCCCTAGTAGCGTGTTAAAGCGCGAATGGGCCGCAGAGAATCGGTGGCTGCGACTGTTTATTAAAAACACAGCACTCTGCTAACACGAAAGTGGACGTATAGGGTGTGACGCCTGCCCGGTGCTGGAAGGTTAAGTGATGGGGTGCAAGCTCTTGATCGAAGCCCCAGTAAACGGCGGCCGTAACTATAACGGTCCTAAGGTAGCGAAATTCCTTGTCGGGTAAGTTCCGACCTGCACGAATGGCGTAACGATGGCCACACTGTCTCCTCCTGAGACTCAGCGAAGTTGAAGTGTTTGTGATGATGCAATCTCCCCGCGGCTAGACGGAAAGACCCCATGAACCTTTACTGTAGCTTTACATTGAATTGTGAACCGGCCTGTGTAGGATAGGTGGGAGGCGTTGAATTACGGTCGCCAGATCGTAGGGAGCCATCCTTGAAATACCACCCTGGTTTGTTTGCGGTTCTAACCTAGGCCCGTTATCCGGGTTGGGGACAGTGTATGGTGGGCAGTTTGACTGGGGCGGTCTCCTCCCAAAGTGTAACGGAGGAGTTCGAAGGTACGCTAGGTACGGTCGGAAATCGTGCTGATAGTGCAATGGCATAAGCGTGCTTGACTGTGAGACTGACAAGTCGAACAGGTGCGAAAGCAGGACATAGTGATCCGGTGGTTCTGAATGGAAGGGCCATCGCTCAACGGATAAAAGGTACTCTGGGGATAACAGGCTGATACCGCCCAAGAGTTCATATCGACGGCGGTGTTTGGCACCTCGATGTCGGCTCATCTCATCCTGGGGCTGTAGCCGGTCCCAAGGGTATGGCTGTTCGCCATTTAAAGAGGTACGTGAGCTGGGTTTAAAACGTCGTGAGACAGTTTGGTCCCTATCTGCCGTGGGCGTTGGATACTTGACGGAGCCTGCTCCTAGTACGAGAGGACCGGAGTGGACATACCTCTGGTGTATCGGTTGTCATGCCAATGGCATTGCCGAGTAGCTATGTATGGAAGAGATAACCGCTGAAGGCATCTAAGCGGGAAACTCGTCTGAAGATAAGGTATCCCGGGGGCTAGACCCCCCTGAAGGGTCGTTCGAGACCAGGACGTTGATAGGTCAGGTGTGTAAGCGTAGTAATGCGTTTAGCTAACTGATACTAATTGCCCGTGCGGCTTGATCCTATAACTCTGCAGGTTATAAGTAGACATGTTAAGTCATGGTTCTACGACTGCGCTGAGCATAGTGTTTGAGTGTCGTTCAAAAAACTGAAGTAAATTGCAGCAAAATCAATCACCAACGCAAGATTGACTCATCTGCCCCGCCGAATACATAATAGCTTGTGCTTCTTCCAAATTGCTAACGCATAGCAACCAGCTAGCGCTAAGCCATACCAGCTTACGCTTGACGACCATAGCAAGGTGGACCCACTCCTTCCCTTCCCGAACAGGACAGTGAAACGCCTTTGCGCCGATGATAGTGATGGACATCTGTGAAAGTAGGTCATCGTCAGGCTTTTTATTCCTTCAAACGCCCCGCAATTATTCATTGCGGGGCGTTTGTGCTTTGTGGTCACCGGTTTTTATTTAATCTTAAACAGGCTTCTGATGCCCGTATAACAAGCGCTTGCTCTTATACCCGAATGCTCGGGATGAGGCGCCGCCACACACTACACCGAGCGCACTGCATCCAGCCTTTACGCTGACCCCCCTCGCTTCTTAGTTCCAGGCTCTGTTCCCCAACGCGGTGATTGAACTACATCGAATTTCTTGCTTCCAGGTTCGGCAGAGATTCACCAGAACTTTGATCATTCTGACTTGAGCCCTCTCTATATCATCCTCTGGCTCACTGTATTCTCTACAATTGAAGCACGCAATGACGCCCATATGTGCTTGCAGCCACTTGTAGATTTATCCGGATTTTGATTTGTTTGCTGAAATGGCAATAGGCACCTCTGGCGGCTGACTCGTAGTGCCCCGGACAATCAGTTCAATATCCAGGCATACGGAAACCGGTTGCGCATCCTTTTCGATCCATTCCAGTATCGAATGGGCGCATTCAATACCCAATTCATAAGTCGGCAACTGCACCGTGGTCAATCCTGGGGGTAGATGCGACACTATGGGCAAATTATCGCAGCCGACAATAGAAAGATCCCGGGGCAATTGAACCCCGTGTTTTTGTGCTTCGAACATGCATCCCATTGCCAATACATCATTACCGCAAAAAATGGCAGTGGGGGGCACGGGCAATTGCATCAAACGCGCCCAACCAGAGCGGCCCCCGGCAAAACCAAAGGGCTGTTCAATCAGATTGCGTTTGTCAAATGCAATGTCGTTGCGCTGCAAGGTGTTGATGAATCCTTCTGCACGTTGTCGCGCCCGGTCGTTATGGCGGGTGTAGCCGGAAATCATGCCAAATTGCCTGTGCCCCAGTGCAACAAGATGTTCGGCTGCCAATTGACCAATAAGGCGATTATCGAAAGCCACCGATGGATAGCTTTCGTGGGTAGCCCAGGCAACGAGCAACGGTGTCCGACTGCGCCGGACCAGGTCCCATGTTGTTTCTGCGTGATGTGTGCCAACCAGCACCAGCGCATCTATTCGTGTTTCCAGCAGGGCACGGACCTGTTGCGCTTCAGTTTCGAGATTGTATTCATGAGCTGCTATCAGGAGCTGGTAACCATGCGCAGCCAGCGTCGTTTGCAGGCCTTGGACGGCCAGCGCAAATATTGAATTATCCAGAGTGGGGACAACCATGCCGACCGTGTGACCTTGGCCCGACGCCAGGGCGCGGGCTGAGCCATCCATAAAGTAATTCAACTCATCAATGGCACGCTGGACCCGTTCGCGGGTAGCGGGCTTGACCGAGTCTGGATTCGATAGGGTACGGGATACAGTGGCAACTGACACTCCTGCCAGGGATGCAACGTCAGCGATGCGCGCCCGGTGTTTCATGGCTGGCCTTTTGTCTTTGTTCATAAACAGAACGTATTATAAGCCGCTGCCTGGCGAAAACTTATTATTTAAACATTGACGCGCTAGCAATCCTTAACTACAATAAAATGTAAGCGCATACATTTAGTAGATCAATAGCGTATAAAATTATTCGAGACATAATATTATATTCAATAAATACAACGTACTATATTAATTAAATCTTTCGCTTTTATGAAAGCGAATACATTTTAGGATGAAAAATGGCGATTGAATACTTAAAGAAAGCAGACAAGACACCAGAGACGGAGACAGGCGCTGCAAGGGAGGTAGTTGACCAAATGCTGGCCGATATTCGGGCCGGTGGTGAAGTCGCGGTGCGCGAATACGCGAGCAAGCTGGATAAATGGACTGGAGAGATTGTGATGAGTGAAGCACAAATCAACCAGGCCACTCGGGATATTCCCACAGCCATTAAAAACGATATTGAGTTTGCTGTACGTCAGGTTTATGACTTCGCAGTAAGACAACGCGAGTCTATTGAGGAGTTTTCAGTTCAACTGCAGGGTGGTGTGACAGCTGGCCAGCGGGTATTGCCTGTAAACGTTGTTGGCTGTTATGCACCGGCCGGTCGCTATGCGCATATTGCGTCTGCCTATATGGGCGTGGCCACTGCCAAGGCGGCGGGTGTGAAAAATATTATTGCCTGCTCCAGCCCGTTTCGTGGTGGCGCCATGCATCCCTACGTGTTGTACGCGTTTCGCACTGCCGGCGCTGACACCATCATGACGCTCGGCGGCGTACAGGCAATCGCCAGCATGGCTTTTGGCCTGTTCACGGGGACTCCCGCAGATGTGGTGGTGGGGCCCGGTAATAAATTTGTTGCCGAGGCCAAGCGCAGTCTTTTTGGGCAGGTAGGAATTGATGTGTTCGCAGGGCCGTCAGAGGTTGCAGTGATTGCCGATGAAACTGCTGATCCGGAAATTGTCGCCAGTGATCTGGTGGGCCAGGCAGAGCACGGCCACGAATCACCAGCCTGGCTGTTTACGACCTCGCGTTCGCTAGCGAACAAAGTGGCGCAGCGTATACCGCAACTTATCGAGCAACTGCCAGGTCTGGCCAGGGACGCGGCGACCGCTGCTTGGCGTGACTATGGAGAAATTATCATTTGTGATACGCGCGAGGAAGTGGCAGAGGTTTCGGATAGATATGCATCGGAACACCTTGAAATTCAGGCAGAGGATCTGGATTGGTGGCTTGAGCGTCTGACGTGCTACGGTTCGCTGTTCCTGGGTGAAGAATCCACCGTGGCTTTTGGCGACAAATGCAGTGGACCGAATCACGTGTTGCCGACCAAGGGCGCGGCGCGATATTCGGGCGGGTTGTCTGTGCACAAATTCATGAAAACACTCACTTGGCAGCGTATGTCCAAGGATGCCGTGAGACAGATCGGTCAGGTAACCGCGCGCATTTCCCGGCTGGAGGGAATGGAAGCCCATGCTCGTACCGCGGACGATCGCCTGGCAAAATACTTTCCCGGTGAAACATTCGATTCCGGCCAGGCCGTGACTGTATAGGCGACGGACAGGAGACAATGATGAAAAATCGAGCTCTGTTCGATCTTTCCGGCCGGACAGCCTGGTGACCGGGGCAACTCCGGCATTGGCGCTGCCATCGCCAGAGGGCTGGGGCTGGCGGGCGCACAGTTGGTGTTAGTGGCCCGTCGCGAGCAGCCGTTGCGCGACCAGGTTGCGCTGCTGGCTGAAGATGGCATAAAGGCGCACTATTGCATTTGTGATTTGGCTGATCATTCGGCGCTGCAGGCTTGCGCCAGCGAGGCAGTAGCCAGCG
This sequence comes from Advenella kashmirensis WT001, assembly GCF_000219915.2. Taxonomy (NCBI): domain Bacteria; kingdom Pseudomonadati; phylum Pseudomonadota; class Betaproteobacteria; order Burkholderiales; family Alcaligenaceae; genus Advenella; species Advenella kashmirensis. The sequence goes on along the minus strand of NC_017964.1, from coordinate 3,244,065 downwards.
CTGGGACGATCGATATTCTGGTCAATGCGGCGGGGGTTAATTTGCGTCAGCCGTTTGAGCAGGTGGATTACGAATCCTGGCGCTTGCAGATGGAACTTCATCTTGCAGCGCCATTTTTCTTTACCCAGGCGCTGGCGCCGGCGATGAAGAACAATGGCTGGGGACGCATCATCAATATTGCGTCTTTGCAGTCATACCGCGCGTTTGCACATAGCGCCCCTTATGGTGCGGCAAAAGGCGGCGTAGTACAGCTGACGCGTGCCATTGCCCAGGAGTGGTCGCCGCATGGCATTACCTGCAATGCAATTGGGCCGGGATTTTTTCCGACGCCGCTGACCGCCTCGGTCTTTGGCGATACTAGCCTGAGCCAGCAGCATGCAGCGCAAACCTGCATTGGTCGCAATGGTCAGTTGGAGGATTTGCATGGGGTTGCCGTGTTTCTGGCCAGCCAGGCATCAAGCTATATCACCGGACAGGTGATCATGGTCGATGGAGGTTACACAGCGAAGTAGGCAGTATTCTTGCGGCAGGATTTTGCCGTTCCTCAATATATATAAAAACAGAATAAAAGCGCTATGGAGCAGAGACAGCATGAACAATTCAGAACATGGACAGGCCCGCAGTAATCTACATCGGGCGACGATATCAAGCCTGTTTGGGTCGATTATCGAGTGGTACGATTTTTTCCTGTACGGCGTTGTCGCCGGGCTGGTGTTTGACAAGCTTTATTTCCCCGGGGAAAACGAATTTATATCCACAATGCTGGCTTACGGAACGTTCGCGCTGGGATTCGTTGCCAGGCCCCTGGGTGGCATCATATTCGGGCATTTCGGCGATACGGTCGGTCGCAAGAAAATGCTGATGCTCACGCTGTTGTTGATGGGCGGGGCCACTGTCGCAATCGGCTTCATTCCAACCTACGCGCAGATCGGCATCTGGGCGCCGATTCTATTGCTGTTCTTTCGCATTGTGCAGGGAATCGGCCTGGGTGGTGAATGGGGTGGGGCGGTGCTGATGACTTATGAATCGGCCCCACAAGCACAACGCGGATTTTTCAGTAGTATTCCCCAGACTGGTATGTCGCTGGGGCTGGTACTGGCCTCCGGTGTGGTGGGATTGTTGTCTTGGCAATTGAGCAATGAAGACTTTCTATCCTGGGGCTGGCGTGTTGCTTTTCTGTTAAGCGGCCTGATGGCGCTGGTGGGCGGTTATATTCGCAATCATGTGTCCGAGACGCCTGAATTTGAAGCAATGAAACAAAAGGCGACTGCGGAAAAAAGCGTTGAAAAGCCCGTGCTGCCACTGGTTGACACCCTGCGCCGATATCCTCGCATGATACTGGCATGCATGGGTGCGCGTATGATCGACGGCGTATTTTTTAATGTGTTCGGCGTCTATTCACTTAATTATCTGACTCGTGAACTGGATTTACCGCGCACGTATGCGTTGTTGGGCGTGATGATGAGCGCCGTATTGATGACCTGCTTTATCCCATTCTGGGGAGCGGTTGCTGATCGCGTCGGCAAGGCTCGCGTATACGGGCTGGGCGCATTGTTTGCATCGCTTTCGGCCTTCCCTGCGTTCTATGTCATGCAGACATTCTCTGACAATATCTATCTGGTCTGGCTTGCCATTATTATTCCGTTTGGCATATTCCATGCCGCGGTGTTTGGCACCATGTCGTCATTTTTCTCATCGTGCTTTGATGCGAAGGTGCGTTATACCGCAATTTCATTTGTGTACCAGTTGGCAGGAGTAGTGGCAGGCGGGCTCACGCCCATTATTGCAACCGTATTGACCGATATAAATGGCGGCGATCCATGGTTGTTGTGCCTGTATGTCCTGGCGGCTGGTCTGCTTAGCGTTGCGTGCACACGGTGGATTGCCCGGCATGTGCCGGACCAGGTCACATACGCACGCAGGGAACCGGCAGGCGCCGCGCAAACTTCAATATCTTGATTCAGTACCGGGTCCGGCGGAAGTCGGATCTGCACAAAAGGAGTTTTATCAAATGAAAGCACTGGTTTATACCGCACCCAATGAGATGGCGCTGCAAGAGCGGCCACGGCCGGAATTGCATGCGGGGGAAGTGGTCCTGCGCATCGAGGCCGCAGGCATTTGCGGCTCTGATATGCACGCCTATCATGGGCACGATCCCAGACGCAAGCCAGGCCTGGTCCTGGGACACGAGCTGGCAGCCATCGTAGCGGAAAGCGCAACAGACGCAATCAAAGTTGGTCAGAGAGTGACGGTCAACCCGCTGATTACCTGCGGTGTCTGTCAATATTGCTTGCAGGGCAGAGATAATTTATGCAGCAATCGTGGCATGGTAGGCATGTCGCGGGCCGGTGCGTTTGCGCAATTTATGTCGGTGCCTGGCAAATCGGTAATTCCCGTTCCTGCCGATATGAAGCCTGTGGTGGCGGCCCTGACTGAGCCTGCTGCCACGGTGCTGCATGCATTGAATCTGGCAATGGCAACGATGCATCGTCCTTTGCCGGAGGGGCGGGTGTTGGTGATCGGAGGTGGAGCAATTGGGCTGCTGACGGCAATTTTGCTGCGCGCCTACGGCTGCAAACACGTGGATCTGGCCGAAACCAATGCGTTGCGACGGGCATCCGCAGAAAAAAATGCCGGGTGCGCGACCATCGACCCGATAGCGACCACACCCCAGCAGGATTACTACGATCTGGTCGTGGATGCGGTTGGGGCAAAAGCCACGCGCAATACTGCGCTTAACAGCGTACGCCCAGGCGGCACGATAATGCATATCGGCTTGCAGGACTGGAGTAGCGAAATTGATATGCGCAAGTTGACTCTTGCGGAAATCACCTTGCTGGGTACCTATACGTACACCATGGCTGACATGTATGCCACTGTCAATGCCTTGCATAATGGCACTTTTGGAGATCTTTCCTGGGTAGAGACACGTTCCCTTGACGACGGTGTGACCGCATTTACCGAACTGGATCAGGGGAACATTGCTTCAGGAAAAGTAGTGCTGCTACCGCACTGATCAGAACTCCATTTCTGCCGAGAGCAGCACGGTACGCGGTGCTGCTGCAGTGGCCACGGTCAGTCTTGAACTGCTCGATAGCCAGTACTTCTTGTTAAAGACGTTCTCTACGCTGGCACGCAATGTGAGCGGGCGACCCTGGAATGTTGTGCGATAGCGTGCACTCAAGTCGTAGCGTGTCCACGATGGCAGTGTGAGGGTGTTTTCTGCATCATAGGGGGTTGCTGCAGTGTGAATGGCGCGTGCGCCCACGCTCAAGCCAGGCACCCAGGGCAAGTCCCAATCGGCTGCCAGGTTGAACGTGCGCTTCGGTACGCCATTGGCCCGGTTGCCCTGGTTGACGCCTCCCGCCGTGCGGCGCAGTTTGGCATTATAAAAAGTGGCGCTGGCCAATAGGCGTAAACCGTCGGTCACTTCACCGACAGCGGATAATTCCACACCGCGATTACGCTGTTCGCCGTCGTAACTGTAGATATTGGTGTCCGGGTCGGTAATTGCGTTGGGACGATCTACCTGGAAAACCGAGACGGTGGTCATGATGCGACCCCAGTCTACTTTTACGCCGGCTTCATACTGCTTGGACTTGTACGGCGCAAACACTTCACCGGCATTGGCAGCAGTGGCCGGGGCCGTACCGCCCGTGCTCAGGCCCGAGGTAAAGTTGCCGTATATCGACACATTGTCCAGCGGACGAACGACAATACCGAAAAGCGGCGATACCGCGCTTTCATTATAGGATGAGGTCACCGTACCTGCGATGTTGAAATTCTCCGACTTAACCTGTTGCCTGCGCAGGCCGCCGGTAATCAGGATGCGATCGTTTGCAAATGAAAGCGTGTCGGTCAGGGAAATGCTGGAGTGCTGGGTTTCTGAATTCCTGCTGGGTGACTGGCGATCGCCCGTCATAGGAATCAATCGCACCGGATCATAGATATTGGAGTCGATCTTCTGACTCAATGGCGCTGATAGGTAGAAGCTACCCGCTTCTGTTTTGAGAATCGAGCCTGACAGCGTCACCAGGTGGTTGATGCCGAAGGTATTGAAGTTCGCACGCGCGCCGATCTCTGCAGTTCGGTTGCGCGAATAGGCGTCATACCATGAATTGATGACCCGGAAGTTACCCAAATCGTCGACGGCATCGGTCGTGCGTGCAGAAGGGAAGTCCTGCTCACTGGCGCCGTAGTGGTAGCCTGCTGCGGCATATACCATCAACCGGTCGGATATATCGTATTCCAGTCGCGAGGCAATGGTGGAGTCGCGAATCGTCAGGTCGGCGCCGGAATAGATGGCGCGATGACCGGACGGGGCGGCGGGAATACTTGCATTATCTGGATGGAATCCGGTCTGCGCACGAAAGTTATCAACGTTTTCACGTTGTGCGTATGTGTCCAGGGACCATCGCAGTTTGGCCGAGCGGTAGTCCAGCGATAATGCGCCAAGGGCAAATTTCTGGCGACCGTCGTCCAGGCTTGTTTTGCCATTGCGGTATACGCCGTTGAACCGGATACCCCATTGCTTGTCATCGCCAAAGCGGCGTCCCATGTCCAGATGCGCGCCCAGGATTGACTTGCTTTCGTATGTGGTCGTCAGTCGGGTCAAGGGTTCATCGTCGGCACGCTTGGTTACGATATTGATGTTTCCGCCGATACTGCCGTTGGGCTGATGCCATACATCAGGGTACCCGGCCCCTTGAGCACTTCAACCCGTTCCATCATGGCCGTCGGCATGCGGTTGGAAGAGGCCAGACCATATAGCCCGTTAAAGCCGACATCACGGCTGTCAACATTGAAGCCTCGGATCTGGAAGTCTTCGCTGAAGACTGCCCGTTGACGTCATCACGCGTACAGATGCTTCGTTGACCACCACATCGGCCAGTGTGCGGGCTTGCTGGTCGTTAAGAAATTGGGATGTGTAATTAGTGGTGCTAAAGGGCGTATCCATGACATCAGACGAACCCAGCACGCCCAGACCACCGCCGCGCGCGAGCTGCCCGCCTGCGTAGGGTACGGGAAGCGCATCCTCGGCGGCGCTTGCCATGATGGGGGTCAACTGCACGACGCTGCTCTGGGCGTAAGCCGCCACTGGTAATCCCAGGACAGAGACACTCAGGGTATTGACCACCAGCCGGTTCATAAGCGAGGCCGAAGTCGGCAATATTGTTTCGGAGGAGGAAACGAGCCGTGCTGGCTGAGCGGTTCTCATGAACTGGCCTTCAATTAATTTGGAAAGGGCAAATTATATAACAATAATAATAATGATTATCAGTATTCTTATCGTTTTTTCGTTCATGCGTATATGACCGATGAAGGCAGTGGATCATGCGACCGTAGGGCGGGATTATTCAATTTTCGAATTTCGTCGGCACGGTGGGTGCCGGGCGTTGCTTGGCATGCGGCCGAGCTGCTATGGGCAGGGTACAGGCGGGCAACGCTCGCGCCGGTTGTTTATTGATGAGACAATGGACTTTTTCAAGGTGGAGTGTGATGAGTGATCAAGCTGTTCTGAAAGTGGTGCTGCATGCGCCAACCGCAGATGCGCTGCAGCGTGCCCGCAGCAATGCCGGCAACCTGTTGCGCGAGGAGCCGGGCGCACACGTTAAAATCGTGCTCAATGCCCAGGCGGCAATTGCTGCCCTGGATGAGCCGCAAGAGGCACTTGATGCCATCACCTGGTTATGTCCAAACACCCTGAATCGGGCCAATCGCCAGAACAGAGCGCCACTGCAGGTGCTTGCACATGGGGCTATTCTTGAACTTGCCCGGTTGCAGCAGGATGGATGGGCTTACATCCGGACCTGATCGGCAACGCACAATTTATGTTGAATCTTCTTCGTCATAACGTGCGACGCGGCCAGCTTGCGCTGGCCACACCACAAGGCATGTGCAAATATTGATCGCTTATACTGTTTTGGCGCTAAGCCTGTCATACAGTGCGGCGTAGACCGCTACAATAATGAAGCAAACTAAAGGCAGGCCGTAGGAGAGCGCGGTATGATGGCCGTCGGCGATTTTTCCCATAAAGTAAGGCATCACGGCGCCGCCCACGATGGCCATAATCATAAACGAGCTGCCAATTTTTGTTTTGGACCCCAGGTTTTTTACGCCCATGGCAAAAATCGTGGGAAACATAATGGACATGAAAAAGAAAATCCCAATGGCAGCAATACTGGCCACACCCGGGGCGCCTGTCATGACGATGCCGCAGAGCACGATGTTGATAATCCCGTAGATAGCCAGCAGGCGAGAAGCCGGAATGCGTGTCATGATACCGGTACTGACAAAGCGGCCGATCATAAATGCCAGCAAACCTATCGAGAGCAGATATGAGGCGTCTTTGGCTTCAAATCCACTCCAAGTCTCCAAAGTGAGATTAATAAAGAATGCGCCCACTCCAACCTGAGCGGCAACATAGAAGAACTGAGTAATCACACCGCCGATAAACTCCCTGTGTGAGGTGAGTGAACGCTGGTTGGCTGAAGCGTTTTTTTCGTCGAGTGCGCTTTCGACATCGCGCAGATCCGGCAACTTGGTGCGAGCAAACAGAATGATCAATAATAAGACAACAACGGCAATAGCGACATAAGTGATAGTAACTGCACCATTCTGGGCGCTGCCTGTTCGGTAGATGTGCCTTCGAAGAAAAACAGGCCGCCGATGAGCGGGCCGCAGAACTGGCCAAAGCCGTTGAACGACTGGGATAGATTGAGCCTTGTTTCCGCCGTCTCCGGTGCTCCCAGTGCTGATGCGTAGGGGTTGGCTGCTGTTTCCAGAAAGCCCAGACCGCAAGCCAGCACAAATAATGCAAACAGAAAAAAGGGAAAAGTCATGGCGCTGGATGCGGGTACAAAGAGCAATGCGCCGATGGCATAGAGTGAGAGACCAGTAATAATGCCGGCCTTATATCCTTTTTTTGATATGAACATGCCAGCAGGCAGTGCAATGATGAAATAGGCACCAAAGTATGCGGCCTGCAGTAACCCGGATTGCGCCTTGGAAATATGCAAAGCATCCTGGAAGTGTTTGTTGAGCACATCCAGTAGACCATAGGATAGGCCCCACATAAAGAAGAGCGTTGTAACCAAAATGAATCCGGTGCGGTAGCGAGGATCGGTGATGGCGTGTTTCATTGATATCTCCGTTGTTGATCTTGATTTTTTTATCGTTGGTATGGTTTGAATGGTTCTGGCATACCTGATACAGCAACATGCCTTATTGCATTTTCAGGTCAAATATTTTTTCCATGGCTATCCATTTTTCGCCGGTCGGCGTCCACGGCGTTGGCAGTTGAAACTGCCACATCAAGGTTTCCCATTCCTTGACTCTGGGCTCGGTCGCTGCGATAGCGGCCGCGTGCTGAGGACTGTAGGTGTCGTCAACTTCCATAATCATGAATAGCCGCGTGCCGATGTGCCAGATCTGCATGTCCATGATGCCGCAAGCGTAAATATTGGCTTTGACTTCAGGCCAGATTTTCCTGTGCAGCGCTATATAAGTTTGGATTTTTTCCGGATCATCTACCAGATCCAGAGCCAGGCAATATCGTTGAAGTGTCATGCCTTATCTCTGCGTCAGGAAATGGCACGATCAAGGTGGGTATAGCCGCCGTCTACGAATAGACATTCGCCTGTTGTATGCGACGATCGATCCGACAGCAGGAAGACCACGGTGTTGGCGATCTCGCGTGGTGTGGTCATGCGCTTTTCAAATGGAATGCGCGCGGTTATGGCTGCCAGTTTTTCCTGCGGGTTTTCAAAGCTGCTGATCCACGATTCGTATAGTGGTGTCATCACTTCGGCGGGGATCACGGCATTGACCCGGATTTTATCGTTCAGCAGCGCCACGGCCCATTCACGAGTCAGCGCAAGTCGCCCGCCGTTGGCAGCGCAATAGCCACTGGTTTGTCCCTGGCCGGTGATGGCCGTTTTTGAACCTATATTGACGATACTGCCTTGGCTGTTTTTCAGATAGGGCAGGGCATGGTGAACGATGGTAAAGTAGTGCACCAGATTTTTTTCAAGCGACAGACGGAACTCATCTACGCTTGCGGTAAGCGCAATATTATCATTGACTCCGGCGTTGTTGACGACGCCGTCGATACGACCATATTGCTCTGCCGTAGTGCTGATCGCGGACTGACACGCGGCCTCGTCCATCAGGTCCAGTTGCCGGAAGGCATATCCTGATGCAGACTCGGACAGTTTCTCGTGTAGTGACGGTGACAAGGGTGAGCGTGCGAAAATGACAGGGATGGCCCCTTCCTCTGCCAGCGTCAGGCTGATAGCTTCGCCAATGCCTGATCCGCCACCCGTTACGATAATAACTTTATCTTTCAAATTCAGATCCATTTGTCTCTTTCGTCCTTCAATTACAGTTGGTATATTTTGACAGGCGTCGCCAGTTGTATCTGGTGAGCTTCGGCTTGCGGCAGATGGCGTGTGTTTTCTTTCCAGTAGGCCAGCAAGTCTGCATATGAATGGGTTGCCGACGACACGGGCCAGTCAGAGCCCCACAAGAGGCGTTCCGAACCGAAGAGTGTCCAGACCGCGTCGACATAAGGCTGCAGATCAGCGGCAGACGCATTTGTTCCTGCTTCTGTTACCAGGCCCGATATTTTTACTACGACGTGCGGCAAAGTAGCGAGCTTGCGCATATGTACCTGCCACCAGTCAAACGCCGCCTGACCCGCAAACGCGGGTTTGCACAGATGGTCAATGACAAGCCAGTGCTTGTCGTGGCGCATGCAGAAACTGACTACCGCGGGCAGGTCGGCTTGGTGAGCGAGTACTTCATAAATGTACTTGCGCTGCTGCATTACCCGAACGCCATGTTGCAGGCCGGCGTGTTCGCTCAGATAGAGTGAAGGCTGCGGCTCGTCCTGGATCAGATGGCGAAAGCCTTTAATCAGGGCATGGCTGGCAGCGGCCTCCAGTTGCGGTTCAATGCAGGCATCAAAATCACACCAGCCAATGACACCTTTGATGATGGGAAAGTCCTGCGCCAGTTGCAGCAGAAAACTATTTTCGCTAAGTGTGGGGCGGGCCTGCACCGCAATGAGACCGGTGATGTGTTCCGCGGTGAGTGCGGCTAGATCGCACGGCAGGCGGTTTTGTTTCAGCGATGGTTGGTGGTCGCCGATCCAGGGGAACTCATCACGGTTGTAATTCCAGAAGTGAACATGCGTATCGATCATAAACTGTCCCGTGGTTATTTTTCGATTTGCGCAGATCAGGCTACAAAAGCATACTGGCGACGAGACTCGGGCTTCATTTCGATACTGAAGCCGGGGGCTGTGGGCGGCATATATGCCGCATTCCGGATCACGCACGGATGTACAAAGTGTTCATGCAGATGATCTACGTATTCGGTGACCCGACCTTCGCGTGTTCCCGAAAAGCACAGGTAGTCAATCATGGATAAATGCTGAACGTACTCGCACAATCCGACGCCGCCTGCGTGCGGGCAGACCGCAAGCTTGAACTTCGCAGCCAGCAGCAATACGGCGAGTACTTCATTGACGCCACCCATGCGGCAGGCGTCAATCTGCACGATGTCAATCGCCTGGCGGCTCATAAACTGTTTGAACATAATCCGGTTCTGACACATTTCGCCTGTGGCCACCTGTATAGGGGCGATGGCTTGGCGGATTTGACGGTGCGCTTCGATATCGTCGGGACTGGTGGGTTCTTCAATAAACCAAGGGTTGGCAAAAGCCAATTGCCGAACCCAGTCGACGGCCTGATCGGTTTCCCAGATTTGATTGGCATCAATCATAAGCTTGCGTTGTGGACCGATAATGTCCCGCGCAATGCGGACACGGCGTTTATCGTCTTCCAGATCACGTCCGACTTTGAGCTTGATGTGATTGAAGCCTGATCAATTGCTTCCTGACACAGATGGGCCAGCTTGTCATCGCTGTAACCCAGCCAGCCGGCTGATGTGGTATAGCAGGGATAACCTTCGGTCTGAAGCAAGGCTTCCCGTTCCGATTTTGCCTGAGCACGATCGCGGAGCAACTGTAGTGCTTCGTCGCGGCCAATGGTATCGGTCAGATAGCGCAAATCAATGCAATCGAGCAATTGTTCCGGACTCATATCAGCAACCAGCTTCCATACCGGTTTGCCTTCCATTTTTGCCCAGAGGTCCCAAAGGGCGTTGACGACAGCGCCGGTAGCCAGATGCATGGCGCCCTTGTCGGGGCCGATCCAGCGCAACTGGCTGTCGCCGGTGAGCTTGCGCCACATATCGGCGGGAGATGCTTTGACGCTATCCATATCAAGGCCGATGACCAGATGACGCATCGCTTCAATGGATTTGCAGCAAATTTCATTGCCCCTGCCTATGGTGAACGTCAAGCCATGACCGGCCAGAGAGGGGGCGTCGGTGTGCAGGATGACGTAAGCGGCTGAATAGTCCGGGTCCGGATTCATCGCATCGGATCCGTCAAGCAGCGTTGATGTCGGAAAGCGGATGTCCAGCACTTCCAATTGGGTGATCTTTGTCATGGTGTCTCCTCTAACGCTATAATGTCTCGCGACCAGACCAATTTTTAAATTTAATCTAATTTGGTCAGGCCAATTTAATTGGTCTGTACAATTTAGGCGAAATTTTAGTGGTTTGCAAGTTTTTTCGATCAATTATTAGAGTCATACATGGAAAGTGATCGCGTTTACCAACGGATTGCCGCAAGCATCCGCGAAAAAATCCTGAATAATAGTTATCCGGTTTCCAGTCGTATTCCACCCGAAAGAGAACTGGCCAGCCAGTTCCAGGTAAGTCGCACTTCGGTGCGGGAAGCGATTATTGCACTTGAGGTTTCCGGTTGGGTCGAGGTCAGATTGGGTAGTGGTGTGTATGTGCGGCAACGTGACCCGGCCCAGGTAAATCATGAAGACCCGCCAGTGCATCCAAAGTTGTTACCTCACCTTGCTACGGCGACTGAAGTGACGCCATTTGAATTACTGCAGGCGCGTCTTTTGCTGGAGCCGGAAATTGCGGCGCTGGCAGCCCGAAGACGTAGCGATGAACAAATGCAGGCAATTAAAGATGCGTACCTGATGAATGTTCAGGATAATCTCAATCGCTCGCAGGATCACATCGGTGACCGGCTGTTTCACATTCGTATTGCCGAAGCAGCTGAAAATGGTGCCTATGCTTTTTTTGTGCGGTATCTTCTGGGAAAACAATATACTGAGCTGTTTGGCAGGCTACAGCAACTGTACACACCGGATGATATGCCCTTGCGGTCTCAATTGGAACATCATCATATCTTGCTTGCACTGGAACAGCAGGATGCAGACGGTGCCAGACGGGCTATGCATGTGCATTTGACAAATGTGATCCGGATTTTTATGCGCAGCGTCGAAAGCGGATCGTGATAAGGACTTGGGCGTCGGGCGAAAATGGCATTATGACCGCAGCTGGTGCTGTGCGGTCGCCTCGGTTAGCAAGGGACGAAAAAAAACGAACCCATGGGATTCGTTTTTTAACCGGCAATGCACATCTGATTATTTCAGGTGTGTGCTGACCAGTTTTGTCATTTCGAACATGCTGACCTGGTCTTTACCGAAAATGGGGCGCAGTTTCGCGTCGGCATTAATGTTGCGACGGTTTTTAGGATCCTGCAGATCGTGTTTTTTGATGTATTCCCAGATTTTCTTGGTCACTTCTGTACGAGGTAACGGATCACTGCCGATTACTTGAGCCAGCTCAGCGCTGGGAGTCAGCGGTTTCATGAAAGCTGCGTTTGGCTTACGGGCTGGTTTTTCTGAAGTTGTTGCCATATTTGTAAATCTCCATAAAGGCGTGTGTATATTCGTACATGGAAGAGAATAACGTGTAATTTGCCTCTTGCATAGTTTTTTTTTATGCGAAATTGAAGAAAATTACAGATATTGTTTTTTGAAAGCAAAATAAAAGAAATTAGATTGAATAGACTGTTTTTTGTGCGATTTTTCTGATTTTTTTGAAAATGACCGATTTGTTAAGAATTATTAGCATTGTCGTGCATAAGCCGCTTTGATCGGCCTCTGCGGCGTTTTGTTCAGCCTGCGGTCAGTGTAAACGGTCGCTGCCTGTATCGGCCAGCAGACCCTGCGGTGCAATACCAACTGCTGGCGGCGCTGTGGCTGCGCAAAATTTGCTCAAAAACGCAGCCTTGCACGGACCGTCGTCTTTGCTTCTATATGCAGCCGATGCGCCAGCCCGAAATTTGCCCGCGGTTTTCTGTATAGTATTGGTCATCAAAAGGACATCCATCATTATGCTGATTACAGATACTGCCATCACCCTTATTCAGCCAGACGACTGGCATTTGCATCTGCGGGACCAGGAGGCGTTGCAAGCCGTGGTCGCCCATTCTGCCCGTCAATTCCGGCGCGCCATTATCATGCCTAATTTGCGCCCGCCAGTAACAACGGTGGAACAGGCCGGGGCCTATCGCGACCGTATCGTTTCGGCGCTGCAAGTGGCGGGGCGCGATCCTGCTACCTTTACTCCCCTGATGACGTTGTATCTGACTGAAGGCACGACGGCGCAGGACATTGCGCAGGCCGCTGCCTCTGACTTCGTGCATGCGGTCAAGCTATATCCGGCCGGCGCCACCACCAATTCAGATGCTGGCGTAACCAATCTGCTGGATCAGTGCGACAAGGCGCTGGCAGCCATGGAAAAGCACGGCGTGCCCTTGCTGGTGCACGGAGAGGTCACCGATCAGACAGTCGATCTGTTCGATCGCGAGGCGGTGTTTATCGACCGCGTCATGATCCCGCTGCGTCAACGTTACCCATCACTTAAAGTGGTGTTCGAGCACATTACGACCAAAGAAGGCGTCGATTATGTGTCGCAGGCAGAGGGGCCGGTGGCCGCTACGATTACGGCGCATCATTTGCTGTACAACCGCAATGCGATTTTTACCGGTGGGATTCGGCCACACTATTATTGCTTACCGGTTTTAAAGCGTGAAACACATCGCCTGGCGCTGGTGGCTGCGGCCACGGGCGATAGCGATCGCTTTTTCCTGGGAACCGATAGTGCGCCGCATGCCCGGGGGCTCAAGGAGCACGCCTGCGGTTGCGCTGGCTGTTATACGGCACTGCATGCGCTGGAGTTGTACGCCACGGCATTTGAACAGGCGGGGCGCCTGGATCGGCTGGAGGCTTTTGCCAGCCTGAACGGGCCTGCCTTTTACGGGTTGCCCGTCAACTCGGGCACGGTAACGCTGGAGCGCAAGCCCTTTGAAATTCCGTTTACACTTGAATATGGTGCCACCGAATTGGTGCCGCTGGCCGCCGGTGAAACGCTGAACTGGTCGTTTTCTGATTGATCCGGCTTGCTGACGGCATGGGTCATCAGCACTGGCACTAGCGCGAGCGGCGTTCGCAATCACGGGCCGCTCCGGGATATGTACCCGTCTGAACTGCATCTTGCCTGAGCCTATCCTGGCCCTGGCCAGTGCGACGCTGCCATCACTGCTCTGGGGGCATTGATCCCGACTGCCACGGCAAGAGGCAGCAGCAGTGTTTGATCCATCCAGTCATGGGACCCCAGTGCGCGGCGCTCAGTCGCTGTGGCCTGCGCCGGTCTGACCGACACGGCAATCGCTGCCGGCTACCTTTGTTATTAGAGTCTTAACGCTATGAAAATTCAGATTACCCCCGAACGTTACGTTGCGGTCGATGATTATTTCAACAGTCTGCTGTTGGCGGACGATACCATTCCTGCCAAAGTGCTCGCGCATTGCGAGGCGCACGCCATGCCGGCGATTCAGGTGGCCCCCAATCAGGGTAAGCTGCTCAATTTGCTGGTGCGCCTCAAGGGCGCAAAGCGTATTCTGGAACTGGGCACGCTGGGAGCGTACAGCACCGTCTGGATGGCGCTGGGCATGGGGCCCGACGGCCGGTTGCTGACGCTGGATTTTGATGAAAACTATGTGAGGGTTGCGCGGGAAAGCCTGCGCATTGCTGCTGTGGATGATCGGGTTGAGATCCGCCTGGGGCGTGCAGCCGATCTGATGCAGGCGCTCATTGACGAAGGCGCAGCACCATTCGATTTCATTTTTATGGATGCGGACAAGGAAAACAACCCTCGCTATCTGGAATTGGCGCTGAAGCTGTCGGCGCCGGGCACGGTGATTGTGGCAGATAACGTGGTGCGCCAGGGGCAGATTCTGGACGCCCATTCCGAAGGCAGTAATATCAAAGGCTTGCGCCGTTTCTTTGATGATATGGCCGGCAACGAGCGCCTGTCGGCCACGGCCTTTCAGACCGTGGGCAGCAAAGGTTGGGATGGCCTGTTAATTGCCATCGTCAACGGCTGATCAGCCGCCTTTCTTGCTTTCCAGCAATTCCCAGCGCTCCAGCTTGGTCAGCAGGGTTTCTTCAATTTCCAGCAGGCGCTCGTGAATGCCGGCGGCTTTTTCCGGGCCATCGGCATACAGGTCGGGCTCTGACAGATGTTGGGTCAGCTCGCTTTGTTCCGTTTCCAATGCAACGATTTCCTTGGGAATGCGGTCCAGTTCCTGCTGTTCCCAGTTGCTCAGACGGCCGGATTTGCCATCCTTGCGTGCACTCGCCTGCGTCTGACCCGATGCGTTCTTTGCCGACATCGATGTACTCGCGTTATCCTCTGGTTCCTGTATGGATGCAGGCCGCTGGGCAAGCCAGTCGTCGTAACCACCTACATAATCGCGCCATTGGCCGTTGCCTTCACAGGCAATGGTTTGGGTAATTACGTTGTTCAGGAATGTGCGGTCGTGGCTGACCAGCAATACGGTGCCGGAAAACTCCTGCAGCAGTTCCTCCAGCAATTCCAGCGTTTCAATGTCCAGGTCGTTGGTGGGTTCATCCATGACGAGGATATTGGCCGGGCGGGCGAAAAGGCGTGCCAGCAGCAGCCGGGCGCGTTCACCGCCCGACAGGCTGGATACGGGCGAGCGGGCACGGGCCGGTGAGAAAAGAAAGTCGCCCAGATAGCTCATGACGTGCTTGCGCTGGTTGCCAATTTCCACCCATTCGCTGCCTGGATTGATGACGTCGGTGAGCGCGGCGCTGTCGTCCAGCTGTTCGCGCATCTGGTCGAAATAGGCCACCGACAAATTGGTGCCCAGTCTGACGTTGCCGCTGTCTGGCGCAAGTTTGCCTAGAATGATCTTGAGCAGTGTGGTTTTGCCAGCGCCGTTGGGGCCGATAATCCCGATCCGGTCGCCGCGCATGATGGTCGTAGAGTAATCGCGTAAGACGGTTTTGTTGCCGAAAGCCTTGTTAACGTTTTCCAATTCGGCAACCAGCTTGCCCGAACGCTCGCCTGTGGCCAGGGCAAAGTTCACATTGCCCACGCGCTCCCGTCTTTCAGTGCGCTCGCGCCGCAACTGCTCCAGCCGCTTTACCCGGCCTTCGTTGCGGGTCCGTCGGGCCTGTACGCCCTTGCGTATCCAGACTTCTTCCTGTGCCAGGACTTTGTCGAATCGTTCGTTCTGTACTTTTTCAGCGGCCAGCCATTCGGCCTTGTGGGTTTGCCACTGGCTGAATGTGCCGGGGTAGCTGTGCAGCTTTCCGCGGTCCAGTTCTACAATGCGTGTAGTGACGGCATCCAGAAAGCGCCGATCGTGGGTGATGACGACGCAGGCCCCGCGGTTTTGCAGGATGCGTTTTTCAAGTCCAGGCGATACCCAGGAAGTCCAGGTGATTGGTCGGCTCGTCCAGCAGCAGGAGATCGGGCTCTTCGACAAAGGCGCGCGCCAGGGCAATACGCTTGCGCGTGCCTCCAGAAAGGCCGGCGATTTTAGCGTCGGGGTTCAGGCCAAGGTCTTCGATCATGGCGTTTGCCCGTGTAGGACGCTGCCAGTCTTCTGTGCTCAGAAAATCACCAACAATGGCATCGTATACCGTACTTTCTTCGGGAAGCTCGGGTTCCTGTTCGACAGTCATCGAGCGCAGTGACCCCAGTCGAGAGACCTCCCCGTCGTCCGGGTCGGAGCGGCCATCCAGGATGCGCAGCAACGACGATTTGCCGGCGCCGTTGCGGCCGATCAAGCCGATGCGGTCGCCCTCGATTATGGTGAGCGAGGCGTGATCGAGCAGGGCATGGTGGCCAAAGGCCAGTTGTGCGTTCAGAAGCGTGATGAGCGTATTTGCTGCCATAAGAAAACTGCGAACCTGAAAAAGAGAGCCTGAGAGAGCCAAAATTGAACAATACCAACATTGTCGCATTATTCCTGAGCCCGCTTGCGGATATCGCTGGCTAGCGAGGCATTATCACGGTTACAATAGTGGCCGCAGGAAAGGTTGGGCAATCGCGGTACATCAGTATCGAGGAATGTCCGGACTCCGCAGGGCAGGATAGCGGCTAACAGCCGTCCGGTGGTTTGCGCCACCGAGGAATAGGGCCACAGAGACGAGACTGGCGCGCGGGCTTAACCGCACTGATACGGCGACTTCCGTAAGGCGTCACCCCAATAGGGTGACAGCGCGTCAGGGTGAAACGCGGTAACCTCTATCCGGAGCAACATCAAATAGGCATGCGTGTGATTCGTCACGAAGGGCGGCTCGTCCAAGCATGCGGGTAGATGGCTTGAGTGCCTTAGTAATAAGGTTGCCAGAGGAATGATTGCCAACCGGGAAACCGGTTTACAGAATCCGGCTTACAGACCTTTCCTGTCTTCTTTTTCTCACATGTCGCTAATGTTAATAAATGCTAATAATTATTCCGAAATTAGCGACTGTTTCTGACATTTTCCTGTAATTAATTTTAACCCCCTGATTTTTATAAACAAAAATTTCGCGTTTTCGGCGAAGTTGGCTAAGTCTTTGTTGTGATTGGAAAAAGTCACTAAATAGAACTTGACCATTTGCGCGCATTCACTTAAAGTGGGAAAAAGTAGGATTTTGTGCAAAATTGTGGGATAAAAGTGATATTTCAGGGAAACAGTGCGCTCACGCTGGATGCCAAGGGGAGGATGACTATTCCAACCCGGTATCGTGACGCCCTGACCGAGGCCGCAGACGGCGCCCTGACTGTCACCCGCAACTTTGACGGCGGTTTGCTTATATACCCACGTCCGGTATGGGAAGAAAAACGCGAGGCCATTATGGCGTTTCCCATGTCTGCGCGTCACGTGCAACGCATGCTGCTGGGTAATGCCCAGGACGTCGAAATTGATGGTTCGGGCCGTATTTTGATTGCGCCGGAATTGCGCATGGCAACCAGCATTGTGAAAGATGTGGTGCTGGTGGGCATGGGCAAGCACTTTGATTTATGGGATGCCACGATCTTTGCGCAGCAACAGGCACAGGATCTGGCCAAGGGTCTGCCAGACAGTCTTGAGCATTTTTCACTGTGATGGCAGAAGCAGGGTACGAGCACAAGCCGGTTTTGTATGAAGAAACCGTCAACGCGCTGATACTGGCCGATTTTTACGCCAAATCTGCCGCAGTCAGGCAGTGGGCGCCACCGGCAAAGCGCGATGGTGTGTTCGTAGATGGAACTTTTGGTCGGGGTGGGCACAGTCGCCTGCTGCTGTCCGCCCTGAGCAAAAGTGCCCGGTTGTTTGTGTTTGACAAGGATCCGCGTGCGATAGAAGCCGCAATGCAGTTAAGTCGCGAGGATGCCAGGGTCACGGTGATTCATGATGGCTTTTCCACCATGGTGCCGGCGCTGGCCGAGCAGGGAGTGACGCAGATTGATGGCGTCATGATGGATTTAGGCGTTTCATCGCCACAGATTGATGAGGCAGCCAGAGGGTTTTCGTTCATGCGGGACGGCCCACTGGATATGCGGATGGATACAAGTCGCGGTCAGACGGCCGCACAGTGGCTGGCTCAGGCCAGTGTGGACAACATGAAGGAGGTCATTAAATATTATGGCGAAGAACGGTTTGCTTTCCAGATTGCAAAGGCGATTGATGCTCGCCGCCAATCCAGCCCTTTGTGCACAACGCTCGAACTTGCCGAGCTCGTCGCAAACGTCGTCCGTACGCGGGAAAAAGGCCAACATCCGGCCACACGCACCTTTCAAGCTATACGGATTCACATCAATGAAGAACTCAAGGAATTGGCGGACACCCTCGCGTCAATTCTGAAGGTACTTGCTCCACAAGGAAGAATGGCGGTGATCAGTTTTCATTCTCTTGAAGACCGCATGGTCAAGCAGTGTTTTGCTGCAGCCTCGTCGCTGCCGCCCGAGCTTGCCCGTATGCCGTTGCGTGAGAGTGAAATGCCCGAACCGGTTCTGAAGAATTTGGGCAGGGTATTGGCCGAGGAGGGTGAGGTTCGCGAAAATCCGCGCTCGCGCTCTGCCGTACTGCGCGTTGCCGAACGCACCGATGCGGCCTGGAACCAGGCGCACGAAAATGCGATCCGCGCGGCGCTGCCCGGCATGGATACACAGAAAAGGAGAGGATCGTGGCCCGCCTCGCACTGATATTTCTGATCGGTTTTTTCATGTACAGTGCATTTCCCTGGTGTCCAGCCGCTATCAGCAACGTTTACTTTATATCGATATTGGTCGGGCTCAGGCCGCCGAGCGTGAGCTGGAGGTTGACTGGCGTCACCTGCTGCTAGAGCGTGCGCAACTGACCACCAGCGCCAATATAGATCGGGTGATGTCCGAGAAGCTCAATATGCAGACCCCGCAGATTAATCAAACCGTTTTCATCAAAGAATCAGAAATGAATGCAGGCACTGCCCGAGCGGCAACTGCCACGGAAAAATCTGCTGCCGCACCGGCGCCAAGGGGAGCGCAATGAAACTGAATCTGGATTTGCTCAAGTCAAAAAAAACATCACGCGGCGGTTACCAGCCAGGTAAGCGTCCGTCCCAGCATCACTACTACAGCAGCAGCCCGGTGCTGCATGTGCAGATACCCAAGTGGCGTGCGCGTTTGCTGTTTGTCGTGATCAGCCTGGGATTTACTACCGTCATTGCCAAATCGCTTTATCTGCAGACGATGAACAACGATTTTCTGCAGGCCGAAGGCGGCAAGCGTTATGAACGTACGCTGGTGCTGCCGGCCAATCGCGGGCGTGTGCTGGACCGCAATGGCGAGTTTCTGGCAACCAGTATTCCGGCAAAAGCAGTCTGGGCTTCGCCTGAAGAGACTCGAAGTGCTACGCCTGAACAGCTGGTGCGCCTGGCGAAGTTGCTGGACATGTCGCTTAAAGATTTGACGACACGCCTGGGCAGTTCGGACAAGACGTTTGTTTACCTGCGCCGTCAGGTGGCGATGGAGCCGGCGACTGAAATTCAGAAAATGAAAATTCCCGGAATCGGACTGCTGTCTGAAACCCGTCGCTCCTACCCGCAAGGTTCATTGATGGCACACATCGTGGGCTTTACCAATATCGAAGATCGCGGTATTGAGGGGGTGGAGTTGGAGTTTAACAAGCAGCTATCGGGTCAGCCCGGACTGCGCAAAGTGCTGCGTGATCGCCTGGGTCGTATCATTGGCGATATGCAGGAAGTGGAGCCCGCCCGCGACGGACAGAATCTGGAGTTGACCGTTGACAGCCGTGTGCAGTTTCTGGTTTCCAAGGCCCTGCAAAAAGCCATTACCGATCATGAGGCGTCTTCTGGCGCGGCAGTGGTTGTGGACGCGCAGAATGGTGAAATCCTTTCAATGGTCAGCCTGCCCACATACAATCCGAACAATCCACAGGAACGGCGGGGTGCTGCCTTGCGCAATCGGGCCATTACCGATACGTTCGAACCCGGCTCTATCGTGAAGCCGTTGGTGGCTGCGCTGGCGCTTGATGCCGGGGTGGTAACCACAAAAACCAAATTCAATACCGGACACGGCACCTATCGTTACCAGGCGCAACCATTACAGACGTGAGTACGCGCAACGGCGTGCTGGACGTGGCCGGCATCATCCGTCGCTCAAGCAATATCGGCATGACCATGATCTCCGAGCGTTTGCGTTCAGATCAAATGTGGACGGTATTTAATGCGCTGGGCTTTGGGCAGGCGCCCAATATGGGCTTTCCCGGTGCCGCTTCCGGACGTGTACGTCCGTGGGAGCGCTGGCGCCCATTGAACGGGCGACCATGGCATATGGTTACGGCCTGTCCGTCTCGTTGCTGCAAATGGCGCACGCCTACACGGCGCTGGCCCGCAACGGCGATATGATTTCACTGTCGCTGGTAAAAAATCGGGCCAATCCGACGAGCATCCAGATTTATAAACCGGAAACTGCGCGCGCCGTGCGTCAGATGCTGGAAGATGCGGCCGGCTCTGAAGGGACAAAGATTCAGGGCAAGGTCATGGGGTACCGGATCGGCGGCAAGAGCGGCACCGCTCGTAAAATTATTGATGGTCGTTATAGTCGCAAAGACTATAGAGGCTCATTCGTGGCCATGGCGCCTATTTCCAAGCCACGGATTATCGTGGCCGTCACGCTTGATCAGCCGCGCAAGGGCGGATACTACGGCAGCGTGATTGCCGGGCCGGTGGCGGCTTCCATTATTGAAGATACGCTGAAATATCTGGCCGTCCCACCCGATGCGCCGATCGAACCAGCTCCTCTTGAGGCGCGAAATACCGTACCCAAGAGGAGTCAGGGATGAATAGCCGAGAGATAGCACAATGGCTTGCCGGCCATGTCACGGATAAAGCGGATTTGCGGCTAGACTCCAGAGACATCCAGAAAGGGGATGTCTTTGTTGCTTGTACAGGTAGCGTCGTTAACGGCCTTGCGTATATTCCCGATGCCATCAAAAAAGGCGCTGCGGCAGTGATCGCCGATGTTGCGAACACGGAGCAGGGCCAGACATTGCTGGATGCCGGACATGCCGTGCCGGTACTGCCGGTGGTCGGCCTGCGCGCCTATCTGGGTGATATTGCTGATAGCTGGTATGGCCATCCTTCGGCAGCCGTCTCGGTCATTGCCGTCACAGGCACCAACGGGAAAACCTCTTGCGTTACCTGGATTGCCGAAGCGCTGAACGCTGTCGGTAAATCCTGCGCGACCATTGGCACACTGGGAACGGTGATGCCAGACGGGACTAATCTGGGCGGCTCTCTGACCACGCCCGACGTGCTCACGCTGCACCGGCAAATTGCCCAAATGCGCGATGCCGGCATTGAATATGTCGCCATGGAAGCCTCTTCCATCGGTATCGAGCAGGGCCGCATGGACGGGCTGCAGGTCAAAGTAGCTGCATTTACCAATCTGACGCTGGATCATCTGGATTATCATCAGAGCATGGCACGCTATGAGGCGGCCAAGGCCGCTTTGTTTGTGTGGCCGGGGCTCAGTCATGCCATTGTGAATATGGACGATGAGGCCGGCGAACGCATTTTTGCGAAAACCACGGCGCAGTCCAGGGCGGGCTATTCGCTGAAGGCCGCGCCGCAGGCGACGTTCACGGCAGTCGAACATGAGTTTCGCGATTATGGCCTGGTGTTTACGCTGCGCTCGCCCGGCGGCGATGCGCAAGTGACCACAAGGCTGCTGGGTGAGCATTCCATTGCCAATATACTGCTTGTTGTTGCCGTGCTGGATGTCCTGGGCATTCATTTGCGCCAAAGCGCCGGGCTGGTATCGTTGCTCACGCCAGTACCGGGACGGTTGCAGACCGTCACGCCGGCAGGCGCCGACGCGGGTCACAAGCGCCCATTGATTGTGGTCGATTACTCTCATACCCCCGATTCGCTGGAGCGCGCACTGCAGGCCTTGCAGCCGGTTGCGACAGCCCGTGGCGGTAAGTTGATCTGCATTTTCGGCTGCGGGGGCGATCGGGATAAGTCCAAGCGGCCGATCATGGGGCAGATCGCCGCGCGTCTGGCCGATCAAGTGCTGGTGACCAGCGATAATCCGCGCACTGAAGTGCCTGGCGATATTCTGAACGATATTCTAAGGGGAATGCCGCAAGGCGCTCGCGCCGAGCCCGATCGCGGTTGCGCGATCATCGAAATGATCCTGAAGGCGGCTGCAGCAGACGTGGTGCTGGTGGCGGGAAAGGGGCACGAGACCTACCAGGAAATCAACCACGAACGCCAGCCTTTCGATGATCTGGAATGGTCGCGGCTGGGCTTGCTGCTGCGCGATCGGCCCGAGATTTCAACCGATTCCCGGCATGTTCCGGAAAACGGCTTGTTTATTGCCATTCGCGGCGAGCTGCATGATGGTCACGATTTTATCGGTGCTGCCCGGCAGGCCGGCGCTGCCGCTGCACTGGTCAGTCGTCGCGATCCGGCGGTGGATCTGCCGCAAATTCTGGTTGCCGATACTACGCTTGCCTTGATGAGCATGGGCCATGCCTGGCGTCGCCAGTATAGGCTGCCGCTGATAGCCGTCACCGGCAGCAATGGCAAAACCACGACCAAAGAAATGATTTCCTGCGTGCTGGCCGCTGGCGTCGGCGTTGAACACCGCTTCGCGACTGAAGGCAATTTGAATAACCAATGGGGTGTGCCGCGCAGCCTGCTTAAATTGACCTCCGAGCATCAAATGGCGGTGCTGGAACTGGGCATGAACCATCCCGGTGAAATCGAGCAACTGGCTGCATTGTGTGAGCCCAGTATCGCCGTGGTAACCAATGCCCAGCGCGAGCATCAGGAATTCATGCACACAGTCCAGGCCGTGGCCATTGAAAATGGACAGGTATTTTTATCACTGCCAGCCGACGGGACCGCAATTTTTCCCGCTGATGAGCCTTACACCGAGCTGTGGCGGGAGCTGGCCGGCGAACGCCGGGTGCTGACTTTCGGGCAGACGGCGGATGCCGATTTCTACGCCGAGTCGGTGGTTCCCGGTGCACTTGGCGTTTCGTTTGTCATGAAAACCCCGGTCGGGCAGATTGATGTGCGCCTGGCCATCGCCGGCACCCATAATGTCCGCAATAGTCTGGCCGCTGCCGCTTGCGCCCATGCCGCGGGTATTAGTCTGACAGACATCCGTGACGGTCTGCAGGCGTTTGCCCCGGTCAAGGGACGAATGCGCAGCCTTACCCTGTCCGGCGGCCTCACGCTGGTCGATGACTCGTATAATGCGAATCCGGACTCTGTAATTGCAGCAATCGACGTTCTGGCTGCGCTGCCTGCGCCGACCGTGCTGGTTCTGGGCGATATGGCCGAAGTGGGCGAGAACGGGCCGCAAATGCATGAGGAAGTGGGACAATACGCCCGTAAAAAAGGCATTTCATATGTGTTTACATATGGAAATGCCAGCGCGCTGACCGCGCGGGCGGGTGGCCCGACGGCAGAACATATGACAGATATACATGAAATCGCAGAAAGGGTCGTTGCAAGACAGCCCGCAAGCATATTGGTAAAGGGCTCTAGATCGATGCGGATGGAACGGGTAGTGCAGGACTTGTTGTCCTGGTCAGAAAAGAACGAGGACGGTCATGCTATATGAACTGACCCGCTGGCTCTCGCCAACGTTTTCCGTCCTGAGTGTTTTTGAATACATTACGTTGCGGGCCATGTTTGCATGCGCGACGGCACTGTTTATCGGCCTGATGGCCGGACCGCACGTCATTCGCAAGCTGACCGAACTTAAAATTGGCCAGGCTGTGCGCAGTTACGGGCCGGAGACGCATCTGGTCAAAAACGGTACGCCGACTATGGGCGGTGCGCTGATTCTGATTGCCATCGGTGTGACCACATTATTATGGGCAGACCTGAGCAACCGTTTCGTCTGGGTTGTACTGCTGGTAACCTTCGGCTTTGGTGCCATCGGCTGGGTTGACGATTACCGCAAGGTAGTCCATCGCAATCCGGAAGGCATGTCCTCGCGCGAAAAATTCATGTGGCAGGCCATTATTGGCCTGATCGCCTCTGTATACCTGACGTTTGCCGTCTCGGCGCCTGCCAATGCCGACATTTTTCGCCTGATGTGGGCCTGGATCAGTAGCGGCTTTACCATGCCGCTGCCTTCCCGTGCTGACCTGATCGTACCTTTTTTCAAAAGCGTGAGCTATCCGCTGGGTGTATTCGGTTTTGTAATATTGACCTGGATGGTTATTGTCGGGGCCAGTAACGCCGTGAATCTGACTGACGGACTCGATGGCCTGGCCATTATGCAACCGTCATGGTTGGTAGCGCGCTGGGCATTTTTGCCTACGTGGTTGGCCGCGTGGATTATTCGAAATACCTGCTGTTTCCGTATATTCCAGGCGCCTCCGAGGTGCTGGTGCTGTGCGCAGCACTGGGCGGCGCCGGCCTGGCCTTTCTATGGTTCAACGCCTACCCGGCCCAGGTGTTCATGGGCGACGTGGGCGCGCTGGCGCTGGGCGGCATGCTGGGCACAATCGCCGTGATCGTGCGCCAGGAAATCGTGCTTTTTATCATGGGTGGCGTATTTGTGGCTGAAACGCTGTCGGTCATGATCCAGGTGTTCTGGTTCAAATACACAAAGAAAAAGACCGGTACCGGCAGGCGAATTTTGCGCATGGCGCCGCTGCATCATCATTTTGAAGTGGGTGGCTGGAAAGAAACCCAGGTTGTGGTGCGGTTCTGGATTATTACGATGATGCTGGTTCTGCTCGGACTGGCAACACTTAAACTGCGATGAGTACCGATACAGGCGGCGTGGCCGTTTTTCCCTCTCGTGTCCTGATTCTTGGCCTGGGTGAAACCGGGCTGGCTTCGGCGTTGTGGTGCCTGCGTCAGAATGCGGCACTGCATATCGTTGATACACGGGACAACCCGCCAGGTCTGGCCACACTGCAGGAGCAGGGCCAGGGCGATATCACGCATTTCCTGGGCGCCCAGCGTTCAGTGATGCCGCGCTCGACGGCGTGGAGCAGATCATCCTGAGTCCTGGGCTTGCGCCGTCGGAGCCGGCTTTGGCAGCCTTTTTGCAAAAGGCGCAGCAACGGCAAGTCCCGGTCATTGGCGAAATTGAACTGTTTGCTCTGGCTCTGGCCGATCTTGCAGCTACACAAGGCTATAAACCACAGGTACTGGCCATTACGGGAACCAATGGCAAAACCACCGTTACCTCGCTGACGCAGGCCATGCTGGAGACCGCGGGCAAAACAGCCATCGCCGCAGGCAATATCAGTCCGTCGGCGCTAACTGCGCTTATGCAGGCGCTGGACGCGCAATCGCTGCCGCAGGTCTGGGTGCTGGAGTTGTCCAGTTTCCAGATGCAGACGACGCAGTCACTGGTGCCGGACGCCGCGACCGTGCTGAATCTGACCCAGGACCACCTGGACTGGCATCGCGATATGCAGGAATATGCCGCTGCCAAGGCACGACTGCTGGCAGCCAGCCGGTTGCCATCGTTAATCGCAACGACGCCGCCGTCGTGGCCATGATCGACGATATTAACGATGTCCAGGTGCGCAGCTTCGGCGTTGATACCCCCGTATTGGTGGGCGATACCGGCATGGAAGGGCGCATGGCGTGACCTGGATTACTGCCAGTGAAAAGGATGATTTCGAATTGCCTGAAGCGCCCGGCGCCAGGCGCAAGAAAAATGCCGAAAAGCCCCGGCGCAAATCGGGCCTGATCAAACGCCTGATGCCGGCTGATGCCATGAAAATTCGCGGACAGCACAATATGCTCAATGCCCAGGCTGCGATGCTTCTGTGCCGCGAGCTGGGGGTAGGCTGGGGGCCCATGCTCAATACGTTGCGGGATTTTGCTGCTGGTCTGTACCGGACGCAATTTGAACGCAGCATTCGTGGCGTTGATTTTTTCAACGACAGCAAGGGCACCAATGTGGGTGCAACGGTGGCCGCCCTCGAAGGCATGGGACGCGATATTGTGCTGATTGCCGGCGGTGTGGGCAAAGGCCAGGATTTTTCTCCGCTGGCCGCGCCCGTGCGGCGCTGCGCCCGTGCGGTCATTCTGATCGGCGAGGCGACCGTAATTATTGAACAGGCGCTGGCGCAAACCGGCGTTGCTGCCATCGTGCCGAATCCATGGAAGCGGCGGTCCGGCAGGCCCTGGAGCTGGCGCAACCGGGGGACGCGGTATTGATGTCTCCCGCATGTTCCAGCTTCGACATGTTTAAAAGCTATGCGCATCGCGGCCAGGTTTTTTCTGCTGCCGTACATGAGCTGGCGCTCGATAACGGAGAAGTGGCATGAGTTTGCTGGGCGACCTGAGAGCAAGCGTCAATGCGGTCAAGCCTGGCCGCACCAGAATGCGCAATTACGACCTGCTGCTGGTTGCCGCGGTTGTCGCTCTCCTGATGTTCGGCCTGCTGATGGTGTTTTCTGCCTCGATTGCCCTGGTGGACGGACCCAAATATTCCAATTCCACCCGCTATTATTTTTTTGTACGCCACGCTGTTTTCATTGCCATCGGCCTGGTGGGTTTCGCCATCACGGTTTCGCTGCCCATGCATATCTGGGAGAAGTTTACGCTCCCGCTGTTTTTCGTGTCGCTCTTTATGCTGGTGCTGGTGCTTATCCCGCATATCGGTAATGAGGTCAACGGCGCGTATCGCTGGATTCCCCTGGGACCATTGAATTTTCAGCCTTCCGAGCTGACCAAACTGGCCATGCTGCTTTTTGCCGCCGACTATACGGTGCGCAAGCAAAAGTACATGCATGATTTCTGGCGCGGCTTTGCGCCAATGATGGTGGCCCTGGGCGTGGTCGGTATTTTGCTGTTGCTCGAACCCGATCTGGGCGCCTTTATGGTCAGCGTCTCAATCGCTGTGGGTATTCTCTTTCTGGGCGGCATCAGCGCGGTGCTGTTTCTGCTGCTGGTTGTCGTACTGCTGGGCTGCTTCGCCTTGTTGATCCTGATGGCGCCCTGGCGTGTGAAGCGTATTTTTGCCTATCTGGACCCATTTGATCCGGAAACCGTGCAGTCTACCGGTTACCAGCTGGCGCATTCGCTGATTGCCATCGGGCGTGGCGAATGGTTCGGTGTGGGGCTTGGATCCAGCGTTGAAAAGCTGCACTACCTGCCCGAAGCGCATACCGATTTCATTATGGCTGTGGTGGGCGAAGAGCTGGGATTTGTCGGTATTATTTCCGTAGTGGTGCTGTTTCTGATTATTGTGCATCGTGGCTTTGAAATCGGCCGGCAGGCCATTGCCATGGATCGCGAGTTCAGCGGTCTGGTGGCGCAGGGCGTATCCATCTGGATGGGTGTGCAGGCACTGGTCAACCTTGGCGTGTGCCTGGGGCTGCTGCCGACAAAGGGCCTGACATTGCCGCTGGTCAGTTATGGCGGCTCATCCATCGTGATGAACCTGGTGGCTATTGCCATTCTGATGCGTGTTGACTATGAAAGTCGCCTGATGATGCGGGGCGAACGCCCCGATCGAAGGCCCTTGCGAGAATATCGATGACTGGCGCTCGTTCCGATTCACGTACGTTGCTGGTGATGGCTGGGGGGACCGGCGGGCATATTATGCCCGGTCTGGCCGTGGCCGCCCAAATGCGTGCGCGGGGCTGGAACGTTATATGGCTGGGTAATCCGGACAAAATGGAAGGTCGCCTGGTGCCGGCTGCGGCAATTGAATTGCTGCCTTTGCGCTTTGCCGGTCTGCGTGGCAAGGGGCCGGTGGCGCTGCTCAAGTTGCCGTTCATGCTGGGCAAAGCGTGCCTGCAGGCGCGACGCGCGCTCAAGCAGTGCCGGCCTGCGGTCGTACTGGGCATGGGCGGCTATGTGGCCGTGCCTGGCGGTTTGATGGCGAAACTGGTCGGTATTCCACTGGTAATTCATGAACAGAATGCCGTCGCCGGTACAGCCAACCGCTGGCTTGCTAAAATGGCGGCTTTTGTATTGACGGGTTTTCCAGACGTGCTGCCGGGCGGGCAGATGGTGGGCAATCCTGTGCGCAATGAATTGGCCAATACGCCGGAACCGGTGTGCGCTATGGGGCGCGCGACGGTGTCTTGCGTATCCTGGTGGTGGGCGGCAGTCTGGGGGCGCAGGCCCTGAACACTGTGGTGCCTGCCGCCTTGGCGCTGATTGCACCAGAGCAGCGTCCGCAAATCATGCATCAGGCCGGAGAACAGCACATTGCCAGCCTGCAGGATACCTATAAACAGGCGGATGTCAGCGCAGAATGCCTGCCTTTCATTGACGATATGGTCACGGCCATGATGTCGGCCGATCTGATTATCTGCCGTGCCGGCGCCATGACGGTGGCCGAAGTGGCGGCGGTCGGGGTAGCCGCGCTGTTTGTGCCATTGCCGCATGCCATTGATGATCACCAGACGGCAAATGCGGCATGGCTGACCAGCCGCAATGCGGCCTGGGCGCAGCCCCAGCGCGAATTTACCGCTGCCTGGCTGGCCGAATGGATACAAAGTCGTACTCGTGATCAATTGATGCAGACTGCAGTGGCTGCCAGAGCCTGCGCCAGGACGCAGGCCACACAGACCATTGCAGATATTTGCGAGCGCGCGAGCGCAGGGAAAACATGAAACATCGGATTAGACACATTCACTTTGTCGGTATCGGCGGCTCCGGTATGAGCGGTATTGCCGAAGTTCTGGTGAATCTCGGATACAAAGTCAGCGGCTCGGATCTGCAGGAGTCGGCGGTGACCCGTCGCCTGGCAGAGTTGGGGGCGCAGATTTTCATCGGCCATCATGCCGAAAATGTCGGCGAGGCTGACGCTATTGTTACATCCACGGCCGTGGCCAATAGCAACCCAGAGGTGCTTACGGCCCGGGCCAAGCGCATTCCCGTGGTGCCGCGCGCCATCATGCTGGCAGAGTTAATGCGCCTTAAACGCGGCATTGCCATTGCCGGCACGCACGGCAAAACCACGACCACCAGCCTGGTGGCCAGTGTGCTGGCCGCTGCCGGCCTGGATCCAACCTTCGTGATCGGCGGGCGCCTGAATTCGGCCGGCGCCAATGCGCGGCTGGGCCAGGGCGAATATATTGTGGTCGAGGCTGACGAATCGGATGCCTCGTTCCTGAATCTGTTGCCTGTCATGTCCATCATTACCAATATTGATGCGGACCATATGGATACGTATGGGCACGATATGACACGCCTGAAAAGCGCCTTTGTGGAGTTTACCCAGCGCATGCCGTTTTACGGCAGCGCCATTGTATGTGTAGACGACAGCAACGTTCGCAACATTATTCCGTTTATCTCGCGCCCGCTGGTGACCTATGGGTTTGGTGAAGAGGCGATGTATCGGGCGGTTAACGTGCAGGCCCGGCAAACGCGCATGGCGTTTACCGTTGAGCGGCGGATTACCCCGGCCAAGCGCCTGCCCGACCTGGATATCGTGCTCAATCTGCCCGGCCGTCACAATGTGCTGAACTCGCTAGCCGCCATTGCCGTGGCTACAGAGCTGGAGCTGGCCGACGACGATATCGTGAGCGCGCTGGCTGGCTTTAACGGCGTCGGACGCCGCTTTTCCTACACCGGAGACTTTGCGGTGCCGCAGGATCATGGCGGCGGTACCTACACGCTGATTGATGATTACGCACATCATCCCATTGAAATGGCCGCCACTGTTGAGGCGGCGCGCGGCGCCTGGCCCGAACGCCGGCTCGTCCTGGCTTTCCAGCCTCATCGATATACACGCACCCGCGATTGTTTCGAAGACTTTGTCAATGTGCTCAGTCGCGCCGATGCGGTGTTGCTAAGCGAAGTGTATGCCGCCGGCGAGCAACCCATTGTGGCTGCCGATGGCCGGGCGCTGTCGCGTGCATTGCGCGTGGCCGGCAAAGTTGAACCGGTTTTTGTCGAAGATGTGGCCGAACTGCCGCAGACCATCATCAACTTTGTTCGCGACGGTGATGTGGTCATCGTCATGGGTGCCGGCTCCATCAACAAGGTGCCGGGGCAGTTGGGAGAGCGCAATGAGCAATGAATTTGGCAAGGTAGGTGTATTGTATGGCGGCCAGTCCGCAGAGCGGCCAGTGTCGCTGGTTTCCGGCAAGGGCGTATACGACGCCTGATCAGCAAAGGCATTGACGCCCATCTGTTTGATACTGCCGAGCATTCGCTGGCGGAACTGGCTGCGGCCGGTTTTGATCGCGTTTTTATAGCCCTGCACGGCCGGTATGGCGAAGATGGTTCCCTGCAGGGGGCGCTGGAACTGCTGCGCATTCCGTATACCGGAAGCGGCGTGATGGCTTCCGGGCTGGCCATGGACAAAATCATGACCAAGCGTATCTGGATTGAACAGGGCATTCCTACAGCGCCTTATTGCAAGGTGCGAACCCGTCAGGATATGGATGGCGCCAGCCAGATGCTGGGCTATCCCTTTATTCTTAAGGCACCGCACGAGGGTTCGACGCTGGGGCTGAGTAAAGTGACCGGTCCGCAGGATCTGTCTGCTGCCTTTGAAGACGTGTGCCAGTTTGACAGCGAACTGCTGGCCGAAAAATTTGTCGTCGGGCGCGAACTGACTGTTGCCATTCTGGGCAAGGGCGATACGGCACGGGCGTTTCCGATTATCGAAATCGTGGCGCCCGATGGCAAATACGATTTCGAGCACAAGTACGTCTCGGACGAGACACAATACCATTGTCCGGCGGACCTGCCTCAGGATCTGGCCGCCAGCATCCGGCAGACCTGCGAGCAGGCATTTGTCGCCGTAGGTTGTGAAGGCTGGGGGCGAGTCGATGTGATGCTGGATAATGACAATCGCTTTTTCCTGCTGGAAGTCAATACCTCTCCGGGCATGACGCCGCATTCGCTGGTGCCTATGGGCGCCAAGGCTGAAGGCGTCAGTTATGCCGATTTGTGCGTGCAGATCCTGGCGCAGGCCAGTTGCAAGATTCAGCGCACCAAACCTGTGACGGAGCCAGGACTGTAAATGATTACGCCAAGCGCCCGCATTACCAACTTTGTCGCCAACCTCGTTATGTTGCTGGCGGTAGTGGTATTGCTTGGCGCGGGCGGCTACTGGCTGATTCACCGGCCCATGTTCAACCTGACCCGCATCGTGATCGAGCCGATGAAGGGTAACAAGCTTGAATATGTTTCGCCGGCAAGTATCCAGCAGACCATTGCGGGCAAGTTGAAGGGCAATTTCTTTACCATTAATCTGCCCGAATCGAAAAAACTGTTCGAGCAGTCGCCTTGGGTGCGTCATGCCGATATCACCCGCGTCTGGCCCGACGGCCTGCTGCTCAAGATTGAAGAGCAGGAACCGTTTGCCTACTGGAATGAGCGGCAGATGATTAATACCTGGGGTGAAGTATTTACTGCCAACCAGGCGGAACTGCCCGAGGATGCGGATTTACCACAGTTTAACGGACCGGTCGGATCTGAAATGCTGATAGTACAGCGTTATGCCGAACTGGTGCGCTGGCTGGCGCCGCTAAATTTGGGCGTAGATGAGATTACGCTTAGTGATCGCTATGCATGGCGTGTAGAATTGAACGATAATACCAAACTGGTATTGGGCAGGGATCCCGGGGCCGATGCATTAAACCCACACGGCGGGCAGGGTGCGGTATCATTCGCATCTACGATTGAACGTTTTGTTCAGGCGTGGCCCGTTTTAAAAGAAAAGGTAGCTGGCCGGCAGATCGCCCAGGTGGACTTGCGTTATACCAAAGGTTTTGCCATCACCTTCGAGCCGGCAGCGACAACACAATCGGATAGTAAAGAGAAAAAATGACTCGTGACCTAAAGGACCTCATCGTTGCTTTAGACATAGGCACCAGCAAAGTGGTGGCAGTGGTGGCTGAAGCTTTGCCTGAAGAAGGGCGCTTTGAAGTAATCGGACTTGGACAGCATGAATCCAAGGGTATGCGCAAAGGGGTTGTGGTCAATATTGAATCCACGGTCAATTCCATTCAGCGTGCCCTTGAAGAGGCCGAGCTGATGGCCGATTGCAAAATCCGTGAAGTATATACAGGCATTGCCGGCAATCACATTACCAGCTTCAATTCCAGCGGCATGGTCGCGGTCAAGGACAAGGAAGTATCGGAAGCCGACGTGGCGCGCGTGATTGAGACTGCCAAGCAGTTAACATCCCCACCGATCACCAGGTGCTGCATGTACTGACCCAGCAATTTATCGTCGATTCACAGGAAGACATCCGCCAGCCGGTAGGCATGAGCGGCATCCGGCTTGAAGTGCGCGTGCATATTGTGACTGGCGCGGTCAGCGCTGCGCAGAATATTGTCAAATGTGTACGCCGCTGTGGCCTGGAAGTGCAGGACCTGATTCTGCAGCCGCTGGCCTCGTCCATGGTCTGCCTGACCAATGATGAAAAGGAACTGGGTGTTGTGCTGGTCGATATTGGCGCGGGCACGACCGACATCGCTATTTTTACCGGTGGCGCCATTCGTCATACGACTGTATTGCCGGTATCGGGCGATCAGGTGACCAGCGATATCGCAGCCATGCTGCGCACGCCGACACCCGATGCCGAAGAAATCAAATTGCGTTATGGGATTGCCAAGCAGGTGCTGGCCAACCCCGATGAGCTTATCGAAGTGCCCGGTCTGGGCGATCGCGATGTACGTCGCGTCAAGCGGCAGACCCTGGGTGCTGTTATCGAACCGCGTATTGAAGAGCTGTTCATGATGGTGCAGCAGGTTGTGCGAGACTCCGGCTACGAAGATCTGATTGCCTCTGGCGTCGTATTGACGGGTGGCACAGCGCTTATGCCCGGCATTGTCGAGCTGGCCGAAGACGTCTTTCTCAAACCGGTGCGCGTTGCCGTGCCCGACTATCGCGGCAGTCTTGCCGACATGGTCCGCAACCCGCGGTTTTCAACGGTGATGGGATTGTTGACCGAAGCACGCGTGCAGCGTTTGCGTGGTGGTAAGATTAAGCAACAAAATGGAACGCTAAAAGATATTATTTCCCGCATGAAAGAGTGGTTTATGAATTAGAATACGCAAGAGGCTAAGACGTTTGTTTCAGCCGTTGCAAAAAGGGGCGTGTTTCATGTCCCTTATGGTGTTTTATTAAGGTGTTTTGTTAACGCGATGTGCAGCACTTTGCACAACACCGCGACAGCAGTGCAGTAAAGCAGCAAAAGGTTGTCGATGTACCGCCGGGCAGGGCGGATCAACTGCCAGACAATGGCCGGGCAGGTGGCCATGGAGACGGTTCAAGTACGATGCGAGACAGGCGCTGGCATTGTTTTTGAGACGGTTTCCGAAAAACGCAGTGGCACTTTTCGTTAATACGTTTCGGAATACAGGAGTTGGGAATATGGACTTTCAATTATTGGACGATAGCAGTAACAGCGGTACCGTAATCAAGGTGATTGGCGTAGGTGGTGCAGGTGGCAATGCCATTTCACACATGATGCGGGCCGGCCTCAAGGGCGTGGATTTTATCTGCGCAAACACAGACATGCAGGCGCTGATCGCGACCGAAGCACCGGTGCAGATTCGTCTGGGCCGCAGTGGTTTGGGTGCAGGCGCCAAACCTGAACAGGGTCGTGCAGCTGCAGAAACAGCACGCGAAGAAATTCGCGCCGCGCTCAATGGCGCAAACATGGTGTTTATTACCGCCGGTATGGGTGGTGGTACAGGAACGGGAGCAGGTCCTGTTGTGGCTGAAGTGGCCAAGGAACTGGGTATCCTCACCGTTGGTGTCGTTACAAAACCATTTTCGTTCGAAGGAACCAAACGTCTGCGCGCTGCCGAAGAAGGCATTGCAGATTTGTCCAAACACGTCCATTCCCTGATCGTGGTTCTGAACGAAAAACTGTATGAACTGATGGGCGACGACGCTTCCCAGGACGACTGCTTCAAGGAAGCCGACAACGTGCTGTACAACGCCTGCGCAGGTATTGCAGAAATCATCAATGTTCAGGGTAATATCAACGTCGACTTCGAAGACGTGAAAACTATCATGGGTGAACATGGCCAGGCCATGATGGGCACTGCCGTTGCTTCGGGTCCGGATCGTGCGCGCATCGCAGCAGAAAACGCGATCGCCTGCCCGCTGCTCGAAGGCGTGGACCTCAATGGTGCGCGTGGCCTGCTGGTCAATATTACCGCCAGCCGTTCACTCAAAATGAGCGAAACCCGTCTGATCAACGAAATCATCAGCAGCTACGCAGCCAAAGACGCTACGATTATCGTTGGTAGCGCTTACGATGACGATATGGCCGATGAGTTGCGTGTCACTGTTGTCGCAACGGGTCTGGGTCGCAAACAGCCGGAACTGGTTGTCAATAACGGCTCCGATATGGAGTTTGAAGCATTAACTGGAACCCATGGCGGCAACACCGATCTGTACGGTGGCAGCTTCCTGAATCAGCCTAGCGGTGGCCGCGCACCTGTGCCGCCTACCGTGATTCGTTCTGGTCGTGGCGGTGCGGCGCCTAACAAGGCCCAATTTGAACAGCAGGTTCGTGCAATGGAATCTTCGGGCGTCGAGCGTTTCGACATTCCGGCGTTCCTGCGTAAACAAGCCGACTGATCGCCGTTTTTTTCCCAACACGGTGTCCGGGCTGCTGCCCGGTCCGGACCCGTTTGCTCCTATGAAATGGCGCCAGTCAGCCAAAACGACCCTTCGGGGTCGTTTTTCGTCTTTCCTGCTGATCCGGGTTCAGATGCCAATTGAAACAGTTGCGCTGTCGATCAAGGGTTTTTAAGCGCAAATCAGAGTAAAATACTCGGAAACGACACGTGTCTGCCGACATAGTGTACGAAGATTGGCTTTGGCAGCCCGGTGCAAGCAACAAACCGGCTGCAATGCAGTATTGGCGCCATGTTTGTTACAGGCCGCCACTCACTGCGCGTCGAACCTTGCTGCTACACATTCAAAGGACGGCGCCACAGGTGTGTCTGGTACCGTCATCAGGCAGTTTGCTCCCCGCTTTGTTGGTGAACGTGAACCGCCAGCCACGACATCCTTTAACGGATGCTTCCATGAATATTGTTACATTTTTGTAAGTTGAGAATACGATGCTACGACAAAGAACCATTAAGAATCTGGTGAAAACCACCGGCGTCGGCATGCATTCAGGTCGCAGGGTTGAGATCACTTTACGACCTGCCCAAGCCAATACCGGCATTATTTTCCATCGGGTAGACACCCCCGAGGTGGTGGACCTGCCCGCCGTTGCGGACAAGGTAGGCGATACCCGAATGGCGTCCGTGCTGCAGAACGGCGATGTACGCGTGTCAACAGTAGAACACTTGATGTCGGCGCTGGCCGGCCTGGGCATTGACAACATTCACGTCGATCTGAACGCAGAAGAAGTGCCTATTATGGATGGTAGCGCGGGGACCTTTGTATACCTGCTGCGCTCGGCCGGTATCGAAGAGCAGGATGCGCCCAAGCGCTTTTTGCGCGTTCTGAAAACCATTGAAGTGCAGGATGGCGAAGGAGAAAACGCCAAATGGGCCCGCCTTGAACCCTATGCCGGCTTCTCCCTGGCCTTTTCGATCAACTTTCACCATCCGGCCATTGATTCGACGGCCAGTTTTGCCGAAGTGGATTTCGCACGCGATTCCTATACCCGGGAAATCGCCCGTGCGCGCACCTTCGGTTTTGCACAGGAAGTGGAAGCCATGCGCGCCCACGGTCTGGCGCGTGGCGGCAGCCTGGATAACGCCATTGTGATGGATGAGTTCCGGATCCTGAATTCGGACGGCCTGCGTTACGATGACGAATTCGTCAAGCACAAGATCCTGGACGCTATTGGCGATCTGTATCTGATCGGCCATCCGTTGCTGGCCCGTTATGTGGCCTGCAAATCCGGCCATGCGTTAAATAACAAGCTGGCGCGTACGCTGCTATCGCAGCCGGATGCCTACGAAATCATTACCTATGATTCCGCAGCGGCAGCCGCCGATGCCGTGAGTCAGGATTGGCGTTTAGCCTGATTCTTTTCAAGAATCCGGGCCAGTGTTTCAGCCAGCCCCTGATTGTCTGTGGTTTGTTGCAGTTCAAGCAAGGCGCCACGGGCCTGTTCACCCAAAGGGGGCATGTGGATCGGCGGTGGTGAAGCCGCCGTTATTGCGGTATTTTTGAGCCCGGCCTGGATTTTTATGCGGATTTGATCCACCCGTTGCCCTTTAGCGACCAGCAGCTGATGTATAGTTGTGGTCAATTGTCGGATTTTTGCTGCGTGGGCAGCGCTGGGAACGGCAATAATCAGTGTGCCGTTTTCCAGCCCAACCACGCGACACGCATGACCCACGGGAAGTTGCAGAGCCTGTGCAATCAGTCCCTGTATCAGGTTGAACTGTTCTGCTGTTTCCAGCAACCGGCCCCGGCGGGAGTCATGCCCCAACCAATTTGCGGCCGTTTTACCTTCGCCTCGATCGCGGCGCGAAGCACCGTTTTTTTTGTAAAACAGAGCCATTATTTTAAACAGGTACGAAATTGAAAGAAGAGCAACATGCTTCGCAGAATACCACTCCTGTGAAGACAAAGAAAGTATGGGCGTTTAGCGTGTCCATGCTCAGCCTGGGTCTGGCGGTTGCTGCCGGCGCCTTGCTGGAACGCCATTTTGGGCTGCCATCGCTGCCCATGCACGAACAAGTCGCTTCTGTGGAGTCTACACCCGAAGCGCTGCGTGATGCAGCCTTGATTCATCATAATCTGAATGTGATGGCCTCACAGATCGGGCAGTTGCGGGCCAAGGTAGATACCATCGCCCGCTTGGGTGAACGGCTGGCCGTGAGTACTGGCGCCGATGCCGAAACGTCTGAACTGCACAAGCTGCTCAGCCAGAACGCCCTGGCCAGTGACGAGCCGATGGAAGATCTGGAGCCGGAAAACAGCAGCGTCATGTCTGCCGAGGAACTCGGGCGTGAGCTCGATAGCCTGAAGGTTGCCTTATCGCGCGGCGATGATATGCTCAAAACGGCCGATCTGGCGATGCAGCTGCAGGGTGCAGAGCAGCAGCGTACCCCCACCGCCATTCCGGTTTCTATGAACAATGCACGAATTTCATCCACTTACGGTTGGCGCAAGAACCCGGTAACCGGACGTCATATGCTGCACAGCGGGGTTGATTTTGCCGCGCCTGCAGGTACGTCCGTGTACGCGGCTTCTGCCGGCATTGTAGTGGCCGCCGGCTGGATGAGCGCCTACGGCAACGTCGTGGACATTGATCATGGCAAAGGTGTGGTCACGCGCTACGCGCACAATTCAAAGTTGCTGGTCAAGGTAGGTGATCTGGTAGCCAAAAGACAGGTTATCGCCAAGGTTGGCAGCACCGGGCGTTCCACCGGTGCTCACGTGCATTTCGAAGTGCGGGTCGATGGTGAACCAACCGACCCGATCGCCTTCCTGAGCCAGATGTCCTCGTCCACCGCAGTGGCCAGCACGGCACCGGACAGTCTGCTTAAACGGGCAGAGCAGGTGGGAGCGGCAGCGCTCAGTAGCAAAATCGTCACGGATACAAAAGAGCACGTCAGATTGCCTTCCGGAATCACTACCCGGCCTCGTATGCGTTAAACTATCGTGATTTTCTCGTGATGACTCACTAACCTGTCAGGAAGAACACCCATTGAAGTCTTCCTGATTACTCTGAAAGCAGAATGATTTCTTTACTCAAAAAAATTGTTGGCAGCCGTAACGATCGCCTTCTGAAGCAGTATCGCAAACTGGTCACCAGAATCAATAGTCTGGAAAAAACCGTCGAAGCCCTGTCCGATGAAGCGCTGGCCGCGAAAACCCAGGAATTCAAGGAGCGCTATCAGCAGGACGGAGATCTGGATGCCATCTTGCCCGAAGCGTTCGCTGTTGTGCGTGAAGCTTCGCGTCGGGTACTGGGTATGCGTCACTTCGATGTACAGCTGATCGGCGGCATCACCCTGCATTACGGTAAGATCGCCGAGATGCGTACGGGTGAAGGCAAGACGCTGATGAGTACACTGCCGGTCTATCTGAATGCCATGTCTGGCAAGGGCGTGCACGTGGTCACGGTCAACGACTACCTGGCGCGCCGCGATGCGCAGCAAATGGGTCGACTGTATAACTTTCTGGGCCTGTCCGTGGGTGTGGTGGTGCCAGAGCAGGACAATGCAGAGAAGGTCGCGGCCTATCGCGCCGATATTACCTATGGTACCAATAACGAATTCGGCTTTGACTATTTGCGCGACAATATGGAATATCGCGCCGAAGACCGGCGCCAGCGCGAACTGAGCTACGCCATTGTCGATGAGGTCGATTCGATCCTGATCGATGAAGCCCGTACGCCGCTGATCATTTCCGGCCAGGCCGATGACAATACTGAACTGTATGTCAAGATGAACCAGGTGCCGGCCATGCTCACGCGCATGCGTCCGAGCCCAAGCCGCAGGAACCGGAACCGGAAGGCGATTTCTGGGTGGATGAAAAATCCCAGCAGATTTACCTGTCCGAAGCCGGGCACGAGCACGCCGAAGAGATTCTGACTCGCCTGGGCATGCTGCCACAGGGCGAGTCGCTGTACGAGCCGCGTCATATCACATTGATGCATCATCTGATGGTGGCACTGCGTGCCCACAATCTGTTTTTCCGCGACCAGCATTATGTGGTCAACGATGGCGAAATCGTGATCGTGGATGAATTCACGGGACGTTTCATGGCGGGGCGCCGCTGGTCCGATGGCCTGCACCAGGCCGTGGAAGCCAAGGAAGGCGTGGCGATCCAGAACGAGAACCAGACGCTGGCTTCGATCACGTTCCAGAATTTTTTCCGTATGTACAAAAAGCTGGCCGGCATGACCGGTACGGCCGATACCGAAGCCTACGAATTCCAGGAAATCTATGGTCTGGAAACGGTCATTATTCCGACCAATTTGCCCATGGTCAGGAACGACCAGAACGACCAGATTTTCAAGAACGATCAGGAAAAGTTCGCCGCTATTATCAAGGATATCCGCGATTGCCACGAACGCAATCAGCCGGTGCTGGTGGGTACCACAAGTATCGAAAACTCCGAAGTGCTGTCCGAGCTGTTGAAAAAAGAAAACCTGCCGCATGACGTACTCAACGCCAAGCAGCATGCGCGCGAAGCTGAAATTGTTGCCGAAGCGGGCAAACCGGGCAAAATCACCATTGCGACCAACATGGCTGGCCGCGGCACCGATATCGTGCTTGGCGGCAGCATAGAGAAAGCCATTTCCCTGGTGCGCGCAGACGATACGCTCACGCCCGCCCAGAAAGAAGAGCGTATTGCCGCTATCCGTGAAAAATGGCTGCCGGTTAACGAACAGGTCAAGCAGGCCGGTGGCTTGCGCATCATCGGTACTGAAAGACACGAATCGCGTCGTATCGACAACCAATTGCGAGGCCGTGCCGGTCGCCAGGGCGATCCGGGTTCATCTCGCTTTTATCTGTCGCTGGATGATTCGCTCATGCGCATTTTCGCGGGCGATCGTGTGCGCGCCATTATGGACCGCCTGGGCACCGATGGCGAACCGATAGAAGCCAAGATGGTATCGCGCTCCATTGAATCGGCGCAGCGCAAGGTGGAAGGTCGCAACTTCGACATCCGCAAGCAGTTGCTTGAGTATGACGATGTGTCCAATGACCAGCGCAAAGTACTGTACGGTCAGCGCAACGAAGTGCTGGAAGAGGCCGATTCCGGACCGCTGGTCGCCAACCTGCGTGATGCGGCAATTACCGACTTTGTGCGTACGTATGTACCGGCAGAAAGCATGGAAGAGCAGTGGGATATTCCTGCGCTGCAAACGGCGCTGGAAGCCGAATGGCAGGTTAGGGTCCCCTTGACTGAAATGCTCGAAAAAAACGACAACATGGGCGACGAGGATATCGTGGAAGCGGTGCTGGCACAGGCTCGAGAGAACTACGAAACCAAAGTGGCGCTGGTCGGCAAGGAACAATGGGTCTCTTTCGAGCGCGCCATCCTGCTGCAAACCATCGATACGCTCTGGCGTGAACATTTGTCGTCGCTGGATCACCTGCGTCAGGGTATTCATTTGCGCGGTTACGCGCAAAAGGATCCGAAACAGGAATATAAGCGTGAGGCCTTCGAACTGTTCTCCGGCATGCTTGAGCGCATTCGCAATGAAACCGCGCGCGTGCTAATGACCGTACAGATCCAGTCACCGGAACAGGTTGAAGAGGCTGAAGCCGATGCCGCGCAATCTCATGTGTCCAATATGCAGTTTCATCATTCTGACTACGATGAAGCGCTGGCCAATGCCGAAATCAATGAACAGGGCGATGTGTCAGCGGGCGGTATCACCGTCAAGAACATGGTGGGCAGAGTGGGTCGCAATGACCCGTGCCCATGTGGCAGCGGTAAAAAATATAAGCATTGCCACGGTAAGCTGAGCTGATCAACGTCTCCTGCGCCTTGCACGAGCCGCGTGGGCGTTCTCGGTGCAGGGCGGCGCAAGTTTACGGATTTGACGGTATAAACTGACGGCGCAAGCCTATGCCCACTGAAATAAATGCCATGTCTTCGGATGGCATGCATAAATGAAAATCCCTCGCGGCTTAACACTGCGAGGGATTTTTGTTATGCGGATGAACGTGAATAATCAGGGCGACGCGTTTTGCCGGCTAGCGGGGCTGCCGCATGCTAGATGAGAAACAGATTTGCCAGCCCCAGAAAGACAAAGAAGCCAAGCGAATCGGTGGCGAAGGTGAGCAGCACCGATGATCCCATGGCCGGATCCTTGCCGAAGCGGTCCCGTGTCAATGGGATCAGGACGCCCAGCATGGCGCCGATCAGCATGTTGCAGACCAGTGCCGCCATCATCACCGCGGCAATGGAAATACTGCGCGAGACAAGCCATGCAAAGGCGGCGGCGACCAGGCTGCCTGAAATGCCTACCAGAAATGTCACTACAAACTCACGCCGCAGCAGCGACTTCACGTTATTTGACGTAATACGGCCCATGGCAAGGGCGCGAATGACAAGTGTCATTGTCTGGTTGCCTGAGTTGCCGCCAATGCCCGCCACTATGGACATCAGAAAAGCCAGGATCACAATGGTGCTGACGGTTTCTTCAAACTGCGAAGCCACATAGGAAGCGACTGACGCCGTGCACAGGTTCAGGAACAGCCAGGGCGCCGGTTACGGATCGCGCTGGAGACGGGGGCAAAAATATCCTCTTCCTGCAGACCGGCGCGTGACAGGTCCTGTTCCTGCGAGTCTTCGCGGATTACATCCACCACTTCGGCAATGGTCAGTCGGCCAATCAGCCGGTTTTGCTGATCCACCACGGGTGCGGACACCAGATCGTAACGTTCGAACGCACTGGCCGCTTCGCGGTCTTCGTCATCCGGACCCAGTGAAAGATAGTCGGTATTCATGACGTCTTTCACGATGGTATCGGGGTCGCTCACCAGCAGGCGGGACACAGACAGCACACCCAGAATCTGATCGCCGCGATCTACCACGAAAATCTGGTCGGTATGATCGGGCAGTTCACTGAGGCGGCGCAGATAGCGCAGCACCACTTCCAGGGTGACGTCTTCGCGCACCCGGACCATCTCGAAGTCCATGATGGCGCCGACCGTACCCTCGGGGTAGCCCATCGCTTCGAGCAGTTGCGCCCGTTCGGCATCGGTCAGGCCT
Organism: Advenella kashmirensis WT001; assembly: GCF_000219915.2. Taxonomy (NCBI): domain Bacteria; kingdom Pseudomonadati; phylum Pseudomonadota; class Betaproteobacteria; order Burkholderiales; family Alcaligenaceae; genus Advenella; species Advenella kashmirensis. Next base: position 3,202,699 of record NC_017964.1, on the reverse strand, counting down.
TTCTGTACCTCGGCCACAATGTCCGGAGGCAGATCGGCCGCCAGGTCGGCCAGTTCGTCGGCGTCCAGGTCTTCGGTAGCAGCCAGCAGATCGGCCCGATCCATGGATGCAATCAACGACTCCCGGACCCAGTCATCTACTTCCAGCAGGATGTCGCCGTCGTATTTGGAATTGACCAGACCCCAGATAAGCTGGCGCTCTTCGGTCGGCAGCGACTCCAGAATGAACGCGATATCTGCCGGGTGCAGCGCATTCAGGGTATTGCTCAGTTCGGCTTCATGCTGCGCCGGATCAGGCCTTCGACCAGCGTAGACTGATCATCGCCGGCTTCCTGGCGATGCACCAGCTGTTCGACGATGGCGTGCTTTTTCAACAGCTCCTGAATACGCTCGAGCGCAAGCTGCGCATCCTCGGTATCGAGTCTGCGCGGCACATGGACCAGGACGGCTTCGGACGGTTGCTGATTTTGTTGCGCCATGACTGTAACTACCGTGTTAGGCTATCGCGGTTTGAGGTGGGGGCTGATCATGGCCGAGAGTGCCGGAAACAGGCCGTTACCTGCGGCGACCACAAACCCGTTGATGGGCCAGGGTCTTTGCCGTACATATCTTCTGCATGGCCGTGTGCTTCACGCACCAGCAGGGCGCCGGCGGCGACATCCCAGGGTGCCAGGCCCATTTCAAAATAACCATCAAAGCGTCCGCAGGCGACCCAGGCCAGGTCCAGCGCAGCGGCCCCATTGCGGCGCAGGCCGCGCGTGGTGTGAATCGCGGTATCAAAGATGGGAGTGTATTGATCTTCGAAGGAAAAGTCGCGGAAGGGAAAGCCGGTAGCCAGCAGCGAATCGGCCAGCGTAGCCGTTTTTGAGCAGGAGATACGCTGACCATTAAGCCAGGCGCCGGTACCTGCCACGGCGGTAAACAACTCTTCGCGGTTGGGATCGTACACAATCGCAACGACCGGTGTGTCACATGTCAGCGGCTCGGTTGCCTGTGGCAGCACCGTGCCGGCATGGGCAATAAGCCCGAGCGAGACGGCATAGTGCGGAATACCATGCAGATAATTGGTGGTACCATCCAGCGGATCTATATACCAGGTGGCAACGCCTTCGGGTTTGCCGCCGGTTTCTTCAGCAACAATGCCAAAGTGGGGAGTCAACTGGGCGAAGGCGTCCAGAATGGCTTGTTCGGCTTCCTTGTCGGCCTGGGAAACCAGATCATTTCTGGCTTTGTGATCAATAATCAGGTCGGATCGGCGGTGCGAATAGGCCTGCAGTACAGAGGCTCCCGCATGGGCTGCCTTGATGCCGGCATCAAGCGCAATACCGAAGTCGATGAGGGAAGATGACATGCGTGATACTCCGTCTGGATTTGAATCGGAACAGCAGCCGGGATAAATCCCGATAATCGGGAGATTATAAAATGAATACCTTTGCCCGGGTTCGCATTGCGGCAAAACCGGGTATTCTTTGTGTAAATGGCGCGACGGCGATGCCTGCTGGCTTGCCTTGGGCGCATTGGTTTTTGTTAAGTAGTGGTAGGAGACGGGTTGATGGGTGGGGCGCTGGACAACTTCAGTGTGGTGCTGGAACAGGCGATTGTGCATCTGCAAAAAAGCGCGCAGCAGGCCAACGCCTATACAGCGCTCGTGCTGGCCGCCGATGGCGCCCATGTTGCGGCGACCTTGCTGACGCACTGGCAACGCCATGCGCCGGCTCAGGCGCAGCTGCATCTGGTATTTTTTGAAGATGCCGCAAGCGCCTCGTCAGACACAAGGAGTGTGGCTGACGGCGCATCGGATCCTGTCCCTGCGCCAGCGCATCCGTTAGCAGAAAAAGCGGATGGCGCACGTGCGACTCTGGCCGCACTGCTGGCGGCCTTTGATGACACCGGGGTGCCGTTGCTGCCCGGCGTGCATCGGTTTGATGCGCCGGCGCACCGGCTCACGGTGACGCGCCTGATCGGGCCAATCACGCAGACGTTCGCGCAGCTGGTTGCTGTTGTGGATCTGGTGCTGGTCGATTCAAGCGACCGGGTCGCCGGCATTGATCACTATGCCGACACTGTGTTGCGCATTGCAGCGCCTGATCTGGCCGTGGTTGCGCCACAGCCGGTGCTTGAGCAATTGCAGCAGGCGATCAGAAACAAGGGGTCAAGGGCGCTGACTGTACATCCCTTGGCACAGGCATGGCGGGTGTTGCTGGTGCAACTGCATAAACCGGCCAAGCCGCCGGCCGCGTCCACCCGCACAGCCTGGGTGGTGGGCGGCAGTCTGGCCGGTGCAGGCGTGGCCTATGCGCTGGCGTTGCGTGGCTGGCAGGTGCACGTGACTGATCCGGCGCTGGCCCATGGTCAGCGGGGTCCTCAGGCAGGCCATCTTGCCGCTGCCCTCACGCCGCTTATTTCCGTTGACGATAATTTCAAGGCGCGACTGAGCCGGGCAGGCGTGTATCGCGCCCATCAGCGCTGGGCGGATTTTGATGCCGACACCATTGTCGCGCGTAGCGGCACGCTGGAACTGGCGCGCAGCAAAGGACATGCTCGTGACCTGTTGCAGGCGGTGCAGGCCATGGCCTATCCTGAAGGGTGGGTCCGTCTGATCGCGCCAGCGCAGGCTACCACGTGCGCCGGAGTCGGTGTCGCACGGCATGGTGCGTACTTTGCCAAAGGCATGACGGTTTCACCGCCCAATCTGATCAGCAAGCTGCTGTCCCATCCCCATATTGTCTGCCATGGCGTGCAGATTGATTCGCTGCGTCAAGGGGCGCAAGGCTGGCAACTGCGTTCTCATCAGAATGACGAACCCGTGATTGTGGCCGAATGCGATACCGTTATCCTGGCCGCTGCGGCTCATACGCCGGCGCTGCTGGCCAAGAGTGGCCTGGACCAGCATACCCTGCGGTCAGGCGCCGGCAGTCGACCCTGCCGGCGATCATGTCCATGGATGTGCTGGCCGGACAGGTCATGCATGTGCCGGCGACCCTGTTGCCGCAGGTGCCGGCCAGCGTCATTGGTGCAGAAGGCTATTTTTTGCCTCCGGTACAGGGGCAATGCGTGCTGGGCAGTACCTATGAACGGGAACCGGCCGGGCAGGGATGCACCCGCCACGGTCAGCAGCAGATTGTGAACAAACTGGCGCCGGCGCTTGCGCCAGCCGTCTTGCAGCCGGTTATCGATGCCATGGCGGTGACGGTGCCCAATGCCGGATCACGGCAACCGGTCTCGTTAGGCGAGGTGGGCGACAACGGGGACAAGGCAGCTGCAACTCGCGCGCAGGGGGCACAGCATAACGATGCCGCGGTATTTGCCGGGTGGGCCGGCAGCCGGGCGGTTATTCGGGGGCGGTTGCCTGCATTCGGTCCAATGCGCCACGCGCCAGGGCTGTGGCTGGCCTGTGGCTACGCCTCCCATGGTCTGACCTGGTCTGCATTGGCAGGTGATGTTATCGCAGCCATGCTGGGTGCAGAGCCGGTTCCGCTGGAGCGAGATTTGCTGCAGGCGGTGGCGCCGCGCTGAAAAAAATCGCATGAAAAACGGTCGGCTCTGCTTTGTTTTTTAGCCAAAACACGAAATTGATTTTATTTTGTGTGGTAAATGAGTCAAAATAAGCGTTTTTAGGGAATCTCTTGCCCGTTTCCATGCTCCGGTATTTTCCCCTCACTGAAAAGAACTCACGTGATTCAATTTGATCGTCTTGTATTCAAGTCCGCTCATGCAACGCATGCCGAGTTTTCTACGGACACTGATTTATTATTGCGTGTCGAGGCTCATAGCCCGGGCGTATTCAGGATCCTGGCAGGGTTGCCCGACAGGCTTTCCGAAGAAAAACAAACCGCGCGCCAAAAGCAACGCCAGGCACTGACCATCGCTCGTGAAGAGTGCATCGGTGAGATGCTCACCGAATCTCTGATTCATGAGTCCGGCTGGCGTTTCACTCAGGGCGATGTGTCTCTGGTAATCTGCAACAGTCCGCTGAAGATGTCGCTATTTCGTGGCGAAACATGTATTTTGCGCACTGATGATGGCTTTGAGACGCCGCTGGTCATGGAGTCCGAAGCAGGGCAGCCTGCCCATTGGTCGGTCATGTTCGATCTGCCGGACAATGAACCGGTTTTCGGGCTTGGCGAAACCGCTGGCGACTTCAACCGCCGCGGCGTGGAAATTGTGTCCGACCTGAATGACTTCCGTTATTTGCCGCTGGCCTGGAATCCCAGGGGCTGGGGAATATACGTGAACTCGCTGGAGCGGGTCATGCACGATCCCGGTACGGAAGATAACCCGGGCACTTACCAGATTTTCATTGATGGCCCGGTCTTCGACCTGTTCCTGTTTGCCGGCGATGTGCCTGAAATTTTCAACCAGTATTCCGCGCTAACCGGCCGTGCCGGCCAGCCGCCGTTGTGGGCCATGGGTGCATGGCTCAAGCAGCAGCCGGGCCAGTCTACACCCGGCTTTATTGAGCAGGCCGAAGCACTGCGGCAGGCCCAGTTTTCACTGGACGTGCTGGATTTTGCCCAGCCGTCCATGGTGCAGTTCCAGGCAGACAAGCTGGTACTGGAGTGGGATCACAGTCGCATGGATGATGCGCGCCGTACGCTCGGCGCGTTGCGCGAAAAGTTTTTTGAAATCTGTGTGCCGTCCTTTCCGGGTGTGCCGCGTGAATCGGTCCTGTTTGACGATCTGGAAGATCGCGGCTGGCTGCTGACCAGCGACGATGGCAATGCCTATGTCTTTGACGGTGTGCCGGAAAACGGCAATGTGCCGTTTGGTCTGCTGGACCTGACCTACAAGGATGCCTATGCGTTCTGGGTTGAGCGGCATCATCAGCTGGTCGACGAAGGCGTCGGCGCTTTTCACAGTTCGTTTCCGGTAGAGATTCCCGATGCGGTCAGTGCACGCAATGGCGAATCCGGTGCGCTGCTCAGAGAGCTGTATCCGCTGTTGCTGCGCCGTGCGCTGTTCGATGCGGTTTCCATGAACAAGACGCCTACCGAAGGCGTGGTGCCTTCTGCCGATCTGATCATGGCCGTGCAGCGCGTTGCCTGGCAAAAAACGCCGGCATCTGCCAATGACTGGGACGGCCTGACGCAGTGGTTGCGGCAGGCGCTGTCGATCCAGGCCAGCGGCGCGATCGCGGTCACGCATGATCTGGGCAATCCCGAGCAGCTGGATGGCGACACGCCGCTGGATGCGACGATCTACCTGCGCATGCTGGGTCTTTGTGTATTTTCTGCCGGGTTTGCCTTTCAGGCCGCGCCGGCACTCTTGCCCAGCGCCTATCCGGAAGACCTGCAGACAAAGATCCGGACATTGCTTGAACTGCGCTATCGCCTGATTCCGTACATTAATGGCGTCATTGAAGATTCCGTACGCACCGGCCTGCCGGTGCAGCGAATGATGGCGCTGGCGTACCCTGATGACGCCAAGCGCGTGCCTGGGACCAGCAATACATGCTGGGCCCGGCGCTGCTGGTGCGCCTGTGCTGCAGCCGGGTTCGTCGGTGAATGTCTATTTGCCTGAGGGCGATGCGTGGTGGGATCTGAACCTGAACCAACGCTATGAGGGCGGGCAGGTGCTCACGGTTGAGTGCGGGCTGGACTCGGTACCGGTCTTTGGTCGTGAGGGCCATATGCTGTGTCTGGGGCCCGTCCTGCGACATATGGGTGAGTTCAACTCGGCGCGTATCCTGGACGAAGTCTGGATGTTCGGCATGCCCATGCATAACCCGGTTGTGATGCGCAACAAAATTCGCGTCATGCAGATGCAGGGTTCCAGTTATATCAAAGGCCTGGAAGGACTGAAGATTCTGCAGTCCGATGGTCTCGAAGTAAAACGCCGTGGCGCAGAAGTGCGTATCTCGCGCGAGCGGTAAAAAGTAGTTGTGCCTGTTGCGACAAAGAAAAAAAGTAATTTCTTTGTCGCAATTATGCAAATAGTATTGACAGCAAGTTCGAATTCCTTCATAATCTTTTTCTTTCCTGGGCTGGTAGCTCAGTCGGTAGAGCAGTGGACTTTTAATCCATTGGTCGCGAGTTCGAGTCTCGCCCAGCCCACCAGGAAAATCTTGTAGAAAGAATATCTTAGCCGCTAGCCTGAAAATGGAGTAGCGGCTTTTTTATTTTTTGACTCTACAACGTGCTGCAGCCCCGGTCACTGCTTGGCCGCAGCTCCACTTTCTGTCTTGTATAACGAATAGCAGCAATGGCTGGTTAACGACGATCTGCGCAGTGGTCAATTGCAGCGTGTATTGCCCGCCTGTCACCCCGAGTGGTGGGCATATTCCTGGTCTGGTCAGCGTCCAAAATCGTTCCTGTTAAAGTGAGGCTGGTCTCACAGGCAGCATAGAGCGAGTTGGGGAAAGGACCGCGTCACAGCCCGCGACGGCGCCGCAAGCGCCTGCCCATGCGTTCAAAGACGCGCATTACCGCAACGGTTACCCTTGCGCCGGGTAAAATAGCGAACATCATCAAGCGTTACGAAGGACACCCGCATGGCGGACAGCAGTTTCAGTTTAAAAAGCATTGCCGTTCCTGCTTACGGTCCTTCGCTGCTTTTCGGTTTTGCCAACGGGGCGATTTTACCGGTGATCGCGTTGAGCGCCCGCGATCTGGGTGCGACGCCTGCCTTGGCAGGCTTGATCATTGCGCTGATCGGCCTGGGGTCGCTGCTGGCCAATATTCCCGCTGCGCTGATCACTTCGCGCCTGGGCGAGCGAAGCGCGCTGCTGGGGGCATCGGCCATCACCATCATTGCCCTGTTGCTGTGCATATTTGCCAACCATGTCTTGCTACTGGCATTGGCAACACTGCTGATCGGCGTCTCAACCTCTGTCTTCTTTCTTGCCCGGCAAACTTATATGATCGAGGCCGTGCCTTTTTATATGCGGGCCCGGGCGCTCTCGGTTCTGGGTGGTGTCAACCGTATCGGCATGTTTGCAGGACCGTTCGCGGGGGCAGGGGTGATGCACTTTGTGGGGCTGTCCGGTGCCTACTGGGTGGGGCTGGCTGCGCTGATCGCCTCAACGGTGCTGACCTACTATATGCCGGATCTGAAGATCGAGCCCAGGACGCAGAACCTGTCGGCAGCCAAACCCCGCATGGCGCGTATTGCCCGTGAGCACGCCGGCGTGTTCATGTCACTGGGCCTGGCCGTCTTGTTGATCAGTGCCATGCGTGCCGCAAGGCAGATTGTGATCCCGTTGTGGGCCGATTATATCGGCCTGAGCCCGACTGCGACCTCGGTCATCTTTGGCTTGTCCTCGGCGGTGGATATGCTGATGTTCTATCCTGCCGGCAAGATCATGGATGAATGGGGGCGGCTATGGGTTGCCTTACCCTGCACCCTGATCATGGGTATTTCACTTGTGATCATGCCATTTACCACTACCGTATTCTCCTTTATCGTGGTTGCCATGCTGCTGGGGCTGGGCAATGGTTTTGGTTCGGGGATCAACATGACGCTGGGGGCAGATGCCTCTCCCGATCATGGACGCACCGAGTTTCTGGGCCTTTGGCGGTTGATTAGCGACGTGGGCAGCAGTGCCGGTCCCTTTCTGCTATCCGGCATGACCGCGCTGGTATCGCTGGGTGCCGGCATCGCACTAACCGGCGGCTTTGGTTTTATCTCGGCCGCAATTTTCTGGCATTTTCTGCCGCATGCACGCGGCACGAAAGTGCGCGATCAGTAAACGCGTATATAGCACAGGTGCCTTTACCATGCATGCACCGATGTGTTGCGCCATGCTTCAAGCGCCCGGCATAACATAAAAAACTGCGCCCCGGCGTCGATGATATTCATGACGATGGGACGCAGCGTTGTGGCTTGCTGCCAATTGCTGTCAGGGCGTTAAAAACGAAAAGCTTTCTGCGCGCCCTGACTATTGCGGCAGCGGATGTCAATGATCGTATTGCTTGCCTTCTTCCGCTTTGAGCGCGGCTGCATCGACCGTGCTGATCCACTCCATGGATTTTTTACCGGCCGGTGCGGTCAGTTTGTCGCCAGAATAGATAACCATCTTGTCCAGCACCGCGAACGGATAATCAGGTACTTTCTTGGTAATGCCCAGCAATTGCGCCTCATAAGCCTGGCCGTCGGGGCGATCAATTTTCAGGCTGCGACCAAAGCCAGTAAATTGCACGTCATGCATGGCCGCGGCCACTTGTTCGGTGCTTGGCCATTTACCGCCGTTGTCCTTGATGGCTTTTTCGTAGCCGGCTTTCAGGCCATGGATCGCCTGCACCATGTGGTACACCGAGTAGATGGGATAGGCATTGGTTTTTTCACGAAATTTCTTGATGAAGGCCTGGTGCTTCGGATCATCCTTGGTTTCCGGATGCAGGAAGTAGTGGTCGCCACGGGCGCCGACAATCACGCCTTCCGGCAGGGCACTGCCCAGGCGTTCCAGCGAGCTTTCTGCCAGCGGCAGCACGAACGTGGAGTTTTTGAACAGATTGCGCTGCGAGGCCTGGCGTACAAAGTTGTCCAGGTCTCCGCCCCAGGATGTGGACAGAATGACATCCGGTCGCAGTGCCTGCAGACGGCTGATTTCCGTAGAAAAATCGGCTGCGCCAAATTTAGGGAACATTTCGGCCACCACACGCACGTCAGGCTTGAAGCGTTTGAGCGTAGCCAGGAAAATCTCTCTGGAGTCACGACCCCAGGCGTAATCCTGGTTGACAATGGCCAGTGTCTTGAAGTCCGGTTTTGTCTTGAGCAGGTACAGAACAGAGGCAATCATTTCAGCCGTGGCGTTGGCCTGGGTCCGTACCACATACTTATACTCTTTCTCTTCCAGTACTTTTTCGGTGCCGCAGTCCCACAAAATATTGAGTGTTTTCAGGTCTTCGGCCACCGGCGCAATGATGTTGCAGTTGCCGCTGGAAATGGCAGAAAGAAAAACGCGGGTTCCGTTCTCTGCCAGGCGACGATACTCGGAAAGCAGTTTTTCGCCACCACCGCCTTCGTCAATATAGGTAGGTACAATCTTGACGCCGTCAATGCCGCCGGCCGCATTGATGTCGCTGATCAGCAGATCAGCCGCATGACGTGCCGGTACGCCGAACACTGAAGCAGAGCCGGAAAGAAAAGTAGATATACCCAGTTTGAGCTCGGCTGGCTTTTCCTGGGCAAAGGCATTGGTGCTCATGGCAAGGCCGGCGATTGCCGCCGTCGCATGAGCCGCATGGTTTTTTTTAGCATGGTTATGTCTCCTGATTGTTATTGCACTCTAAAAGAGGATGGTGTCTCTCAGTCCGTTACCCGACGCAAGGTGATCAAAACCTTCATTAATTTGGTCCAGTGTGAACGTCTGTCCCATCAGCTTGTCTACGGGTAGTTTTCCAGCGACATACAGATCTATATATTTTTCAATGTCCCGCGACGGTACGCCGGATCCCAGATAACTGCCTTGCACCGTTCTTTCCTCGCCCACCAGTTGCGCCAGCGGCAGCGCAAAACTGGCCCGGGGATTGGGCAGGCCGCAGGTAATGGTTGCCCCGCCCCTTTTGGTAAGCGTATAGGCTGTCTCGAACGCCTGCACGGCACCGGCCATGTCAAAGCCATAGTCTACGCAACCGCCGGCCTGCGCGATCAGCTCGCTATTATCCTTAATGGCTTTGGGATTAATGCAGTGGGTTGCCCCCAGTGTTTTTGCCAGCGCCAGCTTATCGTCACTCAGATCGACCGCCACGATCCTTCTTGCGCCAGAGGCCACCGCCGCAATTAAGGCGCTCAGGCCGACACCGCCAAGCCCGACGATGGCAGCGGTATCGCCGGCCTGTAGTCTGGCCCGGTTGATGACGGCACCGGCACCGGTGAGCACGGCGCATCCGAAAAGGGATGCCTCCCTGTGAGAAAGATCGCGATTGACCTTGACGCAGGAGCGCCGGGAAACCACGGCGTATTCTGCAAAGCACGACACACCGGTATGGTGGTTTAGCGGCTGGCCATCCTGGGACAGGCGCTTGTCGCCGGACAGCAGCGTGCCCGCCGTATTGGCGACGGCACCGGGAATGCATAATGCGGGTCGCCCCTCGGCGCATGGTGCGCAGCAACCGCAGCTGGGCACGAACACCATCACCACATGATCGCCTGACTTCAGATCGGAGACGCCGCGCCCGCATTCGACGACCGTGGCCGAGGCTTCATGGCCCAGCACGATGGGCATCCCCCTGGGGCGATCGCCATTGATGACCGACAGGTCTGAATGACAAAGACCGCTAGCCTGCATTTTTACAAGCAGCTCACCATCGCCGGGCGGGTCCAGCTCCACTTGTTCAATACTCAATGGCCGGCTTTGCGCGTAGGGCAGTTGCGTGCTCATCGCCCTTAATATGGCAGCTTTGATTTTCATCGCATGTATTCTTTATACTGTTCGGCCGCCGTCAACCGGCAATTCAACGCCGGTCATAAACGCAGCGGCATCGCTGGCCAGGAAGACGGCAGCTGCGGCCACGTCTTTGGGCTTGGAAAACCGGCCCAGCGGGATGGATGAAATGAATTTGGCGCGGTTTTCAGGCGTGTCGGGCAGACCCATGAATAACTCGAACATACCCGTGATGCCCATGACCGGGCAAATGGCATTGACCCGGATATTGTCAGGACCCAGCTCGACCGCCATGGATTTGGATAGCACATTGACCGCGCCCTTGGACGCGTTGTACCAGCTCAGGCCGGGGCGAGGGCGTATCCCCGCCGTTGAGCCGATATTGAGAATGACGCCGGCGCCCCTCTGGCGCATCACGGGAACCACTGCCTGGGCCATATGGTAAATCGACTTGACGTTGACATCAAACATCCGGTCAAACATCGCTTCGTCCACATCAAGCATGGGCTGGTTCTTGTGAGTGATGGCGGCGTTATTGACCACGATATCAGGGGCTCCGAAGGTGTCCACGCAATGCGCGACCAATGCCCGCACCTGCTCGCCATTGGAGACATCGACCGTAAACGCACTGGCATTGTTCCCGAGTGCGTCGGCAACGCGCCGGGCCGTCGCTTCGTTGATATCGGCCACAATGACCTTCGCGCCTTCATTGATATAGGCAGTGGCAATGCCTTCGCCAAATCCGCTGCCAGCACCGGTGACAATAGCGATTTTTTTATCCAGAACAGCCATGTTGTATGCTTCCTTATTAATAGAGTGTGACGGGGATTAACCGTGATAGTGAATGATTGTTTTGGTGGTGCTCATTTCCTCAAGCGCAACCAGGCCTTTCTCACGTCCGTGTCCGCTACGCTTGACGCCGCCAAAAGGCAGTTCAACCCCGCCGCCGGCACCAAAGCCATTGATATAAACCTGTCCGCATTTCAATTCCTTGGCTACCCGCTGCTGGATGCCCCCATTCTCGCTCCAGACAGCGGCCATCAGGCCGTAATCGGTAATGTTTGCCAGATGCACGGCTTGCTCTTCGGTATCAAAAGCCAGTGCCACCAGCACTGGTCCGAAAATTTCCTGCATCAACAGATCGCTGTCATGGTTGTCGGCAACAAACAGGGTTGGCGTGACGTAATAGCCCCCGTCCGGAACACCGGCTTGGATCTGTCCCTGCGCAAGTATTTTCAGGCCGTCTTTTTTACCTTGTTCCAGATAGCGGTTGACCCGGTCAAATTGCGACTTATTGATCACCGGGCCGCAGCTCAAATCCATGTCTGGTGTGCCCACTTTGGTTTTTGAAAATTCTTCGGCAACCAGGTCGATGAATTCGTTGAAAATATCGCGCTGAATCAACAGACGGCTGCCCGCCGTGCAGGTCTGGCCGGTGTTGGCGATAATGCCTTTGACAATGGCCGGAACGGCCAGCTTCATATTGACATCGTTAAACACTACATGAGCGGATTTCCCACCCAGTTCCAGCACACACTTGACCGCATGCTCGGCGGCGGCTTTTTGCACCAGCACACCCACTTCATTGGAACCTGTGAAGGTAACGAAGTTGATGTCTTCGTGCGCGGACAGGCTGGCGCCGGCTTCCTCGCCCAGCCGGTGACCACATTGAATACGCCGGCAGGCAGGCCTGCTTCCAGCGCCAGTTCTGCTACCCGGATTACCGACAGGCAGGCATCTTCGGCTGGCTTAACCACACATGCATTGCCCATCGCCAGCGATGGCGCAACACTTCTGCCTACCATTTGCGCCGGATAGTTCCAGGGAATGATATGTGCAGTCACACCCAGAGGCTCTCTGATGGCCTGGACCGAGTAGCCGTTCAAAAAGGGAATCACCTCGCCATGCACCTTGTCGGCGGCGGTACCATAGAACTCAAAATAGCGGGCCATCACCTGGATATCGTTTCTTGCAGAGGAAATGGCCTTGCCGGTATCCTTGGCTTCCAGCTGGGACAGTTGTTCTGCGTTCTCCAGAATCAGTCCGCTTAATTTGACCAGCAGTCGACCACGTTCGAGTGCCGTGAATTTTTTCCAGGGGCCTTCAGCGGCAATTCTTGCGGCCTTGACTGCCAGGTCGATATCGGCCTCATCGCCTCGTGGAATCTGGGTAAAAACGGCGCCATCTACCGGTGAAATCACATCCAGCATCTGTCCGGATATTGCATTTGTCTTGCGTCCATTAATAATCATTTGCGGCATTTTCAGTTATCCTTTGATTTGCATATAAGCTCATTTCTCCGCGTTCAATATTCCATATTTGATTTGGAATATCTCCCAGCAGCTTGATATTTGATTCTGTAATGACGATGCTCAGCTCGGGCTCAAGCTGCTTTAACCGGTTCAGCGCTTCGGTATACTCGGCGCCCAATCGTGGCGCCAGGCCCTGAAAGGGTTCGTCCAGAAGCAGTAGTCTTGTGCCGATCATTACCGCGCGTCCCAGCGCCACCATCTTGCCCTGGCCGCCCGATAAGGCCGACCCCGAGCGGTCCAGCATGGGCGCCAGCTGTGGTATGGCTTGCAGTACACACTCCAGGCGAGCTTTTATCGCGCCGGCACTCATGTTCTGTACTTCGCACGGCAGACGCAGATTCTGTTCCACTGACAATGTCGGGAAAATAACCCGGTTCTCCGGCGCATAGCCAATATGCAGTGCCGCTCTGGCGTGACCCGCAAGCGCGGTCAGATTGGCGTCATCAAAACGGATGTCGCCGCTGCGCACCTTGATCAGTCCCATCATGGCGCGCAGCAGCGTGGTTTTGCCTGCACCATTGCGCCCGACAATGCCGATGGTCAACCCGCTATCGAACGTTGCCGTGATGTTTCTGAGGATCTGATTGCCCGCCAGATCGACACTTACGTTATTCAAACTGAGCATCAATGGTCTCCAAGCACGGCGCTGCGCACCAGCGGATTGTTCAGGACCTCGGACGGGCTGCCGTCGGCGGCGATTTTTCCGGAAATCCAGGCCGCAACGCGGGTGGCATAGCGCGCCACGATATCCTCATCATGTTCGACAAACCAGCTGGTGACCTTGCGCTGTTCAAGCGCATCCATAACCAATTGCATCAGACTGTGCTTATCTTCCGATGCCACACCGCTAGTCGGTTCATCCATAATCAGCAGACGTGGACGCAGCGACAGGGCCATGGCAACATCCAGCAATTTTTTCTTGCCCTCCGGCAGATCCACTGAAAGCGCATCGGCATCCTGCGACAGGCCTACCAGTTCCAGTGTTTCCTCTACTTCACGGCGGTCGGCCAGACGACTCAATGGCTGGAAATAGCTCAGGCGGGTATTTCTGCTTGCCGCTGCAATTTGAATGCATTCGCTTACGGTATGTTCGGTAAACAGCTGAGGAAGCTGAAAGGATCTTCCCATGCCAAGGCGGACAATCTTGCGGGGCGACAGGGCGGTAATGTCCTTGCCGGCAAAGTAGACGGTGCCCGAATCGGGCTTCAGATACCCTGTGCAGATGTTAATGAAGGTCGTTTTGCCAGCGCCATTCTGGCCGATAACAGCCAGCCGTTCGCCCTCATGCAGTTCAAAGTTGATCTGATCGGCCGCGACAACGCCGCCAAATGCGAGATTGAGATTTTGCGTCTTTACTAGTGGTTCCATCGCTTATCTTCCCCAGGCTCGCTTCAGTTGGTGTTTTCTCATGATCTGGCTACCACCCCGTTAGGCACAACGAAAATAACCAGGATCAGCGTCAGTCCCAGAATGGCCTGCCAGAAACCAGGGAAATAGGCCGAAGAAATCAGCTTGACGGTTTCAAAGATAGCGGCGCCGATAAATGCACCGCTAACATGGGCAGCGCCACCCAGAATCGTGATATACACGTACTCTGCTGAACGTAGCCAGGTGCCGACATCGGGCGTGACCAGCCCCTGCACCAGGGCCAGGATGGCGCCGGAAAAACCCACCACGGCGCCGGATAATATATAACCCTTCCATAGTACGTGGCGCGGCGAAATCCCCAGATACTCCAGTCGGGTTTCGTTGGTCTTGATCGCTGCCAGCGCCTGGCCGTTGCCCGAGCGGAAGTAGCGCTGTACAGCCCACGCAATGAGCAATGAACCGGCCAGGGCGATGCACATCAGCGTAAATTCAAAAGCGCTTCGCTCAAGCGCAATGCCCGCAACGGTCGGTCTGCTCACACGGATGCCGTCGGTGCCACCGGTAATGTCGTAGAATTTGGTAGTGAGAGCAAACAACACCATGCTTAAGGCAAGATTGAGCATACCGAAGAAAATACCCCGGTACCGGACAACAAAAATGCCGATCAAGGCGCTGAACAAGGTGGCGATCACCACGCTGCACACGATGAGCACGATGACATCGGTCTCGGGTCGCATCCGGGAGATAAAGGCAATGCTGTAAGCGGCGACCGATGCATACATGGCATGCCCGAATGACACCTGGCCGGCGCGCAGCATCACTGAAATGCCCAGCGCGGCAATGGCATAAGTCAGGCCGATAATCAGGGGCGTGATGGTCCAGGGTACCAGGTAGCCGCAGAGCAGCACAAACAGTGCCGAGACCAGACTGAGTATATAAATTTTCATATTGTTCTGGCCTGTGCTACTTTGAATAATCCGTTGGGCCTGAATATCAGGACCAGCACCATGATGATGTAAGGCACAGCCACTTCCACTTCCGGCGCCAGGTAGATAGAGAATGACCGTATGACGCCTATCAGTATTGCGGCAATCAGTGCGCCGGTAATCTGCCCCAGCCCGGCGGTGGCGACCACCGCAAAGGACAGGACCACCATATCGGCGCCCACGCCGGGAACCAGCGAAGTGGTAGGCGATGCAAGCGCCCCGCCCAGCACGCCCAGAATGGTGCCGATGACAAATGTGAAATAGCTGATGCGCCTGGCATTGATGCCCATTGCAGTGGCCACTTCGCTGTTATGGGTAATGGCAACAATCTGTTTGCCAAGCCTGGTGTACCTGAGAAAATAGACCAGGACCACGTACGCAATGAGGGCGGTGCCGGGGATAATCAATAATTGGTAGGTTGTATAGGTGATGTTGCCCATCTCTATATTTCCCAGGCGCCCCACAACTTCGCTGGCGGTATAGGGCTGCGCGCCCCAGATGAATTTTTGCAGATCCTCAAAGATCAGAAAGGCGCCGAATGTCAGCAGCAGTTTCAGAATGGGGTCGTAGCCATGCGTCCTGCGTATCAGCACAAATTCGACAACCGAGCCCAGTATGATGCCGACAATAATGGCCACCAGAAACAGCGAGAGCAAGGGCAGCAGTGCCGACTCTGTGGTTGGCGCATACACGGCGATGAGCGTTGCAGCTGCATAGCCGCCATAGGCATAGAATGCGCCGTGGGCGACGTTGAGAATGCCCATCACGCCAAAGATCAGCGTGAGCCCGAGCGACACCAGAAAGAGCAGGCCGGCGTATGACAGACCGTCCAGTAAAGCGATCAGGATTAAATCCGAATTCATGTTGTCCCCACCTTATTTTTTTAGCTATTAGACAGGATATATACAGTAATCCACACAGGTAAAACCCTTAGCGTACGCTTTGTCTTTTTGAAACCCCGGCTTTTCCGTTCTGATAGTCTCTGCCAGGGCAGGTGAGTACGGCGGCCAGGCGCTGGCTTTTTCGATCTGCTTTCTGGCTTTGCGCGGCGGGCCATAATGCGCCCGCAATGACAGTTGCCATTAACAGCTGTTATTGATGTCGGCATTCATGACAGATTTGCATCCAGTTATAAGCAATTGAAACATTGATTTGATCGCTTCGGTTTGAATGTTAGCCTTTTATTTTGTTGATTTTCATTGAGGAGTACGCCATGAAATTGGAAAAATTGTTACTGGCAGGCATGTTATGTACAGGAATGATATCCACAGCAGGTGCGGCCGAACTGAAAGTGACTATGAATGAGGCCACTACGTCGGGAACGGGCAAGGCAATGGGCGAGGTGACCATCAGCGAGACCCCTTTTGGTTTGCTCTTGACGCCTGATCTCAAAGGACTTGCGCCTGGCGTGCACGGTTTTCACGTTCACGAGAATGCCAGTTGTGATGCTGCTGAAAAAGACGGCAAAACGGTGCCGGCCCAGGCTGCCGGTGGCCATTTGGATCCGAAGAAAACGGGCAAGCATGAAGGACCATATAGTGAGCAGGGCCATTTGGGTGACCTGCCGGGACTGGTTGTCGCCGCCGATGGCACATCGACATACCCGGTGTTGGCTCCAAGGCTCAAAGCCTTGTCCGATGTGCAGCAGCATGCACTCATGATTCATGAAGGCGGCGATAACTATTCAGACCATCCCAAACCACTCGGCGGCGGGGGCGGGCGCATGGTATGCGGTGTGATTAAATAGAAGCAGGCCTGATGTCATGGTGACTGATGTTACCCAGGCCATTGCTGGCCTGCTGCTTGCGGACGCGCGCAGTGATGCAACTGGCGCCGCCGCAACTTGAAATGCCAGCGGGTTTAAGACGCCAGCCGGTTTTACGCGGTATGATCAGCACAGTTTCGAATCCATGTGGGGACGGTTGTGCTGCGAGTTTTTTTTCTGTTCACGTTGACTGCCATTGCGGAAATCGCCGGCTGCTATCTGTTCTATTTCTGGTTGCGCCGTGATGGCAATGGGTGGGTGTTGCTCGCATCCCTGGCGTCGCTGATCCTGTTTGCCTGGCTGCTGACCCTGCATCCGGTGGCCACGGGCCGAGTTTATGCGGCGTATGGCGCAGTCTATGTGGTGGTCTCGGTGCTCTGGCTCAATCTGGTCGACCGCAGTTCATTATCGGGGCTGGAGTGGACCGGTCTGCTGCTGGCGCTTGCCGGTATGGGTCTGATGGTATCGGGCTGGACCATTGCGCATAAATAGGCTGCCATGCGGATTCATAAACTTGTCTTCATCGTATTACTGTCGGCGCTTTCGGCCTGCTCGTCGCTTACGCCATGGCGCAATCCGCCACTGCCGCCGGGTACCCCTGATACCGGCGTTGACACGGCGCGGCTGACCGAGAGGACCGATCCTTCCTTTGTTATCATTGTCAGCATTTCCGGGGGCGGGGCGCGCGCAGCCGCATTCGGCTATGGGGTGCTCAAGGAATTGGCCGACACGCAAATCCGCTGGAACGGCCAGACCCAAACGCTGCTCAGCCAGGTTGATGTGGTGCGTGGCGTATCGGGAGGCAGCATTGTGGCTGCCTATTATGCGCTCAATGGCAGCAAGACCTTTCCCGCGTTTAAAAACGAATATCTGTACAAGGATTTCCAGCAGAGTCTGGTGTCCGCCATATTCAGTCCGCAAATTTTGCCGCTGCGGTCTCGCCTGCGGTCGGCCGTGGCCATGTGCTGGCCCAGAAACTGGATATGCTCTATGAGGGCAAAACCTACGATGACTTATATCGCAACCCGCATGCAGACCTGATCGTGCTGGCGACCGATTTATCCCAGGGCACGAGTTTTGAGTTTTCGCCTGATCAGTTGGCGACCATGTGTGCGGACATCCGCAAGGTGCCACTGTCATTTGCAGTGGCATCTTCGGCCGCCGTGCCAATGGTGCTGTCGCCGCTGACGCTGAAAAATTATGCCGGACAATGTGCGTATTCCGCCCGAAAACGCGAGCAGGTATCCAGGCTGCAGGGCGATTACCGGATGCGCGCCTATCGTTCGGATGTGCTGGGTTATCTGGATAGCAAAAATCGGCCCTATATCCATTTGGTGGATGGAGGCTGTCGGATAACCTGGGCGTGCGCGGCCTGATGGATCGCGTCACGCTCGGTATTGGTCAATTGCGTCGCGGCCAGATCAGCAAGGGTACGGTCAGGAAAGTGGCATTTGTAGTAATCAATGCCGAGCGCGATCCCAGCGTCAATATCGACAAAAGCGAAAATGTGCCTACGTTGTCAGATGTGTTTGATACGATTATGTTCAGCACGTCGGGCCGGGTCACCACGCAGACCATGCAAATGGTGCAGGACACTGGCAGGCAATGGGCTACGTTAAGAAAATCGCTCAATCCCCAGTTGCAGGGATTGCTGGCGCCCGATGCGCAATTGCACGTTGTGCCGGTCAGTCTGCGTGAAGCGCCCGCAGGATTGTCGGTGCCACGTCGGCATTTGCTGCGCATTCCCACGCTGTTCACTGTCAATCGCAAGGATGTGGACGCGCTCATTGAGGCTGGTCGACAGACACTGCGGCAGAATCCGGAGTACCAGGCGCTGTTGCAGGGGTTGGGCGCGCAGATACCACAGCAGGCGGCTGCGACAGGCTCGCTAATGAAGCCTGTCGGTCCGTTGTCGTCCGCGTCGTCGGCTCACGCGTTGCCAGGCCGATCAGCTTTGGCGCCACATCCTGCCACGCACCGTGAGGTTGACGCCCTGTATTCAGGAGGCTAGCGCCGGCGCAGCGGTTGTCTTGTTGCTGTTCACACCATTGGCCCGATCCCGAAAGCTGCCGGTTGGTCAAAAGGAGGTGCTTTTAGTGGCGCTGATCTGGTATAACAATGGCTGTCCAAGTCTACCCTTTACCGGAGTTTGCCATGTCTGCTTCACCTCTTGCTGCGCTGATCACTTGCGATATTATGGATCAGCACCCGTCGCTGCCATCCTGCGATACCCAGTTCAGGCTTTTCGGCCGTAAACGAGCCATTGCGGGGCAGGTTCGTACGGTCAAAGTGTATGAGGACAATACCTTCATTCGTCAGGTCCTGTCCGAACCAGGCCAGGGAGCCGTGTTGGTGGTGGATGCCGCTGCTTCCCTGCATTGTGCCGTGGTAGGCGATATGATCGCCAAGCTGGGGCAGGACAACGGCTGGTCCGGGATCATCGTGTATGGCGCCATCCGGGACAGTGAACAGATTGACGCCATGGACTTTTGCGTGAAGGCGCTGGGCACCAATCCGCGCAAAAGCGGTAAAAACAGCCTGGGCCTGATTGATGTCCCGGTCACGTTCGGCAATGTACGGTTTGTCCCTGGTCAGTACCTGTATAGCGATGCCGATGGCATCGTGCTCTCCGAGCAAGCGCTGTTGCTGTAATCCAGTAACGCCCGTTGTGGCGCTGCGGCCAGACAGTAGTTGGCCCCAGTTTTTGTTCGCGGCGGGCCCAGTTATGGCCGGGCCTGCAGTCGGTCAGTTATTCGGTAGCGGAGCGGTTCCGGGTCTGCCCGATACGCCCGAACTGTCCGGCATTGAAGTCGGCCAGCGCCTGACGAATTTGTTCTTCGGTATTCATGACAAACGGACCATACCCGGCTATCGGCTCTGCGATGGGTTCGCCACTCATCAGCAGCAGGGCAGCCGCCTCTTTGGCCTGAATGGTGATCGTGGTGCCGCCTTGGGCAAATGTGACCAGTTGGCTGGCTCCGGCGTCGGCGCTGTCGTTTACAGCTACGGTGCCATGGCGCACCAGCAGCATCACCGTATGATTTGCAGGCAGCTCGAATGTGGTCGTGCTGCCTGTCGTCAGGTTGGTATCCCATAAGTTGACTGGTGTGAACGTGGCCGCCGGCCCTGATGGTCTTTGTACTTACCGGCAATGACACGTACGGTACCTGCCTCATCGGGTAGAGTGACCGTCGGGATATCGTCAGCCGTGATGCTCTGGTAGCGCGCTGGCGTCATTTTGTCGCGCGCCGGCAGGTTCAGCCACAGTTGCACCATTTCGAAATCTCCCCCTTTTTGTAGAATACGCGTCGGAAAAGAATTCGTCGTGCATGATGCCTGCGCCGGCCGTCATCCACTGGACGTCGCCCGCGGCGATGATGCCACCGCCGCCCGAAGAGTCCCGGTGCTCCACTTCACCCTTGTAGGCGATGGTAATGGTTTCAAAGCCGCGATGCGGGTGCTCGCCCACGCCGCGGCGTTCCTGGCTGGGCGGAAAATGTCGGGGCTGCGCATAATCTAGCAGTAAAAACGGATCGGGATTCATGTTCCGTTGCCCATAGGAGAACATGGACCGTACGTGAAAAGCGTTACCCACCCAATGCGGGGCAGGGGCATGATGAATAAGCGGGGTTTTGTCCATGAGCGGCTCCTGATTATCGCTATCTTCATATATTGGGCGCCTTTGCGCAATGACAATATAAAAGCGAAGCTGTTGTTTTCTGTCGATCAAGGTTGGGAAGACGGCGACTAATAGGCGCGCGTGCCCGGAAGTACCATTAAATATCCGCGTTTGGACACGGACTTGTCCTGTCCTTCCTGTATTCGTTTCGTCATTTTCTGTATTGCATGCACGATAGCGCGCAGCAAGGGGTGGTGGATCGATGATTTGGATAGTGATAATTAATAATGGTATTGATAACTATTATCATTCATAGTATTATTCGGTTTCAGTTATTTCAACATGTATCTCGGCACCAGGGTTCTGGCTTGGCCCATTCGGTACGCCGAGATCTTCTTCACTACTATTGCCGCAACTATGAAAACAATCTCTTTGCCGTCCTTTCGCCTGACCCTTCTTGCATCGTTGCTCTGCACCAGCGTTGCCCATGGACAGGCCGGAACTGGAAGCGGTAATGCCGTTGCGGCTTCCAATCCGCCTGTGCCGAAGCTGGGCGCGGTCCAAGCGCAGGCGGAAGGTCCGGCGGCCAGTTGGGAGACCTCTACCAGCGCGGCCGAGATCGCCGACAGACAAGTTCAGAACTGGTCTGACCTGGGGCGGTTGATTCCTGGGCTGGATTTCAATCGCAGCGATAAAAGCGTCAATATGCGAGGCCTGGATGGTAATCGGGTCCGGATTCTGGAAGACGGTATTCCGCTACCATGGTTGAATGATGGCAGCCGCGGCGTAAAAGGCGGCATGGAAACGATTAATTTCAATACGCTGTCGGCTGTTGATGTGGTGCGTGGGGCCGGTGCCGGCAATGCTGCTGCCCTGACGGGTACGGTCATGCTGCGCGGACTGCGTCCCGACGATTTGCTGACAGAGGGCAAAAATATCGGTTTGCTGGTCAAGGGCACGCATGATGGCCTGGATGACAGCATTGGTGGCGACATGGCATTCGCAGCCAGACTGGGAGCCTCAACCAAAATGCTGATTCAGTACGGCATTCGTACTGGTAGCGAAGAAAAGAATGGCGGCGATATCGGCGGCTACGGTGCGGCGCGCAGCAAGATGAATCCTGCCGATTACACCAGCAAGAATGTGGGGCTGCGACTCGAGCACGAATTGGCGCCTGGCCACACGCTTGGCCTGGGGGCGAGCACTTTCAGGCTGGATCGCGATATTGACCAGATGCACGAGCAGAATACAAACACCTATGCAATCGGCAATAATGAACTGACCGAGAGAATAAAACGCGATCGTATCTGGGCAGACTATAACTACAAGGCAACGCAGGCATACTCGGCCCTGGATCAGGCTGGAATCCAGCTGTACTGGAGCAAGACCCGGCTGGACAATAATCAGCAAGCCGTTCGCAATAAAGTGTTTGACCCGCGTTCCGTAGCAATTCCTGGGAATCCATACCGATATGGTTATCCCTACGGCTCCTACGAGCGCAATAACAGTATCGAACAAAAAGGCTGGGGCCTCAATCTGAGTGCTGGCGGCTATTGGGGCGATGCCGCGTTGCGCGGTCACTGGACCGTGGCCGGTACATTTGCTGACGACACCTATGAACAATATTCAGCGGGGTTAGACAACTGCCCGGTAATTCCCGCCGGTCTGCCTGCGCCCATGGGGCCTCGCACCTGCGACTTTCTGCATTCCAACCAGGGCGATACGCCCGAAGTCAAAAGCCGCGACTGGTCGCTGTTTGCCAGTCATGCGTTCCTATGGAACGATGGCCAGTTCGAGCTGACCCCGGCCCTGCGATACGACTCCTGGTCGCGCAAGCCCCAGACCGGTGGCGGCTTTGCATCCAACCAGAACGGGTATGAGAGTGAGCTGCGCAATCGCAGCGGCAATCAGGTTTCTCCCTCTCTTGAGTTTGCCTGGAACGCGTCGGACGTCTATCGTGTGACTGCACGCTATGGTTACGGCTACCGGGCGCCCACGGCACCGGAGCTCTTTTTGCAGTATGGGTCTGCCGCCAACTATATGCGCAAGGGCGATCCCAATCTGCAACCCGAGCGCAGCCGCGGCTGGGAACTGGGTTTTCAGGCCCGGGGGCAGATTGTTGGTGGTTCTTTGAATATATTTGAGACGCGCTACAAAGATTTCATCGACAACGACGTTCCAGTCAGTCCCGATTCTCCGTTCTATGCCATGATGCAGCAAGGGCTGTATCCAAATGGTGTGACCACTTATGCCAATCGTGCTCGTGTCCGGATTTATGGCGCAGAAGCCATGGGCTACTGGAATATTAACGACAACTTGTATACCCGCGCGACGGTTGCATGGACGGTTGGCAAAGACCTGGAAACCGGCCAGCATCTGAATTCGGTTGCGCCGCTCAAAGGCACGCTGGCACTGGGCTACAGAACGCCGCAGTGGGGCGCAGAGACAGTATGGACACTGGCCGGCAAACGCGATAAAGTGCAGTATCCGGAAGCTGCTGCAGGTGCCCCGAATGCGGATTTTCAGGCTCCCGGTTATGGTACGCTTGATGTACACGGATGGTGGGCGCCGGCCGGTTTGAAGGGCGTAAAGTTCCAGCTTAGCGTGGTCAATTTGTTTGACAAGAAATATTGGAATGCGCTGAACGTGCCTACCGCAGGCCCAACCGCCATCGCTCGTCCGGTCGATTATTATTCCGAAGCAGGCCGCTATGTGCGGGTGTCAGTCAGCTATCAATATTGACCGACAAAAAATTTGAGACTGGCCGGGCCGTCGCAAGATCGCCCGGTCAGAACCGTTTAGCTACTATAAGAGAGATATTCATGACACAACAGAGCACTGATTTGAAAGCCCGTTACGATGCATTATTGCAGGATGAGCCCAAAATGCGCGTACGCAATGCGGCAGAAAAGCTGGACGTCAGTGAAATGGAACTGGTCGCCGCCCAATGTGGTGATATTGACGCCACGCTGCTGGAAGGGGCAGCGCAAACCATTTTCAAGGAGCTGCAAACACTGGGCGAGGTGATGTTGCTCACGCGCAATGAATGGTGTGTTCACGAACGCCACGGGCGTTATGAATCAGTCAAGGTGGGGCATGGTCCGGTTGGTCTGGTGCTGGGCGCAGATCTTGACTTGCGGGTGTTTTTCTCCAGCTGGAAATATGCCTGGGCGGTCACCCAGAATGGCCGCAAGAGCATCCAGTTTTTTGACGGCGCAGGCATGGCCCTGCATAAAGTGTATTGCACCGACAATTCAGACATGACCGCATATGATGCGCTGGTGGCAAAATTTCGTGCGGCCCATCAGGAGCCTGCACCGGTTGACCGGACTCCTGCGGCACCAAAGACCTATGCCAGCGAAGCACCGGAATCTCTGCGCGAAGACTGGCTGGGTATGACCGACACCCATGATTTTGCAGGCCTGCTCAAAAAATGGAATCTGCCTCGTGTACAGGTGCTGGAAAGTGCTGGCGATGATCTGGCGCAGCGTGTAGATAATGATGCAATCGAAGTCATGCTGCAACAAGCAGCCGAATCGGATCTGCCTATTATGTGCTTTGTCGGCAATAAAGGCATGATCCAGATTCACTCGGGCCCGGTCAAAAAACTCATGCGGACCGGCCCCTGGTTTAATATTCTGGATCCGAAATTCAATCTGCATTTGAATACCACGGCCATCCACAGTACCTGGATCGTGAACAAACCTACTGAAGATGGCTGGGTGACGTCGCTCGAAGGCTATGCCGAAGATGGTGAACAAATTGTGCAGTTCTTCGGCGCGCGCAAGCCTGGCGTACCGGAGATCAGGCAATGGCGTGAGCTGCTTGAATCGCTTTGCAAGCAACCGCTGGCTGCCTGATGGCATGCACAAATCAACAAAACGGAAGCAGTCAATGAAAAAAAATGCCGTCACCCGTTGCCTTGCCATACTGGCTGCTGCCGGGTTTTTCTGTGGCGGTGCCAACGCCCAACAGGCCCAGCGCGTCGTGTCTCTGGGCGGCACGGTGACGGAAATCATTTACGATCTGCAAATGCAGCACAAGCTGGTGGCCGATGATCAGTCCAGTCTGTATCCGGAGGCAGCGACCAAACTGCCACGGGTGGGCTATTATCGCGCCGTCCCAGCCGAGGGTGTGCTGTCGCTCAAGCCCGATCTTGTGATTGCCTCTGAAAATGCCGGCCCGGCCGCCTCACTCGAGAAAGTCCGGTCGGTGGGTGTTGAAGTGGTGACCGTTTCAGATAAACCGACAATTGATTCTTTGTACGAGCGGATCGAGCAGATTGCCCAAGCTCTGGACGTACCGGAAAAAGGCAAGGCGCTTGCCGCCGAGATTCAGGAGAATGTGAAGCAGGCGCAGGCCAGACCAAGCGACAGCCTGCGCACAGTACTGATTCTGAATCGCACCGGGTCCAAGTTAATGGCCGGCGGCGACACAACGGCCAGTGCCATTATGGAAATGGCAGGCCTGGAGAATGTGCTCAAGTCGCAGCGCGGCTATAAACCTGTCTCTGCAGAGAGCTTGCTGGCGCTGAAACCGGAAATGATCATCGTTACCAACGGTTCGTTGCAAGCGGCTGGCGGCATTGATAAGTTCAAGTCGGACCCGGCCATCGCCTTTACGCCTGCGGTCAAAAATAATCGCATTGTGGTCATGGATGATTTGCTTGCACTGGGTATGGGGCCGCGGGTGAGTCTGGCCATTTCGCAATTGAAGGCTGCTGCCGGCTATGCAAATTAACGCTGCGCCAGGTCAGGGCAGGGTCAGAAAATCCTTTACCATTCTGCTGCTCATATTGCTGGCAGCCACTATTTTGGGCAGTCTCAGCGGGGCGGTAGTCATTCCGGTGCAGCAATGGTGGCCGGTGCTCACAGGCGGGCACGGTGATGAAACCCAGCTGCTGCGTCAGATCTTTCTGGATATCCGGTTGCCGCGGGTTGTCTTCGGTATTGTCACGGGGGCGGCGCTGGCATTATCGGGCGTGGTCATGCAGGCACTGTTTCGCAATCCGCTGGCCGAACCCGGTCTGATCGGCGTCTCGGCCGGCGCGGCGCTGGGGGCGGTCTCGGCCATTGTGCTTACTGCCGCAGGTTTCTGGGTCATTTCATTTGCTGCGTTCGCGGGTAGTCTGCTCAGTACATGGCTGGCTTATCTGGTTGGGCGACGTTATGCTGGTGTGGCCGGACTGCTGCTGGCCGGTATTGCCATCAATGCCATTTCAGGCAGCCTGATCGGCTTGCTTACCTATATTGCGACAGACACCCAACTGCGCGATCTGACCTTCTGGGGCATGGGCAGCCTGGCGTCTGCGAACTGGCGCACGATCGCCTTTCTCGGCCCCTGGACACTTGTTATCTGTTTGCTATTGTGCCGGGAATGGCGCGCGCTTAATGCATTGCTGCTTGGCGAGCGCGAAGTCACGCATCTGGGATTTTCCATGAAGCACCTGCGCCGTCGCCTGATCGTCGGCATTGCACTGCTGGTCGGTCCACTGGTGGCAGTGACCGGTGGCATCGGATTTGTCGGACTGGTCGTGCCACATTGCCTGCGCATGATCATGGGCGCGAACCATCGTCATCTGTTGCCTGCCTCCATGGCCGGCGGTGCGCTGGCCCTGGTGCTGGCAGACTGGCTGGCGCGTGTGGTAGTGATTCCGGCGGAACTGCCCATCGGCCTGGTAACCAGCCTGATCGGCGGCCCGTTCTTTCTCTGGCTGCTGGTAAAAAGGAATATGCGATGACCGTGATGGAGCAATGCATGCGCGGCAGCGACATCTGCGCAACACGCGGTCAGCGACAGGTACTGCGTGATATTTCAATTGAAATAAGACGAGGCGAAGTGCTGGCGCTGCTGGGCGCCAATGGCGCCGGAAAATCCACATTGTTGTCCATCCTGGCGCAGGAAAACCAGGAGGTTCGCACGCACGACACCGGCACCATTTACATTAACGGCCATGAGGCCACTGCGCAGTCGGCACGGGATCAGGCGCGCCAGCGAGCCGTGCTGCCCCAGGGCAGCGGGCTGACCTTTGATCTGGGTATCCTGGAAATTATTCAAATGGGTCTATACCCGTTTCCGGAACTGGATCCTGGCCAGGCCAATGCATTGTTGCAGCACGCCGCGCAGACCGCAGGCGTTCATGATCTGCTTGATCGATCATGGGTAACGCTTTCCGGCGGTGAAAAACAGCGGGTACAGTTTGCCCGGGTGCTGGTGCAATTGCTGGCTCAGCGCCATGATGGCCAGACGCGGTATTTGTTGATGGATGAACCCACCTCGGCCCTGGATCCGAAGCATCAGCATGCGTTTTTCCGAATTGTGTCGGATCTGGCACACAAGGATAAAGTGGGCGTACTGGTTATTGTCCATGATATCAATCTGGCTGCGCAGTATTGTGATCGCATTGCGCTGCTGGCCGATGGCAAGCTGGTCATTTGTGATACGCCCGAACGGGTGCTGACGCGCGAGCACCTGTATGCAACTTATGGTATTTACAGCCAGACCATGCCGCATCCATTCAAGCAAGGCAAGTTGCTGGTAGTCTGGGAATAGCAGCCTTGTCATGTCGCCCCGGAAAGACTGGCGCAATGCCGCCGGGGCGAAGCTGCTATCCTCCTGCCATGGCCGCTGGTCCGGTCCATGTGCTGCGACCTTATCTGATCTGACACGACGCTTTAGTTTATTTCTCGCTCAGATCCCAAGTCAGATTTTCAGATGTGATTTTCAGGTGTGATACCTGGCCTGTTTCTTCATTTGATTCCCGGTTCCGATTCTTTCATCCATCAGCAGATCTGTGGTCTGACATCTGCTGGCGCCTATATGTTGTGAAAAAGGCAGCAACCTCATGCTTTATGCGTTAAACGCCAGACCGGTTTGTATACCCTGGCAAGTTATGGCATGATCCTTGTGTGGGGTGTCACTCTGGATGGCACCCATCGTGCGCGCTTGTTGCAGGTGGGAACGAAAGCGTTTCTGCGCGGGCAAACAGCGTTGCCCACGCAGCGTAATAGATGTGGTTAACAAATGTGATTTAACCGACAGGCTAACAAAAGGGGAAGCATTCACTGCGTTTTTTATGATGACAACTCGAACAGTGTGCATGCAGGCGTCAGTATCAGACCGATCTGATGCATGTGTCAGCTTTGTTGCCGCAGTTGTCGTCAGCAGGCAATAGTGACAGGCTCGAGCCAATCGTTCGCGCCGCGATGCCTCTCTTGTGTTAGTCCGTATCCGGCAATGGCAGCCGCGTCCCAATCGTGCAGTCATTTGCGATGTGGACGCAGACCAGGCAAGTTTATGATCAAGGAGAAAACATCATGAAAAGTATGGATAGTTTTGGCGCCGCAGTGTGCTCGAAGTGGAGATCAATCATATCGAATCTACCGGCTTGATGCGTTAAAGAAGGAGGGGCTTGATGTTGACTCGCTTCCTTACGGCCTGAAAATTCTGCTGGAAAACCTGTTGCGTACGGAAAATGGCAAGGACATTACGGCTGCAGACATTCGCGCACTTGCCGACTGGGATCCGCAGGCACAACCTGACCGTGAAATTGCCTTTACCCCGGCTCGCGTGGTGCTGCAGGACTTCACCGGCGTGCCTGCGGTTGTGGACCTGGCTGCCATGCGCGAGGCCATGCACGCCCTGGGCGGCGACCCCAAGCGGATCAATCCCCTGGCGCCGGTAGAACTGGTCATTGACCACTCGGTGATTGTCGACGTTTTCGGACAGGCTAATGCGTTTGAACGCAACGTCGACATAGAATATCAACGAAACCTGGAACGCTACCAGTTTCTTCGCTGGGGACAGCAGGCATTTGCTGACTTCAAGGTGGTACCTCCCGGCACCGGCATTGTTCACCAGGTCAATCTGGAACATTTGTCGCGCGTAGTTTTCACCGCTGATGACGATGGCATGAACGTAGCTATCCGGATACCTGTGTCGGAACTGACTCTCATACGCCAATGGTTAACGGCCTGGGTGTTGTTGCGTGGGGTGTGGGTGGCATTGAGGCTGAAGCGGCCATGCTGGGACAGCCCATTTCCATGCTGATTCCACGGGTGGTCGGTTTCAAACTGACCGGAACACTACCGGAAGGAACGACTGCGACCGACCTTGTGTTGACGATTACAGAAATGTTGCGCAAGCATCGCGTGGTTGGTAAATTCGTTGAGTTTTATGGGCCTGGTGTTGCGTCTGTACCTCTGGCCAACCGGGCGACCATCGGTAATATGAGCCCGGAATATGGCTCGACGATTTCCATTTTCCCCATTGATGCAGAAACCCTTCGTTATCTTGCATTCACGGGCCGCTCGCAGGAGCAGATTGCGCTGGTCGAAGCTTACGCCAAGGCGCAAGGGCTGTGGCATGATCCGCAAGCCGAACCACGCTATTCGGAAAAACTGGAACTGGATTTATCGCAGGTCGTTCCATCTATCGCCGGTCCCATGCGTCCGCAGGATCGTATTGCGCTGTCGGATGCGAAACCGGCATTTCGGGGGGCACTTGCTACGTCTATCGGAGAACCGGAGCAAAAACCTCATGGTTATGACAAGGTTGTAGACCAGTCTTTTCCAGCATCAGATCCACCTGCCCATGAGGAACCAAACTCATCGTCGGATCAGCCAACCGATCATGTTGAATACGCCCCGACAGATAACAGCCGGGCGCGCGCGCCGATTCCCATTACGTTTAGCGACGGCACGCAAGGGCATATCGATCATGGCTCGGTGGTGATTGCCGCCATTACCTCCTGTACCAACACGTCCAATCCTACGGTCATGATCGCGGCGGCGATGCTGGCCAAGCGGGCGGTTGAAAAAGGTCTGCAGCGCAAGCCCTGGGTCAAGACCAGTCTTGCTCCCGGTTCCCGGGTGGTGACCGACTATTACGAACGCGCCGGCTTGACCCCCTATCTTGATGCCTTGGGATTCAACCTGGTGGGGTATGGATGCACAACGTGTATCGGTAACTCCGGTCCGCTTATTCCTGAAGTGAGTCAGGCGATCGCGGATCATGATCTCTCTGTGGTGTCGGTGCTGTCGGGCAACCGCAATTTTGAAGGCCGCATCCATGCTGAAGTGAAGATGAACTATCTGATGTCACCGCCGTTGGTGGTGGCTTATGCCCTGGCCGGCACCATGGACATAGATCTGTTTAACGAGCCGCTGGGACAGGGCAGCGATGGGCAAGATGTTTACCTGCGTGATATTTGGCCAACGGCCGCGCAAGTACAGGAAGTGGTGGATGCGGCCATCATGTCCGACATGTACACGACGGGCTACGCCGATGTCTTTGCCGGCGATGAGCGCTGGCGTGCTTTGTCTACGCCCGAAGGCGAGCGGTTCGACTGGGATGAAGCTTCTACCTATGCGCGCAAACCGCCGTACTTCGACAATATGGCGCGCCATCCCGAACCGGTCGCGGATATTCAGGGGGCGCGGGTGCTGGCTATGCTGGGTGATTCGGTCACGACCGACCATATCAGTCCGGCCGGCTCTATTGCCAAAACCTCGCCGGCCGCAGCCTACCTCACTGAGCATGGCGTGGATCCCAAAGACTTCAACTCCTATGGATCGCGGCGTGGCAATCATGAAGTCATGATCCGCGGCACGTTTGCCAACGTACGTCTGCGCAATCAACTTGCGCCAGGCACCGAGGGCGGTTTCACGCGGGATTTCACGCGCAGTGATGAACCGGTGACAACCATTTTCGAGGCGTCGCGATCCTATATAGACAAAGGTATTCCCCTGGTCATTCTTGCCGGCAAGGAATACGGCTCGGTTCGTCGCGCGACTGGGCGGCAAAAGGGACCGCATTGCTGGGTGTGAGGGCCGTGATTGCGGAATCGTATGAGCGGATTCACCGGTCGAATTTGCTGGGCATGGGCGTGCTGCCACTGCAATTTCCAGATGGGCAAAATGCCGCAACGCTCGGACTGACGGGAAAAGAAACTTTTGACATCACCGGTATCGTGACGTTGAACCAGGACATTACGCCCACGGCCGTAAGGGTTCAGGCCGATGGTGTGCAGTTCGACGCGATCGTGCGCATCGATACGCCCAGCGAGGCAGCCTACTATCGTCATGGCGGCATCATGCAATATGTCCTGCGCAGTTTGCTGGAATGATTTTTCTGTTGTGCACCAGGCCATCCCCAGGCGGGATGGCCACACAGCTGTTGCGCCATGCCAGAACCTGGATGCGACAGCTGATCCGGATTGGCTTTGACAAAAGGAGAGGGCATTGAATGACGATCTCAAGCATAACGGCGCCTGTCATTGTGGCGCAGTCCGGTTTACCGTAAGGATCGCAGATGGGTTGCGCAATGTCAGGCGCTGCAATTGTTCCTATTGCGCAATGAGAGGGGCCGTTGTGGCCACGGCTGGTCTTGGCGATATTGTCTACGAGTCCGGCAGGCAATGGCTCACGCGCTATCAGTTCAATACCATGACCGCAGAGCATTATTTTTGCGCGCGTTGTGGCATCTATACGCACCATCGAAGACGATTCGATCCTTCGCAAATCAGTGTGAATGTTGCATGTCTGGAAGGCGTGAGTCCGTTTGATTTTCCGTCTGTGCCGGTTGAAGAAGGGGTCAGCCATCCACTGGATGATCCGGCCGCGGCGACCCTGGCCGGCACTCTCAATTATGTGGCCGCACGGAACAAAGATTGAATTTTTCCGGGCCTGTTTCACGATGCGCAACGCAGAGACAACGATCAGGTCCTGCCGCGTCGTATCCGGGCATCGGGTGGTGCGCCTCAAATCAATTTGGGGCGCGAGGCCGTCGTGATGCGAATCAGCAGTGTTGCGTGTAACCGAATATGTAAAAACAGGTAAATTTCACGTCGCAAGCAGCGGCGCAAATTGCGGCGATGTCTCGTCAAATGACCGATGCGCTTGCACCCCGCAGGGATGTTTGCGCGTAAATGTCGGAAGCTCCGATTATTGCGACTACCTACGCTTGTTAAGCGTATGTAACTGGGCCTTGTTCTGGTCAATGAACCGGTTAGTATAAAGATTGGTTTTTCACCTGATCGCAGTATTGCCATGCAAGGAGGAAGCGATGAATCCGGACGATAACGACGTTCCATGGGAACAGGTCAAGGAGGCGGTTAAAGAACGGTGGGGCGATCTGTCGGATGACGACATTACCGAAGTTGACGGCGATGCGCAGAGAATGTGCGGGGTATTACAGGAGAAGTATGGTCTGACCCGAGCACAGGCTGAGCAGGAGGTGGATAATTTCTGGGCTCGGCACAATCTGTCATAAATGACGCTTGAAATAGATAATGTCCAATGCCATGCTCCGTGCCCGGTGCGACCACAAGCTGGCTCGCTGGCGTCGACGCGTGTTTGGTGATAACACATGCGCATTGGCGCTCACAAGACCATACGGGCTGCGAGCGGGACATGTTTATGGGCATCTGATGTTGCCGCTGGATTTATGCTCAACTCCTGTGATGTAATAGCGATCTGTTACAGGAGGGGCGGTCAGCATGTCGGTGTTACGCAATGGTTTACATGGAGTTCGGGCCGGTGTGCCGGTGCTGCTCGGTTATGTACCGGTGGCCATGGCATACGGGATCGCGGCCAAGGGCGTGGGCCTGTCGTTCTGGGAGACGGTGCTGATCTCGGTATTTGTCTATGCCGGCGCCTCGCAGTTTTTTATTCTTGCCGCCATTAAACTGGGTACGCCGCTGCCGGGCATTGTCGCCATGGTTTCATTGCTCAACGCGCGCCATCTGCTCTACGGTCCGCTCATCGCCAAATGGCTGCCTCAGGCCTTGCAATCGCGTTTGCAAGCTGCATTTTTGCTGACCGATGAAGTGTTCGCCACCGCTTTTCATGCGATGGGGCATCAGCCGGCTAATGCGCAATTTGCCTGGTATATGGGGCTGGGCCTGACCGCATGGTTGTCCTGGATTGGCGGAACCATCATCGGGCTGATCGCCGGATCAGGCTTGACCGCACAGTTTCCGCAGGTCGACCAGATTTTACGTTTTGCCCTGGTGGCCCTGTTTTTTTCGCTGGCGCTGCTCAGCGTAAAACGGCCCATGCTGCGCGCGCTGCTTATTGCATCTGTGATTACCTTGCTGTGTCTGATCTACGCCGGGACAACCCCTGCGATACTGGCAGGGACAGTTAGCGCCTGGCTGTGCTTTGTGCCCGGAAACCAGGCTGCGCTTTCAGACAATGGTGAAGCGCCGCAAAAAGATATGGGGGGAGGTCTCATGGGACAGACTGAATTCTGGCTGGCTATTATTATCATGGCCGTGGTGACCTGGCTGACGCGTGCCTTGCCATTTGTGCTGATGCGCAAGTCAACGATTTTTGGCCGCCTGGCCTCGGGTCGGTTTGTTATTCTGGGGCCGGCGCTGCTGGTGTCCATGACGGTTGTCGTGGTGTATTCCGATCTGCAGCAGGCCACCGGCGCCACCAGCGTGCTAAGCTATTTTTGTGGTCTGGTCGCGGCAGGCGTGTGCGCCAGGCTTACCCGGAACGCGGGGTTTGCGGTACTGGCCGGGATGGCGGGCTATGGGGCAGCTTTGTTGCTGCTGCCGGTATAAACCTGCTGCCTTCGTAGGCGAAGCATTGCCCGCCACCATCGCATGGGTGGCAAGCTTACAGCAGAAAGGGCCGGCCGGTGACCTGGGTGGATGGAACGGCCATGTCTTGCCGGGCCATGATGCCTGCCTCAAAGCCCAGGCGTCCGGCCTGTACAGCCAGCTTGAATGCTTCTGCCATTTTGACCGGCTCGTGGGCCTGCGATACAGCCGAGTTGAGCAGGACGGCATCGTAACCCATTTGCATGGCTTGCACGGCGTCCATGGGCGAGCCGATGCCGGCGTCAACAATGAGCGGGACGTCCGGCAGGCGTGCGCGCAGGATGCGCAGCCCATGCGGGTTGGTCAGGCCTTGCCCGGACCCAATAGGTGCTCCCCAGGGCATCAGCAGCCGGCAGCCGACGTCCAGCAGGCGACGGCAGGTTACCAGATCGTCTGTGCAATAGGGAAATACTTCAAAACCATCTTTGGCCAGTTCTTCGGCCGCAAGAATCAGCTCTATCGGATCGGGCTGCAGCGTGTAGTCGTCGCCAATCACTTCCAGTTTGATCCAGTGCGTTCCAAATATTTCCCGCGCCATCTGCGCCAGCGTAATGGCTTCACGACCCGTTTTGCAACCTGCTGTATTGGGCAGCAGATGCAGGCCGGAGTCTTTGAGCATCTGAAAAAAGGAATTGTCCAGCGCCGCACCGGCCCCGCCGGAGGCCGAGGGGGTGAGCTGCCGCTTGAGTCCGACAGTAATGACTGAAGCGCCCGACGCAGTGATGGCGTCCTGCAATACTTTGGGCGACGGGTAGCCTGCCGTGCCCAGAAAAAAACGGCTTTCCAGCAATGTGTCTGCAATGGCAAATGGTTTCATAATCGTGATGCAGGCGGCTTAGCCGCCGGTGATAGGGCTGAAAGTAAATACCTGGTCGCCGTCGGACAATACGGTGTCGCCGCGCTTGGGTCGGGGAATAAAAATTTCATTGACCGCAGTGGCAATGGCCGCGGGGTCATCCGCCTGGCCGGTCGTTTTCTGCACCTGCGTAATCAATTGGGCCAGGGTGGTGCCGCTGGCGATCTGGTGTTCGGTTCCGTTGACGGAAATGTGAATAGTGCTCATACCGTTTGAATCAGATTGAAATCGGGTTCAAATATTGATTGTAGGGCCTTTTCCACAACGGCGGGCGCAATCAGCCAGCCATGACGGAACAATCCGTTGATGCGTGTCAGGCCCTGTTCATTCTCAATGCGCGGCAGATTGTCCAGCAGGGCAGGCCGCAAATTGACCTCGGTGTGGATCAGGCGTGCTTCGGCCAG
The DNA here is from genome assembly GCF_000219915.2 of Advenella kashmirensis WT001. Lineage (NCBI taxonomy): Bacteria > Pseudomonadati > Pseudomonadota > Betaproteobacteria > Burkholderiales > Alcaligenaceae > Advenella > Advenella kashmirensis. Next base: position 3,168,459 of record NC_017964.1, on the reverse strand, counting down.
CTCGGGCAGCACACTGTGCGCGGCGGTCAGCAATTCCACTGTGCTGCGCAGCGATACCGGCGAGCGGTCTTCGCTTTCGATTTCGCTGGCGCCCACTACCACGGTATCGGGCGCACGCGGCACGATGTAGACACGGTAACGCGGATGCAGCAGACGCACGGGCCGGCCAAGGGTCAGTCCACTGGCCTGCAGCCAGAAAATCTCACCCCGTACGCCACGCACATTACGACAGTTCAGTTGATGGCTGTTGGCGTGCGGCCGTTCACGGGCACCGGTGCCGCGCACATCAAAAACCCAGTCGAACGTATGCACGCCTTGTGCCGTCTGCAACTGCCCGGGTTTGAGGCTGATCACTGGGGTTCCCCAGTACCAGGTAGTGTTGTCAGCGGATTCGGCCAGCGCCTGCATCGCCTGGACCGTATGGATCTGTCCTTCGCCTTGCAGCATCCAGGCGTGGCTGGGGCCCTGAATCGATGGCTCCAGTGACTGCAATTGATCGCGCGTGAGCATTTGCGGGCGCGCATGTTGCGGCGCCTTGGCGTCCAGCAGCGATGTCAGGCGCGTTGCCGCGCCTTCATCGCCGCGATGCGCAACCAGCAGGCTGCCGCGAATATGAAATTGCACCGGCATGCTGAGTGAGGGAACCAGGGCAGACCACAGCGCGATGGAGCGCAAGCCCATGTCGAATACGTCGGCATCGCCGCTTTCGAGTTCGGCAATGGGGCTAAGCATGCCGGCGGCTGTCCAGCCGGCGGCCCCCCGCGCCTGTGCAGACGTGGCGGGGTCAAACACGGAAACCTGATGCCCCTGGCGTGAGAGCACCAAGGCAAGAATGCGCCCCAACAGCCCGGCGCCGGCAATGCCAATATTCATGGTGTAATTCGCTTGCGGACCCGCAGGCCCTGTGATGTTCGATTCGATGCAACAGTATATCGCTGTCCTTGCCTGGTGCAAGGACAACTGCGATCTGGCACCGCAATTGCGCGGCATCTGGACTCATGGTGCCGCGTTTGCAAGCGCCTTGCAATAACCTATTGGCTGACTGTCGCGCCTATCTGCCCAGCTTTTGCTGCAGGGGCGGGCCATATTGCAGGGCCACGGAGGTCAGGTCATTTACAATGGTGGTGGCGCAGCTGCCGCTCGATTCTGACAGGCAGATACGGATGTGCTGCTGGATATTGAGCCAGGGATTGATGGGCGAAGCGGCGTTGACGATGTCCACATTTTCCGCGATGGCGGTAAATCGGCCTCGCGCGTGGGGTCAGCGCTTTGCAGATTCAAGCGGGCAACTGCCCGATTCATATCGTTGACCAGGGTCAGCGTGGGCGAGTTGGCAATCTGGTTGCGGATCTGCGCCGTGATGTAGGTGCCTATCGGATCATTGGGCGTATTGCCAAAAACGTACACCGGGATTTTTGCCAGCGCAGATTGCGCAGCAACGGCAAGCAGGCAACCGATGGCCCCTGTCAGCACATGTGTGATTTTCATATCGAACTCTCCGTAGCGGTATAACGATTATAATAGCTTTATACCCGTGCCGGACAGCGGACCCTTGGTCGCTGCGGCTTAAACCTTTGTCAGTTAATTACCGGCTTTTATTTTTGTGTCTCATTTCTAGTGTCTGATTCCAACACCCCGCTGTCTGTCCTGAAACGTGTTTTTGGTTACGATTCCTTTCGTGGCGAGCAGCAGGCCATTGTCGAACATCTGGTCGCAGGCCATGATGCGCTGGTCCTTATGCCAACCGGCGCCGGCAAATCGCTGTGCTATCAGGTGCCTGCGCTTATCCGGCCGGGAACCGCCATCGTGGTGTCGCCGCTTATTGCGCTGATGCAGGATCAGGTCGACGCCCTGCGCGAGCTGGGCGCACGCGCCGCCTTCCTCAATTCCAGCCAGGAATGGGAGACCATTCGCGAGGTGGAAAACGCGTTTGCACGCGGTGAGCTGGATTTTCTCTATGTCGCTCCCGAGCGCCTCCTGACCGACCGCTGCATGCGCCTGCTGGAGCGGGGACGCATTGCCCTGTTTGCGATTGACGAAGCCCATTGCGTCTCGCAATGGGGGCATGATTTTCGTCCGGAGTACCTGGGCCTGTCCCGCTTGCAGGAACAGTGGCCGGATGTGCCCCGCATTGCACTGACAGCCACTGCAACGCCGCAGACCCGGGATGAAATCGCGCAACGATTGGGTCTGACGCAGGCGCGACACTTCGTCGCAGGGTTTGACCGTCCCAATATCAGATATGTCATTGTCGAAAAAAATGATGTGCGCCGCCAGCTGCTGGGCTTTATTCGCGAGGAGCATGCGGGCGATTCCGGGATCGTGTATTGCTTATCGCGCAACAAAACCGAAGACACGGCAGAGTTTCTTTGTCGTGAAGGCATCGACGCGATGGCCTATCATGCGGGCCTGCCGGCCGAGTTGCGGGCGCAGCGCCAGGCCCGCTTTTTGCGGGACGATGGTGTGGTCATGGTTGCCACGATTGCATTTGGCATGGGCATTAATAAGCCCGATGTGCGTTTTGTAGCGCATATCGATCTGCCCAAGTCGGTCGAAGGGTATTATCAGGAAACCGGCAGGGCAGGTCGTGACGGCTTGCCTGCCACCGCCTGGATGGCCTATGGGCTGCAGGACGTCGTACAGCAACGCAAGATGATTGACGACTCTACGGGCGATGAATTTTTCAAGCGACGCTCGGGGGCGCAACTGGATGGCATGCTGGCCCTGTGCGAAACAGTGCAGTGCCGGCGCACGCGCCTGCTGGCTTATTTCGGACAGCAATCAGAACCCTGTGGCAATTGTGATGTCTGCCTGACGCCGCCGCAAACCTGGGACGGCACCGTGGCAGCCCAGAAGATTCTGTCCGCCATATATCGTCTGCATCGCGAACGTGATCAGCGCTATGGAGCAGGGCATCTGATCGATATTTTGCGTGGCAAACGCACCGAGAAGGTGGCGCAGCATTCGCATGACACTCTGTCCGTCTTCGGCATTGGCCAGGAAATTTCCGAGCAGGGCTGGCGCAGTGTGCTGCGCCAACTGATGGCGGCCAACGTTGTTACGGTCGATGGGGACGGTTACGGGACGTTGGCATTGACCGAAAAAAGCCGCAGCGTGCTCAAGGGCGAGCAGGTGCTGATGATGCGCAAGGAATCAGCCCGCGCTGCGGCACGATCACGCAATATCATGCCGCGTGGCAAGCGCGAAGTTCGCGTATTGTCGGCAGCGGCGCAAGCACGATTTGAAAGCTTGCGACAATGGCGACGCGACATTGCCAAGGAGCACGGTGTGCCGGCCTACGTGATTTTCAAGGACGATACCCTGGCGCAGATTGCCGAGCTGGAACCCAGCACGCTGAGCGATCTGGCTGCCGTCAACGGTGTCGGGCAACACAAGTTGGATACCTATGGCGAGGCGATACTGACGTTTCTGGACGAACTGGAATAACAGCGCCTTGCCTGATGTTGCCGCGTGATTCCGGAGGATCGCCTGCGCACCGCGGCGGCATCCTGGTTCGACAATATGAAACGCCACTCGCAGGGCCGCAAACTTGCGGCGCCATCGCGCACGATAATAAACATTCCATGGCGTTGCGCCACCCACTCCAAAAACGGTACATTTGCATGCTTGATATTCTCAGAGTTCTTTTTGTGCTGATTATGGTCGCTGGCTCCTGTGCACAAGCGAAGCAGATATCTGTCAGCTTTGATGACGGCCTGAATCCGGACACCAACCCGGAGGCGGTCACGATTAACCAGGCATTGCTTTCTCAATTAGGAGAAAACAATATTCAGGCGATCATATACCCAAGCCTGATTAAACTGGGAGGCAGTGCCGGACTGCAACTGGTTGCCCAATGGGGCATGCAAGGTCACGCGATTGGCAACCATAGCGAACGACACTTGAATCTGAATAAAGAGCAAGTGAGTGTGGCAGACTATATCGCAGGCATCGCTGGCGCTGAACGCCAATTGCAAACCCTGCCAGGCTGGACGGCCCGCTACCGGTTTCCATTCTTGAAAGAAGGCGATACCCGGCAAAAGCGCGACGCTGTGCGCCAATGGCTGAACGATCGCGGCTATCGATCCGCTGCGGTAAGTATCGATGCCAGTGACTGGTTTTACAATATACGGTATCTGGCGTATGAAAAGGCAGGAAAAACGGACAGTCTTGCACGCTTGAAGAAAGCGTATATCAGGCACTTGCTTGATCGTGCAGATTACTATGATGATCTGGGGAAAAAGACACTAGGCTATTCTCCCAAACATGTGATCCTGCTTCACACGAACAAGATCAATGCCCAGTCACTCTCCGATATCATTGCTGCGTTCAAGGCGCATGGCTGGGAATGGATTGACCCCGAGACTGCCTATGCTGACCCGCTATACAGGCAACAGCCGGATGTGATCCCCGCAGGAGAAAGTATTATTTGGTCCATTGCCAAAAACAACGGTAATACGACGCTCAGATATCCCGCAGAAGACGCACCCTACGAATTTGAAAATCTCAGGCGTTTCGGTCTGGAGTAAATAGCCATTGAGTCCTGCTGGAACGTGCCACAGGTTTTGCGGCACTACGCCACTGCTTGCGCACTTTACGGCCTTTTCAGGCCAATCCGGATAAGTGTGGCCTTGTTCCCTGATCGGTTGTGCTTTATTTTGCTGTTATGCGTCGCTTTCGGCGTGTGCGCGATCATGTTCTGCCCATTCGCTGGCCAATAGAGGCAGGCGTTCCTGCAGGGGGATCTTGGGGCAATTGCTGCACAACTTGGCGTTCGGGCAGCGAAAGTATTGGCAGCAGACGCGACGGTTCAGTGAGAGCCGGTCCGGCAGGCTGTAGCGGCTCATATCAATATCCAGATAGCCGCTTTCTGCCGGCAGGCCAATAGCCTGCAACCAGACATCGCCGCGTGCGCGAATATGCGCGGTACTGTATTGCGGCAGGTCATGGTAGTAAAGCAGCAATGCGGCAAGCACACTGTCTGCCGTGTGGCGTCCTGCCAGTTTGGCAGCCACCGGTGTGATAATGTTCAGCGTCTGCCGTATTTGCTCCAGACTTTCGACAAGTGCCATGGCAGGTGCCATTTCGTCTGCAATATTCAGCGTAACCGCCTGTTCCGGCAGATACACCTGTTTTGCCAAACCCTCGGAAAAATGCAGCTGCAACTGGCGAGAATCAACCAGGCAGCGATGATGTTCGTAGGCAAGAATGGTCGAATATACAGGCACCCACATGCAGGTGCGCCAGGTATGGGCGTTCCAGTAGTGGCGCCCGGCCTCTGGATGAAGCCGCGCCACGTCGTCATATAGCAATTGCAATGCATCCAGCCGCACCTGCCCAAAGGTCAGGTCGGCGGGGCCGCTTAGCGGCGTCTTTGAAACAGGCAACAGGCGCCCAAGCGCCTGTTGCAATTGCTCATAGAAGGAGAGGTCTTCCTGGATTACCATTTGTAACTGAAGGTGGCTTTGATATTGCGCTTTTCTCCATAGTAGCAGAAGTCGGTGGTGGCGCATGAGGCCACATAGGTCTTATCGGTGACGTTGTTCACGTTCAGGCGGACGGTGGCACCTTTCAGATTCGAATTCATGCGGCCCAGATCATATTCTGCACCCAGGTCAAGCAGGGTATAGGCGGGAACCCGCACGGTGTTTTCGTTGTCTGCCCAGCTCTTGCCAACATAGCGCACGCCTGCCGACAAGGCCAGGCCATTGTTCATACTGTAGCGGCCCCACAGGCTGGCCATCTGCTTGGGCGCCTGGAAAGGCCGATTGCCGGCATTGTCGCCTTTTTTCAGCTTCATGTTGTTCATGGTGTAGCTGGCCATGACGGTGAAGTTGTCGGTGATATTGGCGTTGGCTTCCAACTCAATGCCACGCGAATGCACCACGCCCAGCGGCACGTAGTAATTGGTAGCCGAAGAATGCCGTGCAGCAACGTTCTCCTGCTTCAGATCGTAGTAGGCGGCAGACAGCATAACGTGTTCGTTCGGCTGGTATTTTACGCCTGCTTCATATTGCCTGGCTTCGGTCGGCGGCAGCACCTGGTTGTTGATGTCGGTGTAGCCGTTGGGGTTGAAAGATTCGCTGTAACTGGCATAGGGCGCAATGCCGTTGTCGAAGGCGTAGCTTAAGCCGGCACGAAACGTGGTGTTGCTGCCCTTATAGCCCGATTTGGTGTTCAGCAGAGGATTGCGATTGTCCAGGTCCACGATATCATGACGGACACTGAACAGGCCGGTCAGCGCGCCATAGCGGACCGTGTCCTGCAAGTACATGCCGAATTGTTCCAGCGTACGGTCAAACGGTTCGCTGCTATAGATATTCAGGCCCGGATTGCCATAGACCGGGTCAAAGGCGTTCAGTGGGTTGGCCATGCCGTAATCCCACTGACCACTCGCATTGCGATGCTGATAGTCAAAGCCCGCAATCACCTCATGTGAGGCTGCACCGGTGTGAAAAACTGCTGTCAGGCTGGTATCGAACTGATGGGCTTCCAGTTCCTCGTAGCCGCCGGAATAGTACCGGTTCAGCGAGTTTTCATCGTACCAGCCGTAACCATAGAATTGAGCCATTTTGGACTTCAGGCTGGTCATTCGGAACGAGTTCTTGAATGTCAGGTTCGGCGTGAAATCATGTTCGAACTGGTAACCCAGCATGGACAGTGTACGACTGAATTTTCCGCCTTCATCATCGTCCGAAAATTCAGGTGAAATGCGGCGGCCATTATGATCGGTATTGATGGTAGCATCTGCCGGGAAGCCGCTATGAAAACCGGTGCTGGGGTCTTTCTGGAAGTAGCCCTGCAACAGCAAGCGACTGTTTTCACCCAGTCTGAATTTCAGTGAAGGCGCCAGTGTATAGCGTTCGACCCGGTTGTTGTCGAACTGGGTTTTGCTGTTGCGTGTGATGCCGACCACGCGATAGGCGGCGTTGCCTTCCTTGTCTATCGGGCCGGTCATATCAAAGCCAAGATGGGTTTGTCCCATATTGCCGATACCGGCTGTGATTTCATGGTAGGGCTCATCCAGCGGCCGCTTTGAACTGTAGGAGACCAGGCCGCCTGGCGAATTGCGACCGTACAGGACGCTGGTAGGGCCGCGATAAACGTCGATGCGCTCCAGGGTGTACGGGTCGATTTGCACCGAACTGTAGGTGCCAGAATCGCTCAGGACCTTTTGTCCATCCAGATTCAGGTTGTCGGTGCTGTTTTCATTAAAGCCACGCAGGCTGATGTAATCGTAGCGGGTCGCGCCGCCCACCAGTCCGGTAAAGGCGCCGGGCGTATAGCGCAGCGCGTCGGTCCCCGTGGAAGCGCCAATGGCATCAATACGATCCCGTGTCAGGGAAGAAACCGAATGCGGTGTTTCGATCCAGTCCATGTCGGCCCGGCTGGCCGCACGGCTGACTGTGGATTGAAAACCAATGGTGGGCTCGGTTGAGGTGGCGTCGCTGGTCGCACGAATAATACCCAATTGGGCGACAGGCGTCGTTTTGACCTGCTCCTGCTGGGTCTGGGCATGGGCGCGGAAACGGAGAGCACAGCCAGGACGGCGACATACAGGGTGCGAGGTACCGCTGAAAAGCGAACCATGGACGGGGTCATGATAGAAAAATATCCTTAAAAACAATAAGCAACACAAATAAGAATGATTGTTATTTATAATCAGTCAATTATCGAAATAATGTCATAATTCATATGAAATATGTCAGAAAGCACAGTTTTTTTGTTGCAAAACTGTCTACACACGAGCACCTCAATTGATGACCAGAACCTTTACCTATGCCGATTTTGTGCAATATGGCCAGCAGCACGGGGTAACGCATTACCTGCCGAGGCCATTGTGCAGGACCCAAGCCGTCACCAGGAGACGCTGGCTTATGGCCAGGTGCGCGAATATGCGTTATGTCAGGGAGTGACGCTGCTGCATACCGATATGCATTTTCTGGTGCCCTATCACGCTCAGTCCCGCGTGCAGGAGGCGTATTCCTTTGCCATGCTGCTCAATGGCCAGTTGCGTATCGGGCGTGAACGCTCGCCCTTGCAAACCGTGGGACCTGCTTGCGGCATCAACACCAGCTATCGCAATGAGCGCATGCAGACCCATTACCTGCCTGGGATGCGGCTGGCGGCACTGGATGTGCTGGTGGATCAGACGCAGATTGAACAGAACGCCTATACCGAAAGATTGCTGCCCATACTGGATGCGGCGCCGCCCACCTTTGCCGTGGGCGAACAGGATGATGCATTTCTGGACAACGTACGGTTGCAATTGCAGATGGCGCAGGACGAGAGTGTCGGCCCGCTGATTTACGAGGCGCTGGGTTTACAGTTGCTGGCCCGGGTCAGGGCAGCCCCCAGCGCACCGGCTGAATGGCAGAACAACGACAGGCTAAGCCGCCAGGATCATGAGCGGCTGGGGGCGCTGCGTGAATACATTCACAAAGAACCCTGGCAATTGCATACCATACGCTCAATGTCGCAGTTTACCGGCATGGGTGAGAGTGCGCTCAGAAAGAAATTTCAACTGAAATTCAATACGTCTATCATGGCTTGCGTGAAAGAATATCGGTTGCAGATGGCGCAGCGTTATCTGGAGCAGGGTGAATCGGTGGAAAAAGTGGCAGTGCTTGCCGGTTACCGGCACAGCAGCAATTTTTCCACGGCATTCAAAAAGCGTTTCGGCGTCAATCCACGCCGCTGGTAGATGGCCACCGGATGGTGGATCTCCAGCAGCGGTGGGACCTGACAGGAGTGTGCAGGCGCATAGGCGGACGAATAATCGAACGAATAAGCGGGCGCATAGGCAAGGCGTGTAGGGACGGCCGGCATCGTGACAGCTCCGGCGGCTACGGCCCTGCTCAGAACAAGGGCTTGTTCGGGCCTTCCGGCGGCGTGCAGCCCAGATGCTGCCAGGTGGTGAGGGTTGCCACGCGCCCCTTGGATGTGCGCTGTATATATCCCTGCTGGATCAGGTAGGGTTCGATCACGTCTTCAATCGTATCGCGTTCTTCGCCCACGGCGGCCGACAGATTGTCAATGCCTACCGGTCCGCCATCGAATTTGTGCACAATGGTTTCCAGAATCTTGCGGTCCATCAGGTCCAGTCCCATCGGGTCCACGTCGAGCATGGCCAGAGCCGCCGTTGCCGCGGCATTGTCAATAATGCCGTTGGAGCGCACGTCGGCATAGTCGCGCACGCGGCGTAGCAACCGGTTAACAATGCGCGGGGTGCCGCGTGAACGGCGCGCGATCTCGTGGGCGCCTTCGGGCGTGATGCCGGCGTTGAGCAGATGGGCGCTGCGCGACACAATGCGGGCCAATTCTTCGGTGTTATAAAACTCCAGGCGGGAGACGATGCCAAAGCGATCGCGCAGGGGATTGGTAAGCATGCCCGCGCGAGTTGTGGCACCCACCAGTGTGAACGGTTGCAAGTCGATTTTGACGCTGCGCGCGGCCGGGCCTTCGCCAATCATGATGTCGATTTGGAAGTCTTCCAGCGCGGGGTACAGGATTTCTTCCACCACAGGCGAAAGCCGATGAATTTCGTCAATGAACAGGACGTCGTTTTTTTCCAGATTGGTCAGCATGGCTGCCAGGTCGCCCGGGCGCTCCAGCACCGGGCCGGAAGTCTGCCGCAACTGCGAGCCCATTTCCCGTGCAATGATGTGGGCCAGCGTGGTTTTGCCCAGCCCTGGCGGGCCGAACAGCAGCACATGGTCCAGCGCTTCCTGGCGCATACGCGCGGCCGAAATGAAAATTTCCAATTGCTCTCGCACCCGCACCTGGCCGACATACTCGTCCAGCGCCTTGGGACGCAGGGCGCGTTCAATAGACTCTTCGTTCGGGGTCATGGGCTCCGGAGAGACAATGCGGGGGGCGGCGCTGGTAAGCGCGTCGTTTTGAATGGCCATGGGGCAGCGGTATCTTCGTCAAGACTGAGGGTCTGGGCCTATTTTACCTGAATCGCCGCGCCGCGCCGCCTGCGATGGCCGATCCTTGGCGGTATCCTGTTAACGATATGCCAGATCACGCAGGACCAGGGAAATCCAGGGCACGTAGGTAATCAGCAGCAGGCAAAGCAAAATCACGCCCACAAATGGGATCAGTGACTTGAACAACCGTTCTATGGGCAGCTTTGCGACGGCGCAGGCTGCAAACAGATTGACGCCGAAGGGCGGCGTAATCATGCCCAGGGCAAGATTGACTACCATGATAATGCCAAAATGCGTCGGATCAATTCCGAATTGCTGGGCCACCGGCAGCAGCAATGGCGCCAGCACCACAATGGATGCAGAGGTTTCAATAAACATGCCGATAATGAACAGGGCGGCATTGACACCCAGCAGAAAAGCAACTTTGTCGCTGAATATATGGCTAAGCCATTCGCCCAGCATATTCGGCACGCCGGCACGATTAAGCAGGAATCCGAACAGGCCGGCATTGGCAATCACAAACATAATAATCGCCGTGGAAATAACGGTTCGGTGCAGCGTTTCAGTCAATATGGTAAATGAAATGCGGCGATAGACCAGGGCCCCAACAACCAGCGCGTACACCACGGCAACCACCGATGCTTCGGTTGGCGTAAAGATGCCGCCATAGATGCCGCCTAGAATGATGACCGGCATCAGCAGCGCCAGAAACGATTGCTGGAAAGCCTTGAATACCGGTAAGCGCCCATCGCCATCCTGCTTGCCATAGCCATGGCGTTTGGCATAAATCCAGACATACAGCATCAATCCAACGCCGATCAGTACGCCCGGAAAAATGCCGGCGATGAACAATTCACCCACCGAGGTGTCGGTGGAGACGGCAAACAGAATCATGGGAATGGACGGCGGGATGATCACGCCCAGTTCGGCGGCGGTGGCCTGCAGCGATGCCGAGAACGGCTTGGGGTAGCCGTGGCGCACCATGGCCGGAATAAGGATCGCGCCGACCGCAAACGTAGTGGCGACACTGGAGCCGGCCACCGCGGCAAAAATCATGCATGTGATAATGCATGCCATAGCCAGCCCGCCTTGTACCGAACCGACCAGGCTCTTGGCAAAATTGACCAGCCGCTCCGAAATGCCGCCGGCCTCCATCAGGTTGCCGGCAAGAATAAAGAAGGGAATGGCGACCAGAGGATATTTATCCAGCGAGGCAAAAATCTGCTGAGCAACCACCAGCCAGTTGATGCCGGCCACGTACACCCCGAACAGGCTTGCCAGTCCGATGGAAACGGCGACCGGGATGGTCAGCGCAAAGCAGACCAGCATGGATAAAATCATCAATTGCGACATAATCTGTCTCGAAGGCGGTAGGAATAAGGATGGAGCAAAAATCCGGCTATGGTCTGCAACCACGGCCGCTGTAACTACTTCATAATGCAATTGAGCGTTCGGACCGAAGCCCGGCATGTTGCCCACTTGTACCTGCCTGCGGGCACGGGTGCTACCGTATGCTGCGTCCGACACATGACGGACATGATCGCTACAGCAATGTCAGGTCCTCTTCCTGGGATTCTTTCCTGGCATTGGCCCATTGCACAATGACCGCCAGCAAGGCCAGCGCCATCCCAACGGGAATGGCGGCGTAAATCCAGGAAATGGAAATGCCCAGGCTCGGAATGGTTTGAAAGCGCACCCGGTATGTCATGAGCACGCCGATCCAGGTCATCAGCCCGAAAAAGCCGGCCATGATGAGCATGACCACATGCTCCAGACGGCGTTGCCAGGGATCTTTGAGCAAGGAATGAAGCATTTCCACTTTGAGCATTGCGCCCTGGCGGCAGGCCAGTACCACGCCCAGCAGAACCAGCCAGATCATGGCAGTGCGGGTCCAGCCCTCACTCCAGTCCGATGGTTCCTGCAGGATAAAGCGCGCGATCACCTGGTAAAAAGCGGCGCATACCGCTGACACCAGAAACAGTTGGGCAATGACGGAAATCAGACGGAACAGGGTACTGTCCAGCAAGTGTGTCAATCTGTTCATTCAAGCCTCCGTGATCAGGCAAAAAGTCACTTGGTATTGCGGATGGATTCGACCAGTTCCTTGCCGAATTTTTTGTAGAACTCGGGATAGACTGGCTCCACTGCCTTGACAAAGGCATCGTGATCAACCTTGTCCTGCACCTGCATGCCTTCTTTTTTCAGCGTTTCAACGCCGCTGGTTTCCACTTCGTCAACAAATGTGCGCATGGCTTTGGCTGCCGCCAGGCCGGCCTCTTTGAATTTGGCCTTGTCTTCGTCAGACAAGCTTTCATACACCGAGGGCGAGACCAGGACCAGGGCGGGACCGTAGACGTGCGCAGTGAGTGACAGGTGTTTTTGCATTTGCGACAGTTTGGCCGATACGATCACGGAAATCGGATTCTCCTGGCCATCAATGGTGCCTTGCTGCAAGGCCGTGGCTACTTCGGGCCACGCCATGGGGGTTGGCAGCATGCCGATCTTGCGGAAGGCGGTGATGTGGATCGGGTTTTCCGTTGTGCGAATCTTCAGGCCCTTCAAATCGGCCGGCGTCTTGACTGCGCGCACATTGTTGGTCAGATGACGGAAACCCTGTTCACCCCAGGCAAGCGCAATCAGGCCCTTGGCCGGGAAATCGGCCAGCAGTTTCTGGCCTATCGGGCCGTCCAGAACCTTGCGGGCATGATCCAGGTCGCGAAACAGGAAGGGGATATCAATGACCCCTGTTTCAGGCACGAAATTGAGTGTTGCGCCGGTAGACACAACGGCCGCATCGATGGTGCCCAGTTGCAGTCCTTCGATCACTTCCCGCTCACCGCCCAGGGCGCTGTTGGGAAATTGTTGAACCTTGAACTGACCTTTGGTGCTTTGACCAAGGGCTTGTTCAAAGGCATCTGCTGCAACGCCATAGTGTGAAGTCTTGGACAGGGCATAGGCCATTTTCAGTGTCTGTTCCGCCATGGCCGGCGCCATGACAATGGCTGATAACAGGCTGGTTGCCAGGGCTTTTTTGATCCAGTGAGCGCGCATGATGTTGTCTCCCCAAAGTGGGTGTAATAGGTATGAGTAAAAATATCGGGTAACTTTACGGCAATATTTGCGACGCACTGTGCAATTCGAATGTGATTAGTGCAAACCCTAGGGAAGTAGTCAGCTGGCGCGATGCATTGATAACGAAGACAAAAAAGCCACCTGTTCAGGGTGGCTCGTGGTTAGCTGGACAGTATCTTGAGCGCGGCGCGGATGCCTTCGGAAACGCCCAGATCGGCTGGCAACGATTTGACCGTCGCCCGCGCTTCGCGATCGGAATACCCAAGCGCCAGCAACGCATTGAGCACATCATTCTGGCCTGTGGCCGCAGGCGTGGCCGGTGCAATGGCATCGAGCTTGCCGCGCAACTCCAGTAACAGGCGTTCCGCCGTCTTCTTGCCGATGCCCGGCACCCGGGTGAGCAGGGCGGTGTCCTGCTGGGCGATCGCGGCCGACAGATCCGCGCTGCTCATGCCCGAGAGTACCGCCAGGGCCGTGCGAGCACCGATGCCGGTGACCTTGATCAGGGCCCGGAAGGTGGCACGTTCATCCTGTCGCAGAAAGCCGTAAAGGACATGCGCATCGTCGCGGATGGCCAGGTGGGTGTATAGCGTGACCCTGGCGCCCGCTTCGGGCAAGTCATAGAACGTGCTCATGGGCACGTCGATATCGTAGCCCACGCCGTTGACATCCAGGCACAGGCCTGGCGGTTGTTTTCTATCAGCAGGCCGGTCAGTCGTCCGATCATCAGGAACTCCACAGACCCTGTTTTATGCAGGGATCATCAGAAAAAGTCAAAGAGCTATGGTACACAACCTTGTCGTCTGGCGCTTGAAAAACCGGGCAGTTTCATCAGTCGATCAGTCGACCGGCGCGCAGGCGACTGCGACCACGTCGGGCACCCATCAACACATCCTTGCCGGCCAGACGCGCCGCTAGCGGTGCGGCGTGCGCGTGGCAGATAGCGCAGGCCAGCGCGTCGGCCGAGTCGGGGGCGGGTAGGCTGTTGAGTGTGAGCAGGCGTTGTACCATATGCTGGACTTGCTCTTTTTGCGCATGGCCATTGCCGACCACGGCTTTTTTAATTTGCAGGGCGGTATATTCCGTCACATCCAGATGCCGGTCCGCCAGCGCGCACATGGCGGCGCCACGCGCCTGGCCCAGCAACAGGGTGGAGCCGGATTGGTATTGACGAAAACTTTTTCCAGCGCAGATTCGGTGGGCGAATAGGTGTCGACCACCTCGCGGATGCTATCGAGGATAACTTTAAGGCGTTCGTGCAGGGGGATATCGGAAGGGACCACAATGGTGCCGCTGCCCACGTAGGAGATGCGCATGCCGGCGGCGTCGATCACGCCAAAACCGGTGCGGCGCAGGCCCGGGTCAATGCCAAGAATCCGCAACATCAATGACTCCCTGGAGTTGCCCCGGCACGGGCCGGAGCATTATCACAACTGCAATTAGTGACGGAAGTGCCGGGTGCCTGTCAGTACCATGGCAATGCCGTGCTCGTCGGCTGCGGCGATCACTTCATCATCGCGCATGCTGCCGCCGGGTTGAATCACGCAATCGGCGCCCGCCTTGACGATAACATCAAGCCCATCACGGAACGGGAAGAAAGCATCGGATGCGGCTGCCGTATTTTGCAGCGACAGGCCGGCGTTTTCGGCCTTGATCGAGGCGATGCGGGCAGAATCAATACGGCTCATCTGGCCAGCGCCCACGCCGTAAGTCATGCCTTCGCGGCAGAAGACAATGGCGTTGGATTTGACGAACTGGGCAACATTCCAGGCAAACAGCAGATCGTCCATTTGCTGCGCTGTGGGCTGCTTGCGTGTGACGACTTTGCAGTCGGCCGCTGCCAGCGGTTTGTGATCAGGATTTTGCACCAGCCAGCCACCGCCAACACGTTTGACATCAAAGGCATTCTGGCCATCGCCCAGGGCAACGGTCAGCACGCGGACGTTTTTCTTGCTGGCCAGCAATACCAGCGCGTCGGGCGTATATTCGGGTGCAAGCAGAACTTCAACGAACTGTTCGCTCACGGCCTGTGCGGTCGCTTCATCAACGATGCGGTTAAAGGCGATGATGCCGCCAAATGCAGATGTCGGGTCTGTCTTGAATGCCTTGCGATAGGCACCGGCCGCGTCTTCGGCGACCGCAACACCGCAAGGGTTGGCATGCTTGACGATAACGCAGGCGGGCGTGGCAAAGGTGCGCACACATTCCCATGCTGCGTCGGCATCGGCAATGTTGTTATAGGACAGTTCCTTGCCTTGCAGTTGAGTATAGTTGCCCAATACACCGGCCGGCACGCTGGCATCAAGATAGAAAGCGGCAGACTGATGCGGGTTCTCGCCATAGCGCAGCGCCTGATGCTGACGCAATTGAATGGTGAGGTTCTGCGGCCAGCTCTGACGCGCAGGTTCATTTTCCTGTTCGGGTTCGGTGTCGGTAATCGCGCTCAGATAGTTGGCAATGGCGCCATCATAGGCAGCGGTATGCGCATACACTTTTTTGGCCAGGGACAAACGCAAGCCATATGAAGTGCCGCCCTGTTCGTCAAGCTCGCGCAATACGGCTTCGTAATCGGACGGATCAATCACAACGGTCACGCCGCCTTCACGCGTGCCGTGGTTCTTGGCAGCGGCACGCAACATGGCCGGGCCGCCGATATCGATATTTTCAACGGCATCGGCAAAGGTGCAGCCGGGTTTGGCGATGGTTTCGCGAAAGGGATACAGGTTGACCACCAACAGGTCGATCGGATCAATATTGTGCGTTTTCAGCGTGTCCAGGTGCGCCTGGCTGCCGCGTCGCGCCAATAGCCCGCCGTGAATGCGCGGATGCAGGGTTTTGACCCGGCCGTCCAGAATTTCGGGAGACTGGGTATGTTCCGCAACTTCGGTTACGTCCAGCCCTTCTTTTTTCAGTAGCGCCGCGGTGCCACCGGTTGACAGAAGTTTTACACCCCGGCCGTGAAGCGCACGGGCGAAGTCCACGATACCGGTTTTATCCGATACGGAAAGCAAAGCGGTCTTGATAGTCATGAGCGAATAATTACAGTAAATGATGAGAAATCAGTTTTTTGCGCAGCGTGTTGCGGGTAATGCCCAGCATGTCTGCGGCGCGCGACTGGTTATGTCCGGCTTTGTGCATGACCACTTCAAGTAGCGGCTTCTCTACGCAACTTGTGACCATGTTCCAAAGGTTGCCGCTTCGCCGTCGCCCAATTCTTTAAAATAAAGTTCAAGGTTTGTGCGTACACATTCCTGAAGGTCTTGTGTGTTGTTCATAATGGCGGTGTTGGGGAAGTTTTTGTTGTTCTGACTTAATGGACTGCAGCTTGTGGAACCCGCGGCGCCGATTCATTGACCAGCTTGGTGAACCACTGATTGACTGCATTGTACTGCTCCTGACAGCTTTCGAGGCGATTCATTTGTTGCCGAAACAATTCTGCATCCGGAAGACTGCTTATATACCAGCCGATATGTTTGCGGGCGGTGCGCACGCCGGTGTATTCACCATAGAACCCATAGTGATGGTCAAGATGGGCCAGTAGCACATCGCGCATATGTTCCCATGATGGCGGCGGCAGAAAGGTGTCGGTTTGCAGGTAGTGATTGATTTCGCGAAAGATCCACGGATTACCCTGGGCAGCGCGGCCTACCATGATGGCATCGGCGCCGGTGTACTCGAGCACATGCCGGGCCTTGACCGGATCTGTGATATCGCCGTTGGCGATCACGGGAATACCGATGGCCGCCTTGACGGCCGCGATGGTATCGTATTCGGCCTGCCCGGTATACAGGTCACAGCGAGTTCGGCCATGCAGGGTCAGCGCAGCAATACCCGCGTTTTCCGCCAGCCGGGCAATGCGCAGGGCATTGCGGTTTTGCCGGTCCCAGCCGGTGCGTGTCTTGAGCGTGACCGGTACGTCAAAGGGCCGGCAGGCAGCCACGACCGTTTCCAGAATGCGCGCCACCAGATCTTCGTCGCGCAACAGCGCCGAACCCGAGGCGACATGACATACTTTCTTTACGGGGCAACCCATATTGATGTCGATGATGCGCGCGCCCTTGCCGATATTGAACACGGCGGCTTCGGCCAGCATGGCCGGATCGGCGCCGGCAATCTGCACCGCGATCGGGTCGATCTCGCCATCATGATTCAGTCTTCTGGAGGTTTTTACGCTTTCCCACAAGGCCGGGTTGCTGGCCGCCATTTCGGAGACGGCATAGCCGGCCCCCAACTGTTTGCACAGCTGACGAAAGGGTCTGTCGGTCACGCCCGCCATGGGAGCGACAAAAACAGGATTGGGAAGGGACCAGTTACCGATTTGCATGGACTCATTTTAACCAAGGTTGGACAGCAGGGCCGGCAAAGCCGTTGCCCTAGTTGCGATAACCCTGCAACAGGTGGCGGGCCAGCGGGCGCCGCAGCGGCTCGGTCAGGTCCAGCGCCAGCAAAGACAAGCCGCAGGCGTGTTCGACTAATGGATTGCCGGTGGTGAAAATACGCGGCATGAAATCGGTCAGCTGACGAGTGATGCCGCGATCGGTACGACGCGAGCCCGCAAAAGTCGTCAGAGCTGGCTGAGGATCCTGCGTCGGGTCGATGAGCCACGGCTGCAGCGCTCGCAACAGTCCCGCCACATCGCGCAGTCCCAGGTTAAGTCCCTGGCCGGCCACCGGATGCAACGCCTGGGCTGCGTTGCCTATGGTGACCACGCGGCCATTGACGGTGTTCCTGGTAACGCTGAGCGCCAGCGGGAAAATGTGACGAGGCTCCAGCACGCAAAAGGCCCCCAGCCGGTCACCGAAATGCTCGGTGAGTGCCCGGGAAAAGTTGGCGTCGTCTGCGGCCAGCAGTTCGCGTGCCCGCGTCGGACTGGTGCACCAGACGATGGATTGGGCATCGGCAAACACCGGGTGCGGCAGGACCGCCAGCGGGCCTTCGCGGGTAAATCGCTCCCAGGCCCAGCCGGGCCTGGGCAGGGCAGCGCGGGCAGAGGTAATGATGGCATGCTGGTTATAGTCGCGCAGTTTCGTGTCCGGCTTTGCGCCATCGCATTGCACGACAATGCGCGCCCGATAGATTTTGCCGTTCTGGCTGACGCAGGCTGTTGCGCTGTCCGGTTCACTGGTAACGGTGGCCGGCGCCCCGGCCAGGCGCAAGGTGCGCCCCTCGTTCACATGCTGCTGCAGGCTGGCGTGGACAGCGCGATAGGGAACCACATAGCCCAGCGCTGCAACGTCAAAATCGGTGTGGCTAATGAGCGTTCGCCCCAGGCGGCCCTTTTGCGAGACATGTACGGTTTCAATCGCGGCGTATTGGTCGGGCCAGCCGTGCAATTGTTCCAGAAAGACCCGGCTGCCGTGGTTGAGGGCCAGCACGCGGGTGTCCTGCGCCGGATTATGCATGACCGGGTGATCTGCCTGGAACAGGGCGACCGTTGGCCTGATACCGGGCAGTTTGTCCAGGGCACAGGCCAGCGCCAGCCCCACGGGGCCGGCGCCGATGATTGCAATATCGAAATCAACATTTTCCATTTCGCTATTTTACCCTTTTGCCTGAAAAAAACCGGCGCACGCACCAGTGCGCCCGCGTGTCGTACAATATAGCCTTCAAAGTTGGCAGCGTGCCTGACATAGAGCAAATGTTGAATCAGAAATGTTGAATCAGTTGTGGCGGGCCAGGCCTGCAAACCATTTTCGTTACAAAATCGTCGCCGGGTTTCTGGCCTGTTTTTTTGGCGTGCTGGGTCTGCAGGGCTGGTATCTGAAGCGACCCATTGCGCCTGTCATTACGCTGTTCAGTCTGGCAATGCTGGCATGGTCGTTCACCCAACCCGTGTGGTGGGACTCCATTCCGTTTTTTTTCCTGTTCATCCCGCTATGGGCAGGTTTCATTGAGTCGGCTGTTTATTGCCTGCGTGCCGATGAAAAATTCGACGCGCTTTATAATGTCAACCAGGTGCGGCGCAAACCGTCAGGCGTGCCGCCGGGGCTGATGGCGCTGCTCAATTTGCTGATCGCCGGCATGGTGTCCATGTTCACCCTGTCCATGGTTGTGGCGCACGTCACCTGCCTGCACATGACCTGCTAGTGAGCGGGATGCCGTTTGTGATACGGCACCGATATATTCAAGAGGTTTTATTCGATGGATCTGGACTTGATGCATTGGCTTGCTCCCTGGGAGTTTTCTCCTACGCTGATTGCCCTGTTTCTCCTTGCCGGCTGGCTGTTTGTGCGTGGCACACGCGTGCATCGCGTAACACTTGCGCGACAGCTACTGTTTTGGTCAGGTTTCGTGGTGCTTTATCTATCGCTGCATACGCACGTTGACTATTATGCCGAGCGCATGTTTTTCATTCACCGCATTCAGCATCTGGTCTTGCATCACCTGGGCCCCTTGCTCATTATGGGCGCCTATCCCGGACAGGTGATGCGCGCCGGTCTTCCCCTGCGCGCGCGTGTCTGGCTGCGCGATTATCGTCGCATTTTTCCGGCAGATTCATTACCGGTGTGCTCACCAACAAAATTCTGGTCCCGTTCCTGTTTGTCTTTCTGGTGCTGTTCTGGCTGCTGCCAACCATCCAGTTCTATTCCATGCTCGACTGGCGCCTGTACCGGCTCATGAACTGGTCGGTTGTGGTCAGCGGGTTCATGTACTGGAATCTGATTCTGGATCGTCGTCCCTATGTCGCGCCTGTACTCACGGCCAAAACATGGCTTGGTCGTTTCTTTCAATGGACCATTGCATCGGGCTCCCCGGCGGTCCTGTCGCCAGGCGCACGGATTCTGTCGCCCATCATCACCATGTTGCCGCAAATGATCGTGGGCGCTGTCATCACGTTCACCACCACCGACATTTACCCGCTGTTCGATCTTTGCGGACGGGCGCTGCCCATGTCTGCGATAACCGACCAGAGTATTGGCGGCCTGACCATGTGGATTCCGGCGGCAATGGTCGAAACCTTCGGCTTGCTATTTGCCTGAGCACCATGATGCGACTGTCGGCCAAGGGGCGCCAGAAAACCGGCAGGCAGATGCGTGAAATGCGCCTGGCCCAGCAGCGGCTCAAGGCGGTGTGACGCGGGCTGCAGCGCTTTGCCTGTTGCAATGCCGGTTGTGGTTGCGGCAATACACGATGCGCAATAGATGTCACGGACTGCCGGGTGGATGCAATCCGTACCGGCAAGACGGCAAGAGCATATTATCGATTCTGCGTGAAAAACTGTTCGATCCGGCGCGGCAGCAGCTTAGCTCGCCGCGCCCCGACCCGCTCGCAAAGCCGGCATGGCCACCACTGCATGGGTAGTGCAACAGCACGTGATTGCTGGCCTGATCGGGGCCGGGCAGGCTGGCTTCGGGAATAAAGGGATCGTTGCGCGCAATCAACAGTAGCGTTGGTACCCGAATGGCCGGCAGATGATATTGGCTTGAACAGCGCGACCAGTAATCCAGCGCACTGCGATAGCCATGCACCGGCCCGGTATACGCGTCATCGAACGCAAGCAGTGTGCGTGCCTGTAGCGCTTTGTTCCAGTTGACCACGCCAGGAAAGGCGCAGGCCTTTTGCTGTATTTTGCCGCGCATGGAAGCCAGAAAATGAGGGGTGTATACATAGCGTCCCATCAGGCTGGTTTGCAGCCGCATGCCGGTGGCCACCAGGTCTACCGGCACCGAAATACCTGCCACGGCATTGAGCCAGTTCAGCCGTTGGCCTTGCTCTCCTGTATATTTGAGCAGTGCATTGCCTCCGAGGGAAATGCCCGCTGCATGCCATTGCGCCTGGGGTAACTGGCGGCGTACCTGGCTCAGGATGAAGTCAATATCCTGGGAGTCGCCGGAAAAATAGGAACGGGCCAGCCGGTTCGGCTCACCCGAGCAGCCGCGAAAATGCGCCACTGCGACCATCCATCCACGTTCAACAAAGTACGAGCCGATAGCCTGGGCGTAATGGCTCTGGCTGCTGCCTTCCAGCCCGTGAAAAATGACCAGTGCCTGCCCGCTGAAATGGTAATGGGTATGCGCTTGCGGCCCGGCCCAGTCGATATCCAGAACATCGCCATCGGGGGTATCCAGTCGCTGGCGTACGAACCGCTGTTGGGGGCGGCGTCCCCACTTCATGGCGGCAATCGTCTGGAGATGGCCTTCATATTGCCAGTTCGGAGAAGGGCAGGCGTCAAGATCGAGTCGGGCAGTCACAGCAGGTCCAGTGATTCTGTTGAGGTGTGCAGAGGAACTATAAAGCAGGCAAGCAAGGCCCGGCCAGGGTAAAGGACGTATTTGCTGCTGGCGATCGCGGGCGGCAGGACAGTGTTGCAGGCGGATTAATGCAGCAGGTTGGGAATGTCGTGCATTTCCGATAGCAGAACATCAGAGGGAGCGGAGGCGGAATGATGGTGGACCAGATGCCAGCCGGTGCGACCCTTGTGATACACATTGGTTGCATAAAACAGCAGTTCCCGATTGCCCGCGGGGTATTGGCCTGGACTTCCTCGATCAGGATATGGATGACAGTCATGCCGTAGGTGATGACCACGGGTGATGGGCATGAATATGGAGCGGGCCACTATTGAGCAGCTCCTGCCAGGACGCCTGGATGGCGCTGGTGCCCGTCAGGCGCTCGCCGCCCGGATGGATGCAAACCGTTTCTTCATCATCGGCCCAGGTATGCATGACACGCATGACATCGCCCAGGCGCAGCGCTTCGTAAAAGGCCTGTTCGACCTCCTCGGGGCTGGCGAAGACCGCGCGTTTGGGCGCAGCAGTGCTTTTAGTGCCCATGCACTTTCTCGCCTTCTTTGAGGCGGTATACCGTGCCGCAATAAGGGCAGGCTGCCGAGCCGGTTTTGCTCACGTCCAGAAAAACGCGTGGATGCAGGCTCCAGGTTGGCGCATTCGGGCCAGGGCAATAAACAGGCAGATCGCTTGCAGACACCTCGATGGGTGCCGTTTGTACTTGTGCAGACATCAGTTACTTCCTAAAAAAGCGGAAAGACATGTTATGCGCGCTGTAAACGGCACGCACGTGTGTTTGATGGTAACCGGCCCGAGTGTTGCCGTGCAGCGTCACTTTACTCTGGCCGATGGGTGCTGGCGTATTATATTTCGACCCTGGGGCGGGTGCAATGAGGATGAGCGCGCTGCTTTTGCTAGAATTCCCAGCATATCTTCATTGTCTACGCCGCTACCGAGCATCCGTTCATACGCCGTTACACAGCGTATTGTACAGCACAAGGAACTATTTTGTTTTCCCCGTTTATTCTTTTAGCGCGGGTTTTGCCTGCCGCCAGCGATGCGCACCGGCTGGCGCGTCGACAGGCCGTTCAACTGGGGATGCGGGCGGTGGGTCCTCACCTGCTGGCGTTGTCCGCCTGGGGATTTGTGTCCGGTGTGGCCATGGTCAATTACGGTTTGTCCTTCTGGCAGGCCATGATCATGTCGCTGTGGGTTTATGCCGGATCGGCCCAGCTGACGGCGTTACCGCTGATGGCCGCCGGCGCCCCGGTATGGATGGTGTTTCTGGCCGGTTTCATTGTTAATATCCGGTTTGTCATATTTGGCGCGACGCTTTATCCGTTTTTCGAACGATATTCTCATTTTAAGCGGCTGGTGCTGGGGTATCTGCTGACCGATATCAATTACGTAGTCTTCGTCAGCCTGTTTCGCCATGTCCGCCAGAAGCGCCGTACGGTTTATGTGTGGACCTATCTGTCCATGGGGACGGCCATCGCGGGGGCATGGCAGTTAAGTACCCTGGCCGGTGTGCTGATCGGCGATCGCGTGCCGCGTGAATGGTCGCTGGAGTTTGCCGGCGTGCTCACGCTGATGGCTGTTGTCATCCCGCTCATCAAGGGTCGGCCCATGCTGGTAACGGTGCTGGTGGCCGGCGCAGTAGCCTGGCTGGGCCAGCCGCTGCCGCTGCGCATGGGGCTGTTCATCGCCATTGTGGCCGGGATTGCTGCCGGCATTCTGTCCGAGAAATTCATGATCAAAGGAAAGCGTGCATGAGTGATACCTATATTGCGCTTGTCATTGTGTTGCTGGGCATCGGCAGCTTGCTGACCCGGGCCGGTTACCTCATGCTGGGCCAGTATTTTCCCTTGAGCAAGACGGTAAGTCGTGGCCTGCGCTACGCCCCGGTCGCTGCTCTGACGGCCATTATCGTGCCCAGCCTGTTGCCCTGGACTGTGGGGCAGTGGCCACAGGTCGGCGCCGAGTTTTTTGCGGCGGTGGTGGCTGCGCTGGCATTTTTGCGGGTACGTAATATTCTTTTCATGATCGCTGTCGGTATGGTCGTCTTGTGGCTTTTACGCTGGATTTTCTAAGGCTTTCTCCCTATTTCCGGGCCGATAGGCATAGATGGGTACATGAGTAGAGTAAAATGACGTTTTCGCGGCCTGCCGCAATTTTCAGTTCCTTTACATACACTTGATGACCGACGCCAATACGACTACTTCCGGCAAAACCACTACCTTCGAATCCTTTACCGAGGTCGGCCTGCACCCCGATCTGCTGAAGGCGGTGATGGCCAGCGGCTATACCAAGCCAACGCCCATCCAGGAACAGGCCATGCCGCTGATTATGGACGGGCGCGACATCATGGGCGCAGCCCAGACCGGCACGGGCAAAACAGCGGCATTTACGCTGCCGCTGCTGCACCGGCTCATGCCTATGGCCAACAGCAGCATGTCGCCAGCCCGCCATCCGGTGCGCGCCCTGATCCTGGCGCCCACGCGGGAACTGGCCGATCAGGTCGCAGAAAGCGTTAAACGCTACAGCCACAGCTCTCCCTTGCGCGTGGCTGTTGTTTTTGGTGGAGTGGATATGAACGCTCAGCGCGATCAGTTGCGCAAGGGCTGCGAGCTGCTGATTGCCACGCCGGGACGACTGCTGGACCATATCGAACAGAAGAACGTCAGTCTGAGCCAGGTCAGCGTGCTGGTGCTGGATGAGGCTGATCGCATGCTGGATATGGGTTTTCTGCCAGATCTGGAACGCATCGTTCGGTTACTGCCCAAACCGCGCCAAAGCTTGTTGTTTTCCGCGACGTTCAGTAATGATATCCGTAAGCTGGCGCGCAGTTTCCTGAACAATCCGGTGGAAATCAATGTCGCGCCGCGCAATGCCACGGCCGAAACCGTCACACAAATTGCCTATCCGGTCGCGCCAAATGAAAAGAAAGCGGCGGTGCTGTATACGCTGAAGTCGCGCAACCTGAGCCAGGTCATTGTTTTTGTCAATACCAAAATCGGCGCCAGCCGCGTCGCCCGGGAACTGGTCAGTGAAGGCATCAATGCCGAGTCCATTCACGGCGATCGCTCGCAAGCCGAGCGCATCAAGGCGCTCGAGGGCTTCAAGTCGGGCGAAATTGCGGTTCTGGTGGCCACCGATGTGGCGGCCAGGGGCCTGGACGTGGTCGGCTTGCCTTGCGTGATCAATATGGACCTGCCCTATAACGCCGAAGACTACGTGCACCGTATCGGCCGTACCGGCAGGGCAGGTGCGAAGGGCGAGGCCATCGCCTTTTATACGCAAACCGAAGAGCGCCTGCTGGAAGATATCGAAAAGCTGATCAAAACACCGGTACCACGGGGTGTGCTATCCATTCCCAGCGTTTTTCTGGCGCGCGGACATCACCCGGCGCGAGCTGCAAGCGGCAAGCCTGAACGCTACAAGAAAACTTTTCCTGCGGCCCGGGCCACCCCCATTGACGACTTTTTCTTTCGTCCTTACGAGCCGACCAAGCAAAAGGCCGAATCCGACACTGTGGTAAACCGGCGCCCTGAAGGGCATGGACCCAAGCCCATGCTGGCCGTTTTGCTGGGTGGCCGTCCCAGTACCGACAACTCACCCGAAAACTGATGTTTCAGCCGCGTTCAAATACTTGAAACCGCGGCTTACTATTCCCACATTCCTGTTTAAATCAAGGTTGCGGCAAGCGGGCGTCAATGATGCTGCGCAATTGCCGCATTGCCCGATCTTGCCCTGCGCCTGGCATCGGCCGGCGCTGTCTCAGGCCGAGGCGGTCAACAGCGTTCGCAGATCGGCCGGCCCGTCGGCGCGCGTGTCAGGTTCGTCGCCCACGGCCTGCAGCATGCGTTCCAGGTGGCTGATGTAGGGCAGCATGGTGCCAAAAAAACGAGTTTGCCCGCCGGTCTGGATCAGCAGGGTAGGGAAGTTCTCAACGTCCAGGTCATCCAGCAGCTCGGGATTGTCTTCAACGTCAATCCAAAGGAACAGATGTTGCGGGTAGCGTTCGCTCATGGCCTGGAAGGCCGCGTGATAGTCGCCGCAAGTGTCGCACCAGGCGGCGCAGTAACAGGCAATCAGCCATGTGTCGGGATTGTCCAGTGCCTGGAGCAACTGGGGGACGTGCTGGCCGGGGGTTTGAATGAACATATTGGGTCTGCAAATGAGTAACAGTGAACGAGTCACAGGTAACGGTTGGATCTGAAACCATTTACGCCATTGCGCAAAGGGAAAGTCATGCAAAATAGTACACCATTCGGACAGCAATCAGAAAGTATGCCATCGCCATACGAAGGGGTTGGCCGCGCTTTCGGACGTGCGATGGTCTCACAACTGCAGCCACGCATGTTGCTGGCGCTGTTGCTGCCGTTTGCCGCGGCGCTGATTGTTATGCTGTTTTTTGCGCGCTTCCTGTGGGAGCCGGTGGCCGATTGGTTAAACCTGTTTGTCACGCAGTCGGAAATGATGACTGGCATGGAAGGCTGGATGGCTGGCGTCGGACTGTTATCCATGACAGTCTATCTGGTGCATATCCTGGTGTTTGTCATCATGGTTACGATTGGCAGCAGTATCGGTCTGCTGATTGCCGCTGTGCTGGTCATGCCCATGGTGGTAGGCCATGTAGCGCGCACCGACTATCCGGAACTGGATCGCCGCGGTAGCCAGGTCTTTGTTTCAAGCCTGGTGAACTCGGCCAAAGTGGTGCTGGTATTTATCGTTGGCTGGGTCATTACGCTACCGCTGTGGCTGATTCCACCCGTTGCGGTGCTGCTGCATATATTCTGGTGGGCTTATGCCTTCACCCATATGCTGCGGTTTGATGCGCTGGTCGAGCATGCGACAAGGCAGGAGCGGGCGCAGGTTATCGCTCGTCGGCGTGGCGGCGGATGGCTGATCGGCACGATCTGCGCGACGATTAACCTGATTCCCCTTACCTGGATTGTGTTGCCTGTATTTACCTCCCTGGTCTATGCGCACCACGGTCTGGCTGCACTGGTCGAACAACGTCGGAACAGCCCGCCGCTATTGTCGGCACAGTCCGACCTTTAGCGTTAGAATAGCGTCATCCCGCGACGGGGCAATAACAGGATGAGCATTATGAACGATAAGGCAGCACGTAAAATCAGTTTGATCATTGTGGGAGACGAAATTCTTTCTGGCCGGCGTCAGGACAAGCATCTGTCCAAAATCATTGAGTTGCTTGCCGCGCGAGGCATGCAACTGTCGCGTGCCGAATTCCTGCCGGACGATCTTGAAACCCTGATTGCTGCCTACAAACGCAGTTTTGCATCGGATGATATTGTTTTTTCCAGTGGCGGCATTGGCGCTACGCCTGATGATAAAACCCGCACAGCCGTCGCACAGGCGCTGGGTGTGCCCCTGGCTCTGCATCCCGAAGCCGAAAGGTTGATTACCGAACGTTTTGCCCAGCTTGCGCTGGAAGGGCGCGGCACACACGATCCTGGTTCGCCGGAAAATCAGCGGCGGCTCGCCATGGGGGTGTTCCCTGTGGGTGCCGAGATTGTGCCCAACCCCTATAACCGCATTCCGGGTTTTTTCATCCAGGACCATACTTTTGTTCCGGGATTCCCGGAGATGGCCTGGCCCATGGTCGAATGGACCCTGGATAACCGTTATGCAGATTATCAGAACCTGAGCCAACTGGTTTCGCATAACATTCTGGCCTACGGCGTTCCTGAATCGCGGATCACGCCGGCGCTGGAGCATATCGAAACGAACTGGGCCGGCATTAGCACGTTCAGCCTGCCTACCATGGGCCAGGGTGCAGGTGCCTATATTGATCTGGGCGTCAAAGGCGAAGAGCCAGCGGCCACAGCAGCATTCGACTATTTGAAGGGTGAAATCCTGCGCGTAGGCGGACGGTTTCATCCGGACAAACCCGTATAAAGGGCAATATTGTCGCATTCAAATGAAAATGCGACATTGTCGGGTTTCTATTTTTCACAATATGATATAGAATATATTGCACTGCAATATTTTAAATATCCTCCATCATGGCTAACCGGCTTTTAACTACGCAGGCTGCGTCCGATTCCGACAAGACGAATGGCGCTTCCGGCATCAGTATCCAGGTCCTGGAACGCACAATGAAGGTGCTGGACGTCCTGGCTGACCAGCCGCATCCGGTCTCCCTCAAGGATATAGCGGCGCTCACGGCACTGCACGCCTCCACCGCCCATCGTATTCTGAATGATCTGGCCGTCGGCCGCTATGTTGAGCGTGTCAATAACGGCATGTACCAATTGGGTATTCGGCTTCTGGAGTTGGGAGCGCTGGTCAAGGACCGGCTGAATGTACGCGATGTGGCGCACGACCATTTGCAGACCTTGCACCATCTGACCGGACAAACCGTGAATCTGTCCATTCAGCAGGGCGATGACATTGTCTACATTGATCGTGCCTGGAGCGAACGCTCGGGAATGCAGGTTGTGCGGGCCATTGGCGGGCGGGCACCGTTGCATCTGACCTCTGTCGGTAAACTCTTTCTGGCCTCGTCTGACGCCCGTTACGTGCGCGCCTACGCGACACGCACCGGTTTATCGGGCAACACCCGCAACAGCCTGACGGACCTGGATCGGCTTGAACGCGACTTGAGCTTTGTGCGTCGCCACGGCTATGCCCGTGATAACGAAGAACTCGAGTTGGGTGTGCGTTGCATTTCTGCCGGAATCTACGACGATTCGGGCAAGTTGGTGGCCGGCCTGTCCATTTCCGCACCAGCAGAGCGCCTGCAGGAAGAATGGGTGGAAATGTTGGTAAGCACTGCAGCAAAAATATCGGCCGCACTGGGTTACGAATAACCTGCTGCGCGACAATGACGTCCGCCTGACGAGCTCTCGGCGGGCCACCGGCATGTCATGCCTCAGTCATACAATTCATATAATATTCAGTAAATTATCGCTGTTTGACGGATGGAAGAGTGAGTTTTGTTGCGCTGCACAAAAAAAGCTTGACCCACTGAAAATGATGTGTATAATTTGAATTGTGCAATGCAACAATAATAGGGTGGGTGGTCATAGCCCGGGAAGTGAAAAGAACATTGCCGCCAATGCAGCAAACTGTTTTAGCAGAAACCTGTCGTGCCCGTGCACCAGGTCTGCACAACTTAACACTGTACTATCTACCGAGGATATATCATCATGAGCGCCATTCCACAACAAATTCTTGACCGTCAAAAATCTGCTCTGAACGCTGCTGTTGCCGTTCAGGGTTCCCTGTTCAGCGGCTTTGAAAAGCTGGTTGACCTGAACCTGAAAGTGATCAAAGCGACATTGGGTGAAGTTGCAGAACAAACCCAGCAAGTGGCCGAACTGAAAGACCCACAGGAAGCCGCCGCTTACGTGTCTTCACTGGCCCAGCCCAACTCAGAAAAAGCCATTGCTTACACCAAGCACGTATATGACATCGTTTCTGGCGTGAGCAACGAACTGATCAAACTGACAGAAGCACAAGTTGCCGAAGGTCAGCAACAGGTTTCCGAAGCCATTGACCAACTGGCCAAAAATGCGCCTACCGGTTCTGAAAGTGCTGTTGCATTGATGAAATCATCACTGGCAACCGTATCTACTGCCTATGATTCAATGAACAAAGCTGCCAAGCAGGCTGCTGAAGTTGCCGAGTCCAATATCTCTGCTGCAACTAACGCAACCATCAAGGCAACAGAGACAGCCACAAAAGCAGCTGCAACGGCAAGCCGTTCAACTGCTCGCCGTCAGGCTTAATCTGCGCGAACAACGGGCGGTGCTTCGGCGACGCCCGGGATAAGAAAATAGCCCTTTCATTACGAAGGGCTATTTTTTTTGCGTATTCGAACAGGATATGCGAAAAGGATACGCGAATAGAATATTCGAAAACGAGTCAGGCAGCACCAGGCTGGCCGAGCCCAGCAATCGCCCTGACGCATTCGTCCACCAGCACGGGCCCGCGATAGATCAGTCCCGTGTAGAGCTGAATGGCATTGGCGCCTGCCTGCACTTTTTCGACTGCCTGCGCACCTTCCATAATGCCGCCTACCCCGATAATGGGGTAATCGGGAGCCAATTGCTGCCGCAGACCGCGAATGACTTTGAGCGATGCTTCATGCACAGGCATGCCGGATAAGCCGCCCTTTTCCTTGGCATGGGACAGTCCGTTGACGCCTTTGCGAGACAAGGTCGTATTGGTGGCAATGACGCCATCAATCTCATACTGGGTCAATAGCCCGGCAATGGTTGAAATTTGATTGGCGTCCAGATCGGGGGCGATTTTTACCACAACAGGCACGGCGCGCCCGTGCTGATCGGCCAGTTCCTTGCGTTTTTCGCGCAGCGCGGTCAGCAATCCGGTCAGTTCGTCTACCTGTTGCAGGGCACGCAGATTCTGGGTATTGGGCGACGATATGTTAACGGTCACATAATCGGCGTGCGCGTATACGCCTGCCAGACCCAGCAGATAATCATCGGCCGCCTGCTCTATGGGGGTGGCCGCATTCTTGCCAATATTCAGGCCAAGAATGCCGCCGCGTTTTTTCCATTCGCTGCGCGCCACATTGGCCAGGAAGGCTTCCAGCCCCTGGTTGTTAAAACCCAGACGATTGATCAGGGCATCGGCTTGCGGCAGGCGAAACATGCGTGGTTTCGGATTGCCCGGTTGCGCCTTGGGCGTGACCGTGCCCACTTCCATGAACCCGAAGCCCATGTGGCTTAGTGCGTCAATATAGGCGCCATTTTTGTCCAGACCGGCAGCCAGCCAACCGGGTTGGGCAAATCCAGGCCCAGCATGCGCAGGGGAGCACTGGGCCTGGCATCCAGCACTTTTTTCAACAGCCCCCATTGGTGCAATTTGTTCAAGCCTTCCAGGGTGCGTTCGTGCGCCCGTTCGGGATCCATGGAAAACAGGACCGGGCGGATCAGCGGATAGAGGCGATAGGCAAGTGACATGGCAGATCAGAAAGTAGATAGTTCAGACAGGTCAATGTTTGCGCTGTCGATCCATCGGTGGTTAATATAAAGCTCGATAGGCCGGAAATTGATTTTGTATGCCATTTTACGGCTTTGAGCGATCCAATAGCCCAGATACAACCACGGCAGGCCCCGGTCGTTGCAATGACCGATCTGCCACAAAATACCATAAGTACCCAGGCTGCCAGCATAATCCGGATCATAGAAGGTGTATACGGAGGATAACCCGTCATCAGTTACATCTATGATGGATATCATTCTGAGCACCTGGTCTTCATCATGGAACTGCACCAGTTGCGAGTCGATGCGACTGGTCAGCAGAAACTCTTCATATTGTTCGGCGCTGTCATCGTCCATGCCGCCGCCGGCGTGACGCGACGCCTGGTATTTTTTATAGAGTTCAAAGTGGCTTTCGTCCCATTCCAGGGGGCGGATGCTGGCTCGCAAATTGTTGTGGCGTTTCAGGATGCGGCGCTGGGTGCGGCTGGGCGCAAACTGCGCGCAATTGATTCTGACCGAAATACAGGCGCGGCATTGATCGCAACGGGGCCGGTAGGTAAACAGGCCACTGCGTCGAAAGCCGTTGCGCAGCAATTGGGCGTAAACCGGCGGCCGAATCAGGTGTCCGGGCACAACAACCTGCGAACGCGCCATTTTCCCGTCCAGATAGCTACAGGCATAGGGCGCGGTCAGATAAAACTGCAGGACGTTGAAGGACGGATCGTGGATATCGCTCATGGCTGGTTACCGGCTGTGGGGCATTTTCGCCAACTATACCTTAAAAATGGTTTTGCTCACATCGGGGGAACGATAGTGCCGTCTCCCAGCATCTGACCAGCGGGCCAGAGCAGGGCGGGTTGGTTGACGGTCTCTGACACATGACGCAGAAACGCTGCCCGTGGCTGAGGGCGTGCACCCATACTGGCCAGATGTGGCGTATCCTGCTGACAGTCGATCCATGTGACCTGATTGGCCTTGAGAAAGCGCACCAGCCAGGCCAGCGCAATTTTGGAGGTGTTGCTGCTGGTGGAGAACATGGATTCCCCATAGAACATGCGGCCGATGCCAATACCGTACAGGCCGCCGGCCAGTTGTCCATCCAGCCAGGTTTCAATTGAATGGGCATAGCCCTGGCGGTGCAGTTCCGTGTAGGCGGCGATCATTTCATCTGTAATCCAGGTGCCGGCCTGTGCACCACGTGGCGCAGCACAGGCGCGCATTACCGCCTCAAAGCATGTGTCGGTCGTGACCGTAATGGCGGCGTCTTGCTGACGCTCGTTACGGGCCACACGCTTGAGCAATTTGCCCAGGCTTGGCGAGATCCTGAAGTCATCGCATCGCAGCACCATGCGCGCAGAAGGCGACCACCACAGCACCGGCTGATCGGCCGAGTACCAGGGGAAAATGCCAAGTTTGTAGGCTTGTAGCAGGCGGGAAGTGGACAGATCACCGCCAAACGCCAGCAGACCATCCGGCTCTTTCAATGCCTGGCAGGCCGGAGGAAATGGCTCGCCGTTATCTAGGCAGGGCAGTGTAATCATGGTGGCGAAGAACCCGGGTGCAACTGCTTATTCGATGCTGTGATAATGCGTGGTAAATACGCCGCTGGCCCGGTCCTGCAGGTAGGCCTTCAGGGTATGAGAAACGGTGCGAAAAGACAGCTCATCCCAGGGTATTTCATCCAGGTTGAAAAACCGGGCTTCGAGTGATTCGGGCCCGGGGTCCAGGCGTTCGCTTGTGACCGTTGCCAGAAAATACATATGCACCTGATTGACGCGTGGCACGTCCAGGACCGTAAACAGGTTGCCCAGGCTGATATCCGCCCCGGCTTCCTCATCGGTCTCGCGCAAGGCCCCTGGCTGGTCGTCTCGGACAGTTCCATAAAGCCGGCTGGCAGGGTCCAGGTGTCGTAACGAGGCTCAATGGCCCGGCGACACAGCAGGATCTGATCGTTCCAGATAGGAACGGTGCCCACGACAATCAGCGGGTTACGATAATGGACGGCGCCGCAATGATTGCAGACGTCGCGTTCGCGATTATCATCAGGCGGGACCAGACGCGTCAGCGGGTTGCCACACTGGCTGCAGAAAGCCTGGGTCGTAGGGGCAGGAAAATAGTGCAAAGCGCTGGGTAACGTCATGGTGTTTTTTCTGTTGCGGTGAATTCAGGCATAGTGTAAACAATAATGCCCGGTTATTGGCAAAAAGCATCAGCTGGCTGCCGGCTCTCGAACAAAGCCCAGTCGCGCCGGAATGAGCGCGTTTTCCAGCCATTGCATGGGCGCAGTCCAATCGCTTGCGCCATCCAGCGACACTAGCAAGATGCTGCCCTCGTGCAGTGCTTGCAAATGGTTCTGGTCCAGCGGTGTTGCTGCCGCTGGCGTGCCCGCCGTCCCGGGCATGACCTGCAGACGAGTGCTCAGCAGGCCCATGTCACGTCCTGCCAGCATTGCTGCGCCGTGTTCGGTCTGCATATACAGTCGGCCTTCTGCGTCCAGCAACCATTGGCTGACCCGCGTGACGGGCAATTCGTTATGGGTAAGGAGCGTTTGCATATCGTCAGCCAGGCGGACAATATAGGGTGCGCAGGCAAGATCGACATACACCCGTTGCGGGCCGTTCTGGAAGAACCATTCGCCGGCCTCATTGGCCGCGTAGTTGCGGTTCATGAAGTGGCGGATCTGTGCATTGGCGATTTTCTCGCCGCTTTGGCCTTCGCGTGCGCCACCTTGGGTATGCAGCAGCCAGTCGCCGTGGGCATTAAGCGAGAGCCAGCCATATACTGCCGGCACATTGGGCCACTTTTGCATCGCTCCCAGAACTTGTTCATCCATGATCTGTGTTCCTTTGCATCATTACGTTCCTATTGATAATAACGTCAGTCGCGCGACCCGGGGCAGCACCAGGCATCATGCCTGCAAGAAAGTGGGATTGCGAATGGGATGCAGGCAAGGGCTGTTGGGAGTCGAAAATTGGCGTTGAAAATGGCAGTTGAAGGTGGGTTGCATCAGGGCGCCCCGGTTTCTTGTTGCAACCGGCGCTTTGCATTACTATAGAAAATACAGATTATCAACGATCAAGCCATCACGATACAGATGGCCACAGGAGTTTGTGATGACACCATTGAATGACGCAGATATTGGTATTGCGCTGGCCTCGCTCGATGGGTGGGGGCTGGATGAAGATGGTAAAGCATTGCGTCGGCATTTTAAATTTGACTCGTTTGTCCAGGCCTTTGGCTTCATGACAAAAGTCGCTTTGCTGGCCGAGCAGGCCAATCACCATCCGGAATGGAGCAATGTATATAACAAGGTGGACATCCGCCTGACGACACATGACGCCGATGGCCTGACCGAAAGAGACGTCAAGCTGGCTCAGGCAATAGACGCACTCTGACAGTGGCTGCCCGTGCTCGATAGATGCACGAGTTGCGCCAGTCGCCAGAGATGACGAGCCTGAGCAGGTTCCCGGCAGGGTGCGGCATGGATTGCCACCTGATCTACACGAGGCAGACGGGATCTGGCTGTCGGCTTGGCATTTTCTGTATTGCACGATCTTATTTCGAAATAGAAAATAAAATAAATGCTATAAAAATAGCAAGAAAAAATAAATTATTGCGTTATTTGCCAAAGTTCGGCATGAATTCACCCTGATTTTCTGTGCGTGATATTGTTTCCAAATAATAGTGACATCTGGAGACACCTTATGGAAACGCTAAATTTGAACTCCGTCGAGAAACATGGCTGCGCCGATCCGCAGGCGGTGGCGCCATCGGCCGACTGGACCATTGATCAGAACTGGGAAGCCTATACGCAAGAGGAACATGGCGTCTGGAAAACGCTTTATGAGCGGCAAAGCAAATTGCTGCCCGGGCGTGTGTGCGACCAGTATCTGGACTGCATGAAGCAAATGCCCATTACCGCAGATGAAATTCCCGATTTTCGTCGAGTGAACGATCTGCTGATGCAGCATACCGGCTGGCAGATCGTGGCTGTGCCCGGCCTGGTGCCCGATGACGTGTTTTTCACCCATATTGCCAATCGTCGCTTTCCGGCAGGCCAGTTCATTCGCTCAAAAGACAAGCTGGATTACTTGCAGGAGCCCGATGTCTTTCATGACGTTTTCGGGCACGCGCCCATGTTGATGAACCCGGCCATTGCCGATTTCATGCAGGCCTACGGCCAGGGTGGGTTAAAAGCGCTCGAGCGCGGCATTCTGCCTTTCATTTCCAGGTTGTACTGGTACACCATCGAGTTCGGCCTGGTCCAGCAAAAGGACGGCATACGCATCTATGGCGCAGGTATCAGTTCTTCATTTACCGAAAGCCAGTACTGTCTGCAAGATGACTCGCCCAACCGCATCGGCTTTGATCTGGAACGGGTCATGCGGACGGACTATCGTATTGATGATCTGCAGAAAAGCTATTTTGTGATCAACGAGCTGGATGATCTTTTCGAACTGGCGCAGATTGATTTCGATCCGATCTATGCACGCATCATCGATCAATCCACTTATACACCGGATCAGATTCTGCCGGGTGATCGGGTGCTTCATGCCGGAACGCAGCGTTATCACCGGCAGAAGGCCGCGCGCGCCGACGGCTAAGGCCGACAGTTCATTTTCGATGATTCGGCGCGGGTCCTGAGCGCATTTTTTGCAGGGATGCCTGCAGGTAGACGAAAGGCCTGTGCCGGGTCTTGCGCGGCCTGTCCTGCAGGGCCAAGCCAACATGCTTAATTGACGCTGAATAAAGTGATACTATGGAACCGCAAGCGCCCGGCTAGCGGCCCCGTTCAGTTCCAGTAAAGGTATGAGGATTCCATGAGTGTCGATTTCAGTCAGTTCTTTAATGGCCCGATTCGTGACAGCCTGATTGCACAGGTTTCCGATTATCTGGATATTTCCCGCCCGCAGGCGACCACTGCCTACGACAAGGCGGTTGCGCTGGTGATCGGTGCGATGGCACAGCAGGCAGGCAAGCCCGAAGGCGCGCAAGCCCTGGCGGCTCATATTCGAGACAGCCAGACCCAGACAAGCCTGACCTCCAGTGCCTTGTCGCCAACCGTCCTAACCAACGATCAGTTCGCACAGATCGTGACGCTGGGCGAAAGCGAACAGGCAATCATACTCGGACAGCAGCAGGAAGCGGTCACTGCTCATCTGGAAGTAGCAACCGGCCTGGATACCAAAGCGGTTGGATCGCTGTTGTCTATTGTTGTGCCGTTTGTGCTTTCCTTTTTGAAAAACAATATCACAACTGAAAGTGAGCCGGCGCAAAGCCTGCCAGTGTTGTTCGCCACCCAGGCGCCGCACGTGGCTGCCCAACTGGATGCGCCGGCGCTTGCTGCGCTTGGCCAGGACAGCCTGGAAGGCCTGTTCGGACGCGATGCGCTAGCCGCGGCAGACGCCAATACTGCTGCTACGTCACAAAACGGCAAGAACGGGTCGGCGCAGGGTGTAACAACACACGAAAAACCCGCAAATGGCTGGTTCAAATGGGTGCTGACGCTGGCTGTGGTGCTGGCCGGTGCCGCCTGGATTAAGAGCTGCACCCAATCGGATACGACAACGACTGAAAATGCCAAACCGGCAGACCAGCAGCAGTCAGCAACCGATGCGCCGGCATCCGATGCAGCAACGGCTCCCGCTGCAACCCCCGGCAATAATGACAAGGCGGAGCCGGGGGACGCTACAGCGCCTTCTGCCAATTTCCCTGAACCGGCTTCGCCACAATCTGCCGGCGTAGCAGATGCACCCGCTGCCGAAAGCGCGCAAACAGACAGTGCGCAGGCAGACAGCGCAAAACCGGAAAGCGCGCAGACCAAGGGCGCTGACACACCAGCAACCGCGGTTGCGCCTGCAGCCACGGCTCCTGCAGAAACCACAGAGAGCAAACAGAACACAGAGACAGTCCCGCCAGCAGGCGAGAAGCCTGACAGTGAGCAGTCCGCATCTGCGAGCGGACAGCCGGACGCACCGGCGGCAGATAGCACTCAGCCGGAAACCTCAGCAACGGCTGCACCCGAACCTGCCGCCGATACATCGAATAGTGATTCGACGAATGACGCGAATGACGGCCAAACTGCTGGCCCGACTTACGGCCAGGCCAGTGACACCATGGAGCCCGAAGCGCAGTCTGATGCAACAGCCGCTGCGGCGAGTACAGATACCGTAAGTACAGATGCCGCCAATGCCGTGGCTGACAAGGCGACCGAGCAAAAAGCCCCATCGCCTGCGGAACAGGCCAGTACAGACAATACAAAACCAGCAGCGACAGACACAGACAGTAAGCAGGCTGATCAGATGCCAGCGCCCGCAGCAGAAGGGGCCACAGCGACCAGCACTGCGCCGGACGTATCCAGCGCAACTGCTGAACAAACCGGGTCAAGCAGTGCCGCAACCGCCAATACGGCAGCAGACAGCGCGACAACCGACACCCCTGCAGCAGACACTGCAGCACCGGGCAAGACCACAACTTTTGCTGAACCTGCGCCACTTGCAGACAAACCGCCTGCTACATCAACACCTGAACAGGCGGGTGCCGCCGGCAAAACCACGACCTTTGCCGCATCCGATTCATCTGCCAGCCAGCCCGAACCGGCGCAGCCACAAGAAACAAAGGCTGATCAAGCGGCCGATACTCAGTCCGGCACCGCGCCAGCCAGCGATGGGGTTGCACCTTCTTCAACGACCACCGCATCTTCTGGTAAAACCACGACATTTGGGGCAACGGGGCAGGATGACTCTGCAAGCGCTGGTGCAACGCAGACCGATAGCAACGCAACCGCAGCCGACAGTGCTGGTCAACCTCCCGTTGCTGCAGATTCAGCGACCGGCAGTGGCCAGAGCGGTGTCGCGGCGCAGGTTGAGCTTGAACGTGACGGCGATGCGCTCCGGATCCGCGGAACCGTGCGTGATGAGTCGGCACGCAATCGCATCCTGAATGCGGCCAAATTTGTCGATGGCCATAGCAAGATAGAAGATGAACTGCAAGTGGATAGCCAGACGCTGGCGTCGAAGTTCGATGACTATTCGGGCCTGCTTAGTCTGCTTCGCGGCTATCACGATGTGAATGTCAGTCTTAAGCAGGAGGTCCTGACCTTGACCGGACAAGTATCGTCCAGTGAGGAAAAAGAGGCGTTGACTACCAAGGTTCAGAATCTGGTCGGTGCCGATATTCAGGTGGAGAATCAGGTCGAGGTTGCCGCGCCAGCCCGCGTCGCGGCACCTGATGCAGCCGCTGCATCGGCAGCGCCGCCCCAGGTGCAATTTGCATCTGGCAGCGCACAGGTCGACAGCCGTTTCCATGATGGTCTTGACCAGTATGCGCAGCAATTGATAGAGAGTGGAAAATCAGTGCGACTGGTTGGGTTCGCCGATGAATCCGGTAGCGAGCCGGGTAATGAAGCGTTGTCGAAACGTCGGGCTGAATCGGTCAAAGCCTATTTGATCCTGCGTGGCGTGCAGGCACGGCAGATCCAGACTGAAGGACAGGGCACACAGCGCCGGTGGCCGACAACACCACTGAAGCGGGGCGTGCGAAAAACCGCCGCGTGGAGATCCAAGAACAGCAGTAATCACCGCGTGAGCCAAGGTTTATTTCAGATGTGTTTGTGATAAATCTGCGCTGCCCCGAGCGTATGTTCAGGTCGGACACGATGTGTGATGGCAGTACACATCAAGGCGAAGTCTTCAATCAGCAATAGAACGAAGCCGGATTTACCGTCCGGCTTCAGTGTTTTCAGCGACCACTGGGCTGGAGCGCGGGCGCGGATCAAGCGCCATCGCCGTGTATCACTGTTCTGTGACAGGTGCGCCGAGGACGGCGCAACCGGTGTATCGCCGGTTCTTATAAAATAGTGTGGCGCTCAGATCATAGGTGCTGCGCGTGTTGGTACACGGTGTTCTGTTGATGGTCAGATTGACATTGTTTTTACGGCGTCTGTTTTGCTGTTTGACGGAATAGTCTGTCGCAATGACATTGATGCTACCTTGGTAGTCATACCGTTCTGCCGTGAGCGTTACCAGTTCGGTCGCAGACCGCTCTATCTGCAATAGCGGTCCGTCAACGATGGCGCGCCAGGCGACAGGTTTGCTGCCAAAAGCAGTGAATGCAGAAGTGGGTGGGCTGATGCTGCCTGCCGATGAGTCGCCTTCTGTAAATGTGCCGGGTTCGGGCTGGGGTATTCCGGAAACACCGGCCTGCGAATTGGCGCCTGCGCTAGCGAACTGAGTACATGCGGCGATCGGGAGGATCAGGCAACATAAGACAAGTAATGAAGAAATGGAGTTCATTTTGTATGCCTTGCAAAGTCGGTTTGCTCATCCAGTGCCAGCACCCAGTTTTGAGTTTTGCTAATTGCCGCTAGCGACACACTGGATAGATTCTTTTTATTGCGCGAAATTGGCATAAAAGATCCTGCCTCAGGGATCCAGGCTTCAAAGATTCCGCGTGCCCTGTCTTAAAATGAAAAAGACGTAACAATATTAACATTGTCACGTCTTAGCAATTGTGGATTTTTGTTAAGTCTTACGCCGATCTAACATAAATCACATTATTTTCATTAGCAGGCAGTTTGCACTGTTTTTTCTACCGCGAGCCCGAAAAATGGACGGATTCTGGTGCCAATCACGTTGCCGGCAAAGGCCGCGACCAGCCACAGCCAGCCATGCAGCTGCCGGAGAGAATGCCGCTGAAATAGGCGCCGATATTGCAACCGAAAGCCAGGCGCGCGCCATAGCCCAATAGCAGCCCGCCAATGATCGCTGCCAGCACAGAACGTGCGGGCAATTTCCAGACCGGGGCGAATTTTCCAGCCAGACTGGCCGCCAGCAATGCGCCCAGGATGATTCCGATATCCATGACACTGGTAATGTCATTGCGTATAGGGGCAGCCAGGGACGCAGCGGCTGGCCCTTGCCAGAAGCCCCAGCCGCTGACGTCATAGCCAACGGCCATCAATATTTTCGAGCCCCATAAGGCGAAGGCAGAGGTAATGCCCCAAGGCGCCCGGCCAATGCCAGGGTAGCGAAGTTGAGCAAGACCAGCACAACCGAGCCGATCACCAGCGGCCACGGGCCGGAAAGCAGCCGCCCCCAGCCGCCCGCCTTGCCGGCGCTGACGGCAGACGAAATCAACGTCCCATGGCGACGCTTTTCAGCCCAGACGGTGAATAGGGCAATACCCAGAAACAACACGAAGCTGCTGAGCAATGCGGTAGGGGCGCCCCATTCCAGCACGATGGAGTACGGCGCGAACGACGGCTGCTGGCCCACCAGGGCAGATGGCTGCGCCAATGACTGAACCGATAATGAAACCGACCAGCGTAATAATCATGCGTGTGCTGCCACCGCCAACGGTATAAAGGGTGCCGGAGGCGCAGCCGCCGCCCATTTGCATACCGATTCCGAAAATAAAGGCGCCGACCAATACCGAGGTGCCGACCGGGCTAACAAATCCACTGACGCTTTGCCCCCACAACGTGCCATTGCCCAGTACGGGAAAAAACAGCAGGCAGCCGAACGCCAGCATGAGCATCTGCGCGCGCAGTCCGGCGCCGCGCCGATCTGAAATAAAAACGCGCCAGGACGATGTGAAACCAAAGGCGCTGTGATACAGCGTGGCGCCCAGAAGGATGCCAACGATCCACAACGCGGCTTGCCGACCACTGACGGCACCATTCAGATAAATAAGACCCAGTACGATCAGCGCAGCCGATACTGCGGCGGGAATCAGGTTGATCTGCGATCGCGCAGGGGATGGAAGCGTAGAAGGATTCGAGGCCATGATTAAATAGTCGTCGGGTGACGACATTGATTATGAAAGGGTTATCTTACGCCGCAGGCCAATAAAAGCCAAACGGCACCATTCTTATTTTAAAGATGCTTGCAGTGGTGCGGCTACGGTAACCTTGCTGCCGGAGGGGTCGTCACCCGCGCTAGCGGCAATCCAAATAAAATCAGGCTATATATTTATTTCTCTGGATTATTTAAGGCGATGGTAACGACACCCGCATACAGCACGCGTCCGGTAGGTTGACCGGTTGGTGAGCCTGCCGCCGGTTCAAGACTAACAGCTAGCGTGATCCCGTCGAGCGCCGGCAGTTGCTCTGCGCTGAACTGCGTCGCGCCTGAGCGATTTAACAGACCCAGCGAAACAGGTTTTTTGTCGGCACCTATGCGCCACAACTGCAGACTGTGTTGCGAATCTGGCGCCACTACGTTCAGTGGGGTGAACACCAGTGTTCGCTGGCGTGCATCGTAGCCGGCAATCAGATGAGCTGCCGAATCGGGTGAGGTGGGAGACAGGATTGCGATTGGCTGAACCGATGAAGACACATCTTTATGAACCGTCGAAACGGGCCAAAGCAGAGCAATAACCAGACACGCGGCCAGGGCTGCTGATGTCAGTTGCCATAGACCTGCTCTTCGGTACGCGGGGACGCGGACCGGGTCCGATCTCTTGAAACTCGCCGCAAACTGATCATGATTGGCTGCGCCGGTTTCAGCCTGGGTGTGATCATCGGCCTGGGGCGAGATACTATTGCTGATCGCTTGCCAGACACGCTCGGGTGGCTGGATCGGTGCATCGTGCAAATCTAATTGTGCAAAGGCTTGCTGCCAGCCCGCCACTTCCCGCGCCAGCATCGGCTCTTGTTGCAGGCGGTGTTCAAACCGCCGACGAGCGCCGCCGCGCAGGGTACCCAGCACGTATTCTGCAGCCAGAAGATCCCTGGGTTTGAATTCGTTCATAATTGCAAACACCCTTTTAACTGGGCAAGACCGCGTCTGATCCAGCTTTTTGTGGTTCCTAAAGGTTGTGCTATTTGTTTTGCAATCGCAGCATGGGACAGGCTATGGTAGTAGGCAAGGAAAATGCTCTGGCGCTGCTCGGCCGATAGTTGCTTCATGCAGTCATCCAGTTTTTTTGATGATCTGACTTGTTCGTAGCGGGCAGCCGGGCCCAGGTCGGTATCCTGCAACAGTGCGAGATCTTCATTGCCAGACTCAGTACCGGCCGGTTCCATTACTCTGAGGCGATCAATAGCGCGATTGCGGACAATGTTGGTCATCCATGTTAGTGGTGCGCTGTATTGGCTATTGTAATTGCCGGCCTGATTCCAGACGGTGATAAACACATCCTGTAATAGCTCCTCGGCCAGCTCGGGTCGCTTTAGCATGCGCAGGGCGACCGCGTACAGGCGCGGTGACACCCGCAAGTACAGGATTTCAAATGCCTGCC
The DNA here is from genome assembly GCF_000219915.2 of Advenella kashmirensis WT001. NCBI lineage: Bacteria > Pseudomonadati > Pseudomonadota > Betaproteobacteria > Burkholderiales > Alcaligenaceae > Advenella > Advenella kashmirensis. Next base: position 3,127,011 of record NC_017964.1, on the reverse strand, counting down.
GGTCCTTGCGGGCGACTGCCAGAAGAAGATCGAGATGCTCGGTATCGCTGTGTTGCGCCATCTGGGTGCTTACCTTCCTATCGGCTTGATTCTCATAGTCACATGAAATTCCAATTGCCGTCAATGCATTTGCAATAATCTCCCCTCGCATCAAGACTACCGATCCACTTGTGCCGGGCTGCCGTTACGCACTGCGTTCTGTTGTGTCTGACACCAGAGAAGAACAGCCGCCGGGAGTGCATGACAACAGTGTGTGATTGTCTGTTGTTTTTTTTGGCCTGACATGCGTCCGAGCGACGGCTTTCGCTTCACATTATTTGGGCATTAGCACAGTGTCGATGACGTTGATGACGCCATTCGATTGCATGACATCGTAGGTGCTGATGTTGGCCATTGCCCCGGCTTCATCCTTGATCTGTATATTCTGCGGACCATTCATCATCAGCCACAACGTACCCCCCTGGACCGTCTTAAGCATGGCCTTGCCGCCGTCTTTTTTGATAATCTTTTCCAGATCGTTTTTGGTATATTTACCCGCAACAACATGGTACGTAAGCACGGCGGTCAGTTTCTGCTTGTGCTCCGGCTTTAGCAAGGTCTCGACAGTGCCAGCCGGCAAGGCATTGAAAGCGGCATTGGTTGGCGCAAATACAGTGTAGGGCCCTTTGCCTGGAGTGTCTGCACCAGTCCTGCTGCTTTTACGGCTGCGACCAGAGTGGTATGGTCTTTTGAGTTCATCGCGTTTTCTACAATATTTTTTTGTTGCCAGCATAGGCGAGCCACCGACGTTAATGGTTGCAGCGCCTGCGATGGTCATGCCAGTTAACATCGATGTCAGCACGAGTGAGCGAATAAGTTTTTTCATGACGATTTCCTTGCATACATTATGTGGGGTGACGTCACCTCACATAAACATATACGAAGCAAACAGCCAATCGGATGCAGTCGGCGAAAAATAAATCTTCGGGGGTATAAGAGACCGTTTCGGGTTCGCCCGATTTGTTTTCTTGTTATATGCAAGCGTCAATGCCCAGGAGTGGTCATGCTGCAGATAGCAGCGGTTATTCTGCGCCTTGGTGCAGAGTGCAAAAAGAACGGAGGATACGATTACCTGATGCGCCATCAGTCTGCCCGGTGCACGCACTTGCCACTTGCCCCGCGATCTCGGCAGGCGCTGAACCATCTGATGTGAGGCTGCTGAATAATTCGTTATTGCTCTTTACGACTCTTTCCGCTCATACGCCGGAGAAAGAGTCTTCATACCCATTCCTCACGGTCATCGTCCAATCGTGGATACGGCAGGATAAGGGGTTGCTACAGTATTAATAAAAATACTGATTAGCGACATATTTGCGAACGCGATTTATATCCAGAAAATCAATATCGCTGCGATGACGTTCACTTTCCGCAAAACTGACGAATTTGATTGCCTGTTCGTCGTTCAATATGCGGGTTCCCCCATTTTCGTAATGGAACTTGACGCCGGGCACCCCATGTTCGTACAGGATGCTCACTGACTTAACGTGATTCATAATGACCTCCAAATAGTATTTGCATAGCACGATCGGACGCTTAAAACTGCGTTTGATGCGTCTATGCGGCCGCCTGTATCGATACGGTCTGTAATCGTCCTGGGGCGTTTTAACAAGGGTTGATGATTATTAAAATTAATACCTTGAATATTGGATTCGCTTGCACCGGTGATCCCCAACCGGCAAAGAGCATGAGCGTGGATCGCATCCATTAAAGCAAGTTGCATCAGGCAGCGTCCAAATGCATAACGCGGCGATGAATCATGCAACTGAAATAAGATAAGTAAAGCAAACAACTTAAGTCGGACAACGAATATTAAGAATAGCGATTGACGAACTTGCTGCATATCTGTAGATAACGTAGCCGCGATTCAGCATGCCCGCCAGTGTTCTGATTTTTATAAAGTATACGATATGTATATAATAATACAATTTATTACACAAAAGATCAATAGCGTGAAACCAGGACTGGAAAACAGGCTGGTTATCCGAGGCTGGTTTTCCGTCAATAAAGTGGGGTTTACGCCACATAAGACGGTTCACTGTCGGGCTGCTGGGGTTGGTTTTGGCTGCCCCACGCTTTGGGGTTAGCACCTGAGTCTGGAAAATGCTGTTCCGGCTGCTCGCGCTGCTGGAGCAATGTTTGCCCACAGTCTCACGCATACGCCCGCCAGCCAGCACAAAGCGTGGCAGCAATGGGGCAAAATCAATCATGTTTGGGAACAGTCATCGCCCCGTTATGGGGTAGAGCCTGGGGTAGTAGGGCCGTGGCCCTAGCGCCTATGCTGGTATTACGGGATTTTGCGCAGCAAGTCCCATTTTTCGGAGCAGAATTATTCTTATTAATTGCCCTGAAAACCGCATAAAGAGTGGAGGCGCAGAGCGGAGTCGAACCGCTCTGGACGGATTTGCAATCCGCTGCATAACCGCTTTGCTACTGCGCCTAAGTAATAACAAACGAAGAGTCAAGCATTATGGTCGATTTTCCATGCGCAGTCAAGGTGATCGGGTGAATCGCACAATCAAATTGTGATTTGGTGTGACGCGAATGCGCGTAAAGGCCTTCGCCTTTGCCAGCTTGATGTCATTGTCGTCTGCCGGGTCAATAGTCAGTTGCAGGTCTTGTCATGACGTCATGATCCATGCGAATCCATTGCGGGTGCGCTTGCACAATTTGCTCTACATATTCGAGTGTTCCTGATAAATGTTCGCGCAGGCGCTGCTGCGCCAGCTCCGGCGTATGGTCGGCAATGGCTCGCACAATCAGGCGGTGATCGCTGACGATGCGTTCCAGCTTACCGGAAACCGGCAGATGCAGGCGGCGCAGTCGGTCCAGATGTCCGCTATTGCTGTGCACCAGATGCCATAATGCATCTTTACCGGCGGCCTGATAAAGCATGCGGTGAAATTGCGTATCGGCCTGGCTGAAAGCGCTCAGATCTCTGGCGGCGCGCAAGGCGTCCTGTTGTTGTACCAGCGCTTGCAATGAGCCGATCAGGCTCGCGTCGCGCGATTGGGCCAGTTCCCGCACCAGTTCCAGTTCAAGGGACTGCCGCAGAAAGTGTGCCTGTCTGGCCAGGGTGACGTCAATCAGGCTGACGCGCGTCGAAGCCTGTGGATAAATATCCACCAGCATTTCTGTCGCCAGTTTCAGCAACGCTTCGCGTACCGGGGTCTGGCTAACCCCATAGCTGTCAGCCACTTCGGCGCGTGAAAGTACAGTGCCAGGCGCCAGTTCCAGAGCAATGACTTTCTGGCGCAACAACTGGTAAAGCTGCGGTGCCGCCTGGCGGCTGCGATCAAGAGGCGTGACTGAGCTCATGTTTTTTGTCCGTGAACGGTGATGCTACTGTCGCCATAGCCGTGCAATACGTAGTTCGTAATGTGGCAATATGAAGTGCGCGCAAGGCCGCAGGTGATCTGCAGTCCCGCCGGCCAACGGAATGGGGCAGGCGTAGCGCGCGCTCGAGTCAGACCGCTGTGCTGATCTTGCCAGGCTCCACATGCTATCGGCCGTTGCGCTGCCGCCAGGCTGAAAAATCGGTTTTTGCCTGTTCATCGGTCGCAGGGTACAGCCCGATAATGGATCGACCCTTGAGTACCTCCTCGGTGACGAAATCTTCGTACGCGGTCATTTCTATGGCCTCGGCTGCAATTTCCTGCGCCAGATGCGCGGGGATCACGACCACGCCCTCGGCATCGCCGACGACGACATCGCCCGGGAAAACGGCAACATCGCCGCAGCCGATAGGCACGTTGATGTCCAGCGCCTGATGCAGGGTCAGATTAGTGGGCGCAGAAGGACGATGGTGATAGGCGGGGATAGATAACTTGGCAATTTCCGGTGAATCACGAAAGCCGCCATCGGTGACCACACCAGCGGCACCGCGCTGCATCAGCCGGGAAACCAAAATGGAGCCGGCAGAAGCGGCACGCGCATCTTTGCGACTGTCTATCATCAGCACCGCGCCTTGCGGGCACTGATCAACTGCAACCCGTTGCGGATGGCTGCGGTCCTGAAAGACGGTAATGGGGTTGAGGTCTTCGCGTGCCGGAATATAGCGCAGCGTGTAGGCCTCGCCCACCATGGTCGGCAAAGCGGGGTTGAGCGGATGTACGTCCTGAATGAACTGATTGCGCAGGCCGCGCTTATACAAGGCAGTACACAGTGTGGCGGTGCTGACGGTTGTCAGTTGCTTGCGAACTTGTGGGTCAAGGGCCATGATGAATTCCTGATCAATAAATGCTGGGTTCGTTGTTGGGGGCGCGAAGCTGGTTTCCAGAAAGTCGAAATCACAACCGGCATCGGCTTGCAGGATATGCTGCGAGAACATCCAGCCGTAGCCGCGTTCGAAGCGGCGTTCGGGTGCGATCCAGTCTGCTCGTCTTGCGGCCAGTTCCTCGTCACTGATTTCAAGGTGGATACGGCGGGCCGGCACATCAACGGTAATCATGTCGCCGGTGCGCACCAGTGCCAGGTTACCGCCAACATACGATTCAGGCGCGACATGTAAAATACAGGCGCCATAGCTGGTGCCGCTCATGCGCGCATCGGACAGGCGCAACATATCCCGTACGCCCTGTTTGATCAGCTTGACCGGGATCGGCAGCATGCCCCACTCGGGCATGCCCGGGCCGCCCAGCGGGCCGGCGTTGCGCAGCACCATGATGTGGCCGGGCGTGACATCCAGGTTTTCATCGTCCACCGCAGCTTTCATGCTGGGATAATCGTCAAAGACGAGTGCGGGGCCGGTGTGTTGCAGGAACTGCGGCGCGCATGCACTGGGTTTGATCACGCAGCCGGACGGCGCCAGATTACCGCGCAGCACGGCCAGCGCGCCTTCGGGATACAAAGGGTTGTCCATGGGACGAATCACGTCGTCGTTATACACTTGCGCGTCTTTGATATTTTCGGCCAGCGTCAAGCCGGTCACGGTCATGACCTCGCCCTGCAGATGATCGCCCAGGCGCCGCATCAGGCTGGCAGGCCGCCTGCATAATAAAAATCTTCCATCAAATAGGTGCTGCCGCTGGGCCGGACATTGGCAATGACCGGCACCTTGCGGCTGGCCGCATCAAAGTCGTCCAGCGTGACATCACAGCCGGCGCGGCGCGACATGGCAATCAGATGGATGACCGCGTTGGTGGAGCACCCCATGGCCATAGCTACGGCAATGGCATTCAGAAAACTGGTTCGGGACAGAATGCGCGCCGGCGTGAGATCCTCCCATACCATCTCGACGATACGCCGGCCGCAGGCAGCTGCCATGCGAATGTGGTTGGCGTCGACGGCGGGAATCGATGATGCACCGGGTAGCGTCATGCCAATGGATTCGGCAATGGCGGTCATGGTGCTGGCCGTGCCCATTGTCATGCACGTGCCTGCGCTGCGGGCAATACCGCCTTCTACGCCAATCCATTCGGTTTTGCTGATTTTCCCGGCGCGCCGCTCATCCCAGTATTTCCATGCGTCCGAGCCCGAACCAAGGATTTTTCCCTGCCAGTTGCCGCGCAGCATGGGACCGGCCGGCAGATAAATACAGGGCAGTCCCGCACTGATAGCGCCCATCAACAGGCCTGGCGTAGTTTTGTCGCAGCCGCCCATCAGTACTGCACCGTCAACCGGATGGCTGCGTAACAGTTCCTCTGCTTCCATGGCAAGCATATTGCGATACAGCATAGTGGTGGGCTTGACGAAGTTTTCCGACAGGGAAATGGCCGGTAACTCTATGGGAAAGCCTCCGGCCTGGAAAATACCACGTTTGACATCTTCCACCCTTTGCTTGAAATGCGAATGGCAGGGGTTGATATCCGACCAGGTGTTCAGGATGGCAATGACAGGACGGCCCTCCCAGTCTTCCGGGGCGTAGCCCATTTGCATAATGCGGGATCGGTGACCGAAAGAGCGTAAATCATCCGGGGCAAACCAGCGGGCGCTGCGCAGCGAATCATAGGTACGTTTTGACATGGTGTATTACCTTGAGGGCACAATAATGAGGTCAAATATCATTGAAACATTAATATATCAGTTGATATATTCGGGATATCGATGACACCGGGACATGCTGCGCCCGCGATTGCCTTGTTAGTGCCAGCCGCCGATTGCAAGCGTCATAGTGGTTCTGGGTGCGTCCAGGGGTATTGGAGGCGCTGCTGGCTTGTCGCTTGCGCATAATTCAATCGCAAGAAAACGATTGCTTGCGATTGAATTGATCTCTATTCTGATCATGACTGCCATATATTCAGGAGATCAATCATGACACCTACGCAGGTACAAGCCCGGTTTACGTCCGAAGAGGCTCGCTGGCAGGCCGTGCAAAATCGCGATCGGCAAGCGGATGGGCACTTTGTCTATGCTGTAAAGACTACTGGCGTATATTGCCGTCCCAGTTCTTCAGCCCGTCTGCCACAACGAAAAAATGTTGTTTTTTTTGATACGGCACAACAGGCTGAGGCAGCAGGCTACCGCGCCAGCCGCCGTGCGCGGGCGGACCGCACTGCCGCTGCAGACGAACGGGCTGAGCTGGTGGCGCGGGCCTGTCGCCACATTGAGTCGGCACAAACGCCACCCAGTCTGGACGAGCTGGCGGCACAGGCCAATATGAGTCCATTTCATTTTCATCGCGTATTCAAGGCTGAAACCGGTCTCACGCCAAAAGCTTATGCCTCGGCCTGGCGTGCCAGGAAACTGCGCGATGAGCTGGGGTCTTCAGTCTCATCGATTACAGATGCAATCTATACGGCGGGCTTCAATTCGAACAGCCGCTTTTACGAAGCGTCCGAGCAGTTGCTGGGGATGCGTGCCGGGGAATATCGGGCCGGGGGGCAGGGCGCTGTCATTCGTTTTGCTATCGGGCAATGTTCGCTGGGCGCCATTCTGGTGGCGCAAAGCCACCGCGGCATCTGCGCCATTATGCTGGGTGATGATCCCGATGCGCTGTTGCGCGACTTGCAGGATCAGTTTGCCAGGGCGCAGCTGGTTGGGGGCGATGCTGCCTTTGAACGTCTGGTGGCGCAGGTGATCGGTTTTGTAGAGACGCCGTCGGTGGGTCTGAACCTGCCGCTCGATGTTCGTGGTACGGCTTTTCAGGAGCGAGTGTGGCAGGCATTACGGGACGTGCCTGCCGGCACGACCGTCAGCTACGGTCAGATTGCCGAGCGGATCGGGGCACCCACCGCTGTGCGCGCCGTGGCTCAGGCCTGTGGCGCCAATCGCATTGCGGTTGCCATTCCCTGCCACCGCGTGGTCAGGCGCGATGGCGATATTTCGGGCTATCGCTGGGGCGTGGAGCGCAAGCGCCAGTTGCTGGAACGGGAGTCAACTACACAACCGTGATCCGTAGAAAGGTATGTGTTTTTGTCTTGTGGTTGCGTCATTGAGCACTATTGATGGCGATCGCAGGGCATGGGATAAAGTCTGTCGTTTGATCTGTCGGGGACTGATCTGGTCGCAATTTACAAGTCAGTTGTCTGGAGCCAGTCATCGTGGAATCAGCAATTGAATAATTGAACAATTGTGGGACAATAATCGTGTAGCCGGTGCTGCATTGGGTGAGTCTGGTCATTGGCTGGCCCGGGCAACTCTGATACGTGAGGGTGGACAGAATAAATCCAAAAAGAGAGAGACTTATGACAGATGAAATACAAATGGGCCTGATGCAGCCGCATCCATTGCTGATATCGTCGCTGATCGTTCATGCTGAGCGCATCATGGTGATGGTCAGATTGTCTCGCGGCGCGTAGAGGGGGATCTGCATCGCTATTGCTGGCGCGATGTGGCCCGCCGTTCCCGCCAGGTAGCGCGTGCACTTGATGCCATGGCCATGCCGCTTTCTGCGCGGGTGGCCACGCTGGCCTGGAATGGCTACCGGCATCTGGAGCTTTATTTCGGTGTCAGTGGATCGGGCAGGGTGCTGCATACCATTAATCCGCGCCTGCATCCGGATCAAATCGCGTGGATCGCCAATCATGCCGATGACCAGGTTTTATGTTTCGACCTGAGCTTTCTGCCTTTGGTGCAGGCAGTGCATGGCAAATGCCAAACGATCAGGCACTATGTTGCGTTATGCGACCGTGATGCGTTGCCACAGGACAGCGCAATACCCGGCCTGATTAGCTACGAGCAGTGGGTCCAAGAGCAATCGGACGACTATCGCTGGCCGCAATTTGATGAGAACGCGGCTTCCAGCATGTGCTACACCAGTGGAACCACCGGGCATCCGAAAGCGGTCATGTACAGCCATCGCTCAACGCTGCTGCATGCCTATGGCGCTGCATTGCCCGACTCTATGGCCATATCGGCGCGTGATGTGATTCTGCCCGTGGTACCCATGTTTCATGTCAATGCCTGGGGCATCCCTTATGCGGCCGCACTAACTGGCGCTGCACTGGTCTTTCCTGGCCCGCTTCTGGACGGGAAGTCCGTCTATCAGTTGATCGAACAGGAACGAGTCACATTTGCTGCTGGTGTACCAACCGTATGGCAAATGCTGCTTGATCACGTCAAAGGCGGAGGGCAGCAATTTTCCACTCTCAAGCGGACCGTGATTGGCGGCTCGGCCTGCCCGCCGGCCATGATACAAGCATTCCGGGAGCAGTACGGCGTTGAAGTTATCCATGCCTGGGGAATGACAGAAACCAGCCCGCTGGGAGCGCTATGTGCTCTGAAAAATAAGTCCCTGATGCAGCCAGAGGAAGAACAAATAAAGCTGCGGTGCAAGCAGGGACGGGCAATGTACGGAATTGATTTCAAAATTGTCGGCGACGATGCGGGCGAATTGCCATGGGACGGCAAAACATTTGGCGATTTATACGTTAAGGGGCCTTGGGTGGTGCGCGACTATTTCCCTGGTAAAGACACTGCCGCACTGGTAGACGGCTGGTTTCCCACCGGAGATGTAGCGACCATCGACGCCGATGGCTATCTGCAGATTACGGACCGCAGCAAGGATGTGATCAAATCCGGCGGCGAATGGATCAGCTCGATTGATATTGAAAACATCGCCATGGCGCATCCGGCCGTCCAACTGGCTGCCTGCATCGGCGTCAGTCATCCAAAATGGGACGAGCGTCCGGTTATTGTGGTTGTCCTGCGCGAGCAAATGACGCTAGCTCGGGAGGAGCTGCTGCAGTTTTATGAAGGCAAGATTGCCAAATGGCAGATACCGGACGACGTTATATTTGTGGACGCCATCCCTCTGGGTGCCACAGGAAAAATGCTCAAATCCAAAGTCAGGCAGATGCCCGAGGTTGCAGCGTATTGCGCACATGGAGGCAGTGGGTCGTAACCGAGCTATTTTTTAGCGCCGGGATGCAATCCGGCGCGCAAGTGCTGCGCGACCCTTGCAAACTAACGGTGTGCCGCCAACCAAGGCATGGGTACAAGCCGCGCTCTGGCGTCGGCGTCAGCGCGTGGTTCGTTCCCAGATCATCTCTGCTGCAACCGACAGCGGCTCCTTGGAGCGATATAACCGTACTTCGAAAGGCACTTCGTTTTGCCTGCCGCCCAATACGCGCAATATTCCTGAAGTGCAGTCCTGCGCCACCACGGACCAGGGCAGCCAGCCGATACCACGTCCCTTCTTGATCAATGACCAGGCCACTTCCACTGAATCACAATAAGCCACGGGTTCCAACGCATAACTGCTGGCACGCAGATGATCGCTCAGAATATGGTGCAGCGACAGCGTATTGAGATAGGTTACGTGCGGAATGGGCGTGAATTCATCAAGCAGGTCATAGACTGTGTCGCCGTATTTGGCAGCGCTGCACACCGGTACAAATCGGTCTGTACCTAATTGCAGATACTGGAAATTGGCAGTCGCAACCGGGACAGATAAGTTGGGGTGTTCATAGCAGCACAGAAAATCCACTTCCTCTCGCTGCAGCAGGGCGACCATATCCGGCGTCGAGCCGGTTCTGATCTGTACTGACACGGTCTCCGACAGTTCCCGGCCAATGACATCTGACATCGCGCAGGCCCAGTCCGCTACCAGCGTACTGGCCAGGTAGCGTCCGGTCGCAATACGCAATGCATGGCTCGTCTGCTGTCCGGGCGATTTTATTTTCTTGCTGACGGTGTTGAGCCTGGCAACGATGTATTCGGCCGTCACCAGCAGTTCGCGCCCCGCTTGCGTAAGCTTGACGGGAATTTTGCTGCGGTCAACCAGCGTTGCCCCTGCCCAGTGTTCCAGTTCGCGGATGCGCCGGCTGAAAGCAGGATGGGTCACATTGCGCAGCTCTGCAGCCTTGGTAAAACTGCATGTTTTGGACAGGGCAATCAGATCTTTCAGAAGCTTGGTTTCAGCCATGGGATAGCTACCGTATCAATAGGGGTTCGAGACGTGGGGCTGGCTCATTGAAATAGCGTCGTTGTGCAACGGGCCATTGCGGTTTTATTTTGCACGGCATTGTGCAATAAAAGCACAATGATGGCGTTTTTCAGCAATTAGTATAGAGGCAATAAGAATTTCAACGGAGACATTGTCATGAAAAAGTTAAGTAATCACCTTAAGCGAAGGGCATTCTGTGTTCTGAGCGCGTTTGCCTTGCTGGCGGTAAGTGGCCCGGCGGCATTGGCGGCTTCGGGATACCCCGATCGCCCTATCACGATCGTGGTCGGGTATCCGGCGGGCGGCAGCGTTGACCTGAACGGCAGGGTAGTGGCCGACACGCTGGCCAGGAAAATAGGCGCCAAGGTGGTGGTTGAAAACCTGGGCGGCGCAGGCGGCACCATCGGCGCCCAGAAAGTAATTCGCGCCAAGCCGGATGGCTATACGCTATTGGTGGGTTCGCTCAATGAAATCGTGATCGCCAGCCTGGTAAATCCGGCGGTAAAATATAACGGTGTTACCGATTTGCAGGCTATTGGCCTGATCGGTGATCAGCCGTTGGTGCTGGCTGCCTCCAAAAAGACCGATATCAGAAACACCGCTGATCTGGTCAAAGTAGCCACATCGGGGAAGTCGGAGAACTACAGTTATGGCTCGTCCGGGGTTGGCACCTCCTTGCATATGGCTGGTGAAATGGTTAACGCCGAAACGCGGGCCAAATTCCTGCATGTGCCCTATCGTGGCGTTGCACCGCTGGTAACAGATCTGACCAGCGGGCGCCTGCCTCTGGGCGTTTTTGCCTTGTCTTCGGCATTGCCGCAAATACAGTCGGGCCAGATAACGGCCATCGGCGTCACCAGCGCAAAACGGTCCGCTTTTGCTTCCGACATTCCGGCCTTGGCTGAAAACCCCGCTCTCAAGGCCATGGATATCAGCGTCTGGTTTGGCCTGTTCGGCCCCAAGGACATGCCCGAGGCGGTCGTCAAAAAATTGCAGACCAGTCTGCAGCAGGTGCTGGCCGACCCGCAGTTTCAGGAGAAATACCGAGCTACCGGTAGCAATGTCATGCGCGAGCAGCCCGATCTGGCCGCGTTCTTTCAGGCAGAGCACAATAAATTCAAGAAACTTGCCGAAACGGCCCATATCGCAACGGGACGGCCATGAGTACAGGGTTTGAGATTGCGGTACCGGACTTGTCTGCAGAGCGACTGGGTAATACCGATACACCAGGCGTATGGGCGTTTGATTCGGGCACTGCAGGTCCCACGCTATTGATCACAGCATTGATTCATGGCAATGAAATTTGCGGCGCCTGGGCCTTGAAGGAATTGCTGGCCGCAGGCCTGCGTCCGAAAAAAGGGCAGCTGGTTCTGGCGTTTTGCAATCTGGCGGCATTCGATACGCTGGATGTGGCCGCACACGACGCTGCTCGTTTTGTTGATGAAGACATGAACCGGGTCTGGAGCAGTGCAAAACTGGATCAGCCGGTCACACAGGAACGTCGGCGAGCGCTCGAGCTCAGAAAATGGGTTGCGGCGGCAGACTGGTTGCTTGATATTCATTCCATGCACGAACCCAGCCCGCCCTTGATGATGACCGGTCTGTTAAAGCGCAATGTGGAATTGGCTAAACGGCTGGGTGTACCGCAACATGTGATCATGGATGCGGGGCACAAGGACGGCACGCGTATGCGTGATTTCGCCCAGTTTGGCGATCCGCAATCGCAGGCGCTGGCGTTGCTGATCGAATGCGGGTATCACGGAGATCCATCTTCTGTGGACACGGCGCGAAACGTGGTCGCGCATTTTCTGCTCGAGTCGGGCATCGTAGATGCAGACGACCTGCCGGGCCATTGGATGCTGGCACAAAAAGGGCCGCAGACGGTGTTGCAGGTAACTGCGCCGGTCGTGGCGATGTCGGAGTCATTGACTTTTTCCGAACCATATCAGGGAATGGAATGTATTGCGCATGCGGGCACGCAGATTGGCCAGGATAATGACAAGCCTATCGTCACGCCCTATGACAATTGTGTTTTGGTCATGCCGTCCCTGCGTCAGTTAAAGGTGGGGGTTACTGTGATGCGATTTGCGCATGAGCTGCCGGCCGACCCTGAACGGCAATAGGGCGATCCGCGAGAACAAGGATAGTGCATATCGAGGCTGCTGCAATAGGCTGGCGTTGCCCGACATCGTTAATGACGGGTAACGCCAGCCTATCGGCTTTGTCTGCTTATGTATTGTGCCGCTATCGGCTTAGTCGGATTCACGCGCAAACCGGCGATCCAGCTCGTCGCCGCCAATAATTCCGCCGAAGCCGTCGAACCTGCCTTCCTGTGCGATCTGCTGTGCGACCCGAAGAAAGCTGTCCATGGCCACGCGCGCCAGCGCTCCGCCCACACTGATCCGACGCACGCCGAGTTGCTCAAGTTCGGCGGCGGTCATGCCGATTGCGCTGCCGCACAATACATTGACTGGACATCCATTGGCGGCTTTGACAACGGCGCTGATCTGCTCTGCAGTTTTTATGCCAGGGGCATAGATGCAGTCAGCACCTGCCTCTACGAACGCAGCAATGCGTAGGGTGGTTTGTTCAAGGTCGGGTGCACCACGTATAAAGCCCTCGGTCCGTGCCGTGAGCAGCACCCGCTCTCCCGTCTGATCAATGGCAGCGCGCGCCGCGCTGATGCGCGAGACTGCCACGGTAAAATCATACAAACCATCAGCACCACCTTGGGGTGCATCTTCGATGGACAGCCCCGCCACGCCGGTCGCAACACACTTGATGATGTTTTGCTGCATCTGCTTTATATCGTCTGCATAGCCATTTTCGAAATCGGCATTCAGCGGAATATTCACTGCAGCGGCCAGTTCGGTCAAGTGGGCCAGAACCATCTCAAGCGACTGCGTTCCGTCGGGCATGCCGTTGGCGTAGGCATGTCCGGAACTGGTCGATGCCAGCGCGGCAAAGCCCATTTGCTCCAGGCATCTTGCAGTACCGATATTCCAGGGGTTGGGGATGGTAAAGCAGCCGGTCTGGTGCAATTGAAAAAAATCTTCACGTTTCTGGCTGCTTGTGCGCACTGTGGTCATTGGACACCTGTTTACCTGTTCTATAGCGAAGAAACACGAGCGAAATACCGAGTTTGGACAAATATTAGCATGCTGTCATGGGAAGGGTGTGGGACGTTATCGTGTCACTGGTGGCAGGATAGCCCTGGTATCGCGAACCAAAATACGGGAAATCCCTCGATTTCAATTTCGTATAATCGTATACAATTATACGAAACAAAGGAAGTTTATATGGATTGGCTAAATGGACAGATCGGACAGGAAACGTTCGAAGGAATCAAAAATACGTCACTGGGTAAACTGGTGCGCGACTATTTGCTCAATCAGATTATGTCGGGAACGCTAACGCCCGGGCAGGCATTGCGTGAACCGGAGTTGGTGGAGCAAATGAAAGTATCCCGAGTGCCGGTGCGTGAGGCACTGCGTGAGCTGGAAAGTATGGGGCTGGTAGTATCGCGCAAGCATTCGGGCGTCTACATCCGGGAACTGTCCGAGGAAGAGGTACACGATCTGTACCAGTTTCGGGCACTGATGGACAATCATGCCGGCCAGATGGTTGCGCAGTTGACGCCCGAGCGACGCATGGCGCTGGTGGCTTTACTTGATATCTGCGTGGCGCAAATGGATCAGGCCAATCTGGAAAGTAATGTGCAAGCGTATTACAACGCCAACTTGCACTTTCACTGGCACTTCATTGAATTTGCCGGGAATCGTGAAATTGCCAAAAGCTATCGCGAGGTGATACAGAAATTGCATCTTGCCCGGGTCAAAAATCTGTCTACACCGGATCATCGTCACAAATCCAATGCCGAGCACAAGGAAATTGTGCAGGCGCTGCGTGATGCGGACAATATTGGTGGCGCGCTGCATTGCGCCGAACTGCTGTCGCATCACGTGGTCAAGGCTCACAAGCGCCTTGCCGATATGTGAGGCTCGTTATAACGACCTTATTTCTTTCGAGGTTATTAATCAGACATTGAATATCCCGCTTTGCTGCCGGTACAGACTGGCAATTCACAACTAACACATCCGAAATATATCGGAGGAGACAAATCATGGATCGTCGTTCATTCCTGCTCAGTATGGGAGCAGGCGCCATTGCTTTACCTACAATTTCCGTGGGACAGGAAAAATATCCCGCCAAACCCATTAGTTATATCGTTCCGGTGGCAGCCGGTGGCGGGAGTGACTATGTCGCCCGCGCCACTACAAGCGAATGGGGCAAAGGGCTGGGCAATGCCACCTTTGTGGTTGAAAATCTTGGCGGTGGAGGCGGGGTGATTGCCTGCCAGCGCGCGGCGCGTGCTCCGGCAGATGGCTATACTTTGATGCAGGGTTATGTCGCAACGCTGGGCACCGGCCCTGCAACGAGAAAAGTACCCTATGATCCGCTTAAGGATTTTACGCCGGTGGGCATGATTGGCGGCACACCCAATGTATTGGTGGTGGATGCCAAACTGCCCATTACCACGCTCACCGAATTCGTAGACTATTTTAAGAGAAATACAACAAGCAATTATGGTTCGGCAGGTGCCGGTTCATTGACTCATCTGCTAATGGAATTACTCAAGCAGGACACTGGCCTGCAAACCCAGCATATTGCCTACAAGGGAATCGCGCCTGCATTTCAGGATTTGGTCGGTGCTCGTACGCAAGCGATGTTTCCTGGTCTGGCCGCGGCCGTTCCTCATCTGCTTTCAAAAACCGTTCGCGCGATTGCATTGACAGGCAACAAACGCAATGCGCGGTTTCCGGATATTCCCACATTCGAGGAGTTGGGCGTCAAGGGATTTGATGATGTGCTTCAGTGGTACGGCGTGTCTGGTCCCAGGGGTATGAAAGACGATATTGTCAAGACACTGAATGATTCGCTCAATGCTGTTTTGATCAAACCCGAATTGGAAAAGCGTCTGCAGATTGAAGCAATTTTGCCGATGCCGATGAATCCGCAGGAATTTGAACATTATGTTCAGAAAGATCTTGAACGCTGGAAGAAAGTTGCGCAGGACCAGAATATACGCCTTGACGCATGAGTCTGCCCTGTATTCCAGGCCAATTGCATTTGTAATATTTTAATTGAACTTTATCAGGATTATCATGGCTGTAAATACGAAGGTTGAAGCAGATCAGAACGCACCGGCAGTAACCCGTATTCTTGCGGAGTTTGTCGCCACCCATCCATCAAAAGGCTGGAGCGATGAAGTGGAGCATGAGGCGCATCGCACATTTCTCAACTGGCTTGGATGCGCCGTGGGTGCATCGCAGCACGCGGCTGTGCAGGCCGCCTGCGTGCTGTCCAGATCCTCGAGCCGGCAGCTCAGGCCACGATCGCAGGCCGTCAGGAACGGGTAGATATTGCCAGTGCCGCTCTCATCAATGGAATTTCGTCGCATCTTTTTGATTTTGACGACACTCACCTTAAAACGATTATTCATCCTGCCGGACCCGTCTGCTCGGCGGTACTGGCCCTGGCGGAACTGACCGGCGCCAGTGGTCGCCAGCTTATCGATGCCGTTGTGCTGGGTATCGATGTTGCATGCCGCGTTGGCAACACCATTTATCCGCACCATTATGACAGGGGTTGGCATATTACAGGGTCTACCGGATCTCTTGGCTCTGCCGCAGCTTGCTCAAGGTTGCTTGGCCTGGACACAGAAAAGACGGCAATGGCATTGGGTATTGCAGCTTCGCAACCGGTGGGATTGCGCGAACAGTTCGGCACCATGACCAAGCCCTTTCATCCTGGCGGTGCTGCACGAGCGGGCCTGATGTCGGCATTGCTGGCGCGAGAGGGGTTTACCGCCAGTCCGCGTGCGATTGAAGCACCCAGGGGCTTTGCGCAAGTGGTATCGACAAAGTTCGACTGGAATGAAATTACTGATGAGCTTGGTCAGCGTTTTGAAATTTCTTTCAATGCATACAAGCCCTTTGCTTGCGGTATCGTGATCCATCCCAGTATCGATGCCTGCGTGCAGCTCAGAGCGCAGGGTGTGACTGCAGACAATCTGGTGCGTCTGGACCTGCGTGTTCATTCGCTGGTGCTTGAGCTGACAGGGAAAAAAGAACCGGCTGATGGTCTGCAGGGCAAGTTCAGTGTTTATCACGGTTGTGCTGCCGGTCTGATTTTTGGCAAGGCGTCCGAAGATGAGTACGACGACGCCATAGTCAATCGGGAAGATGTCGTGGCAACACGTCGCAAAGTCGTTGCCATTGTGGACGATACAATCGATGAAGCGGCAGTCCAAGCTACAGCTACACTCAAGGATGGCAAGATCGTGCACATACGCGTGGACCATGCCATTGGGTCTTTGCAACATCCGATGACCGATGATGACCTGATGGCCAAATTTACTGCCATGTCCGCTCCGGTGCTTGGAGCAGAAAAAACCGTCCGTCTGATACAGCAGTGCTGGAGCCTGTCTGATGCAGATGATGTGCGTGCGCTTGTCGCGCAGGCAAGTTGAGCAGGTTCGGGTATGGATAGCAAACCGACCGTTGTAGTTTTGGATGACTGGGAAAATGTACTGCGCGACCGCGTAGACTGGCGAGCAATCCGGTCGCGGGCAAATGTGATCATTCACAATACAAGGTTGTGCGGGCACGCTTTGCGTGCAGCGCTCTCGTCGGCCCAGGTGCTTGTTGTATTTCGCGACCGAACGCCTGTTGATGCCGATTTGATTGCCCTGTTGCCTGGCTTGCAACGAATCATTAGCACCGGCGCGCGCAATCGCACCCTGGATGCCAAGGCCGCAGAGCAGGCCGGTATACATGTCGGTCATACCGCATGGGGACCGTCCAAGGCCAGCACGTGCGAACATACCTGGGCGCTGATTCTGGCTGCGGTCAAGCGTGTGCCTCAATCGGCATTGTCTGCGTCAAACAGCCGCTGGCGCAATCCTGATGTTAGCGCCTTTATGCCGCCTGTCATGGAAGGTAAGCGGCTTGGGCTGATTGGATTGGGTCAGATTGGCCAGCGTGTAGCGGCCATCGGCAAAGTGTTTGGTATGCAAGTCGTGACATGGAGTCCGAACATGACGGCAGAACGCGCCGCCGAACATGGCGTACTGGCAGTGTCGTTAAAAGAGCTGCTGGAAACTTCGCTGGTGGTCAGCTTACATCTGGTGCCGTCAGAGACGAGCCGTCACTTGCTAAACGCCGAGCGCCTTGGCTGGATGCACGCTGGTGCAATCCTGGTCAACACTTCGCGTGCCGAACTTATCGACACGGATGCGCTGGTGGATGCTTTACATCACAAACGTATTGCCTATTGTGCTCTGGATGTATTTGATCAGGAGCCGCTGGCGCCCGACCATCCGCTATTGAACATGCCCAACGTGTTGCTGACTCCGCATGTCGGTTTTTTGTGTGAGGAAGTAGTGCACAATTTTGCGGTGGGAGTACAAGACCAGTTGGAAGCCCATCTCTCGCAACAGGGTGTATATAGCCCGCTTTGATCAGGAGGCGGCCTGCACTGAGTGGTGGGACAGATGCAGGCCGCTTATACCAGCACGTATCACATCTATTGCATAGATACCAGTCGCGCTGTCCAATCTGCTTTGCCGTCTATGGTTCCGCGCATTTGTTTATTCTCCACTTTGCCAGAGTATGTTTGCCCGTCCACGGAAAAGGTAATGTGCGCTCCGTTCAGGCGTGCGTTGCTGATGCGCCGCTGGTTGGCACCGTCGCTCAGTGTTCCGTCCAGCATCTGGAATGTCTGCTTCAATTGAAGCTCACGCTCGCCGATTTTCCAGGTGCCGGCCACCTTGGCCGGAACGATCCATTTATAGGCATGGCAGTAATTGGTGCAGTTCTCTTTGACTTCGACTGATTCATCCGGCTCCCATGCCTCCATTGCAAATGAATTGGAAACGACGCGCGTGCCGGGCTTCATGTCCAGCAGGGTCGGACGCAAGCGCAGATTCAGACTGGGTAACAGGAAAAGCGTGACCACAGTGGCATCTGAAAAATCGGATTCGAAGATATCTGCCTGTTCGAAAGTGGCGCGCTGCGCTACGCCTTCGGTTTGTGCAGCCCGTTTTGAGATGGCGACCAGGTCTGGGTTGAACTCAATGCCGCGCGAAATTGCGCCGCGCTTGGCAGCGGTAATGACCAGCCGGCCATCGCCCGAGCCCAAATCAACCAGCCGGTCATCTGCTGTCAGCCGGGCCATCTGCAGCATGCGGTCAACCAGCGCCTGTGAGGTTGGCACCCACACGACGTCTTTGCCCTGTTGCCCGACAGACGGCGTGTATTGTTTGGTGGTCGCGTTGTTGTCGGCAGCGGCGGGAGCGGTTTGTGCCGCAAGTGGCGAGCTCACCGTCATGGTGAACAGTATCGCGGCGACCAGGGGTTTAGCAGGCGTAGTCATCGATTCTCTCCTATTGAGGTGATTACTTCAGAACGGTGATTTCAGTTTGTGCTTTCGGCCCGTCCGGCTCCTGATCATCCCTGACCCGAAACAGGAGAATGGGCGCGCCTGCGGCCAGCACGGCCAGTCCAATCAGTGCAGCCACGCCGGTGTATGCGACGCTGGCGTAGAACATGTACAGGCAGGTCAGGCAAAACAGAATGGGCGTGATGGGGTACAAAGGCACTTTGTAGGGCAGGATGCGCTCAGGATGACGCCAGCGAAGCACGAACAGCGATAGGCCGACCAGCAGCATGAAAGCCCAGAATACAGGTGCTGTATAGTCCACCATGGCCTTGAAACCATCTCGGGTAATGGCGCCCATGGCGATGAGCGCCAGGGCGATGACGCCTTGCAGAATCTGGCCGTTGGCCGGGGTTTTGCCGCGGCTGTCCCAGATCGCCACCCACCTGAGTATGGTCATATCGCGCGCCATGACATAAAAAACCCGGGCACCCGTAAAAATGGTTGCATTCAGGGTAGAGATCGCCGCGACGATAATGGCCAGGGATACTGCGACCCGACCGGGTTCGCCAGCGACCACGTACATCATATCTGCGGCAACGGCATTGGATGCGCGCAGCCCGTCCAGGCCCAGAATAGAGAGCAGCGCCAGATTGGTGAGGACATAAAGCGTTACCAGAATCAGGGTGCCCAGCATCAGCACTTTGGCAATGTTGCGTGGCGCGTCCTTGAGTTCACCGGTCAAATAGGCCGCTTCGTTCCAGCCGCCATAGGTGAGCAGCACGAATATCATGGCCATGCCAAGTGCAGCCGTTTCCGGGGTAGCCGGTTGCGTTGCGGGCGGCGCCTGTCCAGAGCCCAGAAGACCAAACAGAATGATGGCGGCGACCGCTGCCACTTCGATAAAGGTGACGATAATCTGCAGGTTCTTGCCTTCAGTGGTGCCTATAAAATTGACCCCGGTCAGCACAATTACCGAGACCGCTGCATAGATGGAAGGGCCGTGGGGTCCCAAGGGGACAATTTGCGCCACGTAGTCACCGAGCATGAACGCAACTACCGCGATGGCGCCGGTCTGGATTACGGTGCAGCGCGCCCAGCCAAACATCATGGCAACCGAGCGACCATAGGCGCGCGACAGGAAATGGTATTCGCCGCCAGCATGAGGGTGCGCCGCAGACAGCTCGGCATAGCATAGCGCACCCACAAGAGTGATGAGTCCGCCAACAATCCAGACCAGAATAAACAGCCATTCGTAGGCGACATTGGCCGCGACAATTGACGGCGTGCGGAAGATACCGATACCGACAACCAGTCCGACCACAATAGTGACGGCGTCAAAAACAGAAAGCTGGGGCTGCGGCCTGGCCTGGTTCGGGCTGTGATCAGTCATCTGATTCCCTTGCTGTCAAACAAAAAATGTCAAACAAAGCTGAATGCTGCGTGGCAAATACGCCGTAGCGTCTGGATATCAAGGTGCTGCGAATGGTGCCGCAGATACTGTCCCGCCAAGATGTGGACAGAAAGGGCGTGGTCGGGGCGACGGGGCACTATGCCGGACAGGACGTCGCTTGATGTTGTCTACACCGGCAATGATGGAGCTACCGGTAGTGGCTGGTGCAAGTACAATGCAGAAGCTTACAACCAGCTGAAAAATACTTTACCATAAAAATAATGACAAGGCTGTGTAATTTTTTTGTGAAAATCACAAAAGTGATTTCTGTGATTTTGGTCAGGTCATGAGGCAAAGGAGCCAACTGCGTCAGGTCAGGCACGTATTGCATATGCCCGACCTGGTCGGATTATTCGGCAGCTTCGCTTTTGGCTCGCAGTACGATCTGCGTGATCTCGGACGGGCGTCCCAGCCGGATGGGAAACCCATTCCATAGCCCGGTTCCCATGCTGACGTACATTTTCATGGCATCGACATCATATAAGCCATCGACGAATCCGTCATTGGCCATTTTTGTGAGCACGTGCGCGCCTAAAATCTGGCCGCCATGCGTGTGCCCCGACAATTGCAGCGACACGCCGGCCTGTGCATGGGCGGAGGCACCCATCGGGCGGTGAGCCAGCAGGATAACGGTCTGGTTGGCGGGCGCCTGCTCCAGGGCAGCAGCGATGTCGGGGTCGGGAAGGCCAAAGCGAGCGGCCGCATGGTCGGTGATACCGGCCACCACAATCTGCTGGTTGTCGTGAGTGATGGTAACGTGCTGGTTAATAAGCATGCGTAGCCCAAGGTCGTTGAATGCCGACAGCCAGCTTTGGTATCCGGAATAATATTCATGATTTCCCGGAATGGCCAGTACGCCATATTTGGCCGTCAGCGATTGCAGCGGCTTGACATCATCTGCTCTGGCCTGTGGTGAGCCATCGACCATGTCACCAGTGATGACAGTCAGGTCGGGGTCCAGCGCATTGGCCCGGTCAACGACAGCGGCCATCCAGGGCCGCTGCAGCAGGCGGCTGGCATGCAAGTCGGTTAATTGAACAATACGAAAGCCGTCAAAGGCTGTGGGCAGGCCGGGCAACGCAATTTCAATTGTTTTTACTTTCGGGATCTTCACTGCATTCCAGACGCCGACAGCGGCGATCACAAGGGTGATCATGGTGATGACGACCAGTAGCCGCGGCGAGGCCAACAGCAAACGACCGGTGGCAGCCGATACAGGATAGGTCACGATTCCCAGCAAATCTTTTATGAGAATGAAAAAGCCCAGCAGAAGCAACGTGCAAAATAGCCAGCCCACCAGCATCAAGACTGCAGCAGGGACTTCAGGTGAGGCCATGGAGCCAAACCAGGTTCGGGTGATCAGGTGATGTTCGGCGATGCAAAGGACGGCTAGAGTCAATACGATTTTGGTAGTCAGATTAAGCGAAAGCGGCCAGATGCCGCGTGCGCTGACGTATAGACCAATGACCGCCATAATGATATGGAGCACGGGGAAATTCCTGGTGAAGTTATTGTGGTTCACGGATGTGGCACGGGCTTATGTCAAACCAGACATGTAAAACCACATACCGATTTTCAATCGTCATTATTAGTTGGTGCTGAACAAGTATGAACGATATGAAGGGAGATCGTATTATACGCAAGCGCGGGACATACCTGGTGTGTTTACCGTAAGCAGGCCGACCGTTTCAATCATGACTGGCAACAGGTGAGCCAGTCGGGACACTCAGGACGGATGTACGGGGCTGGCGCCCACTGTCTTGGCTGGGATAGCTGTGTGTATATACCCTGGGGGTATATACACACATGTGAACTACAGATAGATCTGTCTGTTACTGAAGCTTGCGTGCAACAGCAAGGCGGCTCGGCGCTCAGGCGAGCGCGGTGGTATCGTCGGCCATTTCATGCAGGCGATAGCGCCGGTCGCTGTCCAGGAAATCCTCTGCATGAATCAGGACTTGTTCCTCATTGAGCAGCACTACACCGTATTGTGGTTGCTCATGACTGCCATGGATGCAGCTTTTATCAGCATGCAGGTCAAGTGCCACCTGATGATTGGTGCCCCTCAGGGTTGAATAAGCCATGCCTCTGAAGGTGCCGCATATAGCCGATGGATATGGCCAAAAAAGACCTGGCGAATGCGGTGTTCAAAACCGTCAATCGCGCCGAAAAAAGCTGCGGTGTCCAGTAGTGAAAGTGCATCCATACTGCGAATGCCTATTGGAAAGAAGGGATGGTGCATGAACAACAGAACCGGTTTGCTCGATTCGGCCAGCCGTGCGCGTAGCCAATTGGCCCGGGTTTCGCAATAGACGCCCCAATGTACGCCCGGTTCGTTGGTATCAAGGAACAAGGCAAGGTATGGGCCGAAATCACGGGCATACTGAACAAAGCCGTTCTCGTCGGCATCGATATGTGCAAAGTGATGTCGGAACTGTTGCCGGCTATCGTGATTGCCCAGGATGGGGTACACCGGCATGGTCAATGGTGCCAGACATTCGCGCAAATGGACGTATGCCTGGGCGTGCCCATAGTGCGTGAGGTCGCCGGTAATCACAACGGCCTGCGCATCGGTTGGTGCGCGAGCATATGCGTTACGGCTTGTTGCAGGCGTTGCTTTGGATTGGTGCCATATAGAACACCGGCATCAGCAACCAGATGCGTATCAGTCAGATGGATAAATTTCATGATTATCACCTCACTTGAGAAGGTTTTGCACGTCTTGGGCCATGGCTTCCAGGGCTGGCTGCGGTTGGGCCGATTTATCGAATACAGTCTGCAGACGATCATTAATAACGTCCGTGATTTTCAGGCCGTTCTCTCCGGGGAAAGCATACCAGCCGGTGAGCCAGGGCATCTGCTTGACAGCGGTGTATTGGTTGGGATTGGCATCGTAGTACCCTTTGAGTTTTGCCGGATCGTCAATAGGCAATGTGTTGGCAGGGAAGTAGCCAGTACCTTTCGTCATGATCGTGGCGCCTTCGGGGCCGGTGGCAAATTTAATGTATTCCCAGGCTGCCTTTTGGCGCTCCGGGTCTTTGGTGAACATCATTGCTACGTTGCCGCCGGCCGGAACCTTTCCTTGCTCGCCATAGATTGGGAAATAACCTGTCACCATCTTGAATTTGTCACCAATTTGCTCTGCAATGCTCGACAAGCGCGATGTAGACGATGATAGGACAGCCAATTTCCCTGTCACGAACAGTTGGGTCGCATCCTTGAATCGCAGATTCTGCATGGTGTCGTTTTCGACCATGCGGCCCATCTGTGCAATGGATTCCTGGCCGATTTTATCGTTGAACGCCACCTTGGTTTCATCGGCGTTCAGCATCGTGCCGCCTTTGGAGAAAACCATGGCCTGCCAAAGCCAGTTGCCGGTAATTTCCCAGTCGTAATGCAGCCCGTTGGTGCCGGGGTTGGCCTTGCGTGACTTGTCGGCGATAGCGATGATCTCATCCCAGGTCTTGGGCAGTGCATCTGCTTTGACGCCGGCTTTGCTCAGCAAATCCATGTTGTAGTACACAATGGGGGTAGAGAGCGAAAACCCGATGCCGACCTGTTTGCCATTGACCTGTCCCAGCGAGAGCAGGGCGGGGCTGTAGCCGCTTTTGGCCCAGTCTTTTTCGGCATTGATAAACGGAGTGAGTTCGACCGCGATATTGCGATCGACAAAAACGCGCTGGCGATTTAAGCCCTGGTAGGACACGTCGGCCAGTTGTTTGGTAACGGCATGGCGCAATGCCTGCTGGGTCGCCTCTTCATACTCGGGCGTAGGCGCGCGGAACTTGACAGTATAGTCGGGAAACTTTTCGGTAAAGCGTTTGGCAATTTCAGCATGCACCTGATTGAACACATCAGGATATGGGTAGTCGACAATGAGTTCAATTTTTGCGGCAAAGGCCGTATTGCTTGTCAGGGACAGGCACGCCAGGGCGCGCAACAGATTTTTAGTTTGCATCATGAATTCCTTTGTTTAACCTTTGACACCCGAGAGGGTGACACCTTCGATAAAGCGCTTCTGCGCGGACAGAAAAAACAGCAGTAGGGGCAGCGTGATGATGACGGTGCCGGCCATCAGCGGTCCGAAATCGGTTCCGGCTTCCTCGTTCTTGAAGAACATCGTTCCTAGTGGCGGCGTGGCCAAGTCAGCGGTGTTGATTACCAGCAGCGGCCAGAAATAATCATTCCAGTGCCACACCACCGAGAATATCGAGAATGCGATCAGCGCCGGCATGGCTGCCGGCATCATGATGCGCCAGACCAGTTCGAACTCGCTCATGCCGTCAAGACGGGCGGCGTGAATAAGGTCATTAGGCACGCCCATAAAAAACTGGCGCATCAGAAAAATACCAAACCCGGACGCGATGAACGGAATGATTAGTGCGGCCGTCGTATCCAGCAATCCTGCGTGATACAGCAGGATGTAGAGCGGAATGGCCGTCGCCTGAAACGGAATCATCAGCGACATCATCACCAGTCCCCAGGCCAGGCGCTTGCCCCGGAACTGCAACTTGGCAAAACAATAGGCGGCGGGCAGCGCGACAATGATCTGCAGAACCAGGATGCCGGCACAGACCACGATGCCATTGACTAGATAGCGAAGCAGGGGCACCTGGGTTAGCGCCTTCGAATAATTTTCGATCGCAGCCCAATGCTGTGGCAACAGATGAAATCCTTCACGGAAAATCTCATCTGCCGGTTTCAGGGAGGTGGACAGCATCCAGACAAAGGGCAGCAGGAAGACTGCAGCGCCCGCCATTAACACCACGTGTCGGAATATTTGCCAGGAAAGCGAAGCGTGCATTGGATTTTTCATTGGTAATGGGTCCGTTTTTCCATGCCAATTTGCTGGATTAAGGTAAGTATGAAAATGCAGGCGACGAACACCAGCACGATGGCTGCGGCGTAACCCATGCGGAAAAAAATAAAGCCTTCGGAGTAAATCGTATGCAGGAGCACTTCTGTGGACTTGTTCGGCCCGCCCTGAGTAAGTGCATGTACAGTATCGAAAACTTGTAGTGATCGAATGCTGCAGACCGTTAC
The DNA here is from genome assembly GCF_000219915.2 of Advenella kashmirensis WT001. Taxonomy (NCBI): domain Bacteria; kingdom Pseudomonadati; phylum Pseudomonadota; class Betaproteobacteria; order Burkholderiales; family Alcaligenaceae; genus Advenella; species Advenella kashmirensis. The sequence goes on along the minus strand of NC_017964.1, from coordinate 3,101,713 downwards.
TACGAACAGCATGGTTGGTCCCAGCATGGGTAAGGTCAAGCGCAGCAGGCGATCCAGCGGATGACGCATGCCGTCAAGCAGGCTGGCATGGCGCAGTTCCATTGGAATGTTTTTCAGGCCGGCAAGGAACATGACCATGGCCAGTCCCGCCATTTGCCATATCCCGATGGCAGCCAGCGACGGCAGGGCCAGGTCGTAATCGTTCAGCCAGTTCTGGGGGCTGATGCCAAACCATGACAGCACTTTGTTCAGAAAACCGACAGTGGGATGCATGAGAAATTGCCATACCACAGCCATGGCGATCAGTGTTGAGGCAACCGGCATGAAAAAGGCGGTACGGTAAAACCCGCGCAAGGATTCGTGGGATTCGATGAGCAAGGCAACACCCAGGCCGATTGCAATGGAGCACACCGACACGATGACCAGGTAATACACAGTATTGGCAAAGCTTTTGCGAAAGGTAGGGTCATTCCAGAGGTCGACGTAGTTGCCCAGCCCTACCCAGTTCCAGGTGCCGGCGCCGAACTGCCAGTCTGTTAAAGACATGAGCGCCACAATGAACAGGGGTACGATCAATAGCAAGGCAGTCAGAACCAGACAAGGGCCCAGTAGCAGCGACAGTTGCAGTGGCTTGATGCGCATAACGATCTCCTAGGCTGCCAATGACAGGCATTGCCTGTCTGCGCGCAAACTGTGCCCTGGGCATCAAACACATGCCAGGCCTCTTGTGGTACATGCACTTGCAACACTTCGCCGATTTTCAGGTGCGGCGCCGTTTCCAGCACCACGACTACAGATTCACCGGCCGATGTTTGCATGGTCACCATGCATTCAGGCCCGGTGAACTCGACCAGCGTGATTCTGCCCCTGACGCTCAGCGTATTACTCGAGGCAGTCAGTGATGCCTGTTGCGGACGAAATGCCAGTTGTGATGCGTGCTTCGGAAAGAAATCATGCAGCGGCTGGTCCTGCAGGCAGGCATGTCCGGTGGCATTTTGCGTGACCGCCAGGAAGTTGATCCGAGGTGCCCCCACAAAGGCGGCAACATTAGCATGGCTTGGGCTGTGATAAATTTCCTGGGGCGTGCCCAGTTGCAGGATATGCCCGCCTTTCATCACGGCGATACGATCAGACATGGACATGGCTTCGTGCTGGTCATGCGTGACATAGACGAAGGTGACACCCAGTTCATCGTGCAGTTGCCGGATTTCGCTGCGCAATGACTGGCGCAGGCTGGCATCCAGATTCGAGAGCGGTTCATCGAACAGGAACAGGGAGGGGCGTCGCACCATTGCACGCGCCAGCGCGACACGCTGACGCTGGCCGCCGGAAAGCTGTACGGGCTTGCGATCCCACAGATGGGCAATGCCCAGGATCTCGGCAATTTTTCGTCCCTGTTTTTGTGCGTCTTCGGTTTTGCGACGCGTTGCCGGGCTGATCCAGCGTGCCCCTGGCAGCCGTTGCGCAAAATGCAGCGTGCGCATATACAGCGGGGTGCAGATATTGTCGCCTACGGTCATATGAGGATAGAGCGCGTAGGACTGGAACACCATGGCGCAGTCTCGTTCGCCGGGCGACTGCGTCAATACATCCGTATTGCCCTTTCTGATTGTTCCGGTATCCGGCATCTCCAGTCCCGCCAGCAGTTTGAGCAGGGTTGATTTTCCGCAACCGGAAGCGCCTAGCAGGGTGAGAAATTCGCCATTACGTATAGTGAGCGATAGCTTGTTAAGTACGGTGGTTGTGCCGTAAGACTTGCTGATGTGGTCAAGGATAATATCAGTCATGATTCAGTTCCGGTAGAAGGGTGAACCGTTCGGCCAGCCATTGACTGAGCTCACCTGCATGTCGGTAGCTCAGCACGGCAGGGCTCAGTTCACCTGGGTGAGTGTGATAGCCGCCAAGATGGGCTGCAAAGTCAATACCCGCCTGCGCTGCGCAACGCGCGTCGATCCAGGAGTCGCCGACGAATAATGCTTCCCGCAACGGGCATTGGAGATGCGATAAGGTAGCCAGAATGGCAGCCGGATTCGGCTTGGCCGGCAAGCCATCATCCAGGCAGTGAATATGTGAAAAGAGTGACCGCCATCCGGTCTGATCCAGTAGGGCCAGCGTGGAAGCGCGATCGCGATTGGTGCACAACGCCAGCGTCAGGCTAGCCAAATGCAGTTGCGTGAGCATTTGACTTGTGTTCGGGTATGGCACAGCGGCAGATAATGCATGGCCATAATAGGAGCGCTCCATGTCGCGCATGGCTGCCTGCATCGCCTCGGCGCCCAGTTCCATTTGTTCGGTGGCCCGCAAGAACATTGCGCCAATACCCTGGCTTAATGCCAGACGCAGTGCTGCAGCTTCTAGGGTCGTTACGCCGGGAGTAACCGTGCGCACGGCCTTCAGCAGGCTGGGCCAGGTGTCCAGAAGTGTGCCGTCCAGATCAAAGATAATCGTTTTGTAGGTGGTATGTGGTGTCATGGCGCCCACTTTAACGATCGAATATGACATGGATATGAACACAAACGATCATTTATGATCTTTTTTCAACTGACTAAATTCATGACTGTTCATGTTATGGTAATGAATCTCAGCCAAAATGGATCATATATGCTCAAAGTAGAACGTCAACAGCGCATTTTGGCGCTTATGCAGGAAACCAACGCCGTGACCGTGCGGGACTTGGCGCGTGCGTTTTCAACGTCGCCGATTACCATCCGACGTGATTTACTTGAGTTGGGTGAAAAAGGGTTGCTGGAACGCACCCACGGCGGGGCGGTGGTCTCGCAAGAGGTGCTTGCCGAAGGCAATGCTCGCTACGAGATGTACAACTACGCCGAAAGGCATCGCCAGCAGTCGACTGAAAAGGCTGCCATTGCCGAATGCGCCATTCAGTATATTTCTGACGGCGACAGCATTCTCATCAATGCCGGGACGACCGCCCACGCACTGGCCCAGGCACTTAGCGGTCATCAGGACCTGCATGTGATTACCAATGGCCTGACAGTTGCTGCGACAGCCGGGCAAAGCCATCTTGCCCATGTCTATGTGCTGGCCGGGCGTCTGGACCCGCGCAAGCAGGCCACCATAGAGCGTGCCGACAATGATGTGTTATCCGGCATTCAGATTCGCGAAGCCTTTCTGGGTGTGCATGCAGTATCTGCCGCGGGTATTTTCATGCGTGATAGCGAAGATGCTTCCATGAATCGGGCTTTTATCGCAGCAGCCAGTTGTACCACGGTTATGGCAGACCATACTAAGCTTAACGCCTTTGCAAGCTTTCGCATTTGCCCGTGGTCGCAGGTTGAGCGCCTGATTACCGATGCTGCTGCTGATCAGGCGGTGTTGCAGGCGATTCGTGAACAAGGTGTGGAAGTGGTCATCAGCGGCTAATCGTTGTTGGCAAAAAACTCAATTGCAGCTTAACCGCGCATTTGCCCGTGCGTTTCTTCTAAATACTAAATACATATTATAATTTGTATATTGAAAATACAATGTATATTTTGTATACTGATAATACAATTTAAATGCTGTATTTTAAATTTACAGCTTATAATTTGTAAAAATCTCAGGAGATATGGATGCGCGACTATACTGTTCAAACGTCGGCACAACTGCCCATGCTGCTGCAGGCGTTCCGCAAGGAGGCCGGGCTCACGCAACGTGAAGCAGCCCTTCGGCTGGGTGTGACGCAGCAGACATTGTCTGCACTGGAGCGTCACGCAGACACCGTGAGCGCAGATCGACTGTTGCGATTGCTCAGCATTCTGGGCGTGGATCTGGTGCTGCGCAAAAGCGGTGAGCCCGACACCGCGGCCGGCGTAGTTCCCTCAGTCTGGTAACGCCATGGGCAGACGCTCTCATGCCCGTACACTCGGGCTATGGATGAACGCAGACTATGTGGGGACCTGGCATACCCGGCCAGGCGATGGCGAGGTTCTGCAATATGCAGACAGCTGGGTTGCCTCGACGCGTGGCCGGGCGCTTTCCCTGTCTCTTCCTTTTGCACCTGGCAATCCGCCACATCGTGGCGACGCCGTACGCGCCTATTTCGAAAATCTGTTACCTGACAGCAAAGAAATTCGCCAACGGGTGGCGCGTCGATACCAGACAGGTTCCACCGATGCGTTCGACTTGCTGATGCAGGTGGGCCGCGATTGCGTGGGCGCCTTGCAACTGCTTCCCGAAGGCATGCAGCCAGAGGCGGTAAACGCTGTTCATGCCACACCACTTAGCGAGGCCGAAGTCGCCCGCTTGTTGCGCGATACGCTCAATCCCGGCCCCTTGGCCGCGCAGCCGGTTCCGATGCACAAGACTTGCGCATCTCCATTGCCGGCGCGCAGGAAAAAACGGCCCTGTTGTATTTCCAGGGTCGCTGGTGCCGACCGCAAGGCGCGACGCCCACGACGCATATTTTCAAGTTGCCAATGGGGCTGGTCGGGAATATGAAGCTGGACTTGAGCGAGTCTGTCGAAAACGAATGGCTTTGTGCCCAGATCCTGCGCGCCTACGGGCTACCGGTAGCCGAATGCGAACCGCTGCAGTTCGAAGACATGAAGGTATTGTCCGTAACGCGATTCGATCGTGCCTGGATTGCTCATGGAGAGCAAAAACCGTGGCTGGCCCGGCTGCCACAGGAAGATTTTTGCCAGATCACGGCGACCCCACCCCATTTGAAATATGAGGCTGATGGTGGACCTGGCGTAGATCGCATCATGAGGCTACTTGACACCTCTCTTTATTCTGAACGTGATAAACGCACTTTTTTCCAGTCGCAAATACTTTTCTGGATGTTGTGGGCGCCCGATGGTCAAGCGAAAAATTTCAGCGTTTTTCTCAGGCCTGGTGGAGGCTACGAGCTCACGCCGCTATATGACATTCTTTCCGTTCTGCCTTTTCTGGGAGAAGGCAAGGGCAAGCTCTCGCCTTTCAGGGTGAAAATGGCGATGGCCGTGCGCTCAAAAAACGCGCATTACCTGATGCGAACAATTGAGCGACGGCACTGGTTGAATGTGGGCGAGCGTTATGGGGTAGTCACGCCTGACGGGCACAGCGCACAGGCAGTTGTAGATGATCTTGTGGCGCGAACGCCCGCGGTCGTGCGGGCTGTGCGGGCCGGGCTACCCAAGTCATTTTCCGAGTCGCTGGCTGACAGTATTCTGCAGGGTCTGCAGGCTTCGGCTGACAGGCTGGCGGGGTGATGCTGCGGACCGGGTTTTGGTTGTTTGTTTGCCAGAGCCCGTTTAATTCGCAGGACACATCAGCAAGCCGACGTTCGCCAAACCATAATTTGCACGCGGCGATTTTCGCGGGGCGCCGGTAGACGGCTGCATCAACAGCCACTGTAATGCTGTCATGCCGGGGCTTGTTGGCCAGTGTCCGCCAGCGAGAGATTGGTATTGCTCTTCAGACAGCATAACCGCAGTCTCTTTTTAACAGTACTGCTTGTGGAATTAGAGTACTAAATTCGGTATTGAAATATAAGATACCTTTGCTATAGGAGATATTGAAATGGCAGTTACTCAATTAAAAGGTCAATAACATAGCTTATTGACATAAAAATGGGAAGCGGTTAGGATGAGCGTGCAATGTATTAATGAATAAATATGCCATTCGTCATTAATGCCCCAGCAGTTGCGTCGATCAATTCGTGCGCTGAGGGTGCGCAGGGAAATTGCATAAGAGGACATAGTCATGAGATTGCCAGGCTTTTTTATATGCTGATCCGATAGTTCGCGGGGTCCGCTGCGCTCGCGAACACGCAGGCGCATTTGTGTTCGGTTCTCATCACAGTAACCAGCGATAGGCATGACAAGTGGCATTAGTAATAAGCGATAGGCATGGCGCTTTGAAACCTCATTTGAAAAAAACGGCAGCAGATTGTTTTCAGAACGCAAGCGTCGCTATACCAGGCACTGGTATGCAATGCGTTCCCGCTGCCTTAAAGGATTGTTAGCTACACGTTTTGCCGGATTGATTTCGCTTGAGTAAATGATATTTATAACAATGGGAGAGTAGAGATGAGCATAAAATTTCGGGCTGTAGCCCTTGCTGTTGGCGCCATTGCAATGATCGGCGTGGGATCAGCGCACGCAGAAGAGGCTGTCGTCAAGTCGGTGAAGAACGGCACCGCGACGATTAGCTATCATGCACAAGGAAAAGGGCCGCTGGTTCTGCTGATTGCCTCAACAGGACGCGGCACCGAGGAGTTTGGCCAACTGGCCGAGCGCCTGGCGCAACGGGGTTACCGGGTACTGCGACCGGAGCCGCGCGGTATTGGTGGCAGTCACGGTCCGATGCAAGGGGTTTCCTTTCATGACTTTGCCAAGGACTTTGCCGCTGTCATCAGGAACGAGGGCGACAAAGCCATTCTCGCGGGGCATGCGTATGGCAACTGGATTGCCCGTACGATTGCTTCAGACCACCCAGAACTGGCGCGCGGTGTCGTTCTGGTTGCGGCCGGCGCCAAGTCCTGGCCGAAGGAACTGAGCGAAGCCATTACGATGATCAATGATCCTGCATCCTCGCGCGAGCAACGTCTGGAAGGCTTGAGGCTGGCATTCTTTGCACAGGGAAGCGATCCGGAACCCTGGCTTGAAGGCTGGAATCAGGCAGTGACCAAAAGCCAGCGCGCGGCCCGCAAACTGACCAACCGGGATGACTGGTGGGCTGGTGGCACCGTGCCCATGCTTGATCTGCAAGGCGGTGTTGATCCCTTTCGTCCGGCCGCCTCGCGCAACGAATTGAAGCAGGAGTTTGGCGATCGGGTTACGGTCAAGGTGATCGACAATGCAAGCCATGCGCTGCCCGCTGAAAAGCCGATAGAAACAGCCAATGCGATTGCAGATTGGGCCGACACCTTAAAAGAGTAGTTCACGTTACGATGTCATGAAAACGGGGGGGCGATGTGTAATGGCGCAGACATCGACCGCTTACCAAGAGCCAATAGCTTGTCTGCTTTCATCATGGGCGCGCTTTAACGATGGGCAGCTGCGGTTCGCTCAGCCGCTAGCGTGGACCGTATGATTGCTCTGCAACGATATTGGCTTGGGTACATGGGCAGGTGGCATATTATCATGCAGGAGGTATATCGGTGACCACTGCCTTGCCCAACCCGGCGGGCAGGTACGTTGGGTCGATCGTCGCGTGTTTCCATTTTCTGCAATTGACGCAATGATCGGGTGACTGCTGTGACTGTGACTGCAAAGCGCCAGTACTTGCGACGCCATACTCGCAGTGGCAACCACAAGTGTGGCACGATTACGCCAGGCACCCATTGGGGACGCCAGCGCAGCATATTGCGGGGTCGGTGGGATATCGTGACGGTTGGCACACCCAGGCCGAGGCCAGGTGCCCAATGCCTGAATCGTTGCCGATCAGATAGCCCGATTCGTGGATAAAATCGCCCAATGCCTGCAGCGATTCAAAATGATGCACGGAAAAGGGTTGTTTCTGTGCCGTAGCCTGCCATGCCGCGGCTTCGCGCTCTTCCACTACAAAGGCAACGTCATGCCCTTGGCGAGACAAGCGTTGCGCCAATTCTATAAATTTGGAGTCGGACCAATAGCGTTCGGCTGACCCTGCTGTCGGGTGGATCACGATACGCCTGCGGTTTTGCCGCCAGCGCTCCGGATGTGGGAGAACCAGGCCGCAGGCGCTGGACCAGTCTTCAATACCATAAACGGCTTTTGCAAAATGGCGCAATTCGTCCAGGAAAAGTCTGGGCTGTGCCGGCTGCTGGCGCAACCACGTGGTCAATGACCTGAGCGGGCGCGGACAGTTGTGTGGATCAAGCGCGATGGCTGATCAATATCCATCTGGAACACGCTGTCAAATTGCGTCAGGGCCAACGCGCCTTCAGAAGGAATCGGCCGCACTTCAAGGCCTGGCAACCACGAGGCCAGTGCATGCGCCTGCCGTCCGAACACGGTGACCCGGCGGCCGCTGCGCACCAGATTGTGGGCCAGAGCGAGCAGCAACAGGGAATCGCCAAGTTTATTGGAAACCAGGAAAGCGATATGTTCGGAAGGAGCCATGAAAAGGTGCTGCAGAATATGAATGATTCGTATCATATTGTTACGCCGGAAAAAAGGCAATGCCGGCGAGCGTTAGCCGCAAAATAATTATCCAATCAGACACCGACAGCCAGCCTGATCGGTTATGCATGAATAAGGTGTAAAAATGAATCGGGACTCGTTATTTTTGTGGGATACGAATGAATGTTGCGACAAATAAAAAGGCCGAAAGCAATAATCTTTCGACCCTTCGCTGTGCTCATGAAAAGGTCATGGCACTTAATCAATCGCCTTTGTGCCAGGTTATTTCACTTGTTGTTTGTTTAGTTTGCGAGCAAGTGTGCGGCGATGCATGCCCAGGCGACGTGCGGTTTCCGAAATATTGAATCCCGTTTCTGCCAGTGTTTCGTGGATGCGCTCCCATTCCAGGGTCTTGATGGATGATTGGCGCGCGCTGAGCTTGACGTTGGTGACGCCGCCCGAACGGCCAAAGGCGGCCTCAATGTCATCTGTATTAGCTGGTTTGGCAAGATAATGACAAGCGCCAAGTTTGATGGCCTCTACAGCGGTGGCGATACTGGCAAATCCGGTCAGTACGACGATCAGCATGTCCGGGTTATGGGCGTGCAAGTCCTTCACACAGGCAAGTCCAGAGCCTTCTCCCTTTAGCTTGAGGTCAACAACCGCATACGCGGGTGTGCGGTCCTGCAGCACGGCAAGCACAGATTCCTGACTGTTGGCGGCAACGACGTGATAGCCGCGACGCTCCAGCGAACGCGTTAGTGTGCGTGCGAACGCCGCATCGTCTTCCACGATCAGTAGCTCACCTTTAATGGCGTCATTCGTCAATGGTCATCTCCTTTTTCCAGTTTGATGGCCGATAGGGGCAATAACAGTGTAACTGATGCACCGCCAGACAGCAGATTCTGTGCGGTAATGCTACCCCCAAGGGTGCGGGCAACGTTGACCGAGAGAAACAGACCCAGTCCGCCTCCAGGCTTGCCTTTGTTGGAGTTGTATGGCTGTCCCAGGTGAGCCAGCATTTCCGGAGCGAATCCGGGGCCTGCATCCTTGACGGTCAGAACAAGCAGATCGTCTTCACGCGTGACTTCTACGCGCAGCCAGTCGGGCGAGGCTTCCAGCGCGTTATCCAGGACATTGCCGATCATCTGTTGCAATGCAGAGTCTGAAACGATACGCACGTCCGGGCCAAAACGGTTGTCATAAAGCATTTGCCTGGGTTGGCGCACCAAGCGCCATTGCTCCAGCACTTGATCAAGAAACTGATGCACTGTTGTTTCTGTTGGAGAGTCACCGCGTGTTTTACCGGCAGAGACCAGAATGCCGGTAACGATTGCCTTGCAGCGCATGACCTGGGTCTGCATTTCATCGATATCCTGCAGCAATTCCGGATTTTTGGTAAAGGGTAACATATGCTGCCAGTCGCCCAGAATGACGGCCATCGTCGACAGCGGCGTGCCCAGTTCATGCGCGGCACCGGATGCCAGCAGACCCATGCGCACAATATGTTCTTCTTCTGCTGCGGCCTGGCGCATGGCAGCCAGGTGGGTATCACGCATGCGCAGGTTCCGGCTGATCCGTGTCATGAACACCATGATCAGGGCGGCATTGAGCGTGAAGCAGACCAGCATGCCCAGCACGTACAGGCTGTTCAGACCCTGTTCATGGGCCGGTGGCAGGATCAGCGTTTGCTTGGACAGGGCAAGCCAGGCAAAGCAGGCACTGGTTATGCCCATCATTATCCACGTACTGCGGGGCGTGAGCAGCACAGCTGCCAGTGTGAGTTGCAGCAAGAACAGAAAAATGAATGGGTTGCTCGCGCCGCCGCTAAAGTGCAATTGGGCTGTGAGTATGCCTACATCGGCCAGCAATGCGACGAAAAGCTGGGTGTTGCTGACCGGATTGCCGGCACGCAAGAACAGCATGCTGCCCACGTTAAACAGCACCAGTAGCAGTACCAGGGCCAGCATGGTATTGAGCGGCAGTGCAAGATCCAGGACAAATTGCGCTACCAAAATTGTCATCACCTGACCCAGCACGGCAATCCAGCGCAATTGGATCAATTGAAGCATATTCTGGCGGCCCGTGGCATTGCCATCATCGAGCCGGCCCGGGTCAGTTGCCTGCAGGTAGGTGGTCCGACTCAGGGAGGGTTGGTTGCGAAAAGGGTCCAATTTCAGATAATTCCGGGTCGTCGCCTGGTTTATGGCGGAAAACTGCGTGTCATTTTTCCGACTTGCGGATGTGATATTCCTCACGCCAAACGTAGTACACGGCAAGGATGACCAGTATAGCCAGACCAAACCAGGTGATGGCATACATTAAATGGTTATTACTGAATGATACTACCGTCAGACCTGCAACTGGCAGGTGTTCGTCGGCAATATGCAACTGACCGGAGGCGCTCGTAGCGGTCGCTGCTGCGGGTTCACTGCTATTGGATGGCGCGGCCGGTGACATGCCCGGAAAAATACGGGCGCCGGGGCCATCGGCATCTACAAAATAGGGCGCCAACGGGCTGAGTCCACGGCTTTTCCCGATTTGCAGCACATCTCTGGAAAACCAGCGATTTTCATCAGGGCGATTATCTCGCAGAAAACCACCACGGGGCTCGGTCAATCGTATCAGACCCGTCAGCTTGATCTCGCCTGCCGGTTCATGACTGTGGCGCCAAGGGCCGTTTTGTTGTGCCTGCGGCACGAAACCCCGGTTAACCAGAACAATGCTTTGATCATCAAGACGCAGGGGCGTCATGACCCAATAACCTGTGCCAAGAACGGTTGACGCTTGCACCAGCGCAGATTGCGCATGCAGATAAGTACCGCGCAGTTTGACACGGCGATATTCATCGCGGGACGCCGACATGGTATTCCAGTCGCCGCGATCAGGAGGAGCAACGGCCGGGGCGTGGATGCGCTGCGCCACGCGCTCCATCAGATCCAGCTTCCAGGCACGCCGTTCCATTTGCCAGATACCGAGAGCGCAGAAGCCGAGGAAAACCACAAGTGCAATTAGTAACCAGACCAGGCGTACCCAGGCCCGTTTCGGCGGATGAGGATCAGGTTGGGTGGTGAGGGAAGGGGGAGAAGGGGAACTGACGATGGTCTCCTGCCGGGACCTCTGGCACGACCGACCCGTTGATCGGCATGCCTGGATGCGGTCCCGGAAAGCGTGGATCAGAGCATGTTTTTCATGTCATGAATCATGTTGGGCATCATGTTGGTATTCAGATGGTACATGACCACACAGGGAGCCAGCCAGCGCGATGACGACGATGATGATCGTAAAGATCATGGCCAGCAGGCTCCAGCCGCCTTCGGCGCGCGTGTTCATGTGCAGGAAGTAAACCACATGCACACACATCTGTATGGCGCCCAGAGCCAGGATGACCAGGGCCGTGACGCCGGATTTTTCAAACACATTGCCCATGACCAGCCAGAACGGAATAATGGTCAGAATGACAGACAGGATGAAGCCGGTCATATAGCCGCGAAATGTGCTCTCGCCGTGTCCGTCATCGTCGTGGTGATCGTCGTGTGCGTTTGTGTGGTGCTGTGCAGTATTGGAAGGTGTGGTCATGGCAGGACCCCCATCAGGTAGACAAAGGTGAAAACGGCGATCCAGATCACATCCAGGAAATGCCAGAACATGGATAGACACATCAGGCGCCGCCGGTTCTCAGGAATCAGGCCGTGCTTTTTCAATTGGAACAGGAGCGTGACCAGCCAGATGACCCCAAAGGTAACATGCAGGCCGTGCGTACCAACCAGAGTAAAGAAAGATGACAGGAATGCGCTGCGCTGAGGGACGGCATTCATATGGATCAGATGAGCGAATTCGTATAGTTCCAGTCCCAGGAAGACGAGTCCGAAAAGGCCGGTAATGCCCAGCCAGATCATGGCCGGACGTAGGCGATTGCGCTGCGCTTCCAGCATGCAGAACCCATAGGTAATGGAAGAGAGCAACAGCATGGCTGTATTGACCGCCACCAGTTGCAGATCAAACAGGTCTGCCCCAGACGGGCCTGCCGCATAATTGCGGCCTACCACACCATGCACGGCGAACAGGCAGGCAAAAATCAGGCAGTCGCTCATCAGGTAGATCCAGAACCCTAGTGCGGTTCCGTTCTGCGGGTGATGCTCTTGCTTCAGGTAAAAATCAATTGGCGCAGTGGCCGCTACCTGACGAGGGGGGATGGCGGTGGTATCAGACATGGTTGGCTAATAAACGAGTGCGTTCGGCTTCAGTACGGGCAACATCTTCTGCAGGAATGTAATAATCGCGCTTGTAGTTGAACGTATGGTAAATGGTGCCGCCAATGATGGCGAGAAATGTCAGGGCGCTGACAAGCCACATGTGCCAGACCAGCGCAAATCCGAGCAATGTGCATAGACCGGCGATGATAATGCCTGCACCGGTATTGGCGGGCATGTGAATTGGCAGAAAACCTGTAAGCGGACGCTGAACGTTGTTCTGTTTCATATGATCCCAGGCATCGCCTTCGTGTACTTGCGGCGTGAATGCGAAGTTGTAGGACGGCGGAGGCGATGAAGTTGACCACTCCAGTGTGCGTCCGTTCCAGGGGTCGCCGGTAGTATCGCGCAACGAATCACGCTTGCGATAGCTGACAACCAGCTGGATCAGGAAGCTGGCGATGCCCAGCGCAATCACGAAAGCGCCGGCTGCAGCAATCTGGAACCAGATCTGCAAGGATTGATCCTCGAAGTGGTTCAGGCGACGTGTAACGCCCATGAAGCCCAGCACGTACAGCGGCATGAAAGCCATGTAAAAGCCAATCAGCCAGCACCAGAACGAGCACTTGCCCCAAAAAGGATCCAGCTTGTAGCCGAATGCCTTGGGGAACCAGTATGTGATTGCGGCGAACAAACCGAATAGCACGCCGCCAATAATGACATTATGAAAGTGTGCAATCAGAAAGAGGCTATTGTGCAGGACAAAGTCGGCCGACGGGATGGCCAGCATCACGCCTGTCATACCGCCGATGACGAAAGTCACCATGAAGCCAATTGTCCACATCATGGGAACATCGAAGCGGATCCGGCCGCGATACATAGTGAACAGCCAGTTGAAGAGCTTGGCGCCGGTCGGGATCGAAATGATCATGGTGCAATGCCGAAGAAGGAATTGACACTGGCGCCCGAGCCATGGTGAAAAAGTGGTGCAGCCAGACCAGATAGGACAGAATCGTGATCACGACGGTGGCGTACACCATGGATGCGTAACCGAACAGGCGTTTGCCGCTATAAGTGGAAACGATCTCGGAGAATACGCCGAACAATGGCAGAATCAGGATATAGACCTCAGGGTGACCCCAGATCCAGATCAGATTCACATACATCATGGGGTTGCCGCCCAAATCGTTTGTAAAGAAATTGGTACCTACGTAGCGGTCCAGCGTGAGCAGGGCCAGCACGGCGGTCAGGACGGGGAACGATGCCACGATCAGGGTGTTGGTACACAGCGATGTCCAGGTAAATATCGGCATTTTCATCATGCCCATGCCGGGAGCCCGCATCTTGACAATCGTCACGATCAGGTTGATACCTGACAGGGTCGTTCCGACCCCCGCTACCTGCAATGCCCATATGTAATAATCCATGCCGACGCTGGGGCTATGCTCTATGCCTGAGAGCGGCGGATAGGCCAGCCAGCCGGTGGTCGAGAATTCGCCAATGAAAAGGGAAATCATCACCAGCACGGCACCGCCGGTGGTCATCCAGAAACTGAAGTTGTTCAGGAACGGAAAGGCGACATCCCGCGCACCGATCTGCAGCGGGACGATATAGTTCATCAGCCTGTCACCAGAGGCATGGCCACGAAGAAGATCATGATCACGCCATGTGCAGTGAATATCTGGTCGTAATGATGGGGCGGCAGGTAGCCTGTGGCATCGCCAAAGGCAATGGCCTGCTGAATCCGCATCATGATGGCGTCGGAAAAACCGCGCAGCAGCATGATCAGGCCGAGGATCATGTACATGATGCCGATTTTCTTGTGATCGATGCTGGTAAACCATTCGAGCCATAGGTAGCGCCACAGCTTGAAATAGCTAATTGCCGCAACGAGAGCAACACCGCCAAGTAACACGACGGCGAAGGTAGCGATCAGGATAGGTTCGTGGAAGGGTATGGCGTCCCAACCGAGGCGACCTAGAATAAGGGAATGCAGATCCATGGGCTCAAATTATCGAAAATAGAGTGACGGCCAATACTGCTGGCCGGGATATGGCTTTTAAGAGGACATAGCCTCAGGGCGATGCGTTCATCAGTTTTAGCGAGGAAAAGGCCGGATCTGTAGTCGTGCAAAAAGCACTCACATAAGTCCGGTGTCTGGCATTCTCCAGGCCAAGGTTGATCCGGGTGGTTTTATCCAGTTCAGCCATGTTGTATATGCCAGGCACACCCATACCTCCCTGGGCATCAATGGCCATAATGTCGCGCATGCACATGCGGTTTGGCTCTACGCAGCGATTCAATACGGCGTCATACAGTCCGGGAGCCACACTGGAATAATGACGTACGGGTTCACGCTCGCTGGGCACTTCCAGCTTTAGGTAAGCCGCGCGGCTGAGCTCAGTCTGGCTTTGTTTGACTGTTTTTACCCAAGCGTCAAAATCTTCCGTATTCAGTCCATGAAATTTGAACCGCATGCCAGAAAAACCAGCCCCACTGTAATTGGCGGAAAAGCCCTTGTAGACACCTTCCTTGTTGATGATCGCATGCAGTTGCGTCTCCATGCCTGCCATGGTGTAGATCTGGCCGGCCAGCGCTGGAATAAAGAAGGAATTCATGACGCTGGATGAGGTCAGCCGAAACGCAATAGGGCGGTCGACAGGCGCAGCCAGCTCATTGACGGTCGCAATGCCGTACTCCGGGTAGAAAAACAGCCATTTCCAGTCCAGCGCAACGACCTGTACCGTTAAAGGCTGGACGTTTGCCGGAAGCGCGCGCTGTGCGTCAATACGCTCAAGTGGGCGATAGGGATCCAGTTTGTGCGTGCTGACCCAGGTCACGGCGCCAGTGCAATAATGATCAGCAGGGGTACCAGCCAGATGACCAGCTCAATGAGCGTTGAATGATTCCATTCTGGTGCATAGGTCGCCTTGGTATTGGACGCACGGTAGCGCCAGGCAAAGAACAATGTCAGGAAAATGACCGGTACAATCACAATTAGCATTAATGCAACTGAAATATAGATCAGGTTGCGCTGCTGCAGGGCGATATCGCCGGAAGGAGAGAGCAGGACAGCGTTGCACCCCGTAAGAATGGGTGCAAGCGCCATCAGGCCAGGAGTCGAAAGGTCTTGGAATCAAGCATGCCAAAAAGTTGCCAGCATAGAGCCGTGGAAAAATATAGCATATACTTAAACCGTTCCTATTAGGAATTGGACGTTTTGTCCTATGGTGTAAATGCGCGGCAGATGCGATCCTTCGTTTTTGGATTATATTAATTGAATTGAACCTATTATGTCGAGTTTTGACCAGACAAGTACTGAGCCCTCCTCGCGTACGATGGAAAATGATGCCAGACAACAAATGGCTGGCCACGGTCCGGTTGCTGCCGGCGAAATAGCCATTGGTGTTGTCATTGGTCGCGCATCCGAGTATTTTGACTTTTTTGTCTACGGTCTCGCATCGGTACTGGTCTTTCCCGCCCTGTTCTTTCCGTTTGTCGACACGCTGACCGGTACGCTCTATTCATTCAGCATTTTTGCCGTCGCCTTCATTACCCGTCCATTCGGTACCGCCCTGTTCATGAGCATTCAGCGACGATGGGGAAGGGGAACCAAGCTTACTCTGGCGCTATTTCTGCTTGGCACTGCAACGGCCGGTATTGCATTTTTACCGACCTACGAATCGTTTGGCGCGTTGTCGATTGCCCTGTTGGTCCTGTTTCGCAGTCTGCAGGGGGTCGCGTTCGGCGGCTCATGGGATGGCTTGCCTTCGCTGCTCGCCCTGAACGCTCCCAAGCAGCGCCGGGGTTGGTATTCCATGCTCGGTCAACTGGGCGCCCCCGTGGGCTTTTTGGTGGCTAGCTCCTTGTTCCTGTTTCTGCATTCCACCTTGTCAGCCGAAGATTTTCTCGGCTGGGGCTGGCGCTATCCGTTTTTCGTGGCCTTTGCCATTAACGTGGTGGCACTGTTTGCGCGCTTACGGCTTGTCCTGACAGAGCAATACACGAAGTTGCTGGAAGAGGGGGAACTGGAGCCTATCGGTACATGGGAAATGCTTGCCGGGCAGGGATACAATCTGTTCATCGGCGCGTTTGCCGCGCTGGCAAGCTATGCCTTGTTTCATATTGTGACCATTTTTCCGCTATCCTGGATTGCCCTGACGGCCACTCAATCCATTAATGAGGTGCTTTTCATTCAGGTTATTGGCGCCGCTGTCGCCATGGCGGCTACTATTACATCTGGCATTATTGCCGATCGCATCGGACGCCGTACAACACTGACTGCCCTGGCCATTCTCATCGCGATTTTCGGGTGTTTTGCGCCGTTGTTGTTAAATGGCGACGCGATGGGGCAGGACGCGTTTATCCTGATCGGTTTTGCCTTGCTTGGCTTGTCCTATGGTCAGTCCTCTGGAACCGTGACTGCCAATTTTTCGCCGCGTTTCCGTTATACGGGTGCGGCATTAACGTCAGATCTGGCGTGGTTACTGGGCGCCGCCTTTGCTCCCCTGGTGGCGCTAGGCTTGTCGATACATTTCGGCCTGGTCGCTGTCAGTCTCTACCTGCTGTCCGGGGCCGCATGCACGGTGCTGGCGTTGTGGATCAATCGCAAGCTTAAGCCGCTGACACTGCGCAAGGGCGGATAAGCGCGGTTTTGTAAAGGTCGGGCCGTAAGTTTCCCATGCGGCCGCTCATAGCTAAATTAAAAAACCCAAACTTCGGTTTGGGTTTTTGCATTCTGGGATGGGAAACGAGGATCACCTTGGGCTGTCGATTCATTTGGCCCTGGCTGTGTGGTCTTGATTTGAATGGCCTTTGCGCTTGGCAATTATTGTAGCATTCGGGCTACAAATACGTAAATACTGAGTTATTTGACGCCTATAGGCTACAAAAATATTTATAAATTATTCTTTATCGATAGAGGAATTGTTAATTTGGTGGATCGCTTGCAATGATGTGTCTCTTGGGCTACATTTTAGGATCGGAACTTAATTTTGACGCCTGGGGGATACAGTGACAACATTAGCTGACGTTGCGGACCTGCTGCGTAGGGTGCGCAAGGCGGAGCGTTTGAGCCAGGAAACGCTGGCGCAACGTGCTGGCGTCTCGCGTACAACGGTTGCTCGTATGGAAACGCTTGCCAAAGGCGATATGAGTGTCTCTGTTTTGCTACGATTGCTGGAAGCCGCGGGCTATGACCTCAAGCCGATCAAGCGGGGGCATGTCCGAACCATTGAAGATATTCTGGACGAGCAGCGACGGGGTGATGAGGCATGAAACTCGACGTGCATGTATGCGGGCGAGCAGTCGCCAAGCTCTATCGGGAGCGTGACGAGTATGTCTTGAGTTATCTGCCTGACACCGACCCTGCTGATTTTGTCAGCCTGACGATGCCGGTGCGCTTGGAGCCCTGGTGCTGGCCGCGTGATCTGCATCCTTTCTTTCGTCAGAACCTGCCCGAGGGCTATCTGCTGAGCATCATTCGCGAAGAATTCGGGCCGTTGCTCGATGGCACGGATCTTTCGCTGCTGGCGGTGGTTGGTGGAATGGGGATTGGACGCGTCACCGTCACGCCTGAAGGCGGGGCGCTTGGCGCAGACATGGAGCCATTGCGGATTGAGGCCTTGCTCAAAGCGGAGAACACCACGGCGCATTTCGCGAGCCTGGTGCGTCGCTATGCTCGTTCATCCATTTCCGGGATGATGCCAAAGTTCATTGCGCCCGAAGATACGGAAACCACTGTGCATGTGGTGGGCAAATCAACGTTGCGTACCAGTCGCCACATCATCAAGGGATCGGATGATAGCACTCCCTACCTCGGGTTCAACGAGTTTTACACTATGCGGGTACTGGAGAAACTAAATGTTGTACCAGTGGCCAAGACGCGCATGTCGGACGATGGGCGCGTGCTAGTTGTGGATCGATTCGACGTGGATACGCAGGGTGCTGTCACGCATGGGGTTGAAGATGCCTGCGGCTTGCTGGGACTGCCGCCTCATGAGAAATATGCAACAACGAATGAGCGCGTATTGAATGCTACCAGGGTCTATGTGCCTGCTGCAGTCACTGGAGCTCAACTGGCGCAGTTCGGCTGGCACTTGCTGGCCAACTACGTGGTGCGCAATGCCGATTGCCATGCAAAGAACATCGCGCTGTATTACACCGGTTTAAATGACGTGGCTTACACACCTATTTACGACTTGGTTACTACACAGGCTTATCCACGTTATGCGGATAATCCGCCGGGCTTGCCTGTGGATGGTCGGCAAACCTGGGTGGTGGGCAAAACGCTGGAGCGATTTTTCAAGGCCAGGCTCGGTATTGCCCCAAAACTATATGCAGAGATGGTGGAGCGCTTATGCGAATCTGCAGTGGAGGTTGGGCAAGAGGTAATCGAGGCGGCCAGGAATGAGCCGCGCTGGCATACCGTTGCCAAGCAGATGGTGTATGCCTGGAACGATGGGATGGCGTCATTGCACAGTCCGAAGACTACTGTTGCTTTCAGAGGGCTGAGTGACGCGATTGCACATGCAGGATTTTCAGAGCCTGAAAAGCCCGAAAGTGAGCGAGTGGTCGTTGGGCGGTCGGAGTTGTTGGGGCGGCCGCGTAAGCGGTAAGTTCGTTTATCCAGACGATTAAACAACAGTCCTGTCAACTGAAATTTTTACTTTCATATATTTTTGATTGGATAGGCAAGACGAAAAAAAGCCCAAACCGAAGTTTGGGCTTTTTCTTAAATTCTGGAGCGGGAAACGAGGCTCGAACTCGCGACCTCAACCTTGGCAAGGTTGCGCTCTACCAACTGAGCTATTCCCGCAATTTCAGCTGAAAATTACTTTGCTTTTAATCGAATAGTGTTTAATTATTCGGTAACTGCATTTGCAATCTCGATCAGCTAAGCCATAAATTATATACAAGCTATTTGAGATTTGCAACATATTTTCTTGCTGCGTTCTTCGAAAATTCAATTCTGTGTTTTTTATGCATCACCGAGGTGATTCCATCGCCATAACGGAACAATCGCTGTTGCCACATGAATCTCTTTGCGAAGAGGCGAAACTATAGCAGTAAATTAATTATAATGTCAAATTAATTTCACACTAGCGGGTGCTTTTTGATGCGGGATGAGACTAAGCAGGATCTGACAGGGCTCAATACATTGGGGCTGGTCTCGCATGCCGCCCATTATTTACGACTCGAAAGCGAACAGCAGTTGCCCATGGTCACGCAATGGCGGCAGATGGCGGGCGGCCTGATCTACGTGTTGGGCGGTGGCAGCAACCTGATATTGCGTGAGCACCTGTCGCGACCCGTGCTGCACAATTTACTCAAAGGAATCCGGCTGATCGAAGAGACGCCTGAAGCCTTTATTGTGGAAGCGGCGGGAGGAGAAGTGTGGCACGACTTTGTTGCTACGTGTATTCGCAATGGCTGGTATGGGCTGGAGAATCTTGCACTCATTCCCGGTACGGTGGGGCGTGCCCGGTACAGAATATCGGCGCTTATGGCGTCGAGGTCATGGATCGGATCGACAGTGTACACACCTGGGATCTGACGCAAGGCCAGCCCCGTTTGTTTAGCGCGCTGGAGTGTGCGTTCTCTTATCGCGACAGTCTTTTCAAAAAACCGGCAGGACAAGGTTATTTGATCACGGCGGTGCGCTTTCGTCTGCCCAAACAATGGGTGCCGGTTATCTCGTATCCTGACCTCAAAAACGATCCTGAGCTTGCGCGCAACGCCACGCCACAAAAGATTTTTGATGCGGTTTGCAGAATTCGGCAGGCCAAGTTGCCTGATCCGGCCAAAATCGGCAACGCCGGTTCTTTTTTCAAGAACCCG
This sequence comes from Advenella kashmirensis WT001, assembly GCF_000219915.2. Lineage (NCBI taxonomy): Bacteria > Pseudomonadati > Pseudomonadota > Betaproteobacteria > Burkholderiales > Alcaligenaceae > Advenella > Advenella kashmirensis. The sequence goes on along the minus strand of NC_017964.1, from coordinate 3,081,654 downwards.
ATCGTGCCTGCTGCGAAGCAATCACAATTGAAAACAGACTATCCTGCGCTCGTGTCCTATCCACAAGCTGATGGTAGCTATAAGCTGGCGGCCGGCTGGATGATCGAGCAATGTGGCTGGAAGGGGCGCTCGCTTGGGCCTGTGGGCATGCATCAACGCCAGGCGCTGGTGCTTGTCAATCATGGCGGCGCAACGGCAACAGATGTCCTGGCGCTGGCCGATGCGGTAGTCGCTTCCACGCAGCAGAAATTTGACGTGACGCTGGAGCGCGAGCCGGTGTTGTTCGATTGATTCATCAAAGCGCCCGCTATCACAACTGTCGTTATCACGACTGTCATTGTTGCTGCTGACATTCTCATCATGTCTGTGGCGATTCTTTCAAATGCAAAAACGGCTGCCTGATGGCAGCCGCTCCTTTCGTGTCAATCGGACAAATCAACAGGCCTCAGCCCTCACTGGGTGTTAGCCGCCAATCACATCTTGCATGGAAAACAGGCCTGCTGGCTTGTCCTGTAAAAACAGCGCAGCCCGCACGCTGCCCTGGGCGTAAGTGCTGCGGCTGGAGGATTTGTGCGTAATTTCAATACGCTCTCCGGTACCCAGAAACATCACGGTGTGATCACCGATCACATCACCACCACGCACCACGGAAAAGCCGATATTGCCGTCCTTGCGCGCGCCCGTGTGGCCGTGTCGGCTCCAGTCGGCAATATCTTCCAGCTTTTTGCCCCAGGCGTTGGCGACGGTTTCGCCCATGATCAGCGCCGTGCCGGACGGTGCGTCTACTTTGTGCTTATGATGTGCCTCGTATACTTCCACGTCATAGCCGCTGTTGAGCATTTTTGCAGCCTGCTCAAGTAGGCGCAGCGTCGCGTTGACGCCAATACTCATATTCGGGGCAAACACGATGGCAATGTGCTCGGCGGCCGAGGCGATCGCTGCCTGGCCTGCTGCATCAAAACCGGTAGTGCCGATAACCATTTTTACCTTATGCTGTACGCAAGCTGGACATGCGCCAGGGTGCCTTCGGGACGGGTGAAATCGATCAGGCAATCACAGTCTTTGAGCGCTGCCAGATCACTGCCCAGTTGCACGCCGGTAGCCTTGCCCAGAAACGCGCCGGCGTCCTCCCCAAGATGGCTGCTGCCGGCATGATCCAGGGCCGCAGCCAGCGTGAGTTCGGGGCGCGCCAGAACGGCTTCGATAAGCATGCGGCCCATACGGCCGCTGGCTCCGGAAATGGCTATACGCATGGTGGGATAGTTCCTGAAGAAAGCTGCAGCCCGGTGCGGGCATGCAAATAAATAGGGAGTGAAAGCGGGAATGCAGCCCGTGGTAATACACTATCCTGCCCAAGCCATCGGCTCGGCACAGGATGGTGGGCACGCTTATTGGGTGCGGGTTGCGCCGGGAGCCGGTTCAATATTGATCGGTTCATTCGATGGCGCAGCAGGAGCGGAGCTTGCAGCCCCTGAGTACTGCCCATCGTCCATTGGGTAGGTCGTGACTGCGTTGCTGTCAGTGCCTGCCGGCGCGGCTTGCAGTGCCTGCGGGTCGGTCACTTCGTTCTCGGGGGCTTTATCGCCAGGCCGGTACAAGCGCGCTTCTTGCTTGAAGGGCTGGAAGGAGGGCTGTTCATCGCCTTCCCAGCGATCTACCCGGCCGTTGACAAACCAGACAGAGAACTTGCGCTGTACGGCATCGCCATAGCCAGGTTTGAAATAATAGGGGTAATCCCAGCGATCGGGATGGAACATGTCTTTGAGGGTCGGCGAGCCCAGTGCAAAGCGCACCTGATCCTCTGTCATGCCTTTTTGCAGGAGAGCGACATCTTCGGCGGTGATCCAGTTACCTTGTTGAACAGAAGGCCTGTATGGGAAACCCCATTCTCCTGAGGCGCAACCACCCAGCACGGCAAGTGCTGTAAGGGATGCGACCAGACCATACCGGATACGGGGGAAAAGGCGAGTTTGGTTCATGACTTGGCGACGTTCCTGTATTTGGACTCGTAAAAGCGTTATGATAATAGTTCTGGGCAATCAATAGGATTGTTTAGCCAGGTAATCTCAAAAATTAGTCGGAAGCGTGTTTTCCGCGATATCTTATCCACCTCCCATTTATCAGCGAGCGAGCCTTGAACGAATTACACGATCCCAGTGAACTCAAAAGCATGGGTCTTAAAGCCACTTTCCCGCGGCTCAAGATCCTGGACATCTTCCGGAAGGCAGAAATTCGTCACTTGAGTGCCGAGGATGTCTATCGTCTGCTTATTTCCGAAAACGTCGATATCGGTCTTGCCACTGTCTACCGGGTGCTCACCCAGTTCGAGCAGGCCGGCATTCTGTCCAGAAGCCAGTTTGACAATGGCAAGGCAGTCTACGAATTGGATGATGGCGATCACCACGACCACCTGGTATGTTCTGTTTGCGGAAAAGTTGTTGAGTTTTCTGATCCGGAAATCGAACGACGCCAGTCAAAAGTAGCCAAAGACAATAACTTTGTGCTGGAAAGCCATGCCATGGTTCTTTATGGCATTTGTGGTGACTGCGAATCTAAACATCGTCGCTAGACAGGCGGCATGGGCCCGGCAAAACGCAGGCCCGTTGGTTCGACCTACAGTACTTCAGGCGGCATGGCCGCTCAGTAGGGTGTTGTCAAAAAAGGCAGATTGCAATCTGCCTTTTTTATTGTCCGGCGGGTTTGTTTATTACCCGGTGGGTTTGCAGCGCTCAGTCGCCGTGAGTCAACATTTCGCGGGCATGCTGGCGCGTAGTCTCGGTTATCTTGACGCCGCCGAGCATGCGGGCAACCTCTTCCGTACGCGCCCGCTCATCCAGCAACTCAATGCGCGATACGGTTTCTTTTTTGCCCTGTTTTTTCTGCACTTCGAAATGGTGATGCGCGCAAGCGGCCACCTGCGGCAGATGCGTCACGCAAAGAACTTGATGATGCCGACCCAGATCACGCAGCAGTTTGCCGACCACTTCGGCAACCGCGCCGCCAATGCCGGTATCCACTTCGTCGTAAATCAGGGTAGGTACCTGGTGGGCGCGATTGGCCATGACCGACAGGGCCAGCGATATACGGGCCAGTTCACCACCAGAGGCCACTTTGGCCAGTGGGCGCGGCTCACTGCCGGTATGGGCTGCCACGTTGAATTGCACATTGTCCATGCCCGAGGCGCCGGGGTCGGTCGGCTGTATGGTTATTTCAAATGTGCTACCTTTCATGGCAAGGGTCTGCAGTGCTTTGCTAACTTCCCTGGACAGGGTGCCTGCCGTGGCCTGGCGCGCCCTGGTCAGTTTTTCGGCGGCTTCGTGATACGCCGCTTCGTGTCTGGCGACCTGTTGCTCCAGTCCTGCCAGGTCTGATTCGCTGTTCAGGGCTTCCAGGCGTCGGTCAGTTCCTGCAGGCGATCGTACAGCATTTCCGGTTCGAGCCGGAATTTGCGCGCGGTAGCGAACATGGCGCCCATGCGCGCTTCGGTTTCAGCCAGGCGGTCTGGGTCCAGTTCGGCCTTGTCCAGATAACTGGCAAGATCGGAAGACGCTTCGGTGGCGGCAATTCGGGCTGATTCTATGGCATCGTGTACGCCCTGCAGACGCTCGTCATTGCGCAATAAGGGTTCGATGCGGTGCAACGCGGCGTTCAGCATTTCCAATGCAGAAGTCTGCTCTCCATCGAGCAAGTTGAGTGCTCCTGCGGCGCCTTCGAGCAGCGCAGACGCATTGGCCAGCCGATTGTAGTCTGCGTTGACGCTCGCCCATTCATCCTTGCCCGGATTGATCTGGCTGATTTCATTCAATTGCCATTCCAGCCGTTCCCTTTCGGCTTCGGCATCACGCTGGCTGCTACGGGCACGCTCCAGCTTCTGCTGGGCCTGCTGCCAATCGGCCCAGTGGGCGCGAACCTGGCTGGCCAGCGCTTCGTGCTGTCCGTGAGCATCAAGCAAAATACGCTGTTCATGGCGTTGCAGCAACTTCTGGTGGGCGTGCTGGCCATGGATATCCAGCAGGTGCGAGCCTATGGCCTTGAGCTGGCTGAGCGTACCGGGCACGCCATTGATAAACGCCCTGGATTTGCCGGCCCGGTCTATGACCCGGCGCAGCACCAGCTCGTTGTCTTCCGGTTCCAGTTCCTGTTCTGCCAGCAGCGCGCGCAGCGAGTCAGGCACATCGAAGATGGCGCTGATGTCGGCCTTGTCGGCGCCTTCGCGGATGGCGCCGCTGTCGCCGCGGGCGCCCAGCGTGAGGGCCAGTGCGTCGATCAGGATAGACTTGCCCGCACCGGTTTCCCCGGTAAAGACCGAGAAGCCGGCGTCAAAGTGCAGTTCGGTCTGTTCAACAATGACAAAATCACGGATATGCAGGGAACGGAGCATGAATACGTACTTCTGTGATGAGTGGGATTGCTGGGGTGTGTAAGTCAGGAGCCCTGGCGCGAATGGCTAAGCAGTTTCCGGCATGATATTCCAATGCAGCTTCTGGCGCAGGGTCGAGAAAAAACTATAGCCTTTGGGGTGCAGGAAACGAATCTGATGGTCTGCCTTGGTAACCACGATTTTGTCGCCCAACTGCAGATCGGACCAGGTCTGCATGTCGAAATGCACGCTGGCGCCGGTTTCTACCCGACCCACTTCTGTCAGGGTCAGGGTGAGCGTACCTGTGTCGGGCACGGCAATGGGGCGGTTCGACAGTGTCTGGGGGGCCACCGGGACCAGCAGAAACGCGTTGACCGCCGGATGCAGGATCGGGCCGCTGGCGCTGAGCGAATACGCAGTAGAGCCGGTTGGGGTGGCAACGATCAGCCCGTCGGCACGCTGCCGATACATGAGTGTTTCATTGTATTCCACGCAGATTTCAATCATGCCGCCGCGACTTGCCCGGTTCAGCACCACATCATTTAAGGCCAGGGCACAGGTCAGCGTTTGATCGTCGCGCACGACAGAAGCCTGCAGCAGCGTGCGGTGTTCAATATCGTACTGGCCGTCAAGAACGGATTCGATGGCCTCCAGGGCGTTTTGCACCGGAATGTCGGTGATAAAGCCCAGCCGCCCGTGGTTGATGCCAAGCAGCGGGACGTCGTACTGGGCCAGCTTGCGACCGACGCCCAGCATGGTGCCATCGCCGCCCATGACAATCACCAGGTCAGCCTGGCTGCCGATTTCGGCGGTCGTTGCCGTGGAATACTCGGTCACTCCGGTGTTCTCGGACGTTTCCTTTTCAATCAGAACCTGTCGGCCGGCTGCACGCAGCACACCTGCCAGCGCCCGCAGCGGGGCATCAAGACCGGAGTCATGATATCTGCCGACCAGCGCTATGGTTGAAAAATGCATAATGAAACCATATACAATAAACGAAACGACAATGAAAAGTAACAGAAGTACCGGAAATGAAACCTACGGCAACCGTCATAATACGTTATTCTACATTGACTGCAGGTTTAACAATTAACGTGCCCGTAAAATATCCTCTGGTACAAACCATAACAGACCCACCATGGATGATCGCGCAAACGCACTCTTGAAAGCTCTGATTGAGCGGTATATTGATGATGGACAGCCGGTAGGCTCCAGAACGCTATCCAAGCTGTTCGAGCTCTCGCCTGCTACCATTCGCAATGTGATGGCAGACCTGGAAGACCTGGGCCTGATTCACAGCCCGCATACCTCGGCCGGCCGCATTCCTACGCCCCGCGGATACCGCCTGTTTGTAGACAACTTGCTGGTGATCAAGCCCTATGAGCTGGAAGAGCCGTCCGAGCTGCATGATGTATTTTCCAACACGGCGCCCAGCAAGGCGCTTAGCGTTGCCGCGTCGCTGGTATCCAACCTGACCCAGTTTGCCGGCGTGGTGCTCACGCCCAAGCGCTCGCAGGTATTTCGCCAGATTGAATTTATCCGGCTGTCGCAGCGGCGGATCCTGCTCATTATCGTGACCCCCGATGGCGACGTGCAGAACCGGATTCTGTCTCCCGTGCACGACTATACCGAAGCCCAGCTTATCGAAGCTGCAAATTATTTTAATTATAATTTTGCCGGCAAGTCCTTTGAGCAGGTGCGCGAGCAACTGGGGACTGAACTGAGCCGGCTCAAAGAGGAGATTTCCTCGCTGATGCAGGCTGCGGTGGACGCCGGCAATGACGACGACCAGGAGTCATCCGTGGTCATTTCCGGCGAGCGCCGGTTGCTGGAGATCAAGGACTTTGCCACCGATATGGATCGCCTGCGCAAGATGTTCTCGCTGTTTGAGCAGAAAACCGATCTGATGCAACTGCTTGATGTTACTGATCGATCACAGGGCGTAAAGATCTATATCGGCGGCGATTCGCGCCTGGTGCCCATGGAAGATGTTTCGGTGATCACAGCGCCTTATGGCGTTGACGGGAAAATCGTGGGTACGCTGGGCGTGATTGGTCCAAGCCGCATGTCCTACAATCGCGTCATTCCTATTGTGGACTTGACGGCCAGACTGCTGTCCAACGCGCTCAGCCATCAGTAGGGCGCTGCGGGTACGCCATTGCAGACAGTGCGCGGCGACCCATTGTGGCGGCTGCAGGTGCTGCAGCCCATGGCGGGTGCGCAATCCGGGTACAATCCCATCTCGATATTGCATTTGTAAAAGTCGCCATGTGTGGCGCTTTTTTTGAGTTGCCGCGTCGTTCGTGTCTGGCGGACAGTCTGATGGGCGGCACCATATCCGCAACCTACAGGAAAGCATGAATACAGGAGTAGTACTGATCAACCTGGGCACCCCGGCCAGTCCCGATGCGGGTGCAATCAGGGCCTATCTCTCGGAGTTTCTGTCCGATCCGCGCGTGGTTGAAATTCCGCCCGCTCTTTGGAAGCCGATACTCAATCTAGCGGTTCTGCCGCTGCGGCCGTCCAAACTGGTGCCAAAATACCGTCAGATCTGGATGGAGGATGGTTCGCCGCTGCTTGTGTATGGTAAGCGTCTGGCGCAGGGCGTGCAGGCGCAGTTGGATCGGGAGCTGACTCCCGCCACCGTGGTGCTGGCCATGCGCTATGGTCAACCGTCGATGCAACAGGCCTTTGCCCAGTTACGCGAAGCAGGATGCGAACGCATCCTGATCGTGCCGCTTTATCCGCAATTTGCCGCCAGCACAACCGCTACTATTTTCGAGCGCACGCTGGCACTGTATGGCGATGCGCGTGATATGCCCGAATTGCGTTTCATCAAGCGGTTTCATCAGTTGCCCGGCTATCTGGATACGTTGGCGCAAAATGTGCGCGACTATTGGCGCGAGCACGGTAAACCCCAGCAACTGCTGCTCAGTTTCCATGGCTTGCCCAAGCGTTCGGTCGAACTGGGCGATCCTTATCTGCGTGACTGTACGGCTACGGCCGAGGCGTTGCAGCAGCGGCTGGCCGCAGAAGGGGTGCCCATCGATATCGCTTTTCAGAGCCGGTTTGGTAAGGCCGAATGGCTCGGCCCGTCGACATTGTCGGTGCTGCAGGCCTATCCGGGAGACAATATCCGTCATGTGGACGTGCTGTGTCCTGGTTTTGTGGCCGATTGCCTGGAAACACTTGAGGAAATCCAAATTGAGTGTGCCCACGCCTTCAGTCAGGCGGGAGGCGAGCAGTTTCGCTATATTCCCTGTCTGAATGATCATCCGGCATGGATCAATGCCATGGCGGGCCTGATCCGGCAACATATTGCCGGCTGGCCCGACCTGGGTGGGGCCTGACCGAACCTTTTATTTATTTGTTTTTTTAGAGAGTCATCATGGCCGTCACCATTCGTGGTCTATATGTGTATCCCATCAAGTCCTGCGCCGGCATTGCGCTCGATCGTGCTGACATCAGCGCGGCAGGGGTCCAATGGGACCGGCAGTTTATTCTGGTTGACGCTGCGGGTGCGATGATGACCCAGCGCACGGTGCCGCGCATGGTGCTGATCCAGCCGGCACTTGATCTTGCGCAGGAGCAGTTGCGCCTGGAGGCGCCCGGCGCTTCGACGCTGACGGTCTCGCTGCTCCCCCCGCAGGCGAACGACAAAGCGATTGCCGTCAGGGTATGGGGCGGCCAGCCGCAAGGCACACCCGTCAGCGCTCAGGCAGACCAGTGGTTCAGCAAGGTGCTGGGCCAGCCCTGCCGCCTGCTGCGCCTGCATCCCGAGTCGCAACGACGCGTTTTGCCCGATTTCCCCGATAGCTGGCAGCAGCGCCACCGCGACTGGAAGCCGCTGAACGCCCAGGACCAGACCTTCGGGTTTGCTGATGGTTTTCCGTTTTTGTTTGCCAGCACCGCTTCACTGGATGCGCTCAATGCCACGCTGGCCGGCAAACAGCAGGCACCGGTGGATATGATTCGTTTTCGACCCAATATCGTGCTGGATGGCTTGCCTGAATACGAAGAGGATTATGTTTTCGGGCTCACCGCAGGAAAGCTCAATTTTGCCTTCGTCAAGCCGTGTACCCGCTGCACAATCCCGAATGTTGACCCGGCATCGGCTACGTTCGCCGATGAGCCGGGCATTACATTGATGCAAACTCGCAGTGCCGACCTGGGCGTGCTGTTTGGCGTAAATGCCGTATTGACCGACAACATCAGCGATGTGCTGCATATCGGTCAGCAGGTGCAGCCAGAATACGATTTCTGAGCTTATGCTGCGGCACGTGCGCGGGTTTTGCGGTTGCCGTCTGCATTAATCCCTGGTTGTGCCGCGCTCGCCCTTTGAGGCGACCGCAGCGATAGCGCCTTTGGCCGTTGTTATGCAACAGCCCGATGATGGGCAGGCATGGCGCAGGCATGGTAGCCGCCAATACAGCCACAGTTGCACCCTTGAATTTATCTTCGCCGCCCCCAAGTGGGGGGTAACTATATTGATTTGATGCAGGAGTAGAAATGACACAGGAATTTGATCCTAACAAGAACCAGGCCCCCAAGGCTGACAACGAACAAACCACTCAGGCTGAGGTTGCCGACACTGAACAGCCTGACCAGGACGCGGTAAATACGCCGACAGACGATCTGGAAGCCAAATATACCGAACTCGAAGCCAAAGTCAGCCAGTATCATGATCAGTTGCTGCGTGCTCATGCCGAAATGGAAAATGTACGCCGCCGCGCCCAGGAGGATGTTTCCAAGGCGCGTAAATTCGGCACAGAATCTTTTGCAGAAAGTCTGGTTCCCGTCCGTGACAGCCTTGAGGCCGCGCTGGCGCTGGAAGACCAGTCGTTCGAATCACTCCGGGAAGGGCTTGAAACCACCTTGCGTCAACTGACAGCCGCATTCGAACGCAACAATCTGAAGGAAGTGGCCCCCGTTGCAGGGGATAAGTTTGATCCGCATGTGCATCAGGCCATTTCCACCATTCCAGCCGAGGCACCATCTGGCACGGTCGCCAGCACCTTGCAAAAAGGCTATACCATTGCCGATCGGGTCCTGCGTCCTGCACTGGTCACCGTTTCGGCGGGTCAGGGGTAATTATAATGCGCCGGCAGACTCAGGTCTGTCGGCCATTTTTCTGTCCGAATGGCTGTTTGTGATCAAAAAACGTGCCAGAAATGCAAAAAATCACAAAAATCCGGTTTTTTTCTCTTGAAATCGCAAACCGCCAGCCCCACGTACTAGACAACGAAAGATCCTGTGCCGCGAACATGTGTAAGCAGGATCCATTATTTTGAATTATTTGATAATAGGGTAGACTCAAATGGGAAAAATCATTGGTATTGACTTGGGTACCACCAACAGCTGTGTAGCAGTATTGGATGGCGATAAGGTCAAAATTCTGGAAAACGCAGAAGGCACACGCACGACCCCATCCATTATTGCTTACATGGAAGACGGTGAAACGCTGGTTGGCGCCCCTGCCAAACGTCAGGCAGTGACCAATCCGACAAATACACTTTACGCAGTCAAGCGTCTGATCGGCCGCAAATTCGAAGAAAAAGCCGTGCAAAAAGACATTGACCTGATGCCTTACACGATTGTCAAGGCTGACAATGGTGACGCATGGGTTGAAGCGCGCGGCAAGAAAATGGCGCCGCCACAGGTGTCCGCTGAAGTGCTGCGCAAAATGAAAAAGACTGCCGAAGACTATCTGGGTGAAGAAGTGACTGAAGCCGTTATCACGGTGCCAGCCTACTTCAACGACAGCCAGCGCCAGGCAACCAAAGATGCAGGCCGCATTGCCGGTCTGGAAGTCAAACGGATCATCAACGAGCCAACTGCGGCTGCGCTGGCTTTTGGCCTGGACAAAACCGAAAAAGGCGATCGTAAGATTGCGGTGTATGACCTGGGTGGCGGTACCTTTGACGTATCCATTATCGAAATTGCCGACGTTGATGGCGAGAAACAGTTCGAAGTGCTGTCTACCAATGGTGACACCTTCCTGGGCGGCGAAGACTTTGACCAGCGTATTATCGACTACATCATTGCTGAGTTCAAAAAGGAACAGGGCGTTGATCTGAGCAAAGACGTGCTGGCGCTGCAACGCCTGAAAGAAGCGGCTGAAAAGGCCAAAATCGAGCTGTCTTCCGCAACGCAGACTGAAGTCAACCTGCCTTACATCACGGCTGATGCATCTGGTCCGAAACACCTGACGCTGAAGATCACTCGTGCCAAACTGGAAGCGCTGGTTGAGGATCTGATTGAACGCACCATTGCGCCTTGCCGCACAGCGGTTACTGACGCCGGTGTCAAAGTGTCTGATATCGACGACGTGATCCTGGTCGGTGGTATGACCCGTATGCCAAAAGTGCAGGAAAAAGTCAAAGAGTTCTTCGGCAAGGACCCACGTAAAGACGTGAACCCTGACGAAGCCGTGGCTGCCGGTGCTGCGATTCAGGGCTCGGTGCTGTCTGGTGATCGTAAAGACGTATTGCTGCTGGATGTGACACCATTGTCTCTGGGTATTGAAACCCTGGGTGGCGTCATGACCAAAATGATCCAGAAAAACACCACGATCCCAACTCGCTTTACCCAGACATTCTCTACAGCAGAGGACAATCAGCCTGCCGTGACCATTAAGGTCTTCCAGGGTGAGCGTGAAGTGGCCGCCGGTAACAAGGGGCTGGGCGAGTTCAATCTGGAAGGTATTCCACCTGCTGCACGCGGTCTGCCGCAAATCGAGGTGACGTTTGACATCGATGCCAACGGTATTTTGCACGTTTCTGCAAAAGACAAAGGCACCGGCAAGGAAAACAAAATCACGATCAAGGCAAACTCCGGTCTGACCGAAGACGAGATTCAACGCATGGTCAAGGATGCCGAAGCACACGCTGACGAAGATCATCGTGTCGCCGAGCTGGCTCAGACCCGCAATCAGGCCGATGCGCTGGTTCACTCAACCCGCAAGTCACTGACTGAATATGGCGACAAGCTGGAAGCGGCCGACAAGGAAGCGATCGAAGCGGCACTCAAAGAGCTCGAAGAAGTGCTCAAAGAGGGCGACAAAGCTGCGATCGACGCCAAGGTTGAAGTGCTGACAACCGCATCCCAGAAACTGGGCGAGAAAATGTATGCGGATATGCAGGCCCAGGCGCAAGCCCAGGGTGAACCTGGTGCCGAACAGGCCCAGCCAGCAGACGACAACGTTGTTGACGCCGATTTCAAAGAAGTGAAACGCGACGACAAATAATGCAGGTTGTCTGATTAGAAAAACCCGGCCGGTCTGAAAAATGACAGGGCCGGGTATTGTTTTTTATATATTAAAGAAGAAATCTAAAGGCGTATAACGATGGCAAAACGTGATTACTACGAAGCCCTGGAGACTGGCCAAAAACGCTTCGGACGAGGATATCAAGAAGGCGTATCGCAAACTCGCCATGAAGTATCATCCGGATCGCAACCCGGACAGTCACGAGGCAGAAGAAAAATTCAAGGAAGCCAAGGAAGCCTACGAGATTCTGTCCGATCCGCAGAAGCGCGATGCCTATGACCGCTACGGTCATGCGGGTGTAGATCCCAATGCAGGCATGGGCGGCGCCGGTGGTGCCGGTTTTGGCGATGTCTTCGGCGACATCTTCGGCGATATCTTCGGTGGCGGCGGTGGCGGACGGCGTGGCGGTGGCCCGCAAGTGTTCCGCGGCGCCGATCTGCGCTATCGGCTGGATATTACCCTTGAGCAGGCGGCCAAGGGAATGGAAACTGAGATTCGCGTTCCAAGCTGGGAAAATTGTGATGTCTGTCACGGCTCCGGCGCCAAACCCGGCACCGAACCTACGACCTGCCACACCTGCCATGGCGCGGGCGCAGTGCGTATGCAGCAGGGCTTTTTCAGCGTCCAGCAAACTTGTCCCACTTGCCACGGCACCGGTAAGGAAATCAAGGATCCGTGTACGGCATGTGACGGTGTAGGCCGCAAGCGCAAGAACAAAACCCTGCAGGTCAAAATTCCTGCCGGGATTGATGACGGAATGCGTATTCGCTCGGGCGGTAATGGTGAGCCTGGCGTTAATGGCGGCCCTGCGGGTGACCTGTATGTCGAAATTTCCATTAAGGAACACAGTATTTTCAAACGTGATGGCGACGATCTGCACTGTGAAGTGCCACTGCCGTTTGTAACTGCAACCCTGGGTGGCGACCTGGAAGTGCCTACACTAGGTGGCAAAGGCGAGATCACGGTTCCTGAAGGCACGCAGACCGGCAAGGTTTTCCGTTTGCGCGGCAAGGGCATCAAGGGTGTTCGGGCCTCCTATCCGGGTGACCTGTACTGCCACGTGGTTGTCGAAACACCGATTCGGTTGAGCGACGAACAGAAGGCGCTGTTGCGGCAGTTCGAGACCTCGCTTAACGACGGAGGCGATCGCCATTCCCCAAAGAATAAATCCTGGACCGACAGAGTGAAAGATTTTTTCAGCTGATCACTGAACATGCCTGTCCAGGCAGCGGTTCCTATTTAGAATGCACGTATCACTACGTGCATTTTTTTTGCATGAGTTTGGGTTCGCTACGTTTAATATCGGGGAGTATGTCATATGTCATCAACAAGCAGTCTTCGTTTTGCGCTTGCAGCCAATCGCCTGCACCATGCAACGCCTGATGCGGGCCTGTTCACCTGGCTCAAGGCATCATCCGAGACGATTCGCGAACTGGATATAGAACTGCATACCGTTGGCCGTACGTATGACGCTATCCAGCGCGAAGGTTTCCTGTCGGGTTACCGGAAAAACATCCGATATCCATACGGACGGGAAGGGGGACTGATGAAGCTGGTGTCACGCGTCACCGTTCACGAAGCAACGCCCATAACGCTCGATGGAGCGATTTATCTAATTGATCCAGTGGACCCCTCATCAATTTTCCCCGAGGCACTGGCGCTTAAGCGACAGTGCATTACCCATGGCAAGCCCTTTATTTCAACTGTGGCCGGCGCATCGAATGGATGGAGGTCGAGCGTGTACTGGCAGGGCTGGAACCCCTGTCCGACTGCCTGTCGTCCGATGTGATTCGAGGGCAGACCCTGGCGCTGATTTCCCACGATGCGCTCAAAGCGGAAATGGTCGCCTATGCCTCGCAGTATTTCGAGATACTGTCGATGTTCGAGCGCCGTGTTGCCACCGGCACGACTGGCGGTCTGCTGAATGAATTGGCCTGGTCCAAGGGCTGGCCGGCTGACAAACCCTGGGTGGAGCGTTATCTGAGTGGTCCATTGGGCGGCGACGCACAGATCGCTGATCTGGTGCTGGACAGGCAATGCCAGCGGGTCATCTTTTTTGAAGACCCCCATGTGGCCAGACAGCATGAAGCAGATATTCAGTTGCTGGAACGGGCAGTACGCGTAGTCACTCACGACGCGACCTGCGCAACCGCAAGACAAGTGGCTCGCAAATGGGCCGATGCCGTGCAACGCGCCAACGCTGTATAAGTGCTTGCGACTGTGTCGGCATGTGCGCTGACCGCAGCGGAAGGTGGCAGGGCATACGCAGGCAGAACTTAAGCCGGCAGGGTATGCGGGTAGCAGGCAGGGGTCGTGGGTGCGCCAGATAACGACAACGTTGCGTGCGTGACAGGCACACGCTACTTTAACATTGGACTCAGGCAGGTTTCGATATATAATCATCTATATATCGGATTGTGCCAGTGGCCATGAACGTTTCAGGCGCAGGGGTCCGATACCTCTTCAATGCCCATATTGTGCAGGAAGCCATGGAACAAAAAAATATTCGCAGATATCGCCGGGCGCAGGCACTGGTCGCGGGTCTTGTCTTTTCGTTCGCATCACTTGCGGCAGGCGCCGACACGCTGACAGTGTCGGCCGCTTCCAGTCTGACCAATGTCTTTAAGGAGGTGGCAGCGGCATACAGCAAAGCCCATCCAGACATGCAAATCCAGTATAACTTTGCCGCATCGGGCGCACTACTGCAACAGATCCGTCAGGGCGCGCCGGTAGATGTGTTCGCTTCTGCGGATCAGAAAAGCATGGATGACGCGGCCCAAGGCGGCTTGCTTGATGAGGCAACGCGGAAAAATTTCGTACGCAATGAAGTGGTGCTGATCGTTCCTGCTGCTTCCAATGGTGCCGTCAGAGACCTGCAGAGCCTGGAAGCGCCCGCAGTCAATAGAATTGCTGTGGCAACGTTGCCAGCGTGCCTGTCGGACGCTATACCAAAGAGGGCCTGGAAAAAAGCGGACAGTGGGACAAGCTCGCACCCAAATTCATTTTCGCCGAAAATGTACGTCAGGTGCTGGACTATGTTTCCCGTGGCGAAGTGCAGGCAGGATTTGTCTATGCTACCGATGCCGCCGTGCGCAGCGACAAGGTCAGCGTGGTGCAGGCCCTGCCTATCAATACCGTGGTCAGTTATCCTGTCGCGGTCATCAAGTCTTCAGCCAAGGCGGCGCAAGCCCGTTCGTTCGTACAGTTTCTTGACTCTGAGCAGGCACAGGCAATTTTTGCCAACGCCGGCTTCAAAAAGCCCTGACGGCAATCAGTGATGGAACCGGTCTGGATCCCCTTGCTGATTTCCCTGAAGGTTGCCGGTGCTGCAATCCTGATCAATCTTGTCCTGGGCATTGGAACGGGCTGGCTGCTGGCGCGGCGTGCCTTTCCTGGCCGAGACCTGCTCGATACCATTTTGACGCTGCCCATGGTGTTGCCGCCAACCATTCTTGGTTACTATCTGATTGTACTTCTGGGGCGTTATGGCTGGCTGGGCCGCTATCTGGATCAATGGTTTGGCATACAGCTGATCTTCACCTGGCAGGGTGCCGTTGTGGCTGCGGTCATAGTCTCGTTTCCACTGGTATTCAAGCCGGCGCGCGCCGCTTTCGAGAATGTCGACAGCAGTTATGAAGATGCTGCCCGGGTGTTGGGGTTGAATGAGCTGGCGCTGTTTTTGCGCGTCACCTTGCCCTTAGCCTGGCGCGGCATTCTTGCCGGTTTGCTTTTGGCATTTGCACGTGCGTTGGGCGAGTTCGGCGCTACACTCATGATTGCGGGTAATATTCCCGGGAAAACCCAGACACTTTCCATTGCGGTGTATGAAGCCGTGCAGGCAGGGCCGATGCGCAGGCCAATTTCATTGTGGTCGTCATATCAATCGTATGCATCATCATTCTGTTTTCTGCAAGATATCTGGCGCCACGCCGTCTGGAGCAGCAATGAAAGCGGAAGTAAGAGAGGGCACAATGGCACCCGATAAGGGCCCAGGGGCTGCATCTGTTAGGCGTGAACCTGCTACGCCGTTTCAGCTGGATGTGTCGATTCGCCGTCAATTGCCGGTGGCGCGGCACGGTTTCACGCTGGATGTCGCGTTTTCTGCACGTACCCGGCGCATTGTGATCCAGGGCCGTCCGGTGCTGGCAAAAGCATGACATTGCGCGCCCTGGCGGGGTTGATGACGCCCGATAGCGGACGGGTTGTGCTGAACCAGGATGTTCTGTTCGATTCTGCCGCAGGCATTGCCAGAACTCCCCGGGAGCGGCAGATATCCTATCTTTTTCAGGACTATGCGCTGTTTCCCCATTTGACGGTCCGACAAAACGTGGCCTTTAGCCTTAACCGTGGTCTGCTGAATCCGGCGCGCAATGCCTGGCGCGAAGAGACGGATTACTGGCTGGATAAAATGCATATGCAAGCCTATGCCGATCGTTATCCCGAACAGCTTTCCGGTGGACAAAAGCAAAGGGTGGCGCTGGCGCGGGCACTGGCCAGCCGGCCGCGCCTGTTGCTGCTTGACGAACCCTTTGCCGCGCTGGACACCAACTTGCGACAGCATTTGCGCCAGGAGATCAGCCAGTTGCAATCACAGTTGCAATTGCCTTTGATTTTGGTGACACACGATCCGGTTGATGTCGCTGTGTTTGGCGATTTACTGCTGCACGTTCATAACGGCAGTATTCGTGAGCGGGGGACAGCATGAGCCGGCGCCAGACCTCTGCCGGCGAAATTGCCGGTGAATCTGTCGTTACCCGTGAGCCTGCAGCCCGCTCTTCGGTTCACACCGGTACAGTAGTTGAAAACTCGCCACCGCGACTGAATGTGCGTACGGCCATTGGTTTCGGACTGGAGCAACACGCGCTGGCAGACGAGCGTGATCTGCAACTGCTGGGTCATGTGCATCGCCTGGGCTCCATCACCCGTGCGGCCCAGGCCGCCGGCGTAACATACAAGACGGCGTGGGACAGGTTGCGCAATCTGCAGACGCGTCTTGGCCACGCCGTTGTGATTACCGCCAAGGGCGGGCGCGGCGGCGGACGCACACTGCTTAGTGAAAAAGGGCAGGCCCTGCTGCAGTACTATGAACAACTGCGCAGACAGCAGGATCATGCCGTTGAGCCCGATGTTGAACTGGATGCTGTCGGTGATGTGGCGATGCGCCCTTTGCCCCTGCGAAAAACCAGTGCGCGTAACCACTTGCAGGGCGTAGTCGCGGCTATTGATCGCGACGGCATGCGCGATGCCGTCAACATCAGTCTGCACGACTCGCTGCATGTGAGTGTCAATATAACGCACGCCAGCACGCTGGCGCTGGGTTTGAAAAAAGGCGTGGCCGTCTATCTGCTTATCAAGGCGCCGGCTATCCGGTTTGCCCGGCAGCAGCAGGTGCGTCAGAATGTATTTGGCGGGCTTGTCCGCAGTACTCGGCGCACGCATGATCAGCAGGAGCTCGAGGTGCAAATTGCCCCCGATGTACACGTGATCACCGTTGTGGGGATGGACCAGGCACCGCCTTGCGCAAGGTGACCAGTCTGGATTTATATTGATCCCGATACGGTGATTCTGGGCGTTGATTGAAAAGGGCGCGCACGGCGCCGGTATGTTTATTCGGTCGCAAAGAACAAGCCGGCCACGTGATTGTCAGCTTTAGAACGTCAGATCGTGACCTTGTCACCCAGTAAAAATTCCAGGCCGGCCCCCACGGTGTTGAAAAAAACTATTTTGACAATTGCCGCATGGCCGCTTCGATACCCGTCATGGTGACTGGATACATGTGATTCTGCATGATATTGCGAATGACATCTATAGATTGCCGATACTGCCAGTAGGCCTGTGGCTCGGGGTTGAGCCAGATGGCCTTGGGCCATGCGTCCAGGATGCGGGCCAGCCAGACGGCACCAGCCTCTTTGTTGTAGTGTTCTACCGAACCACCGGGGTGGACAATTTCATACGGACTCATGGTGGCATCGCCCACGAAAATAACACGCCAGTTGGCGTTATAGGTTCGCAGCAACTCCCAGGTATCGGTATATACTCGGCGCCACTCGCGTCATAGCGCCAGAAACGCTCATAGGGGCAATTGTGAAAGTACCAGACTTCCAGATTGCGAAATTCCGTGCGCGAGGCTGAAAACAGTTCCTCGACGCGCGCGATGTGATCATCCATGCTGCCACCGACATCCAGAAGCATCAGCACATTGACTGCATTATGCCGCTCCGGCACCATTTTGACATCAAGAAAACCGGCGTTGCGCGCCGTGCTGCGAATGGTGTCGTCCAGATCCAGTTCTTCTGCAGCGCCTTCCCGGGCAAAGCGGCGCAGGCGCCGCAGGGCTACCTTGAAATTGCGTGTACCCAGTTCCTGTTGATCGTCATATTCCTTAAAGCGGCGTTCTTCCCACACCTTGACGGCGGTCCGGTTGCCGGCCGAAGGGCCGCCGACACGAATGCCTTCTGGATGATAGCCGCTATTGCCAAACGGCGATGTACCACCGGTGCCTACCCATTTGCTACCCCCGGCATGGCGTTCTTTCTGCTCGTTCAGGCGTTCCTTGAACATCTCCATGAGCTTGTCCCAGCCGTGCTTTTCAAGCGCCGCCTTTTCTTCGGGCGTGAGGTTTTTCTGCATCTGGCTGATCAGCCAGTCCAGCGGAATGTCGGGCCTGGCGGGCAGGGTGGCGGGCAGTTTTTTGACAAACAGAGCAAAGGCCTGGTCAAAGCGGTCGAAAAGCGTTTCGTCCTTGACCAGTGTCAGACGCGCAAGATGATAGAAGTCATCCAGTGAGGGCGGCATAACGCGCTCGCGCAGGACTTCGAGCAGGGTCAGGTATTCCTTGACCGATACCGGAATCTTGTGGTTTTTCAGGTGATAGAAGAAGTCGATAAACATAATATGTTTGTCACCCCGAAGCCGGTACTTGGTCTAGCGCCGTGTCTGACGAGCCAGACCCGACAGGCGTTCCAGCAGGCTGATATCCTGCTCGTTTTTCAGGAGCGCGCCGGCCATCACGGGAACCGAAGTTGCCGCGTGGGCATCAATGCGTGCTGCGTCGATGTCTTCGGCCAGCAACAGGGCCAGCCAGTCCAGGAATTCGGAGGTGGACGGCTTTTTCTTCAGGCCTGGCGCATCGCGCAGCATGAAGAAATGATCCATCGCGGCGCGCAGAATATCGGTTTTGACTTCTGGATAGTGCACCTTGACAATTTCGCGCAGCGTATCGCGGTCTGGGAACTGGATGTAATGGAAAAAGCAACGGCGCAAAAAGGCGTCGGGCAGTTCTTTCTCGTTGTTGGAGGTGATAATGACCAGCGGTCGATGTTTGGCACGAATGGTCTGGCCGTTTCATACACATGAAACTCCATCTGGTCCAGTTCGCGCAGCAGATCGTTGGGAAACTCGATATCAGCCTTGTCAATTTCATCGATCAGTACGACGGTAGGCACATCGGATTCGAAAGCCTGCCACAGCACGCCCTTGCGGATGTAGTTGGCAATGTCCCGTACCCGTTCGTCACCCAACTGGGAATCGCGCAGACGCGATACGGCATCGTATTCATATAAGCCTGATGCGCTTTGGTAGTGGATTTCACATGCCATTGCAGAAGCGGATAGCCCAGGGCCCCGGCCACTTCTTCGGCCAGCATGGTTTTTCCGGTGCCCGGCTCGCCCTTGATTAACAGGGGTCGCTGCAGTGTCAGGGCGGCGTTGACAGCCAGTTTGAGATCGTCGGTGGCAACGTAACGTTCAGTGCCGCCAAAGCGGCTTGGATTCGGTGGAGATTGGCTAGGTTTCATTTCAATTCTGCAACAAAATAGGGATGATTTGAGCATCTGATCCCCAATACTACCCTAATCTAGATCAATTATGTCGTACAATCTGAAGCTTTAAAGCTGATCCGACCCGCTGGCAGTCTTGCGGTACGTTCAATCTCGACATTCGCTAACAAAAGAGCAAAATATGAAGTTATCCGCTTTCAAGCGCTCAGTTGCTGCGCTCGCCATTGTGGTTCCCTGTGCCTTCTTTAGTCAGGCATTTGCCCAGCAGGCTGCTGCTCCCAAAGGGGACATCGAAGCTGCCAAAGGCAAAATCTCCATGTGTATCGGCTGTCACGGCATTCCTGAATACCGCGCCAGCTTTCCCGAAGTCTATCGGTTCCCATGATTTCGGGCCAGAATGCGGACTATATTGTTGCTGCATTGAAAGAATACAAATCCGGTGCCCGGACTTTCCCTTCCATGGTCGCTATCGCGAAAAGCCTGTCCGATCAGGATATGCTGGATATTGCCGCCTATTTCTCTCAAGTAAAATAATCCGGGAACTGATATGAAACGCGTCTCTATTTTATTGTCAGGTGCCGTATGTGCACTCGTGGGTATGGCATCTGCCCAGGCGGCAGATCTGGCTGCCGGCAAGGCCGCCTTTGAGAAGAACGGTTGTGTGGCCTGTCACGGCGCCGCCGGCGACAAAACCATTGCACCCATGTACCCCATTCTGGCAGGCCAGCATGATGATTACCTGGTTCACGCCCTGACTGCGTACCAGCGTGGCGTCAGCAATGCGCCTGAATCGGCCAATATTCGCAAAAACCCGATCATGGGCAACGAAATCAAGAAATTGGGTTCAGCCGATATCGTTAATATTGCTGCATGGCTTTCTGCACAGAAAGGTCCATTGACACACAACCGTAAATAAGCGGCTTCTGGTTATCACGATCGGAATATTGCAGTTGTATTAAGGGGGCGCACAGTGATATGCATGTGCGAATACCAGACAGAAAAAACCGGACTATATGTTCCGGTTTTTTTCGTCCTCATGACCGTAGCCGTTGCACAGGCCGACCGGCCTGGCGGTGGCGTTGTCAATGCCTGGTTGAATGCTGGCGCAGCAGTTCCAGGTAATGGTCGGTGTCCAGTGGTTTGCCCAGGCGCTGTGATTCCCAGATGACCTGGCCCAGGCACTCCATGATTTCGTGCATGGCGTGATGCTCATCGCTGCGGGCAGCCAATTGCTCATAGATACTGCGAATGCCTGGCGGATGATCAATGGAGACCTGTTCATTGATGGCCAGGTGCATGGATAAATGCAAAAACGGATTGACCTGCCCCTTTTCCACCGCAAATTCCTGCTGGGCGGCATCCGGGTTCTCCAGCGCAGCGTGGTACTCCGGGTGTTGCAAAATCCAGGTCAGCGCCATGGACTCCATGGGCGTAAGGATTTTATTCTGACGATGCTTGGCCCAGGTTTCCGTAAAAAACTGGCGAACCTGGTCGCGGGATGGATTGAACATAAAAAAATAGGGAATAAAATAACGGGATTAGCTTAAAGTTAAAGCCCGAACAGGTTGATCGTGTGAAATATGAGGGGCCAGATGTCGTGACCCAATGCCGGCACCAGGAGTTGAGCCCCTGCACAAAAATCCAGCAATACCTATGGCGATTCGTGCCGATCCGTCGCAGGCTTGTTGCGGCGCATCCGTCATGGAACCGTTAGATGATTACCAGCGTTTGGTGACATTACCGATGGCCATCTGGTCATATCGTTCATCATAACATGCGCATTTGACCTGCTGCCTGCATTAACGCGCTCAATGGGCGCGATCCCGGCCTTACCATATTTTGTTTGGATAGGGGAGATTCCTGCCGCAAAAAAGCCGTTTTTCAGTTAAACTAATATGTCTTATATAAGACTCGTTTATCCAACGATTGTCTTCATGTTTTTTACTTGTGGGTTACGGAGCCAGCATGTCTTACCAGCACATCAAAGTCCCTTCATCGGGCGAAAAAATTACGGTCAACGCCGACTTTTCACTGAATGTCCCTGACCAGCCAATCATCCCGTTCATCGAAGGCGACGGCACCGGCGCCGATATCACGCCTGTGATGCTCAAGGTTGTGGACGCTGCGGTTGAGAAAGCTTACAGCGGTAAACGCAAAATCCACTGGATGGAAATCTATGCTGGTGAGAAATCTACGAAAGTATATGGTTCCGACGTCTGGCTGCCTGAAGAAACATTGGAAGCAGTCAAGGACTATGTGGTTTCCATCAAGGGTCCGCTGACGACACCTGTTGGCGGTGGTATTCGTTCATTGAACGTGGCGCTGCGCAGCAACTGGACCTGTATGTCTGCCTGCGTCCGGTACGCTACTTCAAGGGTGTGCCTTCACCTGTACGTGAGCCGGAAAAAACCGATATGGTTATTTTCCGTGAGAACTCCGAAGACATCTATGCCGGTATCGAATTCGAAGCTGAATCGGACCAGGCCAAGAAATTGATCGCGTTCCTGCAGAACGAGCTGGGCGTCAAGAAAATCCGTTTCCCTCAGACTTCAGGTATTGGTGTGAAACCCGTATCACGTGAAGGTACTGAGCGTCTGGTGCGCAAGGCAATCCAGTACGCGATCGACAATGACAAGCCCAGCGTGACCATTGTTCACAAAGGCAACATCATGAAGTTCACCGAAGGTGGCTTCCGTGACTGGGCCTATGAACTGGCACAGAAAGAATTCGGCGCCGAGCTGATCGACGGCGGTCCATGGAGCAAAATCAAGAACCCACGGACAGGCAAGGAAATCATCATCAAGGATTCCATCGCCGACGCCTTCCTGCAACAAATTCTGTTGCGTCCTGCCGAGTACTCTGTGATTGCCACATTGAACCTTAATGGCGATTATGTATCTGACGCGCTGGCCGCCCAGGTGGGTGGTATTGGCATCGCTCCCGGCGCCAACCTGTCTGACTCCGTTGCCATGTTCGAAGCGACCCACGGCACAGCGCCCAAATATGCCGGCAAGGACTACGTGAACCCAGGTTCAGAAATCCTGTCTGCAGAAATGATGCTGCGTCACATGGGCTGGACTGAAGCGGCTGATCTGATCATCGCTTCAATGGAAAAATCCATTCTGTCCAAAAAAGTCACTTATGACTTTGCCCGTCTGCTCGAAGGCGCAACGCAGGTGAGCTGCTCCGGTTTTGGTCAGGTCATGATCGAAAATATGTAATACCGGCTGACGGTTTACGTCGGTTCTCAAACCCGCATGGTGTATATCATGCGGGTTTTTTGTTCTCAATATACGGATTTTCGATTTGGCGATTTTATATAATCAGAGCTCGCTGGCTTTGCTCTGCGCCAGGCCAGATAACTATCAGGCCCCGGCTTTTTAAATACCCTGACGCCTTGTGTTATTCCGGCTGAATGCCGGCGCTCTTGATCACCCCGGACCAGCGGGCCGCTTCTTTGTCGAAGAATTTTTTGTGGCCTTCGGAGGACAGTCTGTCGTCGTTCACAATTGAAATGCCCAGTGCTTCCTGGCGTTTGATCAGTTCAGGATTTTTCAGCGCGACGCGCAGGGCGGCATTAATTTTTTCTACGATCGGCCGGGGCGTGCCCTTGGGAGCATAAAGCCCATGCCAGACACTGAAATTGAAACCAGACAGTCCGGCCTCATCCAGTGTCGGTACAGCGGTTAACGCAGGTATGCCCATGCGTTTCATGCTGCTCACACCGTACACCTTGACCTTTTTGCTTTCGATTTGGGGAATGCTGTTGGTTGCCTGTTCGCACATGATATCGATTTGCCCACCCATCAGATCAGTCATTGCTGGTGCAGTGCCTTTATAGGGAACAAAGGTCATCTTGCTGTTCAGTGCGCTTTGCAACATCAGGCTGCACAGATGGGAAGCCGAGCCAACGCCTGCGTTGGCCAGATTGATGGCGCTGTCTTTTTCTGCAATGTACTTTTTCAATTGCGCAAAATCGTTGGCTGCCAACGCAGGTTTGCTAATCAGTGTCGATGGCGCCTCATTGATCAGGCCCAGAAACTCCAGGTCTTCTATTTGGTAACCCGGGTCTTTGTACAGCGAGTGTGCCGTGGCCAGGCCAATGTGATGAACCAGCAGGGTATAGCCGTCATTTTTTGCCCTGGCGACGCGGGCGGTGCCGATCGTGCCACCTGCGCCAAGGCGGTTTTCGATAACGATGGGTTGGCCCATGGGTTCCCTGAGCGCTTCGGCGACATCGCGCGCAATTTTGTCGGAAGGCCCGCCTGCCGAAAATGGCACCACAATCGTGATGCTTTTTTCCGGATAGTCGGCCAGTGCTGTCGTGGCTGCAGTTGCGGCAAACAGGCCCGCAAGCAAGGTGAAGCCCAAGTTAATTCGTGTTGCGTGGTTATGCATGTTGCTGTCTCCTCTCTGTCGTTATTGGGGCGCGTTATGCCGATAGTTGCTGCATGACCTGATACAGATCGGCCTTGCCTTCGAATCCGATGCCCGGCAGATCGGGCATGGTAATGAAGCCGCTTTCCACTTTCACGCTATCGGGAAAGCCGCCGAATGGCTGAAAAAGATCGGGATATGATTCATTGCCGCCCAAACCCAGACCGGCAGCAATATTCAAGGACATCTGGTGACCGCCATGCGGGATGCAGCGTGTGCGCGACCAGCCGTGTTCATTCAGCATGTCCAGGGTGCGCAGGTACTCGACCAGGCCGTAACTCAGGGCGCAATCGAACTGCAGCCAGTCGCGGTCGGCGCGCATGCCGCCATAACGGATCAGGTTTCGCGCATCCTGCATGGAAAACAGGTCTTCACCGGTGGCCATGGGGTTTGGATAATAATTTCGCAGGGCAGCCTGCAGTTCGAAATCCAGCGGGTCGCCGGGCTCTTCGTACCAGAACAGATCGTACTGGCTCAGCGCCTTTGCATAGGCGATGGCGGTGTCCAGATCAAACCGGCCATTGGCGTCCACCGCCAGTTTCTGTCCGTCCTGCAGTACGCTCAGGATGGAGTCGATCCTGCGCAGATCTTCATCCAGGGAAGCGCCGCCGATTTTCTTCTTGACCACGGTATAGCCGCGATCAATATAGCTGCGCATTTCGTCCTTGAGTTTTTCATGATCCTGGCCGGGGTAATAATAACCACCTGCCGCGTATACAAAAACCCGGCGATCGGGCTGGCCGTTGCCATAGCGATCAGCCAGCAATTGGAACAGTGGTTTGCCTTCTATTTTTGCAACGGCATCCCATATTGCCATGTCGATCGTGCCTATTGCGACCGAGCGCTCGCCATGTCCGCCCGGCTTTTCGTTCGAGAACATGGTGGCCCAGATTTTGTGCGGGTCCAGGTTGTTGCCTGAGTCATCAATCAGTGTCGCCGGATCCGCTTGCATAATTCTTGGGATAAAACGTTCGCGCATCAATGTTCCCTGGCCGTAGCGACCATTGGAGTTAAAGCCATAGCCGATGACCGGCTTTCCATCACGAATTACATCTGTGATTACCGCTACGAGACTGAGCGTCATCTTGGAAAAATCAATGTAGGCATTACGGATGGGCGAACTGATGGGCAGGGTTTTTTCGCGAATTTCAACGATTTTCATTAGGGTTCCTGAGGTCTGAGTACGTGCTGTCTTTTTTGTACAGGCCTTAAGATTACGAGCAAAATAGCTTTTTATTCTTCACCTATAATTAATAATCTATTTACCTGAGGTGAACAGAACAATGATCTCTGACCTGGAATTCATGGTGATACTGGCCCGGCATGGCAATTTGGCGGCAGCGGCGCGGGCGTTGGATGTGACGCCGCCAGCGGCAACCAGGCGTCTGGCCCTGCTTGAAAAACGGCTGGGTGTCCGGCTTGTGAACCGGACCACGCGAAGCTTCAGCCTGACCAGTGAAGGCGAAACCTATCGCCAGCATGCGACCCGGATACTGGGCGACATTCTGGATATGGAAGATATTATTTCGTCAAGCCGCAGGCCGCGCGGGCTATTGCGGATCAATGCCACGCTGGGTTTTGGCCGGACTACGGTCGCCCCATTGGTGTCGGAGTTTGCCAAACGCTATCCGCAAGTCGAAGTGCAAATGGAAGTGACCGACAGGCCGGTAGACCTGGTCGAGAATGGGTTTGACCTGGCCATTCGTTTTGGCGCCTTGCCAGATAAGCGCCTCAATGCCAGACGGATCCTGTCCAATCAACGATTCCTTTGCGCTTCGCCGCTATACCTGGAGCGCCACGGTACGCCGTCCAGCCTGGCCGATCTGGCCCAGCACCGATGCATCATCCACCGACAGAATGACGATGCCTATGGTATCTGGCGCTTTACCCATCACGATCACAGTGAAGTGGTGAAAGTCCATGGGATGCTCTCGAGCAACGATGGCGATATCGTGCTCGGTTGGGCGCTGGATGGACACGGCATCCTGATCCGCTCCGAATGGGATCTGGCCAAATATCTGCAAAGTGGCCGGCTCAGGGTCGTCTTGCCGGCCTTTACGCTGCCGGCTGCAGACTTATATGTTTACTATCCCAGCCAGCGCAATCTGCCCGCACGCACCCGGGCATTCATCGATTTTCTGGTCGCGCATTTTGAGCGGCCGGCCCAAAGTGAAGTGCCGACAGAAAAATCGGGGCCGGCAGGTTGATGGGCAGTCTTTGCTAGCCGCATGCATGTGGGAGGAGTGCGTTCAGCGGGGATCAGAATTTCCATCATCTGGATTTCCATAATTAGGTTCGTCTATTATTGTATTCCAATGTATTCAATAGTATATTATTCGAATTCTATTTCTGGAGACTAAGCAATGACCTCGTTCAAACCCTGTATGCTTGCGGCCCTGTTGGCTGCCAGTCCGCTCGCCGCATTTGCCGCTTATCCCGAGCAGCCAATCCGACTTGTCGTACCACATCCCGCCGGAGGTTCTTCGGATATTCTGGCCAGGACGATGGCAGCCGCCATGTCAAAAGACTTGGGGCAGTCTATTGTTGTGGAAAACAAAGGGGGCGGTAACGGTGCGATCGCTGCCCACTCGGTGGCAAGTGCCAAGCCCGACGGTTATACGCTGTTGCTTGCAACCGCCAGCACGCACGGAATCAACCCTACGCTATACAGGAAGCTGAACTACGATGCTGTTAAGGATTTTGCACCGGTTACGTTGTTTGCGACCGTGCCCAATGTGTTGGTAGTGGGTAATGCGCATAAGCAGATGAACGGGCTCAAAGACCTGATTGAATATATGAAGGCCAATCCAGGAAAGACCAATATGGGATCGGCCGGCAGCGGGACGCCGGGTCATCTGGCTGGCGTCATGCTCAAGGACGCCGAGCGTCTGGATCTGGTGCATGTGCCGTTCAAGGGCGGGGCGCCTGCAATCAGCGCACTAATCGGCGGACAAACCGATTTCATGTTTACCACCATTCCCGGCGCGATCAGTCATATCAAAGCCGGCTCCATCAAGGGGTTGGCGGTGTCGTCGGCCGAGCGTTCCGATGCGCTGCCGGACCTGCCACTGTTGCCGAGGCCGGCGTGCCTGGATTTGAAGCCGTATCCTGGCACGGCCTGGTGGCGCCCGCCAATACGCCGCAGCAGGTGATCGATACGCTGTATCAGTCAGCCAGCAAGGCGCTCAACAGCGAAGAGGTCAAAAGCAAGCTGGGCAATGAAGGGGCAAAGGCGGCCAAAATGACGCCAGCCGAGTTCGGCGCGTTTATTCAGGCGCAGATCAGCAGTTGGGGGAACGCGGTCAAATCATCGGGCGCGCGCGTTGACTGATCATTTGCGATCCAGCAGGAAGCGGCTAAGCCGGACCTTATAGGCTTCACTGATATGTCGGCTTGATACTTCCTGCGCCTTGTCCGGGTCGCGTTGCTCCAGGGCGTTGATAATCTGCGCATGTTCCTCGCGTGCGGTCGATGGGCGGCCGCTTTCGGCCAGCGTGCTTTTGCCCAGCAACAGCATGGCGTTTTGCAGTACCTGCAGTGTTTTGAGCAGATAGCGGTTGTGCGCGCACTGGTACAGCGTCTGATGAAACAGCCGGTTGTTATATGACAGGGCGGCAGGATCGTCCAGGGTTTCATCCCGATCAATGATCTGCCTGAGGACCGCGATTTCAACGTCCGTTGCATGGCGCGCAGCCAGCGCAGCAGCCGTGCTTTCCAGGACCCGGCGCATTTCGTAAAGTTCGCCAACCATGTTCTGATCAAGCTCGGTAATGATCAGGCCACGCTTTGGATCGTTGGTGACCAGCCCTTCGGACATCAGCCGGTTCAACGCTTCACGGATGGGGGTGCGGCTCAAGCCGATATCGGCGGCCAGTTCCGTCTCGCGCAAACGCGTGCCAGGTGGCAGGCTGCCGTTTTCCAGGGACTGGACAATATAGTTGTATGCCTGATCGCTCAACGTGACGCCACGATCATTGGCTTGTTCCGAGTCGCTCTCGGAACGGTTGGGTGCAGAAGAGGGTTTGGATTTTGCCATGATGTGATTCCTTGCTATTGACACAGCATAACGCAATTGGGAAGCTTTGCGGCTGTTTTTACCTTTTCAGACACAGTGATAAATATTTGTGTACAATAGAATACAAGAGTATATTAAGTAAGGAAATAGGACATGAATGACACATTGGCATGTGATGTTCTTGTGATTGGGGGCGGCAATGCGGCACTGTGCGCCGCGCTGTCAGCCGCTGAGCAGAACGCCTCGGTAATTCTGGTTGAAAGTGCGCCGCGCGCCTGGCGGGGAGGTAACAGTAGTCATACCCGCAACTTTCGTTGTATGCACAACACGCCCACCGATGTGCTGACGGACAGCTATCCGGAAGACGAATATTTTCAGGACGTATTCAGGGTAACAGGCGGAGAGACCAATGAGGATATGGCGCGCTATGTGATTCGTGAAACCGAAGGGTGTACGCCATGGATGAAGGCCAATGGCGTACGGTTTCAGCCATCACTGGGCGGCACGCTGCACCTGGGGCGCACCAATGCCTTTTTCCTGGGCGGCGGCAAGGCGCTGGTCAATGCCTATTACAAAGCGGCCGAAAAAGCCGGCGTGCAGGTTCTGTACGACACTGAAGCTAAGAAACTGAATTTTTCCGATGGCAAGTGTGACAGTGTAGAGCTGGTCAGAAACGGCCAGGCACTAACCATTGTGGGTAAATCCGTGGTCATTGCCTCGGGTGGTTTCGAGTCTAATGTGCAATGGCTGGAAGAGGCCTGGGGGCCGGCTGCGCGCAATTTCCTGATCCGCGGCACCCGGTTCAACCAGGGCGTCATGCTGCGCGAGCTGATGCGTAATAAGGCCTGTATTATTGGCGATCCGACTCAGGGGCACGCCGTGGCCATTGATGCACGGGCACCCAAATATGATGGGGGCATCGTCACCCGTGTAGACTGCGTCTCGCTGGGTATCGTGCTTAACAAGGACGGGCGCCGCTTTTATGACGAAGGCGAAGACTTCTGGCCCAAGCGCTACGCCATCTGGGGACGTCTGGTTGCCCAGCAACCCGATCAGATTGCTTATTGCATTATTGATTCGAAGGCCATTGGCCGGTTCATGCCCTCCGTTTTCAAGTCTATTAGTGCCGATTCCATTGAAGCGCTCGCGCAGCGCCTGGGGTTGCCAGTCAAGACGGCAGTGGAAACGGTGGCGGCCTTTAATGCCGCGGTTGAGCCCGGACAATTCAATCATAGCGTACTGGATGGTTGTCGCACGCATGGACTGCAGCCGGATAAGACCAACTGGGCACAGAAAATCGATACCGGGCCGTTTTATGCGTATCCGCTGGCCACCGGAATCACCTTTACCTATATGGGTGTGAAGGTAACGAAAAAGGCACAGGTCATCATGGACGATGAAACGCTGGCGGACAACGTTTTCGCCGCCGGTGAAATTATGGCGGGAAATATTTTGAGCAAGGGTTACGTGGCCGGATTTGGGATGGCCATCGGAACTGTATTTGGTCGTATTGCAGGCACGGAGGCAGCAAAGCATGCAGCAGCTTGAACAACTTATAGAGGATGCCCGCAACGCGGTCGGGATCTGTAATTCCTGTCGTTATTGCGAAGGCTTCTGTGCGGTCTTTCCTGCACTTGAGCAGCGGTTGGATTTTACCCGCGGCGATCTGCATTATCTGGCCAATCTGTGCCACAACTGCAGTGAATGCTATTACGCCTGCCAGTACGCGCCGCCCCATGAATTCAATGTGAATCTGCCGGTGCAACTGGCTGCGGTGCGCCAGACCACCTATCAGACGTATGCATGGCCAGGCGTCATCGCCCGCGGATTCGACCAAAGCGGCCTGCTGGCCAGCCTTGGCTTTCTGCTTGCGCTGGTGGTATTGCTGGAGACTGGCGGCGCTGATCGGCGGCCCGCCAATGCACGATTTGAATGGCCAGTTCTACGCCATTTTCCCGCATGGTGTACTGGCCACCGTTTTCGGGCTGGCCGCGCTGTGGGTTGTTCTCGCCATGGTCATGGGGTTTCGCAATTTTCTACAGGATGTGGGTGAAAAACCGTCACTGCTGCTGAGCTGGACGCATGTTCGCCAGGGGCTGTCGGACGCGTTCAGTCTGAAGTATCTGCATGGCAATGTGAAAACCGGCTGTACTTATCCGGACGATAATATTTCACCCTGGCGCCGTCGTTTTCACCATCTGACCTTTTATGGATTCATGTTGTGTTTTGCCGCCACAGTGTTTGGCACCATCTTCCATTACGTGCTCGGCTGGCAGGCGCCCTATGCATTCTTCAGCCTACCCAAGCTGACCGGGACGATCGGCGGTATTTCGCTGGCTCTGGGTACGGCAGGACAGTTCTGGCTCAAGCGCAAGGCCGATCCGGATATTCGCAATATCAGTCAAATGGGAATGGACTATGCCTTTATTGTCCAGCTGTTTCTGGCCGCGGTTACCGGCCTGGCCTTGATGGCCTTTCGGGAGACTGCCGCACTGGCGCCGTTGCTGGTTATTCACCTGGCCGTTATTCTGTCGCTGTTTATTACCATGCCGTTTGGCAAGTTTGTCCATGGCTTGTACCGCAGCGGCGCGCTCATTAAATATGCAAAGGAACAGCCGGCTGCCACTGACGTTGGGGGTTTGAATTACAATAAAGGGTTAATTTTCAGGCAAGTTGAGAATAATCAAACAGAAGGCTGTTCTGCCAACGGCAGGACAGCTAAAATGAAAGACTTGCCGTTCAAATCCCAAATTCAGTTCTATGCCTCATACCATTGCCGCCCTATATAAGTTTGTCGATCTGCCCGACTTCGAATCACTCAAGGAGCCGTTGCAGGCGTTTTGCGAGCGCAATCACGTCAAGGGAACGCTGCTGCTGGCCCGCGAGGGAATCAACGGTACCATTGCCGGCCCCAAGGAAGGCATCGATGCCGTGCTGGCCTACCTTCGTAACGATCCACGCCTGGCGGACCTGGAGCACAAGGAGTCCTGGTCCGATGAGCGCGATCCATTTCACCGGATGCGCGTGCGGCTGAAAAAGGAAATCGTGACCATGGGGCAACCCAATGTCAACACTACCAACGCCGGTACCTATGTCCCGCCGGAAAACTGGAACGACCTGATTTCCGATCCTGAGGTGGTGCTGGTGGATACGCGTAACGACTACGAGGTGGATATCGGCACGTTCAAAGGGGCGGTCAATCCCAATACTGTGACATTCCGCGAATTTCCCGACTGGGTGCAAAGCCAGGCGACCGAGGGCGGGCTGCTGGACAAAAACAAGGCTCGCAAGGTGGCCATGTTCTGCACCGGCGGGATCCGCTGCGAAAAATCCACGGCCTATATGAAATCCCTGGGGTTTGACGAGGTATACCATCTGCAGGGCGGAATTCTGAAATACCTTGAAACCATTCCTCCCGAAAAAAGCCTGTGGGAAGGCGAGTGCTTTGTCTTTGACGAACGCGTCTCTGTTGGTCATGGGCTCAAGCCCGGCCCATATATTCAGTGCCGTGCTTGCCGTCATCCCCTGAGTGAAGAAGAACGCGCTTCACCCAAGTACATCCGCGGTGAAAGCTGCCCGCATTGCTGGGACGATAAAACCGAAGAACAGCGTGAGCGCTTTCGCGAACGGCAGCGCCAGGTGGATCTGGCAGCAGCGCGCCAGGAGGAACATATTGGTGCAGATATGCAGGAGCAGATCCGTCGGCGGCGGGCCTTGAAAGCGGCCCGTAAAGAACAGGCGCGCCAGCGTGCCATGCAAAAACAGGCACAAAAAGGTGCAGAAAACTAGTTGAATATGCTAAAAACTAGTGCATTCCCTAAGTGTCATATATACGAATTACGGGCATAATTTGTTTCATGCAGGTGAGGAGACAAACGCTCTGCATGAGCAGGCTTTACCACTTAGTTGGAATATTCGATTAAGTGTGTGCACGGTAGCTGTACCCATAACAAAAATAAACGAAAGGCGGAAAATCAATATAAATTGATTCCGCCTTTCTTTTTTTCTTTTTCCGGTCTTGCTTTACGGTCTTGCTTTAGTTTATTGGGCTGCGCTTTGAAGGTCAGGTCGCATTCTGGGCTGTCGGGCTACGCTTTGAATTACCCAGTCGGGCTTTGGGTTAGTGCTTTGCATCGCCGGCGCCAGCTTGTTGTCCTGTTCGTGTTAATCGCTTTCAGGCGTCTTTAGCAAAACAATCTGAGCCCCGGCGCCACCCATATTCTCGGGCGCGGGCGCGAATGCCAGCACGGCGTCCATATTTTTCAGCCAGGCCAGCACCTGCTCCTTCAGAACAGCGGTGCCTTGGGCAGAGCCATAGCCTTTGCCGTGCACAATACAAATACAGCGAACCCGATGTTCCAGACAGGAATGAATGAAGCGATCAAAGCGTTCCGCGGCCTGGGTCGAATTGGCGCCATGCAGATCCAGCGTAGCCGCAACCGGCCATTGTCCTGACAGCAGTTTCTTGATCAGATCAACACTATCGGCTCGCTGTACATAGGCGCCTTCGGGCAGGTCAGTGTGCCGACGGCCTTTATCAGCCGACGATGTGCGCTTTTGCTCGCGTGTGCGAACAGGCGCTGCCGGTTTATGCGGATCAACCGAAGCTGCGCCTTCGGCCTGACGTCGCTTGGCGCGGAAATACTCGTTATTACCGTAGTCCAGTGCCTGGCGCGCATAGCGGTTGGCTGCCGGCAGCGGCGTGACAGATCTGACGGTTTGACGAAACAGCGCAATATCTTCCGGCGTAAAACGGCAGATGCCGCAGGATCTGTTGTTGCCTTATTGTGCCTGGGCGCGGCCTGCTGTGCTTTGGCGCGACGCGTTTCTTCGCGCACCTTGGCTTTCTGCAGTTGCCGCAGGTCTTCGAGTTTGCCTTTGATGGAGGTAACCATAGCCATTGTGGCCCGCGCCAATGGCGGAGCGGGCCTGTCCTGTTTTACTCGGGCTGGCTTTCGAGCCAGCGCTGTACATCCAGTGCCGCCATGCAACCGGTGCCGGCGCTGGTAATGGCCTGGCGGTATACATGATCCTGCACGTCACCCGCGGCGAATACGCCGGGGACCGAAGTCATCGTGGCCAGGCCACTGTGACCGCTTTTGGTCACGATGTAGCCATTTTCCAGTTCCAACTGACCCTCAAACAGGGTGGTGTTGGGGTGATGGCCAATGGCAATAAACACACCAGTGACGGCGAGGTCTTCCAGGTGTCCGTCCACATGACGCAGCCTGGCACCGGTCACGCCGCTCTGGTCACCAAGTACTTCGTCCAGCGTATTGAACAGTTTTAGCGACATGTTGCCGCCATTGACCTTGTCCATCAGCTTGTCAACCAGGATGGGCTCGGCACGGAACGTGTCGCGACGATGCACCAGCGTCACGTGGCGGCAGATGTTGGACAGATACAGTGCTTCTTCGACAGCGGTATTGCCGCCGCCAACCACAATGACATCCTGGTTGCGGTAGAAGAAACCATCGCAGGTGGCGCAGGCAGATACCCCTTTGCCCATGAAAGCCGTTTCAGAAGGCAGGCCCAGATATTTAGCTGACGAGCCGGTCGCAATGATCAGGCATCGCAGGTAAATGTGGTGCCGGACTCTGAAACCAGCCGGAACGGACGCACCGACAGATCGGCTTCTTTAATGTGTTCCTGAATGATATCGGTGTTAAAGCGCGTTGCGTGTTCCAGAAAACGCTGCATCAGGTCGGGACCCTGCACGCCCTGGGCGTCGGCAGGCCAGTTGTCCACGTCGGTCGTGGTCATGAGCTGTCCGCCCTGTTCCATACCGGTAACCAGTACCGGATTCAGGTTGGCGCGGGCTGCGTAAACCGCGGCGGTATAGCCAGCCGGACCGGCGCCCAGAATCAGCACTTTTGCATGTTTGGTTTTGTCAGCCATTGTGTCTTATCCTAAAAATCCAATGGGCAATTATAATGGATCGCTGCGCGGCACCGTTCAAAACCCCGGAACTGCCACGGTTTTGCAGCGGGCGGCGAAAAGGCCGTCCGCTAGCAGCTACATCACTGGAAAATACGGATGCTGCCTGACGTGATATTGCCTCATTGACATTTATTAAGTGGGGGCGAGGCCTGTTAAAACAACAGCTTACGAAGAATTCACAATCAATGAGTATTCGACAGCTAGAATATAAATAACATTTAATATCAATAAGCTATAATGCTTTATTGACCGAATTTATAGTTATGGCACGCACTTCAAATACCGCACCCACTCGTTCCGCCCGCAATACACGCAATACCGGGTCACGATCGTCCGCCAGGAATGCGCGCAACGCACAGAATGCCGAACCCAGTCGGCTGGCCGCCATGTTTACGGAAGCCAAATGGGTTTTGTACGCTGCGTTGGCCGCTGCCCTATCGGTCATGCTGTTTACCTGGCATCCGAATGACCCCGGTTGGGTCAGCACCTCGTCGTCCACCCTGGTTCATAACCGGCTGGGTGCTGTGGGCGCGTATGTCTCCGATATCCTCCTGTATCTTTTCGGCTTGTCGGCATGGTGGTTCGTGGCCTTGTGTCTCAAGCGCATGTGGGTAGGCTATAAATTGCTCATGAGCCGCATTGTGGCCAATCCCGATGCAGTGCTGCCGCGCGTGCATTGGGAGCAGGGCGTTGGTTTTGCCTTGCTTTTTGTCGGTTCCATGGGTTTTGAAGCCAGTCAGCTGGCGCACATTGGTGCGCAATTGCCAGGCGGCGCCGGTGGCGTGCTGGGCCAATATATCAGCAGCCTTTTTGCAACGGCGGTTGGTGTGCCGGGTGCGGTGCTAATTCTGTTTTTCATGATGGTGCTGGGCCTGGGCCTGTTCCTGGATTTTTCCTGGTTGGCACTGGCTGAAAAAATAGGCTCGGGCATACAGCGCATGCTCAATGCGCTGATCAATCTGAAAACCGCCCGCCAGGATCGCAAAGCCGGCGAAATTGCCCAGGTCGCTCGCGAAGAGCAGGTGGTGGTGCAAAAAGAGCAACTGGTGCACGAGACCTCTGTGCGCATTGAGCCGCAAATTACCGTGTTTCCTACTTCGGAGCGTGTGATCAAGGAAAAGCAGCGCACGCTGTTTGAGCCGCCCAAGAATGCCAGCGGCGAGCTGCCGGCGCTGGAATTGCTGGATCCGCCTGGCGAAAATATCGAATCGGTCTCGCCCGAGACTATTGAATATACGTCGCGGCTGATCGAGAAAAAACTGCGTGACTTTGGCGTGCAGGTGACCGTGGTTGCCGCGCAGGCCGGGCCGGTTATTACCCGTTATGAAATCGAGCCGGCCACCGGCGTCAAGGGAAGCCAGATCGTCAACCTGTCCAAGGATCTGGCGCGTGCGCTCAGTCTGGTCAGCATTCGCGTGGTTGAAACCATTGTCGGCAAAAACCTGATGGGCCTGGAATTGCCCAATCCGCGGCGTCAAATGGTGCGGCTCTCGGAAATTGTCGGCTCCAAGACCTATCATGACAACGCTTCGTCCCTGACGATGGCGCTGGGCAAGGATATTGCCGGCAATCCCGTGGTTGCGATCTGGCCAAAATGCCGCACTTGCTGGTGGCGGTACGACCGGATCGGGCAAGTCGGTCGGTATCAATGCCATGATTATTTCCCTGCTTTATAAAGCAGACGCTTCCCAGGTCCGTTTGATTCTGATTGATCCGAAAATGCTGGAAATGAGCATTTACGAAGGTATCCCGCATCTGCTGGCACCTGTGGTCACCGATATGCGTCAGGCAGCCAATGCGCTGAACTGGTGTGTGGGGGAGATGGAAAAACGCTACAAGCTCATGAGTAAAATGGGCGTGCGCAATATCAGCGGCTTCAACAGTAAAATCCGTGAAGCTGCCAAGAAGGGCGAATCCATTCCCAATCCATTCTCTCTCACGCCGGAAGAGCCGGAGCCGTTGAAAACGCTGCCCATGATCGTGGTGGTGATTGACGAGCTGGCCGACCTGATGATGGTAGTGGGCAAGAAAATTGAAGAGCTTATTGCCCGTCTGGCACAAAAGGCGCGGGCTGCCGGTATTCATCTGATTCTGGCGACACAGCGCCCCAGCGTGGACGTGATTACCGGTCTGATCAAGGCCAACATTCCCACACGTATCGCGTTTCAGGTTTCTTCCAAAATTGACTCACGCACCATTCTTGACCAGATGGGTGCCGAGGCCTTGCTGGGCCAGGGCGATATGCTGTATCAGCCGCCTGGCACCGGCTTGCCCAATCGGGTACACGGGGCATTTGTTGATGATGACGAAGTGCATCGCGTGGTTGATTATCTCAAAGAGCAGGGCGAGCCCGATTATATTGATGGTCTGCTTGAAGGCGGCGTTGGCGGCGAAACTGGTGACGGCGTAGGCAGTGTGACCGGTTTTACCGATAATGAATCCGATCCCCTGTACGATCAGGCCGTGGCCGTGGTATTGAAAAACCGCCGCGCGTCCATCTCATCTGTTCAGCGGCATCTTCGCATCGGCTATAACCGCGCCGCGCGCTTGCTGGAGCAGATGGAGCAGTCTGGTATTGTGTCTACGATGCAGTCCAACGGCAATCGCGAAATTCTGGTTCCCGCCGGTCAGGAAGACCCCGACGCTTAAAGCGGGTATGCAAGTCATGAGACCCGCTTGTAATACGCAGTAACCGCGAGTTCCTGCTTACGGCATCCGTCAGGGATGCCGTAAGTATTTGCAGCCACCGTCAAATTACAGCGGTGCAATTGTATTTACGATTTCGTTACATCCTTTCCTGCCCTGTTAATGGTAAAACAGGTCATGTTTCCGGTGGTATTCACAGGGCATTGCCCCACCGTCGGAAGAAACAACAACAGGAGTTCATTCATGAAAAAAACATTACTTGCGGTCTGCCTGGCGATGGTTGCGACGATTCCTGTCTCAGCATTGGCGCAGGATATCAAGGTGAACCCCGATATGATGAATCCGGATGCCGGCCTGTCAACAACGCTTGAAGGCGTGACATTCGAGAAGATTCCGGAGGTCAGGAACACGCAGCAGACCGACGCCCGACAACAATTGAAGGATTTCGTGGCGCAGGTCAAATCGGCCAGCGGTGAGTTTGCCCAGAAAACATCTGGCGGCAAAGGCAAGAGTCGGGCGGCGCAGACCGGTACCTTCTCCTTTGAGCGTCCGGGAAAATTCAACTGGAGCGTGGTCAAGCCCTATGCGCAAAGCGTGATCTCCGACGGCAAAACCGTTTATCAATATGATCCTGACCTGCGACAGGTCACGGAACGCCCGGTAAGCAAAGCGGTCGGCGCCTCGCCTGCGGCCATTCTGTTCGGCTCCGGTACACTGGATGATTCATTCAAGCTGTCTGCTTTGCCCGATAACCAGGGCATGGTGTGGATGCGCGCAACGCCTAAAGTGTCTGATGCCGGTTTGACGCATGTGGATATCGGCTTTGCCAATAACCTGCCGGCCGAGTTGATCATTCTGGACTCTTTCGGTCAGACCACGTCGATCAAATTGCGCAATTTCAAAAGCAACGCGAAAATTCCCGCCAGTGCCTACCAGTTCAAGGCCCCCCCTGGCGTAGATACCGTTAAAATGTAGGCTGTCAAAGGGCCTGTGCCCTTACCGCAGTCCAGTTCAAGGGGCCGTTGCGACGGCCCTTTTTGCGTTATGCTGCGGTTTACCGAGGTGCGCAGTGGTACTGGAAACCCAAAATATTTATGAGTGATTTTTCCGATAACGATCTGTTCAATGGCGCCGCCGCGGGCGCGAACGCGCCGCTGGCCGAAAGACTGCGTCCGCGCAATATCGATGAGGTCATCGGGCAGTCGCATTTGCTGGGGCCGGACAAACCCTTGCGTGTGGCGTTTGAGGCGCGTCGACCGCATTCCATGATTTTCTGGGGGCCGCCGGGCGTAGGCAAAACCACACTGGCGCGCCTGATGGCAGACGGTTTTGACGCGCAATTTATTGCCATCTCTGCAGTGCTCGGTGGCGTCAAGGACATTCGCGATGCGGTTGTCAAAGCACAGGTGGCCCAGGCGCAGGGACGCAAAACCATTCTTTTTGTGGATGAGGTGCATCGCTTTAACAAGGCACAGCAGGATGCATTTCTGCCTTATGTGGAAAGCGGGCTTTTTACGTTCATTGGCGCCACCACTGAAAACCCGTCGTTTGAAGTCAATTCGGCGCTGTTATCGCGCGCCCAGGTCTATGTGCTTACTTCGCTGTCGGACGAGGAACTGGGCCAGTTGCTGGTGCGCGCCAAAGATAGTGGCGCGATCGATCTGGACTTTGACGAGCCGGCCGTCGCGGTGCTTACCGGCTACGCCGATGGCGACGCCAGGCGGTTCCTGAATTTGCTGGAGCAGACCAGCACGGCTGCTGCTGCGGCACAGGTAACGCAGATCACGCCCGAATTCATGCAAAACGCGCTAACGCTGAACTTGCGTCGTTTTGACAAGGGCGGCGATAGCTTCTATGACCAGATCTCCGCGTTGCACAAGTCGGTGCGCGGCTCTCATCCCGACGCAGCATTGTACTGGTTCACGCGCATGCTCGATGGTGGCGCCGACCCCAAGTACCTGGCGCGTCGCATTGTGCGCATGGCCTGGGAAGATATCGGTCTGGCTGATCCGCGCGCCATGCAAATGGCCAATGAAGCGGCCGCCACCTATGAGCGCCTGGGCTCGCCGGAAGGTGAGCTGGCGCTGGCACAGGCCGTCATCTATCTGTCCGTTGCGGCCAAGAGCAATGCAGGCTACAACGCCTACAACCAGGCGCGCGCGTTCGTCAAGCAGGATAAATCGCGCGAAGTGCCGGTGCATCTGCGCAATGCGCCTACCAAGCTGATGAAAGAGCTGGGTTACGGACATGAATATCGTTATGCGCATGACGAGCCCGATGCCTATGCCGCCGGCGAGACCTATCTGCCCGACGGCATGCGCGAACCGGGCTGGTATCGTCCGGTACAGCAGGGGCTGGAAACGAAAATCACGGAAAAGCTCAATTACCTGCGCTCGCTGGATCGTGAGGCGCGGCAAAATAAAAAGCGTTAAGAAAAAAGCAAAAAAAGCTCAATAAAGTAAAGAGCACTCTATAAATAACGCTCAATAAAAACGCAAAAACCACTGTCGGGGCGTTGTTCAGGGCGCCCGCTTTCATCTTTTTGCTTCGTCACTTTATTGTGTCCGCTGAAACACTGTTGCATCAGTAGCAGGCGAGAGGGCGTACTATATGTCGCAAGGGGATGTAATAAAACCATCCTTTGCGCAACCTGGGCTTTGAGGTAGATATTGCCTGCAGCGGTTATCGATCAGCCCTGGCTGCCGCATACGTATTTGCCATTGGCGCCGGGCGCAATGTCCGGCAGCGCGCGTTTTCAATAACAGGAGCGAGAATATGAGAAATACCGGTATAGCGACACTGGTCAGTGCCGTCGCATTGGCGCTGGGGATGCATGCTGCAACGGCGGCAGATATGAGCATGGATGGCAAAGGCAAGACAGATCAAAAGCCGCAGGGGCAAGCCCATGCCGCCCCGGCACCTACACCGGGGTGGGAAAAACTCAGTAGAAATAAAAACTGGAAACTGGCGGCGCCCGACGCGGACAAACGCCATAACAAGAACATGAAATCGGAAACCCGGGCTGCACCTTAATCGATCTGTTCCGTAATTTTGGTGGCGAGTCTTCTGCAAGAACCAATAGCGACGCACTTGCAGCAAGCGGCGCGCGTGTTGTTCGGCTTGCGGCCCCACCGGGCGCGTATAGCTGTATATAATGATTACCCTATACTTCTCCCACACGAAACCAGAAAAAAATCATGTTAGATCCTGTTTTATTGCGAAAAGAGCTTCCCCTTGTCATCGCTGCGCTCAAGCGCCGCAACGTCGATTTTGACGAGGCCCGCTTCAACCAGCTCGAAGCCCGGCGCAAAGACGTGCAAATCCAGACCGAGACCTTGCAGGCGCAGCGCAACGCGCTGGCCAAGCAAATCGGTCAGCTCAAGTCGCGTGGGGAAGACGCCAGTGCCGTCATGGCCGAATCGCAGGCGCTGCCCGGCAAACTCAAGGCGCTGGAAGAAGAACTGGCTGGTATTCGCAGCGAGCTGGACGGCTGGCTTATGACGATTCCCAACCTGCCGCACAGCTCCGTACCCCAGGGCAAAGACAGTGACGATAACGTCGAGGTCCGGCGCTGGCTGGGTACCCAGGCGGGCTACGTGACTGATCACAGCGAACCGCCAGCCAAGGGTTTTGAGACCCAGGATCATGTGACGGTGGGCGAACGCCTTGGCCTGGAATTTGATACGGCAGTCAAGCTCACCGGTGCGCGCTTTTCTTTCATGCGCGGCGGCATGGCGCGCCTGCATCGCGCGCTGGCCCAGTTCATGCTGGACTTGCACACGAGCGAGCATGGCTATACCGAATGCTACACACCGTACATTGTCAATAGTTCAACCCTGCTGGGCACCGGTCAGTTGCCCAAGTTCAAGGACGATATGTTCTGGGTGACCAAAGGCGGCGAAGACGAACCCCAGACCGACCAGCAGGGCAAGCCGATAGAAAAGGAAGATCTTTATTTGATCTCCACATCGGAAATTACGTTGACCGCCACGGTCAAGAACGAAATAGTGCCCGGCGCCAGTCTGCCTTTGCGCCTGACGGCGCATACACCGTGTTTTCGCTCTGAAGCCGGCAGCGGCGGTCGCGACACCCGGGGCATGATCCGTCAGCATCAGTTCGACAAAGTGGAAATGGTGCAGATTGTCCATCCGGATACCTCCTATGATGCGCTGGAGCAAATGGTGGGGCATGCTGAAAAAGTGCTGCAGTTGCTGCAACTGCCTTACCGTGTCATGCAGTTGTGCACTGGTGATATGGGTTTTGGCGCAGCCAAAACTTATGATCTGGAAGTCTGGATTCCGGCACAGAACACCTGGCGCGAGATTTCTTCTGTCTCCAATTGCGAAGCCTTCCAGGCTCGACGCCTGCAGGCGCGGTTCCGTAACGAACAGGGCAAAACCGAATATCTGCATACGCTTAACGGCTCTGGCCTGGCAGTAGGACGCACACTGGTGGCGCTTATTGAAAACTATCAGCAGGCCGACGGCAGCATCGAGATTCCTGAGGTATTGCGTCCCTATATGGGTGGTGTGGCGCGCCTGGCTCCTGCAGCTTAAATGATCGCGGTCAAGCCTGCCGGGCGGCGGTAGCCGGCAGGCCAACCCGATTTGCCATGATGTATTGACGACGTTCCGGGCCCCTGACGGTAAGCGGCGTTTTTTCCTGATTCATCAAACATTCCATTCAAGGTTGTCCGTCATGCTTTTCCTGCTTTCCCCTGCAAAAAAACTCGATTACGACTCTCCTGTTTCTACCAACACCCATACCCAGCCCCTTTTTATCAAACGCTCCGCAGAGCTGATCAAAGTGCTCAAAACCAAGAGCGCCGACGATATCGCGGGACTGATGAAGCTGAGCGCGGCGCTATCCGAGCTGAACGTGCAGCGGTACGCTGAGTGGAAACCGAAGTTTGATCAGAAAAACGCCCGCCAGG
Source organism: Advenella kashmirensis WT001 (assembly GCF_000219915.2). Taxonomy (NCBI): domain Bacteria; kingdom Pseudomonadati; phylum Pseudomonadota; class Betaproteobacteria; order Burkholderiales; family Alcaligenaceae; genus Advenella; species Advenella kashmirensis. Next base: position 3,040,279 of record NC_017964.1, on the reverse strand, counting down.
CCGTGCTGGCATTCAATGGCGACGTGTATGAAGGCCTGGCGGCAGAGACGCTGACCGAATCACAACTGGCATGGGCCCAGGAGCACGTGGCCATTCTGAGCGGCCTGTATGGCGTGCTGCGGCCGCTGGACCTGATGCAGCCTTATCGGCTGGAAATGGGTACACGCCTGCAAACCGCCCGCGGCAAAAATCTGTATGAGTTCTGGGGTTCGGAGATTGCCCAATACCTGAATGAACGTCTGGCCGATCAGACTTCGCGCATCGTGATCAACCTGGCCTCGGAAGAATACTTCAAGGCAGTTGACGGCAAAACGCTGGATGCGCGCGTTATCCAGTGTGTTTTCCAGGACTACAAAAACGGTGTCTACAAAATTATCAGTTTCAATGCCAAGCGTGCGCGCGGGCTGATGGCGCGGTTTGCCATTGAGACCAAAGCTAAAACGCCGGCGGCCCTGAAAAAATTCAATGAGCAGGGCTATGCCTTTGCCGCCGAGGAGTCCACGGAAGACAAACTGGTCTTCCGGAGAAAACAATGAGCCGTCAGGCTGCAATAAGGATTTTTGTACTTTTTGCACTGGGCTATTTTTTGTCCTATGTATATCGCGGCCTGAATATCGGCTTTGCGCCGTTTCTGTCGCGCGAAATGAATCTGACGGCCAGCGACCTGGGGCTGCTGACCAGCTTTTACTTTATCGGCTTTGCTCTGGCCCAGCTTCCTGCCGGGCTGGCGCTGGACCGCTATGGCGCACGCCGCACCGATGCGATCCTGTTGCTGGTGGCCGCTGCCGGGACGGTGCTTTACGGCATGACACACTCCATGCAGGGGCTGATTATCGGTCGCATTATGATCGGCGTGGGTGTTTCGGTCTGCCTTGGCGCCGGATTTCTGGCAATAGCCCAGAATTTCCCTTCCTCGCGCTGGCCGCTACTCAATGGCCTGATGGTGGCGTTGGGCGGCATGGGCGGCGTGGTGGTCGGCACGCCGCTGGCCGTGCTGCTGACGCAATACACCTGGCGGGAAATCAGCGTCGGCATGGCCGTGTTCACCATTGCCGTGGCTACCGTCATCTGGCTGCTGGTGCCCGAGTCGAAGCAGCGGATGGCGCCGCATGAGTCGGTGTCCAAACAAATCCATGGTGTGCGTATTATTTTGAAGAATGCGGTGTTCTGGCGCGTGGTGCCTTTTCCATGCGCCGTGGGCGGCGCCTTCTATGCCGCCCAGTCGCTGTGGGTCAAACCGTATCTGACCGACGTATCCGGACTGACCGCGCGTCAGGCCGACAGTCTGGTGTCCATGCTGGGGTTGACCATGGTGGCCGGCACGGTCATCACTGGTCTGGTGGCGCGCGTATCGAACGCTACGGTCTGGGCCTGCGCGCCTTTTGCGGGCTGGGAATGACGCTGTTCGTGCTGGTGCAATTGCTGATTCTGTTTCGTGTGCCCGTCGCGCCGTCGTTGATCTGGGGCGCCTATGGGTTTGTCGCCGCCAGTTGCATTCTTGCCTATGCCTTGCTGGCCGAGGTATTTCCCCGCAAGGTTGTCGGTCGCGTTACCACTGCCTTCAACATGATTTTTTTCATTAGCATTTTTTCCATGCAGGTGGGCGTAGGATTCGTCCTGGATTTCTGGCCTGCAACGGACGGCCAGTATCCTGCCGTGGCGCACCTGACCGGCTGGGGCATCATGATTGCCATCCAGCTGGTCTCGGCGATCCTCTATTTCTGGCCCGGCGCCCTTAAAGTGGATGAGCAGCTGTTCGAGTAGATGGTCATGGGTTTCAGATATAGTGCCGTGAAGCAGCTCGTCTGCCGGGGCAGGGTGCAGCAGCGTCGCGGCACATGGTGCGTTCGATAATGAGCGACGATTAACGATTAACGATTAACGAGGCGCCTTGTGTGAATGGATGCGTGCCGACCTGCCGCGGTTGGCAGTTCGCTGCCGCCGCCAGGGTATGTTGCCGATTCGATTACATCAAGCCAATATTGGTCGCCTGCTGGCGAATACGCAGCGCGGCCTGTTGCATCTGTTTGAGTGGAAAGACCAGGCTGCCGTACTGGCCTTCGGTTTCAATTTGCGATGGCGCTTCGGTAATGGCCTGTGCGTCTTTGTCCAGCAAGTCAGAGACGTTGGTGAGGGTCTGCTGCATATTGGGCGGTATTTTGTCCAGGCCGGCCAGGACCGGCGCAATGGCGGCGATCTGACTGGCCACAGCGTCGGTCTGCACCAGAATCGTGTTCAGTTCCTTAATATGGATCTGCTTGGATTTGGGTTCGTTCATCATCCGGTAGAAGCTGTCTGCGAACGCGCCAAAGGCGGTGTGCATATTTTTTCGAGACAGTTGCGCCTGCACATAGCGTTCGTTGTCGGCCGAGGATATTTTCTGCTCAGGGTCGGCGTGAACCGACGTGATGTACGCCTGTACGGCCAGAATATAGTCATGCGCGGCCGCTATGGCCTCCTGCGCCAGCGGCATGATGCGCTGCTTTTCCCACCAGGCAGAATCGAGCCGCAGGCAAAGGCCAGCACACACCCGGCCAGGGTATCGAGCGCGCGTTCGCCGATAATAAGCAGGTTACCCGGACTCAGGAAGTGAAAGGCGATCAGGATATAAATCGTCATCAACAACGAGCTTAGCGGATAGTTGGTCAATACGAAAGCATTGCCCAGCACCATCGCCGGAATCATGATGGCAATCAGAATTAACGGACTGCTGGTCAGGTTAAACAGCGCGATGGTGATCAGGCAGCCGGCCAGCGTGCCGACCAGACGACCGATTGTGCGCTGACGTGTGAGCGCGAACCCGGGCCGCATGATAATGAGCACCGTCAGGATGATCCAGTAACTGTGCGAGGTAAATGCGCGCACAATTGCCGAGTGCCCATAGACAAGACTGACGACCGTTGAAATGAGCAGCACCAGGGTAACCACAAAGGTGGTGCGCAAGGCGTAGCGGAAAATGGACGAGTTCAGATTCAGATTGCGCTTGAAGGGGGCCAGGGTAATAGCTTGCGGTGTAATAAAACGGCGCAGCGAGTTGTCGCGCTTCAGGCTATTGACCGGCTCAAGGCGTGAGCCACGCAGATTATCGGCAATGCGGTCTACAAACCGGCTGGCATTACGCAGGCGGCGCACAATCTGCACCACCAGCAGATAGGTTTCCGGTTCCGTGCGCTGGATGCCATCCTGTTTCAGTTGCAGCAGCTCATATTCCATGGCGCGCAGCTCCGCCCTGACACTGTTGCGATAATCCACCGGTTTGTTGCGCGCCAGGCTATATGCGGTCCGGTTCAGGGTGCGACTGATCTTGAACAGGGTATCGCGCATGAACAGCAGGATGTCATGATCCTGAAAGCGCGCGCGCAAGGTGGCATAGTCGGTCTGCGACGCCACCATGGTATCGAGCAGGGCGATCATGTCGATAAAGACATTCCACAGCAAAATACGCTGCTGGTCGCTGGCATCGTTGTCGCGGGGCAGATTGCGTAGCACGACATCGCGTGCACTCTGGTGCTGCTCTGTCATCGCGATCATTTGCGGAATCAGGCGTCGATAGCTGTCGTCCAGATTCTTGTGCGTGTCGTAGAAATCAGCACGCGTACTCACATAAGATGCCGTGGCGTACAGGGCGGCGGCCAGGGTCTGCCTTTCTTCGCGCAGCTTGAACAGGTGACTGATGGAGGTGCTGTACAGAATGTAGAAAACGCCGCCCATGGCCGTATAGCTGGTATGGGTGAGCGCCTCGTCAACCGACATCGGGGTGTGCATGGACAGCATCATCTGCAACAGGCACCCGAATCCGATCAGTCCGCCGCGGCGGCCATAGACCGATAGCATGGAATAGAAGAATACCTGGGCGGACACCACCAGCCAGAGCAGGGCGGGATAGGGGCTGGCCAGCCCGGTGATCAATCCCGAGATCTGCCCCAGTACAATACCGCCCAGCATTTCGTTCAGACGTGAGCGCTTGGTGCCCCCACCTGATCGATAATGGCCGGACACAGCGCTCCGGTGGCCAGCGCCACGCCTATCATGGGCTCGTTGAAAAAACCGGCCATCACCAGTACCGGCAGCAGCACCCCCGTGGCCTGGCGCGTTCCATGGAAAAGATGGGAACTGTAGAAGAATTTGACGAAATTTTCCGCGCGAATATCCATACACCAAACCAGTGAAAAGACGCAGGCTCCCCGGTGCCGGTCGCAGGCAGGCGACAGGCAGTGCCCACAGAGGCGACACAGCAAAGAGCCCTATTGTACCGTTGCCCGACAATAAATTTGTGCATAATGAAAATTCCCGATTGCGTTTGGTGTTGCAATGGGGTACATTTGAGGACTATACCTGCGCACAATCCGTCGCCGGTATCTACGGACACCCTGTTTTAGCTATCCGCTTCAATTGCAGTGCGCCTTAACTTAACGAACAATAGCGGTTATTCGTGCCAAAAGCGTGAATAAACGTCTCCATTTCGAACTCTCCCGCACCTTGTGTGCGCGCAGACCCAGATTGATGGCCAGGCTGGTACATCAATGTCTGCAGGTGGCGTTCCTCCGTGAGGAACAAAGCGCTGCAGATGTTGACGGATCCCGCTGACGCCGCAGGTCACAGGACCAATCAACGCGGGAATGCTGGTTATGAAAGGAAATAACATGGAACTCAATGGCGCCGATATCGTCGTGCGCTGCCTGGCCGAAGAGGGCGTCGAGCACGTTTTCGGTTATCCTGGTGGCGCGGTGCTCTACATTTACGACGCAATCTATAAACAGAAAGACTTCAAGCATATTCTGGTGCGACACGAGCAGGCTGCCGTGCACGCTGCCGATGCCTATTCGCGCTCCTCCAACAAAGTTGGCGTGTGTCTGGTCACCAGCGGCCCGGGCCTGACCAATGCGGTCACCGGTATTGCCACTGCCTACATGGACTCCATCCCGCTGGTCATCATCAGTGGTCAGGTGCCCACCAAGGCTATCGGCGAAGACGCCTTTCAGGAATGCGATACTGTCGGCATTACCCGACCCTGCGTCAAACACAATTTCCTGGTTCGCGACGTCAAAGACCTGGCCGATACCATGCGCAAGGCATTCTACATTGCCCGCACCGGTCGTCCCGGCCCGGTTCTGGTCGATATCCCCAAGGATATCTCCATGACCATGTGCAAATACGCGCCCCCCAAGTCTGAAATCAAGATGCGCTCCTACTCACCGGTGGTCAAGGGCCACCTGGGGCAGATCAAAAAGGCCGCCCAGTTGCTGGCGGGCGCCGAGCGTCCCATGATTTATGCGGGCGGCGGGGTCATCCTGTCCGACGCATCCGATGAACTGCGCGAATTGGTGCGGCTCAGCGGGGCACCGGTCACCACCACGTTGATGGCGCTGGGCGCGCAGAACCCGGATTCTGATCAGTATCTGGGCATGCCGGGCATGCATGCACGTATGAAGCCAATATGTCCATGCAGAACTGCGATGTGCTGATCGCTGTCGGTGCACGCTTTGACGATCGCGTGATCGGCAATACCAAGCACTTTGCACAAGCCCAGCGCAAAATCGTTCATATCGATATTGATCCCTCGTCCATTTCCAAGCGGGTGAAGGTTGATATTCCCATTGTGGGCAACGTTCGGGAAGTGCTGCAGGAAATGAATCCGCTGGTGGCCGATGCGCTGGCCGAACAGAAAAGCAGTCGCTCATTGCAGGCGTGGTGGAAGCAGATCAATGAATGGCGTGGTCGGGATTGCCTGAAATACGATAACGGCAGTGAGCTGATCAAGCCGCAATTTGTCATTGAAACCCTGTGCAAGGTTACCGAAGGCAACGCTTTCGTTACCTCGGACGTGGGCCAGCACCAGATGTGGGCGGCGCAATACTATCGATTCAATCACCCGCGTCGCTGGATCAATTCCGGCGGCCTGGGCACCATGGGTGTCGGCCTGCCGTACGCCATGGGTGTGCAGATGGCGCATCCCGATGCGCAAATTGCCGTTGTAACCGGAGAAGCATCGATCCAGATGAACATCCAGGAGCTGGCAACCTGCACGCAATATCATTTCACGCCAAAAGTGCTGTGCCTGAACAACCGTTACCTGGGCATGGTGCGCCAATGGCAGGAAATCGACTATCAGTCGCGCTACTCCGAGTCGTACATGGACTCGATCCCCGACTTCGTCAAACTGGTCGAAAGCTATGGCCACATCGGCCTTCAGATCGATAAACCGGCAGATGTCGAGCCGGCTATCAAGGAAGCTTTCGGCAAGCACAAAGACCGTCTGGTCTTCCTGGACTTTATCACTGACCGGACCGAAAACGTCTGGCCAATGGTCAAGGCAGGCAAGGGCCTGACCGAAATGTTGCTGGGTTCAGAAGACTTGTAAGGGGAAACCATGAAACACATTATCTCCATTCTGCTGGAAAATGAACCCGGTGCGCTGTCCCGCGTGGTGGGCCTGTTCTCGGCCCGGGGCTACAACATTGAAACGCTGACTGTTGCACCAACCGAAGACGCGACACTGTCACGCCTGACAATCATGACTGCCGGCTCGGACGACGTTATCGAACAGATCACGAAACACTTGAACCGTCTGGTCGATGTGGTTAAAGTAGTCGATCTGACCGAAGGGGCTCATGTCGAACGTGAGCTCATGCTGGTCAAAGTTCGTGCGGTGGGCAAGGAGCGCGAAGAAATCAAGCGCCTGGCTGACATCTTCAGGGGGCATATTGTAGATGTGACTGATAAGTCCTACACAATTGAACTGACGGGTGTACAGGAAAAAATCCAGGCGTTTCTGTCTGCGCTGGATCGCAGTGCGATCCTGGAAACGGTTCGTACAGGCGTCTCTGGTATCGGGCGCGGCGAACGTATCCTGCGGGTGATGTAATCTGGTGGTAAGCGCAGTAAGCAGACATTCAAACAAATTTAACTAAATTCTTGAGGCTTTAAATGAAAGTTTTTTACGACAAAGATTGTGACCTGTCCCTGATCAAAGGGAAAAATGTTGCCATTATCGGTTACGGTTCCCAAGGCCACGCCCACGCGCTCAACCTGCATGAATCCGGTATCAACGTTACCGTTGGCCTGCGCAAAAATGGCGCATCATGGAACAAGGCAGCCAATGCTGGTTTGAAAGTGGCTGAAGTGGCTGATGCCGTCAAAACGGCCGATCTGGTCATGATCCTGTTGCCCGATGAGAACATCGCTCAGGTTTACAAAGAACACGTCCACGGCAATATCAAAGCCGGTGCAGCATTGGCTTTCGCCCACGGCTTTAACGTTCATTACGGCCAGGTTGTGCCCGCGACGACATCGACGTCATCATGATTGCGCCCAAAGCGCCAGGTCACACCGTTCGCGGCACCTACTCACAAGGCGGCGGAGTTCCTTCCCTGATCGCCGTACATCAGGACAAATCCGGTGCTGCGCGCGATGTAGCGTTGTCCTACGCCAGCGCCATCGGTAGCGGTCGCGCCGGTATCATTGAAACCAACTTCCGTGAAGAAACCGAAACCGATCTGTTCGGCGAACAGGCCGTGCTTTGCGGCGGTGCCGTGGAATTGATCAAGGCTGGTTTCGAGACTCTGGTGGAAGCCGGCTATGCGCCTGAAATGGCCTACTTCGAATGCCTGCACGAACTCAAGCTCATTGTTGACCTGATCTACGAAGGTGGTATCGCCAACATGAACTACTCCATCTCCAATAATGCCGAGTATGGCGAGTACGTCACAGGTCCGCGCATTGTGACTGACCAAACCAAACAGGTCATGCGTGACGTTCTGAAAGATATCCAGACCGGTGAATACGCGAAAAGCTTCATCATTGAAAATGCAGCCGGTGCACCGACACTGACTTCACGTCGTCGCATCAATGCCGAATCAGACATCGAAGTGGTTGGCGAGAAACTGCGCGCCATGATGCCCTGGATCGCCAAAAACAAACTGGTTGATCAAACCAAAAATTAAGAGTAGGCTTTTGCGCCAGAGGCTGGTTTTTCAGTTCTGGCGCAAGGCGGCTGTCAAATGGCAGGCGCCAGGGCGTACAAAACAGGTATGAGTGCGGATGTGTCATAGACGCATGTGCGCTATATCCTGGTTCAAAACCTCTGTTTATCAGGGGTTTTCTCTATTTTAAGGTCGGCAAGCTATGAATATCAAAACCCTTATCGCGGCAGGCTTACTGGCCGCCAGCACGTTTGGCGCTCCTGCCTTTGCACAGGATGTGCTCAAAGTGGGCGTCGAAGCCCTGTACCCGCCATTTGAAAGCAAAACCCCCGATGGCAAACTGGTCGGTTTTGACGTTGAGCTCAATGACGCGGTCTGTGCCAAGCTTCAGGTCAAGTGCGAATGGGTCGAGACCAGCTTTGACGGGCTGATCCCCGCACTCAATGCGCGTAAATTTGATTACATCAACTCGGCCATGAATATTACCGAACCGCGCCAGAAAGTCATTGACTTTACGGTGCCCATTTACGACGTCCCCAGCCAGCTGATCGCCAAAAAAGGCTCAGGCCTGCAGGCCACGCCGGAAAGCCTGAAAGCGACTGTTGTCGGCGTATTGCAGGGATCGGCGCAGGAAGCCTTCGTTAAGAAGCATTGGGCGCCCAAGGGTGTAAAAATCGTCTCGTACGCCTCACAGGATCAGATTTATCAGGATCTGCAAAGCAATCGCATTCAGGCAGCCGTGCAGAAAACGCCCAGCGCGGTGAGTGCCTTTCTGGAAAAGCCCGCAGGCAAGGATTACGAAATCACGGGCGCACCGCTTGACGATACCTCGGTATTGGGCGTGGGTACCGGCTTCGGTATACGCAAGGGTAATGATGAACTTAAAAAGCGTCTTGACGGCGCGATTGATGCACTCAAGAAAGATGGTACGATAAGCAAGCTTACCCAAAAATATTTCAACGCCGACTGGGTCGCCAAATAAGTCGAGAGCGCAGCAAGCGCAACCGGCCCGGGCGGCCGGTTTTTTTCATTCCGTTTATCAGGTAACGATCATGCAGATCCGTTCGAAGCTGCCCGCCGTGGGCACCACTGTTTTCAGCGTCATCGGTGATCTTGCCGAGCGTCATCAGGCTGTCAATCTGGCGCAGGCGCGCCCAATTTTCCGTGTGCACCCGAACTGATCGATCATGCCATCGACGCCATGTCCGAAGGACACAATCAATATTCCCCCATGATTGGCATTGAGCCATTGCGCAATAAAATTGCTGAAAAAATCCAGCTGCTGTACGGCCACAGTTATGATGAACTCAATGAAGTCACGGTCATGGGCAGCGCCAGCGAAGCGCTTTATTGCGCTATTGCGGCACTCATCCATCCAGGGGATGAGGTGATTTATTTCGAACCGTGTTTTGACAGCTATGCGCCGATTGTCAAATTGCAAGGGGCCATGCCGGTCGCAATCAAACTGGTGCCGCCCAGCTACGGCATAGACTGGGATGCAGTGCGCGATGCCGTTAACGATCGCACGCGCATGATTATCATCAATTCGCCCCATAATCCGAGCGGCGCCGTGCTCTCGGACGCCGATATCGCCGCGCTGCAGGATATCGTGGCAGACACCGATATCGTTATTTTGTCTGATGAAGTGTACGAACACGTGGTGTTCGACCAGGACATTCACCGCAGCATGTCTCGTTACGACGGGTTGCGCGAGCGGGCTGTGGTGGTCACATCCTTTGGCAAGACGTTTCATGTGACCGGGTGGCGTATCGGTTATTGCGTTGCGCCTGCAGCTATCACGGCTGAAATACGCAAGATTCACCAGTTTCTCATGTATTGCGCCGATACACCCATGCAGTATGCGCTGGCAGCCATGATGGAAACGCCCAATCATTACCTGAACCTGTCTACCATCTATCAGGAAAAGCGTGATCTGCTGGCCCATGCACTCAAAGCATCCAAATTCGAACTGCTGCCCAGCAAGGGCGGGTTTTTCATGCTTGCCCGTTTTCATCACTTCAGTTATTTGTCTGACGTACAGCTGGTACGCAGGCTGATCGAAGAGTTCGGCGTGGCAACCATTCCCGTTTCGGCGTTTTATTCCGATGGAACCGATCTGGGCGTTATTCGCCTGTCGTTTTCAAAGGATGATGCCACTTTGGAAGAGGGCGCAAGACGTCTTTGCAAATTATGATATTAATCAGTTATCTCGTTTAAGGAAACACGATGAAAAACTTCAAGAAACTGACCCTCAATACCGTTCTGGCCGCCAGTGGCGTGCTGGGCTTGGTGGCTACCGCTGCGGCCCAGGACAATTGGCCTGCCAAACCTATTACCTTTATCGTTCCCTACGCTGCAGGCGGCTTTGCCGATACCCGCATGCGCCTGCTGGCAGAAGAGCTGGGCAAAGAGCTCAAGGCCAACGTGGTGGTAGAGAACAAGGCCGGTGCAGGTGGCGTGATTGGCACAGACTATATCGCTCGCGCCAAGCCCGACGGTTATACGATAGGCAGTGGCAATTTGGCGCCGCTGTCGGTCAATCCCACATTAATGCCAAAGAACGTGAAGTATGACGTGGCCAAAGACCTGGCGCCGGTCATTCTTATCGAAGAAAGCCCGCTGATCCTGAGTGTGAACAATAAGCTGAACGTTAAAACCGTTGCCGACCTGATTGCACTGGCCAAAAAAGAACCTGGCAAACTGACCTTCGGTTCGTCCGGTGTTGGCGGCGCCCATCACTTGTCTGGCGAGCTTTTTGCCACCGACGCACAAGTGGAGCTGACCCACGTTCCATACAAGGGTGGCGCCCCTGCCGGCAGCGACCTGATGGCGGGCCATATCGATATGATGTTTGAAATGGGTTATGCCGCCATGCCGGCCATCCAGTCCAAAAAAGTGCATCCACTGGCCGTGACCAGCGCCAAGCGGCTGCCTTTGCTGCCCGATGTGCCTACCATGCAGGAAGCCGGCTTGAAGGACTTTGAATCCTACAACTGGCAGGGCGTGATTGCGCCTGCAGGCACCCCCGAGCCGATTATCAGCAAATTGAATACAGCCTTTAACAATATCCTGAAAAAACCCGAAGTGCAAAAAGCGTTTGAAAGCACGGGTGGCCAGTCTGCTGGCGGTTCACCTGAGGATTTTGCCAAGTTCATCCAGAGTGAAACAGCCAAGTGGGCCCAGGTCATCAAAACCTCGAATGTGTCGGTAAACTAAACGGCATTATTTGGTATGCAGCGGACGGGCGCTCGCCTGTCCGGCACTGCCCGGCTTCAATGTAATACAGGTGCAGGTATCGGTGGCTTTAATGCGTTGCCGGTGTTAACATGGATGTCATCGCAGGCAAGGGCGACATTCGGTTGGGCTCAATATCCTGCCTGCGATTTGCCCCACGTTCTGTCCAATCCCCGCCCCAATTCCAGCTCCAATATCCGGCTCAATGCATGGCGGGTTCAATCTTGTTATGTCCCGGGCTCGCTGTTTTATCAGTTGAATTTCAGGCGCTGAATATGCGCACGTAGAATGTCAATCAGATGGTTAGTCAGGAACGACGGGGCGGTATGGGTTGGCAATACCAGTTGTACGGGGGTTGCGATCTGCGGGTGAAAGGGCTTGATCAGCAGTTGCCCTTCAAATGTCGTCGCCACATAGGGATTGACAATACCAATGCCGGTGCCGGCCGCAACCAGTGCGCATACGGTAATTGACGATGGCGTCTCGATAATAAAATCATGAGAAATATGGTGGGAATGCAGAAAGTGCTTGATCTTTTGCGTGAGTTCATCAGAGTCGCTCAACGAGATGATCTTCTGACTTTTGATAGTCTCAAGGTTAATGCGATCTGCCTGTTTCAGGCGATGGTCCAACGGTAGCACGCAAACGGCGCAGGTGCTGATCAGCACTTCGCTATCGAGTTCATTGTCCTCAATCCGACCAGTCGTCAGAACCACGTCCAGCAGATCCTGTTGCAGAAAATTCGATAATTGCGGCGTGCTGGCCGTCTCCAGGCTGATATGGGTTTTAGGAAATTTCTTAAGCAGTTCCGCAATCACCTGGGGTAGTAAGCCTATCCCCAACGTGGGGGTGCAACCGATGCGCAGTGCGCCGACACCAGCCTTGCGCATGGAGTCGACTACGGTTTCGATTCTCTCGAGTCCGCCGAAATATCGTTCGATGGTTTTGTGTAACAGCCGGCCTTCGCTGGTCGGGCGCAATCTGCCGCCGTGCAGTTCAAACAATTTCAGTTGTGTTGACGCTTGCAGTTCCTGCAGCCGCCGGCTGATGGATGGCTGGGTGGTATTGAGCATTTGCGCGGCCGCGGTGGTCGTGCCGGTTTGCATGACCGCCCGAAAAGCCATCAATTGCTGGAAATTGAGTGATTTGCTCATTAGGAGTATCCCGTACAAAAGGGGGGTGTATCCTCTGAAGTATATCAATATTGAATAGCTATGGTTTAAAAAAGAATTTGAATGTATGCCTCTGTGGTCTTAGTCTGGCGGTTTACGAATGAACTCGTCTCCAGACTTTAGTGAACTATGGACCACACAAAATATATATCCAGTATTGCGCCATGCCGACGCGTCGGTCATGACGGCATGCATCATTTCTTTGGCTACTACAACAAATCGAACTGGGATAAGACGGGCACCCGGCTGCTGGCCAACCGCGTGCCCTTCATGACCGCCCAATTGGGGGCAGACCTGAGCGCCGAGGTGGGTTATTTCGATCTTGCCGACAATGAAAAATACGTCTCGATCGACACGACCACGACCTGGAACTGGCAAATGGGATGCCAGTTGCAATGGCTGGACGGGCGCGATGGCAGTTATTGCATCTACAATACCCGAGCGACCACCGTCATCGGCCCTTATCCCGGGTTTCAATCGACCGTCTGCAATGTTGATACGGGAGAAAAAACGCATTTTCCCGTACCCATTACCGTTGCCGCACCCAACAGTCGCTATGCGCTGGGTATCAATTACAGCCGTCTATTTATTACGCACGAAACCATCGGCTACTGGGAACACAACCCTCCGGCTGTCCCCATGGCGCCTGCCGATGATGGCATTTACCATCTGGATCTGGATACGGGCGCATACAGACTGGTCGTCAGCCTATTGCAGTTGAGCCAGTTTCATCCGGTTCAGTCCATGGAGAAAGCCATTCACTGGATCTCTCATGTGGAAATCAATCCGTCTTCCAGCCGTGTGCTGTTCCTGCATCGCTGGACCGAACGCGTAGAAGATGAGACCTGCTTTCTGCATCGACTCATTACCATGGATCCGGATGGTTCCAATCTGCGCCTGCTGGAAGACTCCGATCACCCATTGCCGCAACTGGCTGCAGATTTCGACCCCAATGCGGTGGGCACGTTCGATTATGAAAAATCCGAGTACCAGATATCACATCCTTTATGGTGTGATGATCAGCGGATCATTGTCTGGAGCCCGCACCAGGGGCAGATCCATTACCATCTTTACCGGGATGAGGATGCGGCAACCGTGCAAATCGTGGGCAGGGATATTCTGACCGAGAATGGCCATATGACTTATTCACCGGTCAACAAGCGCTGGCTGCTGAGTGACACTTATCCCGATTCGGAAACCAATGAACGCCTGCTGATCCTGTTCGACATGGATAATGGCGTTTGTCATAAACTGGGCAGTTTTTATACGGATCCTGTATTGAAGAAAGTCAACCGATGCGACCTGCATCCGCGCTGGCGCCGTGATGGCCGGCAGGTGTGCATCGATTCGGTACACGAATCCGAGCGGCAGCTGTATGTCATTGATGTATCCCATATCGTAGGTTAACTCCATATCAGAACAAGGAACAAATCATGAGCACGTTGGTCAAGCAGGTTAAAGCAGTCATCAATATTGCCGTTGCGGGCATTCTATCAGGGTCATTGGTGAGCGTGGCGGGCGCGCAGGAACCATTGGACGGGACACTGAAGAAAATCAAGGACGATGGCGTTGTCGTGGTTGGTTATCGCGAAGCCTCCATTCCGTTTTCCTATTACGATTCGAACCAGAAGCCTGTCGGTTATTCAATGGATTTTACCCAGCTGATTCTGGACAAAATCAAAGCCGTGACCGCCAATCCTGATCTTAAAGTACGAATGATTCCGATCACCTCGCAGAATCGTATTTCGCTGCTGCAAAATGGCACGATCGATTTTGAATGCACTACCACGACCAACAATGAATCACGCGGCAAGCAGGTCACCTTTTCGAACAGCATTTTCCAGGTTGGTACCCGATTGCTGGCCAAGAAGGATTCCGGTATCAAGGACTTTGCTGATCTGAAAGACCAGACCGTAGTGGTGGGGGCGGGCACAACGTCGGAGATTCTGTTGCGCAAACTGAATGTAGAAAAGAAACTGGGCATGCGCATTATCAGCGCCAAGGATCACAGCGAATCTTTCCTGACACTGTCAACCGGGCGCGCCAAAGCATGATGATGGATGATGCGCTGCTTGCAGGCGAGCGGCGAAAATCGCCAATCCGCAGGATTACGTAATTACCGGTACACCGCAATCCTATGAATCCTATGGCTGCATGGTACGCAAGGACGATGCAGGAATAAAGAAGGTGCTGGATGAGGTTATTGCCAAAGCCGAGACATCCGGTCAGGCGGCGCAGATTTATCACAAATGGTTTGAAACACCGATTCCTCCCAAGAACATCAATCTGGAATTTGAGATGTCCGAGGGAATGAAAAAGCTGTTCGCCCAGCCCAGCGATAAGCCTGCGTCCTGAAGCAGACGGGCCTTTTTTTGTGCAATGAATCACGCGGCATGACCGCGTTCTACAGTGGTGTTATCAATGGATTACAAATGGAACTGGGGCTTTCTGCTTGAGCAGGTAGCCACTGGTGAAAACTCAACCTATCTGGGATGGCTGGGCATTGGTCTGGTCAATACTGTTCTTCTGACGGTGTTTGCCTGGGTACTGGCGCTGATCCTGGGCTCTGTATTCGGCGTCATGCGCACGCTACCCAAAAAGTCGCTGGCGTTTATCGGGACGGCCTATGTGTCGGTGTTCCGGAACGTACCGCTGATCGTGCAGTTTTTCATCTGGTATTTTGTCGTGCCTGAAATGTTGCCGGTATCTGCCGGGGACTGGATCAAAAATCTGGATCCGTCGGTGCAGTTCTTTGTAGTCTCGGTGTTGTCGCTTGGCGTATACACGGGCTCACGTATTTGCGAGCAGATACGCGCCGGCATACAGGGATTGCCGCGGGGTCAGAAAGGCGCCGGGCTGGCGCTGGGTTTTACATTATTTCAGACCTACCGCTATATCCTTATGCCCGTTACCTATCGCACCATTATCCCGCCGCTAACCTCGGAGTTTCTCATCATCTCAAAAAACTCGGCGGTCGCATCTACCATCGGCTTGCTGGAACTGTCCGGCCAGGCCCGGCAACTGGTGGACTACACGGCGCAGCCGTATGAGTCGTTCATTTGCGTCACGCTGGCGTATATGCTGATCAATTTCGTGATTATTCGGCTGATGGGTTTCATCAAAAACCGAAGTCATATTCCTGGCTTACTGGGAGACTGATATGTTTGATATTGACTGGAACATGATCGTGCAGTCTCGTGGCTTGCTGATGACTGGCATGTGGCTCACACTCCAGGTGACGGCTGTCGCAATTGTGGCGGGTCTGGGCCTGGGAGTGGTGCTTGCGGCAATGAGCGTGGTCAGGGTGCCGATTCTGAACTGGCTGGCAAAGACGTACGTTTCGCTGTTTCGTTCTATTCCACTTGTGATGCTACTGCTTTGGTTCTTTCTGATTGTGCCCCAGGTGCTCAAATCGGTATTGAACATTTCTCCCAGTGTAGACATTCGCCTGATCTCCGCGATGGTGGCTTTCTCCCTGTTGGAGGCGGCTTTTTTCTGTGAAATTATTCGTGCCGGCATTCAGAGCCTGCCGGCGGGGCAGTTCAATGCAGCCAAGGCGCTGGGCATGAACTGGGCGCAATCCATGCGCCTGATCATCCTGCCACAGGCCCTGCGCAAGATGTTGCCGATTACCCTGACGCAATGCATCGTGATCTTCCAGGACACGTCACTGGTTTATGTTATCGCGCTGGGTGATTTCTTCAGCCGGGCCAAAAGCGTGGGGGAACGTGATGGCACGCTGATTCAAATGCTGTTGTTTGCGGGCCTGACCTACTGGGTCATTTGCTCGGCCGCCACAATAATTGTCAAACTCGTCCAGAAAAAGAGTGAAGTATGATTGAACTTAAAAATGTGTCCAAATGGTATGGCAAGTTTCAGGCGCTGAAAGATTGCAGCGTAACGGTCAGCAAGGGCGAAGTCGTGGTGTTTTGCGGGCCGTCTGGTTCTGGGAAATCCACCTTGATCAAAACCATCAACGGATTGGAGCCCTATCAGGAAGGCGAGATCTATTTCAAGGAGCACCTGATCCGGGCCAACGGTTCGGATATGAATCTGCTGCGCACCCGCATCGGCATGGTCTTCCAGCATTTCGAACTGTTTCCCCATCTGACCGTACTGGAAAATCTGACCATTGCGCAGGAAAAGGTCCTGGGACGCTCCAGCGCCGAGGCCAGAGAGAAAGCCAGCGCGCTGCTCAAGCGAGTGGGCCTGCAAGCACATGCTGGCAAGCATCCCGGTCAGTTGTCGGGCGGACAGCAACAGCGCGTGGCCATTGCACGCGCCCTGTGTATGGATCCGGAAGTCATGCTGTTTGATGAACCAACCTCGGCGTTGGACCCTGAAATGGTCAACGAAGTGCTGGACGTCATGGTGGAGCTGGCCAGGGAAGGCATGACCATGCTGTGCGTGACGCACGAAATGGGATTTGCCAGGCAGGTTGCCGACAAGGTTGTGTTCATGGATGCAGGATCAATTGTCGAAAAATCGGATAAGGATGCATTCTTTACCCGTCCGCAAAGTGATCGCGCCCGCGATTTTCTGGAGAAAATTCTGGTGTAAAGACGGCGATATGCAAGCTTAAATGATTGCATATCGCACGCGTCTGATGCGTTTCAATACGCCGGCTGCAACGTGGAATTTTGCCTCGATGCTTCCACCAATTCGCCCAGCATTTGGGCGGTGATGGCAGACAAGGTCCATCCCAGGTGGCCGTGGCCGGTGTTGTAGAATACGCCGGGTTTGCGGCCACGGCATACGCGCGGCATCATATCGGGCATCATCGGGCGCAGGCCGCACCATGGCACCACGCGCCGGGTGGATATCTCGGGAAACAGACGGCGGGTCCAGTCAATCAGCGGCTGTACCCGGTCTGCGCGAATGTCCTTGTTAAAGCCATTGAATTCGGCCGTACCCGCCACCCGGAAGCGATCACCCAGAAAGCTGGTCACGATTTTGGCGTCTTCATCCAGCAGGCTGACCCGGGGCGTGGCGGCCAGGCTGGTCGCATCGTCCAGATGGACACTAATTGAATAGCCTTTGACCGGATAGACATTCATGGTATCGCCCAGCATGCGGGCGATGGCCCGGCTGCCCGTGCCGGCGCAGACAACAATATTATCGGCTTCAAGGTAGGCGGAATCTCCATTGTCATAGCGCTGATGGAAAATCTGGTGATGGTGCCGATCGCTGGCAATGCGAGTGACCGAGGTGTCCATGACAAATTGCACGCCCAGCCGGCGGCATGCGGCGGCCAAACCATTGGTGAACTTGTGAATGTCGCCAGTGGCGTCCGATGGGGTATACAAGCCCGCGAAGAAATCCCCGGTCAGTGTCGGTTCAATGGTTCGGGCTTCATCACGCGTGACCGCGAAACGTTCCAGGCCGCCGGCCTGCAGCAGTGCATTGGTTTTGACGGCTTTGTCAAAACTGTCTTTGTCATAATAGATGTGCAGTATGCCCCTGCGCTCCAGATCGAAATCGATGTTCTCCTGTTCTGCCATGGCGTACAAATGACGGCGCGCTTCAATCGCCAGCCGGGTGGTTTCGATGGTATTGGCTTTGTGATTGGGAATATTGCGAATGAAGGCCGCGAGCCAGCTGTATTTGTGCCAACTGAACGCAGGATTGAGCAGCAAGGGGGCGTTGCGCTTGCCGATCCAGCGCAGCCCTTTCATGATGGTGGCGGTGCTGTTCCAGACTTCGGCGTTGCTTGCCGAGAGCTGCCCGCCGTTGGCGAACGAAGTTTCCATGGCGCGTCCCGGTTTTTGTCCAGGACAGTGACCGAATAGCCGAGCTTGGCCAGGGTATAGGCTGTGGTGATGCCGGTAATGCCGGCACCGATGATGGCGACACGTGACATAAACGTCTCCGATAGCGGTGATGCAAATCACACGATCTGCATACCCCATCTGTCACGGTACCTGAGAGTTTCACCGGCGTTCATGAAGCCGGTTCCCCTTCGGTGGGCGCATGCGCCTCTCTCCAGAGTGTCGCGTTATTTGCAGTCCTTTTGCCTGAGAGTTTCCGGGGTGGTTGCTCCGTCGGCGTCAGCAGGGCTGAACTCTCCTGCAAACACGTATGTCGACAACGCATATGATAGTCGCCTGCTGCAAGACAACAAGCCGGGGTTTACCCTAGGTTGATCAGGAAAAGGGGGCAACTCCGGCCAGCCACCAACGCATCGCCATGTCACTGTTTGTTCATGGTCTGTTAAACAAAAACCCGGTTACCGCATAGTGGGCAGAACCGGGTCGCAGTAACAAGGGCGGTCTGAGCGCGATGTTATTGCACTGTAATATTATTTTCCTTGATGATTTTTTCGTACAGCGCTGAATCGCGTTTAATGAGTTCGCTCAGTTCTGCTGCAGAGCCTCCGACGGGGACAAAGCCGGCGGCCTTGAATTTGGCCTTCACATCCGGGTCTTTGACGATTTCGGCCAGTTCCGACGAGACGCGGTCCACGATTTCCTGCGGCGTGCCTTTCGGCGCCATGAGCGAGGTCCATGAGTTCATCACAAAGCCCTTGAAGCCCGCTTCTTGCATGGTCGGGATATTGTCTTCACCTTCCCAGCGTTTGGCCGACGTAATGGCCAGCGCGTTCAATTTGTCTTCCTTGACGTAACTCATAGGCACCAGGATCGGATCAAAGACCATGGAAACCCTGCCACTGAGCAAATCAGCAAGAATGGGGGCACTGCCTTATAGGGGACGTGCGTCATTTCAAGATTGGCTTCATCAGCAAAGTGGGCGCCTGTCAGGTGGGCGCTCGAGCCGGTGCCGCTGGATGCATAGGTCAAATGATTTTTCTTGCCGTACTCCACCAGTTCTTTCAGGTTCTTGGCAGGCACCTGCTTGCTGACAAACAGGAACAGGGGCAGGTCGGCAATATGCGATACCGGAACGAAATCGTCGTTGCTATAGTTCAGCTTATATAAATGCGGATTGGCCGAATAGGCGGCCAGTACCGTGACAAACGTATACCCGTCCGGCTTGGAGCGCGCGGCCTGGCTGGTTCCGATCGTGCTGTTGGCGCCAGGTTTGTTTTCAATAACGATAGGCTGCTTGAGCTTTTCCGACAGCTTTTGCATGACGACACGCGTGACGGTGTCGGTTGCGCCGCCAGGCGTATAGGGAACGATAACCTTGATCGGTTTGTCTGGCCACGCCGCCTGAGCTGACATGGGTAGAGCAAGGGCAGCAAGCGCGGTGTACGCAAGAAGAGATGTCCCTTTTATTTTCATTTGAATTAATCCTTATGAGATTTGGATAACCGGTAAAGGATAACAAACATTGGTCAAGAATTAGCGTTCTGTCGATGAAATGAAAAAGGAAATCCGATTGCCTCCCGAAAAATGACAAAAGCCCGCAGGACTAGACTGGGCGGGCTTTTGCACAGCGGAACAAGATTCAAAAACAAGGGATAATTTGCCTGGTTCTGATGTTCCGGTCAATGGAATGGCTGGCCTGATGCAGACGGCGCTGCAGTACAGGAAAACGCGGTTTACACAAAGACGCGAAAGCGCTCCTTGTCGTCCATGTATTCTTTTTCACCTGCCGGGTTCACGATACTGCCAAAAGGCATCTGGCACGCAGTTTCCAGCTGGCCGGGATATTCCATTCGGCTTGCACTTTATCGTCGATCAGCGGATTGTAGTGCTGCAGCGAGGCGCCAATGCCGTGTTCGGCCAGCGCAGTCCAGACCGCCAGTTGCGCCATGCCGGTCGAGTGTTCAGACCAGATGGGGAAATTCTCGGCGTAAGGTGCGAATTTTTCCTGCAGATCGGACACGACGTCCTGATCTTCGTAGAACAGCACTGTCCCATAGGCAGCTTGAAAGCCGCTGAGTTTTGCTTCGGTGGCGGGGTAAGCGTCAGCTGGTACGATGGCTTTGAGCGTTTCCTTGGCAATTTCCCAAACGCGGTCCTGGTGTTTACCCAACAGGACGACTGCGCGTGAAGACTGGGAATTGAAGGAAGAGGGCGCTTGCTTGATGGTGTTTTGAATCAGGCTGACCAGTTCGTCATTACCGAGTTTGATATCGCGATCCAGCGCGTAGATGGTACGGCGGTTTTTCAGGTGCTGCAGAACATTTCCGGACATGATAGTAAACCCTTTAAAAAGATGTTCAATAGATCGTTGTTTGTTTTTGATACCGCAAATCGCTTGCGGTTCTTGCATAGTCAATATTATGCTGCATTGCGGGGTGAGTTTGTTTCATCTGGTTTGTAGAGTATATTCAAAATATTTGAATGATAAGGGGCAAGCAAATCTTTTCAGGTCGCCGAGAATATGAAAGGGAGAGAGTCTACAGCATGTGTTGGGAAAGCTTGAATTGGGCGAAAATGCAAGTCACGTTGGTTATGCCAGAGTAGACAGGCAGATTCTTGCGGGCCAGCAGGATTTTTGAAAAGAGTGCACAAGTGCGGAGCCGATCGAACCGCTAAGATAGCGTCATGGCCGGGCACTATTGATCATGATTGGGCAGGCAGATTGCGCAGATATATTTGCGCGGAGCAACGTTCAGGTGATGGCACGCCTTTCGTTGTTCGGCCTGAGTGGGGCGCGTGTTTAGCGTGTATTGATTGTTCTGATAGGACGTGTTGATACTCGCGGTTTACCGCTGTCCGGTACAGGTTCAGCTGTGTATCGGACAGCGGTGGCGTCTGTCTGGGTGCGCTTACTTTTTCTTAAAGCCGAGGGATTCGAGCACCTTGCCTTCGTCTGCCGTGGTTTTTTTCGCAAATTCGGTGTATTGCTGGGTGCTCATATAGAGCGGTTCCATATCGTATTTTTCCAGCGCTTCGCGAAAATTGGGTTTTTCCATGGCCAGCTTGAGTGCGTCATGAAGCTTTTTCACGATGTCCGGATCGGTGTCCTTGGGAACCGCCAGTCCGAAAGGCGAAAGCTGGACACGGTTAATACCAGACTCCTTGAGCGTGGGCGCATCAGGAAATTTTTTGCTGCGTTTTTCACCCCAGGTAGACAACAGGCGCAGCTTGCCGTTTTCTACATAAGGCGCCCATGCCGGGGTATCTGCGACTGACATGACAAACCCGCCAATAATGGCTTTGAGCGATTCTGCATTGCCTTTGTAGGAACATGCACCAGTTTGATATCGGCGTCCTGGGCTATGGCTTCCATGGTGATATGCAGGGTTGTCATAATGCCCGGCGAACCATAGGTGAGTTTTTCAGGGTTTTGTCGGGCGTACTCAATATACTCTTTCATCGACTTGATGGGCGAGTCGGCCGGCACGACCAGTCCGAAAGAATAACCTGCCAGGCCGATGACATAGGTCAGGTCGGTGGCCGGGTTCCAGTCGATTTTGCTGATATAGGGCAGGCGAAACACCGGTGTTGGCGTTTGGGCAAGGGTGTAGCCGTCCGGCTTTTTGTTATGCAGCTGCATGGCTGGCAAAACGCCGCCGGCACCCGGTTTGTTTTCGACAATCACCGGCTGCTTGAGAATACCTGTCAGGTTTTCTGCCAGCACACGGAATGGAATGTCGGTTGAGCCGCCGGCCGTATAGCCAATCACGATTGTGATTGGCTTGTCAGGAAAGTTCTTGGCTGCCTCGGACATTGCCTGAGCGGACTGCATACCGCCTGCCATGAGCATAGCAATGGCGGCGGTATAAATGGACTTGCCTGGTTTTATCACACTTGTCTCCTGTTTTTTAGTAATGCGGATAATTGCGGATGGCTCGTCTGAGTGTTTGATCTGGTTACTGCAGGACCTTACAAGTCAGATATTACCTTCTTTAATCAGATCCTTTGCAATAATAATTTGCTGAATTTGTGATGTGCCTTCGTATAGACGGAACAGGCGTACGTCGCGATAGAAACGTTCGATCGCGTATTCGGAAATATAACCCGATCCGCCATGGATCTGCACGGCTCGGTCGGCAACACGACAGCACATTTCAGTAGCAAAATATTTCACGCAGGAGGCCAGCGCAGATACGCTTTCTCCGCTGTCGCGACGGCGTGCTGCATCAAGCAACATGCATTCGGCGGCGTAAATATCCGTTTTGCTATCTGCAAGCATACCCTGAATCAATTGAAAATCAACTAGAGGATGCCCGAATTGCTTGCGGTCCTTGGCAAACGCCAGTGCATCGGCCAGCATGCGTTTGGCCGCGCCGATGGCGACAGCGGAAATATGCAGGCGGCCTTATCCAGCACTTTCATGGCAGTCTTAAAGCCCACGCCTTCCTTGCCGCCGATCAACTGGCTTGCCGGTATGCGGCAGTTATCAAAAATCACATCGCTCGTGTGCGCACCTTTCTGGCCCATTTTTTTATCACGCTTGCCCAATGTGAGGCCAGGGGTGCCGGCCTCGACAATGAACGCTGAAATACCCGAAGCGCCTTTGATGTCGGGATTGCTGCGCGCCATGACGGTAAAAATGCCGGCATGCGGTGCGTTGGTAATGAACCGCTTGGTGCCATTAATGATGTAATGATCGCCATCGCGTACGGCCGTTGTACGCAAGGATCCGGCATCGGAACCGGCTTCCGGTTCAGTCAGGGCAAACGAACCGATCAGGTCGCCGCTGGCCAGGCGTGGCAGATATTTTTCTTTTTGTTCCGGTGTGCCGTCGATCACGATGCCCGAGGAGCCGATGCCATTGTTGGTGCCGATGTAGGAACGAAACGCAGGGGAAGTGCGACCCAATTCCATCGCAATGCGTGCTTCCTCTTCCATAGTCAGACCCAGACCGCCGTATTCTTCGGGCAAAGCCAGGCCAAACAGACCCAGCTCTTTCATCTGATCCCGGATCCGCTGCGGGATTTCGTCGGTTTCGGCAACTTCTTCTTCGGCGGGGACAAGGACTTCGCTAACGAAGCGGCGAACGCTTCTTCAAGAAGGGTCTGGGTTTCCTGATCACGTATCATGATTGTGATTAATCCTTATAAAAATGAGTGCGTTATTTTGCCAGAAAGCGGCTGAATGCCGTCTTTGCTTCGGGCGATACCAGGCATTGCGCAAAGCGTTCTCTTTCGGCATCCAGCGTTGCGGCAACGTCCTGGGCCGCGGCACGCTGCAATAGCGCTTTGGTGCTGGTCAGGGCAAGCCTGGACTGGCCGGCCATTTCGCGGGCCAGTTCCTGGGCGGCGCTTTCGGCCTGACCTGCAACGACCACGCGATTGATAAGACCTGCCTGCTGGGCTTCTTCAGCCGTAAAGGGTGTGCCGCGATAGAGCCATTCGTTGGCCTTGCGGATCCCGACATAACGGGCAAGCAACAGGCTGGACGCGCCTTCAGGGCACAGGCCCAACGGCACGAAGGGAATGCGAAACTGGGTGCCGGTGCCGGCAATCACAAAGTCACAATGCAGCAACATTGTGACGCCAATGCCGATGGCGCCGCCTTCGAGGGCGGCGATGATGGGAATGTTGACCTTGCTGATGGTTTTGAGAAATGTCAGGCCCGGCTGGCGCCTTCAGGTGCGTTGACAAAATCACGCACATCGTTTCCCGCCGTGAAATAGCCGCCGGCTCCTGTCAGCACGATGGCGTTCAGGTCTTCTCTTGCGGTGGCCTGCGCCAGTGCTGCTGTGAGCGCCGCATAGGTGGCGCTATCGAGCGCGTTTTTCTGTGCCGGCCTGTTGATCGTCAGCGTCAGCACCCGTTCGCTAACATTGGAAAGGAGAGTGGGCGTGGTTGTTGTGTCGTTCATCAGGCGTTCTCGCTGGCAAGGCGCTGGCGCGCAGTCTGGTATTCCTGTTGCATGCGCTGGGCGATCGTGGCTACCGGATCGATTGAATCGATCGTACCTACGCCCTGGCCCGCGCCCCAGACATCTTTCCACGCCTTGACGCGGGTCGAGCCAAAGTTGGTCGATGATTTTTCCTGCTCTTGCAGATTGTCCGGATCCAGGCCCGACGCTGTAATGCTCGGCGTCAGGTAATTGCCGGGGATACCCGTGAAAAATGGCGTATACAATATGTCCTTGGCGGCTGCCTCGACGATCATTTGCTTGTAGCGCGGGTCGGCGTTTGCTTCCTGGCTGGCAATAAAGCGCGTGCCGATATACGCAAAATCGGCACCCATGGCCTGGGCTGCCAGAATGGCATCGCCGCTGGTGATTGAGCCGGAAAGAATAATCGGGCCGTCGTAGAATTTACGCACTTCCGAGACCAGTGCGAACGGACTCAGCGTACCGGCATGTCCGCCTGCACCGGCGGCCACCAGAATCAGCCCATCCACGCCGGCTTCCAGCGCCTTCTCGGCATGGCGGATGGTTGTGACGTCATGAAAGACCAGCCCGCCCCAGCGATGGACTGCCGCAGCAACGTCGGTGGGCGCGCGCAGGCTGGTAATGATGACTGGAACCTTGTATTTCTCGCAGGCCTGCATGTCGTGATCAAGCCTGTCGTTGGAGGTATGGATAATCTGATTGACGGCGAATGGGGCAATTTTCTGCTCCGGGTGCCGGTTGCGTTCATCATCCAGCGTGCTGGTAATCCGGGCCAGCCAGTCATCAAGCAGTGATGCCGGACGGGCATTGAGGGCCGGGAATGATCCGATCAGTCCGCTTTTGCATTGCTCGATGACCATGTCCGGATTGGACACAATAAACATGGGTGAGCAAATCACGGGAAGCGACATTTGAGCGCGCAATTTTTGTACGACAGGATGAGCCATAAATACAACCTCAGTCAGAAAAATATCATATGCAATATTGGCAGCGAACGGATGCAGGTGCATGCCGCAGACGAAAGAGGCCGACAGGGCAGGTCGGCGCAGCCGCTGGATAGCACCTTGCAGTAACCGGGCAGCTTACATAAAAATCGAAACAAAATTCTGCAATGCGGTACATGTTCTATAATCAGGTGCTAACCATTAGCACTTTATCATAGACTACTCTGGACCCATGAGCAATGGAATTTTCTTTTTAAACATAGTATAAAACGGGTATTATTATACTATTGAGCAAATGCGAAAGGCATGATATGCCGCGCGATGCGATTCTCTACTGTATTCTGCACATTGGAATTATTCCTGCGAATTTATTTATGACATCTGATATTCGGAAAACCCTCAACAAACCCCCTTTGGCCAGCGAGTATGAGGACGATCGGCATTTCATCACGGCGATCGCCCGCGGCCTGGATGTACTGGCTTGCTTTCGCTCCGGTAATAAAGTGCTGGGCAATCAGGAAATTGCGCAGCGTTGCAAGCTGCCCAAGTCAACGGTGTCACGTATTACCTATACGCTGACCAGATTGGGTTATCTGACGCATGACGAAGAGAGCAGTAAATATCAACTGGGAATGGCGACACTCTCTCTGGGCGTGGGCTTGCTGGCCAAACTGGATATCCGCCAGGTTGCCCGACCGCTTATGCAGGCACTGGCCGACGAAACCCAGGGCATGGTTACGCTGGGAACGCGCGATCGATTGTCGATGTTGTATCTGGAAAATTGCCGCAGCCGGTCAGCGCTAACGCTCAGCATGGACGTGGGTGCCCGTATTCCGATTGTTTCCACGGCCATGGGCCGGGCGTATCTGGCCGAAATTCCGCTGCAGGAGCGTGAGGAGATATTCGGCCGGGTACGCGAACTTGATGAGCTGGCCAGTGATGCGTTAATGAGCGGTATCGCTTCATCGCTGGCAGATTACGAGCGGCTGGGATGCACCTGTTCGTTTGGCGACTGGCAAAAAGATGTGAACGCCATTGCAGTTGGCTTGAATCTGGGGCGACAGTTTCCGATTATGTCGATCAGTTGCGGCGGGCCGTCCTTCAATTTATCCGAGCAATATCTGCTTGAAGAGGCGCGCCCCAAATTGCTGGCAGTGGTCAGCAAACTCAAGGAGACGGTTGGTCAGCCCGCGTGATCGGCCCATTGCGCCGGCTTGTTGGCAGGCCCGTGGCGCAACGACCGGCAGGTTTACCCGTCGGCCGTTCGTGCTGATTATTTCTTGTCGATCATGGAAAACAGGGCAGTGGCAAAAGCCACTTTCTTGTCACCCACACGCATATCACAGTTGGCAAAAACCACTCGTTTCCCTTTGCGTTGAATATCCACCGTTGCTTCCAGCCAGTCGCCTTCACGCACCGGCGACATGAATTCACAGGTCAGTGACATGGTCACGAAAGCCACCGGCTCATTGTGCGCGTTAAGAATGGCATCGCCAAAGGCATTGTCAGCAACGGTCATGATCAGACCGCCGTGCGCGACGCCTACCTTGTTCAGGTGCGTTGCCTTGACTCGCACGCCAATGCCCACGTGGCGGTCATTCACTCTTTTTTCATAAAACGGCCCGGTCAGATCCGAAAAGGTGCTGTACCGGTTCAGCAGGTAGTAGTGTTCTGGAATAGTCTGGTCAATCATGATACGGGTGTTTCCTCAAGCGGGGCTCTGGTTGTTCTGTTGCGTTAGCAAGCTATCACTATATCGCTGCAAATGAAAGTCTGCATCGCCATACTGGCTATTTAGCACAGTGACCCGTTTGAAGTAATGAGGCACGACCAGTTCGTCTGTGACGCCCATGCCGCCATGCAGTTGCACAGCTTCTTCGCCGACATGGCGCGACAGTTTTGCCAGCAGCACTCTTGCCGCTGCGCCTTTGATGATGCGGTCCTGCGGGTCGTCGCCAGCCTGGCTGATGGCTGCCAGCAGCGCCATGGAAGTGGCCTGTTCTGCCGCGATAGCCATATCGGCCATGCGGTGCTGCAAGGCTTGAAAGGTGCCAATGGCTACGCCAAACTGTTTTCTGGTTTTCAAATACTCCAGGGTTGCATCATTCAATGCCTGGATCAGGCCGGCGGCTTCGGCGGCCAATGCAGCATTGGTAGCTGCCAGCGCTTGCATGATGGCAGGGTAGGCCGTGTCTGCGTCGCCGATCAGCGCCTCTGGCGGCAGCTCGGCGTTTTCGATTACCAGATCGGCTGCCAGATGGCCGTCGTGCAACCGATACGATTTGACCGTAATGCCAGGATGGTCTGCCTTGACCAGAAAGACCGACAGGCCGTGGCTGTCGTTTTCCTGTCCGGCGGTCCTGGCGGTGATCAGCCAGTGATCGCACACTGGCGCGTCAACCACCATGGCCTTGTGGCCATTCAGTATCCAGTTGCCCTCCTTGTTGACAGCTGGGTATGGATACGCGATTCCTGATAGCGTGACTGGACATCGTAGTGAGCAAAGGCAAAGCGGGCCGAGCCGTCTGCAATTGCGGCAATCAGTACGCTGCGCTGCTGCGCCGTGGCGTGCTGCTGCAAAAACGTGCCCGACAGAACCACGGTGCTGATGTACGGTTCAAGAATCAGTCCTTTGGCGAGCGAGCGCATGACCAGATAGGTATCCAGCGGTGTGCCTTGCAGGCCGCCGTCTTCTTCGGCAAAGGGCAGGGCCAGAATGCCCAGTTCTGCAAACGCTGCCCAGGTGCCCTGGCTCATATGTTGATTGGCGGCAAGATTTTTGCGGCGCTGTTCAAAGGTATAGTCTTTGTCGATAAAGCGGGTAAGCGTATCTTGCAGGGCAAGTTGTTCTTCGGTAAAGGTAAAGTCCATGTGGATGGCTCCGTAGCGTATTTTGTTCGGTATCGGGAAGGGATGGCGGGTGGTTTACAGCCCCAGAATCATCCTGCAGATAATGCCTTTCTGCACTTCGTTGGATCCACCGTAGATGGTGGTTTTTCGATAATTGAAATATTGCGCCGTCATGTGCTCCTGGGCCTGCGGGAAGGCTGAAGATAGTTCGTGCACCTGATCGTCCGGTAAAATATGGGCCGCCGCATACGGGCCGGCGACCTGTGAGGCCAGCGCGGTAATTGCCTGTTGGATCTCCGAGCCCTTTACTTTAAGGATGGAGGCTTCCGGCCCTGGGGCATGGCTGCTGCCTTCCTGCGAAATCAGTTTCAGATTGGTGATTTCAAGCGCCATCAGATCCATTTCGACCTGCGCCAGGCGATCGCGGAATCGCGCATCCTGCAATAGCGGCAGGCCATCATTGCCGGTTTGCCTGGCGGCAGCCTCTTTGACCAGTTGTAGCGCTGCCTTGGAGCGGCCCACGCGGGCAATGTTGGTTCTTTCGTGGCCAAGCAGGAATTTCGCGTATGTCCAGCCTTTGTTTTCTTCGCCGATCAGGTTGGCAGCGGGAACGCGCACATTCTCCAGCCAAACCTCATTAACCTCATGGCCATCGTCCAGCATGATGATGGGGCGCACAGTAATACCCGGCGTTTTCATATCGATCAACAGGAATGAAATGCCTTCCTGCTTGCGCACCTCAGGATTAGTGCGCACCAGGCAAAAAATCCAGTCGGCGTGCTGCGCTAGCGTGGTCCATGTTTTCTGGCCGTTGACGATATAGTCGTCGCCATCGCGCACGGCTGTTGTTTTCAGCGATGCCAGGTCGGAGCCGGCGCCCGGTTCCGAATAGCCCTGGCACCACCAGTCCTGGCCGGACAGAATGCGAGGCAGGAAGCGCTCCTGCTGTTCTTTGCTGCCGTATCTCTGAATGACCGGCGCGACCATTTTCAGGCCAAAAGGCAATTGCTCGGGTGCGCCGAAAGCGGCACATTCTTCTTCGAAAATATGGCGTTGCACTGCATCCCAGCCGGTGCCGCCAAATTCCACTGCCCAGGACGGCGCTCCCCAGCCTTGCGCAAACAGGCTGCGTTGCCATTGCTCGCGTTCGGCTTTTGACAGGGGCAGGCATTGTTGTGTTTTATCGCGGACAGTGGCGGGCACTGCCTCTTTCAGGAAGGCGCGAACTGAATCGCGAAAGGCCAGTTGTTCAGGAGTGTAGCGGATATCCATGGATGGAATTCCTTTTCAGGTTATTGAGCGGCAGAGGCGAAACCATCATTGTCGCAGTACGGGCTGCTACACGGTCGGATTTCTTTTCGTTCTGCATGGTGGAATGAATAATTGATTTATGGAATTGATTATAGCGAGCAATGCATTAAATGAAAAGACAGGCCGATAGAAAAAGTAGAATTGCTTTCAGCCGACAATTCGCTTTACACCCAATAGTGGCACGGAGTATTATCGAAGAATTCTCGGGGCATGTTAGTTCTGCTATGCGAAACAAACTAGCGTAGTAACGACGTGCTATGCATCTAATCGGGCCAGACAAGGAGACATTGCCATGGATCACGCTTTTTACGAAGAAAAGGACGGGATTGCCGTCATTACATTCAATAACCCGCCGGTCAACGGCCTGGGGCATGGTTTGCGCAAAGCCATTGTTGAAGGCGTCGATCGCGCCAACAATAATTCGGCCGTCCGGGCTATCGTATTGGGTGGATCCGAGAGGGCTTTTTCCGGCGGCGCAGATGTGACCGAATTCGGTACACCCAAGGCATCGCAGGCACCCACTTTGCGCACGGTCATCGAAGTACTGGAGCAATCGGCCAAGCCTGTCGTGGCTGCCATCAATGGTGTGTGTCTTGGCGGCGGGCTGGAGCTTGCGCTTGGCGCACACTATCGCGTTGCTGCGGCCGCGGCCCGAGTCGGTTTACCTGAAGTCAAGCTTGGCATTCTGCCTGGTGCGGGCGGCACCCAACGCCTGCCGCGGGTCGTGGGACTGGAAAAGGCGCTGAACATGATTGTGTCCGGTCAGGTCGTCAAAGCTGCGACGCTTGCCGATACTGCGCTGTTTGATAAAGTGGTTGACGCAGATCCCCAAGCGGCAGCCATTGAATTTGCCAAAGGTCTGGCCAGCGATGCGCCGCTCAAGCGGATTCGCGATCTGGCGGTTGCCGATGCGGATGCTGACGCCTTGTTGCTTAACGCCCGTAATGCGGCCAAGGCAGGCTCTGCGCGCTTTCCGGCGCCCGCCGCCTGCGTTGAGGCAGTGGCGGCCAGTACGCACATGGCTTTTGACGACGGGCTGGCATGTGAGCGCCATCTCTTTACGCAATTGATGGCCTCGCCCGAATCACTGGCGCTTCGTCATGTGTTTGCGGCCGAACGCGCAGCGACAAAAATTCCTGATGTGCCGGCCGATACCCCGTTGCGTCCGATTGGCCTGGTCGGCGTGATCGGCGCCGGCACCATGGGCGGCGGCATCAGCATGAACTATCTGAATGCCGGTATCCCGGTGATTCTGCTTGAGCAGAAGGAAGAAGCGCTGCAGCGCGGCGTGGCCACCATTCGCAAGAACTACGAAAACACCATGAAAAAAGGGCGGATTACGGCAGAGCAGGTGGAAGAGCGCATGAAGCTGCTCAGCACGACGCTGTCTTATGACGCATTGGGCGAAGTCGACCTGGTCATTGAAGCCGTCTTTGAAGACATGGGTGTCAAAGAGGTCGTGTTCCGCGAACTTGATCGTGTCATCAAACCCGGTGCGATTCTGGCCTCCAATACGTCCACCCTGGATGTTGACCAGATCGCTTCGTTTACCAAGCGCCCGCAAGACGTGATCGGACTGCATTTTTTCAGTCCGGCCAATGTCATGAAGCTGCTGGAAATCGTGCGAGGTGCAAAAACAGCCAAGGATGTGCTGGCCACGTGTATCGATATGGGCAAAAAAATCGGCAAGAAACCGGTGGTCTCAGGCGTGTGTGACGGGTTTATCGGCAACCGTATGCTGTATGCCTATCGCGATGCGGCTGACGAGGTAATGCTGCAGGCGCCGCGCCGTCGCAGATCGACCGCGCGCTGGAAAATTTCGGTTTTGCAATGGGACCTTATCGGGTGGGCGATCTGGCCGGACTGGACATTGGCTGGGCAATCCGCAAGCGCAAGAAGGAAGCCGATCCGCAAGCATATGAAGAGGTCGTGGCCGATCGCCTGTGCGAGGCCGGCCGTTTTGGCCAGAAAACAGGTGCGGGCTGGTATCGTTATGTGGCTGGCGATCGCAAGCCGCAGGTTGACCCCGAGGTCGAAAAACTGATCGACACCTTCCGCCAGGAAAAGGGTGTTACGCCGCGCAAAATCAGCGATCAGGAAATTGTGGAGCGTTGTGTTTACGCGCTGGCCAATGAAGGGGCGAAGATCCTCGAAGAAGGCATTGCCCTGCGCGCGTCGGATATCGACATTGTTTATTTGAATGGCTATGGCTTCCCGCTGCATCGTGGCGGACCAATGCACTATGCGCAACAGGCCGGTTTGTTCAATGTGGTGCGGGCATTGGGACAGTTTGGTGCCGGTTCGGCCCGGCCCAAGGCATGGCAAGCAGCGCCCTTGCTGGAAAAACATGCACAAAGTGGTGAAGCGCTAAAGTAAGACAGTACATCGGCAGGCATGCTATCGCCTGCCAACGGTATGACATCTACGGGTACGCGGCAGGCAAAATATGGCTATGCTTTTCGTGTCTGCCGGTGCCAGTAGGGTTGCGTATTTTCTGTTCCGATACAATTGAAGTTTGCGTTGGTTGGCCTTGATATTGATGCTAAGCCGCTCAATGTCATGTGCCCGCCCTGGAGAAGAGACATGAGAGAAGCAGTAATCGTTTCAACCGCCCGTACCGGACTGGCAAAGTCCTGGAAGGGTGCATTCAATATGACCTATGGCGCAACGCTGGGGGCGCATTCGGTGTCGCATGCCGTTGCGCGTGCCGGTATTGACGTGGCTGAAGTGGAAGATGTCATCATGGGGTCGGCCTTGCCTGAAGGCACGACCGGCGGCAATATTGCACGGGCCATTGCCTTGCGTGCCGGTCTGCCGATCGGTGCAGGTGGTGTGACCGTCAACCGGTTTTGCTCGTCGGGGTTGCAGGCGATCGCCATGGCGGCACAGCGCATTATTGTTGACCAGGTTCCGGTGCTGGTGGCCGGCGGCGTCGAAAGTATTTCCTGCGTGCAAAATGATGCCAACACACTCATGCGCCAGGACCCCTGGCTACGTCAACATAAACCCGAACTGTACTGGAGCATGTTACAGACTGCGGAAACCGTCGCCAAGCGCTATGGCATTTCGCGCGAGGCACAGGACGAATATGGCGCCCGCAGCCAGCAGCGTGCCGCCCGGGCCCAGGCTGAAGGCCTGTTCAATGACGAAATTGTGCCCATGACAACGGTCATGAGCGTTTTTGACAAGGCAACCGGCGGCATCGCCCGTCGTGAGGTAACCATTGCTGCAGATGAAGGCATCCGTCCCGATACCACGCTAGAGGCGTGTCGAAAATTCGGCCGGTTTTCCCCAAGGGCGTGATCTCGGCCGGCAACGCCAGCCAGTTTTCAGACGGATCTTCGGCCTGCGTGCTGATGGACGCCGAACTGGCGCGTCAGCGCGGCCTGAGCCCCATGGGCATTTTCCGCGGATTTGCTGTTGCAGGATGCGAACCCGATGAGATGGGTATTGGTCCGGTTTTTGCGGTGCCTCGTTTGCTTGAGCGTGCCGGTTTGAAAGTTGACGATATCGGCTTGTGGGAACTGAATGAAGCCTTCGCCTGCCAGGTGCTGTATTGCCGTGACAAACTGGGTATTCCCGATGATCGGCTCAATGTCAACGGTGGCGCGATTGCTGTCGGCCATCCGTATGGCGTGTCTGGCGCCCGCATGGTCGGCCATGCCCTGATCGAGGGCAAGCGCAGGGGAGTGAAATACGTGGTGGTCACGATGTGCATTGGTGGCGGCCAGGGCGCGGCAGGGCTGTTCGAAGTGGCATGAACCGTCCCGATTATTCCGCCGTCTGGCCCCATGGACGCAGCCGCTCGCTAAGCGTGCCGGAAACGGCGCTGCATGCCAATCTGGAGATATCGGCACAGCGCTATCCGCACAAGTCTTGCCTGGTCTATTACGGCGCCAGCTACAGTTATGGGCAGGTGCTGGCGCAGGTCCAGGCGCTTGCAGGGTATCTGCAGCACGACTGCGGTGTGAGCAAGGGTGACCGGGTATTGCTGTATATGCAAAACAGCCCGCAATTTGTCCTTGCCTACTATGCCATTTTGCGGGCCGATGCGGTAGTGGTGCCCGTTAATCCGATGAATCGGGCCGACGAACTGCAGCATTACATTCGTGATACCGGCGCAAACGTGATTATCTATGGGCAAGAGCTGCATGAGCAGGTTGCCCTGCTTGGCGCTGCCGCGCCGGCCAGCAAACTGGTGGCGGCTTATCACGATTATCTGCCTGCGGCAGGATCGGATCAGAACGTACCCGATGTGGTCGCCGAAGCTGCGCAGGCGCTGGCTGGCAATGGCGTAACGCTTTGGCGCGACGCCCTGGCCGGCGGCCGCGTCCCGTCGCCCTCATCTGCCGTGCCGGCAGATATGGCTGTCATGCCGTATACGTCCGGCACTACCGGCCATCCCAAAGGTTGCGTTCATACCCATTGTTCCACCATGTATAACACCGTGTCTGCAGCGGTATGGTATGACGGCGGAAACCAGGACGCGGTTTTTATGGGCGTGCTGCCGTTTTTCCACGTTACCGGCATGGAAGGGGTCATGAACAGCGCCATTTATCTGGGCGCGACCATCGTTATTATGACGCGCTGGGATCGTGTGGTGGCGGCCCAATGCATTGAGCGCCACCGCGTAGGCCGGTTGGCCTTGATCGCCGCCATGGTGGTTGATCTGCTGGCCATGCCCGATCTGTCGACCTATGATCTGTCCAGCATAGCCCGAATCAGCGGGGGCGGGGCGGCCATGCCCGAAGCGGTGGCAGAGAAATTGCAACGCGAGTTTGGCCTGACCTACATTGAAGGCTACGGGATGTCTGAAGTCATGGCGCCGTCGCACATCAACCCGGAGCGGCATCCCAAAAGACAATGCCTGGGGATTCCGATTTTTGATGTGGATTCGCGTATTATTGACCCGCTCACTTTGCAGGAGGTGCCGCAGGGTGAGGTCGGTGAAATCGTGGTGCACGGGCCTCAGGTCATGCAGGGCTACTGGAACAATGAACAGGCTACGGCCGAGGTTTTCATCAGCATTGATAACAAGCGTTTTTTGCGCACCGGAGATCTGGCGCGCATGGACGAAGATGGATACTACTTTATGGTGGACCGACTCAAGCGCATGATCAATGCCTCGGGTTTCAAGGTCTGGCCAGCCGAAGTGGAGTCCATGATGTATGCCCATCCGGCGATTCTTGAAGCCTGCGTCGTTGGCGTGACAGACGAAAAACGCGGAGAGACCGTCAAGGCCTGGGTTGTGTTGCGCGACGGTAGTCGCGGCAGTGTCACGGAACAGGACATCCTGGATTGGTGTCGTCAGAAAATGGCCTCGTACAAGGCGCCACGAATCGTCGTCTTCACTGATGCGCTGCCCAAAACATCCTCGGGAAAAGTCTTGTGGCGCGCGCTCGGATAAATAACACAAGCGAAATATGAAATAATGACTTGCACCAGTAATGGCACAAATACAGATTCAGACAAAAGAGAATACAGGTATAACAGATGATCAATAAATTTATGGACGATATACAGGCTGCGGTTGCGATGTCTTTGATGGCGCACTGTGCTTATCGGCGGGTTTGGTGGCGCGGGCCACCCGACGGAACTGATCCATGCTCTGATCGATCAGGGCGCAAAAGAGCTGACCGTGGTCAACAATAATGCGGGTAACCATGACACGGGGCTGGCGGCGCTGATCAAGGCAGGCCGCGTACGTAAAATGATCTGCTCCTTTCCCAAGGCTTCGCATTCCTACGTCTTTAACGAGATGTACAAGGACGGCAAAATCGAACTCGAATGTGTGCCGCAAGGCACGATCGCAGAACGACTGCACGCTGCCGGCGCCGGGATCGGCGGATT
The DNA here is from genome assembly GCF_000219915.2 of Advenella kashmirensis WT001. Lineage (NCBI taxonomy): Bacteria > Pseudomonadati > Pseudomonadota > Betaproteobacteria > Burkholderiales > Alcaligenaceae > Advenella > Advenella kashmirensis. Next base: position 3,005,294 of record NC_017964.1, on the reverse strand, counting down.
CTATACGCGCACCAGCTATGGCACGGATTTGGCCAAGGGCAAGGAAACACGCAATATTGACGGCGTTGACTATGTGTTCGAAAAGCCGATACACGGCGATTTTGCGCTGGTGCTGGCCGAGAAGGGCGACCGTTGGGGCAACCTGATCTATCGCAAGGCAGCCCGCAACTTCGGGCCGGTCATGTGTATGGCGGCAAAAACCACCATCGTTCAGGTAAAGCAGAAAGTCGAACTGGGCCAGCTTGATCCGGAAACGATTATCACACCCGGTATTTTCGTGAATCGGATTGTCGAAGTAGCCAATCCGGCCATCTCCAGCTAAGCAGGTCATATGATGAATAAATTGAACAGAAACCAAATGGCCGAACGTCTGGCCAAAGATATCGCTCCCGGCAGTTACGTCAATATCGGTATCGGCATGCCCGAGCTGGTCGCCAATTACCTGAAGCCCGAAGACGAGATTCTGCTGCACAGCGAGAACGGCATTTTGGGCATGGGTCCGGCTGCGACGGGCGAGGACATTGACGGTGAATTGATCAATGCCGGCAAAAAGCCGGTCACATTGCTGACCGGCGGCGCATTCTTTCACCACGTGGATTCATTTGCCATTATGCGCGGTGGGCACCTGGACTTGTGCATTATGGGCGGAATGCAGGTATCGGCCGACGGCGATCTGGCCAACTGGTCGCTGGGCCGTCCCGGCGAGCCGCCAGCAGTAGGCGGTGCCATGGATCTGGCTGTGGGCGCCCGCAAGGTGTATATCCTGATGGAGCACAATGCCAAAGACGGCTCGCCCAAAATTCTGGAAAAGTGCACCCTGCCTGTCACGGGCTTGGGTGTGGTCAGTCGGGTCTACACCGATATCGCCGTCCTGGAAGTGACACCGGCGGGTATGACCGTGGTGGAAAAACTCGTTGATATCACAGATGAACAGTTGCAGTCGCTCACTGGCGCGAAACTGATTTTCGCCTGAGTATCCGATCGATATTAATATCAGAATGAAATAACACAGAGGAAATGTATGAATAACGCTTATATTTGTGATGCTGTCCGTACGCCTATCGGCCGTTATGGTGGCGGTCTGTCCACCGTGCGCACCGATGACCTGGCCGCACTGCCGATCAAGGCATTGATGGAGCGCAATCCGAACGTCGACTGGAGCAAACTGGATGACGTGATCTATGGTTGTGCCAACCAGGCCGGTGAAGACAATCGTAACGTTGCCCGCATGGCGCTGTTGCTGGCGGGGATTGACGTACAGGTCCCGGGCGCGACATTGAATCGCCTGTGTGCATCGAGTCTGGATGCCGTAGGTACGGCAGCGCGCGCCATCAAATCGGGCGAAGTCGATCTGATGATTGCCGGCGGCGTAGAAAGTATGTCACGTGCGCCGTTTGTCATGGGCAAAGCCGAATCCGCTTATTCCCGGGCCGCCAAAATTGAAGATACCACGATCGGCTGGCGTTTTATCAATCCGAAAATGAAAGCAGCGTTTGGCGTCGATTCTATGCCGGAGACTGCTGAAAACGTCGCGGACGACTTCAAGATCTCTCGTGCCGACCAGGATGCATTTGCATTGCGCAGCCAGCAACGCGCAGCAAAATCCATTGCCGATGGCGTATTCAAGGAAGAGATTATTCCCGTGAGCGTGCCTCAGCGCAAAGGCGACCCCGTGGTTGTTGATACGGACGAGCATCCGCGTGCAACGACGCCGGAGGCACTTGCCAAGCTCAAGGGCGTTGTGCGCCCCGATGGCAGCGTGACAGCGGGTAATGCATCCGGTGTAAATGATGGTTCCTGCGCCGTGCTGCTGGCCTCTGATGAAGCAGTCAAGAAATATGGCCTTACGCCAGGGCGCGCGTCGTGGGGATGGCTGTGGCTGGCGTGGCGCCACGCATCATGGGTGTCGGTCCAATTCCGGCCGTGCGTAAAGTGCTGGAAAAAACCGGCCTGACAATTGAACAGATGGACGTGGTTGAATTGAACGAAGCCTTTGCCGCACAGGCGCTGGCTGTAACACGTGACTTGGGTCTGCCTGATGATGCGGCACATGTGAACCCGAACGGTGGCGCGATTGCCCTGGGTCACCCGCTGGGTGCATCAGGTGCACGTCTGATCACGACTGCCATGTATCAATTGCAGCGCACTGGCGGCAAGTATGCCTTGTGCACCATGTGTATTGGTGTCGGCCAGGGCGCCGCCGTTATCATCGAGCGCGTGTAATGCCGATTCCGCCATTGCGTTAGCGTGGCGGGGCGAATATCCCATCGGCATTGCTGAACATATGTAGCAGTACATGCCGATAGCGGTAAATAAAAAAGGCCGGGCAATGTAGATTGCCCAGCCTTTTTTATTGGAAAAAACGGAAGTTTTAATGCCCCAGGATTTTCGACAGGAAATGCTTGGCCCTGTCTGAGCGCGCTTCCTGGTTGCCGAAGAACTCTTCCTTGTCGCAGTCCTCAACAATCTGGCCTGCATCCATGAAGATAACGCGGTCAGCCACCTTTCGGGCAAAACCCATTTCGTGGGTCACCACCATCATGGTCATGCCTTCCTTGGCCAAATCTACCATCACATCAAGCACCTCGTTGACCATTTCAGGGTCAAGCGCCGATGTAGGTTCATCAAACAGCATGGCCATTGGATCCATGGCCAGCGCACGGGCAATGGCCACACGCTGTTGCTGTCCGCCAGACAACTGGCCCGGGAACTTGTCCTTATGTTCAATGAGGCCTACGCGGTCCAGCAACTTGCGACCGCGCTCCATTGCTTCGTCCTTGGAGCGATCCAGGACCTTGACCTGAGCCAGCGCCAGGTTTTCCATGACGGAAAGATGCGGGAACAGTTCAAAGTGCTGAAACACCATGCCGATTTTGGAGCGCAGTTTGGGCAAATCCGTTTTTGGGCTGCCTACCGAGACACTGTTGAAGAAAATCTCGCCTTTCTGGAAGGGTTCCAGACCGTTGGCGGTTTTGATCAATGTGGATTTGCCTGAGCCTGCCAGGCCGCAAACCACCACAACTTCACCTTTGTTGATTTCGGTTGTGCAATCGGTCAGCACCTGGAATTTTCCATACCATTTACTAACGTTTTTAAATTCAATCATAGCCATGGAGAAATACCTTATCGAATAATCGTCAAACGCCGATCGACACTTTGACCAGACGAGAGCAAACTAAAGAGATGACAAAATAGATAGCCGCTGCGAATATGTACAGCTCAACGGGACGACCGGTAATGTCGGCGTTGATGCGCGCCATACCCAGCAGGTCATTCAGTGACAACACGGTCACCAGAGACGTATCCTGGAAAAGAACAATCATTTGCGTAAAAATCACAGGCAGCATATTACGGAAAGCCTGTGGCAGCACGATCAGTCGCATTACCTGAAAGTAACGCAACCCCAGTGCATAGCCTGCGCCCACCTGTCCGCGCGGAATGGACTGGATACCGGCCCGCATGATTTCGCAGAAATAGGCGGCTTCAAACAGCGTGAACGTAATCAGTGCGCAGGTAAACCCGCTCAGCGGCCGCGATACCATCCTGGCTGATTCATTGCCGTCTATATAGGTCGCCCACATGAAGTCGAACCAGCCCAGAATATACGGCACCAGGAAGAAAAACCAGAACAGGATCAGGATCAGCGGCAGCGAACGCATGACGTTGACGTAGGATCCCGCGAACCAGCGGAAAATATTGATGGACGACAGGCGCATCATGGCCAGTATAGTGCCCCAGATCAACGCCAGGACCGTGGAGTAAACCGTCAGCTTCAGTGTGAAGACCAGGCCCTCCTTTAACAGCGCGGGCGCGGCTTGCTGGATGACGCCCCAGTCAAAGGCGGCGATGCTGACCGATGAAGCAGAGAGAAGTAAGTCTTGAAAATTCATCATGTGCTCCTACCCTTTCCCTGAAATAAAGCCAGGAACACTGAAGAAACGTTCAACGGCCGACATGATTACCAGAATCAATAAGTTGATGATGACATACAGGGCGGTTGCGGCCAGGTATGACGGGAACGTCTGGAATGTGGATTCCTGCATGGACGCGGCAGCGCCGGTAATCTCCAGCAAGCCGATGGTGTAGGCAACCGAAGAGTTTTTTAGCAGGTTGAGCATTTCAGAGGTCAGTGGCGGGGTAATGATGCGCATTGCCATGGGCAATAACACATACTTGTACATCTGAAACCGCGTCAGGCCAAGCGCCGTTGCCGCCATCGATTGTCCGCGCGGCAGAGAACGAATGCCCGATGACAACTGGATGGCAATCCGTGATGAAGTAAACAGACCCAGGCACAATACCGCTGGCCAGAAGACCGAATACGGATACTGCATGCTGATGATGGCTTTGCCTATTTGCTCTGGCAGCACTTGCGGGATCACATAGTACCAGAGGAACAATTGCACCAGCAGGGGAATATTCCTGAACAGCTCGACGTAGCCCGAACAGATTCTGGACACCAGCCGATTTTGACTGGTCAGACCGATACCCACCGCGACGCCCATGATAAATGCGAGCACCCATGCAATTGCAGACAACTGCAGTGTCCAGCCGACGGCTGAAACGAATGCCTCCAGATAGGTATTCCCGCTAGGGGATAACTGGCAGAATAGGGACGCGTTATCGATATTGGCCGGGTCACAAAATAATGTGGAGATTGACATAATTTGAAACGCTATTTATAGAAAACAAAAAACGGCACAAAACCCGCTTTCGCTGTGTTTTGTGCCGTCCGACAGAGGCCGGTTTATTGATATGTTGCCGGATCTGGTGAATCTGTTGGGTTGGCCAGCGCTTTTTTCAGTGCTTCCGACATAGGCAGATTCATATTGATGTTTTTCGGAGGAATGGGACTTTCAAACCATTTCTTGTAGAGCCTTTCGATTTCGCCGCTTTTGATCATGGCGATCACTGCGTCATCCACGGCTTTCTTGAACTCGGGATCGTTTTTGGGCTGGATGATCGCATAAGGCTCGGTCGTGAGTGCTTTGTCGCTAACGACCCATTTTTCAGGATCTTCAGAGTTGGCAACCAGGCTGGCCAGCAGTACATCATCCATGAAGAACGCTTTGGCACGGCCAGCCTGAACGGTCAGGAAAGCACCTGCGTGATCTTTCGAAGGAATAATGTTCATGCCCAGGTTTTCCTTGGCATTGGTAGCGGCGAGCCATTTGATATTGCTGGTGCCGGCGGTGGACGTCACGGTCTGGCCTTTGAAGCCGGCGACATCCTTGATATTGTCGGCCTTGGCCGAGACGAAGCGGGTAGCGGTCACAAATGTGGTCGGTGCAAAACTAACCTGCTTCTGGCGTTCCGCATTATTGGTTGCAGAGCCGCAAGCCAGGTCGATCGTACCGTTCATGATCAGGGGAATTCGGCTGGCCGAGGTCACAGGTACCTGTTTGACAGTGAGTTCTGTACCGAGCTGTTTTTCCAGCGCCTTGACGATGCCGTCGCAAATTTCCTTGGAGTATCCAACTGGCTTTCCACCGTCCAGGTAGGAAAAGGGTATAGAGGAGTCACGATGACCCAGAGAAATTGTTTTTGTACTTTTGATTTTGTCCAGACGGCCTTCGGCGTGGGCGGACAAACCAATTGAAGAAATAAGTGCAGCAAGCACGAGACTTGATAACTTCATGGAAAACTCCTTTATAACGGTGTTGCTAGTATGAACGAAATGCTCATGCTTAGGGTTCAGGTTTTACCCTAATTTTTGACGAACTGTCTTTTGGACTAAAACCGCAGTTCTATTTTTAATGGATTTTAATGTACTTTAAAACAAAATATACATATGGATACATATTGCATTATGGCGGCATTGCGATGCACCAAAGCGATTTTGCCGATGTGCAAAATCGGTGCGGTTTGTCGGTGAATGCCAGTATGAGGGAGGCTGGAATGATTTTTTTGCGGATGCGAAATAATTTGCTTGCCGCAAGTGAGACTATCACATTTGTATTGCATCCGCACACGCCCGGGCCTGTGTGGGCTGGCAGGGCAATGCCGGGTAATGCCGGTTCAGATGCCTTGCGGTTAGCGTAGCGGATTTCTAGGAGTGGTGAGCACGCCGTGTTATACCTCCCTGACCGAACGTCTCTGGCATAGCGCGCATGGTGCCTGCCGGCATGAAAATGCGCGGTGTAATACAAAAATTACACTTTTGGTGTATCCCCCTTCGCCGCTGCAGGTGTTTACGACTAAAATGACGTTTTAATCAGCTGGTTTCAATTGCATGTATAAACCCTCCTACCCGCATCCTATTCTGGCCCGAGAGGGCTGGCCCTTCATCGCCGGCTCCGTTATTCTGGCGCTGCTGGTATCATGGTGGTCCGTTGCTGCGGGGCTGATCTTCTGGTTGCTGGCCATTTTTGTGATTCAGTTTTTTCGTGATCCGCAACGCCAGGCTCCCGATGGCGAACGTGTGGTGCTGTCACCGGCTGACGGGCGCATTGTGTCGGTAGACAAAACCACCGACCCCTATACTCAACAGCAGGCCCTGAAGATCAGCGTGTTCATGAATGTCTTCAATGTTCACTCCAACCGCTTCCCGGTCAGCGGGCGCGTAACCCAGGTCCAGTATTATCCTGGTTCGTTTGTCAATGCAGCGCTGGACAAGGCATCGGTCGAAAACGAAAGAAACGCAGTCCATATCGCGCTGGATTCTGGCGAGCAGGTAACGGTTGTACAGGTTGCCGGCCTGGTGGCGCGCCGTATTCTGTGCTATGTCAAGCCGGGCGATAGCCGGCGGGCTGGCGAGCGCTATGGATTCATTCGTTTCGGCTCCCGTGTCGACGTCTATTTGCCGCCGGCTTCCCGGCCCAGGGTAGCCATTGGCGATAAGGTGTCGGCTACGTCCACAGCACTGGCTGATTTGCCCGAACCCGGTACACCGGTCAATCAAAGCGATCCGTTATGAACGAAAATCTGCCACGCCCGCGCAGCGCGATTTACCTGCTGCCTAATGCATTCACGACGGCCAATCTGTTCGCCGGCTTTTATGCCGTAGTGCAAGCCATGAGCGGACGCTTCGAGGTGGCCGCCATCGCCATTTTTGTCGCGATGGTGCTCGATGCGATGGACGGTCGCGTGGCACGGCTGACCAATACCCAGTCGGCTTTTGGCGAGCAATACGATTCCATGTCCGACATGGTCTCTTTTGGTATTGCACCGGCGCTGGTGATGTATGAATACCAGTTGCAGGCGCTGGGACGCTGGGGTTGGATTGCTGCCTTCATATACGTGGCTGGTGCGGCGTTGCGCCTGGCGCGTTTCAATACCAATATCGGTGTGGTCGACAGTCGCTTCTTCCAGGGCTTGCCCAGTCCGGCCGCAGCGGCGCTGGTAGCTGGTTTTGTCTGGCTGTCGGTCGATAATCGCATCCCAGACTATGAGTCGCTGGCCTGGCTGGCCTTTGTGCTAACGGTATACGCAGGCATCAGCATGATTTCAAATGCACCGTTTTTCAGCGGCAAGTCTCTGGCGCTGGAGAAAAAACTGTCGCCGCAAAACATCATGCTGGTGCTGGTGCTTATCTTTGCCTTTGTATCGTCTGATCCACCCATTGTGCTTTTCCTGTTGTTTATTGTGTATGGGTTATCGGGTTGGATCGTGTGGTATTGGCGCTGGCGTCGTGCGCAGCAGTTGCACGATAGCCGTCGCGAGAGCAGGGAAGCAGAAGCGGCAGAGGTCGCGGGCGCTAAGGCAGAGGGCACGTCAACGCCCCACAAGCCGATTGATGCGGGTCAGGCTGACCGGTCGCAATCGCCTGCGCGCAATGAACCGCATATTGCGGATTCATCGGAGCAAAGCAAACCCAAAGACTGGTTCAAAAAAGACTGAGCAGGAACGCGCCGCGACCCGGCACGTTCTTAAAAGCCCATGATTTCAAATTCATAGTCATAGGCGGGATCGGGGCCGGGGTGATGATGTGTGACCTGCTGACCGTCACGGCCCAGATACACATACATCAGTGAGTTCCAGGCGTTGGCCTGTTTGTAACGATATTCCCAGACCACTTCATTTTTCTCACCCAGTCCCACACGGGTTACCTTGGCAGGCGGGCCGAACTCGCAGGTGACGTCCTGGGGCGTCCATACTCCCTTGTCCAGTTTGCGAAAATTCTCATCGGTCAAAATGGATTCCACCCGGTCGGCGATGCCTGCGCTATTGAAGCGCGTGCCATACGCATATTGACCGTTGGGTTGCCGGGTCCAGATGGCCCGGGTGCCGCCATCAGCCATGGGGCAGGTGAAATTGGGCGATCCCATGGTTTCCAGAACGACCGCTTTGGGCGAATTGGGCGGCACGTCCCGATAGGTGGCGCAAGCGCCCAGCGTCGCGCAAAGGGCGATCAGACCCATGTTGCACAGCACTTTACGCGGCGCAGCTGGTTGCGAAAAAAACGGGGTTTTACGCCGGCGGTGCAGGTCAGTGTTGGAAAAAAAGCCCGGAAATAGGGAAAAACAACGGAAATTAGGCATATTTGAACCTGTATGGCTAAGGTTTGCGTGTGTTTTCGGGCTGAATCATATATAATTATCGGTCTTGACTGAAAGCCAAATGCAGCCCTGCATGGCATCTGATGTGTTCATTGTAGCGTGTAAATGCGCAACGGGACAGATCAGAATGAGCATGTTGGGTGTGCAACCGTCTATCCGGGCAAATAGCGTATTTCGTATTTCCGGGGGCAAGATGGTCATCATGGCGCAATCAATCGTGCATAAAAACCAAGGGTTAATTCTGACGGCGGTATTTTGGCTGCCGGGCCGCTGGGCTTGTTGCCGGTAGTTTGCTTTGCTTTTTGCAAAGTCCTGGCGCGCGAGTGATCAGGGCCTGCTTCGAAGGCCAAAGCAATCGCAAACGCTGGTGCCGGTGAGTATATATGCCCGGTTATGTGTGTTTTATGTCTATGGTGATTCGGTCGGGAAATTATCCGATATTTTATTTTTAATACTTCACGGTAAAACGCCTCGGTTTTACCGCCAGTTCATGAGGCTTATTCAATATGTCAGTTGCTGATATCAAAAAATCTGAAATTGTTGCTCAATACGGTCGCGCTCAGGGCGATACAGGTTCTCCCGAAGTGCAGGTTGCATTGCTGACCGCCCGTATCAACGAATTAACCGGTCATTTCAAAGAACACATGAAAGACCACCACTCTCGTCGTGGTTTGTTGCGCATGGTTAGCCGTCGCCGTAAACTGCTCGACTACCTGAAAGGTCGTAACCCTGACGCTTACCGCTCACTCATCGAAAAACTCGGTCTGCGTAAGTGATATTGGGTTTGCGCCCAACACAAAACCGTGCAGAGCGCCAGGCTGGCGCCTGGCACGGTTTTTTTTATTGTGCCGGAACGAGGTTTGGACGCGTACACAGAATCGTGGTGTGCGGCTGAAAACGGACAGATCTCTCTGGCTTTATTGTAAGGATTGAAAAATGTTTAACAAAGTGACCAAGTCGTTTCAGTATGGCGATCAGACTGTTGTGCTGGAAACCGGCGAAATCGCCCGCCAGTCTTCAGGTGCCGTTGTGGTTTCAATGGGTGATTCCGTTGTGCTGGCCACCGTCGTTGCAGCAAAAAATGCCAAGCCCGGACAGGATTTTTTCCCGCTCACGGTCGACTATGTTGAGAAAACCTATTCTGCCGGTCGTATTCCCGGTGGTTTTTTCAAACGCGAAGGCAAGCCTTCCGAAAAAGAAACACTCACATCCCGCCTTATCGATCGCCCTTTGCGTCCGCTGTTTCCTGAGGGCTTCTATAACGAAGTACAGGTCATTATTCATGTGCTGTCGGTTGATCCTCAGATTGATCCCGATATCGCCGCGCTGATCGGCAGTTCTGCTGCATTGGCTGTGTCCGGTATTCCATTTGACGGTCCTATTGGCGCTGCGCGCGTAGGCTACATTAATGGCCAGTATTTGCTGAATCCAACACAGGATCAGTTGGTCGATTCAGAAATGAACCTGGTTGTTGCCGGTACTGAAAACGCTGTGCTGATGGTCGAATCAGAGGCCAAGCAGTTGTCTGAAGAAGTGATGCTGGGCGGTGTGGTGTTTGGCCATGAGCAAATGCAGGCTGCCATCAATGCCATTCATGATCTGGTGGCCGAAGCCGGCAAACCCGAGTGGGATTGGCAGCCGGAAGCCAAAAACGAAGCGCTGATCGCTGCGGTGACTGCTGCTGCCGAATCGGGCCTGAAAAGCGCCTATGAAATCCGTCAGAAACAGGAACGCACAACCAAGCTGCGCGAAGTGACTGCGGCGGTCAAGCAAACGCTGGCTGAACAGGCAGCGCAGGCAGGTCAGGATGCGCCCGACGCCGTCGCCATCGAAAATATTATTTTCGATCTGGAATCCAAAATCGTGCGCGGCCAGATTCTGGCAGGCGAGCCCCGCATTGACGGTCGTGACACCCGTACAGTACGTCCGATCTCTATCCGCCTGGGTGTGTTGCCACGTGCCCATGGCAGTGCGCTGTTTACGCGCGGTGAAACACAGGCACTGGTTATTGCTACGCTGGGCACCAAGCAGGACGAGCAGATCATTGACTCGGTCATGGGCGAACATCGTGACCGCTTCATGCTTCACTACAATATGCCTCCGTTTGCTACGGGCGAAACTGGTCGTTTCGGCGCACCAAAACGCCGTGAAATCGGCCATGGCCGCCTTGCCAAGCGCGCGCTGATTTCCACGCTGCCTGCGCATGAGGACTTCCAGTACACGATTCGTGTCGTGTCTGAAATTACAGAATCCAACGGTTCTTCATCCATGGCTTCTGTTTGCGGTGGCTCGCTGGCCATGATGGACGCTGGTGTGCCGGTCAAGGATCACGTTGCCGGTGTGGCCATGGGTCTGATCAAGGATGGTGGCAAGTTCGCTGTGCTGACCGATATTCTGGGCGACGAAGATCACCTGGGCGATATGGATTTCAAAGTAGCCGGCACCAAAAACGGTATTACTGCTTTGCAAATGGATATCAAAATCCAGGGCATTACCAAGGAAATCATGCAGGTCGCACTGGCTCAGGCCCGTGATGGCCGTATGCATATCCTGGGTAAAATGACCGAGGCGCTGACCGGTTCACGCGAAGAGCTGTCTACCTTTGCGCCACGCATGTTGTCCATGAAAATCAATCCGGAAAAAATCCGTGATGTGATCGGCAAGGGCGGCGCCACGATTCGTGCGCTGACAGAAGAAACCGGTTGCCATATTGATATCAGCGACGAAGGGGTGGTTACCATCTCCAGCGCTGATCTGGACAAAGCCAAGGAAGCCGAGCGTCGTATCGCCGAGCTGACTGCAGTGGTTGAAGTGGGTCAGGTTTACGAGGGCACTGTGCAGCGCCTGCTGGACTTTGGTGGCATCGTACAGATTCTGCCTGGTCGTGATGGGCTATTGCATATTTCTGAAATCGCCAACTATCGCATTGCCAACATCAATGACGTGCTGACAGTAGGACAGAAGGTCAAGGTCAAGGTTATTGAAGCCGACGATCGCGGTCGTCTGCGTCTGTCAGCCAAGGCATTGGGCGGTCTGGAAGGCGCGCAGGAAAATGCACCGGCAGAAGGCACCGAGTCTGCTGAAAAACCAGCAGAGTAAGCATAGCAGTAAAGGGTATTGTTTCGTCAGAAGCCATACCCTGTTACGGCAAGCAGTTGCCGTGTTGGCATTCGATGTTTCATCGCCTGCGGACATATCAGCCAATAAAAAACACCCGATCAGAAATGACCGGGTGTTTTTTTATTCTGGCTCAGGCTAACCGACTGCAGCAAATGTGACAATCGGTTGGCGGTGATCGTGGATCAGACTGCGCCCTGATCGATCATGGCATCGGCAACCTTGCGAAAGCCCGCAATATTGGCGCCCAGCACCAGGTTACCTGGCTGGTTGAACTCGTCTGCGGTTTCCCATGCGTTGGTGAAAATATTTTTCATGATGTTTTTCAGGCGCAGGTCGACTTCGTCAAAGCTCCACTGGATCATGGAAGCGTTCTGTGCCATTTCCAGCTGGCTGGTGGCAACCCCACCGGCATTGGCTGCTTTACCGGGCGCGTAATGAATGCCGGCCTTGAGAAATTCTTCAACGGCTTCGGGTGTGGAGGGCATGTTGGCGCCTTCTGCCACCAGTTTGCAGCCGTTGGCGAGCAAGGCCAGTGCGTCGGCCTGGTTCAGTTCGTTTTGCGTTGCGCTGGGGAAGGCCAGGTCGCAGGGAACAGACCAGACCTCGTTGCGGCCTGGCGCATAGTCGGTCACGGGCTTGTAAACCGCCTCGGGATGCGTTTGCAGATAATTCTGCAGCGGCGCCTGTTGCTTTTCTTTGAGCAGCTTGAGTGTTTCCAGATTAATACCGGATTTGTGATAAATCATGCCGCGCGAGTCGCTGCAGGTCACCGGCGTTGCGCCCAGCTGATACAGTTTTTCGATCGTGTAGATAGCTACATTACCGGCGCCCGAGACGGCACAGATTTTGCCATCCAGATGATCACCCTTGTTTTGCAGCATATTCTGGGCAAAGTAGACCGCGCCATAGCCGGTGGCTTCGGTGCGTACCAGCGAACCACCCCATGGAATGCGCTTGCCGGTAAGCACGCCTTCATAGCGACCGGTCAGGCGCTTGTACTGGCCGAAAAGATAGCCGATTTCGCGACCACCTACGCCAATATCGCCGGCTGGCACGTCGATAGTCGGTCCGATGTGGCGGTACAGTTCTGACATAAAGGCCTGGCAGAAACTCATGATTTCATTGTCTGACTTGCCTTTAGGGTCGAAATCGCTGCCGCCTTTGCCGCCGCCGATAGCCAGACCGGTGAGCGAGTTCTTGAATGTTTGTTCAAAGCCAAGAAATTTGATAATGCTGGCCGAGACGCTGGGGTGAAAGCGCAAGCCGCCTTTGTATGGACCGATGGCCGAGTTGAACTCGACCCTGTATCCCTTGTTGACGTTGATTTTACCTTTGTCATCTACCCACGTAACCCGAAACATGATCTGACGCTCAGGCTCAACGATCCTTTCTATGATGTTCTGATCCAGATAGTGCTTTTCTTTTTCGAACAACGGAGAAAGTGATTCGAGTACTTCCAGAACAGCCTGATAGAACTCCGATTGCGAAGGGCTGGATTTGGCCAGTCGGGCCAGCGTCGTATCAATATATGTCATATGAATTGAATGTAATGAGCAGATTAAGGGTTACAGGCAAACGTATGCGCGCCGGGCGTACCCAACGCGTAGGGCGGCAGGGTGAAAAACGACGGGGTGCACAATGATTGTTATGCGAGGGGTAAATATAATACCGCTATATTGTGTGCGGTGCAGCGAAAAATGCACTATCTAGGTGATTGCCCTGATTTATTTTGGCGCATTTTTACAAATCACCAAATGCATTGTGTGCATTTGGTGCGGTTTTCATGTTTTCCTGCCATATTTAAGGGCAGGGCACCATCGGCCAAAGCACGAAGCCTTGGGGGCTGCCAGGAAGGCGCCGTGTGTCGGCGGCGACCCCTGGTGATGCATGGGCTGATGGATCAGCCTGTAATCGCAGCGATACCGGCTATGGCCGTTTCAGCGTCCTGGCTGGCCTGCACGCCGGATACACCGACAGCGCCAATGGTCTGGCCGTCAACGACAACAGGCACGCCGCCTTCGAGCATGCCTGAAATGGCTGGTGCCGACAGAAATGCGTAGCGACCATTGTTGATCATTTCTTCGTAGCCTTTGGTTTCGCGGCGACCCAGGGCTGCTGCATGGGCTTTGGCCGGCGCAATATGGGCGGAAACCGGTGCCGCGCCATCAAGACGTTTCAGGGCCAGCAGATGGCCGCCATCGTCAGTTACGGCAATAGTCACGGCCCAGTTATTTTTGCTGGCATGTGCGGCCGCTGCATCGATGATTTTCTGTACGTCTTCCTGGACGAGAACAGGCTTGGTTTTCATAATGGCTCCGAAATGGGTTGTCAAACCATCTATTATAGTGAGTAACCATGTCGGCTTTCTAACTTCTGACGATAAAGCGGTGTGCACCAAAGTTTCGAATCCCGGTGTTGTGCAACTACCCGGGACCCGATTGCCTGTAGCGGCGACCAGGTGGGCGAGGCCATGGCAATTGGCAGCGACGCAAGGTGAGCGCCGCTGCCGCAGCCATTATGCTGCCTTGCTTAACGCCGTGCGGCGATAGTCTTCAAGCAGTTGAACGCGCCTTGCTGCTGCCTTTTGCATATTGGCCTCTTTGATGTGACCATAACCACGGATATCGTCGGGCAGGCGGGCCAGCTCCACGGCCGTATCGTAGTTGCTGTCATTCAGGCTCTGATTGATTTCGTCCAGTAACGCGAAATATTCCTCGACCAGGGCGCGTTCGGCGCGTCGTTCTTCGGTACGGCCAAAGGGATCAAGGGCGGTGCCGCGCAGGGGTTTGAGGTGTGCCAGCACCGCAAAGGCTTTCATTACCCACGGACCGTATTTCTTCTTGATCAGGTGGCCTTTTTTATCTTTTTTGCTGAATGCGGGCGGCGCCAGATGAACGTGCAATGCATAGTCGCGACCCGGCTCGCCTTCGAACTGCTCACGCAATTTGTCAAAATAGGCCGGGTCAGTGTACAGGCGAGCCACCTCGTATTCATCCTTGTAGCTCATCAACTTGGCCAGATTGCGGGCTACCGCCTCGGTCAGGATATGGCCGCTGAAACCGCGTGTTTTTTCGGTCTCGCGGATGCGTGCGACCGCCTGTGTAAAGCGTCGTGCATACCGCTCGTTCTGATATTTGGTCAGGTGTTGCGCAAGGCGCTTGATCAGCGTGTCGGTGCTCTCGGGCATGCTGATCAGATTTTCGTGGCGCGCCGTGCGCTTGCTGCTGCCAAGCGGGACGGACTGCAGGCCGTGATGCGCCAGATAGCGGCCCCATTCAAAGGCGGCCAGGTTTTTGTCAACGGCAACGCCATTGAGTTCGATGGCGCGCTCCAGGCTTTCATGATGCAGGGGGATCCATCCTTTTTGCCAGGCGTAGCCCATCATTAGCGGGTTGGCGAAAATTGCATCGCCCAGCAGCGCAACAGCATAGCCATTGGCATCCAGGAAATCACATTTTTCCTGGCCCAGCAGATCCAGCATATCATTCTCGGTAATGGCTGAAGGGAACTGCCATTTCGGGTTCTGGAAAATTTCTGCGGTGGGCACCTTGGCGCTGTTGATGGCTGCCACCGTGATGCCCTTGCGGGTTTTTGATGTAATCTCGCGAGACGCTGCCACAATGGCGTCGCAGCCGATAATCAGATCGGCTTCGCCCACGCCGATGCGGGTCGAATGCAGGTCTGCCGGCTGGTTGCCAATCTGAACATGGCTCACGACGGCGCCGCCTTTTTGCGCCAATCCGGTAATATCCAGCACGTTGACGCCTTTTTCTTCCAGGTGTGCGGCCATGCCCAGCAGGGCGCCAATGGTGACCACACCGGTGCCGCCTACGCCAGGCACCAGAATGTTGTATGAGCGGTCAATCACCGGCGTCGCAGGTTCCGGAATGTCAGCTTCTATTTTTTCAAAAGACAGCGTGGCCGTCTGGGGCTTGCGTACTTTGGCGCCTTCGGCGGTCACAAAGCTGGGACAAAAACCGTTCAGGCAGGAATAGTCCTTGTTGCAGGAGGACTGGTTAATGCGGCGCTTGCTGCCCATCGGCGTGTCTACCGGTTCCACCGAAAGACAGTTCGATTTTACGCCGCAGTCGCCGCAACCCTCGCAGACTGCCTCGTTAATAAAGACGCGTCGATCGGGATCGGGGTAGGCATTGCGTTTGCGGCGCCGACGTTTCTCGGTCGCGCAGGTCTGATCGTAAATCAGGATAGTCGTGCCTTCGGTATCGCGCAGTTCCAATTGCACATCGTCCAGTGAATCGCGATGGAATACGTCGGGGTTGCCGATCAGGCTGACCCCTTTATATTTTTCCGGTTCGTCGCTGACGATCACGATGCGGGTGGCGCCTTCGGCATGCAACTGGGCGTTGATTTGCGGCACGGTCAGCGTGCCATCTACAGGTTGCCCGCCGGTCATGGCAACGGCATCGTTGTATAAAATTTTGTAGGTGATGTTGACTTTGGCTGCGATCGAAGCGCGGATCGCCAGAATCCCGGAATGAAAGTAGGTGCCGTCACCCAGGTTGGCGAAAATATGCTTGGTGGTCGTAAAGTCTTTCTGGCCGATCCAGGGGACGCCTTCTCCACCCATCTGGGTAAAGGTATCGGTGCTACGATCCATCCAGATGGTCATATAGTGGCAGCCGATGCCGGCCACTGCGCGGGAGCCTTCGGGCACGCGCGTAGACGTGTTGTGGGGGCAGCCCGAACAGAACCAGGGCTTGCGATCCTGCACGACAACCGGCCGCTTGGCATCCTGTTCCTTGGCATGGATAATCGCAATGCGGGCCTGGATGCGGGCGCGAACCTCGTCGGGAAGGGCATGTTTTTCCAAGCGTTTGGCAATGGCCTTGGCGATAATCGCAGGAGACAATTCGTAATTGGCCGGCAATAACCAGTTGCCGCGGGGCACGGACCATTCGCCGCCACCATCGTCACGCGCATCGAATTTACCGTAGACATCGGGGCGGACGTCATCGCGCCAGTTATACAGCTCTTCCTTCAGGGCGTATTCCATGATCTGACGTTTTTCTTCAACCACCAGGATCTCATCCAGGCCTTCGGCAAAGTGTCGGGCGCCTTGCGCCTCTAGCGGCCAGACACAGCCCACTTTGTATAGTCGAATGCCGATGTCTGCACAGGTTGCTTCGTCCAGCCCCAGATCGGTCAGCGCCTGGCGCACGTCCAGGTAGGCTTTGCCGGCGGTCATGATGCCGAACCGGGCCTTGGGCGAATCAAAAATGATCTTGTCCAGTTTGTTGGCGCGCACATAGGCCAGTGCTGCATAGAATTTGTAATTGTTCAGCCGGGCTTCCTGGTCCAGCGGCGGATCGGGCCAGCGAATGGATAAACCGCCTTCGGGCATGTCAAAGTCTGGCGGCGTAATGGTCTGCACGCGATCCGGATCCAGTTCGACCGACGAGCTCGATTCGATCACGTCGGTCACGCATTTCATGGCGACCCACAAGCCGGAATAGCGACTCATGGCCCAGCCGTGTACGCCAAAGTCCAGATATTCCTGCACATTGCTGGGGTAGAGGACGGGAATGCCGGCAGACTGCAGGTTATGCTCAGACTGATAGGCTACAGTGGACGATTTGGCAGCATGGTCATCGCCCGCCAGCAGCAATACACCACCAAACTGGCTGGAGCCTGCCGAGTTGGCGTGTTTGAATACATCCATGGAGCGGTCCAGGCCCGGCCCCTTGCCATACCACATGGCAAATACGCCCTGTTTGGTTGCGCCAGGAAACAGGTTGACCTGCTGTGAGCCCCAAACCGCGGTGGCGCCAAGCTCTTCGTTGACACCGGGCTGGAAGGAGATTTCATGCTCGGCAAGGTATTTTTTTGCCTTCCACAAACTCAGATCCAGATTGCCCAGGGGCGAGCCGCGGTAGCCGGAAATGAATCCGCCAGTGTCCAGCCCGGCGCGGCGGTCCCGGTCTTTTTGCAGCATGGGCAGACGCACCAGCGCCTGGGTGCCACTCATATAGACGCGGCCCCTTTCCAGGCTATATTTGTCGTCAATGGTGGTATTCTTCAGGGCATCCTGTGCCACTTTAGGTAGTGGGGCATTCATACTTTTGTCTCCGATATGGTCCATATGCATATAAGCGCATGATTCCCTGACATTGTCATAGTCGTCTTGTGAACGGTATGAGCAACGGCCTGGAATGTTCACCGCCTTTCGAGGCGATGCTATATCGTCCTGATGAATGGCAGCCGATTTTTTGCTGCAACTCATCATGTCTGCCGGCCGATGTGAGCCCGGAGTTGCAGCGGAGTCACAGGTAACGAAAATCGGCAGGCAAATTCTTTAATTGACGTTAACGTAAAGTTAAGGCATTTTCAGCTACAGCGAAACAAAAATAACCCGCATTAGGGTATATCCTAGAATCATGTTAGTCGTGTGCGCAACAAAGCGCAAGAATCAGGAAAGAAAAGTGAAAGGTGTATTGTCAAAACTGGGAAATATCGTGTCTGCCCTGGGAGCCCGGCCGCTGTCGGTCGGGTTGCTGCTAACCGTGATATTCTGGATCGTACTTGGTAACTTTGTGGTGGCTGCCTTTGCCGGCCTGTTAGTGTCTTTTTTTATTGCCGCGGCGGTCTCGGTATGGAAATTGAATCGTCGCTCGCGCGACCAGTAGGTGTTGCGCAATGGGCCGGCTCTGTGACGGCCGCGTGTCTGCTGCAGGAGATAGGCTGGCACCTTGCGGCCTGCTGCAATGGTGTGAGTAATTTGTGTTGATGAATACTCTTGCCCTGTTTATGGGGCGGAGCTAGTCAGAGAAGGTATGAAGCAGGCAGAACCAGATGCGCGTGATCTGATTGCGCAGACCTGGGTTTTGGATTTATTGATTGTTTTTTGTTCCAATGTAACAAGTGCGGTTACATGGGTGCTGTGATAAGCTTCTGTTTTTATTAGAAAACTTGGGGTGACTGATGGGGCTCGAACCCACGACAACCGGAATCACAATCCGGGACTCTACCAACTGAGCTACAGTCACCATCCGAGTAAGCGTAAGAGTATAGCAAGTATATATTCAACGCACAAGAAAAAACTGGCGCAACACACTATTATGTTGTCTTTTTAGTGGTTATGAAGGTAAGCGGGTGTCTTTGTGATGGCTTCTCTGTGGAAATTTCTGGTTGAGTATCAAACCCATCTGATTTTCGCAGCAAGTGTGGTGTTGAGCGTTGCGGCAGCGGTTCATATTGCGTTGACCAAACGTGATGTACGTGCCGCTATTGCGTGGGTCGGTGTGGTGCTGTTTTCTCCGTTTCTGGGGCCGGTCCTCTATTTTGTGGTGGGCATCAACCGTATTCGGCAAACCCGGATCAAATCCCACCGGGACAGGTTGCTCAAAGAGGGAGCCGATCATGCCAGCGTTACGGTCAGTGATCTGACACGCCACGCTGCCGCACAATGCCTGTCACTGAAAAAAGCCAGCGACACGGTGACCCGTTTTCCTTTGTGTGGCGGTAACGAAATCATTCCGCTCAATGGCGGAGATCAGACCTATCCGGCCATGCTTGCGGCCATTGACGCTGCGATCGACTCGGTATTGCTCCAAACCTATATTTTCGATAACGATATTGTCGGTCATCGTTTTGCCGATAGCCTGATTGCAGCGTTCCTGCGCGGAGTGCGCGTGCGGGTGCTGATCGACTCCATTGGCGTGCGCTACTCTCATCCCACCATTGTGCATCGGCTAAGAGAGCAGGGCGTGATGGTGGAGCTTTTCGAGACCAATGCCGTTACCTGGCGCATGCCGTATGCCAACATGCGCTGTCACCGCAAAATTCTGGTAGTGGACGGCGCGCAGGGATTTGCCGGCGGGATGAATATCCGTGAAGAGTTTCTGACGGAAATTGCCCATGATAATACGGCGCGCGATATTCATTTTCAGATGCGAGGCCCGATTGTGGCCCAGTTGCTGGTTGTCTTTTGTCATGACTGGCTGTTCTCCACCGGCGAGCAACTGAAACTGGGCGACTGGGTCGCGGCCGAGCCTGCTTTCATGCCTGCCGATATGGCCGCCCGCTGCGTCCCCTCCGGCCCGGATCGGGAAATCGAAAGCACGCACAAGGTCTTGCTGGCCGCCTGCGCCGTTGCGCAACAGCGTATCAGGATCCAGTCTCCCTATTTTCTGCCGGATGTGGTACTGATCGGAGCCCTGACCACTGCCGCCCGACGCGGTGTGCAAGTGGATATTGTCATCCCCGGCAGGAATAATCTGCGTCTGATCCACTACGCCATGATGGCCCAGATTGACCAGATGATAGAGGCAGGCTGCCGGGTGTGGAAAGGTTCCGGCAATTTCGATCATTCCAAGTTGATGACCGTGGACGACAGCTGGTCGCTGATCGGTTCATCCAATTGGGATTCACGCAGCCTGCGGCTTAATTTCGAGATCGATATCGAGGTGTACGACCGGCGCCTGGCCGGGTGGATCAACGAGGCCATCGATAATGAAATTGCGCATGGCCAGCGGGTGACCTTTGAATCCTTGCGCAAGCAGGGCTTGCTGGCAACGCTCAGGAACAAACTGATCTGGCTGGCCTCGCCCTACTTGTAGTGCAGACGCAGGTCCAACACGTATGCCTGTCGTTTGCTATTGATTGCGCCGGGGCTGGCGTTGGCCGTTTCATCAGCCTGGCAATCGGGCGCACTCCCAATGCTGCACCTGATGACTCAGGGACGGAGGCTGTGATTGCCGATGCCTGGAACGGCAAGATTGATCGAAGACAAAGCGGTGTTTGGGCAAGCGCGGCAAAGCACAGCGGCCGGATGTTACACTTTCAGGCAATGCAAGTATAAGGGAGAGTGATCATGGGGTTCCGAGTTAACAGTACGATACACCCAAGAGTATTCTGGGGTTCAACGATCATCGTGGTTTTGTTTTTATTGATCGGAATCCTGTTCCCGGCCGACGCGCAGGAAATTTTTGGCAAACTGCAAAATGTCGTAATTGAGAGCTTTGGCTGGTTTTATATATTGGCAGTGGCCCTGTTTTTCTTTGCTATTGCCTATCTTGCACTCAGTCGTTACGGTAATCTGAAGCTGGGTCCGGACGATTCGGAACCGGATTACCCGTATCTGACCTGGATAGCCATGTTGTTTGCAGCAGGCATGGGCATTGGCCTGATGTTTTTTGCGGTTGCCGAGCCCATGCACCACTTTGCTGCGCCGCCTTCCGGCGTAAGTGATGCAGCCGCGGCTGCCCGTGAGTCCCAGGTCATTACATTCTTTCATTGGGGGCTGCATGCCTGGGCAGTCTATGCCGTTGTCGGTTTGTCCCTGGCCTATTTCTGCTTTCGCTATAACCTGCCGCTCACGGTCCGATCCGGCCTCTACCCCTTACTCGGCAAGCGGATTAATGGCTGGATGGGCGATGCCGTGGACATCTTTGCCATTTGCGGCACACTGTTCGGTATTGCCACTTCCATGGGGCTTGGCGTATTGCAGATCAACTCCGGCCTGGCTCATTTGCTGGGCGCACCGCAAGAGCCGTGGTTCCAGATTTTCCTGATTGCGGTGGTAACTGCATTGGCGACATTGTCTGTTGTCAGCGGATTGGACGTGGGCATCAGAAGACTGTCCGAATTCAATCTTATTGTTGCCGTGGTGCTGATGCTGTTTGTCTTGTTTGTCGGGCCCACCAGCTTTCTGATGAATGCTTTTGTGCAGAATATCGGTGCCTATCTGGATAACTTCTTTGCCCGCTCGTTTACCACGCAGGCATTTCGTGCGCAGGACTGGATGAAATCGTGGACCCTGTTTTACTGGGCATGGTGGATTGCATGGTCGCCTTTTGTCGGGATGTTTATTGCCCGCATCTCCAGAGGGCGTACCGTCCGTGAATTCGTTCTGGGCGTATTGCTTGTGCCGAGCACATTTACGTTCCTGTGGATGACCGTGTTTGGCACTACCGCCATATTTCTTGATATGGGGGTGGCAGCGGGCCAGCTGTCGCGCGATGTCGCTGCCGATGCCTCGGTTGCGCTGTTTCAATTTTTCGAGTTCCTGCCCTGGCCCGGTTTGACCTCAACGCTGGCCGTGATTCTGGTGGCCGTTTTTTTCGTCACATCGGCCGACTCTGGCTCCTTGGTTATTGACACGCTGGCTGCCGGTGGCAAGGAAGATGCGCCCGTCTGGCAGCGGATCTATTGGTGCGCTCTGGAAGGCACCACGGCAGCCCTTTTGCTGCTTGCTGGCGGACTGACGGCCTTGCAGACCGTCACCCTGACCAGCGCACTGCCTTTTGCTGTCATTATGCTGTTGCTGGTGCTGGGCTCATCAAGGGAATGAAAGCCGATATGCATCGTCTGGATCGACGACGGGCCATTGCGACGCCGGCCCCTGGCTCAGAAATTTCCTGGCGCAAACGCTTATCTGCAATCATGCATACGCCCAGAAAAGAGGATGCAGAAAGGTTCATTTCACAAGTGGCGAGTCCTGCACTGCACGAAGTTGCCGACGAGTTCAAAAAACGCGGGCTTGATGTCGAAATCACCACGATTGATGACATGGTCAGGCTGACGGTTGTCGCTGAGGACAAGCGCAATTTTGTCTATGGTGTGCAGCCCGAAGCCAGGAGAATGGCGGCATTTACTGCGGCTGCGGCTCGTAATGAAACAGTGCACCCGCACGAATGGCAGGCCCGTACAGTGTTTGCCGATGGCAGTCGCGGGTATGACATTCTGGGTCTGACCTCTGCCCAGGTGATCAACGATATTCTTGCTCAATTTGAAAGATATCAGATGCTGGTGACCTCAACGAATACCGCTCTGTATGCGGGCTCGCCTGATCCGGTCCTGTAGTGCAATCAATTGCGCATGTTAAACTTGCCGGCTCTATTTTTTGCCTGAAGGTCGGTGAGGGCTGGGTTTATACATGAATTTACTTTATACGTTCGGCGCATCTGTGCAGTTGATGCTGTTTGCAAAACAACAGTTGGAAAGCATGCATCAATTGTTAGATAACCAAAATGTACCCGCGGTGAAAGACGATGACTTCTACCAGCAGGCGATAAACCTGGAACAGGCCACGGGCTATGGAGATTTTGCCCGATGCTATCAGCGTTTCTCAAAGGCTCAAACCCGTTTGAAATGGCTAGCTTATATTATCACCGCAGTGGCGTTGGTTCTTTTTCTGCTATCCAAATTCGGCGCGACCAGTGAGCCGATACGTGCCTGGTTCAATTGGCTTATGAGCGATTTCATGCTGTTTATCATTAGCATAAGCGTTGCTGCCGGGACCGTTTTTCTGATTTTGCTTGCACTGCACTTTTATACGCGTACGCTGCTTAACAGACTGCTGGGTAAAGAGCTGGCCATCCTGTGGGACCGGATAATTCATCGCTGGGCGCCAGACCTGTGGCCTGAGCTTGCCAGCTTTCAGGGTGACCCACAGGCAATTGCAGCGCGGGTCGCTCAATATAACGGTTCAGCCCGCGCTGCTCATTGATCGTCGGGACGGATCGTTATGTTCAGAAGCATTGGTATGTTGATCGTCGGCTTGACCGCACTGATCAGTGGTATTCATCGTCTTGGATCGCCCGCCCAGGAAGTTGAAAAATCGGGCTGGATATATCAACATTATGGATCGCAGGGTGTTGCTTACGGCACCATTGTGCTGGGCATCGTATGTTTGTTTGGCGGCATTATTATGTTCAGGAGCGCCTGGCGGCCGATCCAGCGGGCCAGACGGTTTGGAAAGCAAGAAACCGACTAAGCGGCCTCTTGATTGTCGAACTATCCAGGATACTGCGGTACTGCTATAGGTCTTTTCAGCAGCTTTACATTTGCAATTGCCGGCCTAGTTGCGCCGCTTGCATTGCTGCCGCATGCCGGGCATCGTGATCGATTTCAGTGCCGAACAGGGTTTTTTCCACAATGATCGAATGCGTGTCCGTGATGCCAATGAAGTTCAGCCACATTTCCATATAGGGCTTTTGCAGGTCAAAACGACTGGACGGCGTGGCTGAGTGTGTGCCGTAGTCGAGTCCACGGGCGTAAATGACCACTGCCTGTTTGTTGGTAAGCATGCCATTGAAACCATTGCGGTCAAAGGTAAAGAGAATATCCTTTTGCGTAACCAGATCAATGAGCTGTTTGAGTTTATAGGGAATGCCAAAATTCCAAAGCGGGACAGACAGCACCACAATATCGGCCTGATGCAGGTGGGAGGCCAATGCTCGCAGGCCGTCCCAGGCTGTCTGCTGTGAGGCGTTCAATGGCGTGTCGGTCAGCCCGGCATATTTTGCCGCCATCGCGTGCTCATCGAACTCGGGCAGGGCCGTCTGCCAGATATCAATTGTATGCACTTGGCAGTCTCAGGATTGGTATCCGTATAACTGGAAATAAAGTGGTGAGCAACCTCCCGTGAAGCGGAGCGTTCGGTGCGAGGCGATGCGGCAATATGCAATAGATTGGTCATAGTAAATCCGTCTTTTGTGGCTGGGGAAAACAAATGTCATTGCAGCACAATTGGACTTAGTGTACAAATTGATTAATTTTGTATTATTCATAATAAATCACAATATATGCTTGATCCTGTACTGCTCAGAACATTTGTTGCCGTCATCGACGAGGGGGGCTTTGGCCGCGCTGCAAGCCGCCTCAATTTGACGCAATCGGCAATAAGCGGGCACCTTCGCCGTCTTGAATCACAACTGGGGGCAGATTTAATGCAACGCACAACCCGGTCCATGACGTTGACAGCAGATGGAAAAAAATTGCTGGTGTACGCCCGGGCTATTCTTGCCTTGGGGAGGGATGCGCTGGTTGAAGTGGGTCGACATAAAGCATCTGGCCAAATCAGATTAGGTATCGCAGAAGATTTTGCACAATCTACGCTATTGAACAGATTGAATCAATTTCGGTTGTCGCATCCGTCCTTGGATATCGAGGTGACGGTGGGTATTCCAGGCACACTGCTGGGCCAGTTACAGGAAGGTGCTTTGGACATCGTCCTGGGCTCGCACTGCGAGTCGGCGCGTATTGGACGTTTAATGTGGCAGGAACCTTTGCTGTGGGCTTGCAGTCCGCATATACCGTGGCCGCCGAGTTCTTCTAAAGCACTGCCGCTTGCGTTTTTCCCTGAGCCTTGTCCCTATCGCCAGGTAGCGCTTGCCGAACTGGCCAGGGTTGGGATGGCTTCGAAAATTGCGATGGTGTGCAGCAGTTTCGAAAGTATGCGCTGCGCTGTGCGGTCCGGCTTTGCTATCGCGCCCATGACTCAAAGCCAGATGACACCCGATCTTGCTGTTGCAGACGAATCAATGGGTTTGCCGCCGTTGCCGGCAGTTCGCTTCAGCCTGTTTACTGCGGATGCGGCCCAGTCGCCGTTATTGGAGACGCTGGTCGAATCCATCGGCGACATCCGGCCGGTGTCAGCCTCTCAATCTGATGCACACGTGATCGCGATCGAGTGAAAGGCTGTTAAAAGTAAAATGCATGTTTACATGCTGCCATTGTGCTACCGGGACGAGCTACGGGGAAAAGCCTTATGCAGATTGCACACCGAATCAAGAATCCATGATGTGTAATGCTGGCTGGTCCCTCAAAGCTGAGTGCACTTGCCGCTTTTTCCGTGAGCGTTTTTGGGGCCAGCCACAAATGTCGTCGGTCAAAACTAGGATGAAGCAAGACGCCCCACAAAAGCAATTTTATTGTTATCCGGGTCGCGGACATAAGCGGCATAAAAGTCCTCTGAGTAGCGTGGCCGAAAACCGGGCTCGCCTTCGCTGGAGCCCCCATTTTCTATAGCAAGCGCGTACAGCCGGTCGATTATTTCCGAATTATCAAATTCGAAGGCCGTCATGACGCCATTGCCTGCGTTGGCTTTTTTCCATCAAAAGGATAGCCGGTAAAAAAACGGGGGAAAGTAATATCCGTCTTTTTTCCCCATGAAACACAGTTGTTATCCCTGAAGCATTGTTCCAAACCCATTTCAACAAACAATGGATCGTAGAAATGGATAGATTGTTCCAGGTCATTGGTTCCTACCATGGTATAGCTGATCATTTCAATCTCCGGTAATTAGCATCAAGCACCAATCAGTCATGTGCGCAAATAGGCATCATGCAGTCGCGCCGCTGATGCCTGATGTCATGACAAAGGTGTTTTTAATAAAATAGCCGGCCCGGCGTTGCGCATCAATGCTTCGTCGCTTTTTTTACACTTCTGACGCACCGCCGGCCCGTCGCGCGCGGTGCGACTTTATGTAATATGCGCGCCGCGTGTTTCCACATAAACAGCGTACAGCGATTGGCTGGCCGTCATGAAAAGGCGATTACGCTTGGAGCCGCCAAAACATACGTTGGAGCAGATTTCCGGTAATCGGATTTGTCCGATCCGTACGCCGTCAGGCGCAAAAATGTGTACGCCGTCATAGCCCTCGCCACCCCAGCCGGCACTGGCCCAGATATTGCCATCTTCGTCGCAGCGGATGCCGTCAGCCGAGCCTGACTTGCCTTCGAACGCCATGGTTGCAAAGGTGCGCGGATTCGTCAGTTTGGCACCGTCTATATCAAAGACCCAAATCTGATTCTTGGCAGAGGGGTAGTGTGAGTTTCCCGTATCGGCGACGTAAAGCTTGCGGTAATCCTGACTGAAGCACAGCCCATTGGGCTTGAACGGCTGATCGGCCACTTTGGCGATGGCACCCGTTTGCGCGTCGATCCGATAGACCGCTTCCTTCTGAATCGGGCTGGCCGAATCGGTGCTGGCCGGATGCCGATTGCCTTCATACTCCATCAGTGCGCCATAGCCCGGATCAGTAAACCAGATCGAACCATCATTCGGATGCACCACGATATCATTAGGCGCATTCAATCCTTTATTGTCAAAGCGTTCGGCAAGAACAGTCACCTTGCCGTTGTGCTCGTAGCGTACAACGCGGCGCGTATCATGCTCGCACGAGAGCAGGCGCCCTTCGAAATCAAAGGTATTTCCATTGGAATTGCCAGAGGGCGAGCGAAAGCGACGGCCTACATGGCCGTCCTCTTCGGACCAACGCAATTGTTCGTTGTTGGGGATGTCGCTCCACACCAGATAGCGGCCGACTGCGTTCCACGCGGGACCTTCGGCCCATTGCATACCGGTATGCAGGCGCATGATGGCCGCGTTGCCCAGTTTGTATTTGAAGCGCTTGTCCAGCACCACGATATCCGGGTCGGGATAACGTATCGGTTCTGTCTGTGGGCCGAAATTGCGCGCCATTGCCGGCCTGGCCGCAACGGCAGATGTGAGCACCGTTGCCGTCGCCGCGGTAAGAAAACCCCGGCGGTTCATGGTAGTGCCGGATAATGACGAACGGGCCGACTGGCCGTCCGCAGGTCCATCGATTCCTTCTTGTTGCGTGTGTCTCATTGATACTTCTCCTCTTGGTGTGGTTCTGGTTTGCAAGTTGGCATTGCGTGCTGCGGTCTTCGTTTGTACCGTGTGTTTTTTCAGTGTATCGGCAATTGCGAGGGTGATGCCATCGATCTTCTGCTCAATGCATAAATCCTGCAGGCCGTCTCACTGTGCCTGCGCCTTTGGATAAGGCGGAGCAGCGGTGCCCGTGAATGCCCCTGCCTGTGGGGTCAATGACGTCAATAATGAAGAGGCTACGGGCCCCAGCCACTGATCCTCTTAAGGATAACGGGATTGGTACCCTATACGCAAGACGCGTTCTGTGGCAATATTTGCCGATGCGTTAATAGTAAATATTGGATACGTTTTGGAGGAGAGGGCGTTCTTTGCGTGCAGCCATTGTGGTACTTGGGTTTTCGGCAAATGCAATCATGAGCACTGAACACCCATTTTTGACGCATTTAGCGCGCTGTGTTCTGTCGTATATTCGTCGTAAGACCGGCCAGATTGGTATTTTTATTATTTTTAATTGGGATAAGCCGCAGGCACTATGGCTCTGTTTCTGGCACGACAAGTTTGCCGGTGATGTTGCCTAATGGATCAGTTGCCTAATGCTTCAGTAGCCTAATGCTTCGATTTACCCGGCAATTTTTAAAAACGATGAATATAGTCGCTTTTGATCGGGTGTTTAGTGCACTTTATTTTATTTAGTGCACTTTATTTTATATAGGGCATGGCACCCATGGCAAAGTTGGTGCCTCCGGCGGGACTTGAACCCACAACCACCCGCTTAGAAGGCGGGTGCTCTATCCAGTTGAGCTACGGAGACAATCCAGCCCGTGATTCTAACCCGAACCCGCACCATGTGTCACTCAATTCGCTACAATAGGTGCATAGCCAGCCACAGAGTGAAATAATAATTATGTCCATACTTTTTGATGTACACCCGGTCAACCCGCAGCCACGCCTGCTCAAACAGGCTGCGCAATTGCTGGATAACGGCCGGTTACTGGCCATACCTACCGACTCCAGCTATGCGCTGGTGGCGCGTCTTGACGACAAGACGGCGGCCGACGGCCTGCGCCGCCTGCGTGGCCTGGATGAGCGCCATCATCTGACGCTGCTGGTGCGCGACCTGGCGGAGATCGCCAAATTCGCCAAGGTCGACAACGCGCAATACCGCTTGCTGAAAAACGCGACGCCCGGCCCCTGGACGTTCATCCTGGAGGCAACTAAGGATGTGCCGCGGCGAGTTTCTCATCCTTCGCGCAAAACCATCGGCATCCGGGTTCCGGACCATCCGGTCACCTTGCTGCTGATCGAGGAGCTGGGCACGCCCTTGCTATCGACCTCCCTGATCCCCGAAGGCGAAGAGATGCCGTTGAACGACCCGGATGAAATTACCGATCGTTACGGCCATGCGCTGGCCGGCGTGATTGCCAGCGGCTCGTGCCCGACCCAGCCGACCACGGTCATTGATCTGACAACGGCGACCCCCGCGATTATCCGCAGGGGTTCCGGGGATCCGGCAACCATTGGCCTGTCCGGGTGAGCTTGCGGTTCGTGATGGCAGTTGCAGCGTTTCCCGCCGAATGGCTGGTCAAATCCAGCCGTCTGCCAGTGGCAGATGTCAATTGAAACGTGTTTTACGGGATTGTCATTAAATTTTCCATTAATTTTATGCATTTCAATTAAACTACCGAATTAGCTATACGCTAGGCATTTAATATCAACCTTTTCTGGACGTTTCTATCATGGCGGTCGACAGTTCTTCGTATCCTGTATTCACCGGCAGTTTTCCTGCCCTTGTGACTCCAATGCTACCCAATGGGGATATCGATTACGACGCATACAAGAAGCTGATCGACTGGCACGTCCAGGAAGGATCTGATGGCCTGGTGGTGGTGGGCACGTCCGGCGAATCGCCCACGGTAGATGTAAGCGAACATACAGAACTCATCCGGGTGGCGGTGGAGCATGCGGCCGGCCGGATCCCGGTCATTGCCGGGGTGGGCGCGAACTCAACTGCGGAAGCCATTCATCTGACCAAAAAAGCCAGGGAAATGGGGGCTGACGCGGGTCTGTCGGTGGTGCCTTACTACAACAAGCCCACGCAGGAAGGTCTGTTCCGCCATTTTGAGGCGATTGCCCGTGAAGGCGGCTTGCCCATCATGCTGTACAATGTGCCCGGTCGTACCGTTGCGGATTTGTCCAATGATACGATATTGCGATTGGCGCAAGTGCAGGGCATTATCGGTATCAAGGATGCAACTGCTGACATTGCCCGCCTGGGTCTGTTGCTTCGGGATAAACCCGAGTATTTCCAGGTTTTCAGTGGCGATGACCCCACCGCAGCAGCACTGATGCTGCTGGGCGGCACCGGTAATATTTCGGTAACGGCCAATATCGCCCCAGCCCTCATGCATGAGCTGTGCGTGGCTGCACGGTCGGGCGATGTGCCGCGGACCCGTGAACTTAATGCAAAACTGGCAGGTGTCAATAAAGTGCTGTTTGTCGAAGCCAATCCCATTCCGGTCAAATGGGCGCTTGTGCAAATGGGTCTGATCCAGGCCGGATATCGGCTCCCAATGTGTGATCTGGGCGCCCAGCATCATGAAACTGTTCTGACTGCCCTGAAAGATCTCGGGTTGGTCAAATAATATAGGATTGAGAATATGCGTATGAATGCACGCTTTCTTGCAGTATCTGGTTTACTGTCGCTTACCCTCCTGGCGGGATGTAATGTCATGGATGAAGTCATGGGTGATACCGAACAGGTCGACTACAAAAGTACCGTAAGAGGTGACCCGCTAAGTCTGCCGCCTGATCTATCGTCGTCACAGATCAATCCGGCGTACAAGGCGCCAGGCGGCTATGCATCAGCCAACGAATATAACAAGGCAGTGGCGCAGGCCAATCGCGATGCCGCGTCCGGCGCATCTGTTCTGCCTGAAACCCCTGGGCTGAAAATTCAGAGTTCAGGCGCCAACCGCTGGCTGGAAGTGAGCCAGGAAGCCGGGCGTGTTTATCCTAAGCTGATCGACTTCTGGGTCGATTCAGGCTTTACGATCAATCGTGATAATCCTCAGGCCGGGCTGATTGAAACCGACTGGGCCGAAAATCGTGCAAAAATTCCTGGCAACCTGCTTAACCGGGCATTGGGTGCCATCATCAATATGGTTGAAGACAGTGGCGAGCGTGAACGCTTCCGCACGCGTGTGGAACGCTCCAATGGCAAAACGCTGGTGTTCATCAATCACGAACGCATGGTCGAAACTCCCATGGATCGGGACGGTACCACATTCAAATGGCTGCCCGCCAAGGAAGATCCGGGTCTGAACGCCGCGATGCTGTCGCGCCTGATGGTGTTCATGGGAGCAACCAAGCAACAGGCTGAAACACAGGTGCGTCAAAGCGCGCCGCCGCGGCCGCACCAACTCATCCGGTCGTCATGGCCGACGTTGCCGCGTTGCCACTGCAAGTGGGGCAAAGCCAGGCTTACAATCAGGTGGGCGCCGCGATCAATTCTGCTGGTTTCACGGTGGATAATCGTGATCCACAAGCAGGTACCTATACAGTCCGTTACCTGGATACCGATACCGGCGAGAAGCGCCAGTCATCCAACTTTATCAGCCGCCTATGGGGCGATAAAGGCAATCTGACGCCGTTGCCCTACACGATTGTAGTCACTTCCGAGGGCAGTCAGTCTGTCGTGACGGTGCGCAATGAACAGGGCCAGACAGATAACAGCGCGACTGCGCGTCGCATTCTGACGGTACTGGCCGAGAGAATGTAAGCTGATCGTTGTCCTGATCGTGTGTTGAAGTCGAGGAAACCTGGCAAGTTATTGCCAGGTTTTTTTTGCCTGATTATTGCGTTACGATCCAGCCGTCATCCAGCCATTCCTGCAACTGTGCGAGCGTGGCTGCATTGGCTTTTTTCAGATCGGCGCAGGTCAATATGCGTGTGTCGGCGAATTTTTTAAACGTAGCATTGGTTTTCAATTCCAGGGCTTCGCCGTTGATGAACAGATCTGTACCCCGGTAAATCATGCGGCTGCGGCGATCCAGCACCAGGCTGCCATCGCTGTCGATCACGTCGTCTATGTCGACCATGTCTTCGGCAATCGGAAAGACAGTGAGGGAATTGGGTTCGGTCAGCCAGCAGCCCAGAAAGCGTGCCGCCATACGCTCGGTGAACGTAATTTTCTGTACCGCTGCCAGCGCGCTATTGATCAGTTCATCAGGCAAGGCAGCCGGTTCAGTAGTGGCGGCCAGGCGTTTATCCTGGAACATGCCCGAGAGGTCGGGTCCGGGTAGTGCGGGCGTGGAGTAGGGGCCAAAGCCCAGGCCGTTGCGCGCGCTCAGCTGATCGGCCGCCACTTCCAGCAGCCCACGCGCAAGAACGGCCAGGGATGGGGCACGAAAGCCGATAGAAACGGTGATGCACTCGTCCGACTCCGAGATGCCGTCATGCGCAATATGCGGCGGCAGATACAGCATATCGCCGGGTTCCAGCACAAATTCTTCTTCAGGTTCAAAATGCTGCAGAATCTTGCAGGCAATATCGGGCACCAGCGACAGGTCTTTCTGCTGGCTGATACGCCAGCGCCGCTGTCCGTGGCCCTGCAGCAGAAACACGTCGTAGCTGTCAAAATGCGGGCCAACGCCGCCGTTGCGCGAAGCCAGGCTGATCATAATATCGTCCAGCCTGGCGTCAGGAATAAAGCGAAACTGCTGCATGAGCGCTGCAGTCGCGTCGTCATGCAGATCCACGCTTTGCACCAGCAAAGACCAGTTGGGCTCGGCCACCTTGGGAAAGCGTGCGAACGGGCCGCTTTCCATATTCCATTCGTCATTTTCCTGCCAGATCAGGCGTGATTCGACATCGTCGCGTTTTGCCAGTTTCCTCAGCCCGGCGGGAGGAACGGGGCTGGCAAAACCAGGAATGGCCTGTCTGATCAGCAACGGTTTTTTCTGCCAGTATGTGCGCATGAATTGAGCGGGGCTGCGTCCACCCAGCAAAGTCATGGGGGCGTGAATGTCAATAGATGTCATGATTCTCCGCCAAAGCGGTTATGCAATTTGTAAAGGGCGTCCAACGCTTCGCGTGGGCTCATATTATCGGGATCGAGTTCCTGCAGGGCGTCGCGCAAGGCGGTAAGCTCTAGCGCATCGTCGCTTTGCTGGTCATCGGTTTCGTGTGTGGCAGTAAACAGATTAAGCTGTGATATATCGCCGGCCTGGCTTTCCAGGCGATCCAGCTCCCGTTTGGCCTGGCGGATGACTGCCACGGGCAGACCGGCCCGTTGCGCGACCTGAATGCCGTAGCTGCGACTGGCCGAGCCCCTCCTGAACTTCATGCAGAAAAACAATGCCGCTAGCCGCTTCGGTAGCGGCAAGGTGTACATTAATTGCGGATGAATTCAGGTCAGGCAGTCGGGTAATTTCAAAATAATGGGTGGCAAACAGCGTCAGCGCATGATTATGGTCCAGCAACCGGCAGGCGATGGCCCATGCCAGCGACAGGCCATCGTAGGTGGAGGTGCCCCGACCTATCTCGTCCATCAGCACCAGGCTGTTGGGTGTGCTGGCAGCCAGGATGGTGGCGGCCTCGGTCATCTCCATCATGAAGGTGGACTGGCCGCCCGCCAGGTCGTCGGCAGCACCAATACGGGTGAAGATGCGATCAATCACACCAATGGTGGCGGCAGTTGCCGGCACGAAGCTGCCCATGCGCGCCAACAGTACGATCAGGGCGGTCTGGCGCATGTAAGTTGATTTACCACCCATGTTGGGGCCGGTAATGAGCAACATGCGTCTGTCATGGTCCATCAGGCAGCTATTGGGCGTAAATTGCTCGATCGTGTGCTCGACCACCGGATGTCGGCCTGCCTCAATGTCGATCACCGGGTGTTCGGCCAGTTGCGGTGCCACCCATTCGTTATCCCTGGCATGACTGGCCAGCGCCAGATAAACGTCCAGTTCTGCAATGGCCTGCGCGCAACGCTGCAGGGGGTTTACCCAATCCTGCATGGTGTCGAGCAACTGCTCGTAGAGCCATTTTTCGCGCGATAGCGCCCGGTCGCGGGCCGATAGCACCTTGTCTTCGAAACCCTTGAGCTCGGGCGTAATATAACGTTCGACATTCTTGAGTGTCTGGCGGCGTCTGTAGTCGTCGGGTACTTTGTCGACCTGGCCCTTGGATACTTCAATGAAAAAGCCGTGAACCCGGTTGAACTCTACGCGCAGATTGGCAATGCCACTGCGCTGGCGTTCCCTGGCCTCCAGCTCTACCAGAAAGGCGCCGCTGTCGCTGGCCAGGGTGCGCAGCTCATCGAGCTCGGCATCAAACCCGGCGGCGATCACGCCGCCATCGCGGATCATCGCTGCCGGTTCGGCAGCGACGGCAGCCTGCAATGCGGCGTGCAGGCTGGCATCCAGGGTCAGTTCATTGTTGAGGACGTCAAGGCGATCGGCATTGGCATGCTGGTTGCGTAAAACAGTCTGCAACTGCGGCAGGCGCGCCAGCGCATCGCGCAGGCTGGCCAGCTCCCGGGGCCGCACCGAACGCAAGGCGATGCGCGTTGCGATACGTTCCAGATCGGGAAACGCATTGAGTTCTGTACGCAGGTTATCCAACGCGATATGGGGATGCACGGGCCCGTCGGGGCGTCCGGTCAGCATGGCCGCAACCGCGGTCTGGCGCGCCTGGATCTGGCTATTGGAGCGCAGCGGGTGGTGCAGCCAATGGCGCAGCTTGCGACTGCCATGGGGGTCTCGCAGTGATCCAGCAAAGAAAACAGGGTAGGTCGGCTCTCGCCACTGATGGTTTCGGTGATTTCCAGGTTTTTGCGCGTGACCGGATCCAGCACCAGATAGTCCAGTGCGTGATCGACCATGATGTGCTGGACGTGCGACAGCGACTGCGTTTGCGTGCGTTCCACGTAGCGCAACAGCGCGCCGGCCGCGCAAATGGCGGCGGGCATATCGGCCATGCCGAAGCTGCCCAGCGAGTCGATCTGAAAATGCTGGCAAAGCAGGGTGTTGGCATCATTCAGGTCATAGTGCCAGTCCGCAGTGTGACTGATCGAGCCGGCAAATTTTGTTTCTAGGACAAAGGAGTCGGCGTGTACGATTTCCGCGGGTGCGATACGGTGGATTTCCGAGTCCAGCGCTTCCTTGTCACATTGTGTGACTTTGAACTGGCCGCTGGCCAGGTTGAGCCAGGCCAGCCCGTATTTTGGCGCCTTGCCTTTGGACGGCAGGAAAACCGACAGCAGAGGACGGTCCAGCTTTGAAGGCAACAGGGTTTCGTCGGTCAGCGTACCAGGCGTAACGATGCGCACGATCTTGCGCTCAACGGGCCCCTTGCTGGTGGCAGGATCGCCGATCTGTTCGCAGATCGCCACCGATTCGCCCATGGCCACCAGACGCGCCAGATAGGTTTCCATGGCATGCACCGGAACACCTGCCATGGGAATGGGCTGGCCATTTGAATTTCCCCGCTTGGTGAGCGTCAGATTCAGCAGTCTGGCTGCCTGTTCGGCATCCTCATAGAACATTTCATAAAAATCTCCCATACGGTAGAACAGCAGCACAGATCCGGCTTCGAGTTTGAGGCGCAGGTACTGCTGCATCATGGGGGTGTGCCCGGAAGGCGCGATTTTACTGGTTTCTGCAGGCATGAGTGATAGGTTGTCTAAAGTATTCTGGCGTTCAATCGGCTATTTTACGATTATCCAGGGCGCCGTTGGGCGACGAGTCATTCGCCAATCCGCATTACCGCTCTGTCGATCAGTGCCAGCACTGCATTTTCCGCGGCCGTGGGGTCGTGGGCGCCGATGGCATCCAGCAGTGTCTTATGCAGCGCCAGTGCCTGGGGGTCTGGACCCCACTGGTCGCTGGAGGCGCGAAAACTCATGGTCCAGACTGCAGATAACGCCATTTCCAGTTGCCTGAAGAACACGTTGCCGCTGGCGTGAACGACTGCGCCGTGAAAGCGTAAATCGGCTTCGATATAGTCCGCACGATTATTTGCGCAAGACATTGCCTGGTATGCCAGCTGCAATGTCTCAATATCTGTTTGTTCGGCTCGCAAAGCGGCCAGATGTGCCGCCTGTGGCTCCTTGGCCTGTCTCAGTTCCATCAGGTCAGCCATCAGTTTTTTGTCTGGCGGCAATCTTGCGTACCAGTCCAGCACAGATGGATCGAAAAGATTCCATTTGCTGCGTGGCAGCACATGTGTGCCGGTGCGTGGCCGGATGGATACCAGGCCTTTGGCCGCCAGGCTTTTCATCGCCTCTCTGATAATAAGGCGGCTGGCGCCATACGTGTTGGCCAATTCCGGTTCGGTGGGAAGCTGGATGCCTTCGGCAAAATGCCCGGCAACAATACTGCTACCTAAAGCATCGACTATTTGTTGATGGAAGTTTCGTAACTGGGATGAAGACATGGCGACAAGTATACCTGTAACGAAGCGGTTCACATGCGACTGAACGATTGACATCAATTATATAATGATTATATGATTGTATTTTTAAAAATAAAAATAGCTACGAATCACAAATATCTAACGAATCACAATAGCGAACAACGCCATTTATGTTCGCATCAAGGAGACATTGCATGAAAAAACCAATGACCATGCTCTTGCTGGCGCTGGCCGGGGCGTTGTTCAACCCGGGCCTGGCCGGCGCGCAGCCGTTTCCCTCCAAGCCGATTCGCATGATTGTTCCGGTCCCGCCCGGGGGCTCTGGCGATCTTGTTTCCCGTCTGGTAGCCGGTGCTGCCGCAGAGGATCTGCAGCAGCCGATCGTTATAGACAATCGTCCGGGCGCAACCGGCAATATCGGTACTGTTGCCGCCGTCAAAGCACCCGCCGACGGCTACACCATTTTTTTATGCAGTATTGGCAACTGTTCGGTTAACGCCAGTCTGTATGCCAATCCGGCTTTGATCTGTTCAAAGACATCGCGCCGGTCATATTGCTGGGTTCGTCCATTAATGCATTTGTTACCGGACCCAAGACAGGCATCGATAGCCTGCAGACGCTGATCGGCAAAGCGAAAACGGGCGATATCAGCTATGGCTCTTCCGGCGTAGGGGCATCCAATCACCTGGCGGGCGAACTGCTCAAGAAAATGGCTGGCATCTCTCTATTGCATGTGCCATACAAAGGATCTGGTCCCGCAATTACCGATTTGATCGGCGGACAAATAGACGTTTTCTTTGATAATGAACCGTCGATTCTTCCCTTTATCAAATCGGGAAAAGTCAATGCGCTTGCCGTAACGGGGCGCACCCGCTCGGCCAATTTGCCCAATGTGCAAACCATGGAGGAGCTGGGCTATAAAGGATTCGTCATCGAGCCCTGGTTTGCTATCGGGCGCCTGCAGGGACACCGGCACCGGTGATTCAAAGATTGAATGCGGCGTTCAATCACGCCCTCAAGGATCCTGCTGTCATCAGCAAACTGAATCAATCGGGCATCGGAGCCATTGGTGGTGCGCCGTCTGTACTGGCCAGGCACATCAAGTCCGAACATGATAAATGGGCCGAATTGATCCGCGCCCAACGTATTTCCACAGAGTAAAAAACATGCGTATTACAGGTATTGAAACCATAAGACTGAAATCCCAGCCTAATTTGATCTGGGTTGAAATAGAAACAGATGAGGGTATCGTCGGGCTGGGTGAAACCTTTCGCGGCGCCGAGGCGGTGGAAACCTATCTACATTCCATGGCGGCGCCATTGATTCTGGGAGAAAATCCGCTGGACATTGAGCGCCTGCACAAGGTGCTTTTTCGTGGCTATCTGGGTTTCAATGGCAGTGGCGTAGAGAGCCGTGCTGCGTCGGCTATCGATATCGCCCTGTGGGATATCTTCGGCAAGATTACCGGCCAGCCCGTGTACCAATTGCTGGGTGGCGCTTGTCATGAACGCATGCGTGCCTACAATACCTGCGCCGGTGTTGACTACAATAGTAAAAGTATTCAACGTCGGCTGATTCAGCCCGGGGCAGAAAAAATCCGTGGTCGTTATGACGATCAGATTGCCTTTATCGAAGACCCGGCGCAGCTGGCACTTAGCCTGATTGATGAGGCTTTGGTGCCATGAAAATATGGCCATTCGATGGCGCCGCCATGGAAACCGGTGTCAGTATGTCAGTGCCCGGCAAATGCGGCAAGGCCTGGAGGTATTTGAGAAAATCAGGTTGGCCGTTGGTGACGAAATTGAAATCATGTGTGAATTTCATTCGATGTGGAATGTCACTTGCGCACTGGCCATCGCCCGGGAACTCAAGCAATTTCGACCCTTCTGGGCAGAGGATCCAATAAAGATGGATAGTCCCGGACTGCTGGCAGACTACCGCAGACTTGCGCAGATCCCTGTATGCGGCAGCGAAACCCTGGCCTCTCAGAGTACCTTTCGCGATTTGCTGGCGGAACATGCACTGGATATTGTGATGCTTGATCTGTCCTGGTGTGGTGGTATCAGCGAAGGCAGGAAAATTGCCAGCCTTGCTGATGCATATCAAAAGCCGATCGCGCCGCACGACTGTACCGGGCCAGTAGTGCTGTGGGCTTCTCTGCACCTGGCCCTGGCATCGCCCAATGCAATTTTTCAGGAAGTGGTGCGTGCGTTTCTTCATACCTTTTATAAAGACCTGGTTACCGAGCTGCCGGTTCTGGATAAAGGATTCTTGTCGCGTCCCGATGCCCCGGGTCTGGGAACGGCACTGGCGCCCACAGTCAAGAGCGATGCGCTGGCCTGTTTTCGTCGCAGCGCATTGCCTGTTTAACGATTTACAACAAATTTTATTCTGGAGACGGATATGGCAACTTTCGACCGGGCGCAGGTGCGGGCTGCGCTTGATGGTATTTCAGGCATTCTGGTCACCCCCTTTGATGATCACGGCAAGATTGAACCGGCACGACTGCAGCCCATTATCGATAATGCAATCGAAGCAGGCATACACATACTGGTGGCAAATGGTAATACCAGTGAGTACTACAGCTTGCGCTACGGGGAAAGCCAGGCCATGGTGGCAGCCGTGGCGGACCAGATACGTGGGCGGATTCCGTTGCTTGGCGGGGTGGGGCGTGGCATTGAGGAGGCCTGTGACCTTGCGGCCGCTTCCCGGGAGGCCGGCGCTGATGCGCTGATGATTCACCAGCCGCCGGATCCCTTCGTATCGCCACGAGGCATACTTGCCTACGTACGTCGTATCGAAGAAGCGGCGCAGGGTCTGCCGCTGGTGCTGTATTTGCGTAATGAGGCAATCGGCATGGCGTCCATAGAAGCGCTTTGCAGTGTTGATTCTGTGGTTGGCGTCAAATGGGCATCGCCAACGCCTCTTGTGCTGGCCGATGCAATTGCCCGCACGCGGCATCTGGATATAGCGTGGGTAGGTGGCCTGGCCGAAACCTGGGCGCCGCCGTTTTATGCGGTAGGCGCCCGCGGGTTTACTTCAGGACTGATAAACGTGGCCCCTGGCCACAGTGCTGCAATCCATAATGCACTTGAGAAGGGCGACTACACTGCGGCAAATCAGCTGATCGCGCAAATGCTACCCTTTGAACAATTGCGGGCAGAAGAAAATAATGGCGCCAATGTGACGGTTGTGAAGACTGCATTACAACTTCAAGGTCACAATTGCGGTGCAACCCGACCACCTTCTGCGTGGCCCATGAATCCACAGGCGCTTGACACGCTCAGGCAATTGCTTAAAACCTGGCAGTAGGTAGCAACCGCAGGGGCCAGTACAAACTAAGATTGCTGGTCTTGCCTTTATTGCCTACTACCGTACGATACGAAATGACAGGGTGTTATTGCTCGCAACAGCAAGGCAGTCCGCGTAGCAGGCGCTTTGGGCAATTAAATGGGTGTAATTCGATAATATTAAGACTCACCCACATGGGTAACCAATCTCACCACAGCCCCCCATTCGCATATGAAATATTGATGGATGGCTTGCATTTTTCGCAAGAAAACTGATGGCATATTAAGAGCTGGTATTTCTATTTTCCAGGCGACAATGGGAACGCTGCATGCCTGATATGGCTGTAACTTTTTGTATGAATGAATTTCTATTTTATGTCGTGCAAAAAACTTTCATTAAATCTGAATAAAGCAATTATTTGTTGAATTTTTGACCTTGTGCAAAACACTTTTCGGGTGATTTGAACATGGCCGTAGTAATCGATCCAGACCTGTAGCTGATGGACAAGTATCCACTCTTATTACGGCGATTATAAAACTGCATGACATTAGGTTATTGATTAATAAAATTTATTTCAATTGAAATAAACCTAGGGTTTTCCATGTATATATTTCATCTAAATGACGCCTTTTCGGATGTAACGAATATATCAAAATTAATCTATTGCGGTTGTGCTGTACCATTTATCTATGTTACTTCTATAGCTGAAGCGATAACCGCTAGCGCAGAAAACACACTCGTCATGTGATGAATTTTATGCATGAAAGTGTGCTGCATTCTGCATTTGAAAGTTATTTCAAATGCAATTTTTATCTGGATAAACTCCAGATAAAAACTTCAGGATAAATCAACTTCAAGGGGAGTAGAACGATGAATAGAATGCTCAAAACTCGAACCCTGCTGGCTCTCGCTGTAGCAACCGCTGCGGCTTTTGGTACAGTGGCTTCGGCTGCCACGTTGCAGGAAATTAAAGACAAAGGCGTGGTGCGGATTGCAGTTGCCAATGAAATACCTTATGGTTTTGTCGACCCAACTGGTGAGGCAAAAGGCGCCGGACCGGAAGTGGCCAAGCATATTATGGAACAGCTGGGCATCAAGGAAATCAAATGGGTCACCACGGGGTTCAGCTCACTGATTCCAGGCCTGAAGGCCGATCAGTTCGACATGGTCGCAGCAGAGATGGCTATCCTGCCTCAGCGTTGTCAGCAGGTAGCTTTTTCTGAGCCTAACAGCTCCTATGGTGAAGGCCTGCTGGTAGCCAAAGGCAACCCGGACAATCTGCACAAATACGAAGACTTCAGCAAGTCAGACAAGAAAATCGCCATCATGGCGGGTGCTGACCAGCTCGAGATGCTGCAAAAACTCGGTGTTGACGACAGCCGCATGGTGACCATCTCCAATAATGCAGACGCGATTTCGACTGTGTCTACCGGGCGCGCTGCGGCCTACGCCGCGACCAGCCTGACGGTCAGTGAACTGGCCGAGAAGAGTGATAAGGTTGAGCCGGCAGGAAAGTTTGAGGATCCGGTGATTGATGGCAAACCAGCCCGCAGCTGGGGTGGTTTCACCTTTGATCAGGACTCCGATGATCTGCGTAAAGCAGTCAACGAAGAGCTGGCCAAGTTCAAGAAAACACCAGAGTGGAAAAAGATTCTCACTACCTATGGCTTTACCGAGCATGATCTGGAAGAGTCTACCAAGCAGACGACAGAACAGCTTTGCGCTGCCAAGTAATCAGGATGTAGTTTTATTGCGGGTTATGCGCTAGCCGTATGGCGTGTGCACATGGGTCTGCGAGGCGATTGCAGACCACCCTGATGTGGCGACACCAGCCACGTTCAAACTCACCGGCTCGTGCAGGCTGCCGCTTGCATCCTTCATCTCATTTCCATAAAACAAAAGGCGACCGATGGATTGGAATATATATCTGACGCCCCTGTTGCAGGGGGCGTGGGTGACCGTTCAGTTGACAGTCTATTCGACCATACTGGGTGCGATCACCGCGTTTGTGTTCGGTATCGGCAAGCTTTCAAGCAACTGGTTTTATCGCGGATTCTCTATCTGCTTTGTCGAAATTTTTCGCGGAACATCCCTGCTGGTACAACTGTTCTGGCTGTTCTTTGCGCTGCCGCTACTGGGACAGGCGCTGGGCCTGGACTTTCGTATGGCGCCGCTGGTTGCCGGAACGCTGGCCCTGGGATTCAATATCGGCGCCTATGGCGCCGAGGTCGTACGGGGCGCCTGCAGGCAGTGCCACGTTCGCAATTTGAGGCGGCCAAGCGCTGGACTTTACGCCGCGCCAGACATTACGGTTTATTTGCCTGCCGCAGGCCATTCCGGAAATGATGCCCAGCTTTGGTAACCTGGCGGTGCAAAATCTTAAAGATACCGCATTGGTATCGTTGATCAGCCTGGGCGATATGGCGTTTCGTGCTGAACAGATCCGCAATTACACACAAGACAGCACAACGGTGTACACCATTTTGCTCTTTATGTATTTCGGTATGGCGCTGATTCTGACCGGAATCATGAAACTGCTGGAGCGCTCTGTCGGGCGCTGGCGCGCGGGGAGGGCCTGAACATGCTTTTTGGTATTGAATGGGACACCAGCAGCAATTGGTCGTTTGCTGTTTCGATTTTTCCGATATTGCTCAAAGGTCTGGTGGTCACGCTGCAGGCCACCGTGCTGGGCTTTCTTGTGGCCATGGTGCTGGGCCTGATTCTGGCCGGTCTCAAAAGTGCCCGGCTGGCCATCATTTCGTGGCCTGCAAAATTCATCACTGAATTTATCCGCGATACGCCATTGCTGGTCCAGCTTTTCTTTCTTTATTATGTATTGCCCGAGCATGGCATTGTCCTGCCCGCTTTTCTGACAGGGGCGCTGGCATTGGGCGTGCAGTACAGCGCTTACCTGTCAGAGGTCTACAGGGCAGGCATCGAATCCATCCCGCGCGGACAGACCGAGGCCTCCCGGGCATTGGACCTTGCGCCGGTGCGCACTTTCGGTTTTATCATTCTGCCGCAGGCCATCCCGCGCATTATCCCGGCGATGGGGAACTATCTGGTATCCATCATGAAAGATGTGCCGGTACTGTCAGTCGTTACTGTGCTGGAAATGCTCAATGTTGCAAAAATCATAGGTGATCGTACCTTCAATTATCTGATACCGCTATCCATGGTGGGAATCATTTACCTGATCCTGACGATCGTCGCGTCCTACGGGGTGCGATATCTGGATACCCACCTGCCCAAACGAGGAATACCTTTACGATGAATAATCCGATGAATAATGATAATTCAACGAGCACCCCGGATCACCCGCAGGGCCAAGGTGCTGCGAATGGCGATGTCGCCGCCGCTCGTCCGGATACCGGCGAGCCGATTATCCGCTTTGAAAAAGTCGTCAAGAAATTTGGCGATGTGACTGTGCTGGACGAACTGGATTTCGAAGTGCGCAAGGGCGAAAAAGTGACCATTATTGGCCCGTCCGGTTCCGGTAAGTCTACGGTGCTGCGTATCCTGATGACACTTGAAAACATCAATGATGGCGTCATTTACGTGACCGGCAGGCCGTTATGGCATGAAGAGAAAAACGGTGAGCTGGTGCCCGCAGCAGAAGAGCACTTGCGTGAGATGCGCAAGGAAATGGGCATGGTATTTCAGCAGTTCAATCTGTTTCCACATATGACGGTACGTCGCAATGTGACCGAAGCACCGGTGCAGGTGCTCAAATTGTCCAAAGAAGAAGCCAACGAGCGCGCCGACAAGTATCTTGAACTGGTAGGCCTGTCCGATCAGAGCGACAAGTTTCCAAGCCAGCTCTCCGGTGGTCAGCAGCAGCGGGTGGCCATTGCACGCGCGCTGGCGATGCGACCGAACATTATGCTGTTTGACGAACCCACCTCGTCATTGGATCCTGAGCTGGTGGGCGAGGTACTCAATGTGATTCAGCGGCTGGCCGAAGAGCACGATCTGACCATGTTGCTGGTGACGCATGAAATGCAGTTTGCCAAGCAGATTTCAGATCGGGTTTGTTTTTTTGACAAGGGAAAAATCGTCGAGCAGGGCACACCCGATGAGGTATTGGTTCATCCTCAGGAGCCGCGCACGCAGGAATTTCTCAAAAGTTTTATCGAGCAGCATTGATTGCAAGCAAGGCACGGCAACCTGCCCTGATACCCATGGTGCTGCTGCCATTGCTGTTGTGATGTGGGAGCAAAAAGGCGGCACCGGGCCGATAGCCACCTATATAGCCACTTCATTCATGATAGAAGCGACGCGATACGAGCGAATCCGTTCGCCGCAGATTTTAAGGGGTACCGGCCAGGTTGTCGCTTTACACGATGCGGATGCCCTGTGCCAGCAGGGTCTTGCGCGTATCTGCATCGGTTTGGGCGGTAACCGGGGCGGTCGCGTCCCAAATGACAAATGTATTGAAACCAGCCGCCTGTGCGTCCTGCGCGGACCATAATACGCACACATCTCTTGCCAGGCCGCCAATATATACATTCCGCACCTGGCGATCCTTCAGCCAGCCGGCAAGACCGGTCAATGGACGTTCGCCTGCAGGGTTGTGGTTTTCGCAAAACGCGCTGTACGAGTCCACAGCGGGATCGGCGCCTTTGCGTAATATGACATTCATCCTGTTCCAGTCGATGGCACTATGCAAGGCCGCACCGTTTGTTCCCTGTACGCAGTGATCAGGCCATAGCACCTGAGGATGGCCGTAAAGCTCAATACTGTCAAAGGGTTTACGGCCGGTGTGCGAGGATGCAAAGGAAATATGGCCACTTGGATGCCAGTCTTGGGTGGCGACATAATGGGCAAAACAGTCCTGCGCCAGTAAGGCCTGTACAGGCCTCACAATGGCATCTGCCTGTTCACATGCGAGCGGGCCACCGGGCATGAAGTCCGGCTGGATATCGACCAGAATAAGCGCGCTATGAGGCAATATGCTATTTGTCATAATGCTGTTTCGTCCAGCCACTGGATCAATTGTTGTTGCACATTGGTTGAAAATTTGCGGTACACCTGTTCACTGACAAAGCCCATATGCGGTGTGAGCAAGATATTGGGCAGCGCTACCAACTCGGGGCTGATGCCTGGTTCATCATCAAAGACATCCAGTGCGGCAAATCCCGGGCGGCCTGTTGCAGTGCCTTGATCAGGGCCGGCGTGTCAATCAGGCTGGATCGCGAGGTATTGACCAGCAGGCTGCCTGGTTGCATCAGCGCTAGTGTGTCGCTGTTGAGCAGCTTGCGCGTGGCATCCGAGACGACAATATGCAGCGACACCACATCGGAAGTGGACAGCAGGGTTTCCAGTGATACGCTGCTTGCGTCCTCTTCACTAGCCCGTTCTGGTGTCATGTTTGGACTCCAGGCCTGCACCTGCATGCCGAAGGCGCGGCCAACGGCAGCCATGCGCTTGCCGATGTGTCCAAGACCGATCAGACCTAAACGCTTGCCCTCCAGCACTTCGGGAAGATGCTGGCAGATCGCGGGCGTACGCCACTGCGGTTGTTGCGGGCTGACAAGCAGGTCCGGCAGTTTCTTGGCGGATGCCAGAATCAGCGACCAGGCCAGCTCGCAGGTGCTGGCTTTGGACGGCCCGAATTCGGTTGCGGTGACCTTGATGCCGGCTGCTTCGGCTGCCTGCTGATCAAGCGTATTGTTGCGGGTACCGGTAAAAATAATGCGTTGCAGATCGGGCAGTTGCGTGATCAGCGATTTGGGAAAGGGCGTGCGGTCGCGCATCAGCACAACGCATTGCGCCTGGGCCACAGCCGCCAGCAACTGCTCATCGCGCAAGCG
Source organism: Advenella kashmirensis WT001 (assembly GCF_000219915.2). Taxonomy (NCBI): domain Bacteria; kingdom Pseudomonadati; phylum Pseudomonadota; class Betaproteobacteria; order Burkholderiales; family Alcaligenaceae; genus Advenella; species Advenella kashmirensis. Next base: position 2,960,779 of record NC_017964.1, on the reverse strand, counting down.
GTCGTGATGAATTGTCAGATGGCTGCGGTTTTGTATATCGGACCAGTCTACGAGGCGGGCAAGCCCGTGTTCCCAGTCATCCAGTATGACAATTGAAGGTTTCATGTAATGCTCCGCAAAAAGGGCAGTGATGCATGCGCTGCACGCGCGGGCAGCAACAATCGCTTTGCCATCCGGTCAGTGCAAAACAATATATTACCTCGCAGGCAGCTACAGCGCATGCGTGCAGGGTGTGGACGGTGATTCGGCTGCCCGGGGGCTATCCCTGAAACCAGGCAAGCAGCACAGAGACACTGATGACCGATAGCACAGTTGAAATAAAGATGGATTGCGAGACCAGATGCGTATCACGCTGATACATGGTGGCCAGCATGAAGGGGCCGGTGCCGATGGGCAGGGCGGCCAGCAGTACGGCCGCTTCGCGTTGTACCGGTGGCATGTCAAAAACGATAAAAGCCAGGAATGCCGTGGCAGCCGGCAGAAACAGCATTTTCATGAAAAGAACCGCGCCCAGTGCCGGGTGAGGGCGGATACTGCGCGTTTGCGCCAGGAACAGGCCAATGGTAACCAAGGCGCACGGGCTGGCCGAACTGCCCAGCAGACGTGCCAGTTCGGCCAGCGGCGCCGGCAATGTAATGCCCAGGCCAGATAGGGCCATGCCTGCCACGGGCGAGACAATTAGCGGATTTTTTGCCAATGCCACACCGGTATGACCCAGGCTGGTCCATACACTAGCATGTTTTTCAGTCCGGTTTCCAGGCAGACAATGGACAGGGCAAACAGGACGCAGGCGGTCAGTATCATGGTAATGACGACCGGGATGATACCGGCCTGGCCATAGGCCAGCATGCACAGCGGCAGCCCCATATAGCCCGCATTGCTATAAGAGGCGGACAGGCTGGCTACACTATTGTCCGGCAGGCTGAAACGACGCCGTTGCCAGACCATGAAAATGAAAAAGGTCGCCAGCATGCCGCCGGTACTGGCCAGGATGAAAGGAACCTGGTTCAGTTCTTCCCAGCTGACCGTGGCCATGGCGTGAAACAGCAGCGCCGGCAACGCCAGCCAGACCACATAGCTATTGAGATGCTGGCTTGCCTGGTCCGACAGGATCCGCCGGCGAGCGGCGATGTATCCGATCAGAATCAGCGCAAAAACCGGAAAAGCGGCATTGATAACGGAATTCAAAATACGTGTTATTTAAAAGCGGTTTCTATAAAGCTGCGCAGTTTACGCGAATGCAGCCGCTCGCGGGGCATCTCACGCAATTTTTCCAGCGCCCGCATGCCGATACGCAAATGCTGGCTGACCTGCTTTCGATAGAAGTCCGAGGCCATGCCGGGCAGCTTCAGTTCGCCATGCAGGGGCTTGTCCGACACACACAGCAGCGTGCCGTACGGTACGCGAAAGCGAAAACCATTGGCAGCGATGGTTGCCGATTCCATGTCAAGTGCAATGGCCCGCGATTGTGAGAAACGTTGTACCGGTTCATGCTGGTCCCGCAACTCCCAGTTGCGGTTATCGATGGTGGCTACGGTGCCGGTCCGCATGATCCGTTTAAGTTCCCAGTCAGACAGCCCGGATATTTCTTCAACAGCATGTTCCAGGGCAACCTGGATTTCCGCCAGCGGCGGCACCGGCACCCATAGCGGCAGATCGGCATCCAGCACGTGATCTTCACGCACATAGCCGTGCGCCAGCACATAGTCGCCCAGGCGTTGCGTGTTACGCAGTCCGGCGCAATGGCCTAGCATGATCCAGGCCGAGGGTCGCAATGTGGCGATGTGGTCGGTTATGGTCTTGGCATTGGACGGCCCCACGCCAATATTGACAAGTGTGATGCCGTTGCCATCCTCTCGCTTCAGGTGATAGGCCGGCATTTGCGGCAATCGTTGCAATCTCTGGGACGGATCCGGTCGCCCCTTGCGCGTTATGTGGTTGCCCGGCTCGACCAGGGCTGTATAGCCCGAGGCGTCGTCTTCAATCAATTGGGCGGCCCGCTCAATAAACTCGTCGACATAAAACTGGTAATTGGTAAACAGGACAAAATTCTGGAAATGTTCAGGCGCGGTGGCTGTGTAGTGCTGCAAACGGTGCAATGAATAGTCAATGCGTGGCGCGGTAAAAGGAGCCAGTGGTCCTGGCTGGCCGGGTTCTTCCCGCAGGGTTCCGTTGACAATGGCATCGTCCATGACGGCCAGATCCGGGACATCGAAGAAATTGCGCAGGGAAGAGCCGATCGTGTCGGCATAGACGCCTTCAACATACTGGCCGCCGGTAAAGGCGAAATGCAAGGGGATGGGGATATCGGATTCGCCGATTTCCACAGGTAACTGGTGGTTTTTCATGATCAGCCCGATTTGCTCAAGTAAATAGCTTTTGAACTGCTGGGGCTGGGTGATGGTCGTTTGATAAAGGCCGGGTTCGGTGGTATGCCCGTATGACAGACGTGAATCGACTTCCTGATGGTCGGGTACATGCAGGCGGATAGCAGGATAGCAGGCGCGCGTGCGCTGATCAGACCTGTTTTCGCCGCTGATGTAGCGGTAAAAGGACTCGCGGATGAAAAGTGTATTGCGCTCGTAAATGCGCAGCAGTTCTTCAAAAGCCAGGACCGGGTCACGAAAACTGGAAAAACCGATTCTTTGTGGTGAATGAAAGGTAGAAGGCGTACTTTGCTGTGTGTTCATGGATAAGCGCTGATTGTTATGGTCATTGACCAAAGCGGGCCATATTGCAATCTGATCCCATACGCAAGCTTTGCTGTCCTGTAATATGGTGCCGGAAACTGGTGTCGCTTTGCTGTCCTGAAGTATATTCTGTCATTATGACACGTTAAAATCCTGACATAGCGAATGCCCGCAATTGGCGTGGGCCTGTCCGCCAGCAGTGCCGCAGGCGGGTCAGGTGTTTTTTGAAAAAACATGCAAGAGAGTGATTTATATGGATATTCAACAAATCGAAAGTTTCTGGCCCTTTTTACAGCGCTTTGCCGTTGATCTGGTGGTCGCTTTCGTTATTCTGGGCATTGGCTGGACCGTCTCCAGGTGGCTGGGCAATATGGTACAGCGCCTGAGTGCCAGGTCGGAAAAAATCGATCCGACGATCATACCCATGTTCCGCACGGTCGTGATTTGGAGTGTACGGATCTTTACGATTATCGCCGTACTGTCGCAATTCGGTGTGCAAACAGCCAGCCTGATTGCGGTGCTGGGTGCCGCCGGCCTGGCTATCGGCCTGGCTTTGCAGGGCACACTGCAAAATATTGCGGCCGGCATCATGCTGCTGGGCTTGCGGCCTCTGCGTGTGGGGGAAAGCGTGACGGTGGCGGCAGGCATTTCCGGTACCGTAGACGAAGTGGGGCTGTTTCTGACGCGGATTGTGCAGGCCGATGGTGTGCAGGTAACGATTCCCAATAGTACGGTCTGGAATGGCACGATCATCAATTTGAGTCGTAACCACAACCGTCGTATGGACATACCTGCTTATATTTGTTATGGCGATGACGTCAATCGGGCGATCGACGTGCTGCTCAAACTGATCGACGAACAGCCCGGCGCGATGAAAATGCCTGCGCCGTCGGTCTTCGTGGGCGATCGCAAGGACGGCATCATCACCCTCACATTGCGTGTCTGGGCCAGTGCCGACAATTTCTTCAACCTGCAGAACGATCTGAATCGTGAGGTCCCGATGCGTCTGAAAGAAGAAGGGTTTGAAAGCCCAAGCCCATTACGAGTAGCAGTACAGGCCGTAGACTCCAACAATCAGAATGGCGCCAAATAACCACGCCTGAGCATCTGACGTTGTCGTACCGGCAGATGCCAGGCGGAGCATGCCAGCGAGGCCTGGCGTAATACGTCAGCCAACCAGGTGGTCACCGCCGCGTTCGCGTCTGTTAAAAACAGCGGATTGGCGCAGCAGGTGCGCCGGTATTGCGAAACAGGGACTGCCGGTGCCATGGCCGGTCTGCCTCAACCTTCAGGTACTGGCCCAGTCCGACTGCAACAGTTCGCTTACGGCCGGTAGACCGTTTTCAGAATGTTGGTGCATACCCCGCGCATCATATCCACTTCTTCCTGGGTCATGTGGATGCGCGTAAACATATAGCGCATGCGTGGCATCAGCTTTTTCGGATGATTGGGATTGAGAAAATCGATGCCGATCAGTGCGCTTTCCCAGTGATTGATGAACGCTTCCACCTTTTCTGCGGGGGCATAGTCGCGGGAGGAACTGTCTGTGTAGCCATGGGCGGGGGTCGACAGCAACAGATCAGAATGATCCGTTGACGGCAGTGTCGCGGTGGGAAGCAAATTGCTGGACTGGGCAGGGGGGAGGGCGCTGGTATGCCGGGCTGCCGGCGGTGCCTGCATGGCGTAGTTCAGTTCCCACGCAGCCAGCAGCAGGGCTTGTGAAACGTTCAGGGAACTGTACTGCGGATTGGCGGGAATATGGCAGATGCGATGGCAGCGGCTGATATCGTCATTGTCCAACCCCGTTCTTTCGGTTCCCAACACAATTGCAATACATGTATCGGCATGATTATTCAGATGCGTTCGCGATAGCTGGGCTGTCTGGCGGATGTCCAGCGACGGCGGGCCCATGTCGCGGGTGCGGGCCGTCAGGGCAAAGGCCAGGGTAATGCCGGTTAGTGCCGTATCCAGGTCGGGCGCGATATGCGCCTTCTCCAGGATATCGGTAGCCCCGCTGGCCAGCGCCAGGGCCTCCTCATGGGCCAGGATACCGCTATCTTTCGGATTGACCAGAACCAGATCGCCAAATCCCATGTTTTTGATTGCTCTTGCGGCAGAACCCACATTGCCAGGGTGGGTTGGTGAGACCATGATAAAGCGGACCCGGTTATGTAACGGTGACATAAAATTCCTTCGAACGGCATGAATATGGACAGAAATGATGGGAATTGCAGAAGTCTGCTTTATTGTCCATTAAAATGCGTATTTTACTACTCAACCGAAGTCTGGAAAGCTATGCACCCCATGCTCACCATCGCCGTACGTGCTGCCCGCCGTGCCGGCGCCATTATCAATCGTGGCAGTCTCGATCTGGATAAAGTCCAGATTGCACGCAAAGGCCCCAACGATTATGTTACCGAAATTGATCGGAACGCAGAACAGGCAGTGATCGAGGTGTTACGCGACGCTTATCCGGACCACGCTTTTCTGGGCGAGGAATCCGGTCATATTCCGGGGGCCAAGGACAAGGAAAACGAAGTGCCGGAATATCAGTGGGTGATTGATCCGCTGGATGGCACCACCAATTTCGTACATGGGTTTCCCAATTACGCCGTGTCCATCGCCCTGTTGCACAAGGGGGTCGTCACGCAGGCCGTGGTCTACGACCCAGCCCGCAATGAAATGTTTACTGCCACTCGTGGTGGTGGCGCCTTTCTGAATGACCGCCGCGTGCGCGTCGGCAGCCGGACCCGCTTTTCCGACGCTCTGATCGCTGGCCGATTTCCTTCTGTTTCCGGCTCTAACCGTACCGGCGCCGAGCGCTACTACGGGCTGGTCGACGACTGTTCCGGCTTTCGTCGCTTGGCGCGACCGTACTGGAGCTGGCCTATGTTGCCGCCGGTCGTTTCGACGGCTATTGCGGGGTTCACCTCAAGCCCTGGGACCTGGCCGCAGGCAGCCTGCTGATTCTGGAAGCAGGCGGCCTTATTGCCGATTTCGAAGGGGAACAAACCTGGCAACAAACCGGCAATGTGCTGGCCGCCAGTCCCAAAATCTTCACTCAAATGCTGATTTCGCTGAAGCAGTAAATTGTTGTCCGGTTCGGAGCCCGTCATTATGGATCAAGTGTGGTACCTGTTTAAAGCCGTTTTTCTGGGTATTGTCGAAGGGATAACCGAATTTCTGCCGATTTCCAGCACTGCCCATTTGCTGATTCTGGGCGACTGGATCGGCTTTGACTCCGGGCAATTCAAGGTGTATGAAATCGTGATCCAGCTCGGATCCATTCTGGCGGTGATGTGGTTGTACCGGCAGCGCTGCGTGAGATTATCGTGGGCACGTTCACCGGTAACCGGACCGAGCAGCGATTTACCATGAATCTGATCATTGCCTTTTTGCCGGCGGCCATTATCGGCCTGCTGCTGATCAAACACATTAGTCAACTGCTTGATGGCAAGTTCATGGTTTACGCCTTTACGCTTGTGGTGGGCGGCATCATTATGTTGTGGGTGGAACGACGCCCCACAATGGCCAAGCACACCACACTGCAGGAACATGAGCTGGCCCATCAGACAAGAAGCCTGGAAGATATCACCTGGAAACAGGCGCTGGTGGTGGGGTTTGCTCAATGCCTGGCCATGATTCCGGGTACATCGCGCTCAGGTGCAACGATTATTTCCGGCATGATGGCCGGCATTCACCGCAAGACGGCGACCGAGTTTTCTTTTTTCCTGGCCATGCCAACCATGATCGCCGCCACGGTATTGAGCTTGTACAAGCACGGTGGCCAGTTGAGCCAGAGTAATCTGCTTGCGGTCCTGCTCGGCTTTGTTGCCGCCTATATTAGTGCACTGGTTGTGGTGCGCGCCTGATGCGCTTTCTGTCCAGTGCGTCCTATCGTCCTTTCGGCTGGTATCGTATCGTCTTTGGTATTGTTGTTGCACTATGGGCCTGGAACCAGGTCGCCTAGTTTTTATTGCACGCGAAGAAATTGAGAAAATGCCGGCATTGCCCGGCATTTTCTCATTTCGCTGTCTGCCAAATTGCTGTGATTGGCTGTGATGCAAGAGGATGCTGAGTGTTGCCAGCGTGATCAAGCCAGCGTCATTCTCCGGTTACTGCGTGCCGCGCAGAGCGGCAAAGCCGTTACTGAGCACAATGACATCGCGTTCCTGGACGCTGGCCTGAAAATGAATCTGGTCCGCGCCTTCGCGCCAGATGTCGCACACCAGTGTTTCCCCCGGATATACTGGTGCCGAAAAACGGGCATCGAAACGGTATAGCAAAGCCGGGTCGTTGTCGCAGCAGTCCTGAACAACCGCTCTTGCGGCATGTCCGTAGGTACACAGTCCGTGCAGAATCGGCCGTTCGAATCCAGCCGCAGCAGCTGTCTGCGGGTCAATATGCAGCGGGTTCGGATCGGCGTTCAATCGGTAAAGAATGGCAGCATTGGGCGCCACGGCAATCTTGCGTCGATAATCCGGCGCACGGTCAGGTACCTTTGGCAGGGCAGCCACAGGGGCATCACCCTGTCCGAAGCCACCGTCAGCACGGCAAAACGTGGTCTGCTGGATGGTGGCCACCAGCGCATTGTCTGCATCGTACATATTGCGTTCGGCAATGACCAGTGCGCCCTTGTCGGCGCCCTTGTCGATCACATGCGAAATATGTGTCTTGCCGGTCAGTACGCCTTCGGCGGCCAGTGGCTTGTGCCAGATGCTGCGTTGCTCACCATGTACCAGTTTGACCCAGTTGATACCAGTTGCCGGGTCTTGCATCCAGAAGCCCGGATAGCACAGAATGCTGCTCATTGTGGGAAACGCCTGCAGCTGCTTTTCATATACAAATTGCAGTTGTGATGGGTCCAGGGGGTCGCGCGCCAGGCCGATACCCAGCGCATACAGTATGCTGTCGCGTTGCGTATAGCTGTGGCGAGTGTCGGCAAAACGCCAGTTCTTGATCCGTTCGTAGTCCAGTGGCATGCGGCTGCTCCTTGTAATCAGATGGGATCCCAGTTGATCACGTCGGGAGAGCGTTCCAGTTTATGGAACTGGCCCTGCATGGCCGGAATGGCGATCTGGGCGATCAGCTCGGGCGTCCAGCCTTCAGACATGTGCACGGACCGCACTGGACGGGGCTGGCTAAAGAGGAGAATTTCATTGGCTCGTACCCCGAAAATCTGGCCTGTCACTTCCGCTGCGGCATCGCTGCCCAGATAGACCGCCATCGGTGCGATTTTATGCGTTTCCATTTTCTGCAGTTTCTGCACCCGCGCTTTTTCTTCGGGCGTTTCGGCCGGAATGGAGCTGGTCATGCGGCTCCAGGCAAACGGCGCAATGCAATTGGACCTGACGTTATACCGGGCCATGTCAAGTGCAATAGACTTGGATAGGGCGGCGATGCCCAGCTTGGCTGCGGAGTAGTTGGACTGGCCGAAATTGCCGATCAGCCCGGACGTTGAGGTCATGTGCACGTAAGCGCCTGATTCTTGTTCGCGGAAATAGGGCGCGGCAGCGCGACTGACAAAAAATGTGCCATGCAGGTGCACATCAATGACCTGACGCCATTCCTCTTCGTTCATTTTATGAAACAGGCGGTCGCGCAGGTTTCCGGCGTTGTTGACGACGATATCAATACGACCGAAATGGTCCATGGCGGTCTGCACAATCTGGCTGGCCGACTCGTAACCGGCGACACTGTCGGTATTGGCCACTGCAGTGCCGCCGGCAGCGGTGATTTCGTCGACCACGGCATGCGCGGGGCCATCGGTTCCACCCTGGCCGCTCAAAGACACCCCGATATCATTGACAACCACTTTTGCACCGGCCTTGGCATAGGCGATTGCAATGTCCCGGCCAATACCACCACCGGCACCGGTGACAATCACTACTTTTCCTTCTGCAATTGAGCCCATCGGCTTCTCCTCTAAAATTTTAGGCATCCGCTCGCCGGCTTGGCCGTCGATCCGGTTAGGGATTACTATCTATTGTTGCTGTATTTCATGATAGGCCATAATGGCGGACAGCATTGTTCGTATTTCTCAACCACCCCCTTCGTGTAAGCTTAAGATGCGCTATGACCTGACAGACCTTAAACTGTTCATCAATATTGGTGAAGTCTCTAACCTGACCAAGGCCGCGGAAAAAACCTTTCTGTCGTTGCCGGCTGCCAGCGCCCGAATCAAGAATCTGGAAGACTCCCTCAAGGTCCGCCTGCTGATTCGCCAGGTTACCGGCGTGAGCGTCACTCCGGCCGGCGAGGTCTTTCTGAAATATGCCAAGGGGGTGTTTCAGCAGCTCGAATGCATGCATGCCGAGCTGCAGCCGTTTTCCACCGGCATCAAGGGCAAGCTGCGGATCATGGCCAATACTGCGGCCACCCACTCGTTCATGTCCGAAGCGTTGTCGACGTTCCTGGCCGAAAATCCCGATATTGATATTGAATTGGAAGAAAAATTATCCAAGGAAATTGTCTCTGCCATTCGTGGCGGCTCGGTAGATATTGGTATTGTCTCCAGCAACGTCAATCTGGATGGCATGGATGTGGTGCCGCTGTTTCGCGACGAACTGGTGGCCGTTACCCATTTGGCGCATCCGCTCAAGGATCTGAAGGAAATTTCATTTGAAACGCTGATCGACCAGTATCAGTTTATTGGCATAAACCCGGAAAGCGCGATTCAGACGTTTCTGGATGACAAAGCCTATAAGCTGGGCAAGCGCTTGCATCAGCGCGTACATGTTGGCAGCTTCGAAGCAGTGTGTCGCATGGTTGACGCAGGGATCGGGCTGGCAATCGTACCGGTAGAATGCGCCCGCGCCTACAGCCGGGCGCCGCGTTTGCATATACTCAAACTCACAGATGAATGGGCCGATCGCGAACGCAATGTCTGCCGTCTGGCCGGACGCGATCTGCCCGCCTACGCAGAAAAATTCATTGGACACCTGCTCGATGTGTCGAAGCGGATGCATGAACGCTAGTGCAAGGGCATGATGAAATGGCGGTATTTCTATGCCGATGGAAGTTCAATAACGACGACGCGACAGCAAAAGTTGATTCTAAATTAGAGAAAGACACGTCGGACAGGCTAATGATGTTGTAGTATTCAGGTATCTGTAAGAAAAGGACGCGCATGTTTATGCTCGTCCGCCACTATGAACAAACCTCCTTCGATGAGGGCGTGCTGCACTGTCAGTACGCCCTGGCCCTTCCTCCGGCTATTTGCCGACCCGTCTTTTTGCCCTGACAGGCACCTCTCCCTATTGCTGCAGCGCTATGCATTGCTGCGGGGCATTTGCGTTCGCGCTTCTCTTTCTTTTACTCGCAGGAATCTAAAATGATTTTTGATTGGATGGCTGACCCAACCGCCTGGCTCGGCCTGGCCACGTTGATTGTGCTCGAAATTGTATTGGGCATCGACAACTTGGTATTTATTGCCATATTGGCCGATAAATTGCCACCCCATCAACGAAATAAAGCACGCATGATCGGCCTGGCGCTGGCCATGCTGATGCGTCTGGGTCTTCTGGCCAGTATTGCCTGGGTTGTAACGTTGACGGCACCACTATTTACAGTGTTTGGTTCTGAGATTTCAGGTCGCGACCTGATATTAATATTTGGCGGTGTTTTCCTTTTGTTCAAAGGCACCATGGAGTTGCACGAGCGTGTCGAAGGCAGCACTCATGGGGAAACGACAGGCAAAATCCAGCATGCCATCTTTTGGCAGGTCATCTTGCAAATCGTAGTGCTTGATGCCGTTTTTTCACTGGATTCAGTCATAACCGCAGTCGGCATGGTACAGGATCTGAGTATTATGATGATCGCTGTCGTCATAGCGATGGCCGTTATGATGCTGGCCAGCCGAACTTTGATGGCATTTGTAAGCCGGCATCCCACCGTGGTGATTCTGTGTCTGGGCCTGCTTCTCATGATTGGATTCAGTCTGGTCGCCGAAGGTCTGGGTTTTCATGTTCCCAAAGGCTACTTATATGCTGCGATCGGATTTTCAATCTTGATCGAATTTTTCAACCAGCTCTCGAGCCGCAACCGGGTTCGGCGCAAGCATGCGTTGGATCGACGTCAGCGCACCGCACAAACCGTCTTGCGGCTGTTGCGTGCCGGAAAACACCCTGAGCAGACGGACACTCAAAGCGACGGCGAGGCTGTTTTTATTGACGGTCTGGATGATGAGCCGGCATTCGCACCAGAAGAAAGCAATATGATTGAACGGGTACTGGACATTGGTGCACGCGATGTGCGATCCATCATGGTGCCGCGGGGAAAAATGGTCTGGCTGAATATACAAGACACGGCTGCAACAGTGATCGAAAAATTTTCATCCGGACACGCGCGCTTGCCCCTGTGTGATGGAGACGCGGCCAATGTTATCGGCGTACTGCATTTCAAGGACTTTTTAAATCATATGTCGTCGCGTAGCGAACCGGACCTGGCGCAACTGGCTCGCAAGCCTCATTACGTGATAGAGACCATGCCTGCATTGAAAGTGCTTGAAGTGCTCAGAAGGTCGCGGGAACACCTGTTGATCGTGGTGGATGAAAGAGGTGTATGCGAGGGGCTGCTTACACCCCTGGATGTGTTGACCGCAATTGGCGGTGAACTCCCTGAACATGCTGACGCAGTGTTAAAGGCAGTACAGTTGGCGGATGGCTCGTGGCTGCTTGACCCGAGTATGCGAATCGAAGAGGCCGGCAGAACGCTTGAACACCACGGCTATTTGCTGGAGCATACGGATGCGACGTTGACCGGTTGCCTGCTGCGCATCGTCGGTCGAATCCCCGATATTGGAGAAACCATTAAATGGCAGCAATGGTGTTTTGAGATAACGCGTCGCAATGGTCATCGTCTGGAGCAGGTACGCGCGTATAGAACAAAGGAATCAGATATCAATACAGAAACCGCTGTTTAATAGCTCATGGCGGTCTTCGGCAGCGCTGAGGGGATCCTTCACGTATAAAAAACAGGGCATGGAAGGTTCTCGCGGCATAATTGGAGGTTGAAGAACCCACAAGAACGTCATGTCATTATGAACATGATAATAAGGAGACTGTTTTGAAAACCCTGATGATGCAACGCAGGCAATTGCTCAAATCCGCGCTTTATGGCGCTGCCGCCGTATACGGTTTGCGACCAGCCATGGCTTTTGCTGCGCAATGGCCGGCAAAGGCGGTCAGTTTTATTGTTCCTTTTGCGCCGGGCGGCCCGGTCGATACGGCCGCGCGCATTGTGACCAATGGCTTGACCAAGCAATGGCAGCAGACAGCCGTTATAGAAAATCGCGCGGGCGCCGGTGGCATTCTGGGGGCCAGGCTGTCGGCCCAGGCCAAACCGGACGGATACAATTATTTTTTTGCCGCCATTCACCACGCTATTTTACCCAGCCTGAATAAATCCCTGGATTACGATATTCAGAAGGACTTTGTACCGGTGGGCATGGTGGCACGCTTTCCGATCATATTGGTAGCCCATCCGTCGCTGAAGGTTAAATCGGTTAAGGAGCTGATTGCGCTGGCAAAGGCCCAGCCCGGCAAAATTGCCTATAGTTCCTCGGGAACGGGCGGCGGCACCCACCTGGCAGGTGCCTTGTTTGCCAGCATGGCCGGTATTGAGCTGCAGCACGTACCCTACAAGGGCAGTGCGCCGGCGGTTCAGGATCTGGTGGGCGGGCAGGTGCAGTTGATGTTTGCGGATGCCACGTCCGCCTTGCCTTTCATTAAATCTGGCAAGGTGATTCCGCTAGGTGTGGGCAATCCCCAGAGATCGGACCTGGCGCCGGATGTGCCTCCCATCGCCGACGAAGGCTTGCCAGGCTACGAAGCCTATTCGTGGAGTGGTCTGTTTGCGCCCGCGGGCACGCCGGCCGACGTGGTGAAGCAGTTCAATCAAAATCTCAATGCGCAGTTGAACGATAAAAGCGTTATTGAGAAAATGCATGGCAGCGGGTCGGAAGCCGTGCCCATGACGCCAGAGGAGTTCGGCACGTTTCTAAGCGACGAAATTGCCAAGTGGCGTAAGACCATTAGCGACGCCAACATCACCATCCAGGGTTGATTTATCGCGCAACAATGACAATCAGGCAGCAGGCGATTGCTTTTTCATCAGCATATCGCCTGCTGCCTGATTGCGTTAGGCCAGGTATCGCGGGTGTTGGCCGGTTCTATTTAGCTGCCTGAATGCCGGCTTTTGCTGTCACTTCGCCCCACAAACGGTATTCGTTATCGATACGTGACTTCAATTGCTTGCCGCTGCGCAATGAAATGGTATAGCCCACTTTTTCCATTTGCTTGCGATACTCGGGCAGGTCAGAGACCGTCTTCAAGGCCTTTTCAATTTGCCCGGCGGTCGCATCATCCAGTTTGGCCGGACCCACAACCCCGTACCAGCCGGTTACATCGTAGTCTTCAATACCCGCTTCGGACATGGACGGCACGTCGGGCAGCGCGCGATTGCGTTCCTTGGAGGTAACTGCCAGGGCCCGAACCTTGCCGCTATTGATGTAATTGATCGCCGTACCGGTGATGTCGAACATCATTGACGTCTTGCCGCCAATCACATCGATCATGGCCGGTGCATTGCCGCGATAGGGAACGTGCAGCATTTGCGTGCCAGTTCGCTGCTTGAGCAGTTCGGCAGACAACTGGTTGGATGATCCTACACCCGCCGAACCAAAGGATAAGGCGCCAGGGTTGGCTTTGGCGTAGGCAATAAGTTCACTGATATTTTTAACCGGCAGTTTGTTATTGACGACCAGCACATTGGTATATTCGACCAGGTTGCCCAGGTAACGGAAATCCTGATCCTTGTCGATCTGGATTCCTTTTTGAATATGCGGTGTGATGGTCAGCGTCGGACTGGCCAGAAAATACAGCACGCTGCCGTCTGCCGGCGCCCTTGCCACGTTCTCTGCAGCGATGATACCGCTGGCGCCGGTTTTGTTTTCGACAACGACCGGTTGCCCGATCTGATCACCCAGAAATTTGGCAAATTGTCGGCGGCCGTATCTACCGGTCCGCCGGCCGCATAGCCGACCACCAATTTAACAGGTTTGTCAGGCCAGTGACTGTTTGCCCAGACAAGGGCGGGGGAAAGCAGCCACAGCAGGGGAGTGAAACGCAGGTAACGTTTTGACATAATGTCTCCATTGGTCATTTTGTGGTCGGAAGGCACATTTGCGCACCTTCCGTAATACACAGCTGCAGGCCCGGCGTTATTCGATGCGGGCGCCAGACTGGTCGACCGCGGTTTTCCATTTTTTGATTTCAGCTGTAATAAGATCGGCAAATTGCTTTGGTGTGGAGCCTTCTATTTCGTAGCCGAATTGGGTCAGTTGTTGTCTGACGGCAGGTGTTTGAGCTGCATCATTGAATGCCTTGTTCAGTTGCTGGACCACGTCCTCGGGGGTGCCTGCCGGCGCCAGGATGCCGTACCAGCCGTTGACGGCAAAACCTGGCACACCAGACTCTGCCACAGTAGGCACATCGGGCAGAACAGCGGAACGCTTGGTTCCTGTTACTGCCAGCCCTTTGAGTTTGCCCGCCTTGACATGAGGCAGGGAGGTGGAAATGCTGTCAAACATTAGCGAGACTTCGCCGGAGAGCATGGCTACCACCGCGGGGCCACTGCCTTTGTAGGGCACATGGACCATTTTGGTGTTGGTGGCACTTTTAAACAGTTCTGCCGCCAGATGGCTGGTGTTGCCGTTGCCGGCAGAGGCAAAGGTGAGCTTGTCCGGGTTGGCCTTGGCATAGTCGATCAACTCCTGCGTTGTATTTGCCGGCGTCTGTTTGGCGGCGGTCACCAGCATGGGCAAGGTCGCCAGCACAGATACCGGCGCGAAATCCTTTTCGGTATTGTACGGGAGCGATTTATACATGCTGGGGTTGATCGCATGTGCGGCCAGCACCATCAGCACGGTATAGCCATCGGGTTTAGACCGTGCCAGCTGCGCCGTAGCGATCGTGCCACCGGCGCCCGGGCGGTATTCAAGCACAACGGGTTGTTTGATTGTTTTCTGCATTTGCGCAGCAATTGGCCGGGCCAGCATATCGGCGCTGCCGCCCGGTGGATAAGGAATCAGCAGGGTAATGGGTTTGTCGGGAAAGGCCTGGGCGCCTGCGCTTAGCGCCAGTCCGAATGCCATGACGCCTGCGTGCAGCATCAGATGTCGCAGCCTGTTGAATGTTGTCTTCATGATGTCTCCTTGGATTTTATATTGCTCTTGATGGCAGGCAATAGATGCCTGCCAGTGATGCTCTGCTGCCTTGTGTTCAAACACACTTGTAATCGCCGGTTGCGGGGCGCTTTTTTCAGGATACGGCCAGGTGGCGTAGTCTTTTATCGCTCAAGGGCAGGTAATGGCACGGGTTCCTCGTGGCGCTAGCGCCATCCGCTTGCATTATCCCGTCAGTCTGCTATTCATTCCAGATAGGGTTGTCCTGCATTGTCCACCCGGATAGTCTGGCACGGGCCATCCATGTGCAGCGGGGCGTCGCTCAGATTCTGCAATTGGTCTTGTGTCAGCCCTTGCACCATGGCACGTATAATAAAGCGGCCGTCGCACACCTGAACGATGGCCAGATCGGTGTACACATAATCGACCACGCCGGCGCCGGTCAGCGGGTAGGTGCAATGTCGCAGTAGTTTGGCGGCACCGGTTTTGGTTGTATGCTCCATCATGACCAGCACCTGCTTTGCTCCTACGGCCAGATCCATCGCGCCCCCAATTGCTGCAATGGCATCGGGGGCATCGGTGATCCAGTTTGCCAGGTCCCCGTTTTCGGCAACCTGAAAGCCGCCCAGGATCGAATAGTCCAGATGTCCGCCACGCATCATGGCAAATGAATTGGTGTGTTCGGTAATGGAGGCGCCCTGCAACAGGACAATGGGTTTACGGCTGGCGTTGATGATATCGGTATCGATTTCGTCATCAATTGCGCTGCGTCCCATGCCCAGAATGCCGTTCTCGCTGTGCAGGATAATTTCCCTGTCTGGCGGCAGGTAGTCTGCGACAGACGTTGGCATGCCGATACCAAGATTGACATAGGCGCCATCGGGCAGGCTATTGGCTACCAGTTTGGCAATCTGTTCCCTGTCAAGACGAATGTAGTCAGTCATGCTGCGCTCCTGCAAGTACGATATGTTTCACAAAAATTCCGGGGGTCATAACCTGCTCGGGATGAATACTGCCCAGTTCGACCACTTTATCGACTTGCGCAATGGTGTGCTTGGCGGCAGTACACATGACGGGATTGAAGTTTCTGGCCGCCCAGCGATAGGTCAGGTTACCCCAGCGGTCGCCCAGATGGCGCGCACCAGTGCGAAATCTGCATGCAGGGTTCTTCCAGCACATAGCCTACGCCGTTGACCACGCGTTCTTCCTTGTTTTCCGATACGCGCGTGCCATAGCCGGTGGGTGTAAAAAACGGACCCAGCCCCGCGCCCGCTGCCCGCATTCTTTCGGCCAGGGTGCCTTGCGGGGTGCATTCGAGCTCGATCTGGCCGGCACGGAACGCCTGTGCGAACACATCCGATTGCGGCGGACGGGGATGAGAGCAGATGATTTTCCTGACCTGGCCGTTTTTGATCAGCCGGGCGATACCCACCTCGCGTGTGCCGGCGTTATTGCTGATAATCGTTAAGTTGCGTGTCCCCATCTTTGCCAGACTGGCCAGCATTTCAAAGGGAATACCGGCGTCGCCAAAGCCGCCCACCATGATGGACGCCCCTTCGGGAATCTGGCTTAATGCCGCTTCGTGTGTATCTAGAATCTTGTTTATCATCTCAATCCAAGGTAGGGCAGCTTGCCCGGCTATTGTTGTGTAAGCGTGTGTCTGACGTCTTCACGGCATCCCGGCGGCAGAGTCTCATCTGCCACCATTGCGCCTGCGTCTGATGTTGCCTATGCTTCAGGTACGTATGATCAGTTCATAGGGCGACGGTTAATGGTTTTCAAAGGGTCGCTTCGGTCCCCAATATGGCGGTCGATTGGCTCGAGAGCGTGCCACCGTTGCCATGGACGACAGCCAGTTGGGCGTCGGCTACCTGACGAGCATCGCATTGCCCCCTTAACTGCCTGACCGCTTCGATTAGAATAAAAATGCCGTACATGCCCGGATGTACGCAGGACAGGCCACCGCCGTTGGTATTGACAGGCAAATGGCCGCCGGGGGCGATACCGCCTTTGCTGACAAAATCCCCGCCTTCGCCCTTGCGGCAGAAGCCCAGGTCTTCCATGAACAAAATTGTGTTGATGGTAAACGCGTCATATACTTCGGCCACATCAATCTCCGAAGGCTTGACGCCAGCCATTTCAAATGCAATTTTTCCGGACTGTTTGGCAGCGGTTACGGTCAGATCGTCCATGGACGAAATCTGGCGATTCCACACAGCCGTGGAGTTGCCCAGGACGTAAACGGGTTTCTGCTTGAGGGTTTTGGCCCGGTCTGCGCGCACCAGCACATAGGCGCCGGCCCCATCGCTTACCAGGCAGCAGTCGCGCACAGTAAGGGGATCAGACACCATGCGCGCCGAGAGCACCTGGTCAATTGTCAGCGGATCGCGCATGGACGCCTCTGGATTGAGCTGGGCCCATTGCCGGGCGGCAACGGCCACCTCTGCCAGATGTTCACGTGTCGTGCCGTATTGATGCATATGCCGGGCGGCAGCCAGGGCATAGGAGCTTAGCGGGCTCAATGGCTGATAAGGATTTTCGTAAGGCTGCGGGTCCATGACCTTGCGCATGTTGCCGATCGCGGCCCGGTTCAGGGTGGAGCTGCGTTGCGTACTGCCGTAACAGACGAGCACGGCATTGCACTGTCCGGAAGCTAATGCCTGCATGGCGGGCATCAGGTGCGCGACAAAGCTGGAGCCGCCCACCATCGTGTTATCAATAAAAGTCGGCTTGATGCCCAGGTGTTCAATCACCGGCATCACCCACATGGTCGAGGCGACGCTGGCTGTGGCAATGCCGTCGATATCCTGCATGGTCAGGCCGGCATCGCGCACCGCACGCGTGGCCGCCTGAACAAGAATCTCCATCTCGGTATAACCCTCTGCCAGACCCAGCCCTGCATGTCCGACACCGACAATTGCGGTTGCACCGCGCAGTTTCGCATCTATCATGCCCGATCTCCTGCCGGGACAAACACCAGCAAGGCGCTGTCGCCTGTCTGTTTGATATGGGCGCTGACCGCCAGGCCGATTTTTACCTCATCTGGCGCAATCTGTTCTACCCGGCTCATCATGCGGGGGCCTTCCTCCAGGTCGATCAGGCGACGTTATAGTCGCCACCTTTTTCCGGTTTGTTGCGAACAACCGTGGTGGAATACACCGTGCCTTTGCCCGATGGTTCGTACCATTGCAGATCATCGCTGCCGCAGTGGGGGCAGATCATGCGCGGGTAGAAGATGCTGTTGTTGCATTGGGCACAGCGCTGAATGGTAAACACGCCAGCCTGCAGCTGGGTGTCGAAGTACTTGTCTGCGCCGGTTTCCAGCGCCTGGTTACTCACGGTCATGGCTATTCCTGTATCGAAAATTGCATATGTCGTACAGTATTGATTCGTGGGTCATCAATTGGCAATCTGTTTTTCCCGAAGGATAACTTCAGACCCACTTAACTCACGTTTTCCCTCAAGCGGCATCAGGCTCAAAAACAGGCGAACGGGGCTTCGGCAATACAGAATTGCCGTTGCCGGAAATTTGTAGTGAGATAGGGCCTGTACCGATTGTTTGCCAATGGCGTATCGTCAGATTGGTTATGATGACGGGTTTAAGGAAAGCCGGTAGCGACGTCTGCATCGGTCTGTGTGCAATTTTCAGGGGAGTGCAGCTGTGGAAAAAAAAGACTATGAAACGATTTTGTTTGAGTACCGTGACAGTGTGGGATACATCACGCTCAACCGGCCGGACAAACTCAACAGCTTTACGGGGCAGATGCACAGCGAGTTGCGCGACGTGCTGGACTTTCTTGAGTCGCGGGCGGATTTGCGCGGGGTCATCCTGACCGGGGCAGGGCGCGGGTTTTGTGCGGGCCAGGACCTGGGCGAGCGCCAGCCGCTGGAGCCGGGCCAGTTCCGAGACCTGGGCGAAGCGCTGGAGAAAAATTACAAACCACTGATTTTACGGATGCGCGCCTTGCCCGCACCGATAGTCTGTTTCGTCAATGGCGTGGCGGCGGGGGCAGGCATGAGCCTGGCGCTGGCCTGCGATCTGGTTTTTGCGGTCAAGTCTGCCAAATTTATTCAGGCATTTGCCAAAATCAGCCTGGTGCCGGATGCCGGATCTACCCATTTTCTGCCGCGTCTGATCGGTACCCAGCGCGCCATGGGTGCAGCCATGCTGGCAGAGCCAGTATCTGCCGAACAGGCCGAACAGTGGGGCATGATCTGGAAGTGCATTGCAGACGATCAGTTGCAAGCGCAAATGCAAACTGTCCATACGCAGCTGACCACTGGCGCGACCCGTGCACTGGCGGCAACCAAACATGCCCTGTACGCAAGCGCCGATAACAGCCTGGCCGAGCAACTCGAACTGGAAACAGAATTGCAGCGTGAGATGGGAATGAGCGAGGATTACCGGGAGGGCAGCAAAGCCTTTCGGGAAAAGCGCAAGCCGCTGTTTCAGGGGCGCTAGCGCACTGGCTGCTGTTCGGGACTTCTGGCTGGCGGTGAGCGGCGGCCTTATACGACGTGCCGCGCAGATTTATTGCTGCGGCGCCTGGTCGAACGCCGGCGCCGTATAGCCGTGCATGGTGATACCCGCGGCGCTGATCGACAGATAGCCGCCCCGAAAAGGCGGGTGATCCCATTCCCAGTCGGGTAAGACCCAGCGACACCGTTGCGTGCCGTGGTCTTCGAATTGATGGCACTTGGCTTGTGGGTATGGCCATGGACCAGATGAATCAGCGCGGGATGATCGCGGAATACGTCGGATATCGCCTCATGGGCGACATCCATCAGATACATTGGTTTTGTGCCATGCGCATGCATGCTGGTTTTGCGGGCGCGACGCGCAATCGCCCGTCGTACTTGTAACGGCAGGGCCAGAAACAGGCTACGGACAACAGGATGGCGCGACAGTTTACGGAAACGCTGGAAGGACACGTCGTGAGTGCAGAGTTCGTCGCCATGGCTGATATGGATAGGCCCGCATCGGTGTGAAACAGGCCGAATCGGGCAGCAGGGTTGCGCCCAGCAGACGGGCCAGATCCGGTCCCATCAGAAAATCACGATTGCCATGGCCTATGAACAGCGGGATTTTTTCGCAGTTGCGGCCAGGTGCCCAATGGCTTCCTGCAGCCAGGGATCTGGATTCTTGATAGCGGCATCGTCGCCAATCCACGCGTCAAAAATATCACCTGCCAGTATGAGGCCATCGGCATGCGCTGCCGCCTCTGCCAGAAAAGCATAGAAAACGCGGCAGGTTTCGGGAACCTGCGCGCCAGATGGATATCTGAGGCGACCCAGATTGTTCCGGGCAGCGTAAAATCAGTTTTCGACAACGCTGGCTTTTTCGATAATAACGGGTTCAACCGGCACATCTTGATGGAAACCACGATTGCCTGTTTTTACGCCTTCAATTTTGTCGATGACGTCCTGACCCTGTACCACTTTACCGAATACGGCATAACCCCAACCTTGAGCAGTAGGGGCCGAGAAGTTCAGGAAATCATTGTCCTTGGCATTGATGAAAAACTGGGCAGTGGCCGATTGCGGATCGTTGGTGCGAGCCATGGCAATGGTGTACTTGTCATTTTTCAGGCCATTATCGGCTTCATTTTTGATCGGCGCTTCGGTCGCTTTCTGTTTCATTTCAACGTCAAAACCACCGCCCTGAATCATGAAACCTTTGATCACGCGGTGAAAGATCAGGTTGTCGAAGAAACCGTTGTTGACATATTTCAGAAAGTTTTCTGTGGTCACCGGTGCCTTTTCAGCATTCAGTTCCAGGACGAAATCGCCCTGATTGGTTTGCACTTTAACCTGTGGCTGACTCATGGATGTTTCCTTTTTAGTTGAAGAATCTGCGGCATATGCCGCCTGTAGCGCGGTGACCGACAGCACGGCCCCCAGCGCGAAGCCGGCAATGCGGCGTGAAAATGCGAAGTGTGATATCACGTTCAGTTACCTTCAATGATGCGTCCGATGGCCTGTGCCTGGGCTTGTGCCCCGGGGATGCCATGGCGGGCGGCATCGGCAAACGCTTTCTGGGACAGCATCAATTGCACCATACCCATGTTGCGCAATGCAACCCCATAACGAGGATTAATTGACAGAGCGGTTTTGAGTGCCTCGTAGGCCGGGTCTGTGAGCCCCGCCTGCAGATAGAGCGCGGCCATATTGTTCCAGGGTTCAGCCAACTCCGGATAGCTGGAGGTCATGCTGCGGTACACTTCCAGCGCCTGCGGCTTGCGATCCAGCGCTGCCAGCGCCCGCCCTTTCAGAAACAGCAATTGAACATCTGTCGCCGGCGCGATAATGCGGTCGTTGGCGTTCTGGCGGCGTTCGATCTCCTGCAGCGCTTGGCTGCCTGGCCCTGCGTGATCATTGTGCTCAGACGGCTGGCCGCGCCCGACGCCGTTTCCGGAATGGACGTGTCAACCGAGGGTTCCAGCTTTTTCAGAACGTTTGCCAGCCCTGCCAGCCGGGTTCGCGCGCATTGGCGTTGTCCGGGGTATACATGGGGGCGGGAATGCCATTGGCCGTGCCGCCCGAAGGCGCCGAGCCGGCCTGGTACGAGGTTGTCGCCTGCTGGGCTATTGCCTGCAGCGCTGGCAACAGGCACAGGGAGCACACTAACAGCGATCGGTGAATAACATTAAGTTTCACAGCGCTTATCCAGAAAATCGTGAAAGAAAACCTTCAAGTACATGCTGCCTCTGGTGAGGACTTGCTATACTTACTCCTTCGTATTTTAGCCTTAGTTGAGCGTGCGGCGTATAAACCCTAAGCTGCTACGGCTTTTTTTCTTTGCTGCATCGGTCAATCCCGACCGTTGGCACGTCCAGTTTTTTATTTCCGCCATGCAAATATTCAATACCCTTTCCCGCGCCAAAGCGCCTTTTGTTACGGTAGAGCCCGGCAAAGTGCGGATGTACGTTTGCGGCATGACGGTCTATGATTTCTGCCATCTGGGCCATGCCCGTATGCTGGTCAGCTTCGATGTGGTTCAGCGCTGGTTGCGTCAAAGTGGCTATGAAGTCGACTACGTACGCAATATCACCGATATCGACGACAAAATCATCAATAAGGCAGTATCGCTGAACCAGCCTTTACATGCGGTTACGTCTTTCTATACCGACGCCATGCATGCCGATGAACGGGCGCTGAACGTACAGCCTCCCGATCGGGAACCCCGAGCCACCATGCACATTCCGGGTATGCTGCAAATTATCAAGGACTTGCAGGACAAGGATCTGGCGTATCAGACCCCCGATGGCGACGTTAACTATGCGGTACGCAGTTTTCCCGGATACGGCAAGCTATCGGGCAAAGTGCTGGATGATCTGCGTGCGGGCAACCGCGTGGCGGTCTCCGACGGCAAGCGTGATCCGTTTGATTTTGTTTTGTGGAAACAGGCCAAACCCAACGAACCCGAAGACTCCATCTGGGATTCGCCTTTCGGGCGTGGTCGTCCCGGCTGGCACATTGAATGTTCCGCCATGAGCCGGGAACTGCTTGGTCAGCCGCTGGATATTCATGGCGGCGGCCTGATCTGAAGTTTCCCCACCACGAGAACGAAATTGCGCAGTCTGAAGGCGCTTACGGCGGCACGCTGGCCAATTGGTGGATGCATTGCGGCCCGCTGATGGTGGATGACGAAAAGATGTCCAAATCACTGGGCAATTTCAGGACAATCCGTGATACTGTCAGTTCTGAGCCCGACAGCGCGTCGGCCGATTACCAGATCAACACGCGCGAAGCAGAAATGCTGCGGTTTTTTGTGGTGCGCAACCATTACCGCAGCCCGCAGAACTTTACGCCGGACAACCTGTACAATGCACAGGCGGCCCTGGATCGAATTTATCAGACGTTCAACAATACCGGGGTGACCGATACCGCATCCATTGACTGGTCGCTGGATTTTGAACAGGCGTTCAAAGCCGCCATGGATGACGACTTCAATACCGCAGTGGCCATTGCTGTCCTGTTTGACATGGTCACCGAAGCAAACCGGCGCAACAGTGCCACGCTCAGCGGCCGAATCCGGGCACTGGGTGGCGTATTGGGCTTGTTGCAACAGGATCCGCAGCATTACCTGCAGTCGCCGACGCGCTATATTAAACGCGAAGGTCAGTCTGTTGCTGCAACTGCCTTGAGCGAGTCCGAGATCGAAGCACTGATCGAGCAGCGTCGCCAGGCCAAGCAGGACCGTGATTTCGGCAAGGCCGACCAGATTCGTGCACAGCTCAAGGAGCAGGGCGTGGAACTAGAGGATAAACCAGGTGGCCTGACGCAATGGCGTCGCGCCTGATAGGGGAAGACATGTCATCTGCAGCACCTGCGCCGGTAAAGCCCGAATATTGGGACGAGGCCGTTACATTTCTGATCAAGAAAGATCGCATTCTTCGTAAAATCATTCCGGCCAACCCCGACTTATGGCTGGCGACCAACAAAACGGCCTTTGTCACATTGGCGCGGGCCATTATCGGCCAGCAGATTTCGTCTAAAACGGCGGACCTGCACTGGAAAAATTTCACACAGCTTTGCGGTCATCGGCCTTCGCCGGCCACTGTTCTTGAATACAATGAGGCGCAATGGCGGGAAGCGGGGTTGTCCAAGCGAAAAACCGAATACATTCTGGATTTGGCGAATCATTTCAACGAGCGTAAAGTAAATCCGCTGAAATGGTCTAAAATGGACGACGAAGACATCATTACCGAATTATGTGCAATCCGGGGCATCAGCCGCTGGACGGCCGAAATGTTTCTGATTTTTAATTTGCACAGACCAGATATTTTGCCAATCGATGATCCGGGCCTGCTCAAGGCAATCTCGGAGCACTATTTCAGCGGTGAACCTGTATCGCGGTACGAGGTACGTGAAGTAGCGCAATCGTGGCAACCGTGGCGAACAGTTGCGACATGGTACTTATGGCGCAGCCTGTAAAGGCGCAGCAGGGTACGCGTGAACAACCATTCATGACAAGATAACTATGAAATTTACTTTTTTAGAATTTGAAGGACCTATAGCAGAGCTCGAGCAGAAGATCGAGCAGTTGCGCCATGTTTCCTCTGATTCAGCAGTCGATATTTCCGAAGAAATCACCAAACTGCAGCAAAAAAGCGAGAGCCTGACCAACAGTATCTATTCCAAACTCACGCCCTGGCAGACTGCACTGGTTGCCAGGCATCCGCAACGACCATATACCATGGACTATGTCCGTGAAATCTTTACCGATTTTCACGAACTGCATGGTGATCGCATGTATGAAGACGATCTGTCCATCGTGGGGGGGCTGGCCCGATTCTCCGGCGAAGCCTGCATGGTTATCGGCCATCAGAAAGGGCGCGACACCAAAGAGCGCGCCAAACGCAATTTCGGCATGCCACGCCCTGAAGGCTATCGCAAGGCGTTGCGTCTGATGCGTCTGGCAGAAAAATTCCAGTTGCCGGTATTCACTTTTGTGGATACCCCGGGTGCTTATCCGGGTATTGGCGCCGAAGAGCGCGGGCAGTCTGAAGCCATTGGGCACAATCTGTACGCCATGGCGGAGCTGCGGGTTCCCATTATTTCCACGATTATTGGCGAAGGCGGCTCAGGTGGCGCGCTGGCGATTGCAGTGGGTGATGTAGTGCAGATGCTGCAATACTCCACTTATGGCGTCATTTCCCCCGAAGGCTGTGCCTCCATTCTGTGGCGCAGTGCCGACAAGGCACCGGTTGCAGCCGAAGCGCTGGGCATTACCGCGCCGCGCCTGCTGGAGCTGGGTCTGATTGATAAAGTGGTGCCGGAGCCGGTGGGCGGGGCGCAACGCGATGCCGTGAGCATGGCCAAAACCCTGAAACGGTCGCTTTCCGAAGCGCTGCGGCAGGTCTCCGGCATGGACGTTGACGAGCTTCTGGACAAAAGGCTGGAGCGACTCATGTCTTATGGTCGTGTCCAGGATAAATAATTCTTTCTTGCAGCAGCCGGGCTGGCTTGAAGATACTACGCTTCTTGAGCCTTGCATGCTGTTCTTGGCACGATAGACGCAGGCAATATTGCAATTGGGGTAAGCGGCGGGGCCGATTCGGCCATGCTGCTGGTTGCCGCCAGCCAGATTGCCGCGCAGCAAAAAAAACCATTCACGCTGTTCACGTACACCACGGGCTGGTGGCCACGGCTGACGCCTGGGCTGCACATACGGCACAACTGGCGCAGCAGGTTGGCGTGGCTTTTCATTTCCTGCCAGTGCAGGTCGCGTCGGACACCGGCAAGGGCGTTGAAGCGGCGGCTCGGCTGGCGCGCTACAACGCGTTTGAACGTTGGTCAGTAAATCACGATTGCCATCATATGCTGCTTGCCCATCATCGGGACGATCAGGCCGAAACCATGCTGCTGCGTCTGTTGCGCGGAGCCGGCGTGCAGGGCATGTCAGGCATGGCGGCCCATACCCGGCGCGGACCCCTGCAGTTATACCGCCCTTGGCTGGGCGTGGGACGCAGCCGGATTCTGGAAGCGGCTGCCCGCTATGAAACCAAGACCGGCTGGGTGCCCGTGCAGGATCCGACCAACCAGGATGAGAAATATACCCGTGCTGCCGTGCGCACCCTGCTTACCCCCGTTCTGAACAAGCGCTGGCCCCAATGGCAGGGCAACCTGCTGCGCCATGCGCGCGTGATGGCGGAAAGCAGTTTGCTGTTGCAAGACCTGGGCGATATGGATTTGCAGTATTGTCTGCTCACTGAAGACGGGCTTGGCTTTTCTCTGGTCCGCTGGCGTGAGTTGCCGCAACATCGCCAGGCTAATGTGCTGCGCCAGTGGTTGGGCCGCCTGCATATTGCCATGCCTACCGAAGCGCGACTGAATCAGTGGTTGCAGCAATTGCGGCAAGTGCATGCACTGGGACATGATCGCAATATTCTGCTCAAGCATCAGGGCTGTAGTATCGTTTGCCGGCGCGGCCAGGTGCAGGTGCTTCTGGACCCAGTGGATTGATTGATCCTGTTTGGTTGCGCGTGATCCGAAGTGGTCTGCCGCCAAAGACAAGAAGACGTATCAGAGAAAAATAGATTCCCCCTGGCGTACCGTTGTACGAAGCCACTTTGCACAGACAGTGCCCTTTGCCGATTCGTGGACCGGTTTGCAGGAAAAATCCGCGTTTTCATCCCGCCTGGCAATGTGTGCGGCATGACGGGACATCTGCCGTATGCACCCGCTTGCGAGCCAGTAAACCGGGCAATCAGACTGCAATGTGTTTCTGCTGCCAGCCAGATGTGTCAGCATTTTTCAAAATGAACAGACTGCTTTTTTTGTGACTATATTGACTCAGAACGCGGCTTTTTAGTCGTGTCTGCAGAAGTATCAATCTGGAATTTCTGTCCGACTCCTGACATATTCACAAGGTGAGATCATGAAAAAAATATTAACTGCTGGCATGCTTGGTCTGCTGATGGCAGTCGCGCTGCGACCGGGGCCCTGGCGTATCAGGGCGGGCATCGCGGCGATGTTTCTCCTGCACAGGCGATGCGTATTGCCGAAAGGGCCGTAGGCGGCCAGGCCTATAAAGTCGAACCCGACCATTATCGGGGACGGCGCGCGTATACGGTGGATGTCAGAAAGGCCAGAAGGGTGGTGCAGGTGGATGTGGACGCGCGCAATGGAAAAATCCTGAATATGGAACGTCATAGTCGTCGTGGTCCCGTCACGCAACATCCACGGGCATACCATCATCGTTGAACCTGTATTGTCACGTCATGTCTTGCGGCATCGCGCCGAATCATGCCTTGACGCATGGCATCGCGGAATTAATCACAATTGAAATAGTGACATTAGCCGCAGGCAATCAGGTGGTACCCCATTACAAATGAATTTGAGCGTAGCCAGCGAGCCGATACATCGCAAGCAAATCACTATGCCGCAACCGAATCACTGCGGCATCATGGCTACATAGCCCAATATGATTGTCGCGTATCAACTTACTCTGACCTGAATGTTTCGTCATAAAATGCCGGGCATTCTGGTACGGCCGGATTCTGTTGTGGCTACATTATTGCAACAGTGTATCGATGTGTATTTTTGTCGCAACCGGGCATATTGAGTAAGTACTTGATTTAACTTTATTTGCATGCGTGCTGCGCGCTCCTGGTTCCATGAAGGAAATTCAACTGGTTCTATACCGGGCAAATCACTTGTACTAATATAAAAAAAGATATTGCCCTGTCTGTTGCATGCCGGCCATGCCGGTCCACTTGCAGCGACGGCTCGTAGCTGCGCTGTGTGGCGCGCCGGTAATACAAACAAGGAAGAGACATGCAAGACCCAAACCGCTCTCATGCTGCGCGACGGCGCTTTTTGAAATCTGCCGGCTATACAGGCATCGGATTATGGTCCGGCCTGGCGCTGTCTCCGGCATTGGCCGCGGACAAGGACACCATCACATTGCCTTTTGGCAACGGCGAGCGTGTGCTTGAAGCCTTTCCAGGCAAACGTCCCCTTATCGTTCTGACCAATCGTCCCCCGCAGCTGGAGACGCCATTTTCAGTTTTCAACGACGGCCTGATTACGCCGAATGATGCTTTTTTTGTGCGTTATCACTGGAGCGGCATTCCCACAGAAGTCGACTTGAAAAGTTTTCGACTGAAGGTGCATGGCTCAGTCAGCAAGCCGCTGGAGCTGACGCTGGATGAACTAAAGAAACTTCCCAACAAGCAAATCACTGCTGTACATCAGTGTTCCGGTAATAGCCGCGGTTTTTTTGAACCGCGCATAAACGGTGGGCAATTGGGACATGGTGCGATGGGCAATGCCAAGTGGAAAGGCGTCGCCCTGAAAGACGTGCTTGAACTTGCCGGTGTTGCGGGCTCGGCCAAACAGGTGGCCTTTAACGGACTGGACCATCCCCCTGTTCCCAATGGACCGGATTTTATCAAGGCATTGGATATTGATCATGGTATGGACGGGGAGGTAATGCTGG
The DNA here is from genome assembly GCF_000219915.2 of Advenella kashmirensis WT001. Lineage (NCBI taxonomy): Bacteria > Pseudomonadati > Pseudomonadota > Betaproteobacteria > Burkholderiales > Alcaligenaceae > Advenella > Advenella kashmirensis. The sequence goes on along the minus strand of NC_017964.1, from coordinate 2,932,959 downwards.
CATGGTCAATGAACGATGAGGATCTGCCTTTGCTCAATGGCTATCCGTTGCGTCTGGTTGTGCCTGGCTACTTCGGCACTTATTGGGTCAAGCATTTGAATGACATCCATGTGATGGACGACGTTTTTGATGGATTCTGGATGAGCAAGGCCTATCGTATTCCAGATAGTGATTGTCATTGTGTAAAGCCCGGAGAGGCACCAGGTAAAACCATCCCGATTGAACGGTTCTCGGTTCGTTCGTTTATCACAAACGTGGCTGAGGATACGCGGATCACGGTAGGCAAACCGCTGGCCTTGCGAGGCATTGCGTTTGATGGCGGTTCGGGAATTAAATCGGTGCAGTTATCGACCGACGGTGGCAGCAACTGGTTGGACACCAAACTGGGCGAGCAAATCAGCAAGTATTCCTTTCGCGAGTGGACCGGCGAGTTCACCCCCCGGAAACAAGGCGAATTCAAACTGATGGTTCGGGCGACCAATCATAAAGGTGAAACCCAGCCCATGCAGGCCAACTGGAATCCGTCAGGCTATCGCATGAACCGCATTGAACAGATTCGTGTAATCGCAGCATAGGGAGCGCAGCAATGGAATATTTATCTATACGTAAACAGATGCTGCGCTGGGTCGTCGTCGGCTGTGCATGGCTGCCTGTGGCCGCCATCGGCGCCGGCGTCGAATTTCCCCAGGAAGCCGGTGGCTATAAGAAAAGCGATTTGCCCGGATACCAGATTGCCAATGGCCTGTGCCTGATGTGTCATTCATCTCAGTATGTTTCGTCGCAGCCTCCAAAGTCATCGCCAAAATACTGGAACGCCACCATTCACAAAATGAAAGACGTTTACAAGGCGCCGTTGCAGGACGATATGATTCCTGCTGTGGTGGAGTATCTGAGCGTTGAATATGGTGGCCAGGACCGCGCAGCAGCGCATGCCGATTATGAAAAAGCCATGGCAGCACTGAAGAATCCTGCTGCCAGCGATAGCAGTAAAAAATAGCGCCGCTTGCATCCTTGGCAGGCGAGTGTGGTAGAGTCAAAGCATGCCTGAGCTTCACGAATGTGAGGCAGGCATCCTTTTTTATCGTGGCTCTGTTATGTCCTATCCTGTTCTCTATTCTTTCCGACGTTGCCCCTACGCGATGCGCGCCCGGCTGGCCATCGCGGCCAGCGCGCAAACCTGCCAATTACGTGAGATCGTTCTGCGCAACAAACCGGCAGCCATGCTGGCCGCCTCGCCCAAGGGAACTGTGCCGGTATTGGTTCTTCCTACAGGGCAGGTGATTGAGCAAAGCCTGGATATCATGTTATGGGCCTTGCGCCAGCACGATCCATTTGGCTGGCTGACGCCGACAGGAGGTTCGTTGGCCGATATGCTGGCGCTCATTGAATCTTGCGAACACGATTTCAAGTGTCTTCTTGACCGCTACAAATATCCGCAACGTTACGAACTGGAACACGGGTTGCAGCACCGCACTCAGGCGGCAGACTGGCTAATGACACTGGAAGGCACTCTGAGCCATACGCCGTATCTTTCGGGCTTGCATTGCGCGCTTGCCGACATGGCCATTGCACCGTTTGTCAGGCAGTTTGCTCATACTGATTTTGCCTGGTTTGAAACGCAGGCCTGGCCGCATGTGCTGCGCTGGCTTGAAGACTGGAAGCAGTCAGCAATTTTTGCGCGCGTGATGCACAAGTATGCGCCGTGGGAAGAAGGGCAGGCACCGGTGCTGTTTCCACCACCTATGTAGGCTGCGTTTTGGCTATCTGATATAACCAATCCTTGAAGATACGAATTTTTGGGACCTGACTTTCATTCGCGCGCCAGGACACCGTGTGAGTGACTACGTTCATTTCTTTAAAAACGCCTTTTCCCAGTTCGATCAGGTCGCCGCGAGCGAGCTCGCGCTCGGCCAGGCGGGTACTCTCCAGTGCCACGCCCATGCCGTCAGTCGCTGCCGATAGCGACATTGCGGCACGATCAAATGATGGCCGAGGTCTGGCCGGCAACCGCAGGTTGTTCAAGGTAAACCAACTGGCCCAGGTCACATTATTCAATTGTGAATCAATCAAAACCAGTTTTTTCATCAATGCCGCCGCGTCTACGCCCGGTTCAATCAGCGAGGGCGAACACAAGGGCACATTTCTCTCGGTGCCAAGCGGCTCATTCACAATGCCGGCACGGTCAATGATCGTGCCATAACAAATAGAAATATCCAGCTCGCGCATGCGAACCAGATCCACCTGTTCCGATCCGGTTGTCAGGCGAATCGTAATATCGGGATGCGCTTTCATAAATTGTGGCAGCTTGGGCCCGAGCCATTTGACTGCCAGGCTGGGGGCGCAATAGAGCGCCAGCACCTGCGCTTTGGGTGCGAGTGATACTTCGGCGCAGGCGGCTTCGATAACATCAAATATTCTTGACAGACTCTCCAGGAACCGCTGCCCTTCGAGCGTGAGCTCAACACGTCGGTTGCGTCGGATAAAGAGTGCGCACCCAAAATAATCTTCAAGTTTGCGGACCTGATGACTGATGGCCGATTGGGTCAGATGCAATTCCTGGGCGGCCAGGGTGAAGCTTTTTAAGCGGGCGGCCGACTCAAAGGCGCGTAGCAGCGTGAAGTGCGGGATATTTCTCATATTTGTCATTATCCATGAATCACATTCATGATTCCATGAAGAACTATCGTTTGTCAAGGGGGCTGCTGCGTGGGACGATGAGGGCGTTCAAATTTCATCTATTGCGTATTTAACAGGAGAAATCGCATGGCAGCTGTACTCGAAAAAACCGGTATCGTGCTCGATGACGGTCGTGTATCCATTTACCAGCCCGAACAAAAAGAGTTGATATTTCCCCAGCTCCCGGAGTTTACGAGTGTCTTGGCACACAGACAACATTTGAAAGAACGGCTTGTTGCCGCGTGCCGCGCTTTTGCCTTGCAGGGGTACGACTACGGTTTTGCCGGACACCTGACCATTCGGGATCCCGAAGATCCGGGATTGTATTGGACCAATCCGATGGCGGTTCATTTTTCACAGGTAAAGGTATCAAACCTGATTCTTGCAGATCACACCGGAAAAGTCGTTGAGGGCAGGCATGCCATTAATCGGGCAGGGTTTGTCTTGCACGCAGCGGTACATGAGCAGCATCAGGATATTGTCGCCATGTGCCATGCGCATACTGTGTATGGGACTGCATTTGCGGCTTTGGGAAAACCACTGGCGCCCATCAGTCAGGATGCTGCAGCGTTTTTTGAAGATCATGTTGTGATTGGCGACGAAGCTGGGCAGGTTGCGGTGGAGGTCAAGGCCGGCCATAAAGTGGCCAATGCATTTGCCGGTGTGAAGGCGGCCATTCATCAGAATCACGGTTTGCTGACGGCGAGCCGTCACAGTATAGAGGCTGCGGCGTTCTGGTTTATTGCGCTTGAACGTTGCTGCCAGCAGCAATTGATGATTGAGGCTACCGGGATCACACCTCGCCTAGTCACACCAGAGCGCGCACGTTATAGCCGGGAACACGTGGGCAGTGAATACATCGGTTGGTTGCATTTCCAGGCAATCTGGGATCAGTTAGTGGCTACGCAGCCTGACATGTTTGATTGATGTTTATATGGCGGCTTTCGCATGGCGTGCGTCATGCGAAACGAACAAGCCTGAGATGACAACAATCAGGCCGGCCAATTAACCCTACTTTTTGGTGGAGACAATAATGCAGATTGAAAATGATGTTGAACAAGGCGCTGTCAAGGATGAGGCAGGGCTCTACAGGAAAGTGATGTGGCGGCTCCTGCCATTTCTCTTTCTTTGCTATATGTGCGCCTATCTGGACCGTATCAATGTGAGCTTTGCCAAATTACAGATGCTGAGTGATTTGTCGTTCAGCGAAGAAGTTTATGGATTGGGTGCAGGGGTATTTTTCATTGGATATATGCTTTTCGAAGTACCCAGCAATTTGGTTCTGTTGCGAGTGGGGGCAAGGCGCTGGATAGCCAGGATTATGGTGACATGGGGAGCTGTATCGGTATGCATGATGTTTGTGTCCAGCCCGACAAGTTTTTATGTTCTGAGATTTTTATTGGGCGTTGCCGAAGCGGGGTTTATTCCTGCCGTCTTGTTGTACCTGACGTACTGGTTTCCCTCTTCGCGCAGAAGTAAAGTGACTGCGCTGTTTCTTACAGGCATTCCTATGTCAGGTGTGATAGGGGGACCTTTATCCGGCTGGATACTGAATGGTATGGGGGGCGTATATGGCCTGTCGGGATGGCAGTGGCTGTTTGTGTTGGAAGGTATTCCAACGATCGTCATTGGCGTTATTGCCTTTTTTTACCTCGATGACAGCGTCGCCGATGCCAAATGGTTGAATAGAGCAGAAAAAAAAGTCATTGCGGCAAATTTGCATGTCGATAAAGAGGGACATCAATTGCATTCGATCAAAGATGGGTTGCTTAATCCCAAGATATGGCTCATGAGCTGTATTTATTTCTTTTTTTCCATGGGGCTATACGGGGTAAGTTTCTGGCTGCCATCGCTGATCAAGGCAACAGGAGTAGACGATCCACTCAATATCGGTATATTGTCTGCCATACCCTATGGGGCAGCGGTGATTGCGATGGTGATGGTCAGCCGCCACTCCGACGATAAGGGTGAACGTAGGTGGCATTTAGCCGTTCCAGGCATTGTCGGCGCACTCAGTCTTTGTGCCAGCGTCATCTTCGCTCATAGCCCCGTTGTGGCAATTTTTGCCCTCACCATAGGAACCATGGGCGTAATGACGACCATCTCTCAGTTCTGGACATTGCCTCCTGCCATTTTGGGCGGAGCTGCAGCGGCAGCAGGCATTGCGCTTGCAAATTCAGTTGGCGGTATATCCGGTATGGTCAGCCCTATCTGATTGGCTGGTTCCAAACTCACACCGGTAATACCGGTAGCGGGATTTACGTTCTCGCTGTCAGCATGATGATTGCGAGCGCGCTGGTCTTTGCCATCCCGGCCAGAATGGTGAACAGTAAAAAGCAAGCAGTCATGAAGGTTCAGAACGAGACCGGGGGCGTACGCCGTCCCGTTGTTGCGGCAGAAATCTGACTGCTGTAAAGACAAGCAGAGTGATCAGGCTATGCCTGGTTGCTTTGCTGTTTTAGCACTTCGTCCAGTCGTTTTACCAGACTGATACGGGCGCGTTGGGTATGTAAATCGGTCAGTTCCACTGCGCGTTTGCTATCGCCTTCTGCGATTGCGCTGGCAATGGCTTCGTGTTCATCCCAAATGGATTGCCGTTGCGCAGATGATTGCAGCACTGCGCCCATCACTCGCCGTAAATGGTTCCAGTGCACGAGAGCACTCTCTGCAATCAGCGGATTGCCCGAAGCCTGGTAGATGGCGGTATGAAAGGCAATGTCTGTATCGATAAGCGCTTTGACGACCCCACTTTGGGAGGCTTGACGACCGTTAATAATCAGTTGCGGATCTATTTTTGCCTTGCGCTCGGCAGCAAGACGAACGGCGAGCATGTCCAGAGCACCCCGGATCTCATAAAGCCTGCCGGTCCAGTCCGGGTCAAGGGGAGAGACCAGAATGCCTCGTCCTGGCGCATCCTGAACAAAGCCGTCTTTTTTCAGTAAGCGTAATGCCTGTAGCACCGGCGAGCGGGAAACCGCCATTTGCTCGGCAATCTCTTCCTGAGTGATGCGCATTCCGGGTGCCAGACTGCCATCGCTAATTGCGTCAAGCAGCGCTTTATACACTTCGTCGACGTAGTCGGGACGGGACTGAAGTTTCATAAGTTTGTTGTTCATGATGTTCTTTTAAGACGTCTGTGTTTGATAAAGCCGCAGGCCACGGGCGCGATATTGCAGACAAGCGCTGCCAAGTCTGCTCGGTTTTACAAATTGTAGCGCATTCTCTGTATACAGAATACAAAATCAAGGGTTTACCCATATGTACAGGGTTTAAGTAGCATCTTATTCTCTGTATACAGAGTTCAGTATACATTAAATTGATAATTAACCCGCAATGGGCATTCACAACCTTGAGAGGACGAGAGCAAATGAGCAAACCAATGGATAAAGCAGAGCAGGGTCGAAGCGCCGGCACTTCGGCTACGGTGACAAAAAAACTGATTCCTTACGGCGGCTATTACACCAATAAGATTCCCGGTCATGATCCCGAATTGACAGAGGTCGGGCCGGGTACGCCGATGGGCGAATACATGCGCGGTTTCTGGCATCCTGTTTGCATGGCAATGGAATTGACCGACACGCCCCGATTTTTGAAAATCCTGGGTGAAGAGTTGGTGGCGTTCAGGGACGGTCGCGGGCGCGTGGGTGTGTTGCATGCCCATTGTGTCCATCGTGGCGCTTCACTGGAATATGGGGCAATTCAGGAACGTGGCATTATGTGTTGCTATCACGGTATGGTGTTTGATGTTGACGGCACCTGCCTGCATGCGCCGTTTCCTAAGGGCGAAGAAAAAGAAGCAGAAAAATTTGCCTGTTCCATTCAGCAGGGGGCATACAAAGCGGTGGAACGCAACGGGCTTATATTTGCGTATATGGGTCCACCGGATAAAGAGCCGCCGTTTCCTGAATGGGAAGGAAATTTTACCGTCGCCGAAGGTGATGAACTGGTGCCATTCAGTAATTTCCAGCATTGCAACTGGCTGCAGGTGCAGGACAATGCGGCAGACAATTATCACACCATGGCATTGCATGCGGCAAAGAATGTGGTTGATGGGCATTATCAAGGCACGACCTTTGATGAAGTTGGCGCCGCTTCCATGGAGGTGCCGCCTGATATGCAATTTATTCCCGTGCATCAGGGTCGGAGCCTGGCTTGCTCAGGAGCCCGACGAGTGGACAAAGACCGGCTGTTTATTCGCGTACAGCACCAGATACTGCCGAATCTGAGCCTGCACGCATATACCTCGGAAGATGCTCAAAGAAAAAGTTGTTCAGCCGTTTTCATATCATCCGCTGGACCGTACCTGTGGATGATGAGAATGCCAAAATGATCGGTTGGCGTGTCATGGGCCCGGGTATCGATACGCGTGGCGTGGGAGACAAAGGCATGGTGGGCTATGAAACCATCGATTTCCTGGAAGGGCAGGTCGCGATGCGTCGACCAGAGCGTTTTGGAAAATATAAGCTGGAAGATATGCCACCCATTCCGTCCAACCACCGGGAACGGGCCAATTATAAAGAATGCCAGTATGCACCTGGCGATTATGAAGCCATTATTAGCCAGCGTCCGATTGCGATTCATGCGCTGGAGAATCCGACCAAATTTGATGCCGGCTTGTATATGTTCAGAAAGCTGTTGCGGGATGCCATCCGTGGTACTAACCCGGCAGCCTCGGCCGATGGCTTCAGGCAATGGCTGTTGGAGACTGGCGGCGCACCCAATAGTTACTGCTCGGGTAATGTCTTTGACCTGCCCGAAGCGCAGACCGTTGAGGCCGAAGTGGCGCAGCGGCGATTTGTCGCCAAGCAGATTGTTGCCATTCTGACAGAAAGCGACAAGCACACGGGTTCTGCCCGCACGGATTTTGTGCGCGACAGGATGGAGCTGCTGGAAAAAACGGCGAAAGACACTTACGGTCAACAGGTGTAAACGACGGGCGGGTACTGTGCCCGCCGCGAGCGCGTTGCACATAACGATATCAACGATGGTAGACAGGATATGAGCACAGATATAACGACGAATCCGGCGAGCGCGACAGCGTCAACGCTTTCATTGCTGATCAGGCAGATCCGTTATGAGGCTGCCGGCATCAATTCATATGAACTGGTTCATCCCCATGGTGACGATTTGCCGGCATTTACTGCCGGCGCTCATCTGGATATACACATACAGCCAGGCTTGATACGGCAATACTCGCTGTGTAATGATCCTTCAGACACAAAGCGCTACGTCATTGCTGTGCTCAAATCCGAGAGCGGGTTGGGCGGATCAAAAACCTTGCATGAAACGCTCAGGGTGCAGGACCTAGTCAAGGTCAGTGTGCCGCGCAACCATTTCCCGCTGCAACCTGATGCCAGAAAAATTCTGCTTTTGGCAGGAGGCATTGGTATAACGCCCTTAAAATCGATGATCCATACCCTCGATAGTTGGTCCATAGATTATCAATTGCATTATTGTGCGAGGGACGCGTCATGCGCGGCGTTCACCGACGCTTTCGCTGACCATACAAAGGTGCATTTGCACTTTGATAATGGCGATCCGGCCCGAGGTTTGGATATTGCATCGCTGCTTAGCGCCCCGGAGGACGGCACACACGTGTATTTTTGTGGTCCTCCCGGTTTTATGCAAGCCTGCACACAAGCGACGCAGGGCTGGCCCGACGGTACCGTTCATTGTGAGTATTTCAAGGCACCGGCGGCTGAGCGTAAAGATAAAGAATCGGATTCAGAATCTGACGGCAGCTTTAAGGTGAAAATAGCCAGTTCAGGCCAGTACATTGGTGTACCTGCCGATAAAAGTTTGATAGAAGCACTGTCCGAGGCGGGAATTGAACTGGAGACGTCTTGCGTTTCCGGTTTGTGCGGGACATGCAAGATTCGCTATCTGGAGGGTGAGGTTGATCATCAGGACTACATTTTGAGTCCCGATGAACAAGCTGAATATCTGACCGCGTGTGTGTCCAGAGCGAAAAGCGAGCTGCTGGTGCTTGATCTGTAAAATATGCAATGACCGATTGCCGTGCCTGCGTTTTGTGGTGCCGGCCTGCCTGGTGAGGAGTCCATGAGATGACAGTGCCGGCAATCCTCTGGTCATTGCATTGCCCAATGCAATCGTTGGCCGGTATTAATTGACCGGACTGGTTGGCCAGATTAATCAGTCGAGTTAATCGGTCCCATCAATCGCCCAGGATCGCAATACCATCTGCCGCTTTGACGCCTTGCCCGTCAGGCAGGACAAACAGCGGGTTTATTTCAGCTTCAATAAGCTTGTCTCCCAGGCTGGCCACCATATTGGAAAAGTTCACGATGGCTTGGGCCAATGCTTGCTGATCCGCTTTAACGCGGCCGCGATAGCCATCGAGCAGAGGCCAGGTACGCAGATCATGCATCATGTCATAGGCCTGGGAAAGACTGAGCCCGCCTTGTTCCGGCAACAGACGCATGGTCGTGTCCTTCAGCAATTCTGCAGTCACACCTCCCATGCCAAGCAAAATGGCACTGCCCAGCGCATCACGATGAAAACCCAGGATCAGCTCGATGCCCGATGTCACCATCTGCTGCACCAGAAACTGCTCAGCACGCACACCGGTTTTGGCATGGACTTCTGTTTGCATCCGGGTAATGCAATCGGCTACCTGCTCTGGCGCAACACCCACGCACACGCCACCGACATCGCTTTTATGCATGATCTGGCTGGACAATATTTTCAGTACAACGGCAGAGCCATATCGCAGGGCGGCAGCCTGCGCCTGCGCCGGGTCCGAAACGATGGTCTGTTCGGCGCCGTCAATGCCGAACCGGGAAAACAGGTCTCTGGCCTGGGCTTCGTTCAATGTTCCCACTAACAGAGCTGCCAGCGGGGGCGACGGGACAGCGCCTGGCGCCTGCAGTGTAGATTCTGCCTGGGTTTGCCACATGGCTTCCAGGGCAATAGCGCAGGACTCCGGTTCCATAAAGGCAGGTATGTGCTTTTGATTGAGCAGACGGGCCACGTTTGGTGCATGGGGGCTGACGAATGCAATAATGGGCTTGTCTGTTTGCGGCAAGCAATCACAAATGGCATCGGCCATCAATTGCGGATTGCCCAGGCTGGATGAACCCACGACCATGACCAGTGCGTCATAGTCGTCACTGGCCGACAGAGCGCTAATGGCGCCGCGCAACAGATCAGGCTGTAAACCGGCCAGGGTCACATCAACCGGGTTGCGATCCAGCGCTGCCGGCATATCGCCCTGAAGTGCTCGTAATGCGGCAGCAGTCTGCTCGCCCGGTGCCGGAGCCTCGAAACCGGCTACACCCAGGCTGTCTGATACTAATGTGCCCGCGCCGCCGGTTGAAGTGAGGATGGCGACACGTCTGCCGCGCAGCTTGCGTCCGGTTGATAATGCGCTTGGCATATCCAGCAGGTCGCTGAATCGCTGGGCACGGATCACTCCGGTTTGCAGGAACAGGGCGTCATACATGGTGTCCTGGCCAGCCAGCGCGCCTGTGTGCGAGACGGCCGCCTGGGCCCCCGCTTCAGATTTGCCGATCTTGAATGCCACGACAGGCTTGCCGGCATGTCGCGCGCGCAAGGCGGCGGCGCGAAATTTCTGTGGATTGCGAATGGATTCGATATACAGTGCAATTACTTTGGTGGACTCATCATCGACCAGATAGTCGATGAAATCGGCCATTTCCAGGTCCACTTCATTACTGGTCGATATCAGTTTGGACATGCCCAGTCCGCGTGCCGCTGCACGCGAGAGCAGGGCGCCCAGAATGCCGCCGCTTTGCGAGACCACGCCAACGTCGCCGACCGGGAACTGGTCCATTTCCAGCGCTCCGCTTGCAGATAGCGGAATGCCATCGGTCAGATTGACCAGGCCGATGGTATTTGGTCCAAGTATTCGCATTGCGCCGGCGGCCTGCTGCAGTTGTTGCTGGCGCTCTTTGCCTTCGGCGCCTGCTTCGGCGTATCCGCTGGCAAGCACGATGGCTGCTGCGGTGCCTTTTTGCGCCAGTTCCCGAACCGCCTGATGCGCACGCCCGGCGCCCAGCAAAATAATGGCAACATCCGGAACGGCCGGCAGGGAGTTAATGTCCGGATAACACGGAACGTCGCCAATATGAGTGACGCGCGGGTTAACGGGATAGATGGGGCCATCAAAGCCATGTTTGCGCAAATAGGCCAGGGCCTGCCTGCTGTTTTTCTCAAGTCGCCAGAGGCGCCGATGATAGCCACGCTGCGTGGCCGAATAAGACGTGATATTGCATTCATGATTGTGTTGCTTTCCCGTTATTTGGCGGTCTTTTTTTCGGCCATCCTGGCCAGGAATGCCATCACGGCTTCCCGGTGCTCGGTGCTGGTGTAACAGATGCCCTGGGCCTGGCTTCCCTGGGCAAATGCCTGCGTTGCAGTCAGCTCGAACGTCTGATTCAAAATGGTTTTTCCCAGTGCCAGTGCAGTGCCTGAACCCGCGCTCAGTTCTTTTGCCCATTGCTGTGCGTTGTCCAATAATGCATCGGGCGAGACCAGGCGATCCGCAATCCCCAAAGTCAATGCTTCCTGTGCGGCGATGGTGCGTCCGCTGAATATGAGATCCTTGGCTTTGGGCAGGCCGATGCGTCGCGGCAGGAAGTACATACCGCCGCCATCGGGAATCAGGCCGCGATTAATATATGACCAGCTGAATGTGGCGGCTTCCGAGGCGACGATAAAATCGCAACTCATGGCGGTATCGGCGCCCAGGCCTGAGGCCGCACCATTGACCGCGGCAATGGTGGGCTTGGGCATGGTATGCAGCAGTGATATGGCATGGTGAACGCGCTGCTGGCGACTCCAGCCGTTGATGGCGACCTCTCCGGGTGCTGCCTGCATGCGTCGCTGCATGCCAGCGATATCTCCGCCTGCGCAAAACCCCTTGCCATTGCCGGTCAGAACCAGCGCCCGAATGGATCTGTCGGCCGCGATTTGTTCCAGAGCTTCGATAAACTCGGTCCGCATATCGTCACTCATGGCATTGCGTTTTTCAGGCCGATTGAGAAATACAGTTGCAATACCGGATTGCACCTGGACGTTGATCAATGTGTGTGTCATATCACTGCTTCCTTTGTTTCGATTGTGACTAGTCCAGCGTAATATTGCTGGATGAAATTACCTTTTTCCAACGCGCTTGTTCGCCTTTGATATAGTCTTCGAGTGCCTTGGGGGTGCCTGTTGAGATCACCAAGCCCTCGCCTTGAACTTTTTTTCTGAATGTCTCGGTGGCGGCGGCTTTATGCGCAGCGGCATTCAGCGTCGCGATGACCTCGGGTGGCGTACCGGCGGGTGCGTACAGGCCATACCAACTGTCCAGCACATAGTCGGGCACCCCGCTTTCGGCAATGGTGGGAGTGTCCGGCAGTGCAGGAGAGCGCTCGGCTGTGGTTACACCCAGTGCCCGCAAGGTGCCCGCTTCCAGGGATGGGCCTACCGCAGCGGCGGTGCCGAACATCGTATCGACATGGCCGCCCAGCAGATCATTGAGCGCCGGCCCTGCGCCCCGATAAGGGACATGCGACATGTTTATTTTTGCCAGAGATTCGAGCAGTTCACCGGCCAGATGCGCCGAGGTGCCGACGCCCTGAGAGGCATAGGTGAGCGTGCCGGGCTTTTGTTTTGCTGTCTCGATCAGATCCTTTACAGATTTGATCGGGCTGTCGGGCCGGACCACGAGCACGCTGGGAGAATGGCCGATCATGCTGATTGCAGCGAATGCCTTATCTGTATCGTAAGGCAGCTTGGGATGCAGATAAGGATTAACGACATGGGCAAAAGTCGCCATCAGCAGCGTGTATCCGTCGGGGCGCGCCCTGGCCACTTCATCCGAGCCGATTGTGGTGCCTGCCCCGGGCTTGTTCTCTACTATCACCGGCTGTTTCAGTTCGCGCGCCATGCCTTCTGCCAGCAGTCGGGAGATCATATCCGTGCCGCCACCAGGGGCGAAGGGGACGATCAGCCGTACCGGCCGCTCCGGAAAGGCTGCATGTGCCGCCTGGCCCGCAAGGGCTGCTGTCAGGCCGGTGATGGCCACAAAGGCTGCCTTCAGGCAAGCACTTGATATGTTTCTTTTTTTCATGAGGTCTCCTGTCATTGTCTGGTTGTTCAGGTACTGCTTTGCAGCGCCCCAAACTTGTGTTGGCGTATCAATATTACGATTGCAGTTTATGCGTTAAACTTGGCAAAAGTAATAACTCAATTTCACTGGATGGAATTGACAAGGAGGACATATGGTCAGCAGTAAAGTGCAGGAACGACTGGGTCGACCGGCTCAAAATCGTTCATTGGAGCGTGGGATCGACATTCTTCGGGCGTTCCGTCCAGGCGCCGACTTGATAGGGAACAGTGAGTTGGCTGAACGCACAGGCCTGGCGCCGGCAACGGTCAGCCGCTTGACGCAAACACTGGTGCGCACTGGAATGCTTGATTACGATGCCCGCGAACGAGCCTATCGCCTGGCGGCGCCGTTACTCAGCTTTGGGCACGCTATGCGTTCAGGATCGCCGGTATTGAAAATTGCAGGGCCGCTGATGCAGCGCGTTGCCCAAGCGCACAAAATCAATGTGGGTATAGCAGTGATAGACCACGATGAAATGGTCTATCTGGAATCGGTGCGCTTCAACAGAAAAGTTTCGCTGCGCAATGTAGTCGCAGGGCAGCGGGTACCCATTGAATTGACTTCACTGGGCCGGGCATATCTGGCAAGCATGACACCGCAGGCGCGCGATGAGTTGATGCAACGCTTGCACCTGCGTCGCCATGCAGACTGGGCTTCGCTGGAACGGCAAATTCAGCAATCCTTGCGGCAGGTGCGAAAATCTGGTTTCTGCGCCGCATCCTGGCAACCGAACGTGATTGCGCTGGCAACGCCGTTGCGTTTCAAATATCAACCCGTTCATGTATTGAATGTCAGCGTTAATACGCATCTGCCGGTAGTCGATATTGTGAGCAGACTCAGCCCCGTTCTGATGGAACTGGCCAGCGCTGTACTTGGAGCGGAAGATTGATTGACCAGCGGTATTAGCGTTGGAACAGATTGAACGGCAGCAGCGAGGCATGAGTCGGGCAGCTAGCGATTGCAATCGTGATTGTTTTAGCGGGACTGTCCAACTCTGGCTTGCGTTGTTTAATCAGTTTTTCCTGCCCGGTGTTTTTTCAATTGCCGGGCTTGCTGCTTTTGCTGATTAAACTGGATCGCGGCCTGGATAAGCTTCTTTAGTGCTGGCTTATTGATTTTATCCCCTTCAAACAGGTCAATAGCGCGCCACTGTTTTCCGTCCAGGCCGGCGTTAAAGAGTTTCTCGGGATCGGGCAAATGGGCACCCTGGGAAAAGGTGAGTTTGACTTTGTTCTTGTGTGCGTTGCCAACCACGATATGGCCGTCGCGAGACCATACCGGGCTGCCCATCCATTTCCAGTCTTCGACGATGTTACTGTCGGCGGCAAGAATCGTCTTGCGCAGCTCTGCCAGCATGCTGCCACGCCAGTCTGCCAGTTTTGCGATCAGATCGTCAATGTGTTCAGAAGCGGCCATGGCAATCATTCTCCAGCGGGTTATCTGGTAAAAGGCGGGGTCGCGCGATAGAGCACATGCTGGCGTAACGGGTGACCTTCGGGCAACGCGGGATGCCCGAAATCATCACTGGCATGGTGGCGCATGCCTAATCGCTGCATGACCAAGATGGACGGCGTGTTGATTGCTGCAGTATAAGCCACGACTTGTGGCAAGCGTAAGGTGTCAAAGGCGTAGGCGAGGGCAGCGCGTGCGCCTTCGCTGGCGTAGCCCATTTTCCAGTAAGGACGGGCGAGACGCCAGCCAATTTCCACACAGGGCATAAACGGGGCATCGAAGGAGGGCACGGACAACCCGATGAACCCGGCAAAATCAGTCACACCGGTAATCTGCACTGCCCAAAATCCAAATTGCGTGGTGTCAAGGCGGTCGCGTATTCGCGCAGCGAGGGCGTCGCTCGCCTGTCGATCCAGCACAGCGGGGAAATAACGCATCACTTGCGGATCGGCATTCAGTTCGGCAAAGGCAGGCAAATCGCTATCGCGCCATGGCCTTAAAATTAAACGAGAGGTAGAGAGCACTGGCGCAGACATGTTTGACTTTTGAAGGGGTGTTCCGGAATATTTTACACACGATACGTTGCTTTGTTCATGCGGGAACACTAGCCATTGCCAATATTTGATCAACGTTGCTTTCGGGTTATTGATCAAAACTATATGTTTCTGATGCTTATTTCTTCAAAATCGTCGAACTGCCAATGCCCAATGTTCAGTGAGTACTTTGCATATATTACCGACGCTTGGCCAATGGGGACTGACGATCTTCTCCAGATGGTCGGGCAATGTCCATGCTGCGGTGCGTTACAATTAAAACTTCGATCATAAAAATCTCAATCAGAGGCATCCGTTGAATACGCAGTCGATTCCAATAAATAAAGTCAAGCTCATGCTTTATTTTCTGTTGTCCGGATTTATTTTGAGTCAGGCTTATCGTACTGTGGGCGGTATCCTTTCGGTCCCATTGAAGACCGAGTTCATGCTCGATAGCGACAGGCTGGCCGGGGTGATCGGTTCATTTCATATTGCATTCGGCTGCCTGCAGGTAGTGATCGGTATTTTGATCGACAACTTTGGTATTCGAAAGACCATTCTTGTTGTTTCTCCGTTTTCAGTGGTGGGCGCGGTGCTGTCTGCCATGGCCGTGTCTCCGGCAATGCTGCAGTGGGGGCAGATTTTGATTGGCTTTGGCTGTGCGCCGGCCTTTCTTGCGTGTATCGTTCTGATGGCCCGGCATTTTTCGGGCAAGCAGTTCTCAATGATGTATGCCTTTGCCTTGGGATCGGGCAGTCTGGGCTTGATTTTTACAGCGACACCGACCGCCTGGCTGGTGGGACATTTCGGCTGGCGTAGTTGCTTTTATATTCTGGCTGTCTTGAGCTTTCTGACCTGGCTGCTGATTTATTTTGGCGTTCGTAATGTGGACAGCGGTCTGGAGGCATCATCGCTCAGTCTTAAACAGAAGACCCTTGTGGCAGTGCGTTCAATATCGGGCTATAAGGCCTTGCTGAAAATTCGGGAAACGCCCGGTATTCTGTCGCTGGTGTTCGTCATTTATGCCGCGTTTTTGACGCTGCGAGGCTTATGGCTGGGGCCGTTACTGGTCGAGCGTCATCACGCAAGCCTGGTTTTTGCAGGAAACCTGGCCCTGCTGCTGTCCATTATTTCGGTATTCAGCCCGATGCTGTTCGGTCGCCTGGATCCGGGTCCAGGCAAACGCTACGCGTATTTATGCGTTCAGCCGTGGGTTCTGGTGATTGCGTTCGTTGTCCTGGCGTATAGCCAGCAGCTGTGGCTCAGTATCGCGGCAATCGTGGTAATTGCAGTGGCCGCCAGCAATACCGTCTGGCAGCTGGCTGACGCCAAAGAGGTGTACCCGCAGAACATGCAAGGGCGCGCCATTGCGCTATTTAACACGTCGCTGTTTCTTGGCGCATCATTTATGCAGTGGATCTCGGGCAAGGCTCATGATATTTTTAATTTGCAGGGCCAAGATATTTTTACCTCGGCCTTTCTGATGTCCGCTATTGTCCTGTCCATAGGAATTATTGCATACATCATATTGCGGCGACCGGCACGCCGAGTGTAAGCGGTGGGGCAGGAGGTAGGGCTTGCTGCTTTATAGCTTACGGCTGGGCGGGCGGTCCAGATCCAGAACCGGACCTAACGGGACGATTCCATTCGGATTGATGGTCTGGTGGCTCTGATAGTAATGCTGCTTGATATGTTCAAAGTCAATAGTGGCGGCCACGCCCGGCCATTGATAAAGCTCGCGGGTGTAGCTCCACAGGTTTGCGTAGTCGGTCAGTCGCCTCAGATTGCATTTGAAATGGCCGTGATATACCGCATCAAAGCGGATCAGGGTGGTGAACAGGCGCCAGTCAGCTTCGGTCACGGTTTGCCCTAGCAGATAACGCTGCTGACCTAACTCAGTCTCCAGCGAATCCAGTGTGGCAAACAGGCTCATAACTTCTTTTTCATAAACTGCCTGGTCGGTCGCAAAGCCCGCCTTGTACACGCCGTTATTGATACTGTTATAAATTCGCGCATTGACCTGATCAATTTGCGGCAACAGCGCAGCAGGCGAGAAGTCAACTGGTGTCGCGCCAATGTCGTCAAATGCGCTATTGAGCATGCGGATGATTTCTGCTGATTCGTTGTTCACAATGGTGTTGCGTTCCAGGTCCCACAGAACCGGCACCGTGACGCGACCACTATAGTCGGGCTGTGCTTTCAGGTAGACTTCATAAAGATAGCGGGCGTTGCCAACCGGATCGCCCACGACGCCGCGCCCGGTTCAAACGTCCAGCCCTTGGCCCCCATGTATGGGTTGACAACAGACACGCTGATCTTGTCTTCCAGACCTTTGAGTGCGCGCAGGATCAGAGTGCGATTTGCCCATGGGCAGGCCAGCGATACATATAGATGGTAGCGTCCGGCTTCGGCCTGAAACCCGCCATCGCCGCTCGGCCCGGGGCTGCCGTCAGCGGTGACCCAGTGACGAAACTGCGCATCGCTGCGGACAAAGCGTCCCCCGCTACCGGCTGTGTCGTACCATTGATCCTGCCATTTTCCATCGATTAATAGTCCCATTGTATTCCTTGCTATTGCGCTGTCGGATCGGATTCATTCTTGCTTGGGCGGCTCCAGCCGGTAGCCAGGCGCGGGGTGCGTATAGCAACGCGCCGCGGTCGCAGAGATGTGCCGGCTCCAGAGCATTGAATGACTCTTTACGGCCTATGATAGCCCCTGCCGCCATGAAATTGCAAAGAAGGCCACTGTGTTTCAGGAGAAAAGACCGCGGCCAGCCGCTATTCGATTAGATGGAACATGAGTAGGATAGACTTTCCCAATTGCCGCCGGAAATGGCTTATATTAACGGTGTGAAGCCGATCATTACAGAGATGGCTTTGCTTATTTTTGTGCAACAGGAGATGTTTTCCATGAATGAATCCAGCAAAAAAAACGCTACTGGCTCTACCACAGGCGCAGGTGCACCTGCGCAAAGTGATCGCAACTCGCTTACTGTCGGACCAAACGGGCCCATTTTGCTTCACGATGTTCATTTTCTTGAGCAAATGGCGCACTTTAACCGTGAAAAAGTGCCGGAGCGTCAGCCACATGCAAAGGGTGCCGGCGCATTTGGCGAGTTCGAAACGACGGAAGACGTCTCTGCATACACGAAAGCTGCAGTCTTTCAAAAAGGCTGTAAGACCGAGATGCTGGCACGGTTCTCTACCGTAGCAGGCGAGGCGGGCAGCCTGATACCTGGCGCGACGTGCGTGGCTTCTCTCTGAAATTCTATACAGACGAGGGCAACTACGATCTGGTGGGTAACAACACACCGGTATTTTTTGTGCGCGATCCGATGAAATTTCCGCACTTTATTCGCAGTCAGAAACGGCTGCCTGATTCCGGCTTGCGCGACAATCATATGCAGTGGGACTTCTGGACCAGCAATCCTGAAACAGCGCACCAGGTTACCTATCTGATGGGTGAGCGTGGGCTGCCACGCACATGGCGGCATATGAACGGTTACGGTTCACATACCTATATGTGGGTCAATGCCGCCGGTGAAAAATTCTGGGTTAAATATCATTTCCATACGAACCAGGGAATGGCATTTTTCAGTAACGCCGAAGCTTCTGACATGGCGGGTAAGGACGCCGACTTTCACAGGCGTGATCTGTTTGATGCCATTGCTCGCGGCGAGCATCCGAGCTGGGTGATGTCGGTGCAGATCATGCCCTATGCCGATGCGGCCAAGTATCGTTTCAACCCCTTTGATCTGACTAAAACCTGGTCGCATAAGGATTATCCGCTGATCAAGGTCGGCACGATGACACTGAATCGCAATCCCGAGAACTTTTTTGCGCAGATCGAACAGGCTGCATTTTCGCCCGGTAATGTGGTTCCAGGTATCGGTCTGTCTCCGGACAAAATGTTGCTCGGACGCGCCTTTGCATACAACGATGCGCAGCGTAATCGGATCGGTACCAATTTTCATCAATTGCCGGTGAACCGCCCTAAAGTTCCCGTCAATACTTATATGTTCGATGGTCAGATGGCTTATGAGCATAGCGGTAATGCACCTGTTTACGCGCCTAACAGTGCGGGACGTGACTGGGCAGACGCCACCGGGAAAATGGACGACGGCTGGGAAACGGATGGCGATATGGTTCGTCAAGCTTATACGCTTCATGCAGAAGATGATGATTTCGGCCAGCCCGGCACGCTTGTTCGCGAGGTCTTCAATGATGATCAGCGCAGCAAGCTGGTAGAGCAGGTGGCCGGCAGTTTGCTGGGAGGCGTGCGCAGTCCGGTTCTGGAGCGCGCTTTCGATTACTGGAAGCGCGTTGATGCAGACGTCGGGCGTCGTATTGAAGAAAAAGTGCGTGCAGGCAATGCACCCGAGCCGGCAGCCGGCGAAGGCGAAGCCTGACCCTGAATCCGGCAGATCGCCCGCGAGCGTGCACATGCGTCTGGCTCAAGTGACTGGCGTAGATCAATGGCCTAGGCAAAGATTTACGCGATGAGCTTAGTTGATGTGTTTAAGCGATGTGATTAGACAAGGCGTGTAAGCGGGTGAGGGCGGTTCAAAACAGCCTTCCGGAGCGTTGAATGCCAACTGTGATAGTTGGTATTTCAGCGCTTTTTTGTTGGCAATATTGATAGTTGCCACAAGCAACTGTGTGATGCCGCCATCATAAGCGCTGCCCCGACGTTGTTAATTTTATCTTGGCAGCGCTATTGACGTGATGGCCGCATAATATCTGTACGACATGTGCTCAAGCATAATGGTATAACCATTTCTGACGCCGGTTTATTCTTAAAGGAGTGGGCGATGGATTTGCGGCAGCTTGAGTGCTTTATTTGTGTAGCCGAATTAGGCAGTTTTACGCAAGCAGCGATGGTGCTTGGCGTAGGGCAGCCCGCGCTTAGCCGGCAAGTCAGAGGCCTGGAGGTAGAACTCAGGCAGACTTTGTTCTACCGCAATGGACGCGGTGTGTCTCTCACCGAACCAGGTAAACGGTTGCTGGCACACGGACGGATAATCCAGACGCAATTTGAGCATGCCCGTCATGATGTAGACGATGCCAGAGGCTGCGCGCTTGGACGTGTGACTATTGGCCTTCCTTACGCCGCAGCTCGGGCGCTAAGCATTCCTTTTATAAGAGCATTCAGAGAGCAATATCCGAAAGCTAGCCTATGTATCACCGAAGGTCTGACTATCCATCTGTACGAATGGCTACAGGCGGGGCGGATCGATATTGCCTTGTTGCACGACCCGTTACCGTCTCCTGGCCTCGATTTATATCCGGTTCGCAAGGATAACCTTCTATTGCTTGCGTACAAGGAGAGGGAAGCGTCGGCCATTGGTCCATCGATACCCTTGCGCAAAGTGGCAAGCTTGCCGCTCATCATCCCTTGTCGACCACATCCGTTGCGCATGATGGTTGAGACCCGGCTGGCCAACATGCAGTTGAAGCCCAACATTGCGCTTGAAATTGACGCGGTAGCAACGATCGTTAAAATTGTCTCGCAAAATGAGGGGTTTGCCATAGCGACGGATCACGCCGTGGCGATCAGCGACGCAAAGGAACATCTGCATATGCGTCGTATTGCCGCTCCGCGCATGATCAGTACACTGGTTATGGCTACTTCAGCGGACCGACCTCGCACAACACTGGTCGTTCGCACCTGCGAACTGTTGCAAAAAATTGTGGGCAACCATTCTCGAGGTACTGGCTAGGGTGCCGGCGATGTCTTGTTGTTCCGGTCAAATACGGCGCTCAATACCTAGTTCAGATATGTATTTTAGGAATATTAGCTAGTCTGAAATGCTTCTTTTATTTGAAACGAAGAACTATTAGCATGGCCCGGTGGTGAAAAAACAATTGTTTCGCTACAGATTTGAGGGCAGTGATACCGCCAGTTACCATAAAAACAGCAGGAGACAAGCTCATGAAACATATCACCGAACAGCTAGTCAGGAAATTTCTCATATGCGTCATTGCGGCTTTTAGTGTCATTGGCGTGCCGGCCAACGCGGCGTATCCAGAAAAACCGATTACATTGGTCGTTCCCTTTCCGCCAGGGGGGGCCGTTGATACATTAGGCCGAATTTTTGCGGACAGTATTAATGCCCAAACCGGTAAACCGGTGATCGTGGAAAATCGGGCTGGAGCCAATGGCAATATTGGCACCGAGGCAGTGGTAAGGGCTGCGGCTGACGGTTATACGGTATTGATTGGGGCAAACGGCCTGGCTACCAACCCGGCGGTGTATCCCAAGCGGGGGTTTAATGAGGTCAGAGATCTTGCTCCGGTCGCTTACGTAGGTTATGCACCGTTAATCCTTGTCGTTACTCGGAATTCTCCGTACAAGACATTTTCTGAAATGTTGAGTGAGGCCAAGGCTAAGCCGGGTGCCATTTCTTTTGCCACGTCTGGTAGTGGAAGCGCGCCCCACCTGGCCTCAGAGCTGCTAAAAATAACGACCGGTACCGACATGCTGCACGTTCCCTACAAGGGAGGCGCACCAGCCAAACTTGATCTGGTTTCGGGTCGGGTTTCTTTTATGTTTCTCAATCCTCTGGAGGCCGTACCCCAGGTGGAAAGTAAAAAGTTGCGCGCTTTGATGGTTGACAATGATAAGCGCATTGCGCAAATGCCTGAGGTTCCTACCGCCAAAGAGCTCGGTTATCCCGATCTAGAGGCAAAAGTCTGGTGGGGATTTGCGGTGCCAAAAGCGACTGCACCTGAAATCGTCCAGACGCTTAATGCATACATCAACAATGCCTTGAAAGACCCCACAGTCCAAAGTAAGCTGGAGAAAATGGCGATTGAAATTGGTGGCGGAACGGTCGAACAATTCAGTACGTTTTATCTTGATCAGGTCGACAAATGGGAGAAGGTAGTAGAAAAGGCCAACCTTCGCGCCAACTGATACTGAATCCAATCAACTGCCTGTAAACAAGTAGACTTGCCTGGCATTGCATGAATTAATAGGATGGGGAATGATTATTGATTGCCACGGACACTATACGACGGCGCCCAAAGCGCTTGAAGATTTCAGAAAGCGCCAGATTGCCATGCTGGCCGAAGATCCGGGTGGCGAGTGTGAGCGAATGCGCCATATTACCGATGAGCAGATTCGCGAATCCCTGGAGACAAACCAATTGCGTATTCAACAGGAACGTGGGGTCGATCTGACCTTATTTTCTCCTCGTGCTGGTGGTATGGCCCACCATATAGGTGATACACGCACTAGTGAGCTTTGGACACGGCATTGCAACGATTTGATTCATCGCGCAGTATGCCTGTTCCCGACCAAGCTGGCCGGTGTTTGTCAACTGCCGCAATCACCAGGCGTAAGCACTGCCAATTGCGTATCTGAACTTGTACGGTGTGTGCAGGAACTTGGATTTGTAGGCTGCAATATTAATCCAGATCCTACTGATGGTTATTGGACAGATCCGCCTCTGAGCGCTCATCATTGGTACCCGCTTTTTGAAAAAATGGTTGAACT